>NZ_CP090066.1:2930833-4172500 GCF_021391535.1 Aurantimonas sp. HBX-1
AGATGGTGCGCACGCTCTCCGCCTCGCCCAGCGACTTCTCCAGCGCGCCGGAGACCTCGTTCAGATCCTCGAAGGCGGTGATGATCGTGTGGCCATTCTCGTCGGAGATGACATCGTCGGCGCCGGCCTCGATGGCGGCTTCCATGACCTTGTCGACGCTGCCGGCGGCGGCCGGGTAGACGATCTCGCCGACCTTGTCGAACATGAAGGCGACCGAGCCGGTCTCGCCCATCGCGCCGCCCGACTTGGTGAAATAGGAGCGGACGTTGGAGGCGGTGCGGTTGCGGTTGTCGGTCAGCGCCTCGACGATCACCGCGACCCCGCCCGGCCCGTAGCCCTCGTAGCGGATCTCCTCGTAGGTTTCGGCATCGCCGCCGGCGGCCTTCTTGACCGCCCGCTCGATGTTGTCCTTCGGCATCGACTGCGCCTTGGCGTTGTTGATGGCCAGGCGCAGGCGCGGGTTCATGTCGGGGTCGGGCAGACCGGACTTCGCCGCCACGGTGATCTCGCGCGCGAGCTTGGAGAACAGCTTCGAGCGGACCGCATCCTGGCGGCCCTTGCGATGCATGATGTTCTTGAACTGTGAATGGCCGGCCATGGCGAACCCGTCTGTCTAAGCGTGATGGTGCCCGTCATAGTAAAGGACAGGCGAAACGTCCAGAACGGCCCGATGCATGAGAGACCCGACATGAGCGACCCGACCACGAACCACCGGATCGAACCGGTGACGCTGCCGGCCCTGCCGCTGACCGGCGGCTGCCAGTGCGGCGGCGTGCGCTACACGATCGCGGCGCCGCCATCGGTCTTCTATCTCTGCCACTGCACCGAGTGCCAGACCCAGACGTCGAGCGCCTTCGGCGAGTCGCTGCGGGTTGATCCGGCATTGGTGACGATCACCGGTACGATGGCGACCACCCGGCGCCTCTCGGACAGCGGCACGGTGCGGCTCGGGGACTTCTGCCCGGAATGCGGCGTGCGCATCCAGCACCGCTCCGAGGGCGACCCGTCCCGCGTCAACATCAAGGCGGGCACGCTGGACGACACGTCGTGGCTGGTTCCGGCCGGGCATATCTGGACGGCGTCGAAACAGGCCTTCGTGCGGATCGGCGCGGACGAGCTCGCCTATCCCCACGCGCCGGAAGACCGCTTCGCCGCCCTGATCGCCCGCTGGCAGGCGATGGTCGCAGCGGGGGCCACCCATCGGAGCGAGTGAACGGCCAAACCAGCGGGACGCGATGACGCCATGGTGATTTTGCTTCTCCTGCCGGAACGGTAGCCTCTTGCCGTGAGCGGCCGGCGTGCCCCCGCGTCCGCGCCGATGGTCAGGAGATGCGACCATGCGATATCGCGCTGCGCTGTTCCGATCCGCCCTTTGGACAGGCGTCGTTCTCGCGGCGCTGCCCGCTTCGGCGGAGACGGTGGAGCCGGGCGCCGGGCCCCAGCCCCATTCCCTGCAGGACAGCCATCCGACCGAAGCCCGCCTCTTCGCCACGCTGAAGGACGCCCGTACGGAGGCGGAGGGCCGCGCCGCCGAGTCCGCCATCTGGCGCCACTGGATGGCGGCGGCCCCGGACCTTGCGACCCGGCAGCTTCTCGAGCGCGCGATGGAACGGCGGGAGAGCTACGACTTCGCCGGCGCCCGCAGTCTGCTGGACGAGGCGATCGCCGCCGCGCCGACTTACGCCGAAGCCTGGAACCAGCGCGGATTCGTGCGCTTCCTGCAGGACGATTTCGACGGGGCGCTCGCCGACGTTGATCAGGCCATCCAGCTGGAGCCAAGGCACTTCGCGGCGATGTCCGGCCGCGCCATCATCCTGATGCGTCAGGGCCGCTTCGGCCTCGCACAGAACCAGCTACGCGCCGCCGTCGCGATCCATCCCTTCCTCAAGGAGCGTTCGATGATCGTGCCGGAGCCGGCACGCAGCCCGCGCCCGCCGGGGGTCGACCTGTGACGCGCCGGTGCCGAACGTTGCAGGGAGCCCGCCGATGAAACGTCTCGCCCTTGCCATCCTGCTCGCCGGCCTCGCCCTCGCCCCCGGGACTGCGCTTGCGCAGATGGTGCCGAGCACCTGCCATGCGGTCGCCGAAGCGGTGCCGCGCGCCACCTTCGTGTCGATGGGGGGACCGACGCGGCTCGCCCAGATCGGCGAGGACGTGACGATCACCTACGTCACCCACGCCACCTACCGCATCGAGAGCCCCGGCGGCGTGGTCGTCGCGACGGACTTCGCCGGCTATGCGGGCGAGACGACGCCGGACATCGTGACGATGAACAAGGCGCATTCCTCGCACAACACCCCCTTCCCCGACCCCGGCATCCCGCACGTGCTGCGGGGCTGGAACCCGGAAGGCGGTCCGGCGCGCCATGCCCTTACCGTCGACGACATGTATGTGCGCAACGTGCCGACGGACATCCGCAGCTACGGCGGCATGGAGCCGGACGGCAATTCGATCTTCATCTTCGAGGTCGCGGGCCTGTGCATCGGCCATCTCGGCCATTTGCACCACCGGCTGACGGATGCCGACTTCGCCCAGATCGGCCGGCTCGACATCGTCATGGTGCCGGTGGATGGCGGCCTCACGATGAGCCAGGAGGGGATCGGCGAGATCACCGAGCGGCTGCGCTCGTCGATCGTCCTGCCGATGCACCGCTTCAGCGGCCCGATCGAGCGCTTCCTCGCCCGACTGCCCGACTTCGCGGTGGAGAGGCGCGACGAGCCGAGCTTCACCGTCTCGGTCCGCACCCTGCCGCGGACGCCGACGGTGATCGTGCTCGCCGGCGTCTAGGCGGATGGGGCGGGGCGCCGGACCGCGCCCTACGTTTCAGCCGATCGTGGGCGGGCCGCCGTGCGGCTGGGCCGGGACGGTCGCGGCCGATCCGCCGCCCGAATGGCCCGTGTCCTTGTGGCGCTTGCGCCGCGCCAGGATGTTGAGGAACTCGACCAGCGCCGAGAAGGCCATCGCCGCATAGATGTAGCCCTTCGGCACATGGAAGCCGAAGCCGTCGGCGATAAGCGTCGTGCCGATCATCAGCAGGAACCCGAGCGCCAGCATTACGATGGTCGGGTTCGCCTCGATGAAGCGTGCCAGCGGATCGGCCGCCAGCAGCATCACCAGCACCGCGGCGACGACCGCGATGACCATGATGCCGATCTCGTCGGTCATGCCGACGGCCGTGATGATGGAGTCCACCGAGAACACCAGGTCAAGCAGCAGGATCTGGACGATGGCCGCGCCGAAGGTGATCGAGACGGCGTTTCCGACCATCGTGTCCTTGTGGTCGACCGGGTCGACGGAGTGGTGGATCTCCCGGGTCGCCTTCCAGACGAGGAACAGGCCGCCGGCGATCAGGATGATGTCGCGCCAGGAGAAACCGTGGCCGAAGGCCTCGAACAGCGGTTCGGTCAGCTGCACGATGAAGGCGACGGTCGACAGGAGGCCGAGCCGCAGGATCAGGGCGAGGCCGATGCCGAGACGGCGGGCCTTCTGGCGCTGCGCCTCGGGGAGCTTGTTCGACAGGATCGAGATGAAGATGAGATTGTCGATGCCGAGGACGATCTCCATGACCACCAGCGTCGCCAGGGCGACATAGGCAGTGGGATCGGCAAGGAAGTCGAACATATCGGCCACGGCAGGCTCCGGTCACGCGAGAGGTATGCCCGCGTGCGACAGCTTCGCCGGCCGGTGCAAGATGGGGCAGCCACCTGCACCGTACCAGTGGCGCTACCAGAAATCCGGCACGACTTCCGTCAGGCGCGGGCCGATGCGCACCGGCGAGACCTTTTCCGCCAGCCCGGTGCGGTCGGAGATCTCGACGGCGAGGCCACAGAGCGTCGCCGGCCCCTGCGCCGCCTCGTAGCGGCCGCGCGGCAGCTTGGTGACGAAGCGGTGGATCGGCTCCTCCTTCTCCATGCCGAGCGAGGAATCGTAGTCGCCGCACATGCCGGCATCCGACTGGTAGGCGGTGCCGCCGACGAGGATCTGGTGGTCGGCGGTCGGCACATGGGTGTGGGTGCCGACGACGAGGCTGACCCGTCCGTCGAGGAAATGCGCGAAACACTGCTTCTCGCTGGTCGCCTCGGCGTGGAAGTCGAAGACGATCGCGTCCACCTGCTCGCCCAGCGGACAGGTCGAGACGAGATGCTCGGCGGCGGCGAAGGGATCGTCGAGGTCGGGCGACATGAACACCCGGCCCATGATGTTGGCGACCAGCACGCGTGCGCCGTTCCGCGCCTCGAACAGGCCCGAGCCGTTGCCGGGCGCGCCCCTGGGGTAGTTGACCGGGCGCAGGAAGCGCGGCTCGCGCGGCGCGAAGCTCAGCGCCTCGCGCTGGTCCCAGACGTGGTTGCCGGTGGTGACGACGTCGGCGCCCGCCGCCAGCGTGGCGTTGAAGATGTCCTCGGTGATGCCGAAGCCGCCGGCGGCGTTCTCGCCGTTCACCACGACGAAATCGAGCCGCCAGTCGGAGACCAGGCCCGGCAGCTGCTCGAAGACCGCCGTGCGCCCGGTGCGGCCGACCATGTCGCCGAGAAACAGGAACCGCATCAGTTCGCCCCCCGCCGCAGCGGCAACAAAGTCGTTGGCCGGCTTATGGACGGGTTCCGGCCACGGGTCTGCCGCGAAACCGGCAACAAGCTGCCCGAATGCTCGTCCACAGGGGTTCGGCGCGCGGCTGACGCTGCGCGAGGCCGGCGATCCCGCCGGTCCATCCCAAAGTCTTGTCCTCGCGCACGAGGCGCAATGTCGCGATCTTCTTCGCAATGCGTTGAGACATTCGCGGACAGGATGGCGACGGGAGCTGCGCGCAAAGAGAGTTCGGTCATGTCGGACTTTCGGTAAGCCTCCGGGGCCCTTGCCCCGACGCAGCATCGGTGAACAGAAACCCTGCCTTGCGGAAGCCGGGTATCGCACGAGGACACAGGCCATGAAAACCACCCCCGTCACCCGTCTCGGCGCCCTGCGCGTGGCCGCGCTCGCCGCCGTGCTCTTCGTCACCGGCTGCACGGCGACCCCCGGCTCGATCGACGTCGCCGACACGCGTGCGATTTCCGTCGACCGCAGCGCCGGGCTCGCCCGCGTCAACGCATTCCGCTCGACGCACGGCCTGCCGGCGCTGCGCTACAGTTCGGTGCTCGACGAGGCGGCGACGCGGCAGGCGCGCGCCATGGCCGCCCGCGGCAAGCTCAGCCACTCGGTCGAGGGGGCCCTGCCGGCTCGGGTCAAGGCCTATGGCTACGACTACGGCAGCGTGGCGGAGAATATCGGCTGGAACTATCCCTCCACCGCGGCGGTGATCAGGGGCTGGGAGAATTCGGCCGGGCATCGCCGCAATCTGTTGAAGCCGGACGTCACGGAGATCGGCTTTGCCGCCGCGACCGGCCGTAACGGCCAGCCCTACTGGGCGATGATCCTCGGCACCAAAGTCAAGCGTCGCGGCTAGCCTGAAGCGCCCTGGCGGGCGACCGCCCGCCCGGCGGCGATGCCCGCCTCGGTGACCACGACGTCCATGTGGATGTCGTGCGTCTCCATCGGCACGCGATCCACCTCCTGCACCGCGAAGGCGATGCCGACGAGACGGGGAACCCGCCCCTTGTCGCGCAGCGCCGCGATGGCGCCGTCGTAGTAGCCGCGACCGTAGCCGACCCGGCCGCCGCCCCGGTCGAAGGCCGCCAGCGGCACCAGCATCAGGTCGGGATCGAGGACCACAGCGTCCGGGCCGGGCGCATAGGTTCCAAAGCCCTGCGGCTCGAGCGGCGCGCCGCGCAGCAGCTGGCGGAACTGCAGCCTGCCGTCGGCGATCGCCGGGACGCAGAGACGCGCGCCGCGGTCGGCGAGCGTCATCATCAGCGGGCGGATATCGATTTCGGAGCGGATCGGCAGGAAGCCGGACACGGCCATGCCGGGCGTGATGTCGACCAGGGCGGCGACGTGATCGGCGACGGCGAGCGAGGCCTCGATCCGTGCCTCGGTCGGCATGGCGTCGCGCCGGGCCAGCGCTGCGGCGCGCAGTTCGGCCTTCAGTCCGGATATGTCGTCACGCATCGGCATCGCCTCCTGACGGAGACCTGTCCGATTTCGCGGCGAAAGGGAAGAGAAGCGGCGAGCCACCCGGCCGATGGAGAAGTCGATCCCGGGAACCTACAGAGTAGGTGGGCGCCGTGTGCCCCGGCCCACGAGCCAAGGCAGGGACAGCTCCCTGGGGAAGACTAAGGCCCCGAGCAAATGTCACTCCTGTCGCACCGGCCAGCCCGCCGTCACGGAACATAGGCGAGACGCCCCTGCCCTTCCATAGCTGCGAGGCGCCCGGCAGCGGTTTATTCGCCAGCCCTCAGACGAAGTGCTTCGACAGCTTCAGGCCCTGCGCCTGGTAGTTCGACTTGAGGTCGATGCCGTAGAGCAGGTCGGGCAGCGCCTGCATGTGCTCGTAGACCAGCCGGCCGACGATCTGGCCGTCTTCCAGGATGAACGGCACGTCGTGGCTGCGGACCTCGAGCACCGCGCGGCTGCCGGTGCCGCCGGCGGCGGAATGGCCGAATCCCGGATCGAAGAAGCCGGCGTAGTGGACGCGGAATTCGCCGACCAGCGGATCGTACGGCGTCATCTCGGCGGCGAAGGCCGGCGGCACGTGCACCGATTCCTTCGAGACGAGGATGTAGAACTCGTCCGGGTCGAGGATCAGCTCGCCCCCCTGGCTGCGATGGATCGGCTCCCAGAAGTCCCGCAGCCGGTAGGCGCCGCGCCGATCGACGTCGACGACGCCGGTGTGACGCTTGCCGCGATAGCCGACCAGCGCATCGCTGCCGCCGGCGGGGTCGCCCGACAGATCGATCGACAGCGCGATGCCGCCGCCGGAAATGTTGGCGCCGGGCGCCGAGGTGAGCCGGTCGGTGGCGTGCAGCGCCGCAAGTTCCGCCTCGCCGAGCAGCGGCTCACCAGTGCGGAAGCGGATCTGCGACAGGCGCGAGCCCTGGCGCACCAGGATCGGGAAGGTGCGCGGCGAGATCTCGACATAGAGCGGGCCCTCGTAGCCCGCCGGCAGCTTGTCGAACTCGTGCGCGCCGTCGGTGAGGACGCGGGTGAAGATGTCGAGCCGGCCGGTGGAGGATTTGGGATTGGCCGTGGCGCGCACGTCGGCCGGCAGCTTCAGGGCTTCCAGGAGTTCCACGACATAGACGCAGCCGGTCTCCAGCACCGCGCCTTCGGTGAGGCTGAATTCGTGCAGCGAGAAGCGCTCGAGCTTGCCGGCGACCGTCTGCCCGGCGCCCGGCAGGAAGCTCGCCCGCACCCGGTAGGCGTTGGCCCCGAGCCGCAGGTCGAGGCTCGCCGGCTGGATCTGGTCGCCGTCGCGCGCCACCGGCGCAGCAATGGCGCCCGTCTCGAACAGCGCCGCGATCTCGCGGTCCGGCAGAATTCCGCCCTGCATCGATTGCATCCCCCTCAGCGTCCCGGCGCTCAGCGCGCCGCGATTGACGCGTAACGGCATCGGGTCTATTTGCAAGGCCCTCGAGTGGTGATTTGGCCGGCCGGCTTGCAGCCACGTAAAACAAGTCGCTAAAGGGCCGTTTGACGATAGGGCCTTCGTGCCTTCGACCAACCGGCTTCGCGGCGACGCGGCAGCCGGTTTATTTTTGTTCGGAGACGAAGCGATGCTGAAGAAGACGGATACGGTCCGCAACTGGCGGCCGGCGACGGCGATGGTCCACGGCGGCACGATGCGGTCGGGCTTCGGCGAGACCTCCGAAGCGCTCTTCCTCACCCAGGGCTTCGTCTACGACAGCGCCGAGGCCGCCGAGGCCCGGTTCAAGGGCGAGGAGCCCGGCTTCATCTACAGCCGCTACGCCAACCCGACGACGCGGATGTTCGAGGAGCGGATGATGGCGCTGGAAGGCGCCGAGGACGCGCGCGCCACCGCCTCCGGCATGGCCGCCGTCGCCGCGGCGATCCAGTGCCAGCTGAAGGCCGGCGACCACATCGTCGCGGCCCGGGCGCTGTTCGGCTCCTGCCGCTACGTCGTCGAGACGGTGATGGCGCGCTGCGGCGTCGCCTGCACGCTGGTCGACGGCCGCAGCCTCGACGCCTGGCAGGCGGCGGTGCGGCCGGAGACCAAGGTGTTCTTCATGGAGACGCCGACCAACCCGACGCTTGAGGTGATCGACATCCCGGCGGTGGCCGAGATCGCCCATGCCGCCGGCGCCCGGCTCGTCGTCGATAACGTCTTCGCGACGCCGATGCAGCAGCGCCCGCTCGAGCTCGGCGCCGACGTGGTGGTGTATTCGGCGACCAAGCACATCGACGGCCAGGGCCGCTGCCTTGGCGGCGTGATCCTCTCCTCCAAGGACTGGATCGACGAGAACCTGCACGACTATTTCCGCCACACCGGCCCGTCGCTGTCGCCGTTCAATGCCTGGACGCTGCTGAAGGGGCTTGAGACGCTGCCGCTGCGGGTGGCGCACCAGACGACGAGCGCCGGCAAGATCGCCGACTTCCTCGCCGACCGGCCGGAAGTCGCCAAGGTGCTCTATCCCGGCCGGGCCGACCATCCGGATGCGGCGATCATCGCCAAACAGATGACCGGCGGCTCGACGCTGCTCGCCTTCGAGCTCAAGGGCGGCAAGAAGGCGGCCTTCGCCTTCTCCAACGCGCTCCGGATCATCCTGATCTCCAACAATCTCGGCGACGCCAAGAGCCTGATCACCCATCCGGCGACGACGACGCACAAGAACCTCGCGCCGGAGGCCCGCGCCGAACTCGGCATCTCCGACGGGCTGCTGCGGCTGTCGGTCGGCATCGAGGACGTCGAGGATCTGATCGAGGACATCGACGCGGCGCTGGCGGCCGTCTGAGTCAGCCGAACAGTTGCAGGCTCAGCCTGATCCGCGACACGCAGGTCCACGCCGTCATCGCCGCGAACACGTAGGCGATGACGGCGAAATGGGCCGGCAACAGGCAGAACAGCACGAAGGTGGCGATGGTCTCCGTCGCCTCGGCGAGGCCGGTCGAGAAATAGAGCGACTTCTCCCCCCGCTGCCGGGTGGACAGCCCGCGCTTCTCGGCCATCACCGCAAAGGCGAGGAAGCTCGCGCCATTGGCGTAGAAGCTCGTCAGGAGCACAGCGGCGGCGAGCGCGTTGGCGGCCGGATCGAGGATTGCGAAGGCGAGCGGGATGGCGCCGTAGAAGATGTAGTCGAAGACGATGTCGAGATAGCCGCCGCGATCCGTCAGGCGCGTCAGCCGGGCAACCGCGCCGTCGAGCCCGTCGGCGAGGCGCGAGAGGAGAATCAGGACCAGGCCGAGCCAGAGCTGCCCGAAGGCGATGGCGAATGCTGCGGCGAGGCCGAGGACGAGGCCTGCCGCCGTCACCGCGTCGGCGCCGATCCCCTGCCGGCAAAGCATCGCGGCCAGGAAGGCGATCGGCGGATCGATCCGCTTCTTCAGCACCCCGTCGAGCAAAGCCATCTCCGCTGCGCGTTCGCCGCCCGTTGACCCGGCCCGCGTGCGCCGCGATAAGATAGGCCGAAGCGGCGCGCAAGGCGGTCAGGGCATCCTCATGTACACGGCGACGACCAGGGCGATCACCGTCAGCGTGACCCCGAGCTATCTCGACGACCAGTCGGCTCCCGAGGACGGGCGCTGGGTCTGGGCGTACACCGTGGAGATCGCCAATGGCAGCCCGGACGTGGTGCAGCTGCGGTCACGTTACTGGCACATCACCGACGCCAACGGCCATGTCGAGGAGGTCAGCGGCCCCGGCGTCGTCGGCGAGCAGCCGACGCTCTCGCCCGGCGACAGCTACACCTACACCTCCGGCTGCCCGCTGACGACGCCGTCCGGCTTCATGCGCGGCCACTACCGCATGCAGGCCGCCGACGGCTCGTTCTTCGAGGTGGAGATCCCGGCCTTCTCGCTGGACCTGCCGGTTCGCTCGCGGGTGCTGAACTAGGCGCAGGCTGTCGGGCGAGGCGGGCAGAGCAGTTCGCCTGCGGTCTCACTCGCCGCCGCCCGAGGCCAGCCGGGCATAACCGGCGACACCACTCCCCGCCCCCATGACAATCGCCCGCAACCTGCTAGGAGTCGCGCCGAAACGGCGAGTGCAGCATGCAGGCAACCCTTGAACTGAGACGCGCATCCCTGGCGGGCATGGCGATGATGTGCGTCGGGGTCGCGTGCCTCAGCGTCAACGACGCCCTCGCCAAGGCGCTGACCGCGACCTATTCGCCGCTGCAGATCCTGTTCCTGCGCAATTTGGTCGCGCTGCCCTTCGCCGTGCTGATCGCCGTTCGCATGGGCGGGACGGCGGCGCTGCGCTCGCATCGGCCGGTGACGCATCTCATGCGCGGGCTGCTCTGGATCTCTGCCGCCTTCCTGTTCTTCTCCAGCCTGAAATATCTGGCGCTCGCCGAGGCGACGGCGCTGGTCTTCGTGGCGCCGCTGTTCATCACGGCGATCTCGGCGCTGTTCCTGCGTGAACATGTCGGCTGGCGGCGCTGGCTGGCGCTGCTGGCCGGCTTTACCGGCGTGCTGATCGCCGTGCGACCCGGCGCCGCCGCCTTCCAGCCGGCCTCGCTTCTGCCAGTCGGGACGGCGCTGTTCTACGCGCTGCTGATGATCAGCGCCCGCTGGGTGGACCGGCGCGAGAGCGTCTGGACGCTGCTGCTCTATCTGACCGGCGCCGGGGCGCTGCTGAGCTCGCTCGTCGTGCCCTTCGTCTGGGTGCCGGTGCAGCCGGCCGACTACTGGCTCTTCGCGGCGATTGCGCTGTTCGGGACGGCGGGGATGACGCTGATGACCCAGGCCTTCCGGCTGGCGCCCGCCGTCGTCGTCGCGCCGCTCGACTACACGGCACTGGTCTGCGCGACGGTTATCGGCTGGCTGTTCTGGAACGAGCTGCCAGATGCCCCGGTCTTCGTCGGCGCCGCGGTGATCGTCGCCAGCGGCGTGTTCACGATCTGGCGGGAGAACCGGGTGGGGCGGTGATGGGGGGCGGCAAAGTACCCGAAAGGGCTTTTCCCGTCGCTCCTCGGGACGGAATTCATGGTGCCTGATCGGGGATCGCTGACGCCACTCGACTCCGGGGCTCCATGCGATTGTGGAGGACACGCAGGACTACAGCGACACGTTCCGTTCCATCGATGGTCGAAAGGAAGTAGAGGCTGTGCGACGCCGAACCGCGACGTGTAGCGACGGTGTCGATATGGAGCGAACGGACGCCGGGTCCGATATCGTCGCGATCGGCCGTACCGAGGCCTAGCGGGTCCGCTCCGACCCGTTCAAGGGCGAGTTCGATCAGGGTCGAATACGCCTGCAGTTGCATTGGTCCGAACAGCTGGAGCGTATCCCTGAGGATTGCCTCGATATCAGCGTCCGCGGCCTCGGTAAGCCGGAAGCTCAACGCCGCGCGGTCTCTTGCAGAACGCTCTCGGCGATGTCGGCAACGCTTCGGCGGGAGAACCGGCCGGCACGGGCCTGCTCCAGACCGACACCAACCTCTCGGCGCAGGATCGTTGCCCTCTCCTCCGCAATGGCGCGATCATCCTGCAGGAGGCGCAGCGCCTCCCGGACGACCTCGCTGGAGGAGCTGTATCCTCCGCTCGCCACCATGTCCTCGACGAACTCGATCATGGGCGCGGGAAGACTGACATTCATGGTTGCCATCGGGACCTCCATCAGAGGGAGGAATTGATGACATTGGCAAAAATTGTCAACGGGTCCCGCCACGAGCCACGCGCCCGACGCGCATCCAGCAGTGCAATGCCGCCCAGATACTCGGTATCGCCGCCGCTGTCCGTTCATCCAGGAACTGTTCCGGGTCAAACTCACATGAAGCCGGTGCCGCCGTCGCTGCTTTACCGGATGCGGGCGCCGCCAAACGGGAACGGATCAGCCAGCACCATGCGGCCCAATCAGACCCGCCTTCAAAAGCGCTTCGGCCGGGCGTTGGCGATCATCGTCGCGGCGGCGAAGACGATCGCGTCTTCGGCGAAGCCGGTCGGCGTCTGGCCCCAGCGGCGTATCGCCCACTTCCGCGCGGCGAGACCGAGATACGACGCGCCGATCGCCGCGCCGATGCCGAGTGTCGCGCCGGCCAGGCGGCGGTTCGACGGGGCGAGGGCCGCCCCTGCGAAGCCGCTGGTGATGACGCGGGCGAGCAGGCCGAGGAAGACGGTCCGGTCAGGGGCGGTCTTCATCTTGTCGCCCGCCATCTCGGCTGCGGCCATGGCGACGCCGCCCGCGGCGATCACGGGCAGCGCCATCAGCCGCGCTTCGGGATTGTCGTGGGGAAGCGTGCCGCGCCGCGCGGCGCCGGCGAGCGCGGCAAGCGGCGTCATGGAGCGTTGGCCGGCGACGAGGCCCATCAGGATCGAGCGTAGCATGAGGTGTCCTATCGATATCTCATCCGTCAACGGATGAAGGAGCGATAGGGTCCAGCGACGGTTACCCGCTGACGCGGCACAGTCTTCAAGGGTCGCCGACGAGCGACCACCGGAAGCAGTCCCGGCAAGGCGTCAGCCGGGAATGCTCCGCAGCCGGGAGCCCAGAGGCTCTCCTGGAAGAGACCCCGCCTCACCCCTCGCGCGGCTCATCCTCGCCCGGCGTCGTCTCCGCCTCCGCCGCGAACTCTTCCGGATCGAACTCGTAGGCCTCGCCGCAGAACTCGCAGGTGACCGCGATGCGGCCATCCTCGATGCTGTCGGTGATCTCGGTGGCGGAGAAGTTGGAGAGCACCTCCTTGATGCGCTCGCGCGAGCAGGAACACTCGTCGTCGACGGGATGCGGCGGGAAGACCCGTACGCCGCGCTCGTGGAACAGGCGGAACAAGAGGCGCTCGACGCCGATCTCGGGATCGGCGAGTTCGGAGGCCTCGATCGTGTCGACCAGCGCGCGGACCTCGAGCCAGGCATCGTCCGGCTCGAAGACGTTTTCGTCGTCGTCGGCGCCTTCCGGCGCGTCGCCGCCCGGCAGGTCCGGCATGCGCATGCGCTCCGGGGAGTCGGGCAGGAACTGCGCAATCAGGCCGCCGGCGCGCCAGCTCTCGACGAAGCCGCCGTTCTCGCCGCGCTTGGCGATGCGGGCGACGGCGAGCTTGATCGCCGTCGGGATCTGTTCGGACTGGCGGAAATAGCCCTCCGCCACTTCCTCGATCGTCGTGCCGTTGAGCTCGACGATGCCCTGGTAGCGCTGCATGTAGGCGCCCTGGTCGACGGTCAGCGCCATGACGCCGACGCCGAGCAGCGCCTCCGAAGAGGTCTCACCGGCCTCGATGGCGGCGGCGAGCTTGGCCTCGTCGAAGCGGGCATAGGCCCGGACGCTGGACGGCGTGGTGAAGTCGACGACGAGCAGGTCGACCGGGCCGTCGGTCTGGGTCTGGGCGATGAACTTGCCGTCAAACTTCAGCGACGTGCCGAGCAGCACCGTCATCACCACCATCTCGGCCAGCAGCCGCGCGACCGGCTCGGGATAGTCGTGGCGGTTGAGGATGTCGTCGAGCATCGGCCCGAGCTGGACGGCGCGGCCGCGGGCGTCGAGCGCCTCGACGGCGAAGGGCACGACGGCATCGTCGCCGGCGAAGCCGAACTCGCCGAGGCTGAGATCGCTGTCAGCCATGCGCGGCACCGGACGAGACTTCGCCAAAGCACCAGGCGAGGATGGATTTCTGGGCGTGCAGCCGGTTCTCGGCCTCGTCGAACACCACCGACTGCGGCCCGTCCATCACCGCATCGGTGACCTCCTCGCCGCGATGGGCGGGCAGGCAGTGCATGAAAAGCGCCTCGGACTTGGCATGCGCCATCAGCCGCTCGTTGACCTGGTACGGCATGAAGACGTTGTGGCCGCGCGCCTTGTCCTCGCGGCCCATCGACACCCAGGTGTCGGTGACGACGCAGTCGGCGCCGGTGACGGCTTCCACCGGGTCGTTGGTGAGCAGAACGTCGGCGCCCTCGCCGCGCGCGGTCTCTACGAAGCGCATGTCCGGCTCCGAGCCCGGGGGCGTCGCGATGCGCAGCGTGAACTCGAAGCGCGCGGACGCCTCGATCAGCGAGGCGAGCACGTTGTTGCCGTCGCCGGACCAGGCGAAGACCTTGCCGCGCACGGGCCCGCGCTTTTCCTCGAAGGTCAGAAGGTCGGCCATGATCTGGCACGGATGGGTGTCGTCGGTCAGGCCGTTGATCACCGGCACGGTGGCGTTCTCGGCGAGCTCGGTCAGCCGGTCATGCGCGGTGGTGCGGATCATGATCGCGTCGACATAGCGCGACAGCACCTTCGCGGTGTCGGCGATGGTCTCCTCGCGCCCCAGCTGCATCTCGGCGCCCGACAGGATCAGCGTCTCGCCGCCGAGCTGGCGCATGGCGACGTCGAAGGAGACGCGGGTACGGGTCGACGGCTTGTCGAAGATCATCGCCAGCGTCCGGCCCTCCAGCGGCCGCGCGGCGCCCCGGCCGAGCGCCTTGCGGGAGGCGGCATCGTCGACGATGGCGCGCAGGTCGCCGCGTGCCACAGCGGAAATGTCGAGGAAATGCCTCGGGCTGCCGTTTCTCATCGCGATTGCCTCATGCACTCTTGCGCTGGCCAGCCAGCGACAGGGCGGCGACGGCCGCCTCGATACGGCCCATCGCCTCGCGCACCTCGTCGGCGGTGACGATCAGCGGCGGCAGCAGCCGCACGACGTTGTCCCCGGCGGGCGCGGCGAGCAGGCCCTCGTCGCGCATCGCGGCGACGAGCTGGACGTTCGGCACCTTGGCCTTGACCCCGATAAGCAGGCCCTGGCCGCGGATCTCGCCGACGACGTCCGGATAGCGGTCGGCGAGAGAGGCCAGCGACTGCTTCAGCAGCAGCGCCGCGTCCCGGACATTGGTGAGGAAGGCCTCGTCGAGCACCACGTCGAGCACGGCGTTGCCGACCGCCATGGCGAGCGGGTTGCCGCCATAGGTGCTGCCGTGCGTGCCAGGGGTCATGCCGCGCGCCGCCGCCTCGGTGGCGAGGCAGACGCCCATCGGGAAGCCGCCGCCGATGCCCTTGGCGGACGCGAGGATGTCGGGCGCGGCGCCGGAATGCTCGTAGGCATAGAAGCGCCCGGTGCGGCCGATGCCGGTCTGCACCTCGTCGTAGATCAGCAGGATGCCGTGCTCGTCGCAAAGATCGCGCAGGCCCTGCAGGCACTGCGGCGGCACCGAGCGGACGCCGCCCTCGCCCTGGATCGGCTCGATCAGGATCGCGGCGACGTCGGGCTCGGCGGCGGCCTGCCGGAGCGCGTCATGGTCGCCGAAGGGCAGCTGGTCGAAGCCCGGCGCCTTGGGGCCGAAGCCCTCGAGATATTTCGCCTGGCCGCCGGCGGCGATCGTCGCCAGGGTGCGGCCGTGGAAGGCGCCCTCGAAGGTGAGGATGCGGTAGCGCTCCGGCGCGCCGTCGACATAGTGATAGCGCCGCGCCGTCTTGATGGCGCATTCCAGCGCCTCGGCGCCGGAATTGGTGAAGAACGCCCGGTCGGCGAAGGTCGCCTCGGTCAGCCGTTCGGCAAGGCGCCGCTGTCCCGGGATCTCGTAGAGATTGGACAGGTGCCAGAGCTTGCCGGCCTGCTCGGTCAGCGCCGCGACGAGATGCGGATGCGCGTGGCCGAGCGAATTCACCGCGATGCCGGCGGCAAAATCCATGTAGCGTCGGCCCTCGCCGGTGACCAGCCAGACACCCTCGCCGCGCTCGAAGGCGAGCGGGGCCCGGGCGTAGGTGTCATAGAGCGGCGAATGCGCGTCCTTGAATTCGGCCATCACGATCGACTTCGTTGCGGATCCTCGGCGGATCAGTTCCTGAAACATCAAAGCCTGCCGTTGGGGCAGGCTTCGAGAGACGTTCCGAGTGTTCGGAACCGTGGCTATACCACGCCCAGCCCGACGAGTGTCAATCAGCGCGGCGGCGCGGGCGCCTCCCGCCGGCCATCATCCTGCCGCATCGAGGGAGGCAGAGTTCTGGGGAAAAGCCGCCTGCGCCATCCGTTCGGTCCCGGGGACTCTTGTCACGGAGTCAGGGCGTGCGCTAAATTGGCGTCAACATACCAGATTTCGTGCGGCGGACCTGGTTCCTGAATAGATGTAGTGAGTGCCTGCGCGCCCCCGTGTGACGCGCAGGAGAGGGATTCCGGCCGCGGCAACCATACGATCAAGGAGCTTGTCATGGGCTGGACAGATGAACGCGTCGCGTTGTTGAAACAACTTTGGACCGATGGCTTCAGCGCCAGCCAGATCGCCGACCGGTTGGGCGGCGTGACGCGCAACGCCGTCATCGGCAAGGTGCACCGGCTGAAGCTGGAGTCCCGGGCCAAGGCCCCGGCGACGCTGCAGACGCCGGCCGAGCCGCAGCCCGTCCGCCAGGTCGAGGTCGAGACCGTTGAGGTGATGATGGCGAGCCGCTTTGTCGCGGCCCAGGCGGCCCAGGCGCCGCGGGCAATGCCGCGCTCGATGGGCGCGACGGCGCTGAAGATCGATCACGAGGAAGAGCTGGAAGTCCTGGAAGAGCCGCGGCGCCAGTCCGGCGAGGTCGTGCCGATCGCCCGCAAGCTGACGCTGGTGCAGCTCAACGAGCGGACCTGCAAATGGCCGGTCGGCGACCCGCTGAAGCCGGACTTCCACTTCTGCGGCAACAATTCCAAGGACGCCTCGCCCTACTGCCAGTACCACGCCAAGATGGCGTTCCAGCCGGTCTCCGACCGCCGCCGCGCCCGCTGAGGGCGCGGCCTCTCGGCCGCCGCGCCTAGAGGCGCGGTTCCGAACCCGCGGTATCGCGGGTCTTCACGGCCGCGGGCCTGGCAGCCGTGAACTGCTCGTCCAGCGCGTAGCCGGCGCCGCGCACGGTGCGGATCGGGTCGCGCTGGCGGCCCCGGTTGATCGCCTTGCGCAGCCGGCCGACATGGACGTCCACCGTCCGCTCGTCGACATAGATGTCCCGGCCCCAGACCCCGTCGAGCAGCTGCTCGCGGGAGAACACCCGGCCCGGCGACTGCATGAAGAATTCCAGTAGCTTGAACTCCGTCGGTCCGAGCTTGACCTCGCGGCCGGCGCGGCGGATCCGGTGGGTCTCGCGGTCGAGGTCGATGTCGCCGGCGCTGAGCTGGCTGGAGACCTTCTCCGGCTTGGCTCTTCGCAGCATGGCCCGCACCCGCGCGATCAGCTCCGGCGTCGAGAACGGCTTGACGACGTAGTCGTCGGCGCCGACCGACAGGCCGCGCACCCGCTCGCTCTCCTCGCCGCGCGCCGTCAGCATGATGATCGGCAGCCGCTCGGTCTCGCCGCGCTGGCGCAGCCGCCGGCAGAGCTCGACGCCCGACAGGCCGGGCAGCATCCAGTCGAGGATGAGAAGGTCGGGCACCTCCTCGCGCAGACGGATGTCGGCCTCGTCGCCACGGGCGATCACGTCGACCTCGTAGCCCTCGGCCTCGAGATTGTAGCGAAGCAGCACACCGAGCGCTTCCTCGTCCTCGACGACGGCGATCCGCATGGCCATGACGCTTATCCCTCGAGCCCGGCGGGCGGCTGGTTGGAGCCCGGCCGCTGCAAGGAGGTGGTGCGGTCGCCCTTGGGCCGTTCGGCCTCCATCTGATCGCCGGTCTTGATGTAGTAGATCGTCTCGGCGATGTTCGTGGCGTGATCGCCGATCCGCTCGATGTTCTTGGCGGTGAACAGGAGGTGGGTGCAGGCGGTGATGTTGCGCGGGTCCTCCATCATGTAGGTGAGAAGCTCGCGGAAGATCGACGTGTACATCGCGTCGATCTCCTCGTCGTTCTCGCGCACCGCCATGGCCCGCTGCTCGTCGCGGGCGGCATAGGCGTCGAGCACTTCCTTCAGCTGCTCGAGCGCCAGTTCCGACAGATGCTCGAGGCCCCGGACCAGTTGCACCGGCTGGCTGTGGTCGTGCACCGCGATGACCCGCTTGGCGATGTTCTTGGCGAGGTCGCCGATCCGTTCGAGATCGTTGGAGATGCGGATCGCCCCGACGATCTCGCGAAGGTCGACGGCCATCGGCTGGCGCTTGGCGATGGTGAGGATCGCGCGCTCGTCGAGCTCGCGCTGCGCCGCGTCGAGCAGCAGGTCGTCGGCCACCACCGACTGCGCCAGGCCCCAGTCGCTGCGCACGAGCGCCAGCACCGACTGCTCGACCATGCGCTCGGCCTGGCCGCCCATCTCGGAGATGCGGCGGACGATGTTCTTCAGCTCGTCCTCGTAGGACGTGACGATGTGTTCGGACATGGGCATGGCCGCCTCCTCCTGTCGATCAGCCGTAGCGGCCGGTGATGTAGTCCTGGGTGCGCTTGTCGTCGGGGTTGGAGAACATCTTCTCCGTCGGTCCGACTTCCACGAGATAGCCCAGATGGAACATCGCGGTCCGTTGGGACACGCGCGCGGCCTGCTGCATCGAATGGGTGACGATGACGATGGTGTAGTTCTGCTTGAGCTCGTCGATGAGCTCCTCGACCTTCGCGGTGGCGATCGGATCGAGCGCCGAGCAGGGCTCGTCCATCAGGATCACCTCGGGCGAGACGGCGATGGCGCGGGCGATGCAGAGACGCTGCTGCTGGCCGCCGGAAAGGCCAGTGCCCGGCTCGTCGAGCCGGTCCTTGACCTCCTCGTACAGGCCGGCCTTGCGCAGGCTGGTGACGACGATCTCCTCCACCTCCGCCTTCGTCGACGCCAGGCCATGGATCCGCGGGCCGTAGGCCACATTGTCGAAGATCGACTTCGGGAACGGGTTGGGCTTCTGGAACACCATGCCGACGCGGGCGCGCAGTTCGACCACGTCGAGCGAGGGATCGTAGACATCCTCGCCATCGAGCAGGATCTTGCCGCCGACCCGGGCGATGTCGATCGTGTCGTTCATGCGGTTGAGGCAGCGCAGGAAGGTCGACTTGCCGCAGCCCGACGGGCCGATCAGGGCCGTGACCTGGTTTTCCTCGACCTCGAGATCGATGTCGTAGAGCGCCTGCTTCGTCCCGTAGTGGACGGTCACCTTCTCTGCCAGCATCTTGATCGGACGTTTGGGCTGCACGAGGGGTCCCTTCGCGAGTGTGGCCTGGATGTTTTCCATCATTATGGACTCCTGTCGCATGGCTACCAGCGCCTCTCGAAGCGACGACGCAGAACGATCGCCGTGATGTTCATGACCGCGAGAAAGGCCAGGAGAATGATGATCGCGCCGGAGGTCCGTTCGACGAAGGCGCGCTCGGCCTCGTTGGCCCACATGTAGATCTGCACCGGCAGTGCGGTGGAGGCGTCCATCGGCGAGGACGGATAGTCCGCCACGAACGCCACCATGCCGATCAGCAGCAGCGGCGCGGTCTCCCCCAGCGCCTGGGCAAGACCGATGATCGTGCCCGTCAGGATGCCCGGCATGGCCAGCGGCAGGACGTGGTGGAAGACCATCTGCATCTTGGAGGCTCCGAGCCCCAGCGCGGCGGCCCGGATCGAGGGCGGCACCGCCTTCAATGCGGCCCGGGTCGCGATGATGATCGTCGGCAGGGTCATCAGGGTCAGGACCAGGCCGCCGACCAGCGCCGCCGAGCGCGGCAGGCCGAACCAGTTGATGAACACCGCCAGGCCCATCAGGCCGAAGACGATCGACGGCACCGCCGCCAGATTGTTGATGTTCACCTCGATCAGGTCGGTGAAGCGGTTCTTCGGCGCGAATTCCTCCAGATAGATCGAGGCCGCGACGCCGATCGGCAGCGAAAGCACGAGGACGATGCCCATCATGTAGAGCGAGCCGACGATCGCGACCCCGACCCCGGCCGTCTCGGCCCGGCTCGACGCGCCGAAGGTGAACAGCCCCCAGTTGAAGCGCTGCTCGATCGCCCCGGCCTGTTCGAGCTGGTCGATCCAGGCGAGCTGCTGGTCGCTGATCGGCCGGCGGTTCTCCGGGACGTCGAGATCGTACTGGCCCTTGAGCGCGCTATCGAGCTCGGAGCCGGCATAGACCCAGATCTCTTGCGTCGTGCCGATGATCGACGGATCGTTCAGCACCATGTCGCGCAGTTCGACACGGACGCCGGACGAGATCAGGCTGCCGACCTCGCGCACCGCCGCGCGATCCTCGGGATCGACGCCGAGGAGCTGCACCAGCCCGTCGAGCGCCAGTTTCGGATAGTTCGCCATCATCGCCTTGGTCGGGTTCTCGACGACGGCCTGCGGGGTGCCGATGATCTCCTCGGAAAAGGTGACGGGAACCCGGATCTCGGTCTGCCAGAAGGCCGTATAGCCCTGCGAGAAGACGCTCCACAGAAGCGCCACCAGGAAGAACAGGCCGATGGCGATCGCCACGATCCCGTAGATCTTGAAGCGGCGTTCCGAGCGGTAGCGGCGCTTGATGCCGATATCCCGGCGCGCCGGAGCGGCAGCGCGGTCGACCACGCCGTTGGCTGTCGCGTCGGTCATTCGTACTGCTCCCGGTACTTGCGGACGATGTAGAGGGCGAAGATGTTGAGGCACAGGGTGATGACGAACAGCGTCATGCCCAGCGCGAAGGCGACCAGCGTCTGCGGCGAGGTGAACTCGAGATCACCGGTCAGCTGGTTGACGATCTTGACGGTGACGGTGGTCATCGCCTCGAACGGGCTGAGCGTGAGATTGGCGGCGACGCCGGCCGCCAGCACCACGATCATGGTCTCGCCAATGGCCCGGGAAGCGGTCAGCAGCAGGGCCGACACGATGCCCGGCAGGGCCGCCGGCATGATTACCCGCTTGACCGTTTCCGACCGGGTCGCGCCGAGGCCGAGGGAACCGTCACGCAGGCTGCCCGGCACCGAGGTGATGATGTCGTCGGACAGCGAGGAGACGAAGGGGATCAGCATGATGCCCATCACCAGGCCGGCCGTCAGCACGCTCTGCGCCTGGATGAACGAGGTGTAGTTGCCGGTGACCAGCCCGGAGAGCTGGCCGGACAGGTCACGCAGGAACGGTCCGACGGTTATCAGCGCGAAGAAGCCGTAGACGATGGTGGGGATGCCGGCGAGCACTTCGAGGAGCGGCTTGACCACGGATCGGGTCGCACGGCTGGCGTATTCGGCCATGTAGATCGCGGCGAACAGACCGATCGGCACCGCGACGAGCATCGCCACGCCGGCGATGTAGAGCGTGCCGGCAAGCAGGGGGATCAGGCCGAACTGCCCCTCGGCGCCGCCCGACCCGGCCGCGGCGAAGCGCGGCTCCCAGACCGTCCCGAAGAAGAACTCCGTAGGCGGTACCCGGGAGAAGAAGTCGATCGTCTCGAACAGCATCGAGAAGATGATGCCGACAGTGGTCAGGATGGCGATCGACGAACAGACGATCAGGCCGTTGCGGATCACCGCCTCGACCCCGTTGCGGGCCCTCAGGCGCACCGCGATCGAGCGCAGGGCCCAGGCCATGCCGGCCAGGGCGAGCCCGAGAACGACGACCGTCATGGCGGCGCGGCTGACGTCCTCGAGACGATTGCGCTGGATCGCCAGCGGGATCATGAAATCCGCGCTCGAGGAGGCGATGGGCATGCCCTGGGCCTGCAGCATCGGCTTCAGCTGCTCCATCGCCGATTCGGCGGAGATGGTGTCGCGGGCGTCGACAGTGAGCAGACGCAGGCCAGCGCCGATGGATTCGACCATGCCGTAGGCCAGATCCTCGGTCAGCCCGGCTTCGGCAAGGGCGTTCTCCGGAAACTCGCCGCGGACCTCCTGGGCGATGAGCACCGGCGAGACGGTCAGCCAGGCTGCCAGGGCGAGCAGGGAGGGAACCAGCGTCCAGGAAAGCACATAGGCGCCGTGATAGCCGGGGCGGGAATGCAGCTTGCGTCCGGCCTGCGCAGCCAGGGCCTTGGAACGACGATAGCCCAGATAGAACCCGGCGGCGCCTATCAGGAGCGCGGCGAGGACGATGAAGGACGTCGACATTTATGTCTCCCGCCAGTGACGGCTACGCCGCAGATGAACCCGGGCGTCGCGTTGGAAGCTGCGGACCGGGGACGAAGCAGGTCGAGCCCCTCGCCCCGGACCTGCGAAACCGCCGGCCGTGATGGCAGGCGGTTCCGATTGGCGTCATGCGCCGGAGCGCATCGCAACAGGCGGTATCAGCCTTCGACGGCCATGGTCTCGCCGGCTTCGAACTTCGCACGCTGGCCTTCGCGCTCGTCTTCCGGAGCCGGGACGAGGCCGTAGGCGACCAGCGGGCTGTCCGGGCCGACCATCTGCTCGGAGAGGAAGAACTGGACGTACTCGCTGAGGCCCGGGACCACGCCGATATGGGCCTTCTTCACGTAGAAGTAGAGCGGCCGCGACACCGGATACTCACCCGCGGCGATGGTTTCGGCCGACGGCACCACGTCGCTCATCGTCGCGACCTTCAGCTTGTCCTGGTTCTGCTCGTAGAAGGCGAGGCCGAACACGCCGATGGCCTGCTTGTCGGCATCGATGCGCGACAGCGTCTCGGTGTAGTCGCCCGAGATCTCGGAAACCGTGTTGTCGTTGCGAACCTGCAGGCACTGATCCTCGGCCGCATCCTCGTCCATGCCGGACGCGGTGAAGGCTTCGAGCGCGCCGGAGGCTTCGCAGCCAGCCGCCAGAACCTTCTCTTCGAAGACTTCACGCGTGCCGTGGTTCGACGCCGGGATGAACGCGGTGATCTTCTGGTCCGGGAGCGAGGCATCGACATCCGACCAGTTGGTGTACGGGTTGTCGACGACCTTGCCGTCCTGGACGACCTTGGCGGCCATGGCATTGAAGACGATTTCGGGGGTCAGCGCGAAGTCCGGGCCGGCCGCGTCGGAGGCGAAGACGATGCCGTCATAGCCGAACTGCACTTCCTGGACGTCGGTCACGCCGGCGTCGGCACAAGCCTTCAGCTCGGCCGGACGAATGGCGCGCGAAGAATTGGCGATGTCGATCGTGTCCGGGCCGACGCCCTGGCAGAACTGCTTCAGACCGGCCGAGGAGCCGCCGGACTCGACGATCGGCGTCGGGAAATCGGGGAAGGTCTCGCCGAAATTCTCGGCGACGATCTGGGCATAGGGAAGAACAGTCGAGGAGCCTGCGACCTGGACCTGTTCGTTCGACTGCGCGCCGGCATGACCGACGAGCGAAAGGGCGGTGCCGAGCGCGAGGCCGGCGATGAGCTTGTTCTTCACGGGTGAGTCTCCTTGAGGAGTTACGTTTCCGAACCGAGCGTTGCGAGGCCACCCTGTCTGGCGGCTGCGGTTCGCGGTAACCTCTATCGACGCGACAAGAAGTCTCTATGACAAAAACGTCTCACTATTGTGACACATTAACCCGCTGATATTCCTGTGTTTTCTTCTGAACTCGGTTTGGAGGTGCCGGGATCGGGGAATCGGGCGGTGAAAACCGAGCCCTCGCCGACCCGGGAGGTGATCAGGAGTCGGCTGCGATGGCGCAGGAGGATGTTGCGCACGATCGACAGGCCGAGCCCGGTGCCCCGCTGCGAGCGATCCTTGCCGAGATCGACGCGATAGAAGCGCTCGGTCAGGCGGGGGACGTGCTCGGCCGCGATGCCGCGTCCGAAGTCTCGGACGGAGGCGTCGATCACCGGCGCGCCGCGCTCGGTGGTGCGCGCCAGCTGCATCACCACGCGCCCGCCCCCGTCGCCGTATTTGCAGGCGTTCTCAACGAGATTGGCGAAGACCTGCATCAGCTCGTCCTCGTCGCCGATGACCAGCACCGGCTCCTCCGGCAGGGCCAGCTCGATGGCCAGGCCGCGCTGCTCGGCGAGCGGGCGCATCTGCGCCTCGACCTGGCGGAACAGGGCGGCGAGGTCCGCCTTGGTGGCGATCGGGACGTGGCGCTTCATCTCGATACGCGACAGCGACAGGAGATCGTCGATCAGCCGGGACATGCGGGTCGCCTGCTCGCGCATGATGTCGAGGAAGCGGTCGCGGGCGGCGGCATCGTTGCGCGCCGGGCCCTGCAGCGTCTCGATGAAGCCGGTGAGCGAGGCCAGCGGCGTGCGCAGCTCGTGGCTGGCGTTGGCGACGAAGTCGGTGCGCATCCGCTCGAGCCGCAGCTCGGCGGTACGGTCGCGGAACAGCATGAGGAAGAAATGCGGCCGCTCGCCTTGGTAAGGCGGGATCGGCACCACCTCGACCTGCCACGTCCGGTCGAGCGGGCGGCGGTCTTCGAGGGTCGCAAGGCCCGGCTGCAGGTGCTCGATGACCCGCTCGACCACCGCCAGCAGCTCCGGCGAGCGGAAGCGCAGCGACACCGGATCGCCCAGCGACATGTTGCCGAAGGCGATCAGCGAGGCCGGGTTTCGGTAGCGCAGCAGCATGAAGCGGTCGACGATGAAGGCGGGTTCCTGGAACGCCTCAACCACCGCCTTCATGCCGCGTCCGGGCCATACCACCTCGCGCTCGGCGGCGCGGATGCGGCCCCGCGGGCTGTGGCCGCGGCTCGGCCAGTGGACCACCAGCATGAGCGCGACGAAGGCGGCGAAGCAGCCGGCGGCAGCTTGCGGAAACGCCCAGCCGAGCAGCGCGAAGAGCGCGGCGGCGGCCACGGTGATCGTCCGCGCGCGGCGCCGCCCGTCGGGGCGCGGCTGCGCCTCGTCCTCGTCCTGTCGTTCGTCGGTCATCGTGGTCGCAGCTTCCCGGCCTCGCTGAAAGGGCGCAATCGCCAGATCATGCCCTGTCCTAGAGCCGGTACTTTAGAGCTTCATGACGGCGGGGGGCCGAAAAGCGATCGGCGCGCCTCACGCTGCCGGCCGCAGGCGGAGCGAGTACACCATGAGGTCGCGCGTTTCCTGGCCGACGCCGGGGTCGATGGCGAGCTGGCCCTCGGCCGTCGCGCCGGCCGGCACCTCCATGTCGAAGATGAAGGTCTCCTCGGCGATGCTGGTGGCAAAGCGCTGCCTTCCGCAGGTCGTCTCACCGGCAAACACGCAGCGGACGCCGAACTCGCGCGGCGCGCCGTCCGGAGAGCCCACCGTCAGCTCGCCGCGCACGGTCTGCCCCGCGAGGGAACGCACCACGCCCGGACCGATGACGAGGCCGATCTCGGTGCCGGTCCCGACGGAGGGCACGTCGATCCGCACGCCGGACTGTCCGGCGGTGGTTGTCTCGGCGGTGACGCGGCCACCATCGGTGGCCCGCACCGCCTCGATGTCGCTGCCGTCGAAGACGCTGATCCAGTCGGCGTCCGATTCCGCGCTCTCGCCCGAAGCGCTGCGGATGGCCTCCTCGACGCTCATGCCGTCGCTCGCCTCGACCTCCGGCGTCGCCATCACGGCGGAATAGAGCCACCAGGCCGCGACGACGAGCAGCGCCAGGACGGCGATCGCGGCAACCACGCCCACCAGCCAGCGGGGTGCCCGGCGGGAGGAAGCGGCGGCGGGCTTGCGATTGCCGGGCGACCAGTCGCCCGCGGGGGTCGACGCCGCCGGCACGGCAGACGCCTCCGCGACGCGCGCCTCGCGCAGCTTGGGGGTGTCGCCTTCCGTCGATCCGCCGGCGGCGGCGGAGCCCGTCGCGTCATGCTCCGGCAGCGACGGTGCCGGCAGATCGTCACCGTCGGACGCGGTCACCGCGAAGGTCGCGGGAGCGGGACCTGCGTCGGGTCCTTCGGCATCTGCCGCGAGCGAGCCGCCTGGCGGGTAATCGGCCTCGATGCGCTCGATCGCCGCGATCAGCTGTTCGAGCTGGCGGTCCGCCGCGTCTTGGCCGACACCCTTTTCCGCGACGACGCGCTGGATGGCGCGTTCGGCGGCCTCGTAGACCTGCACCCGGAAATCCGGGTCGTCGGCATTTCCTTCCTGCAAAGCACGCCGGACACTCGTTTCAATCGTGCTGGCCAAATAACGCCGCCTTTTGTCAATCGAAGCAAAGCCCGGCCGAAGACGACGAGCACAGGACGTGCAGAATAGTACGCCGCGGCGCCCCGTCCAACCAGGGAAGTCATGCCGGGACCGCTGCCGCTTCCGGATCGCGCCCTCCGGCGCAGCCAATCCGCCGAGGCCGCGTTGAGTAAAGCGGGGCATCGCCCCCTCGACCTTACGCGTGACCTGGAGGAAACCCATGACATCCACCGACCTGCTCAGCCTCGAGGGCCAGATCGCCCTCGTCACCGGTTCCTCGTCGGGAATCGGCAAGGCGACGGCCCTCGAACTGGCCCGCGCCGGCGCGGATCTGGTGATCAACCACCTCGGCTCTTCCGAGGCGGCCGACGCGGTCGTGGCCGAGATCGCGGCTCTCGGCCGGCGCGCCATCTCGGTCGGGGCCGACGTCGCCGCTGAAGAAGACGTGATCGCGATGTTCGACCGGGCGGAGCGCGAACTCGGCCCGCTCGACATCGTCGTCTCCAACGCCGGCATCCAGAAGGATGGCGCCATCGCCGAGATGAGCCTCGACGACTGGAACGCCGTGATCGCCGTCAACCTCACCGGCGCGTTCCTGGTCGGGCGCGAGGCGGTCCGGCGCTTCCGGGCAAAGGGCCCGCGGGAGACGGTGAGCCGGGCGCTCGGCAAGCTGGTGTTCGACTCCTCGGTGCACCAGGTCGTGCCCTGGGCCTTCCGGGTGAACTATGCCGCGTCCAAGGGCGGGCTGGACCTTCTGATGCGTTCCATCGCCCAGGAAGTCGCGCGGGAAAAGATCCGCGTCAATTCGGTCGCGCCGGGCGCCATCGCCACGGCGATCAATGCCGAGGAGCGCGAGGACGGCGAAGAGGAAATGCTCAAGCTGATCCCCTACGGCCGGATCGGCGACCCCGCCGATGTCGGACGCACCGTGGCCTGGCTGGTGTCGGACGCTGCCGACTACATCACCGGCCAGACGCTGTTCGTCGACGGCGGCATGACGCTCTATCCGGGCTTTCGCGGCAACGGCTGACGCGGCCCGCCTCACCCTCGCGCAGGCGCTTCGCCTTCTGCTATGCAGACGCTTTGCCGGCATCCCCGGCACCACGAAGCGGAGGATCAGCGCGATGGCACTCAAGGGACAGGTCGCGATCGTTACCGGCGGCGCCAAGGGAATCGGCTACGCCATCGCGCAGCGCTTCCTGCAGGACGGCGCCCGGGTGGTGATCGCCGATATCGACGAGAAGGCCGGAACCGCCGCCGAGAAGACGCTCGGCGAGTGGGGCGAGGTACGTTCGGCGGTGTGCAACGTCGCCGACCGGCTGCACGTCCACAACCTCGTGGCCATGACGCTCGGCGAATTCGGCGACGTCGACATCCTGGTCAACAATGCCGGCATCGTCCACAAGGCCGACTTCCTCGATCTCGACGAGGCTGCCTTCGACCGTGTGCTGGGGGTGAACCTGAAGGGCTCGTTCCTCTGCGGCCAGGCGGTGGCGCGGCACATGGTCGAGAAGGTCAAGGCGGGCGGCGAACCCGGCACGATCATCAACATGTCGTCGGTGAACGCGGTCTTCGCGCTGGCCGACCAGGTCGCCTACTCGGTCTCCAAGGGCGGCGTCAGCCAGTTGACCAAGGTCATGGCGCTGTCGCTCGCGCCCTACGGGATCAGGGTCAACGCCATCGGCCCCGGCTCGATCATGACCGACCTCCTGAAGGCGGTGGCCAGCGACAAGGCGGCGGCACGGAAGATCCTGTCGCGCACCCCGCTCGGCCGGATCGGCGAGGCGGCGGAGATCGCCGGGGTGGCGGCGTTCCTGGCCTCGAAGGACGCCAGCTACGTCACCGGGCAGACGATCTATGCCGATGGCGGCCGGCTCGGCCTCAACTACACGATGCCGGTGCCGAACGAGGACTGATCGCCCGGCGACGCCGGCGGACCGCGCCGGGGCCGAGAGCCCCGGGCGTGTGCGGCGAGACGGGCGGGATCAGCCCCGCTCGTCGCCGTCCTCGTCGGTCTCGGTGCGCCGCATCGAGGTGAGCTTGGCGAACACCGCCGCCGCATCGAGCTCGCCGTCCTCGGCCGGCGCGGCCGGCTCCTGGCGATGCCAGTTCTGGGTCTGCGAGGCCGACAGCAGCCGCTCTTCCTCGGCGATCTCCTCGGGCCGGATGATGCCGCGCGAGGCCTTCTCGACCTCAAGGTCGAGATCGATCTGCGAGCAGAGGCCCAGCGTCACCGGATCCATCGGCTGCAGCGTCGCGGAATTCCAGTGCGTGCGCTCGCGGATCTGCTGGATGGTGTTCTTGGTCGTGCCGACCAGCCGCGAGATCTGCGCGTCCTTCAGCTCCGGGTGGTTACGCACGAGCCAGAGGATGGCGTTCGGCCGGTCCTGGCGCTTCGAAACCGGCGTATAGCGCGGCGCCTTGCGCTTGGCTTCCGGCACACGGACCTTCGGCGTGGCGATCTTAATCCGGTAGTTGGGATCCTTCTCGCCCTTCTCGATCTCCTCGCGCGCCAGCTGGCCGTTCATCACCGGGTCGAGGCCCTTGATGCCGGTCGCCGACTCGCCGTCGGCAATCGCCTTCACCTCGAGCGGATGCAGCGTGCAGAAATCGGCGATCTGCTCGAAGGAAAGCGAGGTGTTGTCGACGAGCCAGACGGCCGTCGCCTTCGGCATCAATAGTTGCTGTGCCACGGATACAATCCTCCTAAGTGCCTGCCCCGGGGGACCGGCCGTGGAATCTCACCACATGTCATGGAATTGGCGGCCGTTATAATGTGTCGGCCTGACAGGTGCAAGGAAATCGCGCCGCCGGCCGCGAATGGGCGGGAGCACCAACCGGCTCGCCGGGGGCGGCCGGGAACGCCAGCCCCGGCCCCGAAGGCACGGCGGGACGCACCCGCGGGGCGCCTGTTCAGGTGGTCAGGACGATCTTGCCGATATGATCCTCGTCCATGTGCCGGTGCGCCTCCGCCGCCTGATCGAGCCGGTAGCGCGCCTCGATCAGCGGCCGCACGCCGCCGTCGGCGACCAGCGGCCAGACCTTCGCCTCGAGTTCCCTGGCGACGCCGGCCTTGAAGGCCACCGGCCGGGCCCGCAGCGTCGAGCCGGTCAGGGTCAGGCGCTTCGTCATGATCAGGGCAAGGTCGATCTCGGCCTTCGGACCGTTGAGGAAGGCGATCTGCACGATCCGCCCGTCCTCGGCGGCGAGCTTGAGGTTGCGGTTGGTGTAGTCGCCGCCGACCATGTCGAGAATGACGTCGATGCCCCTGCCCCCGGCCGCCTCGCGCAGCGGCTCGACGAAGTCGCCATTGCGGTAGTTCACGCAGAGCGCCGCGCCCAGGCTTTCGGCCGCCCGGCACTTGTCGTCGCTGCCGGCCGTCGCGAAGACCCGCGCCCCGAAGGCCCGGGCAAGCTGGATCGCGGTGGTGCCGATGCCGGACGTGCCGCCGTGGACGAGGAAGCTCTCGCCTTGCTTCAGGCCGCCGCGCTGGAAGACGTTGTGCCAGACGGTGAAGAAGGTCTCGGGGATGCACGCGGCCTCCTCCAGCGAGATCCCCTCCGGCACGGGCAGCGCGTTGCTCTCGGCGACGACGGCATATTCGGCATAGCCGCCGCCGGCGACCAGCCCCATCACCCGGTCGCCGGGCTTGAAGCGGCCCGCGCCCTCGCCCACCGCCGCGACGGTGCCGGCGATCTCGAGGCCGGGCCAGTCGGGCGCGCCGGGCGGCGGCGGGTAGGCGCCGAGCCGCTGCAGCACGTCGGGCCGGTTCACGCCCGCCGCCGCGACTTCCACCAGGATCTCGCCGGCCGCCGGCTCGGGGACCGGCCGCCGTCCGGGCTTCAGGACCTCCGGGCCACCGAACCCGTCGCACCGCACGAATGTCATCTCGTTCGTCATCGCAAATCGCCTCCGGCCCGGGAAGGTAGAGAGAATCTTGCGATGGCGAGGCGTCGTTAATCCCCGGGTAAGCTTTCCAGTGTTTAACTTCGATCAGTCCAGATTGATGGATAGGCGGAGCGATCTCGCCCCGTTTGACGCCTCCCTGTTGAAACTCCTGAGAGCCGCTTTCGCGGCTCTTTTTTTTGCGCCGGGTTTGGCTAATTCCGGTTAACCATCGTTAATGGGAGACGCTTGCCAAGCCGGGGGTCTCGCCGCACTTTCCCGGGACGCACGAATCTTCGTCCTGCCGGCGATCGGCACGATGCAGGCCCCGGGAGGCTGTCTCAGCCAATGACGACGCAGAATACCGATTCACCGAAGGAAGACCGGACCATCCGGCTCGCCGAGCACCTGGCGTTCTCGCGCTCCTTCCAGCCGCTGTTCAACGAGGGGATGGCCCTCGTCGACGAGACGGCGGTGTATCTCGACGGCGTCGGCCGGGTCGAAGCCAAGGCCATGTCGAAGGCGGCGGCGACGCTTTACGCCGCCGAATCGATGCGGCTGACCACGCGGCTGATGCAGGTGGCGTCCTGGCTGCTGCTGCAGCGCGCGGCCAACCAGGGCGACATGTCGCGGGCGCAGGTCGAGGCGGAAAAGGTGAAGGTGCGGCTGGAAGGGCTCGGCAGCGCCCGCCAGTCCCCGCAATATGCCGAGCTGCCGGAAACCTTCCGCCACATCGTCGAACGCGCCATGAAGCTCGAGCGGCGGATCGCCATGCTTGACCGGGAGATCTACGGTGACGCTTCGCGCCGCGAGGACTGGCCGACCACCAATCCGGTGGGCGAGCAGATCAACCTGCTGAAGACCGCCTTCAACGGCTGACCGTGGCGGGCGTGCCCCTAGGGGGACTTCCGGGCGCCCGTTGACCAGCGCATGCGGCGGAGCGTCCCCGCACGCCGTACGGTAAGGCGCACACGTCTCGAGCAACAGCTCCGCCCGGCATCGCACGATGCCGGGTTTTTTGCTCGTGCCTGCATGTTCGCTGGCGCACGCGACAGCCTGCCGCAAGTGCCGCAGGCATTCGTCAAACCCTTCATTGACGCAACGGACCTAATCGGCAATCTTCGCCGGGCTGGGAGGCACAAGACTATTTCCGAATAACTGTAAGGGAGGTTTACTATGGTGCGACGCACGAATAACGACGGCGTATTGCCGATGACGGAAGCTTCGGTCAGCCGGCGCAAGTTCCTCAGGGGGGGCGCCGTGGTGGCAGGCGCGGCGGCGAGCAGCCTGGCAGCGCCGGCAGTGCTCGCGCAGTCGCCCGTGGTGGTGAAGATGCAGACGTCGTGGCCGGCGTCGGACATCTGGATGGACATGGCCCGCCAGTATGTCGAGCGGGTCGAGCAGATGAGCGGCGGCCGCCTCAAGATCGACCTTCTGCCCGCCGGCGCCGTCGTCGGCGCTTTCCAGGTCATCGACGCCGTCAACGACGGCGTGCTCGATGCCGCGCACTCCGTCTCCGCCTACTGGTACGGGAAGAACAAGGCGTCCTCGCTGTTCGGCACCGGTCCGGTGTTCGGCGGCAATCCGACGACGATGCTCTCCTGGTTCTACCAGGGCGGCGGGCGCGAGCTCTATCGGGAGCTCACGCAGGACAACATGGGCCTCAACATCGTCGGACTTCTCGGCTTCCCGATGCCGGCGCAACCGTTCGGATGGTTCAAGAACCCGATCGAGACGGTCGCAGACATCGGCGGCCTGAAATACCGCACCGTCGGCCTCGCCGCCGACCTCATGCAGTCGATGGGCATGAGCGTCACCCAGCTGCCCGGCGGTGAAATCGTCCCGGCGATGGAACGCGGCGTCATCGATGCCTTCGAATTCAACAATCCGTCGTCCGACATGCGTTTCGGCGCCCAGGACGTCGCCAAGAACTACTATCTCGGCTCCTACCATCAGGCGTCCGAAGCCTTCGAGTTCCTGTTCAACCGGGACTTCATGGAAGATCTCGACGACGATCTGCGCGCCATCATGGAATACGGCGTCGAGGCGGCGTCGACGGCCAACACGGCGTTCGCTCTCGACAACTATTCTTCCGATCTGCAGAAGCTGCAGAGCGAGAGCGGCGTCACCGTGCGCCAGACGCCGAAGGAAATCCTCGCCGCGCAGCTCGAGGCCTGGTCGGAGATGATCACCCAGCTGGAAACCGACCCCTTCATCAAGAAGGTGCTCGACAGCCAGCGCTCGTGGGTCGAGCGGGTGACCTACTACGAAATCCTCAACGCGCCGGACTACCGCCTGGCCTACGAGCATTTCTTCCCGGGCAAGCTCGACAGCTGATCGACGCAAGGCAGACGCCTTGAGCAAGCCCGGTGGCCCTGGCCACCGGGTCTTTTCTGCAGATGGACTCGGGGGCCCATGGTCGCTTTCATTCGCTTCGCCGACACCCTGTCGGCCGCTTTCGGCAAGACGTTCGGCTGGTTGATCCTGCTGATGACCTTCGGGACGAGCTACGAGGTGTTCGTCCGCTACGTGCTCAACAACCCGACGGCATGGGCCTTCGACGTCTCCTTCATCATGTACGGCACGCTGTTCATGATGGGCGGCGCCTACACGCTGTCGCGCGGCGGGCACGTGCGCGGTGACTTCCTCTACCGGCTCTGGCGTCCGAGGACACAGGCGACGGTCGACCTGATCCTGTATCTCTTCTTCTTCTTTCCCGGCGTGACCGCGCTGATCGTCACTGGCTGGAAATACGCCGCCCGCTCCGTCGGCTACGGCGAGGTCAGCGTCAACAGCCCCGCCGGCATCCCGATCTACCAGTTCAAGGCCGTCATGGTCGCCGCCGGCATCCTGCTGTTCATCCAGGGCATCGCGGAGATTCTGCGCTGCATCCAGTGCATTCGCACCGGTACCTGGCTGCGCGCCGAAGACGACGTGCAGGAGACCGAGGACATCATTCTCAACAAAGCCACAGCCGCGGAAAGCGACGCACACCCATGACCGAACCGCAGGTTGCCCTCTTTATGCTGGGGCTGTTCATCTTCCTGGTCTTCCTCGGGTTCCCCATCGCTTTCACCCTGATGGCGATGGGCATCATCTTTGGCTACTACGCCTATTTCGACGGCGACCGGATGTGGCGCGCCTTCAATCGTCTCGACGAGGACGCCGGCCTCTACGACAGCGTCACCCTCTGGCTCGACGGGTTCTTCAATAGCCGGATCTTCGACCTGTTCATCAACCAGACCTATACGGTGATGAGCAACGAGGTGCTGACCGCCGTGCCGCTGTTCCTGTTCATGGGATACGTGGTCGAGCGCGCCAACATCGTCGATCGGCTGTTCACCACGCTCAACGTCGCCTCGAAGAACGTTCCGGGCTCGCTCGGCGTCGCGGCGCTGATCACCTGCGCCCTGTTTGCCACCGCGACCGGCATCGTCGGGGCCGTGGTGACGCTGATGGGGCTGCTCGCCCTGCCGGCGATGCTGAAGGCCCGCTACGACACGTCCTTCGCCACCGGCATCATTTGCGCCGGCGGCACGCTTGGCATCCTGATCCCGCCCTCGATCATGCTGATCGTCTATGCGGCGGCATCCGGCACCTCGATCGTCAGGCTCTACGCCGGCGCCCTTCTCCCGGGCTTCCTGCTGGTCGGGCTGTACATGGTCTATGTCGTCGGCCGGTCGATCCTGCAGCCGTCCGTCGCGCCGAAGCCGGCACCGGGCGAGATTCCCGACGTGCCTTTCGGCCGGGTGCTGTTCATGATCGTCACGTCGTTCCTGCCGCTGGCGGTGCTGATCCTGGCGGTGCTCGGCTCGATCCTGTTCGGCCTCGCGACGCCGACGGAAGCGGCGGCGATCGGTGCGCTCGGCGGCCTGCTGCTGGCGGTGGCGTATCGGGCCATGACCTTCCAGCGCCTGCGGGAGTCTGTGTACCTGACGGTGCGCACGACCGCGATGGTCTGCTGGCTGTTCGTCGGCTCCTACACCTTCTCCTCGGTGTTCTCCTATCTCGGCGGCGAGGCGGTCATCTCGGAGTTCGTCCAGGGTCTCGACCTGACGCCGTTCCAATTCCTGCTGCTGGCCCAGGTGATCATCTTCCTGCTCGGCTGGCCGCTTGAGTGGAGCGAGATCATCATCATCTTCGTGCCGATCTTCCTGCCGCTCCTGCCGATGTTCGGCATCGACCCGCTGTTCTTCGGCATCCTCGTCGCGCTGAACCTGCAGACGTCGTTCCTGACACCGCCCATGGCGATGAGCGCCTATTACCTCAAGGGAATCGCCCCACCGGAGGTGCGCCTGACGCAGATCTTCATGGGCCTGATTCCCTTCCTGTTCATGGTGTTCCTGGCCATGGCGATCGTCTACATCTTCCCGCAGATCGTCTTCTACCTGCCCGATGCCGTCTATGGCTGATCGCCGCATTCTCGACCTGCCGGCCGTCGTGCTGCGGGAACGGCTGGCAAGCGGCGCGATGCGGGCGATCGAACTGACGGAAGCAGTGATCGCCCGGGTCGACTGCCTGGGAACGGCCTCCACCGGCTTCACCTGGTTCGACCCCGGCTTCGCGCGGCGGCAGGCCGCCTCGCTCGACCAGTTCCGCGGACGCGGGCGTGCGCTCGGCGCGTTGCACGGGCTGGTCGTCGCCGTCGACGATACGATCGATACGGCCTGGATTCCGACCGGGCGGGGCTTCGCGCCATTCGACGGCCACGTGCCGGAGAAGGAGTCAGCCATCGTCGAGCAGCTGCGCAGCGCCGGGGCGATGGTGGCGGGCAAGACCCGGGTGGCGGAACTCGGCGTCGGCGGCTTCCGCGGGGACGGACAGAATGGGGGCGGTTCCGCCGCGACGCGCGACGGTGCAGCGGCGGCGGTCGCCAACGGCGTCGTTCCGCTGGCCGTCGGCCTGGACGGAGGCTCCTCCCTCGTCGCCGCGGCGGCGTCGGCCGGGGTGACCGGCTACCGGCCGAGCTTCGGCGCGATCTCCCGCCGCGGCACGCTGGATCTGGTGCCCAGTCTCACGGCCCCTTGCGTCTTCGCGCCGGACGTCGCCGGCGTGGCGCTGATCGCGGAAGCCCTGTTCGGCTTCGACGCAGCCGACCCCGCGACCACCCTGGCGCCGCACCCGCGGCTCCTGGAACACGCGGGCAGCCCGCCGCCGGTAACCCCGACGCTGGCCTTCGTGCGCACGCCGTGGTGGGATTGCGCCAGCGCCGAGATGCAGGAGGCTTTCGACGAGCTGATCGCGGCTCTCGGCGAGCGCTGTTTCGAGGCGCCGCTGCCGCAGATCTTCGCCGACGCCCGGATCCTCGCCGAACGCGTCATGCTTGCGGAGATGGCGAAGAACCTGACGGGCATCCGCCAGCGGCACGCGGCAGCGCTGTCCCAGGCCCTGTCCGAAAGGCTCTCCGAGGGCGATGCGGTGCTCGCGCGGGACTATCTGGCGGCGCTGGACTGGCGGAAGGTCCTCTACGCGGGGATCGAGACGATCTTCGAGCGATGCGACGCCATCGTCACGCCTGCCGCCATCGGCCCAGCGCGCGACGGCCAGGCGACGCAGGACGCGACCGCGTTCAATGCGCTCTGGACGTTTCTGGGCGTTCCGAGCGTCACGCTGCCGCTGCTGGAGACGCCCGACGGCCTGCCGATGGGCGTGCAGCTGGTCGGGCGGCGCGGCGAGGATGCCAGGCTGCTGCGCACCGCACAGTGGCTCCAAACACTGTTTCAACAGGAGATGCAGGGATGACCCTGGAGCGCTTCTTGTCTGCCGTCGCCTTCGTGGTCCTGTGCGTCTTCCTGCTGGTGCTGGTCACCAAGGTTGCGACGCTCGACCTGACGATCGTGGTGCTGGTGACCGTCCTGCTGTGCGGCTACGACCTGTTCTTCCATCGCGTGCCGCCGCACCCGTGACGGGCAAAGCCGAGGCAAAAACGAAAAAGCCCGGCGCGAAGGCCGGGCTTTTCGGGCGACAGGTCGCCGAAGACTAGATCTTGAGGCCTTCGTAGCGCTTCTTGAAGCGCGACACGCGGCCACCGCGATCGAGCAGATGCTGGTTGCCGCCGGTCCAGGCCGGGTGGCTGGTCGGGTCGATGTCGAGATTCATCTTGTCGCCCTGCGAACCCCAGGTCGACCGGGTCTCGTACTCCGTACCATTCGTCATCACGATGGTGATGTTGTGGTAGTTCGGGTGGATGTCTTTCTTCATCGCCTTCGGTCCTTGGTCCTGCCGGCTCCCCTGACACGCTTGAGCCACTGCGGCAAAGCCGCCGGACGGTCTCGATGTCGCGGGGATCACGGAGCGCGCTTCGCTTCCAAAATCAGGGTCGAGCCTATACATCAGGGCCGGTCGGGGCACAAGAGCCGGCCCGGCGTCCAACAGCCTGGAGACGAGCGTGGCCGATACCATCATGGTGGAACCCAAGGACGCGGCCAGACGGCGCAATCTGCGGCCGCTGGCCCGGCTGGTACCCTACATGCTCCGCTACAAGGGGCTGGTGACCGGGGCGGTGATCTGCCTGGCGCTCGCCGCCGTCACCACGCTGTCGCTGCCGCTCGCCGTCCGGCGTGTCGTCGATCACGGCTTCGCCACGTCCGACACCGGCTTCATCGACCTCTATTTCGCGACGCTCATCCTGCTCGCGCTGGTGCTCGCCGTCGCCAGCGCCGGCCGCTACTTCTTCGTCATCACGCTCGGCGAGCGGGTCGTCGCGGACCTGCGCAAGGACGTGTTCGCGCATGTCACGCGGCTCTCGCCGGCCTTCTTCGACCGCTCGATGTCGGGCGAGATCATCTCCCGGCTGAGCGCCGACACGACGCAGGTGAAGTCCGCCGTCGGCGCCACCGCGTCGCTCGCGCTGCGCAATGCCATCCTGTTCTTCGGCGCTGTGACGATGATGGTGGTCACCAGCCCCGGCCTGTCGCTGATCGTGATCGGCGCGATTCCGGTCATCGTCCTGCCGCTCGTCGCCTTCGGCCGCTCGGTCCGGCGCCGTTCGCGCCTCGCGCAGGATACGCTGGCCGACGCCACCGCCTATGCCAGCGAGGCGATCGGGGCGATGCGCACGGTCCAGGCCTTCACCGGCGAGGCGGCGGCCTCCAGCCGCTTCTCGCGGGCGGTGGACGTCGCCTTCGGCGCGGCGCGTTCCTCGATCACCGCCCGGGCCTTCCTCACCGCCTTCGCGATCTTCCTGATCTTCGGCTCGATCATCGCCGTGCTGTGGATCGGCGCCCAGCGGGTGACGGCCGGCACGATGACCCCCGGCACGCTCGGCCAGTTCCTGCTCTACGCGGTGTTCGCGGCGGGCGCGCTGGGGCAGCTATCGGAGGTCTGGGGCGAACTCGCCCAGGCGGCGGGCGCAGCCGAGCGCCTCAGCGAGCTGCTCGCCGAGGAATCCGGCGTGCGGCAGGCCGCCCATCCGCTGCCGATGCCGGTGCCGGCTGAGGGCGCCGTGGTGTTCGAGAATGTCAGCTTCGCCTATCCGTCGCGGCCGGACCTGCCGACCGTGCACCAGCTGTCCTTCTCGGTGCGGCCCGGCGAGACGGTGGCGATCGTCGGCCCGTCCGGCGCCGGCAAGTCGACCGTCTTCTCGCTGATCGAACGCTTCTATGACCCGGACGCCGGCCGCATCCTCGTCGACGGCGTGGACATCAGAGAGGCCGACCTGCACGCGCTGCGCAGCCGGATCGCCTTCGTGCCGCAGGACGTCTCGATCTTCGCCGCCAACGCGGCCGAGAACATCGGCTTCGGCGAAATCCAACCGGACGCCGGCCGGATCCGCGCGGCGGCGCGTTCGGCGCTTGCCGACGGCTTCATCGAGGCGCTGGACAAGGGCTACGACACGATCATCGGCGAGCGCGGCATCACGCTGTCGGGCGGGCAGCGCCAGCGCATCGCCATCGCGCGCGCCATCCTGCGCGACGCGCCGATCCTGCTGCTCGACGAGGCGACCTCGGCGCTCGATGCGGAGAGCGAGAAGCTGGTGCAGATCGCGCTGGAGAAGCTGATGCAGGGGCGCACCACCCTGGTCATCGCGCATCGCCTGGCGACCGTCCTCAAGGCCGACAGGATCCTCGTGCTGGACCAGGGCCGGATCGTCGAAGAGGGCAACCATGCATCGCTGATCGCCAAGGGCGGCATCTACGCGCGGCTCGCGCGGCTGCAGTTCGACGCCGGCCGCAGCGACATCGCCGCGGAATAAACGGGCCTGCCTTGCCTCTGCCGCCCGCCCTGCCCTGCCAATCATGACGGAAACTTCAGCCGCATCCTCCAGCCGGTCACGGAGCCGTCAGATCTGAAGCCATGTTGCCCCGGCGATCGTCTCTTCCCGGACCATACCGGTCCAGAAGCACGAAAGGACGATCGCACATGAAGCGCACGATGATCACGATCTTCGCCACCACGGCCCTGTCCACAGCAGCACTCGCCCAGGCCGACATGACGCCCGCCGTCACCGCCTCGGACCAGGACGTTTCCAGCGGCATCGTCAGTGCCGATTCCGTGACCGCCGGGGAGAACGGCTGGCTCGTGGTGCACCGCACGGATTCGGCGATGAAGCCCGGCCCCGTTGTCGGCTATGCGCCGATCCGCGCGGGAACGACGAACGACGTCGCCGCGATCCTCCAGGAAGAGGTCGCCAGCGGCGACATGCTGATGCTGATGGTCCACTCGGAAGCCGGTGGCACGAAGACCGGGGTCTTCGAGTACACGCTCGGCGCCAAGGAAGACGGCCCGATCCGCGTCGACGACAAGCTCGTCATGCAGACGATCACGGCCGAGTAAGCCGCCGCCCGGGGGCTACTGCGGCCCGGTCCGCCGGATGCGTTGCCGGCCCCTTAGAGGGTCGGCGGCGTTGCGGTGACCTCGATCGCGGCGAACCAGGCCGAGAGATCGGCAATGTCCTCGTCGCTGAGGCTCTGAGCGATGATCGACATCTGCTGGTGCTGGCGGCGTCCGTCGCGGAACGCCTTCAGCTGCTCGGCGAGGTAGATGCTGCTGTCGCCGGCAATGTTCGGCGCGTCGGGCGCCGTGGCGATGCCGTCGCTGCCGTGGCAGGTGGCGCACATCTGCGCCTTCTGCCGTCCGGCCGAGAGGTCGGCGGCAAGCGCGGGGCCGGCCGCGATCTGCACGGCGAGCAGGGCCGCGGCGGGCCGCGTGAAACGATTCATCCTGGATCCTTCATGATTGCGATCGGACGGCCGCTGCCGGCCGCCCGGCGATGGCGGCAAGCCCCGCCCGCAAGGCCGCTCCCGCGCCCGCAGGGGCGCAGGAGCCTGAGACGAGGCCGGTCAGTCCTCGTAGGATATCCGGTACAGCGCGCCGGCGAGGTCGTCCGAGACCAGCAGCGAGCCGTCCTTCATCACCGCGACGTCGACCGGCCGGCCGATATATTCGCCGCTTGGCGTCAGCCAGCCCTCGGCGAACGCCTCGGTCTCGCCGGCCGTGCCGTCCTCGTTGACCGGGGTGAACATCACCCGGGCGCCGACCGGCTCGGTGCGGTTCCACGAGCCGTGCTGGGCCGAGAAGATGCCGCCGCGATATTTCTGCGGGAAGCTGGTGCCGGTGTAGAAGTCCATGCCGAGATCGGCGGCGTGGGCGGTCATCTCGACTTCCGGCGGGATCGTGTCGGCCGGCACCTCGGAATCCTTGTACTCGTTGGTGCGCACGGTGCCGCCGCCATACCAGGGGAAGCCGAAATGCTGGCCGGCCTCGGTGGCACGGTTGAGCTCGCCGGGCGGGATGTCGTCGCCCATGCCGTCGACCTGGTTATCGGTGAACCAGAGGTCGCCGTTCGCCGGGTTGAACTGCATGCCGACCGAGTTGCGGATGCCGCGGGCGAAGACCTCGCGGCCGGAGCCGTCGCGGTTCATCCGGATGATGCCGCCGATACCGGTGCGCTCGTAGAGATCGGCCTTCTCGGCGGGCGGCACGTTGTAGGGCTGGCCCAGCGAGATGTAGAGCTTGTCGTCCGGCCCGATCCGGCAGACCCGGGCGGTGTGATTGAACGATTCCTCCTCGACCGGGATCAGCTCGCCCTTCGGCACCACCTCGTCCACCGCGACGTCCGGGCTCTCGTAGAAGAACTCCGCCGCCGGCAGCACCAGGACGCGGTTCTGCTCCGCCAGATAGAGGAAGCCGTCCTTGGAGAAGCATACGCCGTTCGGGATGGCGAACTCGATCGACGGGGCGAACTGCTTGACCTCGTCGGCGACGCGGTTCTTGTCGCGGTCGGTGACCGCCCAGACATCCTGCTTGCGGGTTCCCACGAAGGTCACCACGCCCTGCGGGCCGACCGCGATGTGCCGGGCGTCGGGCACCACCGCGTAGAGCTCGATCTTGAAGCCGGAGGGCAGCTTGATCTTCTCGAGATTGGCCCGCAGCTGGTCGGCATATTCGCCGGTCTGCTCGATCGTGCGGAAGTCCATCGACGTGCCGGTCGACTGCATCCCCCGCAGCTTCGTCATGTTGTCATCGCCCTGGGCGAACGCATTGGTCGCCGCAAGGAGGCCCGCAAAGGCCACCGTGCTCATCAGCATTCTAACCATGTTTCCTCCCTGCCGTGCTTGCCACACGGTCTTTGACAAGGGCTTTGCCCTTACGACAGGGATGCTGGCATGGTGCCCGCGCGGACGTCAATCATCCGCGCCGCGCAGCCGATTGCCGCATGAATGGTCCCGGTTGCACGACTGTCAGCGCTCGGTGAGCTTGAATTCGATGCGCCGGTTGCGGGCCCGGGCCTCCGGGCTGTCGCCCGGCTCGATCGGCTGGTACTCGCCGAATCCGGTGGCCGCCAGACGCTCCGGCGGCACGCCCTGCGAGATCAGGTACTTGACCACGGCGCCGGCGCGCTCGGTGGAGAGCTCCCAGTTGTCCTCGAAGCGGCCGCCCGAGATCGGCACGTTGTCGGTATGGCCGTCGACGCGGATGATCCAGTTGATGTCGGATGGTATCTCGCGGTTGAGTTCGACGATGGCATTGGCGAGCTTGGCCATCTCCTCGGCGCCGGCGGGCTGCAGGTCGTCCGATCCGGAGGGAAACAGCACCTCGGACTGGAAGACGAAGCGGTCGCCGACGATGCGGATGTTCTCGCGGTCGGACAGGATCTCGCGCAGCCGGCCGAAGAAGTCGGAGCGGTAGCGCGACAGTTCCTGCACGCGCTGCGCCAGCGCGACGTTGAGCCGGCGCCCGAGGTCGGCGATGCGGGTGCGGCTTTCCGCGTCGCGCTCCTCGGAGACCTCCAGCGCGCTCTCCAGCGCGGCGATCTGCTGGCGAAGCGCCGAGAGCTGCTGGTTGAGCAATTCCACCTGGCTGCGGGCCCGCTGCGACAGCGCCCGCTCGTCGTCGAGGGCACTCTCCAGCCGGCCGACCTGCGCGCCGGCGATCGCCGCCGAGCCGGAGCCGGAATCCAGCGCCTGCTGCAGGCGGCTGCGATCCTCTTCGGCAGACGCGAGCGAGGCCTGCAGCGTGGCGATCTGGTCCTCGAAATCCTGGCCGGAGGAACGCTCCAGCGCCAGCAGCTGGGTGAGTTCGTTGATCTGGCTGTTCAGCCGGTCGAGCACCTCGTCCTGGCCCGAGATCTCGCGGCTGAGAATGAACTGCGCCAGCACGAACACCGACAGCAGGAACATGATCGCCAGGAGCAGCGTCGACAGCGCGTCGACGAAACCCGGCCAGTAGTCGACGCTGCGTTCGCTCCGGCGGTTTCTCGACAGGGCCATCGCTCAGCGTCCCCTGTCGCCGCCGCCGAGCTGGCCGGACAGACGCTCCAGCACCTTGCGAAGCTCGCGCTGCTCGCCGGCCTGGGCCTCGACGAAATCGCGCAGGATCTGCTGTTCGCCGCGCATGTGCTGAACCAGCCCCTGGATGCTTTCGGCGAGATTGGCCATGGCCGCACTGGTGCGCGGATTGGTCCCCTGGTCCTGGACCAGCTTGCCCAGCCGCTCGGAGAGCAGGCGCAGCTCGGGGTTGCCTTCGCTGCCGACGCCCGGCGCCAGCACCATGTCCGAGCCGACGTCCGTGACCGAGGACAGCCAGTTCTCGAGCTCGGTGTAGAAGCGGTTCTGCGCCCGGCCGATCTGCAGGTCGAGGAACCCGAGGACGAGCGAGCCGGAGAGGCCGAACAGCGACGAGGAGAACGCCGTGCCCATGCCGGAGAGCGGCGCCGATAGCCCCGCCTTGAGGGAATCCAGGATGGCGTTGGTGCCGCCGATCGACGGGTCGAGGCCCTGGATGGTCGCGCCGATCGAGCCGATCGTGCCGAGCAGGCCCCAGAACGTGCCGAGCAGGCCGAGGAACACCAGCAGGCCGATGAGGTAGCGGGCGATGTCGCGCGTCTCGTCGAGGCGCGTGGCGATCGAATCGAGGATCGAGCGCATCGACTGGGTGGACAGCGACAGCGACCGGCGCCGGCCGATCATGGCGCGCATCGGCGCCAGCAGGACCGGGTCCTTCATCTGGTCGAAGTCGTCTGCGCCGTCGCGATAGGCATTGACCCAGCGCACTTCCCGCTGCAGCCGCAGCACCTGCAGCAGCGCCAGGAAGATGCCGACGCAGAGCACGCCGATGATCAGGCCGTTCAGTCCGGGATTGGTGACGAAGGCCGAGGCGACCTGGCGGCCGAGGATCGCCGCGAGGAACCCGACGAGCGCCAGGAACACAAGCATCGACCAGAGGAACACGAGGGGGCTGGAGAGCCGGGTCGGATCGAAATCGTCCGGTCGTGCCGACCTGGCTGGCGAACTAGATACCTGCATCGCGTTCCATCAACTCCCGTGGGGGTCCGGTGCCGCACGAGCCGGCATTCCGCACGAACGCGCCTCCGGCATGTGCTCCCACGCCGCTTGTACTCGAATTGCGAGGCGAGAATAGGCAACAATGCGGCGCATTTAAACGCCGAACGCTGCAACGCAGCAGCATAAGGCTTAAATTCGTGTTAAGTTTTGCCGAGTTGCCCGGTATCGGACGTTCAGAGAGCGTTGGCCGCCTGCCGCCGCAACGTCGCCTGACGCAGCTGTTCCACCAGCGCCTTGTGCATGAATTCGTTGCCGCAGGCGACGTCGCCTTGCATGTGGTCGAACTTCTCGCCGTCCATGCCCGAAAGGAAGCCGCCCGCCTCGCGGATCAGCACCGCGCCGGCGGCGACGTCCCACGGACGCAGCGCCCGCTCCCAGTAGCCGTCGAAGCGCCCCGCCGCGACATAGGCGAGATCGAGCGAGGCGGCACCCATGCGGCGGATGCCCGAGGTCTCGCCCATGATCTGGCGCATTTCCCAGAGGGATGCGGCATGATCGCCCTGGCCGAGGAACGGGATGCCGGTGGCAAACAGCGATTCCGGCAGGCGCTGGCGCGCGGCGACGCGCAGCCGGCGGTCGTTGAGGAAGGCGCCGCCGCCCTTCTCCGCCGTGTAGAGCTCGTCCATCGCCGGGTTGAAGACCACGCCGGCGACCAGCTGGCCGTCGCGCTCGAGCCCGATCGACACGGCGAACATCGGCAGGCCGTGCAGGAAGTTCGTGGTGCCGTCGAGCGGATCGACGATCCAGCGATGCTGCGGATCGCGCCCCTCGACCGCGCCGCGCTCCTCCATCAGGAAACCCCAGTCCGGACGGGCCCGCGACAGTTCCTGGAAGATCACCTCCTCGGCGCGCCGGTCGGCATTGGAGACGAAGTCGGCCGGCCCCTTCATCGAGACCTGCAGGTTCTGCACCTCGCCAAAGTCGCGGATCAGCCCGCGGCCCGCCTTCATGGCAGCCTGGGTCATCACGTTGAGAAGGGCGGAACGGGCCATCTTGAGCTTTCAGGAAAGAGTCATGCGGCCGGGACACCCGGCCGGGAGATGCGAAGGAAGCGAGAGCGGCCGACCGGTCAGTCGGCGCGCCGCAGGTAGGTGATCTCGTTGGTGTCGACGAGAATCTTCTCGCCGGCCTCGATGAAGGGCGGCACCATCACCCTTATGCCGTTGTCCATCACCGCCGGCTTGTAGGACGAGGCGGCGGTCTGCCCCTTCACCACCGGGTCGGCCTCGACGATGGTCAGCACCACCTGGTCGGGCAGCTTGATGCCGATCGGCTTGTCCTCGTGGCTTTCCACGGTGACCATCATGCCGTCCTGCAGGAACGCGGCGCGGTCGCCGACGAAATCCTTCTGCAGTTCCAGCTGCTCGTAGGTGCCGGTGTCCATGAACACCAGCATCTCGCCCTCGGCGTAGAGGAACTGGTAGTCATTCTGCTCGAGGCGGACCCGCTCGACCGTCTCCGAGGCGCGGAAGCGCTCGTTGAGCTTGGTCCCGTCGATCAGGTTCTTGAGTTCGACCTGGGCGAAGGCGCCGCCCTTGCCCGGCTTGACGTGGGCGGTCTTGATCGCGGCCCAGAGGCCGCCATTGTGCTCGATCACATTGCCGGGGCGGATTTCGTTTCCGTTGATCTTCATGAAAGCTCTCGAAGGGTTCGGCCGCGACCCGGATCGCGGTCGCGCGGCATCGTCGGTTGGGCGTAACGTCGGGCATCGTCAATCGGGCGCTGGTCGCTGCAGCAAGCCTTGCGCAGGCGCGCCGAGATCGCGCGCGAAGCTCGCCGATGGCGGCTCAAGACCACAATCGCGCGTTTCTTTCAAGTCTCGGCCGCGCGTCTCAGCCGGAGCCGATCCGGTTCGCGGCTTCCAGTGCCGACTTCTGCGCCGCGGCGTCGAGACCCCGGAAGAAATCGTCGAGGACCGGATCGGTGTTGGACAGGCGCTTCGCGAGCACCGCCCATTTGGCCGCTTCAACCGTGTCCGGCGCGGTGCCGATGCCGTCCTTGTAGAGATGCGCCACCCGGTTGACGGCGATCGGGTTGCCCCGCTCGGCGGCGCGCTTGAGGAAGCGGAACCCCTCCTCCGGCAGCGCCTCGCCGCCCTTGCCGTTGATCAGCCAGATGCCGTACTCGATCTGCGCGATGTCCTGGCCGTTGATCGCCGCCGCACGCAGCCAGGCGCGGGCGCGGGCGACGTCGGCGGTGACGCCGCGGCCATAGGCGTAGATCTGGGCCATCGCATATTGCGCGTCGGGAACGCCGGCATTGGCAGCCTTCTCGAACAGCGGCGTGGCCTCCTCGAAACCGGCATTCGGCGCCGCCTCGATCAGCATCTGGGCGTAGTTGTACTGCGCCAGCGGCAGGCCCTTGTCGGCGGCCGCCTTCATCAGGTCGCGGGCCTGGGCGAGGTCCTCCTTACCGGCGGTGCCGTCGAGCAGCATCATCGCATAGCGGAACTGCCCTTCGGCGCTGCCGGAGCCGGCGGCTGCCTCGTACCACTTGGCGGCGGCCTGCAGATCCTGCGGCACGCCGAGGCCGCGGGAATAGATCTCGCCCAGCAGCGTCTGCGCCGCCGGGTCGCCGAGATTGGCCAGCGGCTCGGCGATCTTCAGGGCCGAGAGATAGAAGCCGCGCTGGAAGGCGCCGTAGGCAAGGTCCGCCCGCGCCGGCGCGTCGGTCTTAGGCGCGTCACGTTCGGGCGCCGCGGAGGGCGTCGGCAGGTCGTCGCCCTGCGAGCCGCGCAGCATCTCGTCGATCGTGACCTTGCCGTCGTCCTCCGCCTGCGCGGCAGCGGGGATCACGGCCAGCGCGACGACCATCCCGCCGAACAACGGCGGCAAGAGCGTCCGGAGCAGGCGGCGGCGCATCAGGCAGCCTCGCTTTCCATGTATTCGTCGAACAGGGCGTTGGCCCGTGCGACCGCGGCGCCGGCCGACTGCGGCTCGGCGAAGACCGCCGCCGACACCGCGACGAACTCGGCGCGCGTCGCGGCTGCCTCGCTGACGCTGTCGATGCTGGCGCCGGCCATGACGATGCAGGGCACCTCGACGATCTCGGCCCACCATTCGGCCATGTCGAGATTCTTCTCGTGCGCCTCGTCGGCGACGTCGGCGCCGAGGCGGCCGAAGAACAAATAGTCGGGGAGCTTCTCGCCGGCCTCCAGCGCCTCGTGGCGCGTCTCGAAGCCGGATCCGCCGACGATCAACTTCGGCGCGAAGCGCTCGATCGTCTCGGCCAGCGCGGCGATGTCGCCACCGGTGACATGGATACCGTCGGCGCCGACCCGGCCGGCACAGCGCGTGTCGTCGACGATTATCGCCGCGGCCCCGGCCTCCTGGATGATCGGCACCAGCAGTTCGGCAAGGCGCTGGAACGCCGCGTCATCGCGCCCGGCAGGGTCGATGATCACGGAGGCGACGTCGCCGCCGGCGAGCGCCGCGCGCATCGCGGCCTCGGCATCCGCGTCGGAGAGCGGGGTGGTGATGAGGACGAGCCTCGGACGGATCAGGTCTTCATTCATCGGCGGACGAGGTTCTCGCGGGAGTTCTGGCTGATGTCGCAGCGACACTTGGACGCCCGGCGGGGTTTTAGCAAATCCCGCGTGGCTTGCGAAACGCGCCATGCACACAAGCGCGCGAGCGCCGGCACGCCGACGCCGCCGTGCCGGACGGCGCAGGCGGCCGATGATCGGCCCGCGAGCGGAATGATGGCGACGGTTGCCGGGGCCGCGGCGCCGACGGTAAGGATGATGTCCCACCGTCACCACACCGGCCCGCCGCTTGATCACCGACCCCCTGTTCTATGCCTTCGCCATTCCGTCGGTCCTGCTGGTCGGCCTGTCGAAGGGCGGCATCGGCAGCACGTTGACGCTGCTCGCCGTGCCGCTGATGGCGTTCGTCATCGACCCGGTGACGGCAGCCGGCATCCTGCTGCCGATCCTGGTCGCCACCGATCTGATCGGTCTCGTCGCCTGGCGCGGCGAGTTCGACCGCGCGGTGCTGCTGTCGACCCTGCCTGCCGCCTTCGGCGGGGTGGCGTTCGGCTATTTCGCCGCGGCGCTGGTTCCGCCGGATGGCATCCGCGTGGTGCTCGGGCTGCTGTCGCTGTGGTTCGCCGTGCGCTGGTTCGTGTCCTCGCGCCACGAGACGCGGGCCCGGGCGCCGAGCCGGCTCCGGGCCGGCTTCTGGAGCGCACTCTCGGGCTTTGCGAGCTTCGTCAGCCACGCCGGCGCGCCGCCCTACCAGATCTACGTGATGCCGCTGCGCCTGCCGCCATCGATCTACGCCGGCACCTCGGTGATATTCTTCGCCGCCGTCAACGCCGCCAAGCTGCCGGCCTATTTCCTGCTCGGGCAGTTCTCCGCCCAGAACCTCGCCACCTCGGCCGTGCTGCTGCCGCTGGCCCTGGTCGCGACGCTGGCAGGCGTGTGGATCGTGCGGCGCATCGATGCGGCGGCGTTCTACTGGATCGCCTATGGCGCGCTCGTCCCGGTCGGGCTGAAGCTCACCTATGACGGGATCGTCGGCCTCTCGTCGTGACGGGCGCCGCGCGGTCTTCTATGAGTCCGGAAAGAGCTAAGAAACCGACGGGGGAACCATGGGCATCTATGACGAGCATCTGGACCGCAACCCGGCGAACTATCAGCCGCTGACGCCCCTCACCTTCCTGTCGCGGGCCGCGCAGGTGCACCCGGACCGGACGGCGATCGTCCACGGCTCGCTGCGCCGGAACTACGCGGATTTCTACCGCCGCTCGCGGCAGCTCGCCTCGGCGCTGCAGCGGCGCGGCATCGCCCGCGGCGAGACGGTGGCGGTGATGCTGTCGAACACGCCGGCCATGCTGGAGGCGCATCACGGCGTGCCGATGGCCGGCGCGGTGCTGCTGTCGATCAACACGCGGCTCGACGCGGCGATCATCGCCTTCCAGCTCGACCACGCCGAAGCGCGGGTGGTGATCGTCGACCGGGAATTCTCGGCGGTGATGCGCGAGGCGCTGGCGACCGCGGCGTGCCGGCCGCTGGTGATCGACTATGACGATCCCGACTTCCCCGCCGACGCCCCGGCCGCCAAGGGAGATGCCATCGGCAGCCTGGAATACGAGGCGCTGCTGGCCGAGGGCGACCCAGACTTCGACTGGCAGATGCCGGACGACGAGTGGGACGCGATCTCCCTCAACTACACGTCCGGAACCACCGGCAACCCGAAGGGCGTCGTCTACCATCACCGCGGCGCGGCGCTGATGGGCTATGCCAACGTCATCGCCGCCGGGCTCGGGCGCCATCCGGTGTATCTGTGGACGCTGCCGATGTTCCACTGCAACGGCTGGTGCTTCCCGTGGACGCTGGCGGTGCAGGCCGGGACGCATGTGTGCCTGCGCTGGGTGCGGGCGAAGGCGATGTACGACGCGATCGCCGAGCACGGCGTCACCCATCTCTGCGGCGCGCCGATCGTCATGTCGATGCTGATCAATTCCGACGAGAGCGAGAAGCGCGCCTTTCCGCAGAGCGTCGTCTTCAACACCGCCGCCGCGCCGCCGCCGCAGGCGGTGCTCGCAGGGATGCGCGACGCCGGCTTCGAGGTCACGCATCTCTACGGGCTGACCGAGACCTACGGCCCGGCCGTGGTCAACGAATGGAAACAGGACTGGGACGCTCTCGAGGGTCCGGCGCGCGCCGCGCAGACGGCGCGCCAGGGCGTTCGCTATCCGGCGCTCGAGGATCTGGCGGTGATGGACGCGGAGACGATGGTGCCGGTGCCGGCCGACGGCGAGACGATCGGCGAGGTGATGTTCCGCGGCAATATCGTCATGCGCGGCTACCTGAAGAACCAGGCGGCGTCGGCGGAGGCATTCCGCGGCGGCTGGTTCCACTCCGGCGATCTCGGCGTGATGCACGAGGACGGCTATATCGAGCTCAAGGATCGGGCGAAGGACATCATCATCTCGGGCGGCGAGAACATTTCGTCGATCGAGGTCGAGAACGCGCTCTATCAGCATCCCGATGTCGCGACCGTGGCGGTGGTGGCCAAGCCGGACGAGAAATGGGGGGAGACGCCGCTGGCCTTCGTCGAGCTGAAACCCGGCCGCAGCGTCACGGCGGAAGCGCTGATGGAGCACTGCCGGGCCCGTCTCGCGCGGTACAAGTGCCCCAAGGAGATACGGTTTGCCGAGGTGCCGCGGACTTCGACCGGCAAGATCCAGAAATACGTGCTGCGAAAGATGCTTGGATAGGGTTCGGCGACCGGGCGCGGGGCATTCCCGCACCCGGCGCGAGGCTCAGTTCCTGGGTTGGCGGAGACGTTCGATCTCGTCCTTCAGCTTCAGCTTCCGCCTTTTCATCTCCGCGAGTTCCGCATCCGTCATGGCTGGCTTCGAGACCAGCGCGGCCGAAATCTCGTCATCCAGCGCCGTGTGGCGTTGTTCGAGCGTCGCGAGATGGGTATCCAAGGACATGGCTTCTCCCTTCGTAAGTGAGGCCGCGGCCTGTCTGCCAAAGCCGCGGCGTCGACCGTTCGAAGGTGTCACAATTCGGTAGCACTGTCGAACGGCGGACGGGTCCATCGCTATCGCCTCAATGCGGCATTTGTTAATCATCGCCGGGCCCGCACAATGGCAATGCCGGGGCACGATTCGACGGCGAGCAAGCGTTCCGAAAGGGTGATGATGGCGGATCAGGAACAGGCGGGCCTGAGGCTCCAGGTGGCACGCCTGCGGCAGGAGCACGCGGATTTCGACGCCGCCGTGAACGCCATGGAGGCCATGGGCTGCGACCGGCTCCAGGTGCAGCGCATGAAGAAGAAGAAGCTCGCGATCAAGGACCGCCTGCAGGACCTCGAGGACCAGATCATCCCGGACATCAGCGCATGAGCGCGCCCGCCGCATTGCCGCCGGTCGCCATCATCATGGGCAGCCAGTCGGACTGGAGCGTGATGAAGAACGCCGCCGACACGCTGGACGCGCTCGGCGTGGCGTATGACGCACGGATCGTCTCGGCGCACCGGACGCCGGAGCGGCTGTACGAATTTGCCCGCGGCGCACGCGACGCCGGCTTCAAGGTGATCATCGCCGGGGCGGGCGGTGCGGCGCATCTGCCGGGCATGGCGGCGGCGCTCACCCCGCTGCCTGTGTTCGGCGTGCCAGTGGAAAGCCGCGCACTGTCCGGCAAGGACAGCCTCCTGTCGATCGTGCAGATGCCGGCCGGCATCCCGGTCGGGACGCTGGCGATCGGCCGCGCCGGCGCGGTCAACGCCGCGCTGCTCGCCGCCGCCGTGCTGGCGCTCTCCGACAGCGCGCTCGCGAACCGGCTCGACGCCTGGCGGCAGGCCCAGACCGACGCGGTGGCGGGCGCGCCGCGGGACGAATCATGAGCCTGGCGCCCCTCCCCGCCGGCAGCATGATCGGCATCATCGGCGGCGGCCAGCTCGGCCGAATGCTCGCCATGGCGGCGGCCCGCCTCGGCTATCGCGTAACCATCCTCGACCCGGACGCCGATTGCCCGGCGGCCCAGGTCGCCAGCGAGATCGTCGTCGCATCCTATGACGACGTCGCAGCCCTCGGCCGCCTCGCCGGAAGCTGCGACGTCGTCACCTACGAGTTCGAGAACGTGCCGGTCGAGCCGGTGCGCGCGGCGATCGGCGCCGCGCTGCTGCATCCGCCGGCGGAGGCGCTGGAGGTGGCGCAGGACCGCGTTGTCGAGAAGGCGTTCCTCAACGGCATCGACGTTGCGACCGCGGAGTGGCGGGCGATCGACTCGATCGAGGAGCTCGACCATGCGCTGCTCGATCTCGGCGGCGACTGCATCCTGAAGACCCGCCGCTTCGGCTATGACGGCAAGGGCCAGGCGATCATCCGCCCGAGCGGACCCTACGCCAACGCCTTCGAGAGCCTCGGCAGCGTGCCGTCGATCCTCGAGAAGAAGGTCCCGTTCGCCTACGAATGCTCGGTGATCGCGGCGCGCGGCGCCGACGGTTCCGTCGCCGCCTACGATCCGGCCGAGAACGTCCACAGCCTCGGCATCCTGCGGCGCTCCACCGTGCCGGGCCGGGTCGACCCGGATGTCGCCGAGGCGGCGAAGGCGATCGCCTCGCGCGTCGCCGACCGGCTCGGCTATGTCGGCGTCATCGGCGTGGAATTCTTCGTGCTCGCCGACGACAGTCTGCGAGTGAACGAGATCGCGCCGCGCGTCCACAATTCCGGGCACTGGACGGAGGCCGCCTGCGCCGTGTCGCAGTTCGAGCAGCATGTCCGCGCCATCGCCGGCCTGCCGCTGGGCGCGGCTCAGCGGCATTCGGACTGCGTGATGGAGAATCTCATCGGCGACGAGATCGGCCGCGTCGGCGAACTGCTCGCCGAGCCGGAGACGGTGGTGCATCTCTACGGCAAGGCGGAAGCTCGGCCGGGGCGCAAGATGGGCCATTTCACCCGGCTTTCGCGGCGGTAAGTCCGGATGGGTGAGCGGCGCAACGGAAAGTGCCGGAAACGCCGCGACTCGTTGACAATGCGTGCCGGCAAAGCTATCTCGGCACCACTTGCGTAGCAGGCCTCGGCCGGCGCGCCCCTTCCCTATGCGGCGGAACGGAAAGGATCCGATCGTCGCTTCAGACGATCCGGTGATGTCATGAAGATCAAGAATTCGCTCAAGGCACTGAAGACCCGCCACCGCGCCAACCGTCTGGTTCGCCGCAAGGGCCGCGTCTACATCATCAACAAGGAAGCCCCGCGCTTCAAGGCCCGCCAGGGCTGATCCCGAGCCGGCCGCCTTCGGGCAGGCCGCTCACCGAGATTTCAGTTTGACGGCGCGCATGGGGGACGTAGGTTCTCCCCATGCGCGCCGTCCTGATTTCTGCCGCCCTCAGCCTCGCGATCGCCCTGCCGCCCGCCGCCCCTGCCCTCGCGCAGGGCACCGAGCCGCCGGCGGCGATGCCCGAGTTGGCGCCCGACGCCCCGCCCGGCTCCGAGGAACCGCCGATGGTCCTGCCGGCGCCGGACGAGGAACTCGAAGAATCCCCCGACGCCTTCGGCAGCGAGCCGCTGCCGGACGGCGATGCACCGGAAGCGTCGGCGACCGACGACGCCGCACCGGCCCGGCCGGAAGCGACGATCGACGGCCTGTTCGCCGAGCTCCGCAAGGAGCCCGACGAGGGCAAGGCGCGACTCATCGCGTCGCGGATCGAGCGGCAGTGGCGCCGCAGCGGCAGCGCCACGATCGACCTCCTGATGATGCGCGCCGCCGAGGCGATGGCGGAAAAGAACGCCGCGGCCGCCCGCGACCTGCTCGACCAGGCGCTGGTTCTCGCGCCCGATTATGCCGAGGCGTGGAATCGCCGCGCGACGCTCAGCTTCACCACCGACGACTGGGGCAAGTCGCTGGCCGACATCGAGCAGACGCTGTTGCGCGAGCCGCGCCACTGGGGCGCGATGATGGGCCTTGCCACGATCCTCGAACGGACCGGCCACAAGGACAAGGCGCTGGAAATCTACATGCAGGTGCTGGCGGTCTATCCGGCGCTCCGGTCGGCGCAGGACGCGGCGGGACGGCTGTCCGACGAGCTGGTCGGCCCGCTGCTCTGAAAGCCCCAGTGCGATACCGGCTCACCCCGGCGAAGGGTGACGGCGGGGACGCTGCGCCTCGCCATCACCGGCCTTGGGTGACGCGGCGCCTCAGACGGCCGAGAGGCCGTCCGAGCCGATATAGGCGATGCGCAGCATGTTGGTCGCGCCGGGGGTACGCAGCGGCACGCCGGCAGTGACGATCAGCCGTTCGCCGGAGCGGGCATAGCCCTGCTCCACCGAGATCCGGCAGGCGCGGTCGACCATGTCGTCGAGATCCTGCGCGTCCTCGGTGACGACGCAATGCAGGCCCCAGACCAGCGACAGGCGGCGGGCGGTCTGCACCACCGGCGACAGCGCCAGGATCGGGATCTGCGGCCGCTCGCGCGCGGTCCTGAGGCCGGTCGTGCCGGTCGCCGTGTAGGTGACGATCACCGCGACGCCGAGCGTCTCGGCCATCTGCCGGGCGGCGAGCGAGACGGCATCGGCGCCGGTCGGCTCGGGCGCCGGGCGCTGGGCGAAGATGATGCCGGGATAGAGCGGATCCTTCTCGACCTGCACGGCGATGCGGTCCATCGTCGCCACGGCCTCGACCGGATAGTCGCCGGCTGCCGATTCCGCCGACAGCATCACCGCGTCGGCGCCTTCGTAGACGGCGGTGGAAACGTCCGAGACTTCGGCGCGCGTCGGCACCGGCGCCGAGATCATCGATTCCAGCATCTGGGTCGCAACGACCACCGGCTTGCCGGCCTTGCGGGCGGCGCGGGTGATGCGCTTCTGGATGCCGGGGACGGTCTCCAGCGGCAGCTCGACGCCGAGGTCGCCGCGGGCGACCATGATGGCGTCCGACAGTTCGATGATCTCGTCGAGGCGTTCGACCGCCTGCGGCTTCTCGATCTTCGACAGCAGGAAGGCGCGGCCGCGGGCGATCTTGCGGGCCTCGGCCAGATCGTCGGGACGCTGGATGAAGGAGAGCGCCACCCAGTCGACATTCTCGGCCAGCACCGCGTCGAGATCGCGGCGGTCCTTGTCGGTCAGGGCGCCGGTCGCCAGCGTCGTGTCGGGCAGGCTGACGCCCTTGCGGTCGGAGATCTTATCGCCGGCGACGACGCGGCACTTGATGTGGTGCTGGTCGGTGGAGATGCAGACGAGCTGCAGCCGGCCGTCATCGATGAGCAGCCGGTGCCCCTCCTGCACCGCGGCGAGGATCTCGGGATGCGGCAGGTAGACGCGTGTCGCGTCGCCCGGCGCCGGATCGTCGTCGAGGGTGAATTCCTGGCCGACGGTGAGCGTGACCTTACCCTCGGCGAACGGGCCGACCCGCAGCTTCGGGCCCTGCAGGTCGGCGAGGATGCCGATCGGACGACCGACCGCTTCCTCGACCCGCCGGATCCGCTTGACCAGTTCACGCATCGTGTCGTGGTCGGCATGGCTCATATTGATCCGGAACACGTCCGCGCCGGCTTCGTGCAGCTTGCGGATCATCTCTTCCGAAGACGAAGCGGGTCCAAGCGTGGCGAGAATCTTGACCCTGCGATTGCGTCTCATTGTGTGTCCGTACCTTCGCGTGGCGCCTCGGTGAGCTGGACCATCCAGCTCGCCTGCTCGCCGGTATCGTATTCACGGAAGCCCATCTTCTGGTACCCCCGCTGGAAGCAGTCCTTGACGCCGGCGATCTTGAACTCGTTCTCGGCGATGCAGAGGCTGACGGGGCCGGCCCAGCGGCCGTTGCCGTCGGCATCCTCAGCGTAGAGATAATAGTAGCGGGACGACAGCGGCCCCTCGATGATCGACTTGCAGGTTGTCGCCGGGATGCGCCACCACCCTTCCGTGGTCCATCCGGCCTCGGCGCGGTAGCCGATGGCGACGCCGACCAGCGACTGGGTGCCGTTGCAGACGCGGAAATCGGCCTTCGCGGCATTGGCCGTCAGCGGCGCGGACAGGACCGTCAGGCCGATCGCGACCACGCCGGCTGTCGCAACATTCCACAGCCAGCGCAGGGAGTCAGATTTCATCACGCTATCCTCGCTATGCGGATCGGGTCGCAGAATGCCTCTTCTTCGCATAGCGGCCAATGCTGTCAACGACGTGACTTTCGTGAGGCTGGCGGCGGGCGCCACCGTCGAACGCGGCGGCCCGGCGGCACCGTCGCCGGTAGGGAACGTCGCCAGCCACGCCGGCGACAGGACGCCGCCGGCGCCGAACCGGCGCGGCAACGCACCCCGACCTAGCCTATCGTGCCGCAATAGGCGAGCCCGCCCGGCCCGGTCGCCGCACTTGATCGAAGTCCTTACCGGAGCGATATGCGGGGCGAGCACCCGCAGGACCGTAAAGAGGGAGTCGCAGGATGGACGAGATCAGCGAAAGCCAGCGCATCGAATACGAGGCCGCCGCGTTCCGGCGGCTGCGCGATCATCTGCGTGCCCGCACGGACGTGCAGAACATCGACCTGATGAATCTCGCCGGCTTCTGCCGCAACTGCCTGTCCAACTGGTACCGGGACGCTGCCGCGGCGGACGGCCGAGAAATCAGCAAGGACGAGGCGCGGGAAATCGTCTACGGCATGCCGTACGAGCAGTGGCGCGAGGCCTACCAGACGGAAGCCGCCCCCGATGCCACGGCGCGTTTCGAGACGTCCCGCCCGCACGACTGACGAGAGACGCCCCGGCCACCGGCCGGCCCATTCAACGAATCGCCGGCGTCTGCTAGGCCGCTGCGCGAATGCCGCATGACGGCGCCATACGGAGACCGGACATGTCCGACGTGCATGATGTCGCTCAGGATCAACTGCGCTCGTTCGTCGAGCGGATCGAACGACTCGAGGAAGAGAAGAAGACCATCGCGGACGACATCAAGGACGTCTATGCGGAAGCGAAGGGCAACGGTTTCGACACCAAGGTGCTGCGCCGGGTGATCTCGCTGCGCAAGCAGGACCAGAACGAGCGCCAGGAACAGGAGGCGATCCTCGACCTCTACCTGCAGGCGCTCGGCATGGCCGCCGACATTCCCAAGGACTGACGGTTTCCTCCCGACATGAAAAAGGCCCGCGGGAAACCGGCGGGCCTTTTTTCGTCGCGACGGCAGCGAGCTGCCGACGGGGTGGTTAGCGTGCCGCGGCGCGGCGGCGCTTGTGGCCGAGACCCATCTGCTTGGCGAGGCGCGAACGCGCGGCCGCATAGTTGGGGGCAACCATCGGATAGTCGGACGGCAGATCCCACTTCTCCCGATATTCCTCGGGCGTCAGGTTGTAGTGGGTCATCAGGTGGCGCTTCAGCGACTTGAACTTCTTGCCATCCTCGAGACAGATGATGAAGTCATCCGTCACCGACTTCTTGACCGGCACGGCCGGCTTCGGCTTCTCGGCCAGCGGCGCCTGGGGCGCGATGGTGGTGCGGCCGAGCGCGCCGTAGACGTCGGAGATGAGTCCCGGGAGTTCCGATACGGGCAACGAGTTGTTGCTGACATAGGCGGCCACCACTTCGGCGGTCAGCTCCATCAGCATCTCGTTGTTGTCGACGTTTTCAATCTGATCCATTTTTTTTCCAATCGTATGCGAAGAAGGGGAGCGGACAAGCTGTTCCGCAGTCGTGCTCTCCGCGGCAGCGTACATGATGCGAAATTTTCGACGGCGCATTGTGCGAAACAGCGCGCTTCGAATTCTGTATTTATAAGCCTATACTTAATGTCAAGCGCGGACGTTGCAATCCCAAGGTTTTTTTGTTTCTGCAAGAGCCGCAACAGGTGCAATATTGAGCAGTCGGAGACCCCGACGCCCCGCTGTTACGCGCGGGTAAGAATTCACAGAGCGCGTAGACAGGCCTCTGAACTAAGCCGCGGCCGCGCAATTCTTTCCGGGATTTAATTTCGGCGGCAAGTGCCGGCGCAGCCACTAGTTTCCGGCAGGATTTGATTTCGCCGACGAGTGGTATTGATGGCCGGGATACACGTTTTGCTCGCGTCAACGGTGGATACGCGGACGCGAATTCGTAGCGCCTTCGCAGCAGCACGGCCTTCATCTCGACGGGATCTGAGGTATGCACGGAGCCCGCGGCAGCGCTGACACAATCGGCGGCCACGTACCGGCAGATCGGTGCCTCTCGGCTTTAGGCCGATGCGGCGCATCCATCCCCCGGCACATCCGTCGCCTGAAGGACCGGGGCCGAGAAGCCGAGGTAGATCTTCCGGGGGGAAGCAGAGACGACGCGGCAGATCAGCCACCGTGCCGCGACGTTGCCAGCCGCGAACTGCTTGCTGATTGCGACGGGCGACTATGCGCCGCCGGTCGCCGAGACTCCGGTGGGTCCTGCCTACTGCAGCTTCACCAGGGGAAGGAAGGTCACAGCCGAGCCGGAGAAGCGCCCGGTTTTCTCGGCAGCCGTCGCCGGCGCGAAGCCCGCGGCAAACACCGAGGACGGAACGTCGCCGACCAGACGGTGCCCGTCCGGCATCTGCTGCGGCATGTCACGGGCACGCTCGGCCGGATCGGCGACGAGCGTGGCTACGGCGATCCGCGAAGCGATGGCCTCCTGCGGGTCGACGGTCACGGCTCTCGCCGGCGGCATTACGGCCTCTTTCAGGACGCGCCCGCCCTTGCCGGCGATCAGCGGCGCACGGGCCGGCTGCAGCAGCGGTGTCGGGCGGCTCGCCGCGGCGGTCAGCAGCGGCTCGGCCGGCGTCGCCTTCGGCTCGACCAGCGGGCGCGGCGTCACTGCCGGCGCCGCGGCGACGGCCATCGGTTCGGCCGCGGGGGCAGCGGCGGGTGCGGGCGATGCGGCCGGTACGGGAGCGGCGGCCGCGGCGACGGGCGCCGTCTCCTTCAGTACGGCGTCGAACTGCGGCCGGTCACGCGGCCGGGGAACGGCGTAGGCCAGCTGGCCGGAGGCGACGGTTTCGGCGGCCTGGGTCTCGAGCGCCGCGACCAGCGTCGACACGGCGTCCGATTCGGCTGCGACCGGCAGTTCCGGCGTGGCGCGCGAGGGCGCCCAGGTCGGGACCGGGATCTTGGCCGATTCCAGCGCCGCGACTTCCGTCTCGGCGGCGGGCGCCGCCGCAGGGGCCGGAGAACTCACGTCGAAACGATCGCCGACGGGGACGGCCACCGCGTTGGGCAGGCTCTGCGTCGGGCGCGACTGCGGCACGACGGAGGCCACGGCGACGGCCGGCTCAGGCTGCCGGGCCGCCGGCTGGCGGGCTGCCGGCGCCACATCCGCCTCGTCCTCCGCCTCGTCACTGCCGCCGCCGAACAGCATGGCGAGCAGGGTCTTGCCGCCGCCGCCGGAAGCGGTGGCATTGGCGACCTGGATCTCGGAAGCGCCCTTGCGCTGCTTGTAGGAGGCGAGCGCCTGCTGGTAGCCGGGCAGCGGCTTGCCGTCGGACGGCACATGGACGGTGTTGCCTTTCGGGAAGACCGCGAGCAGTTCCTTGCGGCTCATGCGCGGCCAGTGCCGGGCATTGCCGACGTCGAAATGCACGAAGGGCGAGCCGGAGCGCGGATAATAGCCGACGCCGCCGATCTGCATCTTCAGGCCGATCTCGCGCATCTTCTTGAGCGGCACGCCGGGAATGAAGAAATCCATCGCCTTGCCGAGCGTGTGCTGGCTTTTCTTCGCGACACCCGAACTGCGCGAACGCAGCATGGAGTTGGTGGCGGGGGAGCGGTAGGAACTGACGACGTTGATGGGGTTGCGCGAGCCGGTCTGGCGGTAGGCTTCCCAGACCAGGTCGATGAGGCGGGGATCGATCGTGGTCGGCTCGTTGCGGCGCCAGTCACGCAGGAACCAGTTGATCTTCTTCATCTCCGAGGAGACGTAGCGGCCGTTGCGCTTGTAGGCGAACGTCCCCTGTTCCTTGTTGTGGACGTTGTAGAGCTTGATGGTCCGGGTCTCGGCTTTCACCGTGGTCGTCGCGCAGAGTCCGAACATGACCAGTGCGGCGAGCGTCGCGATGCGCTTGGCCATACGGCCCGCGCCGGCGGTGTGTCCGAGCATTCGGTATTCCCCTCAAAACCGCTGCAGGCCCCGCGCCTGTCCCCCGGGGCACTGCTGTCATAGGAACTGCCACCCAATACGTCCAGTTTTTCCAAAACTGCGGCATCAAGATGACAGTCGCCGATCTTCCTGCGGATTTTGCTCCGAAAGCGTTAAGCTCCAATTAAGGTTATTTGACCCGACTTCGCCGCTGCTCACGCGACACGGAGGATTGAATCGGCCGCCGGAACGTCAGGCGCCGATATTGTATTCGCGCATCTTGCGGTAGAGCGTCGACCGTCCGATGCCCAGCCGCCGCGCGATCTCGCTCATCTGGCCGCCATACTGGCACAGCGCGACACGGATCACATCCGCCTCGATATCCTCGATCCGGCGGATCTGTCCCGCCTCGTCCCGCAACGGGAACTGCGTCGCGGCCGCGCAGGCGTCGGCGCCGGCCGAGACCGCGGCGGCGGTCGGCTCGCCACGGGGGCCCGGCGTCGCGGTGTCGTTCGGCACCGGCAGCGCGCCCACCGAGACCAGCGCCGCGACGGGCGCGAAGTTCGCCGCCTCCAGCGTCTCCGACTCGCTCAGCACGAGGGCGCGGTAGACGGCGTTTTCCAGCTGGCGGATGTTGCCCGGCCAGTCGTAGCGTTGCAGCAGATCGAGCGCGCCGCGCGACAGGATGCGTCCCGGCGCCTGCCGCTCGAGCTGGCGGTAGCGCGCCAGGCAACCCTTCGCGAGGCCCGGGATCTCCCCGCGGCGCTCGCGCAATGGCGGTATGCGGATCTCGAACGGGTTGAGCCGGTAGTATAGGTCTTCGCGGAAGCGCCCCGCCGCCACGGCGGCGGCAAGACTGCGGTTGGTCGCCGCGATGATCCGCACGTCGACGTGACGGGTCGTCGAGCCCCCGACGAGGTCGACCTCGCCCGTCTGCAGCACCCGCAGCAGCTTGACCTGCGCCGCCATCGGCAGTTCCCCGACCTCGTCGAGAAACAGCGTGCCGCCGTCGGCCTGGAGAAACTTGCCCTCGTGGCGCTGGCCGGCGTCGGTGAAGGCGCCCTTCTCATGGCCGAAGAGGATGCTTTCGGCGAGATCGGCGGGGATCGCGCCGCAATTGAGCGTCACGAAAGGCCGCTTGGCGCGCCCGCTCTCCGCCTGGATCGCCGTCGCCAGCCAATCCTTGCCGACTCCGGTCTCCCCGTGGATCAGCACGGGGATCGCCGAGCGGGCCGCCTTTGCCGCGGCGGCCAGCACCGGCCGCAGCGCCGGGGACGCCTCGGCATCGGCCAGGAGCGGGCGGCTGGTGCCGGCCGTACCGCGGCGCCGCGGCGCCGCCTGCATGCGCACCGCACTGGCCAGCACGTCTCCGAGCTTTTCGGGCGAGAACGGCTTGACCAGGAAGTCGAACGCCCCGGCCCGCATCGCCTCGACGACCGTCTCGATCGACCCCTTGGCGGTCTGCACGACGACCGGGATGTCGAGTTCGCGGCGGCGCATCTCGGCCAGCACCTCGAGTCCCCCGGTGTCGGGCATGATCAGGTCGAGCACCACCGCCGTGACGGCGCCGCGGTGGCGCCCGTCGAGCGCCTCCAGCGCGGCGCGCCCGCCGCCGCATGAAATTGGCGTGTAGCCCATGCGCGTGACTTGGGCGTCGAGCAATCGGCGTTGTATAGGATCGTCATCGACGATGAGTACGAGTTGCGACCCGTCAGCCTCCGACCTCGTCCCGGCGCGAGGGTGCCCCACTTTGGCACGACCGACTGAAATTCGGCTGAACGGACATGATCAACCGTTGCGTTCCGATTTGCCTAAAATCGGAACGACAATGCCCGATGTCCGCCTGCCCTCCAGAACGAGCATGACCCGATGAACCTGCCTTTCCGTCCGACCTTTTCCGCCGTCGAGTCCGCCCGGGGCGAGGCTGCGGCGCTGCCCGAATGGAACCTCGCCGATCTCTACCCGTCGATGGACAGCCAGGAGCTCGCCGACGATCTCGCCGAGGCGCGCCGCCTGGCGGAGGCGTTCCAGACGCGCTGGCGCGGCACGCTGACCACGGCAGCGACGACCGGAGAGCCGAGCCTTGCCGAGGCGATCGTCGCTTTCGAGGCGCTGGAGGAACTGCTCGGGCGGATCATCTCCTATGCCGGGCTGATCTATTCGGGCGACACGTCGGATCCGACCCGCGCCAAGTTCTACGGCGACATCCAGTCGGCGGTGACCGACATCTCGTCGCGCCTCCTGTTCTTCCCGCTCGAGCTCAACCGGATCGACGATGCGGTTGTCGATGCCGCGATGGATCGGGACCCGGCCCTCGCCCACTACCGGCCCTGGCTGGTCGACCTGCGCAAGGACAAGCCGTTCCAGCTCGAGGACCGGGTCGAGGAACTGTTCCACGAGAAGGCGATCACCGGCCGCGGCGCCTGGAACCGGCTGTTCGACGAGACGCTCACCTCGCTGCGCTTCACCGTCGACGGCGACGATCTGGCGCTGGAGGCGACGCTCAACCTGCTGCAGGATCCGGACGGCGAGAAGCGGCGCAAGGCCGCCAGCGCGCTGGCCAACGTCTTCAGCGAGAACCTGCGTACCTTCACGCTGATCACCAACACGCTCGCCAAGGACAAGGAGATCTCCGATCGCTGGCGCGGCTTCGAGGACGTCGCCGATTCCCGCCACCTCGCCAACCGGGTCGAGCGGGAAGTGGTCGACGCGCTGGAGAAGGCGGTGTCGGACGCCTACCCGTCGATCTCGCACCGCTACTACGCGATGAAGGCAAAGTGGATGGGGCTCGAGGTGCTGGACTTCTGGGATCGCAACGCGCCGCTGCCGGATGCCCGCCGCCGCGACATTTCCTGGGACGAAGCGCGCGAGACCGTGCTGTCGGCCTATTCCGGCTTCTCGCCGGAAATGGCGGCGATCGCCGAGCCGTTCTTCGCCAAGGGCTGGATCGACGCGGCGATCCGGCCCGGCAAGTCGCCGGGCGCGTTCGCCCACCCGACGGTGCCCAGCGTCCACCCCTATGTGCTGCTCAACTACATGGGCAAGCCGCGCGACGTGATGACGCTCGCGCACGAGCTCGGCCACGGCGTCCACCAGGTGCTGGCCGGGCGCCAGGGCGCGCTGATGGCGGCGACGCCGCTGACCCTGGCCGAGACCGCCTCGGTGTTCGGCGAGATGCTGACCTTCCGCTCGCTGCTCGACCAGACGAAGACCAAGGCCGAGCGCAAGACGCTGCTCGCCTCCAAGGTCGAGGACATGATCAACACGGTGGTCCGGCAGATCGCCTTCTACCAGTTCGAGCGGGCGCTGCACGAGGAGCGCCGGCAGGGCGAGCTGACCACCGAGCGGATCGGCGAGATCTGGATGGACGTCCAGGCCCGAAGCCTCGGCCCGTCGCTGCGGCTCGGCGACGGCTACGAGACCTACTGGACCTACGTGCCGCACTTCATCCATTCGCCGTTCTACGTCTATGCCTATGCCTTCGGCGACTGCCTGGTGAACTCGCTCTACGCGGTCTACGAGAACTCCGAATCCGGCTTCCAGGAGAAATATTTCGAGATGCTGAAGGCCGGCGGCACCAAGCATCACTCCGAGCTGCTGCAGCCCTTCGGCCTCGACGCCTCCGACCCCGCCTTCTGGTCGCGCGGCCTCGCCATGATCTCCGGCTTCATCGACGAGCTGGAGGCGATGGAGGATTGAGGCGGGACGGCGGAGGCGCCGTGCATTCGCTCAGGCGGCGCGCGCCAGCCGCTGCCGCATGCCCTCGGGATCGTCGTAGATGACGTCGATGACGTGGCGCGCAAAGCTGTCCGGCCCGGTGCGGCCTTGCTCCCAATTCTGCAGGGTCGATCGCGGTATCCGCAGAAGAGCGGCGAATTCGGCCTGGCTCAGGCGCAGCCGCGCCCGGATCGCCTGCAGCTTCAACGCTGTGTCCAACGGCGGCGCGGGCGCGTCGCTCCAGTCGGGGTTGTCGAAGGGCTCCGCCATGCGGTGAGACCATACGCTGTTCGCGTATAGTCCGCCAGTTGCAGAGGCGGCTCGCGTCGCCCGCCTCTCCCCAGCCCTCACTCCCAAGCGTCGCCCCATTCCAGCCGGCGGGCGCTGCGGAAGGTGTCACCTTCGCGCTTGGTCACCAGCCGCTCCTGCAACGTGCCGGCGGCGGTGCAGAGCTTCAGCTGCACCTTGCCGCTGCCGCCGCGCGGCGGCGCCAGCACCCGCGCCGGCGGCGGCGGGGCGGCTTCACGGGCGACGGCGAGATAGATGAACTTCTCGTCTTCGTAGGGCACGGTGCCGCCCTTGGTCAGCCGGTGGGTGCGCGAGCGCTCGACCCGTTCGGCGAAATGGCACCAGTCGGGCGGCGTCAGCGGACAGGCGGTGGCATGCGGGCATGGCGCCAGGATCGATGCGCCCTCGGCCAGCAGCTGGTCGCGGGCGGCAAGGATCCGCTGCCAGCCGCCGGTGGTGCCCGGCTCGACTATCACCAGCACCTGGCGCGCCAGGCGCCAGAGTTCGGCGACGAGGCCGGGGATCGCCGAGGGCGGCAGCTCGTCGAGGACGTAGGCGAGCGTCACGAGGTCGGCCGGCTGGCGGGCCGAGAGGGCGGCCAGCGCGTCGGCCTGAACCCATTCGATCGCAACGCCGGCGTCGGAGAGACCCGTCTCGCAGAGGGCGCGGCCGACGGCGAGAGCCGGCGGGCTCGCCTCGACGAGCGTTGCGGCGCCGAGGCTGCCGAAGGTGTCGAGCGCCGCCCAGAGCGCCGTCCCCGGCCCTGCCCCGACGTCGAGCAGCGACTGCGGCGCGAAGGCCGGTTGACGCACAGCGACGGCGGCAAGGCTCGCGCGCACGGCGGCGAAGGTGGCCGGCATGCGGGCCGCCAGATAGGCCAGCACCGCCGCCTCGCCGTCCAGATGGCGTTTGCCGTCGCGGGTCTCGGCGCGGTAACGCTGCGACAGGCGCGCGCCTTCGTTCCGCAGGCCCTCCAGCGGCAGTGCATCCAGGCGGGCGTCGAGGGCAAGGCGCAGGGCCGGCGGAAGCTGCATCGAGGGTCTCGGCCGTTACACTCGGGGGAAAAGTCAGGCAGGGCGGGTTATGGCACGACAGGAGACGATCTGCCGGCCGCGCGGCTGGCGAGGCCCCTCGCCCTTTCATTTGTCACCTAACTGTCCTAGCCCCTGTCTAGGAACTGTTCTAGCGCCTTCGCCGAACCCCTCGGCACAATTTCCCTACCAGGAGGGCTGTCCATGAAACGCGGCAAGCACCCGATCCACGCAAGAATTTCCGGGCCCATCGTGATGATCGGCTTCGGCTCGATCGGCAAGGGCACCCTGCCGCTGATCGAGCGGCACTTCGATTACGACAAGGCGCGCTTCACCGTCGTCGACCCGGACGATTCCGGCCGGGCGCTGCTCGACGAGCGCGGCATCCGCTTCGTCAACGAGGCGGTGACCAAGAAGAACTACGAGGAACTGCTGACGCCGCTGCTGACCGAAGGCAAGGGTCAGGGCTTCTGCGTCAACCTCTCGGTGGACACCGGTTCGCTCGACCTGATGAAGCTGTGCCGCAAGCTCGGCGTGCTCTACATCGACACGGTCGTCGAGCCATGGCTCGGCTTCTATTTCAACGAGTCGCTGTCGAACGCCGACCGCACCAACTACGCGCTGCGCGAGACCGTCCGCAAGGAGAAGCGCAAGCATCCGGGCGGCACCACGGCCGTCTCATGCTGCGGCGCCAATCCCGGCATGGTCTCCTGGTTCGTCAAGCAGGCGCTGCTCGACGTCTCGCGCGAGATCGGCCTCGAATTCACCGAGCCCAAGACGGACGACCGCGAAGGCTGGGCCAAACTAATGAAGCGCGCCGGGGTCAAGGGCATCCATATCGCCGAACGCGACACGCAGCGCGCCAAGGCGCCGAAGCCGCTCAACGTGTTCTGGAACACCTGGTCGGTCGAGGGCTTCCTCTCGGAGGGCATGCAGCCGGCGGAACTCGGCTGGGGCACGCACGAGAAGTGGATGCCGAAGAACGCCCGCTCGCACAAGAAGGGCCACCAGTCCGGCATCTTCCTCGAGCAGCCGGGCGCCAACACGCGCGTCCGCTCCTGGTGCCCGACGCCGGGGCCGCAATACGGCTTCCTCGTCACCCACAACGAGTCGATCTCCATCGCCGACTACTTCACGCACCGCAACCGCGACGACGAGGTGACGTACCGGCCGACCTGTCACTACGCCTATCACCCGTGCAACGACGCGGTGCTGTCGCTCGACGAGCTGTTCGGCGCGGCCGGCAAGATCCAGCCGGAGCATCACGTGCTCGACGAGAGCGAGCTTCTCGACGGCATCGACGAGCTCGGCGTGCTGCTCTACGGCCACGACAAGAACGCCTACTGGTACGGCTCGCAGCTGTCGCTCGAGGAGGCGCGCAAGCTGGCGCCCTACCAAAGCGCCACCGGACTGCAGGTGAGCTCGGCGGTACTCGCCGGCATGGTCTGGGCGCTGGAGAACCCCGAGACCGGGATCGTCGAGACCGACGAGATGGACTATCGTCGCTGCCTGGAAGTGCAGCAGCCGTATCTCGGCCCGGTCAAGGGCTACTATACCGACTGGACGCCGCTGAAGGATCGGCCGGGACTGTTTCCGGAAGACCTCGACGAGAAGGACCCGTGGCAGTTCAGGAACATCCTCGTCAGGTAACCGTTTGCTTTCCGGCCCTTTCATCTTGACGGGGCCGGTGAAGCTGCGGCTTCTCCCACTGGTGGCGACGGCAAGCCACCGCGACGGAGCGCATGATGACGGATAGCGAAGCCCGGCGGCAGGTAGTCGAGGCGGTCATGGATGCGGTGATGTCGGGCTCGCCCGGCAATATCGCGCGCCATTTCGCGCCGGGTGCGGTGTTTTCCCAACGCAGCAACGCCGCGATGGCAGACGCGCCCTGGTTCGGGCGGATGGAAGGCGAGTTCCGGCTGCAGGGCGAGGAAGAGGCGACGGCCTTCCTGCAGGAGCTGATGAAGCGCACCAACTACATCTCCTACGAGCCGCGCGGGATCGTCTGCGAACTCGACGAGGCGGCCAGCCGTTGCGACTGGACGCGCCGCGACGAGAAGACCGGCACGCTGATCACCGGCACGACGATGTACTGGTTCGCCTTCACCACAGACGGAAGAATCCGCTCGATCGAAACGATCGGGTCGATTCACTCGGTCCTGGCACCCCGGCGGCCCGAACCGGTCTGACGGCGGCGCAGCCGCGATGACAGCGTTGCGCGATTGGTCTAACCTTGACGCTTGGGAGCTTGGGAATCATGCCCTATGGCTGGTTCCTCATAGTATCGTTGTGTTCGCGCGGGCCGCTGGTCGAAGGCAGCGCAGTCAGTAAGGACCCGTCATGCGCCGTTCCGCCCTTTGCCTTTCTCTCCTCGCCCTGACGCTGGCAGCCTGCCAGTCCCAACAGCAGGCGTCCCTCGCCCCCTCCCTGCCACCGCAGCAGCAGATGCCGCTCGGTGTCGAAGGCAACTGGCGCAATGTCGGCGGCCCGGTTCCCTACACGGCACGGTTCCAGAACGGCCGCTTCACCTCCGCCGAGAGTGCCACCAACGGTCTGCTCGCCGAGGGAACCTACACCACGACGGGTCCGGGCCAGATCCAGATCACCTACCGTTCGCTGCAGCGGAACCAGCAGCTGGCGGCCAACTGCAACCATGCCGCCGGGCAGATGACCTGCACCGCCGCGGACGGATCGAGCTTCAGCCTGGCGCGCGGCTGAACAATTCGTCGCACCGGCAGGACGGTCCGTCGCGTTTCGCCTGCGGATAAAGCCGCCTATATCGCCTGAACGAGACGGAAAGCGGCGGCACGTATATCAGCGGCCGGCCGCCGGTGGCCCGCCGCGCCAAGCGGAGTGCCGAAACTGCCTGAGGATGCGCCGATGAACGCCCTGACCAAGACGATCGCCGAACGGGCGACGGGCCCGCTTCCCGCCGGTCACCCGACGGTGAAGCAGCCGAAGGTCGGCGTCCTGCTGGTCAATCTGGGCACGCCGGACGGCACCGACTTCAAGCCGATGCGCCGCTATCTGAAGGAGTTCCTCTCCGACAAGCGGGTGATCGAGTGGCCGCGCGCCGCCTGGTATCCGATCCTCTACGGCATCGTGCTGAACACCCGCCCGAAGAAATCCGGCGCCGCCTATGCGGAGATCTGGAACACCGAGCGCAACGAATCGCCGCTGCGCACCTTCACCCGGGCGCAGGGCGAGAAGCTGGCGCTGCGGCTGGCCGGGCGCGGCGAGATCGTCGTCGACTGGGCGATGCGCTACGGCAACCCGTCGATCGCCGAGCGCACCGACTACCTGATGGAGCAGGGCTGCGACCGCATCCTGGTCTACCCGCTCTACCCGCAATATGCGGCCTCGACGACGGCGACCGTCAACGACAAGTTCTTCGAGCACATGATGACCAAACGGTGGATGCCGGCGGTCCGCACCGTGCCGCCGTATCACGACGAGCCGATCTACATCGACGCGCTCGCCCGCTCGATCGAGACCTATCTCGCGACGCTCGACTTCGAGCCGGAGCGGGTGATCGCCTCCTATCACGGCATCCCGCAGAGCTATTTCCGCAAGGGCGACCCGTATCACTGCCACTGCCAGAAGACCTCGCGGCTGCTGGAGGAACGGCTCGGCTGGCCGAAGGGCCGGCTGATGACCTGCTTCCAGTCGCGCTTCGGCCCGGAGGAATGGCTGCAGCCCTACACCGACAAGACGGTCGAAGCCTTGGCGAAGGAGGGCATCAAGCGGATCGCGGTGCTCAATCCCGGCTTCGTCTCCGATTGCCTGGAAACGCTGGAGGAGATCGCCGGCGAGGCGGGCGAAATCTTCCACGAGGCGGGCGGCGAGCACTTCGCCCACATTCCCTGCCTGAACGATTCCGAGCCCGGCATGGACGTCATCGAGGCGATGGTGCGGCGCGAGCTGCGCGGCTGGGTCGACTGACCCGGACGGCGGCTTGCGGCGGCCCGGCGGGGCGGCGATAGTCTCCCTGCGGCGCCGCCCTTGCGGCGACGACGGTCCGCAGAAACGGAGATGACATGCTCACCGCCACCGGCATCCTCGTCCTCGTCGTCCTGTTCGTCGCGATCGTCGTCCTGTTCTCGACGATCAAGATCGTCCCGCAGGGCTACAACTACACGGTCGAGAATTTCGGCCGCTACACCCGCACACTGACGCCGGGGCTGAACGTCATTCTGCCCTTCGTCGAGCGCGTCGGCCGCAAGCTCAACATGATGGAGCAGGTGCTGGACGTGCCGACGCAGGAGGTGATCACCCGCGACAACGCTTCCGTGGCGGCCGACGGCGTCGCCTTCTACCAGGTGCTCGACGCGGCGGCGGCCGCCTACGAGGTCTCGGGGCTCGAGAACGCCATCCTCAACCTGGTGATGACCAATCTGCGCTCGGTGATGGGGTCGATGGATCTCGACGACCTGCTGTCGAACCGCGACGCCATCTCCGAGAAGATCCTCCGGGTGGTCGATCAGGCCGCGAACAGCTGGGGCATCAAGATTACCCGCATCGAGATCAAGGACATCAACCCGCCGAAGAACCTCGTCGATTCGATGGCGCGGCAGATGATGGCCGAACGCGAGAAGCGGGCGGAAATCCTCGAGGCAGAGGGCTCGCGCAACGCCGCGATCCTGCGCGCCGAGGGCGAGAAGCAGTCGCAGATCCTGCAGGCCGAGGGCCGGCGCGACGCCGCCTATCGCGAGGCCGAGGGCCGCGAGCGGCTGGCCGAGGCCGAGGCCACCGCGACGCGCCTCGTCTCCGAGGCGATCGCCGCCGGCGACGTGCAGGCGATCAACTATTTCGTCGCGCAGAAATACACCGAGGCGCTGGCCAAGCTCGCCTCGGCGCCCAACCAGCGCGTCATCCTGATGCCGCTCGAGGCGGCGTCGCTGATGGGCTCGATCGCCGGCATCGCCGAGATCGCCCGCGCCTCGTTCGGCGATCCGGAGCCAGCCGGCCCGACCGCCGTCCCGCGCGCGCCGCGCAGGGGCGGCGCGGTACCCCCCGGCGCAGTCCCGACGGTTTCGCCGGGCGGGAGCGACACGTGACCGACTGGACCGGCGCGCTGTCCGACTACGGCTGGTGGATTCTCGGCCTGCTGCTGCTGGTGCTCGAGACGGTGCTGCCGGGGGTCTACCTCCTGTTCTTCGGCATCGCCGCCCTGGTCGTCGGCATGAACGTGCTGCTGATCGGCGGCGCCTGGTTCGGCTGGGAGCAGCAGGTGCTGGCCTATGTCGTCGTATCGGCCGTCGCGGTGTTCCTCGGCCGGAAGTGGTACGGGGCGAAGGCCGAGGCGCAGGCTTCCGGCACGCTCAACAAGCCGACGCAGCGGCTGATCGGCCGCGAGGCGGTGCTCAGCGAGGACCTCGTCGGCGGGCGCGGACGGGTCGGGCTGGAGGACAGCTGGTGGAGCGTCGAGGGGCCGGACCTGCCGAAGGGTACGCGGGTGCGGGTGGTCGGCGCCGAGGGCAGCGTGCTCAGGGTCGAGCCGACGTCGCCGCCGGCCCGCTGAGCTGCCGCCTCAGGCAGCGCCGATCCGCAGCAGATCGTGCAGGTGGACGATGCCCACCGGGCGGCCCTGGCGGACCACCATCAGCGCCGTGATGTTCAGGCTGTTGACGATGTCGAGGGCCTTGGCCGCCATCGTCTCCGGCTCGATCGTCTTCGGATTGCGGGTCATCACCGCATCGACCTTCTGGTTCAGCAGATCGCCGGCGAGGTGCCGCCGCAGATCGCCGTCGGTGACGAGGCCGCGCAGCAGCCCCTCCCCGTCGACTACGGCGACGCAGCCAAAGCCCTTGCGCGACATGACGATGATCGCCTCGGACATCAGCATGCCTTCCGGCACCAGCGGCAGCGACTCGCCGACATGCATGATGTCGCCGACATGGGTCAGGCTGGCGCCGAGCTGGCCGCCCGGATGGAACACCCGGAAGTCGCCCGGGGTGAAGCCGCGACGCTCCAGCAGCGCCACCGCCAGCGCGTCGCCCAGCGCCACCTGCAGGGTGGTCGAGGTGGTCGGGGCGAGGCCATGCGGACAGGCCTCGGCGACGCGCGGCAGGATCAGCGCCTCGTCGGCCTCGCGGCCGAGCGTCGAATCGCGACGCGAGGTCAGCGCGATCAGCGGGATCCGGAAGCGCCGCGAATAGGCGACGATGCCCTTCAGCTCGGCGCTTTCCCCCGACCAGGACATCGCCAGGATCGCATCGTCGCGGCCGATCATGCCGAGATCGCCGTGATTGGCTTCGGACGGATGCACGAAGAAGGCCGGCGTGCCGGTGGATGCGAAGGTCGCGGCGATCTTGGCGCCGATGTGGCCGCTCTTGCCGACGCCGGTGACGATGATCCGACCCGTCACCCGCGAGATCAGCTCCAGCACGCGCTCGAACGGCGCCGCCATCTCGCCCCGCAGCAGGCCCGCCAGGATCCGCAGCCCATCGGCTTCGGTCTCGATCGTGTGGACCGCGGAAGCGGAACCGAGACTGCCGGTCGTGGCAAGCGATTGGGGAATCAAGATCTGGCTTCTCCGCTTCGACCCTCTGGCCGGAATGGCGCGCAATTGATCAGGCGCGTCTGGCCAAATCAAGACATCCCGCCCGGGGCCACGGGCGGCGCAGGATTCGGGCAATCCCGTCAACCTATCCTTAACCAAGAAAATTTACCTTTCGGCAAGCCCGAAGGTCCGCGGACTATCGATGAAGGTGCCCAATCGTCGCGATGACCCCGGTTTTTGCCCGCCTCCCGAAGCTGCTCGGAGCCGCCCTCATCGGCGCCCTTGCGGCCGCGTCCACCGATCAGGCTTACGCTCAGACGATTGTGCTGCCGGAACTGCGGACCGGCTCCGACATCACCGACGGCGAGGCGCTGCGGGGTATCAGGCGCCAGGCCGACACGCCGAGGATCGGCGAAGGCGAATCGCTCGATACCGGATCGCAGGATCTGCGATCCGGCCAGTCCGACGACGCAGCAGTGCCGCAGGACGAGCGTGACGAACTGCTGCCCGAGGAGATCGAGGCGGAGGAAGCCCCGGCGCCGAGCTTCGACCTGTTCGAGGCGGCTCCCTCCCGGCCCGCCGGACGCGCCGATCTTTCCGGCCGCGCCAGCCCGGTCCGGCCGAATGCCGCGGCGGCGCGCCAGACCGGCGTCGAGCCCGATTTCGAGGAAGAAGCGTTGCCGCGAGCGGCCGCCACGCCGGTCGCAGCGACGACGAGCAACCCGCCGCTGTCGGCCGGCGTCGCCGGCGAAGTGCCCGGCTCGCTCGACCTGCTGCGCGGCAACCGCCCGGCGGTGGCGTTGCAGCGGATTGTCCGGCGCCCGACGGGCGATCCCTTCGCCCCGGTCGGAATCCGCGCCGGCAGCTTCATCCTCTTCCCGGAGCTGATCCAGGATATCGGCGCCTCGACCAATCTCGACGAGGAGCCGGGCGGCGAAGGCGGCGTCTTCAGCGAGACGACGGTCGCGGCTCGCCTGCTGTCGGACTGGTCCCGGCACGAGGCCGAGTTCAACACTCGACTGAGCTATCGGCGGAACTTCGCCGGCGAGGAGCCGGAGGATCCGAACGCCGCCGTCGACGGGCGGCTGCGGCTCGACATCGACCGCCTGACCAGCGCGACCTTCCGCGGCGCTCTGGAATACCGGCGCGAGGACCCGGTGGAGATCGACGCCGCGCTGGCCGGCGCGGAACGGCCGGAGGTTCTCAGCGGCTCCGCCTCGGCGCAGCTGCAGCGCGAGTTCGGCCGCGTGGTGCTGGGCGGCACCGGCACGGTGGCGCGGGAGGATTATTCCGGCCTGCCCGACGGCCTCGCCTCGCAGAGCTACACCACGCTGACCGGTGCGCTCAGGGCCGGCTACCGCCTGTCACCGGCGCTGCAACCCTTCCTGGAGGGCAGTCTCGGGCAGCGGCTGTTCGACGAGTCCGACAGCGGCGAGATCGGGCGGGACTCGCTGATCCCGGCGCTGCGCGCCGGCGTCGGTATCGACCTGTCGGAGAAGCTCAGCGGCGAGATCGCCGTCGGCTACGCATGGAACAAGCCCGAGGACGACCGCGCGGAGACCACCGCGGCACCGACGCTGGACGCCTCGCTGCAATGGTCACCGCGCCGTGGCACCGAGGTGACGCTCGCTGCCCGCACGACCTTCGAGCCGGAGAGCTCCGGCCAGTCCACCACCGTGTCCTACGAGGGATCGCTGGGGGTGACGCACGTTCTCACCGCCCGGACGGATCTCACCGCGGCGATCACCGCGACCTACGCCGATTCCTCGCTCCCCGGCAGCGACGAGACCGAGCTGACCGGCGAGGCCGGGTTCAACTACTGGCTGACGCGCAGCCTGGCGCTGACCGGCCTCTACAGCCACCGCGAGCTCTTCTCGCAGGTCGACGGCGCCGACTACCGCGCCGACACCGTCCGCCTCGGGGTCAAGCTGCAGCGCTGAGCAGTCGCAGCTACTCGGCAGCCTTGTCGACGTCGGCGGGCTCCACCGTACGCAGCAGCCGGCCGATATTGCCGATGACCTTGTCGCGGATGTCCGGCCGCCAGAGCGCGAAGGCGACGTTCGCCTCGATAAAACCCTCCTTGGAGCCGCAGTCGAAGGTCCGCCCGGTGAAGTGATAGGCGGAAAAGTCCTGCCGGTCGGCCAGCTTGAGCATCGCGTCGGTGAGCTGGATCTCGTTGCCGGCGCCGCGCTCCTGCGTCGACAGGATGTCGAAGATCTCCGGCTGCAGGATGTAGCGTCCGGAGATCGAGTAGTTCGACGGCGCGTCCGCCGGCTTGGGCTTCTCGACCATGCCGGTGACGCGGAATCCCTTGCCGACGTCCTCGCCCCTGCCGACGATGCCGTATTTGTGGGTTTCCTGCGGATCGCACTGCTCGACCGAGATGACGTTGCCGCCGGTCTCCTCGTACAACTCCACCATTTCGGAGAGGCAGCCCTTCTCGGCCTGCATGATCATGTCGGGCAGGAGCAGCGCGAAGGGCTCGTTGCCGACGAGTTCGCGCGCGCACCAGACGGCGTGGCCGAGGCCGAGCGGCGCCTGCTGGCGGGTGAAGCTGGAGGTGCCGGGCTTGGGCTGCAGGTCGTCGAGAAGCTGCAGCTCGACGGTCTTGCCGCGCTCGGCGAGCGTCGCGGACAACTCGACCTGGATATCGAAATAGTCCTCGATGACGGCCTTGTTACGTCCCGTGACGAAGATCAGGTGTTCGATGCCGGCGGCCCACGCCTCGTCGACCACGTACTGGATCACCGGGCGGTCGACGACCGTCAGCATCTCCTTCGGGATGGCCTTCGTGGCGGGCAGGAAGCGGGTGCCGAGACCGGCCACCGGGAATACGGCTTTTCTGACTTTCTTCATCATGGTCCTCGGATACGTCCCCACGCACACCGGCGATGTCACGCCGCAAGCGCGCCGAGGCTTCCCGGCGCCGTGCTTTCGCCGTGAAATAGCGAGACAGAGGAGGAATGCCAGCCCTCGCCGGCGGTCTCCCGCCAGGGATTGGTAAACGGCTTCTTAACCACGCCGCCTGTAGCGTTCCGATCTTCCGTGGACTGATGAGGAGAATGACTGCCATGCAACGATCGACCGCATCCCGGATGACCCGTCTCGGCTCGGCCCTCGTCGCGATGATCGTCGCGACCTCGTTCGCCCTGCCCGCGGCGGCCGATGCCGGGTTCCAGCGCTGGATCCAGCAGTTCGAGAGCGTCGCGGCGAGCAACGGCATCAGTCGCAACGTCTACCGCGCGGCCTTTGCCGGCGTCACCGAGCCCGATCCCGAGGTGCTGCAGAAGGCCGCCTACCAGCCGGAGTTCAAGGCCAAGGTCTGGGACTACATCGACAACCGCGTCAACGACGAGACCATCGCCGAGGGCCGCGCGATGGCGGTGAAATACGCAAGCTGGCTCGACCGCATCGAGAAGCGCTTCGGCGTCGACCGGCACATCCTGCTGGCGATCTGGTCGATGGAGACCAATTACGGCGCGGCGCTCACCCGCGAGGGCGTGATGAAGAGCCTGCCGCGCTCGCTGGCGACGCTCGCCTATGAGGGCGGCCGCCGCGCCAAGTTTGCCCGCCAGCAGCTTATCGCGGCGCTGAAGATCGCCCAGGCCGGCCACGTCGCGCCGAACAAGCTGACCAGCTCCTGGGCCGGCGCCATGGGCCACACCCAGTTCATCCCGACGAGCTACCAGGCCTACGCGGCCGACATGGACGGCGACGGCCACGCGAACATCTGGGAGTCGGTGCCGGACGCGCTCGCGACGGCCGCCAACCTGCTGCGCAAGAACGGCTGGCAGTCGGGCCGGACCTGGGGCTACGAGGTCAACGTGCCGGCCCAGTATCGCGGCAAGCTCGAGCGCGACAACCGTTCCCTCGCCCAGTGGCAGGGCCTCGGCTTCCAGCGACCGAGCGGCTCGGGCTTCGCCCATCCGTCCGACCGCGCCAATCTGGTGCGGCTCGCCGGCGACGCCGGCCCGGCCTTCCTGATGACCAAGAACTTCTTCGTCCTGAAGAACTACAACAACGCCGACACCTATGCCCTCGGCGTCGGGCTGCTCGCCGACCGTATCGCCGGCTATGGCGGTCCGCAGCGCGACTGGCCGCGCGGCTACACGCCGTTGTCGACCCAGGAGCGTTACGAACTGCAGCAGCACCTCGCCTCGCGCGGGCTGTATGACGGCAAGATCGATGGTAAGATCGGCGACGGATCCAAAACCGCCATCATGGCGCTGCAGGGAAATGCCGGATTGGCTCAGGACGGCAACGCATCGAAGGCGCTTCTGGATTTCCTGAGGCGGAACTAGACGGAACGGAGACATCATCGGATGGCGGCAGCAGAACGCAGAGCAGGCGCCCGGCCCGTAAGGACGGCACTCGTCGCTCTGCTGGCTGCCTTCGCCGTGCTGGTGACCGGCGTGGTGGCGGAGGCGCAGCAGCGGCCCCGCACGGTGCTGGAAATGCTGTTCGGCGGCGGCACGCAAGCCGCCCCGGAGCGTCCCGCCGTCCGCAAGCCGGTGGTCCGGAAGAAGAAGGTGCGGGCGACACGCCCGGTACGTCAGAAGAAGCAGCGGACCCAGGCCGCCCGCCCCAAGCCATCCGGCCAGCAGAGCGCCGCCGCAGCCGCCGCCGCAGCGCCGGCCTCGAAGAGCGAGGCCGCCAAGACGGTGCTCGTCGTCGGCGACTTCCTGGCGGCATCGCTGGCGGACGGTCTCTCCAATCTCTACGCCGACAACGAGATGGTGGTCATCGAGGCCCGCACGGAAGGCTCGTCCGGCCTCGTGCGCGAAGACCACTATGACTGGACCGAAAAGCTCGGTCCCATTCTCGACGAAGCCAAGCCGGAAGTCCTGGTGGTGATGCTGGGCTCCAACGACCGCCAGCCGATGACCGTCGGATCCCGTTCCCTGCCCTCGCGCTCGGAGGAGTGGGTGCGGCTCTACGAGGAGCGGATCGGCGAGATCACCGGGGCGGCCAAGAGCCGCAACGTGCCGCTGGTATGGGTCGGCACGCCGGCCTTCAAGTTCGACCGGATGAGCGAGGACATGGTCTTCCTCAACGACCTCTACCGCAAGGGCGCCTCGAGCGTCTCCGGCGAGTTCGTCGACATCTGGGACGGCTTCGTCGATGCCAACGGCGCCTTCGTCTATTCCGGACCGGGGGTGAACGGCCAGACCACCCAGCTTCGCAATTCCGACGGGATCACCATGACGAATGCCGGCGAGGACAAGCTCGCCTTCTTCGCCGAACGGGCGATCAACCGGCTGCTCGGGACTGCCATGGCGGCCACCGGCGCGTTCACGCTGGGTCCGGACCAGTTGCCGACCATCCAGCTGCCGCCGATCGGCAACGCCGCGAACGCCCTGAAGGCGGCGCCGGTGTCGATCGACGATCCGGCGCTCGACGGGCCGGACAGGCTGCTGGGGACGGGCGCGGCCAGCGGCTTCTCGCTCGAGCCGTCGCCGCGCGAGCGGCTGGTGATCAATGGCGGCGGGACCGGCGGCACGGAAGGCCGGGCCGACAACTTCGCCTGGAGCGAGAAGAGCGCCGCCGTCACGCCCAGCGGCCCGCCGATCGTCTCGCGCGGTTCGGTGAACCTGCAGAGCGTGCGGGAGTCGGACGGCATCAAGCCGCCCGAGGAGATGCCGACGATCCTCGACGCGATCATCGAGGACTGGAGCCGCGAGAACGAGGCGGCCCGACCGCAATAGGCTGGCCGAACCGCCGCCGATTCAGCGCGGCAGCGTCGTGGTGCCCATCAGGTCGAGGTCGATGGCCCGCGCCGCCTGGCGCCCTTCGCGGATCGCCCAGACCACCAGCGACTGGCCGCGGCGCACGTCGCCGGCTGTGTAGAGCTTCTCGACCGAGGTGAGATAGGTCTGGTCGTCGGCGGCCACCGAGACGTTGCCGCGCCGGTCGGTCTTGGTCGCCAGCGCTTCGCCGGCATCCTTGAGGAAGCCGTCGGCGATCGGCCCGGCAAAGCCGATGGCGATGAAGGCGAGATCGGCCTTGATGATGAAGTCGGTGCCCGGGATCGGCTTGCGGGCCTCGTCCACCTCGGCGCAGCGCACGCCGGTGAGCACGCCGTCCTCGCCGACGAATTCGAGCGTGGCGATCTGGAACTCGCGGATGGCGCCCTCGGCCTGGCTGGACGAGGTGCGCATCTTGGTCGCCCAATAGGGCCAGACCTCCAGCTTGTTCTCGGTCTTCGGCGGCTGCGGCCGGATGTCGAGCTGGGTGACCTTGACGGCGCCCTGCCGGAAGGCGGTGCCGACACAGTCAGACGCCGTGTCGCCGCCGCCCACGACCACGACATGCTTGCCGCCGGCCCAGATCTCTTCCGACGGCCAGCCGACGCTGGCGATCGGCTCGCGGCCGACGCGGCGGTTCTGCTGCACCAGATACGGCATCGCATCGTAGATGCCGCCGAGGCCGTTGCGCGGAATGCCGGCCTCGCGCGGCCGCTCCGAGCCGCCGCAATACAGCACGGCGTCGTATTCGGCGGAGATGTCGGAGAGCTTGCGGTCGACGCCGACATTGACGCCGCAGAAGAACGTGACGCCCTCGCCCTGCATCTGCTCGACGCGCCGGTCGATCCAGTGCTTCTCCATCTTGAAGTCGGGGATGCCATAGCGCATCAGCCCGCCAGGCCGCGATTCCCGCTCGAAGACATGCACCTCGTGGCCGGCGCGGCCGAGCTGCTGTGCCGCCGCCATGCCCGCCGGGCCCGAGCCGATGACGGCGACGCGCTTGCCGGTCTTCTGCTTCGCCGGCTGCGGCTTGATCAGCCCGAGCTCATAGGCCTTGTCGGCAATCGCCTGCTCGATCGTCTTGATCGCGACCGGCGCGTCCTCGAGGTTCAGCGTGCAGGCTTCCTCGCAGGGCGCCGGGCAGATGCGGCCGGTGAACTCGGGGAAGTTGTTGGTCGAGTGCAGGTTGCGCGCCGCGCCTTCCCAGTCGCCGGAATAGACGAGGTCATTCCAGTCCGGGATCTGGTTGTGCACCGGGCAGCCCGTCGGGCCGTGGCAGTAGGGAATGCCGCAATCCATGCACCGCGCTGACTGCTTGCCGACTTCCTCGTCGGACATCGGCAGCGTGAACTCGCGAAAATGCCGGATGCGGTCGGACGCCGGCTGGTACTTGTGCGTCTGCCGGTCGATCTCGAGAAATCCGGTTACCTTACCCATTCCGTCCCCAATCGTCTTCTGCAGTCCTACTGCCGAATTCGTCCCACGTCGTCCAGCCCCGCCAATCGGCGACACGGACGCGCCCTTGTCTGTTCGCGCTGACTCTCAGGCGCCGCGCACAGCGTCGCTGCCGCTACCGGGACCGACGGCACCGGCCGGAGCGAAGAGACCGCCCGCTGACGGGCGGCTCTTCCCGGCGACCGCTACTCCGCCGCCACGCCCATGCGCATGCGTTCCATTTCCTGCAGCGCCCGGCGGTACTCGACCGGCATCACCTTGACGAATTTCGGCCGGTAGGTCTCCCAGTTCTCCAGCATCTCCTTGGCCCGGCCGGAGCCGGTGTAGTGGAGATGGTTGGAGATCAGCTGGAACAGCCGCTCGTCGTCATGGCCGGTCATGTCGGACGAGACGTCGACGCGGCCCTTGTGCTGCAGGTCGCCGCCATGGTGGTGGAGCTTCTCGAGGAGATCGTCCTCCTCGGGCACCGGCTCCAGGTCGACCATCGCCATGTTGCAGCGTTCGGCGAAGTCGCCGGCCTCGTCGTAGACATAGGCGACGCCGCCGGACATGCCGGCCGCGAAGTTGCGCCCGGTCTGGCCGAGGATCACCACGACGCCGCCGGTCATGTACTCGCAGCCGTGATCCCCGGCGCCCTCGACGACCGCGATCGCGCCGGAGTTGCGCACCGCGAAGCGCTCGCCCGCGACGCCGCGGAAGTAGCACTCGCCGGCGATCGCGCCGTAGAGCACGGTGTTGCCGACGATGATCGACTCCTCCGGCACGACGCGGCTGTTCGGCCGCGGCCGCACGACGATGCGCCCGCCCGACAGGCCCTTGCCGACATAATCGTTGCCGTCGCCGGTGAGATCGAAGGTGATGCCGCGGGCGAGGAAGGCGCCGAAGCTCTGGCCGGCGGTGCCGGTCAGCCGGACGGTGATCGTGTCGTCCCGCAGCCCCTTCATGCCGAAGCGCTTGGCGACCTCGCCGGAGAGCATGGCGCCAGTCGAGCGGTCGACATTGGTGATCGCCGTCTCGATCGCCACCTTCTGGCGGGCGGTCAGCGCCGGCTCGGCCTCGGCGATCAGCCGGCGGTCGAGCACGTCGTCGATCGGATGCTTCTGGCGCTTCGTCCAGCGCGACTCCTCGGGCTCGGCGGCCGGCTTGTGGAACACCTTGGAGAAATCGAGCCCCCTGGCCTTCCAGTGCTCGATCATCTCGCGGCGATCGAGCAGGTCGGACCGGCCGACCAGTTCGGAAAGATGGCGAACGCCCATCTCGGCCATCAGCAGGCGCACCTCTTCCGCGACGTAGAAGAAGAAGTTGATGACGTGCTCCGGCGTGCCCTTGAAGCGCTTGCGCAGCACCGGGTCCTGAGTCGCGACGCCGACCGGGCAGGTGTTGAGATGGCACTTGCGCATCATGATGCAGCCGGCGGCGATCAGCGGTGCGGTGGAGAAGCCGAACTCGTCGGCTCCGAGCAGCGCGCCGATGATCACGTCGCGGCCGGTCCTCAGCCCCCCGTCGACCTGCAGGCAGACGCGGCTGCGCAGACCGTTCATCACCAGCGTCTGCTGGGTCTCGGCGAGCCCCATCTCCCACGGCGAGCCGGCGTGCTTGATCGAGGTCAGCGGCGAGGCACCGGTGCCGCCGTCATAGCCGGCGACGATGATGTGGTCGGCGCGCGCCTTGGCGACGCCCGCGGCCACCGTGCCGACGCCGACTTCCGACACCAGCTTGACCGAGATGTCGGCCGCCGGGTTGACGTTCTTCAGGTCGTAGATGAGCTGCGCCAGGTCCTCGATCGAATAGATGTCGTGGTGCGGCGGCGGCGAGATCAGGCCGACGCCGGGCGTCGAGTGGCGGGTCTTGGCGATGGTCGCGTCGACCTTGTGGCCAGGCAGCTGCCCGCCCTCGCCGGGCTTGGCGCCCTGCGCGACCTTGATCTGCAGCATGTCGGCGTTGACGAGATACTCTGCCGTGACGCCGAAGCGGCCGGAGGCGACCTGCTTGATCGCCGAGCGCTCGGGATTGGCCGAGCCGTCGCGCAGCGGCAGGAAGCGGTCGGCTTCCTCGCCGCCCTCACCGGTGTTCGACTTGCCGCCGATCTGGTTCATCGCCCGCGCCAGCGTCGTGTGCGCCTCGCGCGAGATCGAGCCGAAGCTCATCGCTCCGGTGGCGAAGCGCTTGACGATGTCCTTCGCCGGCTCGACCTCGTCGAGCGGGATCGGGGCGCGTCCGGCCTCCTCGGCCTTGCGGATGCGGAACAGGCCGCGAATGGTCGAGTTTTCGACCGCCGCCTCGTTCATCATCGCGGCATAGTCCTGGTACTTGTCCCAGGAGTCGGTGCGCACCGCATGCTGCAGCGTGGCCACGGCGTCCGGCGACCAGATGTGGCTCTCGCCGCGCATCCGGTAGACATATTCGCCGCCCACCTCGAGCGAGCGGGCGAGGATCGGATCATCGGAGAACGCCCGGACGTGGCGCTCGGTGGTCTCCCGCGCGACCTCGTCGAGGCCGACGCCCTCGATCGTCGTCGCCGTGCCGGTGAAGTAGCGCTTCACGAAGTCCGACTGCATGCCGACGATGTCGAAGATCTGGGCGCCGCAATAGGACTGGTAGGTCGAGATGCCCATCTTGGACATCACCTTCAGCAGCCCCTTGCCCACCGACTTGATGTAGCGCGTCACCACTTCGCTGGCGTCCACCTCCGGCGGGAACTCCTTGCGGCGATGCATCTCCAGCAGCGTGTCGAAGGCGAGATAGGGGTTGATCGCCTCGGCGCCGTAGCCGGCCAGGCAGGCGAAGTGATGCACCTCGCGCGGCTCGCCGGACTCGATGACCAGCCCCGCGGCGGTGCGCAGGCCCTTGCGGATCAGGTGGTGGTGCACGGCGGCGCAGGCGAGCAGCGCCGGGATCGGGATGCGATCCGGGCCGATCTGCCGGTCCGACAGGATGATGATGTTGTAGCCGCCGACGACCGCCGCCTCGGCCCGCTCGCAGAGCCGGTCGAGCGCGCCCGCCATGCCGCCCGCGCCGCTCTCGGCGGCGTAGGTCATGTCGATGGTCTTGGTGTCGAAGCGGTCCTCGGTATGGCCGATATTGCGGATCTTCTCGAGATCGCCGTTGGTCAGGATCGGCTGGCGCACCTCCAGCCGCTTGCGGCGCGAGGAGCCTTCGAGATCGAAGATGTTCGGCCGCGGCCCGATGAACGAGACGAGGCTCATCACCAGCTCCTCGCGGATCGGATCGATCGGCGGGTTGGTGACCTGCGCGAAGTTCTGCTTGAAATAGGTGTAGAGCAGCTTCGACTGGTCCGACATCGCCGAGATCGGCGTGTCGGTGCCCATCGAGCCGATGGCTTCCTGGCCGGTGGTCGCCATCGGCGCCATCAGCGTGCGGGTGTCCTCGATCGTGTAGCCGAAGGCCTGCTGGCGATCGAGCAACGAGACGTCGGAGCGCGAGGCGCGCGGCGCCACCGGCTTCAGGTCCTCGAGGATGATCTGGGTGTTCTTCAGCCAGTCGCGATACGGGTTGGCGCCAGCGATCTCGCGCTTGATCTCCTCGTCGGAGACGATGCCGCCCTTCTCCAGGTCGATCAGCAGCATGCGGCCCGGCTGCAGCCGCCACTTCTTGACGATCCGCTCCTCCGGGATGTCCAGCGTGCCGGCCTCGGAAGCCATCACGACGAGGTCGTCGTCGGTAACGACGTAGCGCGCCGGCCGCAGGCCGTTGCGGTCGAGCGTCGCGCCGATCTGCCGACCGTCGGTGAAGGCGACCGCGGCCGGTCCGTCCCACGGCTCCATCAGGGCTGCGTGGTACTCGTAGAAGGCCTTGGTCTCCTGCGACATCTGCTTGTTGCCGGACCAGGCTTCCGGGATCAGCATCATCATCGCGTGGGTCAGCGAGTAGCCGCCCTGGTGCAGGAACTCGAGCGCGTTGTCGAAACAGGCGGTGTCCGACTGGCCCTCGTAGGAGATCGGCCAGAGCTTGGAGATGTCGTTGCCGAAAAGCTCCGAATCCACCGACGCCTGGCGGGCCGCCATCCAGTTGACGTTGCCGCGCAGCGTGTTGATCTCGCCGTTATGGGCGACCATCCGGTAGGGATGGGCGAGCTTCCAGGACGGGAAGGTGTTGGTGGAGAAGCGCTGGTGAACGAGCGCCAGCGCGCTCTCGAAGCGCGGGTCGGTGAGGTCCTTGTAGTAGGCGCCGAGCTGGTAGGCGAGGAACATGCCCTTGTAGACCAGCGTGCGCGCCGACAGCGAGACGACGTAGAAGCCGATGTCCCGGCCCTCGGTCTCGGCATAGACGCGGTTGGAGACGACCTTGCGCAGGATGAACAGCCTACGCTCGAACTCGTCGTCGGAAGCGAGCGCCGACGCCCGGCCGATGAACACCTGCCGGTGCACCGGCTCGGTCGCGACGATCTCGGGGGCCTTGGAGAGCATCTCGTTGGAGACCGGCACGTCGCGCCAGCCGAGCACCGACTGGCCCTCCTCGCGGACCACTTCCTCGAACACCGCCTCGATATGCCGGCGGGCCTCGGCGTCCTGCGGCATGAACACGTGCCCGACGCCGTAGTGGCCCGGCTCCGGCAGCGTCACGCCCTCTGCGGCCATCTCCTCGGCGAGGAAGCGGTGCGGGATCTGCACCAGCATGCCGGCACCGTCGCCCATCAGCGGATCGGCGCCGACGGCGCCGCGATGCGTCAGGTTCTGCAGGATCTGCAGGCCCTTCTCGACGATCGAATGGGACTTCTGGTTCTTCATGTGGGCGATGAAGCCGACGCCGCAGGCATCGTGCTCGTTGCGCGGGTCGTAGAGACCCACCGCGTCCGGCAGCGTGCGCGGCGCGGTACGGACGGCGGCGGTCTCGATCACCGGGGCAGCCGCTTCGATCGGCGCGGCGTGTGCTGGCGTCAGCTTCGTCATCGCGTAGTCTCCCGTCGTCGCGCTGCCGGGGCCGGCCGCGCGGTTGCGTCCGGCACCGACGCCGCCCCCAGGATCTGTCCTTGGGGGCCGCGCCAAGGCTGCCGAACATCGTTCGCCATATTATCGGCCTTTTGGCATGGCCGTCGGTGTCAAGGATAGAACCCGGCCGCGTCTTTTCGGCGCGCGCGTGCGCCGTTCCGCCTGATGCCGCCATATTATGGCAGTGCTACTGTCCTATCTATGGCAATATGACAGAAGCGTGGGCGGGTAACAAGACCGGGCTCGTCGGGCATGGGTTCTGCTGATCCTGACCGCACGCTCCATCGCCTCGCCGGAGATCGCTAGCCAGGTCACGAAAGCCTCGTCGGGGATAGCGCCCCTGTCGGAACCGATGCCGGCAGGAGCCGTTGGTCGGGCAGGAGAACATACTCACCCAGAGTATCGTGGAAGTCGCAACAGCTGCGGCGCGCTCCAGACGAAACAAAGGGACCCAACCAATGCTCTATCATGACAAGCGCCTTCAATATCCCGTCAAGGTCAGCAAGCCCGATCCGGCTTTCGCCCGCATGCTTCAGCAGGCGATCGGCGGCGTCGAGGGCGAGATCCGCGTGGCGATGCAGTATTTCTTCCAGGCCTGGGGCGCCCGTGGCCCGAACCCGAAATACCGCGACATGCTGCTGCACACCGCGACCGAGGAAATGGGCCATATCGAGATGCTCGCAACCGCCGTCGCGCTGAACCTCGAGAAGGCCCCTGCGAGCCTGCAGGAAGCCGGTGCCGCCGACAGCGTCGTCGGCGCCGTGATGGGTGGCGAGAACCCGCGCCACGTCATCGAGGGCATGCTGCAGCGACACATCCTTTCGACCGGCATGTCGGCCTATCCGGCCAACGCCGATGGCGTGCCCTTCGACATGTCGCACATCTATGCCAGCGGCAACCTCGCCGCTGACATGTACTGCAACGTCGCTGCGGAGGCGACCGGCCGGGTGCTGGCGACCCGCATCTTCAACGCCGCGCACGACGACGGCATGAAGGACATGCTGCGCTTCATGATCGCCCGCGACACGATGCACCAGCAGCAGTGGCTGGCCGTGGTCGAGGAGCTCGGCGGCCATGCCGGCGCGCTGCCGATCCCGAACAGCTTCCCGCAGGAAGAGGAGAACCAGGAGCACAACTACGACTTCTTCGCCACCGCAGCCGACGGCTCGCCGCCGCCGGCCGGACGCTGGAGCGAAGGCCCGTCGATGGACGGCAAGGGCCAGTTCACCGTGTTCCAGAACCAGCCGCTCGGCGACGTCCCGGATCTCGGCCCGGCCCGTCCCGACAGCAGCGCCCAGAAGGAGCAGATGTAACAGTCTGCATCGAGGGGTCCCGCAGCGATGCGGGACCCCTTCCCGTGCATCGACGTCCGGCAGGCTCTTCACCGACCCCCTCGTCGTCGGCTATGGCTTTGATCGGTCAGCCACGAAGGAGCACGGCCATCGAAAGCACGGTTGAAGGCGACCGCATCGAACTCAGGCGCAGCGAGGAAGAGAAGAAACCTCTTCTGCAGCGCCTCAGCCGAATCGAGGGTCAGGTCCGGGGCCTCAAGGCAATGATTGCCGAGGACCGCTACTGTCTCGACGAGATCCAGCAGGTGAACGCCATCACCGCCGCCTTGCGCGAGTTCTCCCTCCTCGTCATAGGCCAGCACGTCACCGAAGGCGTCCGCCACGCTTCAGAGCAAGCCAAGTCCGACGAGGCGGTGGCCGTCGCCGTCGAGGACATGATGCGGGTGCTGCGGGCGGCGATGCGGGCACGCGACTGACCGCCCCTGCCGGGCCCCGACGCCTTCGCCGCTTGCCCTTTACCGCGCTGCATTATAGGTCGGCGCCATGATCTTTGCTTCCGACAACTGGTCCGGCGCCCACCCCGCCATCAACGCCGCCATCGCCGCCCAGAGCGAGGGGATGGCCGCCGCCTACGGCGCCAGTACCCTCGACCGCGCGGTCGAGCAGCGCTTCAACGAAATCTTCGAGCGCGAGGTGGCGGTGTTCTTCGTCGGCACCGGCACGGCCGCCAATTCGCTCGCCTTCGCGGCAGTGAACCGGCCCGGCGGGGTCGTCCTCTGCCATCGCGAGGCGCATGTCATCGAGGACGAGTGCGGCGCGCCGGAGTTCTTCACGCACGGCGCGCGGATGGCGCCGATCGACGGCGACGGCGGGCGCATCGACCCGGTCAATCTGCAGCGCGAGATCGATCGATTCAAACCCGATTTCGTCCATGCCGGCCAGCCGATGGCCGTCTCGGTCAGCCAGCCCGGCGAAGCCGGCACGCTGTATTCCGCCGACCAGATCGAGACGATCGCCAGGATCGCGCACGGCCGCGGTCTCGCCCTGCACATGGACGGCGCACGCTTTGCCAACGGCCTCGTTGCCACCGGGCTGTCGCCGGCCGAGATGACCTGGAAGCGCGGCGTCGACATCCTCTCCTTCGGGGCGACCAAGAACGGCTGCTGGTGCGCCGAGGCGGTGGTGTTCTTCGAGCCGGAACGCGCCCGCCAGTTTCCCTATATCCGCAAGCGCGGCGCCCAGCTGTTCTCCAAGACGCGCTTCGTCGCCGCCCAGTTCATGGCGTATTTCGAGGACGGCCTGTGGCTGGAGCTTGCCGCCCACGCCAACGCCATGGCCGACAGGCTGCGGGCCGGCATCGACGCCAGCCAGCATGCGCGCCAGGCCTGGGAGACGCACACCAACGAGAGTTTCGCCATTCTGGAGAAGCCGACGGCGGAGCGGTTGCGGGCCGAGGGCGCGGTGTTCTACGATTGGAATGCGCCCCATGCGCTGCACGAGCTGATCGGCGAGAACGAGACGCTCGTGCGCCTCGTCACCAGCTGGTCGACCGAGGAAGCCGAGATCGAGCGTTTCAGCCGGCTGCTGGCCTGAGGCCACGATCGAAAAGTGACGGAACCAACCGGCGCGGGCGCGATTCCTTCCTGAGCAAAGGAGGCTGTCATGTCCACAGACGCTTACGAGCAAGGAAAGCTCGCCTTCCAGCACAACCACCCGATGTCGTCCTGCGAGTACCCGGTCGGATCGCCCCTGCGGGCGGCCTGGATGGACGGCTGGACCACGGCCCGCAACGCCGCCCCCGGCGGCGCCAGCGGCGATCATCCCGGCATGATGGCGGACGCCCGGCGCGCTGCCCGCGTCGGCCAGCCGGATGTTCACGAATCCTAGAGCCGAGCAACCGGGCGCACGCGCCCCGATCCGGTTCCAAAAACAAGAACGGCGCCCTCATCGGGCGCCGTCGCTGTTTCCGCGGGATACGACCTCAGGCGGCGTTCGCCTCGATCTGCCGGGCGTTCTCGTTGCCGACGGTCGCGATGTCGATCTTGCGCGGCTTCATCGCCTCCGGGATGACCCGCACCAGATCGATGTGCAGCAGCCCGTTCTTCAGGCTGGCACCCTTCACCTCGACATATTCGGCGAGCTGGAAGCGGCGCTCGAACGCGCGGCCGGCAATGCCGCGATAGAGCGTCTCGTACGCCTCCTCATCCTTCGGCTCAGCCTTCTCACCCTTCACCGTCAGCACGTTCTCGCGCGACTCGATCGAGAGTTCGCTCTCGCCGAAGCCCGCGACGGCCATGGTGATGCGGTACGCGTTCTCGCCGGTCCGCTCGATGTTGTAGGGCGGATAGGTCTGGCCGTTGTCCGGCTGGGAGACGCTGTCCAGCATCGAGAACAGCCGGTCGAAGCCGACGGTCGAGCGATAGAGCGGGGCAAAGTCGATGTGACGCATGGTGTTCTCCTATTGAGCAACGTTGGCGTTGTGGACACGGCACGGCATCCCGCCATGGGCGACGCCTCCGGTCCGCGGCCCCTTTCGAGGCGACCGCAGGAGAAAAATGGTGGACCGGAATTTCCGGTTCAAGAGGTTTTTTTCAACTCGATCGCATCGCCGTCACGGCGCTTTTTAGATGCGCCTGGCGGCGGCCGGCGATGTGAACCCCGGATGAACGCAGCCTTCCGGCAGCGTTCACATCCCGGGCCGCATATTCGGCGCCATGGTCGACCGGTTCACTCCGCCCAGCAAGGCGCAGGAAGGGCCGGCGACCCACCGTTTGCCCGCCGCCCGACGTGCGGGCCGTCAAACGGTCGCAGCGTCCCGTCCCTTCCGCTGTGGCCGCTCCGGCCGGGAGCCTGGAAACAGGTTCCCGGCCTCCTCCCTCTCCCAGCGCGGAACCTGCACCCATCGCGACACGAGCCCACGGACGACGCAGGCTTTGACCGGTCGCGGCAGGCCGCCTACAAGCCGGTCGTCGTGCACCGTTTCCGGAAAGGCCGGAGCGGGCGTCGACGTCTTCGAGCCGAGCCCCGGACGATGAGCGCCACCAACGATCCCACCGAACTCGTCCTGGTCGAGGGCAATCCGGCCCCCGCCGGCATCACCGTGCAGACCCTTCGGGCGCTCGACGGGGTACGGCTGCGCTGCGCCGTCTCGCCCAGCCTGCTCGACGCCACCCGCGGCACCGTCATCCTGCTGCAGGGCCGCAACGAGGCGATCGAGAAGTATTTCGAGACGATCACCGATCTCAACCGCCGCGGCTACGCCGTGGTGACCTTCGACTGGCGCGGCCAGGGCGGATCGGGTCGCCTGCTGCGCGGCAGCACCCTCGGTCATGTCCGGCATTTCGGCCAGTATGTCGGCGACCTCGAATGCGTCATCCAGGAAATCGTGCTGCCCGACTGTCGCGGGCCCTACGCCATCCTCGCCCACTCGATGGGCGCGCTGGTGGCGCTGCGCGCCTCGGCGCGCCTCGCCAACATCGTCGAGCGCATGGTGCTCTGCGCGCCGCTCATCGCGTTCAAGCGGCGCCGGCTGGGCACGCGGGCGCTGAACCGCATCGCCAGGACCGCGCGGCTGATCGGGCTCGGCCGGATGGCGGTGCCGATGCGGATGGTTCCGCGCGGCGGCATGACCCTCGCCAACAACGTCCTCACGAGCGATGCCCACCGCTTCGCCCGCAACCGCGCCCTTGCGGAGGCGGCACCGGCGCTGTTCATCGGCAAGCCGACCGTCTCGTGGCTTGCGGCGGTGACCGGCGCGATGGTGCGGCTGGACGATTCGGACGAGATCGCCCGGCTGTCGGTGCCCACCCTGATGGTCTGCGCCGGCAGCGACGCGGTGGTAGGCACCGCCTCGGCCGAGCGGCTGGCCTGGCGGATGCGCAGCGGCTCGAGCCTGACCATCCCGTTCGCGCGCCACGAGATCCTGCAGGAAGCCGACGGCTTTCGCGAGCCGCTGCTGGAAGCCTTCGAGGCCTTCACGGCGACGGCCCTGCCGTTGCCCGAGAGCGCCGCGGCGGAGGCGTCCGACGGACTGGCCATCGAGGCTGCCGACCTCGTCATCGAGGACGACGATTCAGCCGTTGAGGATGTCGAGGGCCTGGCGGTGGAGAGCCGGGGTCGCTGAGGCGAGAATGTCGCCGCCGCCTTCCGGGCGTTCGCCGCCGAAGGTCGTGATCACGCCGCCCGCCCGCTCGATGATCGGCACGAGGGCGACGATGTCGTAGGGCTTGAGGCCGGTCTCCACCACCAGGTCGGCATGGCCGGCCGCCAGCATGCAGAAGGCGTAGCAGTCGACGCCGAAGCGGGTCAGCCGCGCCTCGGCCTCCAGCGCCTCGAAGCGGCGCAGGGCGTCGCCGGCGAAGAGGCGCGGCGTGGTGGTGAACAGCGTCGCGGCCGAGATGTCCTGCGTCGGCCGCACGGCCAGCTGCGTGCGCTGTCCTCCATGCACGTGCCAGGCCGCCTCGGCGTCGGCGAAGAAGCGCTCGCCGGTGAAGGGCTGCGACATCAGGCCGAGCCGGGCCACGCCCGCCTCGCAGAAGCCGATCAGCGTGCCCCAGACCGGCACCCCGGCGATGAAGGCCCGCGTTCCGTCGATCGGGTCGATCACCCAGAGCCGGTCGCCCTCCCCCGCCGCGCCGAATTCCTCGCCGAGCACGGCGTGATCCGGATAGCGGTCGCGGATCGCCGCGACGATCGCCATCTCGGCGGCGCGGTCCGCCTCGGTGACCGGGTCGAAGGCGGCCACGAGCTTGTTGTCGACGCTGGCGCCGTTGCGGAAGCGCGGCAGCGTCTCGCCATCGGCTGCGTCGGCGAGCGACAGCAGGAAGTCGACATCGGGTAGGGACATGCGGATCCGATCGAACTCTGGCATTGCACGGCTGTGCAAAAAGAAACGGCGCTTTCGCCGACTGCACGATTTAGTGCAGAATTATCTTGACACCTAGGGGCGAGAATCGTAGTTTTGCAGTGCGGCATTAGCGTGCCGCTGCCCTTACGGGCGTTTCCTCCCTAGACTAGACCGCACTGTTCAGCGCAGTGCGGTTCTTTTTTGCGCGCCGTTGGGCCTTGCCGCTCATTCCGCCGCAGCGGCGGCCGGCCGCAGATACTCCGCCTCCACGTCGGCGGCAAAGCCCGCCACGAACGCCCCCAGCCGATCCTTCAGCACCGCGAAGCCCTCGTGCGGCCGATAGGCGCGCTCGTCGGCATAGAGGCCCCGATTAATCTCGATCTGGATGGCGTGGAAGCCGACCGGCGGGCGCCCGTAGCGTTCGGTGATGAAGCCCCCGGCATAGGGCTTGTTGCGGGCGACGTCGTAGCCGAGCCCCGCCAGGCGGGAGGTGGCGATGGTGACGAGCCGGCCCGCCGCGCTGGTGCCAAATCGGTCGCCGACCACCATGTCCGGCCGCCGGCCGCCCGGCAGCGCACGCACGCTCGAGGGCATGGAGTGGCAGTCGATCAGGATCGCCATGCCGAATCGGTCGCGGGTCCGCTCCAGCGCCTCCTCCAGCGCGCGATGGAACGGCTTGTAGACCGTCTCGATCCGCCGCAGCGCCTCGTCCAGCGCCAGTGGCGCCCTGTAGATCTCCTCGTTCTCGGCCACGATCCGCGGAATCGTGCCGAGGCCGCCGGCGACCCGGATGGAGCCGGCATTGGCGAAATCGGGGAGCGTGTCGGAAAACATCGCGGGGTCGAGCTCGTAGGGCTCGCGGTTGACGTCGAGATAGGCGCGGGGGAAGCGGGCCGCCAGCAACGGCGCCCCGAGGCCCGAGACGAAGTCGAACAGGCTGTCGACGAAGAGATCTTCCGAGCGGCGAATCGTGTCGCTGTTCAGCCGCGTCGCCGCGATCAGGTCCAGCGGGTAGTCGCGGCCGCTGTGGGGCGAGCAGAAGACGAAGGGGATGCGCGCGTCGGCAGGTTCGATGAGTTCAAAGGCCGCGACGTCGCCGCTGGCGGTCCTGACTGTTGGCACGTTCCCCAATCTCGCTCCTTCCGTTGACCGCGACGATAAAAATATCTCGTCCGCCGTGAGGGGCGGCCCATTCCTTTTAGAAAATGTTGGGGCATTCTGCTATGGAAATGGCTCATGAACGAACCACCGCCGGGAACTTTGCCCCGGACGCATCCGGATAACGTGAATGTCAAAGATCCTACTGGCCGAAGACGACAACGACATGCGCCGCTTCCTCGCCAAGGCGCTGGAGCGCGCCGGCTACGAGGTCGTCACCTACGACAATGGCGGCAGTGCCTATGAGCGTCTCCGCGAGGAGCCGTTCTCGCTGCTCCTGACCGACATCGTCATGCCGGAGATGGACGGTATCGAGCTGGCACGGCGTGCCACCGAGCTCGATCCCGACCTCAAGGTCATGTTCATCACCGGCTTCGCGGCCGTCGCGCTGCATCCCGATTCCAAGGCTCCGAAGGACGCGAAGATCCTCTCGAAGCCGTTCCACCTGCGCGAACTGGTGGACGAAGTGGCGAAAATGCTCGCCGACGCGGCCTGACCCGCAGGCTCTGCGCGACGACGGCCCCGCCCCCCGGCGGAAGCCTATTGACGGCGGCTTCGGTCCTGTGATCTATGCCGCTCCGTCGGATGGGCGTGTAGCTCAGCGGGAGAGCACTTCGTTGACATCGAAGGGGTCACAGGTTCAATCCCTGTCACGCCCACCATCCGATCCCCCACTACCGAGACATCCTCGCTAGACTACCTAGGTAACGCCGCGCCGATCGCATCGGCGGTGCCGGCCCCGGGCAGCCTCGCGACGCGACCGGCCGGTCCGGGCACGCTCCGACAGCGGGCGTCCGCGCCGACTCTCCCCATCCGCCGGGCACGGCGAACCGGAGGCCGGGCGCTGCAATTCGCGCCGGCGGCGGTACAATCGACCAGGTGCTGCCCTATATCGGCACGTGACGAGACTTGCGCCGGACGCAGGAATCGCGTTCGATTTTCCGAAGGCCGCCGAGATTGCCACGGCGACGCCTTCGACAACTGGCTGCCATGAACATTCAGGAGCATACTGCCCCGGTCGACGCGCCGAACGCGCATCGTCGTGCGCGTCGGGACGCGCCGGGTGCCGCGATCATGGCCGAGGTCGAGCGGCTGCTCGGCGGAAGGACCCGCGACATCCGCCTGAAGGGCGAGATCCGCCGCCTGTTCCTCGAGCGCACCTGGCCGCAGACGGCGAAGGTCATCCGTTCCTGGATGAAATGGGTGTTGCTTCTGGCCGTCGTGACCTCCGTCGTCAGCGTGGTGACGCTGCCGCAGGCGGTGTCCGCCAGGATGCTGCTGCCCGGCGCCCTGCTCCCGCCGGCGGCGATCGCGGTGTGGTTTGCCTGGCGGAAACCGCGGGCGTTCTGGCTGCAGGGTGTCTCGCTGATCGGCGGCATGTTCCTCATGCTCCTTTCCATCGCGCTGGTCGGCGCCAGTGCGGGAGGCGAGTTCTACGAACGCCATCTCAACATCATGCTGTTCGTGGCGATCACCAGCATCATCATCTTCGCCGTCCCGATGTTGTGGACCATCGCGATCGCCGTGCTGGCCCTCGGGCTCTACGTCGTGTTCCAGTTCCAGAATCCGGGCGTCGACATCTGGAGCGCGGTGGACGGGGCGCTGTTCTTCGTCAGCGGCATCATCGCCACGGTGGTGGCGCGGCGCACGATGACGATCCTGGCGCAGAAGGCCTTCCTGCTGGAACTGCGCGACAGGAAGCTCGTCGCCGATCTGGCCGAAGCCAATCACCAGCTCGAGCAGCTGGCGCGCACCGACCCGCTCACCGGGGCCGCGAACCGGCGCTGGATGAAGGAAATCCTCGACGACCTCTGGGCGCGCGGCAGCGCCGCCCCCTCCGGCGCCGCCCTGCTGATGTGCGATCTCGACGACTTCAAGAACCTCAACGACCATCTCGGCCACGCCGAGGGGGACCGCTGTCTGGTCGAGGTGGCAAAGGTCATCCAGGGCTGCCTGCGGCAGGATCAGGACCAGATGGCCCGCTACGGCGGCGAGGAGTTCCTCGTGGTCCTGCCCGCGACCGGCGAGCGGCATGCACTCGAGGTGGCCGAGCGCATTCGCGAGGCCGTCGAGGCGGCGGCACTGTGCAACCCGACGTCCCGCGTCTCGCCATCGGTCACGCTCAGCATCGGCGTTGCGGTGCGGCGACCGGGCGCCGCCGACGTCTCGCCGGAACAGCTGCAGCGCCGGGCCGACGAGGCGCTGTACCTGGCCAAGCAGGCGGGGCGCAACCGGGTCGTGCTGCATCGGCCAGAGGGCACCGAACACCGGACGACGCGGTGCGAAATTGGCGTTGCGCCCGGCGAAATCCGCGCCTCCTGATCCGCCACGCCGTAGCGACCGATGGCCGGGGTGCGAAATTTTCCGCGATATCCTTTAGTAAATTTGTGTATTTCTCCGGTTTATCGGAGCGGCTTCAGATACTATTTTTCGTATTGATTGTATTTTCGCTCGATATCATCCGATCATTACCTGTCATGCGTCGCGACATTCGCGCTGTGCGGAATGGAACTCCTGAGGGATCGTGGGGTTAGCCTCCCAACAACGATGTTCCAGGAGGAAAGACATGAACCGCAACATTACCGCCATCTACCGTACGCACGCCGTCGCCGAACTGGTCCGCCAGGAGCTTGAGGCGGAAGGCGTGTCCCGCAGCCACATCCACGTCATCCCGGATCACGATCGCGCGGTCGGCGCGGCCGACACCGATGACAGGCGCTACGACGACGCGATCCACGACCTGCATCTGCCGGAAACCGATGTCCGGACCTACCAGGCCAGCATCCGGCACGGCGACTACGTCGTCTCCGTCAATGTCGATGACGACCGGGTCGAGCGTGTCCAGGCGATCATGCGGCGTCCGGAAGCAGAAGCGTACGATCTCGATGCGCGTGACAGGGAATTCGACGATGTCGACTTCCTGGCGCCCAGCGACAGCCGCGGCACCGTCGACCCTGCCATGCGCGGCGAGCGTGATCCCGCCTATGCCGGTTCGGACATGCGGTCGTATCGCCGCCGTTCGCCGCTGAGCGAATACTGATCCCTGTCCGCACCCGAAATTTAACGAAGGAATGATCCCTTGAGCAACTATCGCGATCCAAAAGTCACCACTCCCGATAAAAAGAGCAGCATGGGCAAGATGATCGGCATCGCCCTTGCCGTGATCCTCGGCCTGCTCGTGCTGGCCTGGGCGCTCGGCACCTTCGACGAGCCGGAAACCGAGACGGTTCCGGTCGTCACCGAAGAGCCGGCGGCCACCACCGGCACCGCGCCGGCCGCGGACCCGGTCGCCGTCCCGTCGGCCGACTGATAGCGATCGGCGTGCGCCGCCCCTTGTGGCGCACGCCCCCGGCTTATGCTCGCAGTGGCGAGGAAAGTCCGGGAGGAACGTCATGCCGGGAGATAACGACTACGAGGATCGTTCCGCTTCCGACAGATCGGCCGCCGGCTATGTGGTGCTGGCGATCGTCGCGGCGGGAATTGCCGGACTGATTCTCTACGATCTGCGCAAGAGCGGACCCGCCGACGACAGCCTGCAGCCACAACAGCCTTCCCCTTCCGGGGCTCCGGTTCCCCAACAGCCGGCCGCCGCGCCGCCGGCAGCGACGCAGCCCTGATCCATCGCCTTCATCCTGGTCGAATGCCGCGACCCGCCTTGGGGTGCCGCGGCGTCGGGCGCTGCAGCGGTGTCGGCAAGTCCGCGGTGCGGATCGGCCGTCGCGCCGCATGTCGATCATCGCGCGGCGCGGCGCCGGATCGGTTCCGCACCCGCGCTCGGACGGCGCGAAGATGGTTTCCCGGCTCACGAGATTTACGGCTTTCCGGTGAACCGCACACGCCACGCGGCGTATTGTCCCAGTCAATCATGGACGGGATCGCGACCGGTGGAACAAGCTCTCTCATGCCAGGCCGCGCCGATCGCCTGCGGACCGGAACGGCTGGATGGCCAGCTGGTCTTCGTCGATGGCGTCCTTGTCGCGGTCCTCACCCGCCTCAGCGGAGAGCACTACGGTTCGCATGAGGGACACTGGTTCCTGGAAGCTGGCTTCGGACCCTGCGATCCGACCGCCACCAAGCCACCGCCCTTTCCGACCCTGAACGACGCCATTGCCTGGATCAGGGACGCCGGCGAGGCCTGATGGGACGCGGCCGCGCCGTCATCCGGCCGGCAGGCTGTCGACCGCCACCACGACCTTGACCGTGTCGTCCTGCGGATCGGTATCCGCCGTCTCGAAGCCGAGTTCCCGGGCCATGCGCAGCATGGTGGCGTTCTCGCGCAGTATTTCGCCGTAGATGCGCTTCAGGCCCCGCCGCCGGCCATAGTCGAGGATCGCCGTCATCAACCGGTAGCCGAGCCCACGGCCCTTCATGTCGGAGCGCACCAGCACCGCGAACTCGGCCGCCTCGTTCTCGGGGTCCGAAACCAGCCGCACCACGCCGAGGATGGGGACCGTGCCGCTTGCATCGGCCTCCCCCATCGCCACCAGCGCCATCTCCCGGTCGTAGTCGATCTGCGAGAAGCGCGCGGCTGTCTGGTGCGGGAAGGCCCGCATCTGCCCCATGAACCGCAGCCGCAGGTCGCGCGGCGTGCAGCGCTCGACCATCGCGACCAGCGCCCCCTCGTCCTCCGGGCGGATCGGCCGCAGCAGCAGCTTCGTGCCGTCGCCGATCTCGATGCGTTGCTCGAATTCCCGCGGGTAGGGCCGGATGGCCGGGCCGACGACCGCCCCCGCGACGGCACGGATGCTGACCCGGGCATCCAGGGCGATCACCCCGCCAGCATTGGCGAGCAGCGGGTTGATGTCGAGCTCGGCGACTTCCGGCAGCAGCACCGCCAGTTCGGACAGGCGGATCAGCACGTCGGCGATTTTGTCCAGGGGGACCGGCGGCACGTCGCGGAAGCCGGCGAGCAGCTTGGAAATCCGGGTCGAGACGATCATTTCCCGCGCCAGCACCGAGTTCAGCGGCGGCAGGCCGATCGCCCGGTCGCCGATCACTTCCGTCGCCTTGCCGCCCCGCCCGAACAGCACGACCGGGCCGAAGGTCGGGTCTGACGCGATGCCGGCGATGAGTTCCTGCGCGTCGGTACGGACCACCATCGGCTGCACCGAGAAGCCGTCGAGCGGCGTGTCCGGCATCGCCTGGCGGATCGACTGCAGCATCGCCTTGGCCGCCGCCGCCATCTCGTCGGCGGAGCGGATGTCGAGGCGTACCCCGCCGACATCGGATTTGTGGCTGATCGCCGGCGAGACGATCTTCAGCACGGCCGGCCCGCCGATTTCGGCGAAGCGTGCGGCGGCTGCCTCCGGGGCCGCGGCCAGCAGCGTCCTGACGATCGGGATGCCGAACAGCGCCAGCAGCTGCTTGGACTCCGGCTCGGTGAGCATGGTGCTTCCGGCTGCCAGCGCCTGCCGCACCAGCGTGCGTGCCGCCTCCAGATCGGCCGGGCTGATCACCACGCCCGCCGCCGGCGTCTCCATCAGCATCTCCTGGTTCCGCCGGTAGCGGTGAAGATGCATGAAGGCGCGGATCGCCTTGTCCGGCCCGTCGAAGGTGGCGATCTTCCGGGTGGCGAAGAAGTCCCGCGCCGGCGCCGCCGCGGTGCCGCCGAGCCAGGTGGTCAGGATCGGCAGGCCCGGCCGCTGCACCGTCGCCTCGGCCACCGCCAGCGCCCCCTGCATCGGGTCGGCGACGGCGGTCGGGCAGTTGATCACCAGGATCGCGTCGCTGTCCTGCTCCTCGCCGAGCACGGCGAGGGCCGCGGCGTAGCGTGCGCCGTCGGCATCACCGACGATGTCGACGGGGTTACCGCGCGACCAGGCCGCCGGCATCACCGCGTCGAGCCGGGCGATCGCCGCTTCGCTGAGCTGCGCCAGCCGGCCGCCCTCGGCCTCCAGCGCGTCCACCGCCAGCACGCCGGCGCCGCCGCCATTGGTCAGGATGGTCAGCCGGTCGTCGACGACGCGCAGCCGTGTCGCCAGCGTCGCGGCCGCCTCGAACATCTCGTCGAGCTGGCCGACCCGCAACAGGCCGGCGCGGCGGAAGGCGGCGTCGTAGACGACGTCGGATCCGGCCAGCGCCCCGGTATGCGACTGGGCGGCGCGCGCGCCCTCGGCGCTGCGCCCCGCCTTGATCACCACGACATGCTTGGCGCGGGCGGCGATGCGCGCGGCGGACATGAATTTCTTCGCGTGGGTGACGTTCTCGACATAGAGCAGGATCGAGCGCGTCGCCCGGTCGCCGGCGAGGAAGTCCAGCATGTCGCCGAAATCGACGTCGCCCATGTCGCCGAGCGACATCACGTGCGAGAAGCCGATGCCGCGCTCGTCCGCCCAGTCGAGCACCGAGGTGACGATGGCGCCGGACTGGCTGACGAGGGCGATGTCGCCGGAGCGCGGCGTCAGATGCGCGAAGCTGGCGTTGATCCCCTTCGCGGGAGAGATCACGCCGATGCAGTTCGGCCCGACGATGCGCATCAGATGCGGCCGGGCGGCATCCAGCATCGCCTGCTTGAGGTCGCGGCCGTCCGCGTCGACCCCCAGCCCGGCGCTGATCACCACGGCGGCACGGCAGCCGCGCCGCGCCAGCTCGCCGATGACGCCCGGCACAGAGGCCGCCGGCGTCGCCACCACCGCGAGGTCCGGCGTGACCGGCAAGGCCTCGATCGAGCGGTAGTTCAGCGTCGACTGGATGGCGAATTCATGCGGATTGACGGTCATCACCGGTCCGGCGAACCCGCCGCGCAGCAGGTTCTCCGCCAACACCCGCCCGACCGTCCCCGGCTCGTTGCTGGCGCCGACAAGGGCGATGGCGCGGGGCGAGAAGATCGCGTCGAAATTGCGGATGCTCATGGGGTCTCCGTCACGGTGGCAGGCCTTCGCGCAAGGCGCGAGCGGCCGATGGGGCACCGGTAGCGCACGCAAGCGTCGCACGGCCCTGGCACGGGTCAAACCGGAATCGCTCCGGCCTCGCTCTTTTGCCCGGCTTCGCCTATGTCGGCACGACGGGGGGCTGGGCCCCGCAGGCAGGGAGACGGGCATGACGACGCCGGGCATTCTGGACAAGGCCTTCGCGGCCGGCGACACGGCCGCGGTCATCGCAGCGGGTCTGGCCGAGGAGAAGGCGCGCACGGTGCTCGACATCGGCACCGGCAGCGGCAAGCTCGCCAGGGCACTCGGCGAGCGCGGCTACGCCGTCACCGGGATCGACCCGAATGCCGACGCGATCGGGCAGGCCAAGAGCGAGGTTCCGGACGCGCAGTTCTCTGTCGGCACCGCCGAGGCCCTGCCCTATCCGGACGGCAGCTTCGACGCGGCGGTGTTCCTCAACTCGCTGCATCATGTTCCCGTGGACGGCATGGCGACGGCGCTCGCGGAAGCCGCACGGGTCACCCGCCGCGGCGGCGCGGTCTTCGTGGTTGAGCCGCTGGCGGAAGGGCCGCATTTCGAGGCGATGCGGCCGGTGGAAGACGAGACGGCGATCCGGGACGCCGCGGCGCGCGCCGTCGCCGATGCGGTGCGGAACCGGTTGCTCGAACTGCGCGGCAACGTCGTCTACCAGCGCCAGGAGCCATACGCCGACGTCGAGGCGTTCATCGCGCGGCTGGTCGCCATCGCCCCGGCACGGGCTGCGATCGTCGCCGAAAGACGCGACGAGGTGGCGCGGCTCTTCGAGGCCGGCGCGGTGGCCGGCCCGGCGGGCGGCAAGATCCTCGCCCAGCCGCTGCGGATCTACTGGCTCCGCGTCCCGGCCTGACCGGGCAGCCGGGGCGAGGCGAGGCCTTGCACCCCGAAAGGTTTTTTGTCCGAATGCCGGCGAGCCTACGCGCCGGCCGCGCTCGCGTCATCTGGTTTCCCCATGCATCCCGGAGCCGTTCCATGCCGATCCGTCCTGCCGGACTTCCGGTCCTCGCCGCCCTTGCGATGCTGGTGGCGGCTGCCTTTCCGGGCGCCGTCCTGGCCCAGCCCCGCGACACCGTCACCGTCGGCATGGCGATCGAGCCGGCGGGCCTCGATCCGACCGCCGCGGCCCCGGTCGCCATCGGCCAGGTGACCTGGCAGAACATCTACGAGGGGCTGACGCGGATCGACCGCGACGGCGCGGTCCAGCCGCAGCTGGCGCGGGAATGGAGCATTTCCGAGGACGGCCTCACCTACGTCTTCACGCTCCGCGACGACGTCAGCTTCTCCAACGGCGTGGCGTTCACCGCCGAGACGGCGAAATTCACCCTCGACCGGGCCCGGGGCGAGGCCTCGACCAACCCGCAGAAGCAGTTCTTCGCGACGATCCTCTCGGTGGAGGCGACCGACCCGCAAACGCTGACCGTGACGCTGTCGCAGCCGACCGGCAACCTGCTCTACTGGCTCGCCTGGCCGGCGGCGGTGATGGTCGAACCCGGTTCGGCGGCGACCAACAATGTCCGACCGGTCGGCACAGGGCCGTTCGAGCTCGCCGAATGGCGGCAGGGCGACCGCATCGAGCTGCGCCGCCGGGACGACTACTGGAACCCGGACGACCGGCCGGCGCTGGCGGCCGCGACGTTCCGCTTCCTCGCCGATCCGCAGGCGCAGGCGGCGGCGATCCGCAGCGGCGACATAGACGCCATTCCGGAATTCGCCGCGCCGGAACTCTACGCCGCGCTGGAAGACGAGGCCGACCTCACCACGGTCGTCGGCAATACCGAGCTCAAGGTCGTCGCCGGGCTGAACGGCCGCAAGGCCCCGTTCGACGATCCGCGCGTGCGCCAGGCGCTGATGATGGCGGTCGATCGCAACGCCCTGATCGAAGGCGTCCATGCCGGCTACGGCGAGCCGATCGGCAGCCACTACACGCCGAACGATCCGGGCTATGTCGATCTGACCGCGGTGCATCCCTACGATCCGGCAGCGGCGAAGCGGCTGCTGGCGGAAGCCGGCTATCCGGACGGCTTTTCGCTGTCGATCAAGACGCCGCAGATGTCCTACGCCATCCGCTCCGCCGAGGTGCTGCAGGCCTTCCTTGCCGAGATCGGCGTGACGCTCGAGATCGTGCCCACCGAGTTTCCGGCGCGGTGGGTCGACGAGGTGTTCACCCGGCACGATTTCGACATGACCATCGTCGCGCATGCCGAGCCGCTCGACATCGGCATCTATGCGCGGCCGGACTATTATTTCGGCTATGCCAATCCGGCCTTCGACGCCGCCATCGTCGCGGCGGAGACCGCCACCGATCCCGAGGAGCGGCTCGCCCGATACGGCGACGCCCAGCGAATCCTCGCCGACGAGGTGCCGGCCCTCTACCTTTTCGTGATGCCCAAGCTCGGCGTCTGGAACGCCGCGCTCACCGGCCTGTGGGAGAACGAGCCGATCCCCTCCAACGACCTGACCGACGTCGCGTGGAGCAACTGACGGGGTCCACTCGATGCTGCGGATGATCGCCTGGCGGCTCGCCGGCCTGCTCGCCACGCTGCTGGCGGTATCGGTCGTCGTGTTCCTGGTCATGGACGTGCTGCCGGGCGATCCGGCGGCGATCATGCTCGGCACCTCGGCGCGGCCCGACACGCTGGCGGCGCTGCGCCTCGAGCTCGGCCTCGACCAGCCGTTGCCGCTGCGCTTCGCCGCCTGGATCGGCGGCGCGCTGACCGGCGATTTCGGGACCTCCCGCACCTATGGCGTGCCCGTGGCCGGCCTGATCCTCGACCGGCTGGCGGTGACGCTGCCGCTGGCGCTGATGGCGATCACCCTGTCGGTCGTCCTCGCCCTGCCACTCGGCATCCTGGCGGCGTCGCGGCGCGGCAGCTTCTGGGACGTCGCGGCCACCGGCGTCGCCCAGGCGGGTGTGGCGATGCCGAATTTCTGGGTCGGGCTCCTGCTCATCCTGGTCTTCGCCTCGACGCTCGGGATCATGCCGTCTGGCGGCTTTCCCGGCTGGGACGCCGGCATCGGGCCTGCCCTCGCCGCGCTCACCCTGCCGGCCGTCGCCCTGGCGCTGCCGCAGGCCGCCGTGCTGACCCGCGTCACCCGGTCGGCGGTGCTCGACGTGCTGCACGAGGACTTCGTGCGGACCGCCCGCGCCAAGGGGCTGACGAAGCGGGCGGCGCTCTGGCGCCACGCGGTGCCGAACGCGCTGCTGCCGGTGGTGACGGTGATCGGCCTGCAGTTCACCTTCCTGATCGCCGGCGCGGTGCTGGTCGAGAACGTCTTCGGCCTGCCCGGCCTCGGTAGCCTCGCCGTCCAGGCGCTGCAGCAGCGCGACCTGATTGTCATGCAGGACGTGGTGCTGCTGCTGGCCACGCTGGTGATCGTCGTGAACTTCCTCGTCGACCTCTCCTATCTCGTCCTCGATCCGCGGCTGAGGGCGTCGGCATGAGCGCCGCCGTCGCGGCGACGCGGACGCGCAGGGCCGGGCCCGGATGGCGCCTCGCCACGGGCGGCACCATCGTCGTCGTGCTGGTCGCCGTCGCGCTACTGTCGCTGGTCTGGACCCCGGCCATCCCGACGAAGCTGGACATCGCCGCGCGGCTTCGCCCGCCGCTGCAGGGCGGCCTGTTCGGCACCGACCAGCTCGGCCGCGACGTGCTGTCGCTGCTGATGGCGGGAGCGGTCAATTCGCTGGCGATCGCCGCGGCCGCCGTGACCATCGGGGCGAGCGCCGGCACGGTTCTCGGCCTGGTCGCCGCGGCGCGCCGGGGCTGGATCGACGGGCTGCTGATGCGGGCGATGGACGTCGTCTTCGCGTTTCCGCCGATCCTCTCCGCGATGATGCTGGCCGGGCTGCTCGGCACCGGCATGACCAACGCCATCGCCGCGATCGCGGTGTTCATGGTGCCGGTCTTCGCCCGCGTCACCCGCGGCGCGGCGATGCGCATCCTCGCCCGCGACTACATCCTCGCCGCGCGCGGCGCCGGCAAGAGCGGCCCGCGCATCGCCATCGAGCACGTGCTGCCGAACATTTCGGGCGACCTCATCGTCCAGGCGACGATCCAGCTCGGCCTCGCGATCCTCACAGAGGCGGGGCTCAGCTTCCTCGGCCTGGGGCTGGCGCCGCCGGCGCCCAGCTGGGGGCGGATGCTGGCCGATTCGCAGACCTATCTCGGCACCGCGCCCTGGCTCGCCATCGCGCCCGGCCTTGCCATCGCGACCGCGGTGCTCGGCCTCAACCTCCTGGGTGACGGGCTGCGGGACCGGCTGGACCCGCGCCGGGACCTCGCCCGATGAGCCCGCTGCTGCAGGTTGAGGGCCTCGGCGTCTCGCTCGCCCGGACGGACGGCACGCGACTGCCGATCCTCGAGGATGTCGGCTTCGACCTCGCGAGCGGCGAGACGCTCGGCGTCGTCGGCGAATCCGGCTCCGGCAAGTCGCTGCTGGCGCTGGCGCTGATCGGGCTGCTGCCCGGTTCCGCCATGGTCACCGGCAGCATCCGCTTCGACGGACGCGACCTCGTCACCGCAAGCGAGGCCGAGCTCTGCGCGATCCACGGCCGGCGGATCGCGATGATCTTCCAGGAGCCGATGACGGCGCTCAACCCGGCGATGCGGATCGGCGACCAGATCGCCGAGGCGCTGCGGCTCGACGGGATGGCGCCGACGGCAGCCCGCGCGGGAGCGCTGGCGCTGCTCGACAGGGTCCGCATCGCCGACGCCGCGAACCGCATCGACGCGTTTCCGCATGAACTCTCCGGTGGCCAGCGCCAGCGCGTGGTCATCGCCATCGCGCTGGCGCGCGCACCGTCGCTGCTGATCGCCGACGAGCCGACCACCGCGCTCGACGTGACGGTGCAGCGGGAGGTGCTCGACATTCTCGGCGAGCTGGTCGCCGAAGCGGGGATGGCGCTGATCCTCGTCAGCCACGATCTCGGGGTGATCGCGCGGACCGTCGCCCGCACGCTGGTGCTCTATGCCGGCACCCGCTTCGAGGAAGCGCCGACGGCGGCGCTTCTGGCGCGGCCCGCCAATCCCTACACGCGCGGCCTGATCGGCGCGATGCCCCGGCGGCGGACAAACGCGAGCGGCGGCCGCCAGCGCCTCACGGTGATCCCCGGCACGGTGCCGGCCTTTGGCGCGCTGCCGCCCGGCTGCCGCTTTGCCAATCGCTGCCCCGACCACATTCCCGCCTGCGACGCCGGGGAACCGGCCTGGCGCCCGATCGGCCCGGACCGCGCGGTCCGCTGCATCCGGGCGACCGGCGAGGGTATCGACGGATGAGCGCGCCGCTGCTCGCCGTCGAGGCGGTCTCGAAACGCTATGGCACCGGGGGGCTGTTCAATCTCCGGCCACGCTTGCAGGCGCTCGACCGCGTCAGCCTGGCGATCGCGCCCGGCGAGATCCACGGCATCGTCGGCGAGAGCGGGTCCGGCAAGTCGACGCTGGCGCGCATCGTCGCGGCACTGGAGCGGCCGGATGGCGGCCGCGTGCTGCTCGAGGGCGAGGACCTGCACACCCTTCTCCGCGGCGCCCTGCGGACGAAGCGGCGGGACGTCCAGATGGTGTTCCAGGACCCCTACGGCTCGCTCGATCCGCGCCAGCGCGTCGGGCGGATCGTGGCCGAGCCGCTGCATCTCCTCGATCCTGGGCCGGGCCGGGCGGAACGCGCGGCGCGGGTGGCGGCGGTGCTGGAGAGCGTCGGCCTGGCGGCGGCGGACGCGGCGCGCCGGCCGCACGAGTTCTCCGGCGGGCAGCGCCAGCGCATCGCCATCGCCCGCGCGCTGGTCACCCGGCCGAAGCTCCTGGTCGCCGACGAGGCGGTGTCGGCGCTCGACCTTTCGGTCCAGGCGCAGATCCTCAACCTGTTCCTCGACCTCTCGGAACAGGACGGGCTCGCCATCCTGTTCATCAGCCACAATCTGTCGGCCGTCGCCGCGATCGCCGACACGGTTTCGGTGATGTATCGCGGCCGGATCGTCGAGACCGGGCCGGCCGGCGCGATCCTCGCCGATCCCCGGCATCCCTACACGATCGCCCTGGCGTCGGCCGATCCCGCCCTCGACCTGCCGGAGACGCTACGTGCCCGACCGTCGGCCGCGCAGGGTCCCATGCCTGCCGCCGCCATGACCGGCGGATGTCCGTATCGCGGCTCCTGCCCCATTGCTGCCCCGATCTGCGCCGAGGAACCAAGGCTGCGCCTGATCGACGCGGAACGGCAATGCTCCTGTCATTTCGCCGAAGGGCCTGCAACAGCGTCGTCATGACGCAGCCTGAGCAGTGCAAGGCACGGCAGTCACTGACAAAGCCCCGTGGCACCGGGTTGTTACTTTAGTCCAGTGAGCATTTAATCCGCCGGTTTGCGTTGAAGCGGCGCAACATCACGATCCACAGGCGAACGCGTCTTGCATTTGAAATAAACATTCGGATCAGACTTTATGCTATCTTAGATTGATGAGCTATAACGTCTTCGCCCCCAGGCTAACGGCGCGAAGCAAAACTAAAGCGGCCATAAGTTATTGCAGACTGACGAAATCTCGACCGCGGTACTGGCGGCCCTGCTGGAACAGATGGCACGAAGGCTGCATTCGCAGGGCTACGCGTCGCAGCTGTTTCCCGCGCAGTGGGCGGCGCTGCGCTACGTGCATCTGGCGGCACCCGAACGGCGCACCGCGATCGATCTGGCGCGTTTCCAGGGCCTGGCCTCGGGTGCCGTGGCGAGAACCGTCCGAACGCTGATCACCAAGGGCTACCTGGTGAAGCGCGGTACGATCGGTCGCGGCCGGGCCGAGCAGCTCGAGCTGACGGATCGCGGCCTGGCGCTGCTCAAGAAGGATCCGCTCCGCAAGGTCGCCGACGCGCTGGCCGGCCTCGGACCGGAAGAGCGGCAGACCCTGGTGCGAAGCCTGGAGACGGCGATCAAGGCGACGATGTCCGGCGAGGTTCCCATCCTGCCGTGATCAGGCGGGCTCGGCCGGCAGGAGATCGACCACCAACGGCAGATGATCCGACGCGGCCGCTATCCAGGCCGGCGCGGCCCGGACCGTCGCCCGCAGGCCGGATGAGGCGTAGAGCCGGTCGAGATGCACCAGCGGCCATCGCGCCGGCCAGCTGCGCTCCGAGACCCGCACCGGCAGCCGGTCGGACAGAACGGCATCGACCGCCCCGCCGCGGCGCCATTCGTTGAAGTCGCCGAGGGCGACGACGTGCCCATCCTCCGGTCCGATGGCAGAGGCGACAAACCTTGCCTGCGCGCGCCTCGTTGCCGGACCGAGCCCGAGATGGGTGGCGATGACCCGCACCGGCCCGAGCGCCGTCCGGCAGCGCGCGTCGACCGCGGCGCGCGGTTCGACGCCGCCCGGGAGGGCATGCACGCGGCTGTCCAGAACCTCGTCCCGCGACCAGAGCAGGTGGCCGTAGTCGCGCCGCTCCCGCAAGACGGTGCGCGCCTCGACGAGATGGCCGCCGAGGCGGGCCGCGAAGAACTCGAAGGCCAGCGGCCGGCGCCCGAGATGCGAGCGGCCGTCGACTTCCTGCAAAGCGAGGATGTCGGGATCGAGCGCGGCGATGACCGCCAGCGTGCGTTCCGGATCGCAGCGCCCGTCGCGACCGATGGCGCCGTGGCAGTTCCAGGAAACGATGCGCAGGCGCCGAGCCGGTTCAGTCGAGGAATTGCTGGTCGCTGGCATCGAGTTCGGCGCGCATCCTTGTAACGAGCAGGCCGGCATCGGCGGCGCAATTGTCATGGGTCAGCAGGTCGCCGGGCTCGACGATCGCGGTCACCCGCGCCTTCTCGGCCAGGCCCAGCGGCAGGGCACGCCGGGCGCGGCCGTCGGTCCAGGTCATGGCGTAGCCGCGATAGTCCGATTGGCCGATCCGGCCCAGCGTCTCGCCGGGCATCAGGCGCCGCTTGGCGACGGCGCCGCATTCGGCCACCGGCCGGTCGATCGGCACCATGTCGGGGCGACGGTACATCACCGCGCGGGCGGCCGAGAGCGGCGTCTCCAGGCTGGTCAGGTGAAACGGCCGGATCAGGCCGAAGCAGGGGCCGGGCCCGACCTTGAGGTCGGCCATGCGGTCGATGGCGCGCGGATGGCGCGGCTTGACGATGCAGAACACGCCCGGCGCGACGCCCTTGCCGATCGTGTAGTCGACGCAGCCGGAGCGGGACAGAATGCCGCCATCCTCCTCGGTGCACAGAACCTGGCCGAGATTGGCAACCGTCGCCTCGGGCCCGTGCATGCCGGGAACGTCCGGCTTGAGGCCGGTGCAGTTGGCGATGGCGGTCATCTCCACCATGGTCTTCGAGCCATCGATGAATTCGACCAGCATCCGCGCATTCATGTCGCGGGCGCGCGCCTCCTCCTCGTATTCCTCCGGCACGGCGGAATGGCGCAGCGGGTTGTTCTTGCCCTTGCCGGCGGCGATGACCTCCATGCCGAGGCTCTGGGCAAAGCCGATCAGCTCCAGCGTCGCGGCCGGCTCGTCGCCGGCCGAGCCGGTATAGACGACGCCCGCCTCCCGCGCCTTGCGCGCCAGCAGCCGCCCGACGGTGATGTCGGCCTCCACATTCAGCATGACGATGTGCTTGCCGTTGCGGATCGCCTCGAGGGCGAGGAAGGTGCCGATCTCCGGGCTGCCGGTGGCGTCGACGATCACGTCGATATGGCCGCTGGCGCAGAGCGCGCCGAGATCGTCGGTGACGGCGATGCGCCCCGCCTCGATCGCGCGGTCGATGGCTGCCGCGCCCGAGACGATCGCCCCCTGCCCGTCCGCGTGGCCGGCCAGGGCGATTGCCGCCATCGGCCTTGTCGGGCTGTTGGCCGCCACCGCCCCGATCCGGACGCCCGCCATCAGCGCCACCTGGACGACGATGTCGGTGCCCATCTGCCCGGCGCCGGCGAGGCCTATGGTGACCGGCCCGTGCCGGTCGGTATAGGCGGCAAGTTCGGCGGCGAAGCCGACCCGTTCGATCATGTGGCTGGCGTCCTCGATGCGGGAATGGCCGGCGTGGCGCCGGTCAAGTGCGGGGTATCTAACGGCTTTCGCCGAAGATGTAACCGCCGTTCGCATCACGCCACCGCCGCGGCTATTTGACCTCGATCAAGGCCGCCCCCACACTCGCTTCCTAGAAACGGAATAATTACATGATCGACGCCGACGGGCCCCGGACGCCCAAGCCCACCCGCCAGGAACGCCTTCAGGAGCAGCTGCGCGCCAATCTGAAACGCCGCAAGGAACAGGCCCGGGCCCGCCGCGAACCCCGCACGGAGGGCGCCAAGCCTGCCGAGAAGGACCTTCCCGAAAGCAAGGAAGACTCGCCGGAAGGCACCAGTTGACCGGCAGCCATGCTGCGGCCGTATCGCGCCGCTCGCATCGAAGACCCTCCGGCCGGGAGGCCTGTCATGGGGCATGTCCACGGAGGATGTGTCCAAAAATTATTACGTCGACTGTCAATTTAGATTGACATTCATGTGCAAGCAAGGCCCCCTGCGGCATGGACTTCGCCGGACGGCCGACTTAGAACGGTTCTGACAAGGAGCACTCATGATCGACTATCAGAGCCATTTCCAGTCCGCGATCGAAGCTCTCCACGCCGAGAAGCGCTACCGGGTGTTCGCCGATCTCGAGCGCATCGCCGGCCGGTTTCCGACCGCGCTTTGGCGCCATGACGGCAAGGCCCGCGAGATCACCGTGTGGTGCTCCAACGATTATCTGGGCATGGGCCAGCATCCGGACGTCATCGCCGCGATGACGTCGACCGTCTCCGCCATGGGCTCCGGCGCCGGCGGCACGCGCAACATCTCCGGCACCAATCATCCGCTGGTCGAGCTGGAGCGCGAGCTCGCCGACCTGCATGGCAAGGAAGCCGCGCTGGTCTTCACCTCCGGCTTCGTCTCCAACGAGGCCTCGATCTCGACGATCGCCAAGCTGCTGCCCGACTGCCTGATCCTCTCCGACGAGCTGAACCACGCGTCGATGATCGAGGGCGTGCGCAAGTCCGGCGCCAAGAAGCAGATCTTCCGCCACAACGACGTGGCGCATCTGGAGGAACTGCTGAAGGCCGCCGATCCGGCACGGCCGAAGCTGATCGTTTTCGAGAGCGTCTATTCGATGGACGGCGACGTCGCGCCGGTCGAGAAGATCGTCGAGCTCGCCGAGTACTACAACGCCATGACCTATATCGACGAGGTCCATGCGGTCGGCATGTACGGCCCGCGCGGCGGCGGCATCTCCGAGCGCGACGGTATCGCCCAGCGCATCGATGTCATCGAGGGCACACTCGCCAAGGCCTTCGGCGTGCTCGGCGGCTACATCACCGGCACGCGGGCGCTGATCGACTCGGTGCGGTCCTACGCGCCGGGCTTCATCTTCACCACCGCGCTGCCGCCGGCGCTCGCCGCCGCGGCGACCGCCTCGATCCGGCATCTGAAGACCTCGCAGAGCGAGCGCGACGCGCAGCAGCGCCAGGCCGCCCGCGCCAAGGCGGTGTTCGCCGAGGCGCAGCTGCCGGTCATGCCGTCCGACACGCATATCGTGCCGCTGCTCGTGGGCGACGCCGATCTCTGCAAGAAGGCGAGCGACCACCTGCTGCAGCGCCACGGCATCTACATCCAGCCGATCAACTACCCGACGGTGCCGCGCGGCACCGAGCGGCTGCGCATCACCCCTACGCCGCTGCATGGCGACGGGCTGATCGAGACGCTCAAGGATGCGCTGGTCGAGACCTGGAACGCGGTCGGCATCCGCTTTTCCACGGAACAGCCGCAGCACGCCGAGCGTTCGACGGCGGTCACCTCACTCGTGGTCTCGCAAGCCGGCGGCTAAGGCTCACTGCATCGCGAGACTTTGCGGGTGCCCTTTCCGCACCATGGGTCTTCGATGAAGCTTTCCCTGCCCGCCCTTGCAGCCAAGCTGCCCCGCCCCGCCACCGCCGAGTGGCCGGACGGCGTCTTCGACATCGAGGCACTGGCCCACGGCACGATGTCGCTGCAGGTCTTCGCGCCGCGCGGCGAGGATCGCCAGCAGCCGCACGACCAGGACGAGCTCTACATCGTGGCGTCCGGCAGCAGCGACTTCATCCGTGACGGCGAGCGGGAGACGGTCTCGGCCGGCGACGCGCTGTTCGTGCGGGCCGGCGTCGAGCACCGCTTCGTCGGCATGTCGGACGACTTCGTCACCTGGGTGATCTTCTGGGGTCCCGCCGGCGGCGAGGCCCCGGCACCCTCACCGTCCGTCTTCGCCGCGATCGACGCCTGAGGGCACGTCCGCCGTGCGGGCCTCTACCTGAAGGCCGCGCCGGGCGACCCGCGTCGCCAGCAGCGGCACCAGCAGCGCGATGGCCATGAAGCGCACCACGTGATGCGCCGCGACATAGGCGGGATCGACGTCGAACTGGAAGGCGAGGACCGTCAGCGCCTCGAGCGCGCCCGGCGCATAGGCGAGCGCCACCTTTGCGGGGGCGAGGCCGAGGGAGAGGATTGCCGCGGCGGCAGCGACCGCCGACAGCCCCAATCCGATGACGAAGGATCCGACCGAAGCCGGCAGCAGGCTTGCGAGTTCGCGCCGGCCGATGCCGCGCAGCCGCGCGCCGATCACCGCTCCGAGCAACACCAGGCAGAACGCCGCGAGCGTCGGCGGAATCGGGGCGGTGACGAAGCCGCCACCGTGCAGGATCGCGCTGGCGATCAGCGCCCCCAGCATCATGCCGCCGGGCAGGCGAGAGAAATGACCGAGCACCGCACCGATGCCGCACAGCGCGAACATCAGCCCGTATTCCGGCAGCGACGTCTCGACATGGAGCGGCGCGAGCAGGCCGATGTCGCCCTGCAGCCAGGCAAGGGTCGGCGTCAGCGCCCCGATGAGCATCAGCAGCCGGACGCTCTGCACGACGGCGACGCGGGTCATGTCGGCGCGGGTCTGCGCGGCAGCGGCGACGACGAAGGACAAAGCCCCGGGCATCGAGGCGAACAGCGATGTCGGATGATCCCAGCCGAGGACGCGCCGCAGGAAGGCGTAGCTCGCGGCGATCACGAAGACGACGCCCACCATCTGGATGGCGAAGGAGGCCGGCCAGAGCGCCAACTGCTCGAGCACGGCGGGGGTGACGCCGGACCCCGCCTGGATGCCCAGGACGAAGAAGGCGAAGCTGCGCATCGTCACCGGCAGGCGCGTGTCGAGACCCGTGATGCTCGCGGCCGACACGGCAAGAACCGGTCCGAGCAGCCAGGGCACGGGGAAGCCGAGGGCGACGCCGGCCGCCCCCGCCAGCGCCGCGAGCACCAGCGTCGCGGCGAGCGCGACGATCCGCTTGCCCGAAACAGCCTTCACGCGGACCGGCCGATCCAGTTCGCGATGCGGTCCGCGGCGATCTCGACCTCGTCGAGCCGGCGATGGAAACAGGCCCTAAGGAAACGCGCGCCCGCCGGGCCGAAGGCGGTTCCGGGGGCAAGTCCCACCAGCGCCTCGTCGACCAGCCGGAACGCGGCGGTGCGGGTGTCGCTGATCCCGTCCACGGCGAAGAACGCATAGAAGGCGCCGGCCGGCGGGGTCAGCGACACGCGGTTGGTGGCGAGCAGCCGGTCGGCGAAGATGTCGCGCGCCCGGGCCGCCCGTTCGATCTGGCTGGCGACGAAGCTCTCGCCGTCCTCAAGCGCCGCGACGGCGGCCCGCTGCATGAAGGTGGCGACGCCCGAGGTCGAGTACTGGATCAGGTTCTCCAGCACGTCGCCGTAGCCGGCGCTGGTCTCGATCCAGCCGATGCGCCAGCCCGTCATCGCCCAGTTCTTGGAGAAGGAGTTGACGAAGAAGATCGAGTCGCCCTCCTCCATGACGTCGTGGAAGGACGGCGCGCGGCCGCCTTCGTAGTAGAAGCGGTTGTAGATCTCGTCGGCGATCACCGAGATGCCGTTCGCCCGGGCAAGTTCCAGGATCGCCCGCAGCTCCGCCGTGCTGGCGGTCCAGCCGGTCGGGTTGGACGGGGTGTTGATGAACAAAGCGCGGGTCTTCGGCCCGATGGCGTCGGCGAGCTTCTGCAGGTCGAGATGCCAGCCGGCCGCGGTGAAGTCGAGCGACACCTCGCGCGCCACCGCACCCTTGACGCCAACGGCGGCGGCGAAGTTCGGCCAGGCGGGTCCCAGATAGACCACCTCGTCGCCGGGGCTCGCGACGCAGGCGATGGCGAGCTGGATCGCCTGCATGCCGGAGCCGGTGACGAAGAACCGCTCCGGCGCAACAGGGCGGCCGTAGAGCCGCTCGGTATAGGCGGCGAGCGCCTGGCGCAGCTCCGGGATGCCGCGCTGCCAGGTGTAGAAGGTCTCGCCGGCGGCAAGGCTGGCGGCGGCCGCGTCGCTGATGAAGGCGGGCGTCGACAGATCGCCCTCTCCGGCCCACAGCGGGATCAGCCCCTCGCGGCCGCGGGCATAGGTCATCACGGCGACGATGCCGCTCTCCGGCGCCTCGACCGCCTCGCGGCTGAGGCGTGAAAGATCGCTCATGGCTTGCCTTCCGGGAAGGGTCGGGACGCGGGAGAGACCCCGCAATTTCGCCTTCGACCTTCCTGCCGGTTCAGTCAAGCCCCGGCGTGGGCAACGGTCTCCGGCGAGCCGCGCTCAGACGCGGGGCGTGCGCTCCGTCGCCACCGCCATCAGGTCGCGGATCTCCTCGAGCAGCTTCTCGTTGCGGGGAACCTCGGCGATCTCCGGGGGCTTGGCCGCCTCCTGGCGCTTCACCCGGTTCATCCCCTTCACGACGAGGAACAGGATGAAGGCGATGATCAGGAAATTGATCGTCAGCGTGAGGAAGTTGCCGTAGGCGAGCACCGGTCCCTGCTCGCGCGCGCCGGCCAGATCGGTGGCCGTCACGCCGCTGCCCAGCGCGATGAACTTGTTGGTGAAATCGACGCCGCCGGTGATCACCGCCACTACCGGCATGAACAGGTCGCTGACGATGGAATTGACCAGGCCGGAAAAGGCCGCGCCGATGATGATGCCGATGGCAAGGTCCACCATGTTGCCCCTGAGGGCAAACTCCTTGAACTCCTTCAGCATAGACACGACTCCCTGACGTGGCCCGGTTTCAGCGGCATTCCCCATCATACAACCGCGGCGTCCCGCGACAAACGCCGCGGCGTTCGCAAAACTGGACTTGCGACGCCGCCGGTGTTTCTGTCGACCGGTCTGCGGCGATCCTCGCCGCCGGTCCAGGAGGCCTCGGTGCATAGCGGTATCATCGTCGTCACCGCCATCGCCTATCTGCTGCTGCTCTTCGCGGTCGCCTGGTGGGGCGACCGTCGTGCCACGCGTCACGCCGCGCGCACAAGCCGTCCCGGCGTCTATGCACTGAGCCTTGCGGTCTACTGCACGTCATGGACGTTCTTCGGCTCGGTCGGCGTCGCGGCGCGGGACGGGCTGTCGTTCCTGGCGATCTATCTCGGGCCGATCCTGGTGTTCATGCTGGCGCCACGCTTCATCGAGCGGCTGGTGCGCCACGCCAAGGCCGAGCGCATCACCACCGTCGCCGACTTCATCGGCTCGCGTTACGGCAAGAATCCCTCGGTGGCGGCGCTGGCGACGGTGATCGCCATCATCGGCACCGTGCCGTACATCTCGCTGCAGCTGAAGGCGATCTCCACCAGCGTGGCGACGCTGGTGACGCACTATTCCGCGACCCCCGAGATGCCGCCGATGTTCGCCGACCTAGCGCTGCTGGTGGCCACGGTGCTCGGAGTGTTCGCCATCCTCTTCGGCACCCGCCACGCCGACGCGACCGAGCACCAGGACGGACTCGTCCTCGCCGTCGCCATGGAATCGATGGTCAAGCTGGGGACGTTCCTCGCGGTCGGGATCTGGGTGACATTCGTCCTGTTCGAGCCGCGCGCGCTGCTCGACGCGGCAAGGGCGCATCCCGGGTTCTCGGCGACGTTCGACGGCCAGATCGGCGGGCACTTCCTCGCCTCGATGGGCCTCAGCGCGCTGGTGATCCTGCTGTTGCCCCGGCAGTTCCACATGACGGTGGTGGAGAACCGCACGCGCGAGGAAATCCGGCGCGCCCGCTGGCTGTTCCCGCTCTATCTCGTGCTGATCAACATCTTCGTCGCCCCGATCGCCGCCGCCGGCGTCCTCATGCTCGGCCCGAGCGTCGATGCCGACCTCTACGTCATGTCGCTGCCGCTGTCGCAGGGCCAGGATGCGCTGGCCCTGCTGGCGTTCCTCGGCGGGCTTTCGGCCGCGACCGCCATGGTCATCGTCGCCAGCGTCGCGCTGTCGATCATGATCTCCAACGACCTGGTGCTGCCATGGCTCCTGAAGCGTCGCGGCCACGGCACCGACGCCAGGCCGGACGAGACCCGCCTGATCCTCAACGTCCGGCGATCGGCGATCCTCGTCGTGGTGTTCCTCGGCTACGGCTATTATCGCTTCGCCGGCATCGGCAGCGGCCTTGCCTCGATCGGCCTGCTCTCCTTCGCCGCCATCGCGCAGCTGGCACCCGCCTTCCTGGCCGGGCTGTTCTGGAAGCGGGCGAATGCGCGCGGCGCAATGGCCGGCCTCGCGGCCGGCATCATCGGCTGGGCTTACACGCTGCTTCTGCCGGCGCTGTTCGGTCCCTCGGCGGTGGCCAATTCCCTCGACGGCATCCCCAGCGCCGGCCCGGCGATGGATCCGCTGCTCTACGGCAGCCTCGTCAGCCTGTCGGCGAACGTCGCCGGCCTCGTCCTCGGCTCGCTCAGCCGCCAGTCGAAGCCGCTGGAACGGATCCAGGCCTCGATCTTCACCTCCAACGACGCCGGACCGGCGGCCGGGCTGCGGCGAACCCGCGCAGACGTCACCGTCGGCGAGCTCCGCGCGACGATCGCCCGCTATCTCGGGCCCGAGCGCACCGACCGTTCGCTCGCCCGTTTCGCCGAGAGCGAGGAACGCCACCTCGTCGAGGACGCGCCCGCCGACAGCGCCACGATCCGCTTCTCCGAGCAACTTCTGACCTCGGCGATCGGCTCGGCCTCGTCGCGGCTGGTGCTTTCGCTGCTGTTCCAGCGCCACGCCAAGTCCAGCCCCTCGGCGCTGCGGCTGCTCGACGACGCGTCCGAGGCGCTCCAGTACAATCGCGACCTGCTGCGCATCGCGCTCGAGCAGGTCGACCAGGGGCTGGCGATCTTCGATGCCGACTACCGGCTGACGTTCTGGAACCGGCAGTTCCGCGACCTGGTGGGGCTGTCGCCGGAATTCGGCCAGATCGGCACGCCGCTGACCGTCGTCCTGGAGGAACTGCTCGGTGCCGGCGAAATCGACCGCGCCGAGTACCAGGCGAGTTTCGAGGTCCTCACCCGCCCGCCGGCGCTCCGGCAGATCAGCCTCATCCAGTCCGGCCGGGTGCTCGAATTCCGCGCCAACCCGATGCCGGAAGGCGGCCTCGTCGCCACCGTCTCCGACATGACCGAGCGCGTGCGCCGCGCCGCGGCGCTGCGGGAGATGAACGAGACGCTGGAGGAGCGGGTGCGCCACCGTACGGCGGAACTCCTCACCGCCAACGCCGAGCTCGGCAAGGCCCGCCACGCCGCGGATGCCGCCAATCTCGGCAAGACCCGCTTCCTTGCCGCCGCCGGCCACGACATCCTGCAGCCGCTGAACGCCGCGCGCCTCTACGTCTCGGCGCTGCAGGAGCGCCACCAGAACCTGCCAGGCACCGAGCTGGCGGCCAATATCGGATCCTCCCTCGAGGCGGTCGAGGCGATCATCGGCGCGGTGCTGGACATCTCGCGGCTCGACGCCGGCGGCATGCAGGCGAAGATCGAGGATTTCCCGCTGGGGCCGCTGCTCCGCCAGATCGAGACCGACATAAGGCCGCTGGCGGAGGAGAAGAACCTGTCGCTGCGCTTCGTCGGGACCAGCGTCGCGGTGCGCTCCGACCGCAACCTGCTGCGGCGGCTGATCCAGAACCTCGTCTCGAACGCCGTCAAATACACGCCCGCCGGCAAGGTCGTCGTCGGTGTGCGCCACCGCGGCAATCGCCGCATCGAGATCGAGGTCGCCGACAGCGGCATCGGCATTCCGGCCGACAAGCTCCAGTCGATCTATCAGGAATTCGTGCGGCTGGACGAGGGCACCCGCACGGCGCGCGGCCTCGGGCTCGGCCTGTCGGTGGTCGACCGCATCGCCCGGGTGCTCGACCTGCCGGTCACCGCGACCTCCGAGCATGGCCGCGGCACGCGCTTCCGCGTCGGCTTGAAGCTGGCGCGCACCCGGCCGGTCGAGATCACCCGTACCGAGGCGGCGCCGGCGCCGGGCGGCGTCTCGCTGCGCGGCACGCATGTGCTTTGCATCGACAACGAGGCGGCGATCCGCGACGGCATGCAGACGCTGCTGAGCGGCTGGGGCTGCCGGGTCGACGCCTTTGCCACCGGCGCCGAGGCGGCGGCGGCGCTGGCGGCGCGGGGCGCCGTGCCGGACATCGCGCTGGTCGACTATCACCTCGACTTCGGCACGGGACTGGAGGCGATCCTCCTGCTGCGCAAGGCGCTCGATACGGGCCTGCCGGCCATCCTGGTGACGGCGGACCGCTCCCCGCAGGTACGGGAGGAGGCACTGGCGGTCGATGTCGACGTGCTGACCAAGCCGCTGCGGCCCGCCTCGCTCAGGGCGGCGATGGCACGGCGCGGCGGGCGGCGGGAAGCGGCCGAATAGTCCGTCCGGCGCGTTAGGTGACCCTCAGGCGAGGAAGCCGGTGTCGAGGTCGATGCCGAGCTTGGACAGCCGGATCACCGCCTGGGTGCGGCTGTCGACGCCCAGCTTGAGCAGTACGGCCGAGACATGCGCCTTGATCGTCGCTTCGGAGATGCCGAGCTCGTAGGCGATCTGCTTGTTGAGCAGCCCGCGCCCGAGCATGGTCAGGACGCGGGTCTGCTGCGGCGTCAGCGTGCGGATCCGCTGGATCAGCTCGGTCACCTCGGGGTCGCGCTCGGCGTCCAGCGGCACGTCCGGCGGCAGCCAGACGTCGCCGGCAAGGAGCGTCTGGATCGCCCGGCGGATCTCCTCGAAGCCGGTGGATTTCGGGATGAAGCCCGAAGCGCCGAGATCCAGTGCCCGCGCGACGATCGGCGCGTCCTCGCTGCCGGACACGATGGCGATGGGGACCGACGGATGCTCGGCGCGCAGCAGCGCCAGGCCGGAAAGCCCGCTGGTGCCGGGCATGGCGAGGTCCAGCAGGAGTAGATCGGCCTCGGGATTTTCGGTCAGGGCGCGGGCGGTCTCGTCGAAATCGGCGGCCTCGATGATCGTGCCGGGCTCCGGCAGCGACGCGAGGATCTCCCGCAGCGCGCCGCGAAACAGCGGATGATCGTCCGCCACGATGAAGACATGGCCCATGCTGCGCCCCTCCCCTGCCGCGGTCAGCCTCGATGCCAGCATGTCATCGCGTTCCCCCTCGATCGTCCCTTCAATACCCTATGCGGCCGGGGATCAAGCGCCGGCTTCCGTCGAGGCCGAAAGGCTTCCGGCGAAATGCAGGACGATTTCGCGCGCATGGGGCCGCGCCCGGTGCTCGACGAGGTAGATGCCCTGCCAGGTGCCGAGCATCATCCGGCCGCCCATCACCGGGATGGCGAGGCTCGTCGCGGTTAGCGCGGACTTGATGTGGGCGGGCATGTCGTCCGGACCCTCGAGCGTGTGGACGTAGCCGGCGTCCTCGGGCGCCAGCCGGTCGAGCGCCGTGAGCAGATCGTGCCGGACGTCGGGATCGGCGTTTTCCTGGATCAGCAGCGACGCCGAGGTATGGCGGACGAACAGGGTGACGAGCCCGTCTTCAGCGCCGGCGGCGCGGAGCCGCTCGCCGACGCGGCGGCTGACGTCCAGCATCGCGCGGCCGGGGGTCGCGACGGCGAGGATCTCGATATGCTGCTGCATGGCGCTCCCCTTTCGCGGCCCGGGCCCATGCCGGCGGCACGGTTTTCGCCCTACTCCCGCGGGCCCGCCGTCCTAGCTTGTCGGAGGCAAAAGAGGAAACCGCAATGGCCAAAGCGCAACTGACAATCGATCCGGCGGCGTTCGATCCGGAACTGACGGATCCGGAGATCACTGCGCTGAACCAGCGGATCATCGCCGAGCACAAGACGCGCCCCGACCCCTGGTCGGTGCCGGTCGAAAAGACCCGCCAGCTGCGCAAGGCGGGTTTCGGGACCTTCGTCATGGGGCCGAAGGATCCGGCGGCGGAAACGCTGGTGCATCTCGGCCCGGCGGGGCGGCGGATCGAGATCCGCGTACTGCGGCCGACGGACGGCCAGACGCGCGGCACGTTCCTGCACTTCCATGGCGGCGGCTGGGTGTTCGGCGGCTCGGAGGAATCCGATCCGCGCCTGCGCCAGCTCGCCGACACGACCGGCCTGACCGTCGCCTCGGTCGAATACCGGCTGGCGCCCGAGCACCCCTTCCCGGCCGCGCCGGACGACTGCATCTCCGTCGCGGTGGCGCTCGCCAACGGCCATCTCGACCTGCCGCGCGGCTGGCTGGCGATCGGCGGCGAGTCGGCCGGCGCGCATCTCGCCGTGCTGACGCTGATCCGGCTGCGCGACGAGTACTCGATGATGCCCTACAAGGCCGCCAACCTCGTCGCCGGCTGCTTCGACCTGTCGCTGACCCCGAGCGTGCGCCGCTTCGGCGAGGAGCGGCTGGTGCTCAACACCGAGGACGTGAAGGAGTTCGTGCTCCGCTTCGTGCCCGACCACATCTCGCTGAAGGACCCGGCGGTGTCGCCGCTCTATGCCGACCTCGCCGGCCTGCCGCCGGCGCTGTTCAGCTGCGGCACCCGGGATCTGCTGATCGACGACACGCTGTTCATGGCGTCGCGCTGGGTCGCCTCCGGCAACGAGGCGGAACTGTCGCTGACCAATGGCGGCGCGCATGTCTTCGAGTCGTTCCCCACCGAGGTGGGGCGGCAGTCGCTGGCGAAGATGGAGGAATTCCTGCGGCGGAAGATGGCCTCGCCGATCTGAGCCGCGGTCAGGTCCGGTCGGGCGGTGTGGCGTCCTCCGGCTGCGGGCGCGTGACGTCCTGCTCGAGATCGCGGACGATGTCGGCAAAGCCCCTGAACAGCTTCTTCATCTGCTCGACGGCGTAGTCGGCGTCCTGCCGGTCCACCAGGGCGCGGCCGCGTTTCTCCAGCGCCTCGACCCGCCGCTCCAGCGCGTCGAGCCGCGCCCCGGCATCGCCGCCGACGGCCCCTCGCGACCCGTCGCAGGAGATCGTCGCGCCCTCGGCGCGGCAGAAGGCGATCTCGCCCGTCCGCGTGTCGAGCCGGGCAAGGCCGCCCTCCACCGGCTGCATCTGGTAGCGGCCCTGCGGGCTCTCCTCCTGCGCCGCGGCAGGCGCCGCCGCGACCACGGCCGCAGCGGCAACAACGAGTGACATCTGGCGGATCATCGAACGCTCCCTCGGCCTCTGCCCGGTCATGGCGGACGCGCAAGGGTAGGCGCGCGCGGTGACGGTCTCAAGGCAACGGGCCGATTGACCTTACCAGCGGCCTCTGGCAACCCACGACGATGGACGAGATCATCTACAAGATCGCCCCGCGGCCATTGTGGCAGGCGGCCGAGGCCAAGGGCCGGTTCGACGGCGCCCCGGTCGACGCGGCCGACGGCTTCATCCATTTTTCCACCGGCGCGCAGGTCCGCGAGACCGCCGAGCGGCATTTCGCCGGCCAGCGCGATCTCGTGCTGGTCGCCGTCGATGCGCGACGCCTCGGCGACGCGCTGCGCTGGGAGACGTCGCGCGGCGGGGCGCTGTTCCCGCATCTCTACGGACCGCTGCCGCTCGAGGCGGTGCTGTGGAGCGAGGAACTGCCGCTGGCGCCGGACGGGCATCACCAGTTTCCCGGCAGCGTGCGATGAAACGCCTCTACCAGCTGGTTCGGCCGGCGATCTTCCGCCTCGATCCGGAACGGGCCCATGCGCTGTCGCTGGCGGCGCTGAAGCGGGGCTTCGTGCCGACGATGAACGTGCCCGTCGACGACCGGCTGCGCGTCCGGGTGGCCGGCATCGCCTTTCCCAATCCGCTGGGCCTTGCCGCTGGCTACGACAAGAATGCCGAGGTGCCGGACGCCGCCCTCCGGCTCGGTTTCGGCTTCGCGGAGGTCGGCACGCTGACGCCGCAGCCGCAGGAGGGCAATCCCAAGCCGCGGATCTTCCGGCTGGAGCACGACCGCGCCATCATCAACCGCCTCGGCTTCAACAACGAAGGCCATGCCGACGCGGCGGAGCGGCTGGAGGCAAGGGCCCGCAAGCTCGGCATCATCGGCGTCAATGTCGGGGCCAACAAGGACGCGGCCGACCGCGTCGCCGACTATGTCGAGGGGGTGAACCGCTTCGAGGGGCTGGCGAGCTACCTTACCATCAACATTTCCTCGCCCAACACCCCCGGGCTGCGGGCCTTCCAGAGCGGGTCGGAGCTCGACCGGCTGCTGGTCGCGGTGGTGGCGGCGCGCGACGGGTATGCGGCGCTTTCGGCGACGGCCCGCAAGCCGCTCTTCGTCAAGGTCGCGCCCGACCTCGCGCCCGGCCAGGTCGAGGAGATCGCCGCGGCGGTGCTCAAGCGGGGCATCGACGGGCTGATCGTCTCGAACACCACGCTGTCGCGGCCGGGGCTCGGCCCGGACCCGCACCTGCACGAGGCCGGCGGTCTGTCTGGCCGGCCGCTGATGGCGCTGTCGACCTACGTGCTCGCGCAGTTCCGCAAGGCGCTCGGCCCGGAGTTTCCGCTGATCGGCGTCGGCGGCGTCGACAGCGCGGCGTCGGCCTTGCGCAAGATCGAGGCCGGGGCGGACCTCGTGCAGCTCTATACCGGCCTGGTCTATGGCGGGCCGGAACTGCCGACACGCATCCTCACCGGCATGCTTCGGCATCTTGAACGGACGGGAACGGCCCATATCGCGGACATCCGCGACACCCGGCTCGACGAGGTGCTGGCGTCGCCGCCGCCGGGCGTCTGACCCTTATGCCAAGGCGGCTTCGTTTCCTCAGGCGGCCCAGGAGCCGGCAAGCCGCGGCGACGGCAGGAAGCTGGCGGGCGGCCGCGACACCGGCGGCGGGTCAAACACCCCCTCCTCCAGGTACTGCATGATGCGCAGGACGTCGCTGCGCACGAACGGTTTCGGCAGGATGCCGTGGCCGCCGGCGAAGTCTTCCGGCACCTTGCGCGGATTGCCGGTCACGAACACCACATAGGTATCCGGCCAGGTCTCGCGGATGTAGGCGCAGGCGTCGATCCCGCTGGAGCCTTCGGCCAGGTGCATGTCGACGAAGGCGATGTCGGGTCGGGTTTCGGCGGGGAGGCCGAGCAGCGCGCGCACGCAGCTGGCCTCGCCCACCACCTCGTGGCCGGCATCTTCGATCATGGCTTCCATGTCCATGGCCAGAAGGGCTTCGTCCTCGACGATGAGGAACTTCAGGGGCGGCGCACGCATCACTGTTGTCCTTGGTTGCCGGTCACGAGGCCACCGGGAAGCGGATCGAGACATGCGTGCCGGACGCAGCCCCTGTCCATTCAGTCTCCGCGCCGATCTGCTTCGACAGTCGCGCGACGAGGGAGCGGCCGACCGACCCGTCGAGCACGTCCTGCGCGTCGAAGCCCGGACCGTCGTCCCTGAGGTCTATCAGCGCGTGCCCGTCCATCTGACGGACGCCGAGGGCGAGTTCGCCGCCGCGTCCGTCGCCATAGGCGTGCTTGACGGCGTTGGTGATCAGCTCGTTGAGGATCAGGCCGACGGGCGCGGCCTGATCGGCCGCGATGTGCACCGTCTCGCAGTCGCTCTTCAGGACGATGTCGGAGCGGCCGCTGGCGCCGAGCACGTCTTCGGCCAGGCTCTCGGCGAAGGCGCCGACGTCGAACCGCGTGATGTCGCCGTTCTGGTAGAGCCGGCGATGCACCGCCGCCAGCGCGTCCACCCGCTCCAGCATGGTCTCGAGGGTACGCCGGAAGCGCGGGTCGGGGATCGAGCGCGACTGCAGGCGCAGCAGCGAGCCGATCATCGTCAGATTGTTCTTCACGCGGTGGTCCACCTCGTGGAGAAGCAGCGTCTTGGCTTCCAGCGCCGCCTCGAGGTCCCGGGTACGGGCCTTGACTTCGGCCTCGATGCTGGCCTTCTGCCGCGCCAGCGCCTGCTCCGCCTCGACCCTTATCGTCATGTCGAGCTGCGAGGCGAAGAAGAACTGCACCGCGCCGTCCTCGCCCCGCACCGGGCTGACATAGAGCGAGTTCCAGAAGCTGCTGCCGTCCTTGCGGTAGTTGAGCAGGTCGACATTGATCGACCGCTCCGCCGCCACGGCGTCACGGATGGCCGCGATGGCGGCGCCATCGGTATCGGGGCCCTGCAGGAAGCGGCAGTTGCGGCCGATGATCTCGTCCCGCTCGTAGCCGGTGAGTTCCTGGAACGCCTTGTTGGCGAACACGATCGGGTTGTCGTCCTGGCGCGGGTCGGTGATGATCATCGACATCCGGGTGCCCCGAATGGCAGCCGCGAAGGGATCCCCGCGCCCGAGCTCGTGCCCGATGATCTCGGTCAGATGCCAGTCGTCCCGCTGCTTCATGCCCTTGCAACCGCTGGAGTAAACCGGACGAACCGGCCGGAACCGTCATGCCTGACGGCGTCAATGACCGTCGGCTAACGTGAGGGCAGGAGATTCTGTTCCCGGCCGGCCTTTTGCACTGCGGTCGCGGCTGCGTGTAAGGGCCGACCCGGTCAGCCGAGCGCAGGCCGACCGGCGGGCCCGGCCGGCGGCGCCGGAAAGTCCTGCGCGCGGCGCCGGGGCAGCAGCGCCAGCAGGCTGAAGCCGCGGGTGCCGAGGAAGAGCAGCAGCGCCAGCCAGAGGCCGTGATTGCCGTAGAGGCCGGTGAGCGCATAGGCCGCGGCCGCGAAGACGATGAAGGAGGCGATCATCATGTCCCGCATCGCGCGGGACCAGGTGGCGCCGATGAAGACACCGTCCATGATGAAGGCCAGGGCGCCGGCAAAAGGAGTCAGCGCCGCCCAGGCGAGATGGGTGCCGGCGGACTGCCGGACCGCCGCGTCGGTGGTCAGGAACGCGATCAGCGCTTCGCCGGAAACCAGGAACAGCCCCGACAGGAGCAGCGACAGCCCGAGGCCCCAGCCGAGGGTCAGCCGCAGCGTCCGGTCGAAGGCCGGGCGGTAGCGCGCCCCGATCGAGCGGCCGACGAGCTGTTCGGCCGCCGTGGCGATGCCGTCGAGGAAATAGCCGCCGAGCATGAAGAGATTGAGCAGGATGCCGTTCGCCGCCAGCACCACCGCGCCGAGCTGCGCGCCCAGCCGGGTGAACAGCACGAAGGCGCCGAGCAGGCAGAAGGAGCGGATCATGATGTCGCGGTTGACCCCGACCATGCGCCGGAAACCGTGCTTGTCGAAGATCTCCCGCCGTGACGGCCTGTCGCGCCGATCGAAGCCGCGGATGACCACCCACAGGCCGACGAGGGCGCCCGCCGCCTCGCCGCAGACCGTGCCGAAGGCGACGCCGACAACGCCCCATTCCAGCAACAGGCCGAACAGGATGGACAGCGCGATGTTAGTGCCGTTGACGACGAACTGCAGAGCCAGCCCCAGGCCGCCCCGGCCGCGCCCCAGCACATGCCCGAGGATGGCGTAGTTGAGCAGCGCGAAGGGCGCCGAGAACATCCGCACGAAGACATAGGTCCGCACCGTCTCGGCGACGCCCTCGCCCGGCGCGACGGCAAGGAGGCCGAGGAGCGTCACCAGCGGTTCGGCGAGCACCAGCGCGAGGCCGATGAGCACCGCGAGCGCGATGGCGCGCCAGAACACCGCCTGGACCTCGCGCCGGTCCTCGGCGCCGACCGCCTGGGCGGTGAGCCCGGTGGTACCGGAGCGCAGGAAATTGCAGGTGGAAAAGGCGAAATCGAAGATCAGCGCTCCGACGGCGAGCCCGCCGAGCGCCGCCGCGTCGCCGATCCGCCCGACCACCGCCGTGTCGGTGAGGCCGAGCAGCGGCGTCGTCAGGAAGGCCAGCGTCATCGGCAGGGTGATTCGCCAGACGTCGCCGTGGCCGACATCGAACGGGCGCACCGGGGCTGCGCCGCCGCCGGACGCCGCCGCGATTGCCGTTGCTTCCGGGTGGTCGTGTTCGCGCCGCATGAAGTCTCGGTGCCATCGCCTCTCCGGCGGAGCAAGCAAAAGCTGCGAAGCCGGCTGCGACGTCCTATCTTGCCGGTGCATGAGCGTTCCGATCATCCACCACCCGGCCTTCGACGCGCAGTTCGACGCCGGCCACCGCTTTCCGATGTCGAAGTTCAGCCGGCTGGCCGAAATCCTCGTCGAGGACGAGGTCGTCGCTGCCGGCGGGTTCCACGTGCCGGCACCGGCGCTGCCGGCCTGGCTGCGGCTCGCCCACGACCCGCTCTATGTCGACCAGGTACTCCACCAGGCCGTGCCGGCGGCCATCGAAAAGGCGATCGGCTTCGCGGTGGACGAGAGGGTGACCATGCGCTCGCGCTGCGCCACCGGCGGCACGGTGCTGACCGCGAAGCTGGCGCTCGCCGAGGGCCTCGCCTGCAACACCGCCGGCGGCAGCCATCATGCCGGGCGCGACGGCGGCGCCGGCTTTTCGGTGTTCAACGACGTCGCGGTCGCCGCCGCGCTGCTGCTCGACGAGGGCGAGGTCGGCCGCATCCTCGTCGTCGACTGCGACGTCCACCAGGGCGACGGCACGGCCCGGATCTTCGAGGGCGAGCCGCGCGTCTTCACGCTGTCGCTGCACGGGGAGAAGAACTATCCGGCGGTGAAGGCGCGGTCCGACTGGGACGTGGCGCTCGCCGACGGCACCGGCGACGCGGCCTATCTTGCGGCGCTCTGGGCGGCGCTGCACACCGCCTTCGACGCGGCGCGGCCGGACCTGGTCTTCTACAACGCCGGGGTCGATCCGCATGGCGACGACCGGCTCGGCCGGCTGGCGCTGACCGACCAGGGCCTGGCCGAACGCGACCGCACCGTCATCGGCTTCTTCCGCGACCGCGGCGTGCCGGTCGCCGGCGTGCTTGGCGGCGGCTATTCGCGCGACATCGACGCCCTCGCCCGCCGCCACACGATCCTGCACCGGGTGGCGCGCGAGTTCGAATGAGCCGCCGGAGCGCCGCCTCCCGGCGGGAGGTGCCTCAGCGGCGGCTGCCCATGCTGAACAGCCGCGAGATGATGAACAGCGGGATGACGATCGCCGCCCCCAGCAGGAAATAGTGGAAGGCGCGGTCGAGCGAGCCGAAGACGCTGTTCCACAGCCAGTCGAACATGTCGACGAACCACTCGACGACATCCCAGGGGCTGAACGAGAACCAAGAGAGGATCAGCCCGACCGCGATGGACAGCAGCACCAGGCGCAGGGCGACGCCCAGCGGCGATCCTCCGAGGAAATTGTTGACCCGTTCCGACATGATCCGCCTCTCGCGCTGCGCGTCCCTTGGCGGGCAGGTAGGCGGACGGGCGGCGCGGCGCAAGAAGCCTGGCTATTCCGGCAGCATCGCCTGCAGGGTTTCCAGCCGGTCGGCCTCAAAGGCCGGCTTGTCCCAGCGGAGCCGCGAGACGCGCGGAAAGCGCATGGCGACCCCGGACTTGTGGCGGGTGGAGCGGGCCAGCCCTTCGAAGGCGACCTCGATGACCAGGCCGTGGTCGGGCTCGGCGCGGACCGAGCGCACCGGACCGAAACGCTCCACCGTGTTGTCGCGGACATATTTGTCGAGCTGCTTCAGCTCCTCGTCGGTGAAGCCAAAATAGGCCTTGCCGACCGGCACCAGCTCCAGCTCGTCCTCGGGGCCGGTCCAGACCCCGAACGTGTAGTCGGAATAATAGCTCGAGCGCTTGCCGTGGCCGCGCTGGGCGTACATCAGCACCGCGTCGATCAGGCGCGGATCCTTCTTCCACTTGAACCAGGGCCCCTTCGGCCGGCCGGGCACGTAGGGGGAGTCCCAGCGCTTCAGCATCAGCCCCTCGATGACCGGATGCGGCGGCTCGGCGCGCAGCGGCCCGAGGTCCTCGAAGCGGGCGAAGGGCACCAGCGGCGAGAGATCGAACCGCGATGGGTCGAGACCGGCGAGGAAGCGCTCCAGGCGCTGCCGCCGCTCGGCAAAGGCGAGGCCCCGCAAATCCTCGGCGCCGTCCTGCAGCAGGTCGTAGACGCGCAGGAACACCGGATAGCGCTTCAGCACCGCGGCGGAGACCGCCTTGCGGTTCAGCCGCTGCTGCAGGTCGGAGAACGTGCCGACGACGATGTCGTCGCGCGGCGTGCCGGGATGCGCGTCGACCTGCGGCCTGCCCGACTTGCCGGGCGCCGGCCGGGCGACGAGCAGCTCGCCGTCGAGCGAGCCGTCATAGGTCATGAAGTCGACGAGATCAGGGAAGGCGCCGGAAATGTCGTCGCCGGTGCGCGAATAGAGCCGCCGCACGCCCCGCTCGACGGTCGCCTGGACGCGGATGCCGTCCCATTTCCATTCCGCCGCATAGGCGTCGGGCTCGATCCTAGCATAGTCCGGCGCCTCCAGCGGATGCGACAGCATGACCGGGCGGAACGGCGAGGCCGCCGCCGACTCGGGCTTTTCGGTGCGTCCTTCCAGCCACGCAAAGAGCGGCTCGTAGGGCGGCTCCAGCCCATGCCAGAGCTCCTCGATCGCCGCGATGTCCTGGCCGCCGAAATCGGCCAGCGCCTGCTTGGCGAGCCGCGACGAGACGCCGATGCGCATGGCGCCGGTCACCAGCTTCAGGAGGGCGTAGCGCCCGGAGGAATCCAGCCGGTCCAGCCATTCGGCGACCAGCAGCGGGCCCTGCTGGCGCGTCGCGGCGTCCAGCGCGCCCACGACCTCGGAAAGGGTCGGCGGCTGCGTGGCCGCGCGGACGCCGTCATGCGGCGCCGGCCAGACCAGCGCGATCGTCTCGGCGAGGTCGCCGACATAGTCGTAGGAATAGCCGAACAGCACCTCGTCCATGCGTTCGGCGATCAGCCCGCGCAGCATCGCCGGCTTGACGGAGCGGATGTCGAGCCCGCCGGTGATGGCGGCGAGCGCGTAGCCCCGCTCGGGGTCGGGCGCGGCGGCGAAGAAATCCCGCAGGAGCCGCAGCTTGCCGTTGCGCGCGGGGGTCAGCACCAGTCGGTCGAGGAGTTCGGCGAATTGCTGCATGTCCATCCGGCGCGGTGCGATCGCCAGCGCAGATAGCGCGGCGGGGCCGGCCGTCACCGGCGGCGGCCGTGCCTCACCCGGCCGCGGCGGCGGGCAGCACGCGGGTGCCGCGGATGCCGCGGCTGCGCAAATGATGACGGGCGGTGAACAGCGTGTCGGCGTCCATGCCGGGCTCGCGCAGCAGCCATTCGAGATAGGCGTCCGGCACGCGCGCCAGCTCGACGCCCTTGTAGCGCCCGAAGCGGAACCGCGCGAGCAGGGCAGGCTCGCGCGACACCTTCTCGGCCCGCTCCAGGAAATCGGCGACATCGGCGCAGCGCGGCATCAGCCTGGCGGCGATGGCCCCCAGGAGCACCGCCGTGCAGGCGGCGTCGTAGAGCGCCCGGTGCGGATGCTCGCCGGCGAGCAGCGGCGCCACCGGGGCGAGCGCCAGCGGCACGTATTTGACCAGGCTCTGCAGCCCGTGCGCCGGCAGCGTCGGGAACGCCCGCAGCGCCAGCTTGTGGGTGCACAGCCAGCGCCCGGTAAGCCGCAGCCGCGAGCGGTCGAACTCGGCCCGCTGGGCGGCATAGAAGGGCGCGCCGGCAAAGGGCCTGACTGCCTCGGCGAAGGGCGGCGCGCCTTCGAGCATGGCGTCGGTGATGCGGTGCACCTTGCGGGCATGCGGGTTGATCGCCGCCCCGGCGGGATCGCAGAAGCTGCGCATCGGGTTGCCGATCTCGCCGGTGGCGAGGTCGAGGTCCACCGAGCCGATCTCGATCACCGCATCCTCGGACAGTCTCTGGCCGGCGGTCTCGGTATCGATCACCCGCACGAGCGGCCGCGGCCGCTCGTCGAACAGCGAGAGTGTGGTGGGTGCGGGCGGGAACAGGTCGGACATCGGCACCGAAGATCGGGCGTCGCGCGCCGCGGCGCAAGTCGCGCCGCCGTCGCAGGCGCGTGCGTGGCAGGCGGCAGCCTCCGCAGGGCGGCCGCCGGACCAGGCGCGCGGCGTCAGCCCGCAGGCGGCAACCGGCCAGGCGCGGCGGCAGCACGAGGCGCCCCCGTCGGCGGAGACGGCCCCGAGAGTGCCCGCTCGCAGCGCTCGCCGTCCATTGCCGCTTGAACCCGCCGCCGATTGCGGCTATCAGGGCGCGGTTCGCGGGCGAAAGCCTTGCGCGGGCCGCTTTAGCTCAGGTGGTAGAGCACATCATTCGTAATGATGGGGTCGCAGGTTCGAGTCCTGCAAGCGGCACCACCAATCAGCAGCATGATCAGTCGCTTCATCCGTGCCGATCCCGGTGCGGCGATAAGCCGTCGATGGCACCGAAATTTGCCGACGATCGGCTCTTCGTTGCGACGATTCGAGACGACGCTCTTGCGGTAAGTCGGCGATTGGGATCGCCGGATACGAGACCGGGCTGGATCGCCTTTCGGCCGGCGTGTCTCGCGGCAGAGAAGTCCCCGCGCAACCGCAGAGAATGCGTCGGCCCTCAGTGCATACCGGTCGGCTGGATCGGGCGGTCGGTCGGCAGGCTGTTGATGGCGCCTTCGGCTTCTCGTCCCGGCATGTACTCGGGTACCGCCAGGGCGAGCAGGCGCAGGGCGCCGGGGCAATCCTGCCGGTCGACGAGGCGCTGCATCTCGTCGAAGCTGCGGGTGACGAACCCGCCGTCGATCGCGCGGGGAAATGCCATCAGGATACCGTCCGCGTCCACCTGGACGATCGCCTCCTCGCGGTCGAAGAGCTCCTCGAACATCTTCTCGCCCTGGCGCAGGCCGGTGTAGACGATCTTGACGTCGGTATCCGGCCGCAAGCCGGACAGCCGGATGAGGTTGCGCGCCAGGTCGATGATCTTCACCGGTGCGCCCATGTCGAGCACGAAGATGCGGCCGCGCTCCTTGGGGTGGGCTAGGCCGTAGGCGGCCGACTGGAGGACCAGCACGCAAGCCTCCGGGATGGTCATGAAGTAGCGCTCGATCTCCGGATGGGTGACGGTCAGCGGCCCGCCGGCCTTCAGCTGCTTCTCGAACAGCGGCACGACTGAGCCTGCCGATCCGAGGACGTTGCCGAAGCGCACCGTCATGAAGCGGGTGCTTCCCACTTCGGGGTTGAGGTCCATGGCCTGGCAGAACATTTCGGCCATCCGCTTGGAGGCGCCCATGACGCTGGTGGGATTGACCGCCTTGTCGGTCGAGATCTGGACCACGGCGCTGACATTGGCGCGGATCGCCGCCAGGGCGACGTTGCGCGTGCCCAGCGTGTTGGTGTGGACGCCCTCGAGCGGCTGCGCCTCGACCAGCGGCACGTGCTTGAGGGCGGCGGCGTGGAACACGACGTCGGGCCGCAGCTCCTGCATCAGCCGGTCCAGGGCGTCGCTCTCGCGCACGTTGCACAGGACGGCGCGGCTCGGAATGTTCGGGAACAGCGTCCGGACGTCGGCATCGACGGAGTAGAGCAGGAATTCGCTGGCATCGAGCAGCACCAGCATGGACGGGTTGAACGCGGCGATCTGGCGGGCGAGTTCGGAGCCGATCGAGCCCCCGGCCCCGGTGATCAGGACCTTGCGTCCCTCGATCATCGTCTCGATCAGCCCGCTGTCCAGCTTGATCGGCCGGCGCTGCAGCAGGTCCTCGAGCTGCAGGGGCTTGGCGACGATCTCGTCGAGATCGTGCATGTCGAGCATGTCGGGAAGGCGCAGCAGCTCCAGCCCGTTCTCCGCCCCAAACGCGATGAGGTCTGAAATCGAGATGTGCTGCTCGATCTCATGGCGCGGCCGGGCGAGGATGATCGCGTTGGGGCGCCGTCCCTGATCCTCCAGCCGCTTGAGAATTTCCGGCAGCTTGTCGTAGGCGACGATCGGCACGCTTCGGATGAAGCGACCGGTCCTGCGGCCCCGCTCGTCGATGATCGCCTCGACGACGAAGGTCGAGCGCGAGCGCTCGGCCAGCGCCTTGACGAAGGCATCGGCTTCGTCCGTTGCGCCGAGGAGGAACACCCGCCGGGCGGGCCTTGCGCTCATCTTGCTGGAACGGCGCAGGTCCCGCTGATTGCGGTAGAGGCGGTAGATCACCCGCGGCGCCGACAGGAAGAGGATCAGAAAGGCCCAGGTGATCGCCATCGACGATCGCGGGACGATCTGCATGAAGCGCAGAAGAAAGAAGCCGACGATGAAGATGCCGACGGACAGCGTGGCGGTCTTCACGATGGCGACCAGGTCGGGCAGGGAGGCGTATCGCCAGACCCCCCGGTTCATCCCGAATAGGAGGCCGATTACGCCGACCATCACGCCGAAACTCAGGCTGGCGGCGATGTATTCGCTGATGGCTTCCTGAAAGGTCGCGGGGTCAAGGCGGAGCGCAAGTCCCACTGTGATCGCCGCGGAACCAGCCAGGACGTCGTGCAGGAAGGCCGCCATGCGGGCAGAGAAAATTCTCGACATCAATGTCTTGGCTGCGCCCCGTTTCTTCGGCCGGGGTATAATATGGCAGGGATTACAGTTACAAGCTTCGCCGCGCAGGATGTCGGCCACCGAAGGGCCTGCAGCCTTGCAACCGCGCCCCCGCCTGGGCCGCGCGTCGCTCAAGACGAGCGGCGCCGCCTTCCTGCCGAGCCTCAGTCAGGCGCCGGCGAACCCGTCGAACCGCCGCCGGGTCATCGTCGCCGACGCCGGGGACCTGGGCGCCCTGCCGGCCGGCTCCGCTTCGCACCCGGACTTCCCAGCCGAGCATAAACCCGTCGGCGGCTAGGCCGGAGAGATCGGGCTTGCAGGCGACTGTCCGGTGACCGGATAGCGCGCGCGCCGACGCCGCAGGGCGACGCGGCGTTCGCCGGACCCGAAGAGTTCGGGCGAATAGGGCTCCGGCGTCCAGAGCGCCCGCCGCAGCGCCTCGGCCTCCTGGCGCTCCGCGACAGTCGGATCCCAGTTGCGCCGTTCGTCGACTGACCGCTCGGCCGGCGGCTCGGGCGGGTAGAGCCGGGCGTACTCGCGATTGGCCTCCGCCCAGTGCTCGTGCTCCCGCCCCGTCGGGCGGCCTTCCCGCTCCCAGATCTCATAGGCAAGGGTGCGGATGATCTCCGCCTCGTCGCTCCTGCGCATTGCCGCTCCTCCCATATGATCTCACATCAAAGATAGGGCAGACTTATCGACTCGAAGATGGACGCATTACGAGGAAATACACAGCCGGCAACCCACTGCTCGACGCTCTTCTGACGACACTCGCCGGCTGCTCCGAAAGCTTGCGAGACGGCCGTCCGCCGCTGCAAGTCGGGTGGTGAAGGCATGGTCTGCCACATATGCGTCATGTGCAAGGCAGAACGCGGAAAGGGCCCCGCAGTTGCCGCAGGGCCCGGTGATTTCCGCGGCCGCGCGGCAATGCGTCAGGCGGTGTCCTCGACCGCGTGGCGGAGCGAGGCGAGGAGCGCCGGGATCGCGTCGAGCCGGTCGACCAGGGCGGTCGCCCCCAGCGACTCCGGCGGCCGGCTGGTGTAGCCGCCGCGCACCGCGACGACGCGCATGCCCGCAGCGCGGGCCGCATCGACGTCGTTCTCGCTGTCGCCGACGAAGACGACATCGTCGACCGCAAGCTCCAGGCGCTCGCAGGCGAGGAGAAGCAGGCCGGGTTCGGGCTTCTTGGCCGGTCCGGCGTCGCCGCCCACGACGACGTCCAGGAGGTCCAGCAGACCGAAATGGGCGAGGATCTCGCGGGTCGCGACATCCGGCTTGTTGGTGACGACGCCGAGGCGGATGCCGCGCTCCCGCAGGATGCGCGTCGCCTCGCTAGCACCGGCGGTCATGGTGGTGAGTTCGGTCGCCCGCGGCTCGTAGATTGCCAGGAAGCGCGCCACCACCTTGTCGCGGCTGGCCGGGTCGATGTCCTTGCCCAGCGCCGCATAGGCCCGCTCGATCAGCACCGGCACGCCGCGCCCGACCATGCCGGTGACCGCCTCCAGCGTGAAGGGCGGCTCGCCGTAGCTGGCCAGCGTCTCGTTGAGCGCGGCGTGGATATCCGGCGCGGAGTCGATGAGCGTGCCGTCGAGGTCGAACAGGATCGCCTTGGGCCAGCTCATGCCGCGTCCTTCCACTTGATGGAGCAGCCGATCGAGGCGACCTGCTCGCGCGGCCCCTCGCCCGTCTCGGCGATCTGGCGCATGGCGTTGAAGAGGTCGCGCTCGGTGCCTTCCGGCGCCGCCTCCTTGCGGGAGGCGTCGATCCGGCCGCGATACTGCAGGCCGAGATCGGCGTTGAAGCCGAAGAAGTCCGGCGTGCAGACGGCGCCATAGGCGCGGGCGACGCTCTGGTCTTCGTCGTAGAGATAGGGGAAGCCGAAACCGTGCGCTTCGGCGAAGGCGCGCATGTTGTCGAAGGAATCCTGCGGATAGGCGTCGGCGTCGTTGGACGAGATCGCCACCGTGCCGATGCCGAAGGCCTTCAGTTCCGCCGCATCGCGGACCAGCCGGTCGATCACCGCCTTCACATAGGGGCAGTGGTTGCAGATGAAGACCACCAGCAGCCCCTTCGGGCCCTTGTGGTCGAAGATCCGGTGGGTCTTCCCGTCGACGCCGGGAAGCGCGGCATCGACGGCCTGCCAGCCGAAGTCGCAGATCGGAGGATGCGCCGCCATGGGCAGTCCCTTTCGCTTGGTGCCAAGGCTCTATGAAGGGCGGGCGACACGAAAATCGAGCCGCGCCATTTCATGTCCCGGTCCGGATCAGCTCGACCGCCAGCCCGGCGAGCACCGGCACGTTGCGACCGAAGATTGCCGCCTTCTCGGGGTTCGAAGCGTTGCCGTCGAGCGACCGCTTGTAGACGCCCTGCAGGATGGCGGCGAGCCGGAAGAACGAGAAGGCGAGATAGAACGGCCAGTGGTCCACCGCCTCGAGGCCGCGCCTCTCGCAATAGCGCCGGACGTAGTCTTCCTCCGAGGGGATGCCGAGGGCGGCGCGATCGACATTGCCGAGGCCCTTGAAGGCGCCGAGATTGGGCAGGCGCCACTGCATGCACTGGTAGGCGAGGTCGGCGAGCGGATGGCCGAGGGTCGAGAGCTCCCAGTCGAGGATCGCGCGGATTGCCGGCCGCTCCCTCTCGAACATGATGTTGTCGAGGCGATAGTCGCCGTGGACGAGACTCACCGCGCCGTCGTCCGGCGGCAGGTTCTCGGACAGCCAGTCGGACAGGGTCTCCATGTCGTCGATCCGGTCGATCTTCGACTGGCGGTACTGCTCGGACCAGCGCGTCAGCTGGCGTTCGAAATAATTGCCGGGCCGGCCGAAATCGTCGAGACCGAGCGCCGCGACGTCGAGATCGTGGAGTGTGGCGAGCACCGCGTTCATCGCGTCGAAGATCGCGCCGCGCTCGGCCGGATCGGCGATCTCCGGCAGCGCCGGATCCCAGAAGATCCGGCCGTCGCAATGCTCCATGACGTAGAACATCCGGCCGAAGGGCGAATCCGCCTCGCTCGCCAGGTGCAGCGGCTTCGGTACCGGGACCGCGGTGCCGGCGAGCGCCTGCATTACCCGGAACTCGCGATCCACCTGGTGGGCGGATTTCAGCAGCGTTCCCGGCGGCTTGGTCCGCAGCACGTAGGTGCCGCTCGCCGCATCGATCCGGTAGGTGGGATTGGACTGGCCGGCCTGGAACTTCACCAGCCCGTCGAGGCCATGGAAGCCCTCGACATGGTCCTCCAGGTAGCGGCCGAGCGCCACCGCGTCGATCGGCGGGGCAGCTTCCCGGATCATTCGGCGGGCGGCTCGATGACCGCAACGGTGATCCATTGCGCCGAAAGGGCCGGCTTGACCCCGCCCTCGATCTCCACCGCCGCATCCCAGCTGGTCTGCAGCGTCACGGCGCGTTCGGTCAGGCCGGTCATCCTGAAACGGCCGCGCACCCGCGTGCCGACGCGGACCGGGTTGAGGAAGCGGACTTTGTCGAAGCCGTAATTGACGCCCATCTTCGTGCCGATGACGCCCGGCAGGGCGTCGTAGGCGAGTGTCGACAGCAGCGACAGGGTCAGGAAGCCGTGCGCGATGGTGCCGCCATAGGGGCTCTCGGCCTTGGCGCGGACCGGATCGACATGGATGAACTGGTGATCGTGGGTGGCGGCCGCGAAGCGGTCGATCATCTCCTGGTCGACGGTGAGCCAGCCGGAGACGAATTCGTCCTTGTCGAGATGTGCCCGGTAGGCCTCGAGCGGAATGAGGCGTTCGCGGAGCATCGCCTCCGTTTCCGCCACGGATGCCAGTGCCATCAGGCCTCCTCGAAGAGTTCGTGGCCGGTCTCGACCGCGATGCCGCCGTCGATCGGCAGGATCGCTCCGGTGATATATGCCCCGCCGCGGCCGCAAAGGAACAGCGCGGCGCCGGCAATGTCGTCGGGCGAGCCGATCCGCCCCAGCGGCACGCCGCGCCCGACCGCCGCCGCCTGCTCGTCCGTGCCGGTGGCGAAGGCGGTCATCTTCGACTGAAAGGGACCCGGCGCGAAGGCGTTGACGGTGACGTGCCGCTCGGCGAGTTCCTTGGCGAGGCAGCGCGTCAAATGATGCACGGCGGCTTTGGACGCTGCGTAGGAATAGACGTTCCGGGCGAGCGGCGCCGAGCCCATCACCGAGCCGAGATTGACGACACGGGCCGGATCCTCCCGGCTGGACGAGGCCTCGACCAGCGGCAGCAGGCGCTGCGTCACGGTGAACAGGCCGGCGACGTTGACGTCCATCACCTTCTGCCAGGCGGCGTGCGGAAACGTCTCCAGCGGCGCGCCCCAGGAGACGCCGGCATTGTTGAACAGGATATGCAGCCGGTCGGTGCGGGACTCGACTGCGGCCGCGAGCGCGGCGACGCCGGCTTCGCTCGCCACGTCACCGGCAAACCCCTCGACCATGCCCGGATGACCCTCGGCGTTGATCGCCGCGGCCGCCGCCTCGCAGGCTTCCGCCTTGCGGGATGCGATGAGCACGCGCGCGCCGGCGCCGGCCAAGGCGGTGGCGATCATCCGGCCGATGCCGGTCGCGCCGCCGGTGACCAGCGCGGTCTTGCCCTCCAGCGAGAACAGGCGTTGCAGGATCGGCATCTCCATGGGCATCGTCCTTCGTTTGGGGCATCCATGCTGCCCGGCAATTGACATCATACCCTCTGGTATGTCCAGACTTGCCCCGATGAAGACGGATGACCGCCAGCCCGGGAAAAGCCCGCCCGCCCGCACCGGCGGCCGGTCCCGCTCGGCGCGCGACTTCACCGGGGCGCGGGCGCATGCCGAGGCCGACGAGACGCTCGCCGCGATCCTTGCCGCGGCTGCCGCGGCGTTTCGCGAGCACGGCTTCGCGGCGGCCTCGATCGACGACGTGGCGCGCCGGCTCGGCGCCACCAAGGGGCTCGTCTATCACTACTACCGCTCGAAGAACGACCTGTTCCTCGACGTCTGCCAGCGCGGCATGGAGATCGACTTCGCTGCCGTGGAAACCCCGGCGGCGTCTCGCGACCGCGCGGTGACCCGCCTGCGGGCGATGGCCGAGGCGCATCTGACGGCGATGATCCGCCATATCGACTTCCAGCATGCGATCCTGCAGGCCGTCTCGCGCCATCTGGGCGGGCCGACCACGCCCGAGGACGGCGAACGGCTGGCGCAGCTGATCGCGGCGCGCGACCGCTACGAGATGCTGTTCCGCCGCACCATCGCCGATTCCATCGCCGAGGGCGACCTGGCGGGCACCGCCGACGCCGCGCTCACCGGCCGGGCATTCCTGTCGGTGCTGAACGCCCCGGTCTACTGGTACCGGGAACGGCCGGGCGAGACCGACGCCGATCGCCGGGCCCTGGTGCGCGAACTGGCGATGTTCGCGCTGAGGGGCGCCGGCGCGGGCGAGTCCATCATCGAGGAGGAATTCGGATCATGAACACCATGGCGCTCGGCATGACCGACCGGCTGAAGCCCCTCCACGCCGCGGTACGCGACATGGTGCGCGACGAGATCGCGCCGGCGAGCGAGGAATTCCTCGCCGAAGTGCCGAAGGAAGGCCGCTGGGTCTACACCGCCCGGCAGACGGACATCCTCGACGGGCTGAAGGCGCGGGCGAAGGCCCGGGGCCTGTGGAATTTCTGGCTGACCGACTCCAGCCGCGGCTACGGCCTGACGACGGTGGAATACGCCTATCTCGCCGAGGAGATGGGCAAGGCGCATCTGGGCGCGGAAACCTTCAACTGCTCGGCGCCGGATACCGGCAACATGGAAGTGTTCGAGCGCTACTGCACCCCGGAGCAGCAGGCGCCGTGGCTGCCAAGGCTGCTCGAGGGCGAGATCCGCTCGGCCTATCTGATGACCGAGCCGGACGTCGCCTCCTCGGACGCGAGCAACATCAGCATGGTCTGCGTCGCCGACGGCGACGACTACGTCATCGACGGCGAGAAATGGTGGTCGTCCGGCGCCGGCGATCCGCGCTGCGCGATCTACATCGTCATGGTGCGGACGGCGGGCGACGAGGCGCCGAAGCACCAGCGCCACTCGATGATCCTGGTGCCGGCCGACACGCCAGGCGTCGAGGTGCTGCGGGCGATGACGGTCTTCGGTGACGACGACGCGCCGCACGGCCACATGCATATCCGCTTCTCCGGCGTGCGGGTGCCAAAGGCCAATCTCATCCTCGGCAAAGGCCGCGGCTTCGAGATCGCCCAGGGGCGGCTCGGGCCCGGCCGCATCCACCATTGCATGCGGGCGATCGGCCAGGCCGAGGCGGCGCTGGAGATGATGTGCCGGCGGGCGCTGCGGCGCGAGGCCTTCGGGCGGCCGCTGGCCGATCTCGGCGCCAATCACGACATCATCGCCGACTGCCGCATGGAGATCGAGATGGTCCGCCTGCTCTGCCTGAAGGCGGCGTGGATGATGGACCAGGGCGACCGGCGGGCCGCCGCCCCCTGGATCAGCCAGATCAAGGTCGCGGCGCCGCGGATGGCGCTGAAGGTCGCCGACGAGGCGATCCAGATGCACGGCGCCGAAGGCATCAGCCAGGACCAGCCCCTCGCCCGCCTCTGGACGCATCTGCGGACGCTGCGGCTGGTCGACGGGCCGGACGCCGTGCATCGCCGGCAGGTGGCACGCTGGGAGCTGGCGAAGCACACGCAGGCGAAGGTCTGAACGGCGCCGTCCAGCGCGGCGCCGAGACGCAACCACCCCGGCGCGGCCTGGCGTTCAGTCCTGCGCGGTTGGCCGAACGACGATACTGCCGATTTCGACGTCATCCGGCTGCTCAATCGCGAAGCCGATGGCGCGGGCGATCGAATCCGGCGCAATCGCGATCGCATGCCGGCGTTCTTGAATGGCTGCCTTCAAGCCCGGATCGGTGATGGCGGCATCGGCGAAAACGGCGCCGTCCAGAGCGGCGCCGCGACGCGAGCACGCCGGCGCGGCCTGGCGCTCAGTCCTGCGCGGTTGGCCGGACGACGATACTGCCGATTTCGACGTCATCGGGCTGCTCTATCGCGAAGCCGATGGCGCGGGCGATCGAATCCGGCGCGATCGCGATCGCATGCCGGCGTTCTTGGATGGCTGCCTTCAAGTCCGGATCGGTGATGGAAGCATCGGCGAAACCCGTGTCGATGAACCCGGGCGACACCTCCGTTACCCGGAGATTGGCGCCCGACTCCTGGCGAAGGGCTTCGGTGGCGGTTCGCAGGGCATTCTTGGTCGCGGCGTAGACACCCATGGTCGGAACGATCTTGATGCCCGCTGTCGAGATGACGTTCACGACATGGCCGGTTTGCTGGGCCGCAAAGACGGGCAGCGCTGCCGCAAGACCGTAGAGCGCGCCCTTCAGGTTCACGTCGATCATGGCGTCCCACTCCTCGACGCGAAGAGCATCGAAGCGGGAGATCGGACCGATCCCGGCATTGTTGACGATCACATCCAGACGGCCGTAGCGCGCGCAAGCCAGGTCCACGAGCGCTTGCAGGTCCGCCCGTCTAGTGACGTCCGTTGCCCTGAAAACGGCCTCACCCCCTGCTTCATCGATCGTCTCGGCCACGGCAGCGATTTCCGCCTCGCTTCGCGCCCCTAGCACCAGGCGCGCCCCACGCGCAGCCAGATGGAGGGCGGTCGCCCGACCGATCCCGCGCCCTGCACCGGTTATGGCGACAACCTTGTTTTCGATGGTCATGCGGCTCCCTCCTGTCGATCCGGAGAGAAAGCTATGGGAGCAGACCCGGATGATCTATGCTTCACAAACCGTATTTATGTAGAGATACGCCAGAACCATGCCTGACCCGTTTTCCGAGGTCCTTTCGCAGCTCGGGTCGCGAAGCGTCCGTGGCACGCGTCTCGAAGCGTCCGGCGAGTGGGCGCTCTCCTTCGACGGGCGGGGGCGACTGAAGTTCGTCGCGCTCATGCGCGGTCGGTGCTGGCTCATTCTTCCGGATTGCGCGCCGACGGCGATGCAGGAGGGCGACGTCTTCCTCCTGAGCAATACCCGCTACACGGTTGCCAGCGATCCGGACGTCGATCCGATCGACGGCATGGCGCTTTACAGTCTTCCGGGCCAGGACATCGTCCGCCTCGGCGAGGGATGCGAGACGGTCATGGTGGGTGGCGGCAGTGCGTTCGCCGAGGGGTGCGCCGCGTTCGTCCTCAATGCGCTGCCGTCGTTCATCCGCATCGATCGGGCATCGCCGAGCGCCGAGGGCATCGCTCGAACGCTCGCCGCCCTGCTCGCAGAAGTCCGCCACGGCGGCGTCGGCAGCACCGTGATCGCCGAACGGCTCGCGGACATCCTCGTCGTCGAGGCGGTGCGGGCCCATGTCGCGGTCGGACCGACTGACGATGCGAGCTGGATCACGGCTCTGGCGGACCCCAGGATCGGCAAGGCCATCACCATGATGCACGGCGATGTCTCTCGCCGGTGGACGGTGCCGCTCCTGGCGCAGGAGGTCGGCATGTCCCGCTCCGCATTCATGCAGCGTTTCTCGGAGCGGGTCGGCCGCCCGCCGATGGACTATCTGATGCGGTGGCGGATGACGGTGGCGCAGCAGAAGCTCGCGGCCGGCGAGGCCGTGGCCTGCGTTGCCGCGGACGTCGGCTATGGTTCCCAGAGCGCCTTCGCTCACGCCTTTAAGCGCGTCATGGGTCGGACGCCCCGTTTCGCCAGATGATCGCCCGGCCCCGGCCGGGGCTGCGGCCGTGCCAGCAGGCAGCTATTTCCCCTCTTCCCGTCCCCGGCTAGTCTGCCCGTTCGACCGGCGAAAGGACGCGAGACGATGGTTTCCATGACTGTCGAACTGCGCAGCGTGGACACGACCGAAGCAGCCTTGGGGTGGGCTGGCGGCCACACGATCGTCGTCGATCGGCCCGAGGGCAAGGCCGGCGGCCGGGGCCTCGGATTCAACGGCGCGCAACTTCTCGGCTTCGCCATCGGCGGGTGCTTCTGCAACGATCTGCGATACGTGGCCCATGACGCCGGGCTGAAGCTGGGATCGATCGCCATCACCGTCACCGTCGAACTGGACGGCGATCCGTTGCTGATGACGGGCGCGACGATGACCGTCGCATGCGACATGCTCGACGGCTCGGATGCTCAGGAGCTGATCGCCAAGACCACCAAGACCACGATGGTGACGAACTCGATCCGCAACGGCGTTCCGGTGACCATCCTGAATGCCGGACTCGACGGCGCCGGCTCCACCTGACAGACCTGCCACTGCTGATTCAGGAAGAACGCAGACCATGGGCGGCGCCGACGGGTTCCGCCCGCCACGCCAGCCCTTCCGCTCTCCGCCGCTACGGAAGCTCCTGTACCGTCGCACTTGCCGCACGGTGCCTTCGCCCTCCGATGCGGGTCAGAAAGTGAGGCAAGGGGTGGCAGCCGGCAGGCTCTGATCGTGCCCTGGATCGCCGAGCGGCTATCCTAGGCGGCTTCGGCGAGCATGGTCGGCGACAGATGCCGGCTGGCCTCCATCACCTCCATCCCGACGATGCGCCCGTCGGCGTCATAGTCGAGGACGATCCCGTCGGAGACCTCTTCGCTTTCGAGGACGGCCTCCGGCGAGAAGCGGATATAGGCCGCGTCGGATTCGCGATCGTAACGAACAGTCGGGGTCATGGTCGGCGAGCCCTTTGATCGAAGAATGCCGTGATGATGCGGATTTCGTCGGGCTTTTCCATCACCGCACCCCGAAGGACGCGGCTGCCCTGGTTGGGGATCGCCCGATATCGGCGCTCGACACCGGGTCGCTCCGGATCGGCAATGACCCAGTCCGGATCGCGGGCCGTGCGCACGATCCAGGCGATGTCCAATTCGCGCTCGCCGATGGCATCGTTCGCATGAGCGGAGTATGCCAAGCGCTTCTCTGCCATCGCATCGGCTCCGAACGCCCTATTCCATCCGACGACGATACACCGACAACGAAAGCCGCATCATGAAAGCCATCGTCTGCGAGGCCTACGGGCCGATCGAGACCCTCGCCTATCGCGACATGCCGGACCCGGTCGCCGGGCCGGGAGAGGTGGTGGTCGAGGCCGAGGCGATCGGGGTCAACTATCCGGACGGGCTGCTGGTGCAGGGGCTCTACCAGGCGCGGCCGGAACTGCCCTTCGTGCCGGGCATGGAGGTCGCGGGACGGGTGACGCAGATCGGGGCCGACGTGACGCGGCTGGCGGTCGGCGACCGGGTGGTCGCGGCGCTGCAGTTCGGCGCCTATGCCGAGAAGGTGGCGGTTGCCGAAGCGGCGGCGACGAAGCTGCCCGAGGGTTTCGATGCCGGCATCGCCTGCGCCTTGGTCTGCGCCTATGGCACCGCCTATCACGCGCTGAAGCAGCGGGCGGCGCTGCAGCCGGACGAGACCCTGCTGGTGCTGGGCGCGGCGGGCGCCACCGGCCTTGCGGCGGTGCAGATCGGGCAGGCGATGGGCGCCCGGGTGATCGCGGTCGCCTCGTCGGAGGACAAGCGCTCGCTGGCGGTCGGCGAAGGCGCCGACGTCGCCATCGGCTACGACGATCTGCGCGAGGACCTGAAGCGGCTGACCGACGGCAAGGGCGCCGACGTCGCGTTCGACCCGGTCGGCGGCGAGGCTTTCGACGCCGTGGCGCGGTCGATGGCGTGGAACGGCCGCCTGCTGGTCGTGGGCTTTGCCTCCGGCACGATCCCGCAGCTGCCGGTGAACCTCGCTTTGGTGAAGGGCTTCAGCGCCGTCGGCGTGTTCTGGGGCGCCTTCATCCAGAAGCAGCCGGAGCAGGCCGCGGCCAACATGGCCGAGCTGATCGCCTGGACCGCCGAGGAACGGCTGCAGCCGGTGATCACGGAGCGCGGCCGGTTGGCCGACGCGGCCGAGATCCTGGCGCGCATCCACGCCCGCCAGACGGCGGGCAAGCTGATCCTCGTGCCGTAGCCGGGGGATCGGCCGGGCGCGGAGCGCCGGCGCATTCGAACCTCGGCCGCTCGAACGCGTTGCGGAACAGACCTCATTCATCCGGAGACACGCCATGGCCCCCCTGCCCGACACGATGCACGCGCTCGTCCTCAAGCATGACGGCTATTCGGGCACGTCCGACGGCCCGACGATCACTGACCTCAAGGACTGGGTGTCGCTCGAGACGGTGCCGGTGCCGCAACCCGGCCCGCGGCAGGTCCTGATCCGGATCGGCCTTGCCAACGTCAACCCGTCGGACCTGCACTACATCAAGGGCGAATACGGCCAGCCGCGCCGCCAGGGGACGCCCGCGGGCTTCGAGGGCATGGGCGAGGTGGTCGCCGCCGGCGATGACGAGGCGTCGCAGAAGCTGATCGGCCAGCGCGTCGCGGTCGCCGCCGGGCGCACCGGCACCGGCGTCTGGGCCGAGTACGCGCTCGCCGATGCCAACGCCGTGGTGCCGCTGGCGCCCGGCCTGCGCGACGAGGATGCCGCCGCGCTGATCGTCAACCCGATGACCGCCTGGGCGATGGTCGACCTCGTCAAGCAATACGGGTCGTCAGCCTTCGTCATGACCGCCGGCGCCAGCCAGCTCGGCAAGCTGATGGCCTCGCTGGCTCGGGATCGCGACATGCACGCCATCGCCGTCGTGCGACGCGAGGAGCATCGCGCGATGCTCGAGGAACTCGGTGCCGGGACGGTGCTGAATTCCGCCCGCGAGGATTTCGACGAACTGCTGGTCCAGGCGATGAAGGAGACGAAGCCGCGCGTATTGCTCGACGCCGTCGCCGACCAGAATGCAGCCACGATCTTCACCGCCATGCCGGCCGGCGCGCGCTGGGTGATCTACGGCAAGCTGTCGCCGGAGGCGCCGAAGCTGCCGGGGCTCGGCCAGATGGTGTTCATGAAGAAGGTGATCGAAGGCTTCTGGCTGGCCGAATGGATGGCCCGCGCAACGCCCGATCAGCGGGTCGAAGGCTTCACCGAAGTCCAGAAGCGCTTTCTCTCCGGCGCCTGGCGCACCGATGTCGCCGAGACCCTCCCCCTCGCCGAGGCCCCGGATCGGATGGCGGCGGCGCTCGAGGGCATGAACCGCGGCAAGGTGTTTCTGCGTCCCTGACAGCCGCCCGAGCGGCTCGCTGCGACGCCTCATTCTCCCGCAGCGCGGCAAAAACGACCGCTTCCCGGTTCATATGAGGCATCGCGCTTCTATATGGGCCGGGGATAGAGCGTAGCGAGCAGACAGGAGACGACATGTGCGGCATTTGCGGTGAGGTCCGGTTCGACGGAAAATCAGCGTCGCCGGAACGGATCTCGCAGATGGCCGCCTGTCTGGAACGGCGCGGACCGGACGGGGCCGGCCAGGTCGTGCGCGGCCGGGTGGGCCTCGGCCATCGCCGGCTGAAGATCATCGACCTGACCGACAAGGCCGAGCAGCCGATGGTCGATCCCGACCTCGGCCTGACCATCGCCTTCAACGGCTGCATCTACAACTATCCGGAGCTGCGCCAGGAGCTCTCCGGCCTCGGCTACCGGTTCTTCTCGCACGGCGACACCGAGGTGATCCTCAAGGCCTATCACGCCTGGGGCCGCGACTGCGTCAAGCGCTTCCACGGCATGTTCGCCTTCGCGATCCACGAGCGCGACAGTGGCCGGGTGATGCTGGCGCGCGACCGCTTCGGCATCAAGCCGCTGTATCTGTCGCAGGACGAGAAGCGGCTGTATATCGGGTCGTCGCTGCAGGCCATCCTGCGGACTGGCGACGTCGACACCTCGATCGATCGCAAGGCGCTGCACCACTACATGACGTTCCACGCCGTGGTCCCGCCGCCGCTGACCATCATCAAGGGTGTGCGCAAGCTGCCGCCGGCGACGACGCGGATGATCGAGGCGGACGGCAGCTTCACCGACGAGGTATTCTGGGAAGCGACGTTCGGTGCTCGCCCAGGTGACGAGAAGCTCTCCTCCAACGACTGGCGCGACCTCGTGCTGGAATCGCTGAAAACCGCCGTGGGTCGGCGCATGGTCGCCGACGTGCCGGTCGGCGTGCTGCTGTCCGGCGGCGTCGATTCCTCGCTGATCGTCGGGCTGCTGGCGGAGGCCGGGCAGGCCGACCTCAACACGTTCTCGATCGGCTTCGAGGACGCCAATGGCGAGGTCGGCAACGAGTTCGAGTTCTCCGACCTGATCGCGCGCCACTACGGCACTGAGCACCACCGCATCTTCATCCCCGGTTCGGAGCTGATGGAGCACCTGCCCGGCACGATCCAGGCGATGTCGGAGCCGATGGTCTCCTACGACAATGTCGGCTTCTACCTGCTGTCGCGCGAGGTCTCCAAGCACATCAAGGTGGTGCAGTCGGGCCAGGGCGCCGACGAGGTGTTCGGCGGCTATCACTGGTATCCGCCGATGGTCGGGTCGAACGACCCGCTGGCGGCCTATTCCGGCGCGTTCTTCGATCGCTCCGACGCGACGCTTCGCCGGCAGATCTCGCCGGAGTGGCATGCCGACGGCGACGTCAGCCGCGATTTCGTCGCACGCCATTTCGCGCAGGCCGGCGCCGAGAACCCGGTGGACAAGGCGCTGCGGATCGACGCGCACGTGATGCTGGTCGACGACCCGGTCAAGCGGGTCGACAACATGACCATGGCCTGGGGCCTCGAGGCCCGGGTGCCCTTCCTCGACCACGAGCTGGTCGAGCTGGCGGCGCGCGTGCCGGCGTCGGAAAAGCTCAAGCAGGACGGCAAGGGCGTCCTCAAGGAAGCGGCGCGGCTGGTCGTTCCCCACGAGGTCATCGACCGCAAGAAGGGCTACTTCCCGGTGCCGCAGCTGAAATACATCTCGGGCCCGTATCTCGACATGGTCCGCGACACGCTGGGCTCGGAGGCGGCGCGCTCGCGCGGCCTGTTCCGGCAGGATTATCTCGACACGCTGTTCGCCGCGCCCTCCGACCACATCACGCCGCTGCGCGGCTCCGAGCTCTGGCAGGTGTCGCTGCTGGAGATGTGGCTCCAGCAGCAGGGGCTGTAACGCGCCATGGCGGACAACCGGCCGAAGAACCCGTCGCAGCACCGCCTCGTGCGGATGCGGACGCAGGCGCTGAAGGCGCCGATCAACCAGCAGCGTGCCGACGCCGGCGGGCCGGAGCAGAACGCCCTGCTCGACTGCGGCTGGGGCCGGCTGGTCTTTGCCCAGACCTTCGACGACCCGAAGGAGCTCGTCAGCAGCCTGCGGGAGGAAGGCAACGACCGCCGGGACATCGCCTTCTACGTCCGCGACCCGCACGTGCTTCTCGGCCATGCCCCGCAGGAGCTGTTCCTCGACCCCTCGCATACCTACCGGCTGGACCTGTCGACCTACCGCGCCGGCGCGCGGCGGCCGCGCGGCTACTTCATCCGTCGGCTCTCCTCCGAGCTCGACGCGACCGAGGTCAACCGCATCTATCAGAGCCGGCACATGGTGCAGGTGCACCCGGCCTTCTTCTGGACGAATCGCGACAACCGGGCCCTGACCTATTTCGTGGCCGAAAACGAGACCACCGGCGCGATCATCGGCACGGTGACCGGCGTGCATAATCGCCGCGCCTTCTCCGATCCCGAAAACGGCTCGTCGCTCTGGTGCCTCGCGGTCGATCCGCAGGCGACGCATCCCGGCATTGGCGAAAGCCTGGTGCGCCGGCTCGCCGAACATTTCCAGGCGCGCAGCTGCGCGTTCATGGACCTGTCGGTCATGCACGACAACGTGACGGCGATTGCCCTCTACGAGAAGCTCGGCTTCTACCGGGTCCCGTATTTCGCCGTGAAGCGGAAGAACGAGATCAACGAGAAGCTCTTCACCGGCTCCGGCGCCGACTATGACGGGCTCAACCCCTACGCCCGGATCATCGTCGACGAGGCGCGGCGGCGGGGCATCCACGCCGAGGTGACGGACGCGGCGGGCGGCTTCTTCCGCCTCACCCAGGGCGGCCGGTCGATCCATTGCCGCGAGAGTCTCACCGACCTCACCTCGGGCGTCGCCATGTCGATCTGCGACGACAAGGCGGTGACGCGGCGTATCGTCGAGGCGGCGGGGGTCGTCGTGCCCGAGCAGATCGTTGCGGACGTCGACGAGGCGACGATCGAGGCCTTCATCGAGAAGCACGGCCAGATCGTCGTGAAGCCGGCGCGCGGCGAACAGGGTCGCGGCATCGCCGTCGGCATCGACAATATCGCCGACGCCAACGCCGCCATCGCGGCGGCGCGGCAGCAATCCGACCGGGTGCTGCTGGAGGCCTGCTTCCAGGGCAGCGACCTGCGCCTGATCGTCATCGACTACCGGCTGGTCGCCGCCGCCCTGCGGCAGCCCCCGGCGGTCACCGGCGACGGCCATTCCACCGTACGCGAGCTGATCGAGCACCTGTCGCGCCGGCGCGCCGCGGCGACGGCCGGCGAAAGCCGGGTTCCGCTCGACGCCGAGACCGAGCGATGCGTGAAGAGCGCGGGCTTCGGCCTCGACGACGTCCTGCCGGAGGGCGAGCGGCTGATGGTCCGCAAGACCGCGAACCTGCATACCGGCGGCACCATCCACGACGTCACCGGCAACGTGCACCCGACCCTGGTCGAGGCGGCGGTGGCCGCCGCCCGGGCGATCGAGATCCCGGTCACCGGCATCGACTTCATGGTCAAGGCGCCGCATCTGCCCGATTATGTCTTCATCGAAGCCAACGAGCGGCCCGGCCTTGCCAACCACGAGCCGCAGCCCACCGCCGAGCGGTTCATCGACCTCTTGTTTCCCTTGTCGATTCCGTTTTCAGTGCGCGCCGCCAGGAATCAACGGCGGACGCCGAGGAAGGACGCGTAGTGCCAAGGCTCGCCATCGATGCCCAGTATCTGACGGACCAGCTCAAGGCGCTTCTGAAAATCCCCAGTCCGACGGGCTACACCGATACGGTGGTCCGCCATGTCGCCAAGGAACTCGAGCGGCTGGGCCTCACCGTCGAGCTGACCCGTCGCGGGGCGATCTCGGCGCTGCGCCAGGGCTCGCGCCGCGCCTCGGCGCGCGCCATCGTCAGCCATCTCGACACGCTCGGCGCGCAGGTGAAGCGGCTGAAGGACAACGGCCGGCTGGAGCTCGTGCCGATCGGCAACTGGTCCGCGCGCTTCGCCGAAGGCGCACGGGTCACCGTGTTCTCCGAAGCCGGCACCTATCGCGGCACGATCCTGCCGCTCAAGGCCTCGGGCCACACCTACAACGACGAGATCGACAGCCTGCCGGTCGGCTGGGACTATATCGAGCTTCGGGTCGATGCGCTGTCGCGCGACCGGCCGGAACTCGACCGGCTGGGCATCGAGATCGGCGACACGGTGGCGGTCGATCCGCAGCCGGAGTTCATGGACAACGGCTTCATCGTCTCCCGCCATCTCGACAACAAGGCCGGGGTCGCGGTCATGCTGGCGGCGATCGAGGCGATGGAGCGGACGGCGGCGGCAACGCCCGTCGACATCCACTGGCTGTTCACCATCGCCGAGGAGGTCGGTGTCGGCGCCGCCTCGATCCTGACCCCGGACGTCGCCTCGATGATCGCCGTCGACAACGGCACCTCGGCACCCGGGCAGAACTCCTCGGAGTTCGGCGTCACCATCGCCATGGCCGACCAGTCCGGGCCGTTCGACTACCATCTGACCAAGAAGCTGGTGCGGCTCTGCCAGGACGAGGACATCCGCTACCAGAAGGACATCTTCCGCTACTACCGCTCCGACTCCGCCTCGGCGATCGAGGCCGGCCACGACGTGCGCACGGCGCTGATCACCTTCGGCGTCGACGCTTCGCACGGCTACGAGCGCATCCACACTCATGCGCTGCGCTCGCTGGCGGAACTGATCACCGCCTATGCCACCTCGCCGGTCGAGATCGAGCGCGACCGCAACATCCATGCCGGCATCAAGGGCTTCACCCGGCAGCCGGCGGTCGAGGCTGCGCAGGCGCGGGCCGAGGATATCGACCCGGCGGAGTGAGCCGGGCCGCGACCGCGTCGCCGGTGCGATGGCGCTTGCCGGCGACTGCGCTATCCTGCTGATCCTGACCCGCGGTTGCCGCAGCGGCTCGCCGGGGCGGCAGGGAGCAGGCCATGACGTCCGACGATCTTCTGGCAACCGCCTCGGCCTGGTGGGCCGAGCTGCTGGCCGCGGCGGTGGCTCATCCCGTGGTCGCGACCATCGGGCTGACCCTGGTACTGCTCTCCCTGCTTCTTTCCCGCAGCCTGCTGATCTGCGCCGCGGCGGCGTTCCTCGCGGTGGCGGCGGTGTTCGGCAGCGAGCCGGTCGCCGATCCCCTGAAGCGGCTGGTCTTTGCCGCCGGCTGCTTTGCGGTGATCCTCGTCGTCTCGCTGACGGCGATGACGCTGCGGCTCCGTCTCCGCGACGCCCGGGCGACGGCACGGCAGGCCAGCGCCGAGGCCGGCGAGTGGCGCCGGCTTTACGAGGAAGAGGCAGCCAGCCAGGATGCCCGCGAGATCCCGTCCGCCCCGCCGGCGACCTCGGCGGTGCCCGACGCCTAGCTGCCCGGCGCCGGCATCGACGGTGCCCCGGCGACCCGCTGCGGATGCGTGAACAACTCGAACTCGGCCTTCCGCACGACGGCCACCAGCGTGATGCCGGCGGCCTCGGCGACCGCGATCGCCAGCGCGGTCGGCGCCGAGACCGCGGCGATCAGCCCGCAGCCCATCACCGCGGCCTTCTGGATCAGCTCGACCGAGACCCGGCTGGTGATGGTAAGAAAGCCGCCCGCGGGGTCGATGCCGGCTTCGGCGAGATGGCCGGCGACCTTGTCCAGCGCGTTGTGCCGGCCGACATCCTCGCGGGCGACGACCAGCCCCTGCCCCGGCAGGTGAAAGGCGGCGGCGTGGACGGCGCGGGTCCGGCGGCTGAGTTCCTGCCTCTCCGCCATCGCGCCGACGGCGGCCGCGATCGCCGCCGGATCGAGCGCGCGGCCCTCCGCGACGACCGTCGGGAGGTCCCGCGCTGCGAGCTCCAGCGATTCCGCGCCGCAGAGGCCGCAGCCGACCGGGCCGGTCATCTGGCGCCGGCGGACCGTGTAGCCCGCGGCACGGGCCTCCGACAGCCACAGGCGGCAGTCGACGCCGAGTTCGCCTGCGACGATGTCGATGCGTTCGATCTCGGCAGCGGTCTCGACGATCCGCTCGTTCAGCGCCAGCCCGATCGCCAGCTCCCGCAGATGCGACGGCGTCGCCATCATCACCGCGTGGGTCGAGCCGCCGACCGAGATGGCGACGGCGGTCTCGGCCGGCACGTCGCGGGTTCCGGCGACGAATGCCCCATCCCGGAAAGCGATGGTCCCGGCGCTGCTTGAGACCGGTAGGGTCATGCGATGCTCCTCTGCCGCGGGGAGCCCGCGCGGTCCACGCCGACAGGTTCGGCTGGCGATCACCCGCGACCCTAGCAAGCCGGGCCCGCGGCTCCTACCCGCCGAACCCGGCTCGCCGCGGCGGTAGGGCCAGCGAACGGCCTGTTCGCCGCTCAGCCGTTGCTCCGGCCCGCGCCGCCCCGTAGATACCGCTCAACTGCGGAACCCGCGAAGACGGACAGGAACGATGACAGATCAGGATACGGCGCTCGACCGGATCGAGGATGCGATCGAGGCGATCGCCCGGGGCGAACTCGTCGTCGTCGTGGACGACACCGACCGGGAGAACGAGGGCGACCTGATCATGGCGGCGTCGAAGGCGACGCCGGAGAAGATGGCGTTCATGATCCGCCACACCAGCGGCATCATCTGCGTGCCGATGACCGCCGACCGCGCCGAGCGCCTCAACCTGCCGCCGATGGTCGCCAACAATCTCGACCCGATGCGCACCGCCTTCACCGTCTCGGTCGACTACAAGCAAGGGATGACCACCGGCATCTCGGCGGAGGAACGCGCCAACACGGCGCGGGCGCTCACCAACGACAACTGCTCCGGCAGCGACTTCCTGCGGCCCGGCCACATCTTCCCGCTGATCGCGCGCGACGGCGGCGTGCTCACCCGCTCCGGCCACACCGAGGCCGGCACCGATCTCGCCAAGCTCGCCGGGCTGGCGCCGGCCGGGGTGCTCGCGGAGGTCGTCAACGACGACGGCACGGTGAAGCGCCTGCCGGAGCTCATTCCGTTCGCCCGCGAGCACGGGCTGAAGATCATCTCCATCGAGGACCTGATCTCCTATCGCGTGCGGCGCGAATCCTTCGTCACCTGCGTCAAGGAAGAGCCCCTTTCCATCGACGGACTCTCCGGCGTGCTGCGCATCTACGAGACGCCCTTCGACGACATGCAGCACGTGGTCGCGGTCTTCGGCGACGTCCGGGCCCGCGAGAAGGTGCCGACCCGGATCCACCGCGAGCAGCCGGTGCTCGACCTGTTCGGCCGAACCAGCGGCACCCGAACCTGGGTCGAGATCGCGGTCGAGAAGCTCAAGCAGCACGGCCATGGCGTGCTGATGCTGCTGCGCACACCGAACGTCGACCAGGTCAACGTGCAGGCCACGCCGGAGCCGGTGGACGGCGAGCAGCACGGCAGCGCGCTGAAGCGCCAGCAGCGCTGGCGCGAGATCGGCATCGGCGCGCAGATACTGCGGGACCTCGACGTCCGCTCGATCTCGGTGCTGGCGACGCACGAGCGGGCCTATGTCGGCCTCACCGGCTTCGGGATCGAGGTCGCCGGCACCATCCTCGTCGAGGACTGACGGCGCGGCGGCCGTTCGGAACCCAGCATCGGGCGTCCCGGTCGCGAAAATCAGCTCGTACGACCCCCTCCCGGCGTCGCCTGGGGCGCGGCGGCTAGCCGCCGTCAGACTGCGCGCGCGGTACTGCGGGGGCATCAAGAGAGCCGCGTCGAGGGTTCGGCGCCCAGCCCTCGCACGCGTCGATCTCGCACACGGTTCCCGTTGCGTCAGAACGAAGCATAAACTGTCGTCTTACATGACATTCCCTGTCTCAACTTGGCACATTTACGATATAGGAACACTTTTCTGCCCTAAGGGCACCATTATGTACTTGATATTCCGAGAGCGTCCTCGCATGCTTCCCCTGCGCAACATCAAACAAACGGAGGCGTTATTTCCATGCGCAGAGTGATCATTACAGTCGCCGCGGTCGCAGCCGCCATCACCCTTTCTGCGGACGCGCAGGCGCGGACGTTCAAGAAGGATGTCGACGAGCGGGGATCAAAGTGCTACCTGGTGGAGTACATCCCCTCGCTCTACCAGTACAATACACGCGGCAAGCTGGTTACGGGCGAAAGCAAGACTTGGGTCGGCGATATCGCGGACGGCGCGATCGTCAGCAAGCGTCGCAATCCTTCGGTGTATATCCAGACCAAGAAGCTGGTCGAAAAGGATCACTACACCCTGGTTCCGCAAGGTTCCTGCTAAGGATCACAGCAAAGGGGGAACGGTTGAATAACCTTCCCCCTTGCTATCCGATCGCAAAACCGGAGTGACCGACATGATGGCAGACCTGCTCGTCCTCGCCTCCGTCATCGCCATTCCTTTTGGCGACCCCGTCGAGGTCGAGACCGCCCCGACCGAGCGGGCGAACTACGAAGCGGCCTTCGAGTTCGTCGAGACCGAAGCGGGCTACACTCTCAACGCCTTGTGGGCCAGCAGCGCGCAAGCAGACTTTCAGGTTTCGGAACTGGCAACGTGCCGGACCATCGACATCGAGGCGTTTGCCGAGGGCGTTTTCGGCACGCCGGTCAGTTGCAACGGCGAGACCTACGAGTTCGATCTCCAGGGCGCGTCCATCGTCGTCCAGAGTTCCGCGACGGCAGACGCCCAGGTCATCCAGACACTCGCGCCGGGGCCCGTCATGATCAACGGCGTGCCTCTGCTCATCGAATAAGGTCGACAGAGAGAGGGAACACCGGATAGTCGCCCCTCGGTCGGCGATAGTAGACGGCCCCGTCGATCGTCGGCGGGCCGTCCAGCCGCTGCGGCGGCGCATCCCCGTCGACTGCATCGAGCCGCGCCTCGAGCAGCATGGGCACCTCCCAGAAATCCTCGAGCGCTGGCAGCTTGCCGCCATCGTCTGCCGCGAGCGCCAGGGCTAGATCAGCACCGATCAAATCTGTGCCGACCGCCGCCGGATGTTCGCCATGGTCGCCGGTTCCATTGGCGCCCGGGAGGGTCGCGAAGAGCGTGTCATCGGCAACGTCCCCCGCGTCGCCTTCCGCGGACACCAGGAAGCCTTCATAGGCCAGCGCGCCGATGACATAGGGCGGGACGTAATAGGCTGCGTTGGTCTCCGTGATCGGACGGACCACGAGATTAGGGCCGGTTTCACAGGCTTCGGCGGTTGGTGCGCCGACCCTGTCCAGCGTCACGTAGCAGCGCGACGGGCCGACCGCACAGCCGGCGAGGCCGGTGAGGAGACCAAGAAGAACAAGGGCCGCGCGCATGGGATTCTCCCTCGCGCAAATCTTTCAGTTCATGGTTAATCGAGCGTTAATGGCTGTCGCAGGTGGCTCCCCGACGCAACGCGCTCAGCGCGCGAGTCCGAGCCGCCCCACGGTCGTCCTGACCGCTTCGATGAAGAGCCGCAGCGCCGGCGACGGGTCGCCCTCGCCGCGCATGGTCAGGCCCACCGGGCCGAGCGTATCGGCCATTGCGAGCGGCAGTTCCGCCAGCATGCCCTCGGCGACGTCGAGCGCCACCACGCCCGATGAGATCACCCAGACGGCGTCGGTCTTGCGGACATAGGCCCGGCCGAAGGATTCGGCGACGGTCTCGATCCGGTCGCGGCGGCGCGGCAGGCCGTGGGCGATGAAGAACTGTTCGGCGATGGTGCGGATCGCCGCCTCCCCGTCGGGAAACAGGAGCGGGTAGCGCGCGATCTCGGCGGGCTCCGCGCAGCCGATGAGCGGGTGGCCCGGCCGGACGACCAGGCTGATCCGCTCGGAATAGAGCTGCGCGAAGCTGAACCCTGCCATCGAGCGCGGGTCGCCGAGCCGGCCGATGACGAGGTCGAGGCTGCCGGACGCCAGTTCCGCCATCAGATACCCGGTCGGCCCGGAGACGATGGTCAGCCCGGCCTCCGGCGCGACGCGCTGCATCTCGATCACCGCATCCGGGACGATCCGCGCCGCGACGCTGGGCAAGGCGCCGATCGCCAGTCGCAGGTCGCTGGCCGCCAGCGTCTCGCTCACCCCTTCGATGCCCTGCCTGAGCGCCGCGAGGCTGGCGGTGGCATAGGCGTGGAACATCCGGCCGACGGGGGTCAGCTGCACGCCGCCGCGGCCGCGGGCGAGAAGCTTCGCCCCCAGCGCCGTCTCGAGTTCCGCCAGCGTCTTGGAGACCGCCGGCTGCGAGACGTGCAGGCTGTCGCCCGCCTTGCCGACGCTGCCGAGCCGCGCCACCTCGGTGAAGGTGCGCAGGTGCCGCAGCTTGATGTGGCGGTCGAACTCCATGACTGCACGGTTATCCATTCTGCCGGATTTTTCATTTTACATGACTTTTGTGAGAGCCAATAGTCGGCTGGGTACGGCCGTCAGGGAGGTGACATGGACGTCGAAAGCGGAACCCGGGACCGGCTGGCCCTCGGCATGGCGACGCGCCGCGCGGTGCTGGGCGACGCGCATGTTGACCGCGCCGCGGCGCAGGCGACGGCATTCGACGCCGATTTCCAGGCCTACATCACCGAGAACGCCTGGGGCGCAGTGTGGTCGCGGCCGCATTTCACCCGCCGCGAGCGCTCGATCGTGACGATCGCGCTGCTCGCCGCGCTCGGGCACGATGACGAGGTCGCGATGCATGTGCGGGCGACGGCGAACACCGGCGCAAGCCGCGAGGACGTGCTCGAGGCGCTGCTGCACGTCGCGGTCTATGCCGGCGTTCCGGCGGCCAACCACGCGATCAAGATCGCCAAGTCGGTCTATGCCGAGATCGATTCGGGAGCGGCGGCTTGAGCGACGGGTCCTTCTACCAGCGCGACCGGAGCCGGCATCCGCCGGCCTTCTCGCCGGGCTACAAGACGTCGGTGACGCGTTCGCCGCAGAAGGCGCCGATCTCGCTGGACAACACGATCTCCGAGATGACCGGCCCGGTGTTCGGCCACGGGCTGATCGGCGAACTCGACAACGACCTGACCCGCAACTTCGCCCATGGCGGCGACCCGGTCGGCCAGCGGATCATCGTCCATGGACGGGTGCTGGACGAGGACGGCCGCCCCGTGCCGGAGGTGCTGCTGGAGTTCTGGCAGGCCAATGCCGGCGGGCGCTACCGCCACCGCAAGGAGACCTATCTGGCTCCGCTCGACCCGAATTTCGGCGGCTGCGGGCGCACGCTCACCGGTGCCGACGGCAGCTACCGGTTCCGGACCGTCAAGCCGGGCGCCTATCCCTGGCCGAACGGGCCGAACGACTGGCGGCCGGCGCATATCCATTTCTCCGTCTTCGGCCTCGGCTTCGCGCAGCGGCTGATCACCCAGATGTATTTCGAGGGTGATCCCCTGATCTGGCGGTGCCCGATCGTGCGGACGATCCCCGACCGGGCGGCGATCGAGCAGTTGATCGCGCCGCTCGACATGGCCAACAGCGTGCCGATGGACGCGCGGGCCTACAAGTTCGACATCGTGCTGCGCGGGCGCCGCTCGACCCTCTTCGAGAACCGGCTGGAGGGCAATTGATGGTGCAGTCGCTGGACCACCTGAAGGAGACCGCCTCGCAGACCGCCGGCCCCTACGTCCATATCGGCTGCACGCCGAATTACTGCGGCATCGAGGGGGTGTTTCCGGCCGATCTCGGCGCAAGCATGGTCGATGCCGAGACCCAGGGCGAGCGGATCCGCATCGTCGGGCGGGTGTTCGACGGCGTCGGCACGGCGCTGAAGGACGCGATGGTCGAGATCTGGCAGGCCGACGCCGCAGGGCTCTACCCCTCGCCGCAGGAAAAGCGCGGCACGGCCGACCCGCATTTCACCGGGTTCGGCAGATCGCCGGGCGACATGACGACGGGCGAGTTCGTGTTCGAGACGATCAAGCCCGGCAGCGTGCCGTTCAAGGACGGCCGGCCGCAGGCACCGCATGTCAGTTTCTGGATCGTCGCGCGCGGCATCAATCTCGGCCTGCACACGCGGATGTATTTCGGCGACGAGGCGGCCGCCAACGAGGCCGATCCGCTATTGTCGCGGATCGAGCATCGCTCGCGCGTCGCAACGCTCGTCGCACCGCGCAGCGAGGAGGACGGCGTCGCCACCTACCGGCTCGACATCGTCCTGCAGGGCGAAAACGAGACGATCTTCTTCGACATCTGACGGCTTCAACGAACCAGCGAGACCCATGGCAAAGTTCCAGACCCTCGAAGCCGCCGTCGCCGACAATCTGTCGGCCGGCGACAGCGCCGCCTTCGAGGGCTTCACCCATCTCATCCCGCACGCCGCCGCCCACGAGGTGATCCGGCAGGGGATCGGCGACCTGACGCTGATCCGCATGACGCCGGACCTCATCTACGACCAGTTGATCGGCTGCGGCCTCGTCGCCAGACTGGTGTTCTCCTATGCCGGCAATCCGGGCGTCGGCCTGCTGCGGCGGCTGCGCGACGCGGTGGAGAACGGCGTTCCGCGGCCGCTGGCGATCGAGGAACATTCCCATGCGGCGATGGCGAACGCCTACGAGGCGGGCGCGGCCGGCCTGCCGGTGGCGGTCTTCCGCGGCTACAAGGGAGCCGGCCTGAAGGAGGTGAACCCGAACATCCGCTCGGTCACCTGCCCGTTCACCGGCGAGGAACTCGCCGCGGTGCCGGCGATCCGGCCGGACGTCGCCTTCATCCATGCCCAGAAGGCGGACCGGAAGGGCAACGTGCTGATCGAGGGCATCCTCGGCGTCCAGAAGGAGGCGGTGCTGGCGGCGAAGCGCTCGGTCGTGACCGTCGAGGAGATCGTGGACGATTTTGGCGGGCTGCATCCCAACCTGACCATCCTGCCGCACTGGACCGTGACGTCGGTGGTGGCCGTGCCGGGCGGGGCGCACCCGTCCTATGCCCGCGGCTACTACGGCCGCGACAACGCCGCCTATCTCGACTGGGACGAGATCGCCGCCGACCTCGACCGGTTCCGCGCCTGGATCGACACGCATGTCATCGCCTGCGGGCCGGAGATCTTCGCCGAGCGCGTCGCGGACTTGAGGGGAGCGATGTGATGGCCGATTTCACCCCCGACGAGATGATGACCATCGCCGCAGCGCGGGCACTCTCCAACGACGACGTCTGCTTCGTCGGCATCGGCGCGCCGTCGGCCGCCTGCAACGTCGCGCGGCTGACCCACGCACCGGACATCACGCTGATCTACGAATCCGGCACGATCGGCACGGCGCCGATCATCCTGCCCCTGTCAATCGGCGACGGCGAGCTCTGCGAGACGGCGCTGACCACCGTCGCCGTGCCGGAGATGTTCCGCTACTGGCTGCAGGGCGGGCGGGTCACCGTCGGCTTCCTCGGCGCCGCGCAGCTCGACCCGTTCGGCAACATCAACACGACCGTCATCGGCGACTACGCCCATCCGAAGACACGGCTGCCGGGCGGCGGCGGGGCGCCCGAGATCGCCTCCTCCTGCGGCGAGGTATTCATCACCATGAAGCAGTCGAAGCGCGGCATGGTGAAGGAGATCGACTTCTTCACCTCCTTCGGCCACGGCAAAGGCGGCACCGACCGCCAAGACCTCGGCATCACCACCAAGGGGCCGACGCTGCTGGTCACCGACCTCGCCGTGTGGCGACCGCACCCGCAGACGAAGGCGTTCGAGGTGGCCTCCATCCATCCCGGCGCGACACGCGAGGCGATCGAGGTCAGCTGCGGCTGGGACGTCGTCTACGCGGAGGGGGTGGAGGAGACCGCGCCGCCCACCGCACTAGAGCTGACGACGCTGCGCGACCTCAACGCCCGCACCGCCGCGGCACATCGGCGGGGCGCTGCGTGAGCCTCGATACGCTGGCGAGCGGACCGGGCGCCGCCGTGCGCGAAGCACCGGCACCCGGTCGCATCCCCCGCCGCACCCGCGTCGCCATCGTCGGGGGCGGGCCCGCCGGCCTCCTGCTGGCGCTGATCCTCTACCGCGCCGGCATCGACTGCGTCGTGCTGGAGCGCAAGAGCCGCGACCACGTGCTGTCGCGGATCCGTGCCGGCGTGCTCGAGCAGGGCACCGTCGATCTGCTGCGTCTCGCCGGCGTCGGCGCCCGCATGGATCGCGAGGGGCTGGTCCATGACGGGTTCGACATCGCCTGGCGCGGCGAGATGCTGCACATCGACCTGCGCGAGCTGTCCGGCGGCAAGACCGTCACGGTCTATGGCCAGACCGAGGTCACCCACGACCTCTACGACGCGCTGGACGCCGCCGGTGTGCCGATCGTCCACGAGGCCGAGGAAGTGCAGCCGCAGGCTCTCACCACCGAGACACCCTTCGTCACCTTCCGGACCGCGGACGGCGAACGCCGGCTCGAATGCGACTTCGTCGCCGGCTGCGACGGGTTTCACGGCGCCTGCCGGCAGGCCATCCCGGCCGACAGCATCCGGACCTTCGAGCGGGTCTATCCGTTCGGCTGGCTGGGCGTGCTGACCCGCATGCCGCCGGTCCAGGACGAGCTGATCTACGCGCATCACAGCCGCGGCTTTGCCCTCTGCTCCCTGCGCAGCCCCATCCTGTCGCGCTACTATGTGCAGTGTCAGGCCGATGACAGGGTCGAGGACTGGTCGGACGAGCGCTTCTACGACGAACTGCAGACCCGCCTGCCGGAGCGCGTCGCGGCGCAATTGCAGCGTGGGCCGTCGATCGAGAAGTCGATCGCGCCGCTCCGCTCCTTCGTCGCCGAGCCGATGCGGCATGGCCGGCTGTTCCTCGCCGGCGATGCCGCCCATATCGTGCCGCCGACCGGCGCCAAGGGGCTCAACCTCGCGGTCTCCGACATCCACTTCCTCAGCCAGGCGCTGATCGCGCATTTCAAGGAACACGAGGACCGGCTGCTCGACGCCTATTCCGCCACCGCGCTCGCCCGGGTCTGGAAGGCGGAGCGCTTCTCCTGGTGGTTCACCTCGATGATGCACCGCTTCGAGGACGACGGCGGCTTCGGCCAGAGGATCCAGGAGGCGGAGTTCGACTATCTCGCCGGGTCGCGTGCGGCGCAGACGGCGCTGGCGGAGAACTATGTCGGCCTGCCCTTCCTCTGATCCGCCTGGGCGGCAGGCCGTTCAGGCGACGGTGCCGATCCACTCGGCAAAGGCCTCCATGGCCGGCGTCGGGCTGCGCGACTGCACCCGCGTCAGCCAGTAGCTGCCCATCGAGGTGTAGATCTCGAACGGCTGCCGGACGGCACCCATCGCCAGATGCCGGGCGAACATCATCGGCGGCGCCAGCGCGACGCCCGCGCCCTGCAGCGCCGCCTCCATCATCGCCAGCGATGAATCGAAGACGATCCCGCGCAGCAGCGAGGACGGCTCGGCGATACCGGCCGCGGCGAACCAGCTGGTCCATTCGTCGCTGCGGTAGGAGCGCAGCAGCGTCTGGTTGGTGAGGTCGGCGGGGCGGCGCAGTTCGTCGGCGATCGCCGGCACGCAAAGCACCGACAGCGGCGCCTCGAACAGCGGCACGGCATCGATGCCCTGCCAGGCGCCGCGGCCGAAGCGGATGGCATAGTCGAGCCCCTCGGCGGCGAGATCCACGCGGTTGTTGTTGGTCGAAAGCCGCAGGTCGACATGCGGGTATTTCTCGCGGAAGGCCGGCAGGCGCGGCAGCAGCCAGCCGACCGCGAAGGTCCCGACCGCGCCGACCATCACGACCTCGCGCACATGGCCGTTCTCGAAACGCTCCAGCATGTCGGCCATGCGGTCGAAGGAGTCGCGCAGCACCGGCAGCAGCGCCTCGCCCTCGGCGGTGATCATCAGGCCGCGCGGCAGGCGCTTGAACAGGACGACGTTGAGCCGGGTCTCGAGCCCCTTCACCTGGTGGCTGACGGCCGCCTGGGTGACATGCAGCTCGATCGCCGCGCGGGTGAAGCTGAGGTGCCGGGCCGAGGCCTCGAAAGCCCGCAGCGCGTTCAGCGGCAGATACGGCCGGACCATTCGAGCCCCAATTCAATTCATGGCAGACGGCAAATATCGTGGTTTGTCGCCTCGGAAGGCGGCAGATAGTCTCGTCTTCGTCGGTCGGGCAAGCGGCACACAGGTCCGACAGGCATCAATTCCGCGAGGGCTCGCATGCGCGAGCCCCGATCGGTGCCGGCCGTCGCACGACCGACATTCATCCACGTCCATGACGATCGATCCAGGAGGGAAACCGTGAACCATCGGCTCACACGGCGCAGCTTTACCATCATGCTCGGCGCAGGGATGGCCGCCAGCCTCATGCCGGGCGGCGCGGCCCGAAGCTTCGCGCAGACCGGCGAGCAGGCCTTCGCGCAGCGCCTCGCCGACATCGAGGCAGGCCTGCAAGGCCGCCTCGGCGTCGCCGTGCTCGACACCGCCAGCGGCCGCCGATGGCTGCATCGCGGCAACGAGCGCTTCCCGATGTGCAGCACGTTCAAGGTCGTCGCCTGCGGCGCCGTGCTGGCACGGGTGGACGCCGGCGAGGAGGATCTCGACCGCCGGATCGTCTTCGCCAAAAGCGACCTCGTGACCTATTCGCCGGTCACCGAGACGAAGGTCGGCGGCAAGGGCATGACGCTTGCGGAAATCTGCGAGGCCGCGATGACCGAAAGCGACAACACCGCGGGGAACATCATCCTCGACAGTCTCGGCGGCCCCGCCGCCGTCACGGCATTCGCCCGTTCGCTGGGCGATCCCGCCACCCGGCTCGACCGGATCGAGACCGATTTGAACGAGGCGACGCCGGGAGACCCGCGCGACACCACCACGCCGGACGGCATGACCACGAGCCTTGCGGCTCTTGCCTTCGGCGGCCGGCTGTCGCCGGCCTCGACGCGGCAGCTCACCGGCTGGATGCGCGCCAACAAGACCGGCGACGCCAGGCTGCGCGCCGGCGTGCCCAAGGACTGGGATGTGGGCGACAAGACCGGCACCGGCGACCGCGGCACCGCGAACGACGTCGCCATCCTCTATCCGCCGAAGCGCGAGCCGGTGATCGTCAGCGTCTACGTCACCGAGACCGAAGCGGCGATCGGCGAGCGCAACGCTGCGATCGCCGAAGTCGGCCGGGCCGTCGCCGCCGCACTGGGCACCTGACGACCTAGCGGGCGGAGGGGCAGGACGCGGCCTGGCGTGGCGTCCCGCCCCTCTCCCGGGTCGGCATTCGGTTTTCTGCCGGATGTCGGGCGCGGCTGCCCTATCTGCGTTCCGGCCGACAAACCCCCAGGAGCGCCGGATGCTGAACCTCTGGTACAAGAACGCCGTCATCTACTGCGTCGACGTCGATGCCTTCCAGGACCAGGACGGCGACGGGGTCGGCGACTTCCGCGGGCTAACGGACCGCCTCGACCATATCGAGGCGCTCGGAGCCGACTGCATCTGGCTGCTGCCGTTCTATCCCTCGCCCAACCAGGACAATGGCTACGACATCTCGGACTATTTCGGCGTCGATTCCCGCCTCGGCACGCTCGGCGACTTCGTCGAGTTCACCCATGCCGCGCGTGACCGGGGACTAAGGGTGATCGTCGACCTCGTGGTCAACCATTCCTCGATCGAGCATCCCTGGTTCCAGGCGAGCCGGGCCGGCCATCCGAAATACAAGGACTGGTATGTCTGGAAGAAGGAGCGGCCGGAAGACCACGCCAAGGGCGTTATCTTCCCGGGCGTGCAGGAATCCACCTGGACCTTCGACCGCAGGCGGCAGGAGTACTACTTCCACCGCTTCTACAAGCACCAGGCCGACCTCAACATCGCCAACCCGGAAGTGCGCGAGGAGATCGACCGGATCATGGGGTTCTGGCTGGCGCTCGGGGTTTCCGGCTTCCGGATCGACGCCGTGCCGTTCCTGATCGAGGATCTCGCCGACGCCGGATCGGGCCAGTCGCCCTACGAGTATCTCGGCCGGATGCGCCAGTTCCTCGACTGGCGGCGGGCGGAGGCGATCCTGCTCGCCGAAGCCAACATCCCGATGGAGGAGGCGGGCGACTATTTCGGTGACGGCGACCGGCTGAACCTGATCTTCAATTTCCCGCTCAACCAGCGCGTGTTTCTGGCACTGGCGCGCCGCGACGGCGCCCCGGTGCGCGACTTCCTCAGCGCGATGCCGGAAATTCCCGCCACGTCGCAATGGGCGACCTTCCTGCGCAACCACGACGAGATCGACCTCGGCCGGCTGTCGGACGAGGAGCGCCAGGAGGCGTTCGCGGCCTTCGGTCCGGAGAAGTCGATGCAGATCTACGACCGCGGCATCCGCCGCCGGCTGGCGCCGATGCTCGGCGGCGACGAGCGGCGCATCGCGATGGCGATGAGCCTGATGCTGTCGCTGCCCGGCACGCCGGTGATCTGGTACGGCGACGAGATCGGCATGGGCGACAATCTCGATTTGCCGGAACGGACGGCGGTGCGGACCCCGATGCAGTGGTCGAGCGAACCGAATGGCGGCTTCTCGACGGCGGCGCCGGAGGATTGCGTCCGGCTGCCCGTCGCCGAGGGGCCGTTCGCCTACGCCCACATCAATGCGGAGAGCCAGCGGATCGACCCCCAGTCGCTGTTCTCGGTGACCCAGCGGCTGATCCGCGCCCGGCGCAGCGCGCCGGAGATCGGCTGGGGCAGTTGCCGGGTGATCGACCTCGGCGAGACCAGCGTGATCGCGCTGCTCGCCGAATGGCAGGGCGGCCGGGTCCTGACGCTGCACAATCTCGGCGAGGAGCCGGTGACCATCGACTGCGGCGAGGCGCTTGCCGGCGCACCGGTCCGACCGCTGCTGCAGTCGGGCATCGATATCGACCGAACCGACGGCGGCTGCCGCATCCGCCTCGGCGCCTATGGCTACGAATGGATGCGGGTCGCGGCTGGAGGCTGATCGGGATCCGGGTGACGGCGCGTTCGCGAGGGCGGGGCGAAGCAGGGCGGATTCTTTCCCGGCGCGGGCGGCTGCCTGAAGGATGATCTCCGGCATGCTGCAACTGCGCAAAATTTGATCTCGCCTGTCGCGCGGGCACGGTCTATCCATGGAATGAGCACGCATCTTCGAGGACGCGATCATGGCCGAGCGCCCGCATATCCAGCCCGTCGAGACGCCGGCGCGCGGCGAGACCGCATCAGCGGAGCGCCCGGCGCGGATGGGACCGCTGTCCAGCCTGCCGGTGTTCTTCGGCCTCACCGGCCGGCGGGTCGTCATGGTTGGGGGCGGCGCAGGCGCGGCCTGGAAGGTGGAGCTCCTGCGCGCCGCGGGCGCCCGCGTCGACCTTTACGTGCCGGCCGACGAGATCGACCCGGAGATGGCCGAGTTGCTGGCAACGCCGGCCGTCGGACCGGACGCCCCGGTCGGGACGATCGCGCATCACGACCGGCCATGGTCAACGGATATCTTCGAGCATGCCGCGCTGGCCGTCGCCGACACCGAGAGCCCCGCCGAGGGCCAGGCTTTCGCCTGCGCCGCACGGGCGGCGGGGGTACCGGTCAACGTCGTCGACAAGCCGGCCTTCTGCGACTTCAATTTCGGCTCGATCGTCAACCGCTCGCCGGTTGTCGTCGGCATCTCCACCGACGGCGCCGCGCCGATCCTCGGCCAGGCCATCCGCCGCCGCATCGAGACGCTGCTGCCCCCGGCCCTCGCCGGCTGGGCGGATCTGGCGGTGCGGCTGCGCGGGGCGGCGATGGAGAAGCTGGCGCCCGGTCCGCTGCGCCGCGCCTTCTGGGAGCGCTTCACCGACGCGGCCTTCACGCCGCGCGATCCGGGCCCGATCGACCAGGCGACGGCCGAGCGGCTGATCGAGGAACTGGCGCGGGGCCCGGCCTCCGGCACGGGAACCGGACGGGTCACGCTGGTCGGGGCGGGTCCCGGCGAGGCGGAACTGCTGACGCTGAAGGCCGTGCGCGCCCTGCAGTCGGCCGACGTCATCCTGTTCGACGACCTGATCTCCGACGCCGTGCTGGAGCTCGCCCGCCGCGAGGCGCGCCGCTTCCTGGTCGGCAAGCGCGCCGCCCGCGACAGCTGCCGGCAGGAGGACATCAACCGGATGATGGTAGCCTTCGCCAAGGCCGGCAAGCACGTCGTGCGGCTGAAATCCGGCGACGTCTCGGTGTTCGGCCGGGCCGGCGAGGAAATCGCCGCGCTGGCGGAAGAGAACATCCCCGTCGCCATCGTGCCAGGCATCACCGCCGCCTCGGCGCTGGCGGCGAGCTTCGGCGTGTCGCTGACGCATCGCGACCGGGCGCAGCAGCTGCGCTTCGTCACCGGCCATTCCCGCAAGGGCGGCCTGCCGGACGATCTCGACTGGGGGGCGCTGGCCGACGACCACGTCACCACCGTGTTCTACATGGGCGGCCGCATGGCCGGGCGCATAGCCGAGGAGCTGATCGCCCACGGCCTGTCGCCGCAGACGCCGGTCGCCGTCGCCGCCAATCTCAGCCGCGACGACGAGACCCGCGGCGCCGGCACGCTGGCCGGCCTCGCCGCCCTCGTCGGAGAGATCGGCTACGAGCGGCCGATCCTCATCGGCGTCGGCCGCGTCTTCGCCGAGGCGGCGCAGGCGGCCGACCATGCCGCCGGCGACGTGCCGAGCCGGGCGGTGGAAGCCGGCTAAGCGCGCCGGCTGCCGCTTGCGTCCCGGCCCTGCGGGACGCAGTATCCGGCAAGCGAATCCGGTGGCCCCGCCGGCTCGCGGCGCCGCCGCGGGCAAGGCGATAAGTGCCGAGCCGGCTGAGGAGCATCATGCGCGTCGGCTGTCCCAAGGAAATCAAGAACCACGAATATCGCGTCGGGCTGACGCCGTCGGCCGCCCGCGAATATGTCGCGCACGGCCACGACGTGCTGGTCGAGACCGGCGCCGGCGCCGGCATCGATGCCAGCGACGCCGACTACCGGGCCGCGGGCGCCGAGATCGCCGCCGACGCGGCGACGGTGTTCGCCCGCGCCGACATGGTGGTGAAGGTCAAGGAACCGCAGCCGCACGAATGGGTGCAGCTGCGCGAGGGCCAGATCCTCTACACCTATCTGCATCTGGCGCCCGACCCCAAGCAGACCGAGGGGCTGATCGCCTCCGGCGTCACCGCCATCGCCTACGAGACGGTGACCGACGCGCGCGGCGGCCTGCCGCTGCTGGCGCCGATGTCGGAAGTCGCCGGACGGCTGTCGATCCAGGCGGCGGCAAGGGCGCTGGAGAAGGCGCAGGGCGGCCGCGGCGTGCTGCTCGGCGGCGTGCCGGGCGTTGCCTCCGCCAAGGTGGTGATCATCGGCGGCGGCGTCGTCGGCAAGGAGGCGGCCAAGATGGCGATCGGCCTCGGCGCCACTGTCACCATCCTCGACCGCTCGATCCCGCGGCTGCGCGAGCTCGACGATCTCTTCGCCGGCCGCGTCCACACCCGCTACTCGACCAAGACCGCCATCGAGGAGGAGGTCTTCGCCGCCGACGCGATCATCGGCGCGGTGCTGATCCCCGGCGCCTCGGCGCCGCAACTGGTCACTCGCGCAATGCTCTCCGGCATGAAGAAGGGCGCGGTGCTCGTCGACGTCGCCATCGACCAGGGCGGCTGCTTCGAGACCTCGCACCCGACGACCCATGCCGAGCCGACCTTCGAGGTCGACGGCGTCGTGCACTACTGCGTCGCCAACATGCCGGGCGCCGTGCCGATCACCTCGGCGCATGCGCTGAACAACGCGACGCTGCCCTTCGGCCTGGCGCTGGCCGACCACGGGCTGGCGGCGCTGCTTGCCGACCCGCATCTGCTGCACGGGCTGAACGTGCATCGCGGCCAGATCACAAACCGCGCCGTCGCCGAATCGCTCGGGCGCGACCTCGTCGATCCGGCCCGGGCCATCGCCGCCTGAGGCGGCCCTAACCGGCCAGCATCTGGCGCTGGCGCTCGCGCAGCGACGCGGCCTTCTCCGACGTCAGTTCATCGATGCAGGCCGGGCACGAGACGCCCGGCTCGTATTCGGGCGCGCGCAGGTCTTCCGGCGACAGCGGGTTGCCGCAGCCGAAGCACGCGGTCCAGCCGGTCGGCGCCAGGCCGTGCCCGACCGCGACCCGGCCGTCGAAGACGTAGCACTTGCCGCGCCAGCGGCTGTCGGCCTCGGGCACGTCCTCCAGATATTGCAGGATGCCGCCCTTGAGGTGGAAGACCTCGGGAAAGCCCTTGGCGCGCATGAAGGCCGAGGCCTTCTCGCAGCGGATGCCGCCGGTGCAGAACATCGCCACCTTGGTGTGGCGCGCCGGATCGAGCTCGCTCTCCACGAAGGCCTTGAAGTCGGTGAAGCTCTCGAGGCCGGGATCGACGGCGCCGGCGAAGGTCCCGACCTTGGTCTCGTAGCGGTTGCGGGTGTCGAGCAGCAAGACGTCCGGGTCGGCGAGCAACGCGTTCCAGTCTCCCGGCTCTACATAGGTGCCGGCGAGCACGGCGGGGTCGGCTTCCGGCGCGCGCATGGTGATGATTTCCGGCCGGATGCGGATCTTCAGCCGCGCGAACGGCCAGTCCGCCGCCTGCGACAGCTTCACCTCGCCCGACCGGATGCCGCAGCGGCGGTCGAGTTCGTCGAGCAGGGCCTCGATGGCAGAAGCCGGCCCGGCGAGCGTGCCGTTGACCCCCTCGTGCGCGATGAGGATCGTGCCGCGCAGTCCGTGGTCGAGACAGGCGGCGTACAGCGCCTGCTGCAGCGCGGGCAGGTCGTCGAGCGGAACGAACCGGTAGAAGGTGGCGACGGTGAGGATCATGGCGCCGTCATAGCCGCCCGACCCTCGTCTGTTCAACGCCGCCGACGCGGGCGGGGAAAAAGCCGATGGTGGCGTGACCGGCGCGCCGGAGATGCTAAGAGAGTAGTACGACCCTGCCCTCACCCCGGAGCCCCCCCGCGTGATCGACCGCGCCATCGGTATCGTGCTGATCGTCACAGCGATCGCCGTCGTCCTGCGCGAGTGGGTGGGCGGCGAGGCCCCTTTGCTCGTCGCGTCGGCAGGACTGGTCGCGTTCCTCGTCCTGGCGGCCCCGCGGGCGCACTGGTCGCGGCAGAGCTTCGTCGCGGTCGGCGTGGCGCTGGTCGTGGCGGTCATCGCCCTCCGCCCGGACTGGCAGGACGTCCTGATGCGCGGGCTGGGCCAGGGGGCGTTCATCGCCGCCTTCTTCATCGCGCTGGCCTCGCTGCGCAACCCGGCCTCGGCCTCGCCGGCGATCGAACGCTGCGGGCAGTATCTGGCGAGCCAGCCGCCCGGCAAGCGCTATCTGTCGCTGACCATGGGCGGCCATCTCTTCGCGCTGATCCTCAGCTACGGCTCGATCTCGCTGCTGGGCGGGCTGACCGAGAGCATCGCCAGCCGCGAGGCCAACGCCGAGATCCGCGAGATCCGCAACCGCCGCATGCTGCTCGCCATCCAGCGCGGCTTCGTCGCCTCCCTCGCCTGGTCGCCGCTGGCCTTCGCCATGGCCATCTCCACCTCGGTCGTTCCCGGCTCGACCTGGAGCGGCGCGGCGCCCATCGCGATCCTCAACGCCATCCTGATCACCTTCGTCGGCTGGTCGCTCGACACGATCTTCAAGCCGCGGCTGACGCAGCCGGCGCCGGCCCGCCGGCCGCTCGGCAGCTGGCGCGACCTGCGCCCGCTCCTCATGCTGCTGCTGCTGCTGTTCGCGGGCGTGACGGTGCTGGAGGTGATGTCCGGGCTGCGGATCATCGCGGTGGTCATGCTGCTGGTGCCGGTGATCGCCGTCGCCTGGGTGGTCATCCAGACCCACGGCGACGCCGCGGCGACAGGCGCACGGCTGCGCCAGGTGGTGTTCCGCGACGTGCCCTCCTACCAGTCTGAACTGGTGCTGCTGGTGATGGCCGGGATCATCGGGACGGTCGGCGGCGCGCTGCTCGAGCCGCTTTTCGCCGGGCAGTCGCTCGGCCTCTCGGCGCTGCCCGCCTGGGCGATCCTGGTGCTGCTCGTCTGGATCATCCCGCTGCTCGGCCAGCTCGGCATGAACCCGATCCTGTCCGTCTCGCTGCTTGCACCGCTGCTGCCCGCCCCCGCGGCGATGGGCGTTTCGCCGAACGCCGTCGTCGTGGCCCTGACGGCAGGCTGGGCACTCGCCGGCGCGACCTCGCCATTCACCGCCACCACGATGCTGGTCGGCCGGCTCGGCCACACCAGCGCCTGGCGCGTCGGCGTCGTCTGGAACCGGTCGTTCACCCTGGTCACCGGCGCTGCCCTTTCCGTTTCCGTCGCCCTCGCCGGGTTTCTTTAGCCGCCTCGCGACAGTTCGGCGGCAACGCTTCTTCCAAGCCACCGCCGGCTTCCCAGTTGCCCGCAGGTCCCGGGGCCCGCGCCCCATCAAGGTCATGACGCACGATGGAATATCTGACAGCCGAATCGCTCACGGCACTCCTCCAGGTGATCATGATTGACCTGGTGCTCGCCGGCGACAACGCGGTGGTCATCGGGCTCGCCGCGGCAGGCCTGCCGCGCGACCAGCGGACGAAGGCCATCCTCGTCGGGATCATCGCCGCCACGGTGCTGCGCATCGTGCTGGCCGGCGTGGCGACGCAGCTTCTCGCCATCATCGGTCTGCTGCTGGCGGGCGGCCTGCTGCTGCTGTGGGTGTGCTGGAAGATGTGGCAGGAGCTGCGTGCGCCGGCCCATCCGGATGGCCTCGAAGGCGACGATCAGGCGGTCGCGGGGGCGCCCCGCAAGACGCTGTCGCAGGCGGTCTGGCAGATCGTCATCGCCGACGCCTCGATGTCCCTGGACAACGTGCTGGCCGTCGCCGGCGCGGCGCGCGAGCATCTCTGGGTGCTGGTCGTCGGCCTCGTCCTCTCCATCGCCATGATGGGGCTCGCCGCGTCGCTGATCGCCCGCCTGCTCGGCCGCTACCGCTGGATCGGCTTCGTCGGCCTTGCGATCGTCCTCTACGTGGCGCTGAAGATGATCTACGAGGGCTGGCACGAAGTGGCGCCCTACGTCCTCGGCTGACCGCCCGCGGCGACGCCGCTTTCAGCGCGACATCAGGACCGGCGCGGTCATGTGCTCGAGAATGTGCCGCGTGACGCCGCCGAACAGCATTTCGCGAAGGCGCGAGTGGCCGTAGCAGCCCATGACCAGAAGGTCGGCGCCATATTCCGAGACGGCGTTCAGCAGGGTGTCGCCGGCGGCGACGTCGCCGCTCAGCGTACGAGCCGCCTCGATCGGCACGCCGTGCCGGGCCAAGGCGACAGCGAGGTCATCGGCGGGAGCAAGACCCGCCGTCGCGCCGCGGGGCGGGTCGATCATCAGGACACGCACCTGGCGCGCCTCCTTCAGCAGCGGAAGGGCATCGAAGGCCGCCCGCGCCGCCTCGCGGCCGCCGTTCCAGGCGATGAGCACCCGGTCGCCGATGCGTTCGAACGTGCCGGCGTAGGGAACGAAGAGGATCGGGCGGCCCGACTCTAGCAGCACCTCGGTCAGCAGATCGCCGCCGCGCCAGGCCGCACCGTCGGGCTGCCCGGCGATCACGAGATCGGCGCAGCGCGCATGACGCGAGACGGCGGCCTCATAGCTGGTGCCGCGCGGCAGCTCGACCCGCCATTCGGTGACGAGGCCGCTGTCCCCTGCGACGTCGCGGAACGTCTTCTGGATCGCCGCGGCATCGGCTTCGATCTGCTTCTGCGCCTGCTCGATGTAGTCGACGGAGACCTCCGTCGGAACGCCGAGGAAGACGTCCGGCGCCACGTGCAGGCCGACGAGATGGGCGCCGTGCCGCTCGGCCACGGCGAGCGCCACCCTGGTCAGCGCGGCGGCGCGCCGCGGTTCGTTCAGGCAAACGAGAATCGTCCGGTACATCGACTGTCACCATCACGTGTGGCGCCTCCGGGAGGTGCCGTCGACAACACCGTGATGCCGCGGACGATGCCGCACCTTGACCTGCGTCAAGTTCGAGGCGGGCGAACGCCGAGGCGTCTGCTGCCCGCTTCCGGCACCGCGCCGAACCAAGCCTTGATCGAAACCCGCGATGCTGGTTTCTGAGCGCGACCGCATCAGGGTGGAACCGCAATGTCGATCAGCGAAGCTCTCGAAACGTCCGACCCTGGGATGCGGGCCGTCGCCGGCGCACGTCTGGACGGTATTCCTGCCTATCTGATCGCGCTGCTGGCGGCGGCGGGCTGGCTGGCGCTCGGCTACGCGGTCGCGGGTCCGGGAGAAAGCCCGATCGCGCTCATCCTGGCCATGCCGGTCATTCTCGCCGTCGGCACGACGTGCGGTGCCGGACCGACGCTCGCTGCGCTGGCCCTGGCGTTGGTGCTAGGCCTCGCACTGCCGGAACTGCCGACCGTGCCGGCGTCGGGCTTATGGGGCCTCGCGGCCGTTGCCGCCGCCAGCCTCGTCATGGTCGCCGGGGGCGCCCTGCTTCGCCGCAGCATCGGCGTTGCCGGCCAGGCCCGCCAGGCCCTAGCCGCCAGCGAGATGCATATCGGCTCGATCCTCGACACGGTGCTCGACGCGACAGTGGTCATCGAGACCAACGGCAACATCATCTCCTTCAATGCCGCGGCGACCCGGCAGTTCGGCTACCAGGAGGAGGAGGTCCTCGGCGAGAACGTCCGCATCCTGATGCCCGAACCCTATCGCCGGGAACATGACGGCTACATGGAACGCTATCTCGAAACCGGCGAGAAGCGCATCATCGGCGTCGACAGGGTGGTGTTCGGGCGGCGCAAGGACGGGACGACCTTCCCGATGAAGCTGGCGGTCGGCGAATTCAAGGTGGGCAACCGCACGCTGTTCACGGGATTCGTGCGCGACCTCACCGAGCGCGAGGAGTCGGCGGCGCGGCTGAACGAGATCGAGGGGGAACTTGCCCGCCTCGCCCGCCTCAACGAGCTCGGCGAGATGGCCTCCACCCTGGCGCACGAGCTCAACCAGCCGCTCTCGGCCATCGCCAACTACGCGCAGGGCTGCGTCCGGCTGCTCCGCGACATGGACGACAGCCTCGCCTCGCGGCTGCGCGAGGCGCTGGAGGAGACCGCGCAGCAGTCGCTGCGGGCCGGCAACATCATCCGTCACCTGCGCGAATTCGTGACACGCGGCGAGAGCCAGAAGCTGCCCGAGGACATCCGCGGTCTCATCGAGGAAGCCGGAACGCTTGCCCTGGTCGGTTCGCGCGAGCGGGGCATCCAGTCGCATTTCGAGTTCTCGCCCGGCGCCGACAGGGTCCTGGTGGATCGCGTCCAGATCCAGCAGGTGCTGATCAACCTCATGCGCAACGCCATGGAGGCGATGCGCGACAGCCCGAAGCGCGAGCTGCAGGTACGCACTTCGTTCAACGGACAGGGCGACGTCATCGTCGAGGTCTCCGATACCGGCCACGGCATCTCGGACGAGGTCGCGGCCCAGCTCTTCCGCCCGTTCGTCACCACGAAACCCGGCGGCATGGGTATCGGCCTGTCGATCTCCAAGCGCATCGTGGAGTCCCATGGCGGCACGATATCGATCAGCGGCAACCGGCATGGCGGGGCGACATTCCGCTTCTCGCTGCCGGCGATGAAGAACGAGGACCTCCATGGAGAGTGACAGCTACACCGTCCACATCGTCGACGACGAGGAAGCGGTCAGGAAGTCGCTGGCGTTCCTCCTGACCATGAGCGGCTTCACCGTCCGCGTGCACGGATCCGCGACGGCCTTCCTCGGCATCGCACCGACGATCAGGAAGGGCTGCCTCGTCACCGACCTGCGCATGCCCGACATGACCGGCGTGGAACTGCTCCAGCGCCTGGGAGACGCGCAGGCGATGATGCCGGCGATCGTCGTCACCGGCCACGGCGACGTGCCGATGGCGGTGGAAGCGATGAAGGCCGGCGCCCTCGACTTCATCGAGAAGCCGTTCGAGGACGAGGTACTGATCGCCGCCGTGCGCAAGGCGGCGGAGGAACTGCTCGTGCGTCCCGACACGGCGCATTCGGTGCCGGAGATCCACGCGCGGCTGGAACAGCTGACCGACCGCGAGCGCCAGGTCCTGTCCGGCGTCGTCGCCGGGCTTCCGAACAAGACCATCGCCTTCGATCTCGACATCAGCCCCCGCACCGTCGAGGTGCACCGCGCCAACATCATGGCCAAGATGCAGGCGGCCAGCCTCGCGGAGCTGGTGCGCATGGCACTGCTCGCCGGAATCGAGCCGCAGAATGTGCCGAGGCGGTCGACGCGCATTTGATCTGCCGCAAAGCGGGCCGCCGCCGCCGCGGTGTATGAGGAAATTCGCCGGGCATTCCGTCCGATCCTTCTGGCGCTCGCAGCGCATCTGCAATTGGCATCGATGGGCGTGATTCTCGTAATTGCCGCGGACAGCGCCTTGCGCCGCTCGCTCAAATTCGCGCTCGAGGCGGAAGCCTTCGCGGTCGACGCCTACGAACGCCTTGATGCGGCCCGCCGCTCCCGGCGGTTCCAGGAGGCGATCTGCGCCGTCGTCGACGAGGACGGGCTCGATCGCGGCGGCGCGGCGGCGGCGCTGAAGCGCTTCGCCAAGCCGGTCATCCTCCTGGTCGACCGCTCGCCCTCCTGCGCCGCCCACGACGAGACGGCGGTGCTGGTCAAGCCGCTGCACCTCGATGCGCTGATCCGGACGGTCCGCGAGATGACGCACGCGGCCCACCGGCCCGGAGCGGAAGGCGCGGTCCTCGATCCCATCTGAGGCGGTCCGCGGGCCCGACTACGTAGTTTCCCGGACGGACATAACCGAATACCCGGCCTCCGCCATTTTGGTCATTCCTACGCCATCGGGATTCGATGGAGACCAGCCATGCTCGCCCAAAGCACCGTCCAGTCGGCACTACGCCACCCCGCGCCGTTCCTGCCGCGCGACGAGGACCGCATGCCGTCGGTCTTCTCCCCGACGCAGATGCAGCCGCTCAGCTTCTATCTCGCCGGCGCCGAGATCTATGCGGACGGCGAACGCGCCGAGGCGATCTACCAGGTCGAGTTCGGCGCCATCCGCATCTACCGGCTGCTCGCCGACGGCCGGCGGCAGATCAGCGCCTTCCACCTCCCGGGCGAGATCTTCGGCTTCGAGGCCGACCACGCCCACCATTTCTTCGCCGAGGCGATCGTCTCCACCTCGCTCCGCCGGTTTCGCATCGCGCCCGGCGCCGACATCTCCCGCGACCTGCTGCCGCTCGCACTGCGCAGCCTGATGCGGGCGCAGGATCACCTGCTCGTCCTCGGCCGGAATACCGCCATCGAACGGGTCGCCGCCTTCCTCATCGACATGGCCGAACGCCAGGGCGGATCAGGCCATGTCGACCTGCCGATGTCGCGCATGGATATCGGCGACTATCTCGGCCTGACCATCGAGACGGTGTCGCGGGTGTTCTCGCGGCTGAAGGAGCGCAAGATCATCAAGCTGACGAACTCCCGCAGCGTCGAGATCCTGAAATGGGACGCGCTGCGCCAGATGGGCGAATGAGCATGACCGCGCGACAGCGCCTGATGCTCCTGGCGCTCGGCGCGACGCTGACGACAAGCGGAGCGGCGGCCGAGGACGCCGTAGCGGTCGCCGAGGGCCGGGCGCTGGTCGAAGCCAATTGCAGCCGGTGCCATGCCATCGACCGCACCGGCGACAGCCCGCATCCCCAGGCGCCGCCCTTCCGGACGCTATCGCGGCAATATCCGGTCTCGGCGCTTCAGGAAGCCCTGGCGGAAGGCATCATGACCGGCCATCCGGACATGCCGGAGTTCACCGCCGACCCGGTACAGATCGCCGCGATCATTGCCTATCTCGAAAGCATCCAGATCCCCTAGCCCCTAGAGGCACAGCGACAGGCCGAGGATCGGGGCGTAGTTGATCACCGTGGCGGCCGCCGCGACGATCGTTGCCACGAGCACGTTGCCGGCGAAGAAATCGTCCACTTCGACGCCTTCGGCGCGGCTCTCGGAGGCCTGCTTGCGGCGGTGGGTCCACAGCAGCAGGCCCGCAATCAGCGCCAGGTGAAACAGCCAGAGGCCGATCAGGATGGCCCGCAGCAGGCTGACCGGCCCGAGCGGCATCTCGTCCCATCCCAGCTCGCAGCCGATCGAAAGGCCGGCGTAGAGGATCAGGAAGGCCGAGCTCCAGATCACCATCCCGGCGATCAGCAGCAGCAGGCTGGAGCCGGTGCTGCGGCCGGTCATGGCTGGACGCTCCGAAAGCTCACCAGCACCGGCAGCAGAGTGACCAGCGCCACCGCGGCGAGGCCGGTGAGCGCAGTGTAGTCGTGCCAGAGGCAGGCGGTGCGCAGATCGCCGCTGCGGCGCGAAGACACGTAGCCGGCGCGGCTGCGATAGAGCGTGAACAGCGCCAGCACGAGCCCGATCCCGGCATGCAGCGCCACATAGCCGATCAGCGCCGCGGTGACGGCGAGATAGGCATGCGAGGTCGGGGCCGGAATGTCGGCGACGCAGATCCAGACGGCGAGGCCCGCCGCGACCGCGTGGCCAAGGGCCGCCAAGACGAGGGCGAGTTCGTTCGGCTTGTCTCGCCTCGCGAGCGGAGCGAGCGCCAGGTGCCCGGCGGCGGACGCCAGCACCAGCGCTCCCGCAAGCCCGGTCGCCTTGAGCAGCGGCAGTTCCACCAAAGCGGGCGGTGGCCAGCCGGGCGCGACCAGCCAGAGGAACAGCGCCCCGAAAGCCAGCGACGCGAACAGCGTGGCATTGGCGACGAGCAGGAACAGCATCGCCCACCAGGAGGCCGGATGCGGCACCTCGGCATGGATCGGCAGGGACAGGCCGTGCCCGGCCGGCAGGTCGCCGCGGTCGATCCTGGCGCCGGTCGCCCGCGTCCACAGGAGGAACATCGCGAGCACCACGGGGACGGTCGCGACCGACAGGAGATAGATCTTGAACAGCAGCGACAGCACGAACACGCCGATGGCGGCGGCGGTGGCCAGCGGCAGGAAGGTCGGCTGCGGCAGGATCGCGATATGCTGCGGCTTGCCGGTCGCCATGTCGACCACCAGCGTCTCCTGCCAGTCGTTGCGGGTGCCGGCGAGATAGCCACCGCCGGCGGCGAGTTCCGACCCGAGGTCGGGACGGTCGTGCAGCGGCGAGCGGCTCGAAACCTCGGGCAACGAGGCAAAGCCGTAGGAGGGCGGCGGCGTCGCCGTCGCCCATTCCAGCGTGTCGGCGTTCCACGGGTTGCGCGCCGCCCGGCGACCGAAGCGCGCCTGCGCGAACATGTCGAGGGCAAACAGCGCGAAGCCCATGGTCATGACGAAGCCGCCGACCGAGGAGATCAGGTTGAGGCCGCTCCAGCCGAACTCCGGCGCGTAGCTGTAGTAGCGCCGCGGCATGCCCAGCAGACCGGTGAGGTGCATGATCAGGAAGGTCGTGTTGAAGCCGATGAAGATCAGCCAGAACGCCACCTTGCCGACGCCGTAGAGCGGCTGGCGGCCGGTGAAGTGCGGCAGCCAGTAATAGGCCGCCGCCAGCATCGGGAAGACGAAGCCGCCGACCAGCACGTAATGCAGGTGCGCGACGACGAAATGCGTGTCGTGGGCCTGCCAGTTGAACGGCACGATGGCGAGCATCACCCCGGTCAGCCCGCCGCAGACGAAGATCGCGAAGAAGCCCATCAGATAGAGCATCGGCACCGACATGCGGGGCCGGCCGCCCATCAGCGTGCCGATCCAGAGGAAGATCTGCACCGCCGTCGGGATCGCCACCATCACGCTGGCGGCCGAGAAGAAGGCCTGCGCCAGATGCGGGATCCCCACCGTGAACATGTGGTGGACCCAGAGGCCGAAGGACAGGAAGCCCATCGCGACGATCGCCACGACGATCCAAGCGTAGCCGAGGATGGCGCGCCCCGCGAGCACCGGCAGGATCGTCGAGATGACGCCGGCCGCCGGCAGGAAGATGATGTAGACCTCGGGATGGCCGAACAGCCAGAACAGATGCTGCCAGAGCAGCGGGTCGCCGCCCCGCGTCGGGTCGAAGAACGGCAGGTCGAAGGCGCGCTCCAGCTCGAGCAGGATCGAGCCGAGGATCAGCGGCGGAAAGCCCACCAGCATCATCCCCGACGTCACCAGGATGTACCAGCCGAACAGCGGCATGCGCGCGAGCGACATGCCGGGGGCGCGGAACTTCAGGATGGAGACGGTGAACTCGACCGCCGCGGCGACGGCCGAGATCTCGACGAAGGTGACGCCGAGCAGCCAGACGTCGGCGTTGATCCCCGGCGAATAGCGGCCCGAGGAGAGCGGGGTGTACATGAACCAGCCGCTGTCCGGCGCATAGCCGGCGATCATCGCGACGATGAGGATCGAGCCGCCGAAGATGTAGCAGTAGAAGCCGAAGGCCGAGAGCCGGGGAAAGGCCAGGTCGCGCGCGCCCAGCATCTTCGGCAGGAAGTAGATCGACAATCCCTCGAACAGCGGGATGGCGAACAGGAACATCATCACCGTGCCGTGCATGGTGATGATCTGGTTGTAGATGTCCGGGCCGACGAAGGCGCCGTTCGGCGTCGCCAGCTGGGCGCGGATCAGCATGGCCAGCACGCCGCCGATCGCGAAGAACACGAAGGCGGCGATGATGAAGCGCCGGCCGACGATCGTGTGGTTGACGGCCGACAGCCGGCCGAGGCCGGGCGGCGTGCGCCAGATCGTCTCCAGCTCGTGGTGCAGCGTCACCGGTTCGGTCGTCGCGGTGGTGTTGCTCACGGCTGGTCCTGCGTCTGGGCTGTCGGTGTCGGCTGCGCAGCGGGGAGCGCCTGCCCGAAGCCTTCGGCGGGATGGGCGATCACCGAGAAGTTCATCCCGGCATGGCCGGTCCCGCAGAATTCCGCGCAGACGCCGCCATAGATTCCGGGCCGGTCGGCGATCAGGCGGATGACGTTGACGTGGCCGGGCACGGCATCGATCTTGCCGCCGAGCCGCGGCACCCAGAAGGCATGGATGACGTCGGTGCCGACCACGTGGACGTCCACCGGCACGCCCGCCGGGATGTGCAGCACCTCGCCGGTCACCGCGCCGGCATGTCCGGGATAGCGGAACTCCCAGTACCACTGGTAGGGCCGCGCCTCGACCTGCACGACGCCCGGCGTCTGGGGATGCGCCAGAAGCCGCTCGCCGGTCAGCAGGGCAAAGGTGAGGAGCGCGCCGAGAACGATGGCGGGGAAGACGAGGCCACCCCAGACCAGCCAGCGCTTCGGATCGACGTTCCGGCCCATCCCCGGCCGCATGAAGGCGAGCGCCAGGAGCACCATGACCAGGAGGAAGATCGCCGTCCCGCCTCCGGCCATCACCCACCAGAGCGTGGCGGTCGAGCGGGCCGCCGGGCCGGCGGGATCGAGGGCCGACAGGTTGCCGGCGCAGCCGGATAGTCCAATTGGCACCAGCAGAGCGGCAAGACGCGCGGGCCGCCATCCCGATGAAGCGCGCGGAGACCCTGCATGAGCAAGACCGAGTCGCCCGTCAGCCCGGTGATGAAGAGGGTCAGCGAGATGGACACGAGCTCTGCCGTGGCCGTCGCCGGTCATCCGATCCACGCCATGAGCGTGCATTTCCCGATCGCCCTGGTCATCGCGACGCTCGGCTGCGACGTCTTCTACTGGTGGTCGGGCGACGAATTCTGGCTGCGGGCCAGCATCTGGTCGGCCGGCTTCGCCTTCTGCCTCGGCGTCGCGGCGGGCATGGCCGGCACCGCCGAGCTGCTGCTGGTGCGCGGCATCCGCAGCCGCGCGGCGAGCTGGACGCACGCCATCGCGGCGATGATGCTGCTGTCGATCGCCGGCATGAACTGGGGCCTGCGGCTCGTCGATCCGGACGCGGTGCTGCCGCTCGGTCTCGCGCTGTCGGCGCTGGCGAGCGTGTTCACGGGGCTGGCAGGCTGGCATGGAGGCAAGCTGATCCTTCATCACGGCGTCGGGATCATGGTGTCAGACCAGGAATGAGGTCGCCGGCGAGCCGGCCAAGGCCGCCCGGCTCGTGGAACACCGACGGCAGGAAGTCTGTCGAGATGTCCGGCTTGGCCAGCACCACCCAGAGGATCGCCGAGACGGTGAGGCTGATCGTCACGACGCCGGAGATCGCGCGCCACGGGCGGAAGTTCTTGCCCTTCTTGAACACCGAGAGGACGAGCAGCCCCAGCCAGACGTGCAGGAAGACGAGGAAGCCGACGAAGACCAGCTTGACCGCCAGCCAGACCGTGAAGATCTCGCCGACGAGGATCAGCGCGGTGCCCGAGCCGATCGCGACGAAGGCGGCCGGCGAGACGAGGGCGATATAGGCGAAGCGGGTGAAGGTGTGCAGCCGATCGATTTCCGTGCCGCGCTCCCCGGCGGCCTCCCGCTGGGTCAGGAGGATCGGCAGGATCAGCAGCCCGCCACACCAGATCACCAGTGCCGCGATATGGAGGCTCTTCAGCCAGACGATGGTCAAACGGCCTGCCCCTTCTGCCCGAACCCGTCGCGGATGACGCCGTCGAGGGCCAGCAGCGCCGCCAGCAGGTACGGCAGGATCGCCGGCACCCACATGATCAGGCCGGCCAGCTGCTGGTCGTCCAGCGCCGACAGGCCGTAGGGGACGGTGGTCAGGAAGTGCGGCGCGTAGAGCGGCTCTGTTGCGAAGGTGATCAGCGCGCCGAGCAGGCCCATCTGCACGATCAGCGTCAGATGCGCCATCAGCACGCGGCCGACCGGGGCTGCCGGCGCGGTCAGTTCGCGCCAGAGCAGCACGCCCGAGACCAGCAACGTCAGCTCCATCGTCCAGTAGGTCACGTCGCCGGAGAGCGCCGCCTCGTAGGGCTGCGGCGCGTGCCAGAACCACACGGCGGCGAGGTGGACGGCGACGAGCAGCGACAGCAGCGCGGTTCCGCCGGGGCGCCGTTTCGGGAAGGCCAGGGCCAGCATCGGCGCGGCGACGGCGATCAGCAGCAAATGATGGACCACCCGCGCCGAAAACAGCGCCGAGGACAGCGCGCAGAGCGGCGAGAGGAAGGCCGCGACCAGGGCGAGCATGGCGCCGGCGTGCCACAGGCGCGCCCCGCCCTCGCCCACCCCGCGCAGCAGCCAGAAACCGGCGGTCGCTGCCAAGAACAGCGCCGCGGCAAGGACCGGGTCGCCGTTCCACGCGGCGAGAAGCTCGCCGGGGACCGGCGGCGCGCCGCAGTAAGGGTCGAAGGCGCTCGGCAAGGAGGCAGGCGTCATGTCGCGGTGTTTCCCATCGGCTCGACGCAAGGAGGATACGTCCAAACTATGGCCGCCGGCCGGAGTGACAACATGGAAATCGTCGCCAATGCGGTTGCGGACCACCGCGCCGCCGCCGGGCGGCCGGCCGCAGGAGACAACGGTTCCTTCCTGCCGCAAAGGAAGCGGCGACTTGACAAGCCTGCCCCTGGCAATATAGTTTCAATATATACTTTATTGCCTGCGAAATATGTTTGCAGACTGCTCCGTTCATCGAAAGATGTGAGAATCCGCGGGAGATCGGCTTGCCGTCCGGCATTCATCGGCGACGGCTTCGTGATGGGATATGGCGCCATGACTGAGGTGCATTTCGGTCGCAGGGACGAGGGGGCCACCCGGCTTCGGCCGTCGAACGATTTCGTCGCGGTGCGCACCCACCGCCCCATCCTGCTGAGGAGCCCGCCGATCGCGGGCCCGCTCGAGCGGGCGCTGCCGGACACCGGCCTCGCCGCCGCCTTTCCCGAAGCGAATGTCGGCATCTACCGCGTGCCGGAGGGAACCGCGGCGGCGGTCGCGGATGCCAAGGCACAATTGCGGGAGATGCCGGAGGTGCGGTTTGCCGGACGCGTGCTGGTGGACGAGGCCGGCACGCCGACCGCCTATACCGAGAACCTGTTCGTCAAGTTCGCCGACGGCATGAGCGAGCGCCAATGCCTCGCCATCCTCGCCGAACACGAGATCATCGTGAAGCGGAAGGTCGCCTATGCCGCCAACGCCTGGTTCGTCTCGGCCGACGGACAGGGCCAGAAGGTCTTCGACATCGCGGCGGCCCTGCTCGAACGCGAGGGCGTCGAGTTCTGCCACCCCGAGATCGTTCGCGAGCGCGCATCCAAGGCGGTGTTTCCGCAGCAATGGCACCTGGCCGAGGCGCGGATCGGCGACGCTTCGGTCGTTGCCCATGCCAATGTCGCGGCCGCGCTCGACCTCGCCACGGGCCGGGGCGTCACCATCGCGATCCTCGACGACGGCTTCGACATCGACCATCCGGAGTTCGCCGGCAAGATCGTCGCGCCGCGCGACGCCATCCTGGGGATCGACGACCCGCGGCCGAAGGATCCGCAGCCGCTGCGGCCCGAGAACCACGGCACCGCCTGCGCCGGGGTCGCCTGCGCCGGCGGCTTCCGGGGCGCCTCCGGCGTCGCACCCGACGCCCTGCTGATGCCGATACGGGTCTCGATGACGCTCGGAACGGCGGCCGAAGGCGAAGCCTTCCACTGGGCGGCAAGGGAGGGCGCCGACGTCATCTCCTGCAGCTGGGGCCCGCCCGACGGCGACTGGGCCAACCAGAACGACCCGGCACACCAGACGCCCTGGCCGATGCCGGCGAGCACCCGGCTGGCCATCGACTACGCCGCCACGAAGGGCCGCGACGGCAAGGGCTGCGTCATCGTGTTCTCCGCCGGCAACGGCAACGAGGACGTCGGCTCCGACGGCTATGCCAGCTACGACAAGGTGATCGCGGTCGCCGCCTGCAACGACCGCGGGGTGCGCAGCTGCTACAGCGACTTTGGCTCTGCGGTCTGGTGCACCTTTCCCAGCAACGACTTCCCGCACCGCCCGACGGGGCGGCCGCAGCCGCTGACCTCCGGGATCTGGACGACCGACCGGGTCGGCAGCCGGCGGGGATACAACAGCGGCCACCCGCTGTCGGGGGATGAAGAGGGCTTTTACACCAACCGGTTCGGCGGCACGTCCAGCTCCTGTCCCGGCGTCAGCGGCGTGGCGGCACTGATGCTGTCGGCCAACCCGGCGCTGACTCGGGACGACGTCCGGGCGATCCTGGCGCAATCCTGCGACCGCATCGACGAGGCGAACGGCGAATACGACGAGCGGGGCTGGAGCCCGTTCTATGGCTGGGGCCGGATCAACGCCCGGCGGGCGGTCGAACTCGCGGCCGGCCGCGCCGGCGCCGCGCCGCAGCCGGCACCCGCCGAAGCCGGAGCGGGATGACGGTCGCGCCCTGCGGCCACGCATCGCGCGACCGCGCGGATCGGGCGACGGGAAGCCGATGAGGCCAGGGAAGTTGCCGGTCGGAGTGGCCATGGCAGACGCCTCGCCGGCAGGTTCCTGCGCCCATGGATGGCGACGGCCGTTGATCTCTTGCAGGACCGCGCGGGTCCGGCCCGCGTTGGGGCGATGTCGTCGCGATCCTCGCCGTCCCACATCCACCGGCTTACGGCGGCAGGGTGAAAGGTCTGTCCGACGCCTTCATCGACGCGGTAAAGACCGCATCCATGGCGCCGGCCAAGGCTTTCTTGAGCTCATTGCCCGGCCCGGGTATTCGACGAGATAGCTCCTAAGCGCGTCTCCACTGCAGCCCCTCTGCACCCTGCCGTCCGTTACCCGGAACCCCAAGCGCGCGGTCGGGAATGCGGCGGGCATCGCCCAAGCGCCATCTCCAGCTGAGCCGCAGAGACCTTTGCTCGCCTGCTGTCGACGGAAGGTAGAAGAAGCCGGCTCGGCGAGATTGCAAGGATCCTCCCATCGGGGCATGGATCGTCGCCTGTATAGTTATTGCCGTGACGACTGAGACGTCGCGGCGTTGCCTATCCCCCCAGCTGCTCCGCATTAACATTCGTTAATTTTCGGAACGGGCGGCGACAGTCCTTGTTGGTCTTACATACCGTGCCCGAAGCGAATAGTCGCGAAAGCGGCTTGGGAACGGATCTGAAATACCAGGAGGACCTTATGACCAAGACGATGACGAACCTGCTCGGCATGTCCGCCCTCATCATAGGCTTTGCCACCGCACCCGCTCTCGCACAGGACAACGGCGTTCTGGACTGGGATGCCGACACCGACGGCTCCGTGACCAGCGAGGAGTTCAACGAAGGCTTCGGCAATATCGGCGCCTACAACGCTTGGGACGACGACGGTGACGGAAGCCTGACCGAGGACGAGTTCAACGCCGGGATCTACAGCAGCTACGATGCCGACGAGAACGGCGTCATCGAGGAGCCCGAGTTCGGCGACCTCAACGACGACATGGGCGACGGCGGCTTCTGGGACGTCTGACCAGTACCTGCGTCCAGGGCACCGGCGGGCAGCAGCCTGCCGGGCGCTTTTAACCCACAGTCTCGAACGACGAATCGAATGGAGGAAACCATGAAAACCATCTTCGCCACCGCCACGGCCATCGCTCTCTTTGCCTCTCCGGCCCTCGCGCAGGATGCGCAGCAGACGAAGACGACGGAAGCCACCGCCAGCCAGTCGAGCGTTACGACGAGCGCGGAAGATAAGGCATCCCAGGACAAGGCCATGAAGAGCGCCGAGGGAGCCGGGATGAAGAACGTCGCCGTCGTCGACCGCGCCTTCGTCCTCGAAGGCATGAATGCCGCGGGTAATCCCGTCTACATGATCGTCAACCCGCCCGGCGTGCTGCTCGGCATCGGGGCGCCCATGGCGACGTCCGCAGCCTCGCAGGGCAAGGACGCCGCAGCTGCTTCGAGCACGAGCAGCTCCACGTCGGAGTCGACCGCTGCGAACGACACCGGTACCGACCCGGCCACGACCAGCAGCACCGACAACTCCGTCGAGGCCATGGCCGGCGAGCCGGCGAAGTCCGGCTACATGGCGACGCAGGTCAATCCCGCGACTCCGGACATGTGGGATCCCGCGACGGTGGAGAGCCGGATGCGCGAGATGGGTCTCGACAAGCCCGCGCAGTGATCTATCGCGAGGCTCGAAGATCGATCCCGAGGGGCGGCCAGTGGCCGCCCCTTTCTGCGACCGGCCCTAAGGCCTCACCAGAGCGCCCAACGCGGCGGAATCCCGGCCCCCACGGTCTCGTCGGGGTAGACGCCCCAGAGTTTGGTCTCGCGGATATAGCCGCTGATGTCGGGCTCGACGCGGCCGTGGCACCATCCGCCCTCGCAGGCGAGGTCCGACAGCAGAACACCCCTCTCCAGCCTTGCCAGTACCGCGGCGTCCGCCGCAGGTGCGCCGCGGAAGTCGGCCGGCCGCCGGAGCCACGGCGCCACGACAGCGGTACGCCGGCCTGACAGCAGAGCCCGGTGGATCCATCCGCTCTGCCCGTCGGCGCCGCGGATGCGTCGCCAGTTTCCGAATTCCTGGAAGATCTCCACCGGGATGTCGCGGCGCAGGTAGCGCCAGCGGATCTTGTACGACCGTCCCGGGCCGACCCGGACGTTCGCCGGAACGTCCTTGATGGAAACGAAGCGGGGAACCGGCAGTCGTTCGGGCGGTCCGGTTCCGGCACTGGTCGCCGGAGCAGCGGCCGCCATGGCGGCGGAGATCGTCGCCACGAGGATCGAGGTGCGCAGCAGGCGGAAAGCGGATGACATCATGGCCCTATGGTGGATCGCAAGGGCGAAGAAATCCTTACGGACCGGCTACCGGAAAGGCCGCGGCGCAGAAGCAAACCCCGCCGCTCGCCTCCTACCGACAGCCGCTCGCCTCCTGCCGAAGGAAGCAGGCTCACCGCGGGCCGGCGCTGCTCAGACGTTGCCATCGAGCGCCGGCAACCGCGGCAGCGGAGCGCGGTGCGGCATCTCGTAGGCGCTCTTGATGACGCCATAGCAACTGCAGGCGAACGTCTCGAGAAGCGTCTCGTCGAGGATCACCACCTCCCCCCGCAGCTGCTTTACGGCGCCTGCGGCCTCGAACCGTCCGAGAGCAACCGTCACGCTCGACCGGCGCACGCCGATCAGCCGGGACAGCAAGGCATGGGTCAGAGGCAGCTGCCGAGCCTCCAGCCGGTCCCCGGCCGCGAGCAGCCAGCAGGCGAGACGCTGCTCCAGGCCATGGCGCTTCGCGCATGCGCCGCTTTGGGCCGACTGGACGGTCACCGCCTGGGCGTAGCGCAGCATCGCCTCGCCGATGGAAGGGCGTTCGTCGATCAGTCGGGCGAGGTCGGATGCGGATATCTTCAAGGCGCTGCCGCCGACGGCCACGACGCGGCGAAAGGGCGAACCGCTTGCGCCGAGGACGACCGGCACCCCGACGAGGCCTTCCGAGCCGATCAGCCAGGCTTCGACATCCGTGCCGTCACCCAGATCCGCCATCACCGCAACCAGCCCGTCCTCGACGAAGTAGCAGTGCTCGATCGGCATCGACCGGAGATGCAGCACCTGCCGCGGCTTCAGCGTGACGCGCGTCAGCTGATCGAGACAGCGGGCGAGGTCATCGGCCGGAAGCCCCTTGAGCAGCCGGTTGCGGATCGGAGTATGTGTCATGACCCGAGGAACCTTGCCCTGCCTGTCGAATGCGATCGATGAGGCAGCTACTCGGAACAACACGGGGGAACCAGTTACGATCCGGTAGGGTTGCAAGATTTCTCGTCAGGTGCACGCATTGGTACGGCCGACGAGGCTCCACTGTCTCGAGCATGGCACGTGGCAAATCGGCTCTACCACGCCCGGCGAGCCGGCTTACTCCGGCGCCTCCTCGGGAGCCCCCTCCCCGTCGGCCGCAGCCACGTTCAGGATGCTCTCCTTGCGATAGGCGTCGTAGTCGAATGCCTCCTCTTCCAGGACAGCGTCGCGGTCGAGGGGAAGCGTATAGCTGGTCGCCGACGGGTCGAAAGCCTCTTCGGCAACGTCGTCGCGGTCGAACGGAAAGGCGTAGTAGCCTTCCGCGTCGAAGCTGATATCGGGGCGAACGATGACCGCCTGAAGGCGCCCGTCCACGTCGAAGGCAAGGTCCGCGAGATAGCCGAAGGCGCCACCACCCTTGAGGAGGACATTGTCGCCCATCAGCGAGGATACGCGGAAGCTCGATGCCGCGGTCGAACGTCCCTCCGCCGGCCCGAAGATCGAGTAGGCGTCGGTGTCGTCCTCCTCGATGCTGGCCCGGATCCCGTCCTCGCCCTCGGTCAGGTCGATCGCGCTGTAGGGGACCGCGATCACCGTCTCGTCGACCCCGAGAAAACCGTCGGAGTTGATGACGACGCGGGAGATCGCGTTGTCGTCGCCGATTTCGAAATTGATCACCTCGCCGATGGCTTCGCCATCCTGGCCCTCGACATCCTGCTGCAACAGGGCCTCGGCCGTGAAGCCTTGGCTGCCTATCAGACCGAGGTCCGACGGCGCCGGGCCTTCGTCCGATTGCGCGAGAGCCGGCGTGGCGAAGAGGGCGGAGAACGCCAGTACGAGATTTCCGATCCGCATTGATGCACCTTTTTGCCTGTCTGGTGTCTGGTCGCCGTCCGCGTCCAAACCGAAAGTGGCGGGCGCGCGGGGCGCGCCCGCCACAGGATCTCGATTGGCGCTGCTTACTTGCTCTCGCCGGTCGAGGAAGGCTTGGCAGCATCCGAACCGGATGCCGACGAGCCGGACTGGGCATTGCCCGAGGAGGCCCTCTGCGCCCCGATGACGCGACCGCTCGTGTCGATCATCATCAGGACGGTCTCGCCATCCGGCGTGCGGGCCTGAACCATGTAGGCCGCGTCCATGATCGCGGCATCGCTGTAGCCCGCGGTCTCCAGGGCCTTCAGGACCTTCTCCTGCGAGGCCACCATGTCTTCCGCCGAGATCGACGCGGAAGACGAGGACGAGGCTGCGCTGTCATTCGTGGAGGCGGCGTTGCTGGTGCCGGTGTCGGTCTGGGTGCCGGTCGACTGCGCCATTACCGGCGAAACACCAAAGGCAACGATCGTAGTCGCGAGAAGTAGCTTTTTCATCGGAATATCCTTGCAATTTTGGAAGCCGGCCGGCGAGGTGCCGACCGGCGGAGTTATCGGAGTCGAGGCGGGTTAGACGTCGAAGAAACCACCGTCGCCCATGTCGTCGCCGACATCGCCGAACTCGGGCTCTTCGATCACGCCGCTGTCGTCGGCATCGTAGCCTTCGTAGACGCCGGTGTTGAACTCGTCCTCGGTCAGGGCACCGTCGTCGTCGGCATCCCAGGAGTCGTAGACACCGCCTTCACCGAAGCCCGTGTCGAACTCCTCCTGGCTGATGCCCGCCGTGCCGTCGGTGTCCCAATCGCCATAGACCTCCTGAGCGACTACCGGCGAAGCCGCCGCAACCATCAGAGCAACCGTCGAGCCGATCGAGATTTTCTTGATATAGTTCATGTAATATCTCCCATAATAATGAAGCAGAAGTTTTATCTGCTGTAAAACTCACCCGCACGGCGAAGCGAAAATACGAAGTGATCCATACTTTCACCGCCTTTTTCCGTGCTGGCCTGACAGATCAACAAGGCGGGCCTGATCCGGTTGCACCGCTCGCCCTCGTTACTCGGTACGGTGGGCGACCGTTCGCCAAGAACGCGAACTGCAATGCTCCGAAAAACCGGGCGGCGCTCGGCTCGTGCGGCATCGCCGCTAGCGATCGCGGCGCAGGATCGACGTGATCTTTTCGGTGCTGGCCACGGTCTGCTCGATCGCCAGGGACAGCGCGAAGACCTGCTCGGCGTCGTGCACCCGAAGCTGTTGCATCGCTCCCTGCCGCCGCACCTCGCCGAGCGCGGACATGACCTCGTCCGCGTGCTCGTGAACGCCCCGGGCGTCCGGCGCCGGCCGGCTCTCGGCGATCGCCTCGCCCAATTCGCAGAAGTAGTCGCCCAGTGCCTGGTCGAGCGCGTCGAGCGGCTGGCCGAGAATATCGCGCGCCCCCTTGGGCATGCCCTTCGCGTCGAGGCGTTCGAAGAGGTTGACCGAGGTCCACAGGCCGCGCACAGCTCCGAGCAGCGCTCCCGGCGACGGTTGGACCGGGTGACGCCGGAAACGGCCGAACTGCGACCCCGAGACCTTCCCGTTCGCCGCCTGCAACTCCGACAGAATCCGGGAGTGTTCGCGATGCAGGTCCACCTCGGCATTGCCCATGAACGAGCGGATCGAGCCGCGCAGCAGATCCCGACAAAGCTTCACCGCCTGCCCCAGATGCCGCTCGGCGCTGCGATGCGCATGCTGCGGCAACACCGCGACCGCCACGAGCGTCCCGACGCCACTGCCGAGGGCGATGGCGGTCGCCTTGGTCACGGCCGTGTCCACGACACCGGACCCTTCCGACAACAGAACGATCGCCACCGTCACGAGCCCGTAGCTCAGCTCCGGCCGCAAGGCAGAAAGTAACGACATCACTGCCACGCCGACGGCAAGCCCGAGGGCCTTATCGGTGCCCCCGGTGCCGATCAGCCAGACGCAGGCCACGCCGATCACGAGACCGGCGATGGCGCCGGCGACCCGCGAGGCAGCGCTGATCAATGTGCTGCCGACGTTGACGTGAACGGTGAAGAGCGCCGAGATCACGCACCAGGACGCCTGGTCCATCCCGAGCGCGCGGCTCGCGTAGAAACTGGCCACGGCGGCGAGCGTCGCCTGGATGGCGAGCCTGACGGGATCACTTTCGAGGAGCTGGGTGACTGTCATCTGGGTTCGGGCCTGCAAAGCGGGGCGGAAAAGGCACCGCGTCGAGAAACGTTCGGTCGATCGTCAGCAGCGGCGTTCGACAGGCCTCCGGCATCACATGCCCGGAATGAGGCCCTTGAGCTTCTGGACTTCCGTCATGCCGTTCAACTCCGACACCGACGCGGGAAGCATCACGCCGATCTTGCCGGAAGCCTGCGACAGCTTCACCGACGCGAACGGCACCGGGATGCTGCCGGTCTGCGAGCTTTTCGTCGCGATGATCGCTGCGATTACCCGGCCGCCCGGAAGGACGACGAGGTTCTCGACCGTGCCGACGGTGTCGCCGCCGGGTACCGTCACGGATGCTCCCAGCAGGTCCTTCACGAGAAGCTTGTCCTTGGCCGCCGATGTCAACGCCTGCGCGGCCGAGCTCGCCGCCGAGGCGATGTCGCCGGGCGCCATGCTGCCGACGTCGGGGATGCCGCTGTCCTGCGCCTGCGCCATGCCCACCCCGAGAAGCGCGGCGAAAAGTGCGGTGGCTGGGAAAATCCGGGTCATGAGGCATGTCTCCTGTATGGTTGCGCCGGAGCGTTTGAAATCGCAATCCGTCGACGCCCACAAGGTTGCGACAGGCCGGGACGGTTTGCCGAGGCCGATCATCAGCCCTAGCTGCCGGGGACGCCGTTCCGGCGCCGCCACGCTCCGGACCTCTTTCATCGAGACTGACGGGAATCCGCTATGACGATCCTGCCCTGGGGCCGCGCCGCCGCCTGGATCTTGCTGGCAATTGCCATCGTCGCCAACGTCCTTGGCTATACGAGTTCGCTCTACCAGCAATGGTGGTGGTTCGACCGCGTCCTGCATGGATTCACGCTCTGGGCGACCACGCTCTGGCTCGGCGTGTTCGTCTTCGCGCCGGTAATCCGGCCCGAACAGGCAAGGTCGCTGCGGGCGTTCCTCGTGATCCTCGCGGTCGGCATCGCGGTCGGAGCCCTGTGGGAAATCGCCGAGTGGGGCTTCGATCAGTTTGCCTCCGGCGACGTCATCAAGGGCAAGTACGACACGATCCTTGATATCATCATGGACACGCTCGGCGCCCTGCTGGCGGCGGTGATGACGATGGCCAGCGTCGACCGGGGCGAACGGCGGGCGATCTGAGCCCGGCACCTGTGTCTGCGGAACGCCGGGATGTGGGCAAGGCGACGATCCGTGGGCGCCTCCTCCTCCCACACAGCTTGCGAGCCGCGGTGAGTCGACGGAAGGAGTTTCGGCTTGCCGCAGGCGCGATCATGGCCACCGGACCAGCCGATCGTGAACTGGCTTTACCGCTGCGGGCTGCACGCGCGGTCAATCCTGGTGCACGCAGTGGCGTCGACTGCGGCCCACCGGCCGCCCCCCGCTCAGTATGATCTGAACACGATCCTGATCTGCACCAAATCTTCTACCCCGCCGACAGATCAATTTGATCCCCCGGAAGACGTTATAGGTGATATCTAAGGGAACCTTAGAGTTGAAATGTCCTTTCCGATCTTGCGTACACGGACCGTAATTTTTCGGAACAATCGGTGATCTGTCCCATTGGTCCCCTATAGCCTGACAGAAAGAGAACATGACATGAGATATTTCGCCACTACCGCCACCGCCCTGTTCCTGGCCGCCACGCCGGCCCTCGCACAGGTTGCGACGCCGGTCGAAGGCACGCCAGCGACCGCAACGACCGCCGCCGCGACCGAGACGGACTGGGCGCAGCTCATCCGCACCCGCGACATCACCGGCGGGCCGGTCTACACGACCAACGAGACCTATGACGCAGGCACCTGGGGCGAGAGCGACGACTATGTCTGGGGCCGTTCGGGCTACGACGCGGTCGACACCGAATGGAAGCAGATCGGCGAAATCGAGGATGTCGTCCTCGACCGGTCCGGGCAGCTCGTGGGCGTCGTCGTCGAAGTCGGGGGCTTCTTGGACATCGGCGACAAGCACGTGCTGCTGCGTGTCGGCGACGTCGATCTCGTGCCCGTGGACGACCAGTCCTACAGCCTGATCACGCGCTATTCCGAAGAGCAGCTCGAAGAGCTGGAAGGCGTCGACGAAGCCTGGTGGCAGTAAGTTCGCCATTTGATCGGCTCGCTCGCGAGCCCCATCGTCTGACAGTCGATCAAGGCCCGTCGCGGAGTATCGCGGCGGGCCTTCGTCGTGTCGGGCATCAAGTCGGCTTGCTCGTCCGGGCCGGAAGCCTCTGCCCCCTCGGCGAGGTTTCGATCAGGCCGCCGGACGGCGATTTCCGGCCGCCGGCCATCGGCTTCGCCTGTGGAGAGCCGGCTTCGGGCATGCGGGCCGCGCGGAGCGGTGTGGCGCGCAGCTCGTGGTCGTCATGGTGGCGGGCACGGTGTCCCCGCTGGAAAAACACGACACACAGCGTCAGCACCATGGTGCAGGCAATGAGTCCCAGCAGGCGCTCGAGCAGGCCGTCGATACTGGTTGGCGACAGCAGGAAGACCGGGCACAGGACCGCCCAGACAACCGCCAGGCCGATCAGGGTGCGCTGGGCCCAGACAGCATGCTGGCGGATGGCGCCCGCCATGCAGAGCGGAGCCAGCGTGAAGAGAGCGCCCAGTCCGTAGACGAGGTAGAGGTAGATGTGGATCACCACGCCCTGGTCGTCGCTGTCGCCATACTCGTTACGCGACCCGATGACGATCACGAGTCCGGCCAGGATCGCGAGGGAGAGCACACCGATGGACCAACCCGCCCCTCCCAGATGTGCATGCGCTGCCGCAAGAGAGACGGCGAGGAGGCCGACGGCGAAGCCGTAGAGCGCGACGTCCATCACGATCTCCCACTCGCCGGCGGCCAGGTCGCTGATCGTGTCGGAGACCCAGTGGTAATCCGGCACCAGCGCCTGCGCCATGAACATGCCGCTGACCAGAACCGTACATCCCAGAATCCCGATGACCGCGAGCGCCATGAGAAGGTAAGGACTTTCCCTGCGCACGCGGTGATCACGCGAATTGGCCATGTCGTTTCGTCTCCTTTGCCCGCAGATCCGACGAAGTGTTGTCACCCGCCTCTCAAGATCCCCTGCGGCGATAGACCATGTCGGCGACCGTCAGGAACACGGTTTGCCGCGATACCGCCGACGCTGTCGGAAAAGGGAATGCAAGCCTGTCCGCGCGGCCGGTCACGCGTCGGCCGGAGACGAAGATCATGCCGCCGGCAGCCGGAACGCCAGAACGAAGACGGTCGTGGAGAGATCGCCCCACATGCGCTGTCCGCCCGCATTCTGATCCGGGGGCACGTCAATTGGACCGTGCCTGCATCGGATGTCGTCGAAGGCCCGCATGCGCCCGGTGTCTGGCGCCGGCGCGGTCAGGCCGCGCGCGCAGTGATCTAGGGCGCGAGAAGCACTTATCCGGCAGCCTGCTCATTGAACCGCCTTCGCCTGCCTCACTCACGGCTGTTCGGCGCAGGTGCCTCGGACTGATCTTCTGTTGCGAGGTCGGCTATCCAGCGAGTGCTGGCAAAGTGCTGGGCCGCGATGACGAAGGCGGCGGTCAGCGGAACCGCGAGCAGCGCTCCGGCCAGGCCCCACAGCCAACTCCAAAAGAGCAGCCCGGTCACGATGACGATCGCCGGCATCGAGACGCCCCTGCCCTGCAGCGCCGGATAGATGAAATTGCTGATGGTCACCTGGATGACGGCAAAGCCGGCCAGCACCACCAGCGGCATGGTCAGACCATCGAACTGGATCAGCGCGTACAGCACGGGCGGCACGATCCCGATGAGGTTGCCGACCACCGGGACGAAGTTGAGGAGGAAGTTCAGGATGCCCCATGTCAGGGCCATTTCCAGCCCGACCGAATAGGCCCATGCCGCAGAGGCGATGCCCGTGAGCAGACTGGTCGCCGTCGTGATCACAAGGTAGAGGCGGAAGCGTCCGGCGATGGTTGCCACCGCATCGGTCATCTCGACGCGGTCGTCCCGACCGAAATAGGCAAGGACCTTTTCCCTGACCACGGGCGCGAACGGCACGGCGAGAGAGATCAGGATCAGGATCAGGCCGAGATAGGCGAGGGCATCGTAGGTGCGCCAGAAGACCGCCTGACCGATGGCGACCAGTCGTTCGTAACCGCCCTCGCCTCCAGGAAGAGGGAGGCCGCGACTGCGGGCGAAGTCTTCATAGGTTTCGTAGAGCGACCGGAACTGCTCCTGGCGCGCCAGAAGCGCCTGGGCGATCTCCAGCGACGCGAGATAGACGGCTCCCAGGATCGCGATCAGGATCAGAAACAGACACGCGACGGTGGCCAGGCTGCTGAGACGCCTCGAAAGCCGTCGCTCGAACCTTGCCTGCAACGGCCATGCTGCCGCCACGACGAACGCCGCCACGACGAGCGGCATCGTCACGGGATAGCTCCACTTCAACGCAGCGACGAGCGCCACCATGGCAACGGCGGGCCCCGCCCATTTCCACGTCATGCTGCACCATTCGTTGTCTCGGCTCCCGGGGAAGTCCCTCCGGAGCAATCGGATCGCATTCTGTCGGTCACTCGCTCAATCCCGATGATCCGGATGCCGCCGATCACCCGAGCCCCCGTTCGCGGTCCGGCTCTTCTGCCACGGCCAGCGTCCCTCGATCTCGACCTCCAGGGCGAAGCTGAGAAAGGTCCGGATGAGGACGATGCCGCCGAGGACGGCGACGCTCTGCAGGGTCGGTTCGATGGCGACGGTGTTGATGATGTCCGCGGCCACCAGGAACTCGAGCCCGAGCAGGATGGATCGACCGAGGCTGGCGCGAAACGTGTGAAATGTTCCGGCGCTGTCACCGCGCAGCTTTCGCCGCAGGAAGGTTGCCGTGGCGATGATCGTCCCGATCACGATCGCGAGGATACCGACAATCTCGATGCCGCGCGTCGTCCAGTGCATCGCCTCGCTCAGGGCATCGTCCATCTGACAGGTCCCGTATGTGCTGGAATTGCCGCCTATCCACGTGCGGCATTGGCCGGCCTGAGTTCGAGTGGCGGCTGCGGGTCACCGGCGCGGCTCGCGCTTTCTCGCGCGTCACTCTGCGACAGGCACGTTCGGATCCGCGGGAGGCGCGACCGTCACCAGGAAGCCGCTCGATTCCACGGTCGGCTGCACGCCCGGCACGCTGCAGGCATAGCCGTATTCCCCGATGGGCGGCGTTTCGCGGATCACCATCCGAACCTCGTTCTCGGGAGCCACCAGAAACCCGCCGGTGGATGCGTCGAGGGCGGAGTCGGTCGATTCCACCATTTCGGCGGCTTCGAAGAAATCCGGGGCGACGAAGGTGATCGGCAGTTCCGACGCGTTCCTGACGCGCAGGGTCAACGGTTCTCCCGCCGGAAGTCGTGCCACCGGAGGAAGGCAATGAACGTTCCCGTCCACGATCCCCATGGCGATCTCGACCGGCGGCGCGATCTCGCCTGCCACGACCGGCGGATTCTGCGCCTGGGCGTTCGCCGGGATCACACCCGCCAAACCGACGAGTGCCGCCAGAACGCCTGTCACGGCGACCATGCTTCTCGCGGGCAATCGCGCGAAATCTCTGTGAAATGGATGCATCTGCCTTCTCCTGATTGGACTCCAGAGGGAGGGGGAACGAGGAAGACCACGCTTCTTGGAGCGGTGACGCCTTCCTCCGACCAGGGGAACGACGTCGCTCTGACGGCCGCCCCTCTGTTGGCTAACGGCTCGCGGCAGGTTTCGTTCGACGGTCGCCGTCATCGGGCAAGCCCGGAGCGCCATCACCGCCGCGGCACGCCGTCACCGCGGCGGTGACGGCGTCCCGCCGCGGGTGCGCCCGGCAGCCTCAGCGATAGACCATGTCGACTTGCGTGAAGGCCCCGAGGGCATGGTCTTCCCGGAAGCTCGCGAAATCCCGCTCGAGGCGGTCGGCGGCCTCCGCGGTAAAGCGCAGGATGTCGGCCGTGAACAGCTTCGGAGGGCTCGCCGCCGCGACGATCGAAGGCTCGACGTCGTAGTCGATCTGTCCGAGATCGTCCGAGAGGGCGTGGGACTGCGCCAGTGCTGCGCCGCACACGCGAGCATATTGCTTCCAGGACTCGTAGCTCAGATCGTCCAGGTCGATGTCGTTCCGGAACGGCGCACGCTCACGGCTCATGAAGCTTTCGCCATCGATCTCCACCGCACCGTAGAAGATGTCGCCATGGGCCAGTTGCACGGCCTGACCGTGCGCAATCCTGTCGGCCTCCGCACCGGCATGGAAATCCGTCGGCGGGGTGAGACCTTCCAGGGCCGAGCGCCGGGCGCGCTTGAACTCGATGATCAGGTCGTCCCCACCGTCCTTGGTCGGCCCTTCGATCAGCACGTAGTATCTCGGCAGCCCGAGCGACGCCGTCCCCTGACCGTGCCGCACGCAGACGTCCTTGACCTTGAGTTCGCCCGCACGACCGGTCGGCTCGATGCCCTTGGCCTTGGCGAGATCGTCAATCGCCTTCTGGAACTTCGCGACTTCGTTCGAGATGGGTTGCAGCTCTTCGTTGGCGCGGAAGCCTCGTCCCGTCGGGCTCAGGTAATCGCTCCAGAGCCAATCGTGGCGCTCCTTCCAGGATGCCTCGAACAGCCGACGGATGACCTTCGGTGAATTGTCCATGCGGTAGTCGTCGTTCTTCTCCGTCGCCTTCTCGGCGAAGCCCCGCATGGCGGCGAGATAGCCGGCAACGAACGCCTCGACCACCTTGCAGCGCTTCTTCGGCTTCATGCCCGCCTGTTCGTGTGCTGCAATCCAGAAGCCAAGGGCGCCGCGCTTGATGTCCCAGGTGAACGGGGCGTAGATCGTCTCGTCGAAATCGTTGACGCCGAAGATCGGCGCGCCGTGCCTGTCGGGCATCACGCCGAAATTCTGCGGGTGGACGTCGCCCAGCGCCATGACCGTCGGCATGTGCGAATCCTTGCCGGCAAGGTCGCGGTAGAACAAGAGAGCGGTACCCCGGAAGAACTTGAAGAAGCTGCCGGCGAGCGCGTCGAACTTCAGCGCCGTGCCCTGAGATCGCTCCGCGATCCGCGCGGCGTGGTCCTCGCGGATGGTCGAACGGACGTGCTCGCGGCGGGCCTGCCCGGAGAGCAGGACCGGATCGATGGCCTGCTCCGGAGAGGCAACACGTTCGGCCAAGCTGCGGAAGCCCTCGACCCGCCCTTCGGAGATCCTGGAAGGCCGGACGTCGGCGGCGACGGAAGGTTTGTGCGCCGTCTTCTTGGGCGTTCTGGTCATGCTGGGTTCCCTGGTTCGACATCAGCAACGCCCCGCCTACGGTGACGTTCCTCCTTCCACGAGAGCATCGGGCTGCGTGAGGCGGCGCCACCGTGGGCCGAACGACCCCCTGCGGATCGTCACGATGGCCGCCGGAAGAGCGTGGGCACCGGTCTCTGAAGGCTCGAAGCGGACTGCGAGGGCGCGACGTTCCGCAGCATTGCAAGGGGCCGGCATTTTCCCCGGCAAGCGGGTAATTGCCGAGGATCTTATGACGATGCCGGCGCATCATGCGTCGCACGGGCATCGGGCGAATGATCCGTTTCACCACCCACTCTTCACTTTCCCGCAGACGGGGCGTTTCCTTCGCGACCGTCCTGCGAGGGGCGGTCGTGATCCGTCGTGCACTGCCCCAGCACGGCATCGCCTCCCTGCGCCGGCAGGAAATCCGTGCGCTCGCCGCGCTTGAGTTCGATCTCGGTCACGTCCGCGCGCTTCAGCGCCGACCAAAGCGCCTTGAAGTCCGCCGAACACGCTTCGCAGTCGGTGATGCCAACGCCGAACGCGCCGTGCCAGAGCGGGTAGACCTCCTGCCCGATCAGCACCTCGCTCTTGCTCAGCGGCGTCGGATCGACACCGTCGATGACCAGGTCGATCGTGGCTCCGCCGCCGAAGTCGGGATCCGTGCAGGTAATCGCGAGAAGACTGTCGCGATCCGACAGCCGATAGGTCGTGGCGTAGCGGCTGGTCTCTACTTCCCAGGCCCCCGCCGTTGCCGACGAGGCACCCCCTCCGAGGAAGAGTGCCGAAACGAAGACGGCTGCAAAACCGACGGAGGAACGGATCCTTGATCGCCGCACCCGGCATCTTCCTGGTGACATCGCCTCGGTTTCTTTGCCCCGAAAGGCGGGTACGCTCCATCGGTCGGGATGGTCCGGCGGCAGAGCCGGCGAACGGGAAGGCAGGAGGGCCGCTGTCTTGCCGCGGCGCCCGACCCGCCCGAAGTCTCTTCGCGTCACGGCCACCTCATGGTTCATGCGGCTCTTCCTCAGAGACCGCCAGCGGCTGCCCTTCGCTCTTTCCAGGCGGCGGCAGATTGCTGAAGTAAGCCGCGAGGGCCCGGATGGCCTCATCCGACAGGCCGCTCGCCACCTGCCGCATCGTGCCATGGGCGTCGCTTCTCCTCTTTCCCGCCTTGAAGGCGTGTAAGGCGTTCCGGATGTAGTCCGGCAGCTGCCCGGCGAGATAAGGGATGTCCGGGAGACTGCCCTGGCCCAGGGGTCCGTGGCAGCTGGCGCACGCCTGCACGGGTGGTTCGTCGAGCCCGTGATGGGCGATCGTGCCGCCACGCTGCACCACCTCCTCGGGAAACGCCTCGTAGGGCGGCACCGGAGCCTGCTGCCCGGCGAAGTATTCTGCCAGGGACGCCATCTGCTCGTCGCCAAGACGTTGCGCGATCGGGGTCATGATCGGACTGGGCCGGGCGCCGCTCGCAAAGGCGTTGAGCTGCGCGAGAAGGTAGGCCTCGTACTGGCCGGCAAGTCGCGGCGCGTTGAGCCCGGGCTTGCCGGCTCCGCTGTTCCCGTGGCAGACGCCGCAGGGGGCAACGCCGCCCGGAAGTCCGTCACGGACGATTTCCGCGCCCATTTCTGCCGCGTGGGAGACGGCCGGGGCCGTCATCAGCGCGGCAATCAGAAGCTGTCGCAAGAGCATCCCTCGCATCCTTCGGCTGGTCGTTTCTCCCACCGGCGCCTTCACTCGAGCGTGTAGAGGTAGGCCGTAATGTCACGCGTCTGCTGCTCGCTCAGCCCCATGTCGGGCATGGCATTCCCGGGCACGATCCGCTGCGGGTCGCGCAGCCAGGCCATCATGTTGCCCGGCGTATTTCGCAGCAGGCCGGCGATGAAAATGCGCCGTCCCATATGGTCCAGCGGCGGTCCGACGAGCCCGTCCGCGTCCCGGATGCCGGGGATGATGTGGCAGGAGCCGCAGCCCGCCCGCTCGATCTGTATGGCGCCGATGCGGGCGTCGCCGATGTCGGGGAATCGTGCGGCGACGCCGGCATCCTCCTCGTTGCAGCCCGAAAGCGCGACCAGGGCGGCCAGGGCGAGCCCGCGGAGCATCGGTCGGTTCAGCCTGCGCATGAGCCGCTCCAGAAAATGGTGAGCGTGTTGTTCGCCGTTGCGATCAGGAACAGGACGCTGGCCCAGATGCCCCAGATCGACAGGAACCGCGTGCGCCCCTCCCCGGCGTCCATCACGCCGCCATGCGTGTCTGCCCCCACATGCCCGCTCTGACGGAACGTATGGAAGGCGATCGCCAGTCCCGCGAGGCCGATCACCACCGCCGCGGCGTTGGCGCCGATCATCGCGGGGTAGGCCCAGTCGTAACCCGATTGGGGCTCGACGACGCCGCTCTCGCTGACGCACGACAAACCGGCGAGCGCCGATCCCGCCAGCAGCTGAAGGCTCCAGCCGATCGGGGCACCGAGGAGGCCGAGGGACAGGAGAGCGGCGGAGACCCGCCTGCGGGCCGGTGCCGGGTGGCCGACCTTGAACTCCGGCTTGCGCGCATCGGTCATGGCTCACCTCAGGTACGGCGTGACATAGAAGGCGACGAAGACCGTCAGCCAGACGACGTCGACGAAATGCCAGTAGACGATGCCGATCGAGACCGGCGCGAAGCGCGCCCGGTCGAAATACCCCAGCCCCGACCAAAGAATGAGGACCGCCAGGGCGAGGAGGCCGGCGATCACATGCGCCATGTGGAAGCCCGTCACGACGAAGTAGGTCGAGGCGTACGAATGCGATGCAAGCGTGAACGGCTTGTCGGACCACTCGCGCAGCTGCAGGGCGACGAAGACCACGCCGAGAACGAGAGCGATGAAAAGCCCGGCGAGCAGCTTCAGGCGCGAGCCTGACTTGCCGCCGCGTTCTCCCCACCAGGCAGCGACGCTGCTGAGAATGAGGATCACCGTTCCCGGTCCCGAGAGCCGGAAGGACGGCAGCTCCGACGGCAACCACTCCCGTCCATAGTGCGAGGCGAAATAGTAGTAGCTGAATTCGAGATAGACGAAGAGAAAGCCCTCGGTGGCAATCAGGGTCATCATCCCCCACCAGCCGCCGGCGTGGTGGCCGATGCTGCCGACCGCGAGCCGGCCGACCTCCAGCGTTCCGCTCCTGTCGATGGCTGCATCACTCATAGGCGGCGCCCTCCTTTTGTCCGAGCTCGGCCCGCGGCCACAGCCAGATGAGGATTGCGAGGACACAGGCCGCGGCTCCCGCGCCGGCGACAATCCACCAGTGGAGCAGCAGCGCCGTGAAAAGGACGCTCAGCGCGAGCGTCAGGACGAAGGGCCAGGGATTGTCGTCCGGCATCTTCAGGACGGCGTCAGGCCGGGCGTCGATCACGGAGGTGGCAAGTATCTCCTTGCCATGGTCCAGCGCCAGTCCGCGATCGATCGAGGAGCGGCCGCTGGCTTCTTCGAGTCGGTCCTCCCATAGCGGGTGGCGCGAGGCCACCACGGGGATGACCGCGAAGTTGTACGGCGGTGGCGGTGACGAGACCGCCCATTCCAGCGTCGGCGCATCCCATGGATTGGGGCCGGCGACGGCGCCCCGGCGCAGGCTGACAAGTACGTTGATGAAGAGCAGCAGGATACCGACCGCGAGGATGAAGGCGCCGATCGTGGTGGTCAGGTTCACCGAGGTCCAGCCGACATTCTCGGGGTAGGTGTAGATGCGGCGCGGCATGCCCAGGAGGCCTGTCCAGTGCATCGGCAGGAAGGCGAGGTTGAAGCCGAAGAAGGTGATCCAGAAGTTCCAGCGACCGAGGCGCTCGCCGAGCATCCGCCCGGTCATCTTGGGAAACCAGAAATAGACGGCGCCGAGGACGCCGAAGAGGTTGATCCCGATCAGCACGTAGTGGATGTGCGCGACCACGAAATAGGTGTCGTGCAACTGCAGGTCGGCGGGGACCGACGCGGTCATGACGCCGGACACGCCGCCGATGGTGAACATCGCGATGAATGACGCGAAGTAGAGGAAGGCCGTGGTCACCACGACGCGTCCGGTCCAGATGGTGGCGATCCAGGCGAACACCGCGATCGCGCTCGGGATGGTGATGATGAAGGAGGCGCCGGAGAAGAACGACGTCGCCAAGAAGGGTATGCCGGTGGCGAACATGTGGTGGACCCACACGCCGAAGCCGAGCACCATCGTGGTGATGGTTCCGAGGATCACCAGCGTGTAGGCGACGAGCGGCCGACGGCAGAACACCGGCAGCGCATCCGATACCATGCCCATCGCCGGCAGCACGATGATGTAGACCCAGGGGTGGGCGAAGATCCAGAATAGGTGCTGCCAGAGCAGCGGCTTGCCGCCGCCGGCGGTGTCGTAGAAATGCGTGCCGAACTGCCGGTCCATCCACAGCAGGAAGAACGCCAGGCTGACCGCCGGGTTCGCCAGGAGGATGCCGACTGAGATCGTCATGGTGCCCCAGACCATGATCGGGAGACGGTTGATCGACATTCCGGGGGCGCGGTTGCGCAGGAAGGTGACAACGAAATTGGCTGCGCCGACCGTGGTCGAGATGCCGAAGAAGACCATCCCCAGCGCGTAGAAGTCCATGTTCAACCCGGGATTGAACGGCTTCAGCGAATAGGGCGCATAGTTGAACCAGCCGTCATTGGGCGCCTGGCCGATCAGGAAGCTGGCATACATGAACAGCCCGGAGGCCAGGTATACCCAGTAGGAAAAGGCGTTGAGCCGCGGGAACGCCATGTCGCGCGTGCCCAGCAACAGCGGGAACAGGTAGTTCGAAAAGCCGGACAGTATCGGCAGGGCATACAGGAAGATCATCGTAATGCCGTGCATCGAGAACAGCTGATTGTAAGCCTCCGGCGAGATCAGCCGCTGTTCCGGCCCGGCGAGCTGGATGCGCATGATCAGCGCCTCGATGCCGCCGGCGACGAGGAAGGCAAACGCCGTGACGATGTAGCGGATGCCGATCGTCTTGTGATCGACGGTGGCGATCCAGCCAAACAGCCCGGGCCTGGTCTCCCAGATGCGATGCAGCCTGCGACGGAGTTCTTCCGAGACGACCACTGCAGAGGGAATCTTTTCGTATTGCTCAACCGCCACGTCGCTCGTCCTCAGTCGAGTGTCATCAGGTAGGCTCGGATGGCTTGCAGTTCCGGCCCCGAGAGCTCGAGATTGGGCATGTGGTTGCCCGGCTTGACCTGCTGCGGATCGGATATCCAGCCGGAGAGGTGGCCGATCGTGTTCGGCAGGGTGACCGCGGCGATGCTGCTGCGGCTCATCAGGTGCGTGAGGTCGGGCCCCATCTCGCCCTGCGCGAGCGTGCCGCGCACGGTATGGCAGGCGCCGCAGCGCAGTTGGAATCGCTGTTGCCCGGCCGCGACAAGCGTGCCCTCCGGCGGGGCGTCGGGAATGGCGAGCTGAGCGTCCCACCAGCGCTGGAAGTCGGCGGGCGGGTCGGCAAATACCCTGAGCGCCATGTGGGCGTGCTGCTCGCCGCAATATTCGGCGCACTGTCCGCGGAAGACGCCGGGATGGTCCGCCTGGATCCAGGTTTCGTTGACCTGGCCGGGGATGACGTCGAGCTTGCCGGCAAGGGCGGGAACCCAGAACGAATGGATGACGTCCGGGGAGAGCAGCCGGATGCGCACCGGCTTGCCGACCGGGATGTGCAGCTCGTTGGCGGTCTCGAACTCGCGGGACGGATCGTTTCCGTCGAGGTAGCGGGCCTCCCACCACCACTGCTGCCCCGTGACCTCGATGGTGAAAACGGGGTCGCTCGGCGGTCGGTCGATGTCGGCCATCACATCGACCGTCCAAATCGTGAAGCCGACCAGGATCAGGGCCGTCACGCCGAGGCCGCCGAATATCCAGCGAATCCCGCCAGGCGGCCGGCTGACCGGCAGGATCCGGTCCATCTTCCACGGCGCAAAGCTGCCGGTGCGTCGGATCGTGGCGTACAGCACCATCAGCGAAATGGTGACGACGACGACGATCGACAGGATCAGCAGCCCCCAGGTCAACGTCGCCGTGACGTTCCCCTTCGGCCCGAAGGTCTCCAGGAAGTACATCGGCAGCTCGAGCGCCTGGCTTGGGCTGGTGCCGGCAAAAAGCAGGGCGGCACCAGCCAGAATCCAGGATCGCCAGACGGCCGGAATCCGCCCGGTGTTCGCTCCCACTCGGCTCATTCCGGCGGTTCTCCGTCCCCGGGAGTCTCCTTCGGCGGCGAGCCCTCCGGCTTCTCGAAAGGCGCCTGACCATAGCTGAAAGGCGTGGTGTACGCCCAGGGATCCGCCGTCTGCAGGAACTCGGCAGGCACCTGCTCGATGGTGAAGCCGTCGGCCGAGACCGTGCGGCCCCAAGGCGCCTTCGATTCCCGGCTGATGCTCTTGATGTAGGCCACGAGATCCCAGATCACCTGATCCGGCAGCATGCCACCCCACACCGGCATCCCCGCCGGTCGCCCCTGCAGGATGCTCAGGTAGATGTTCTCCGGCTCGCTGCCGTAGATCCACACATGGTTGCTGAGCGAAGGCCCCATGCCGCCTGCGCCGTTGGGCGCATGGCAGCCGACGCAGTTGAACTGGTTGTAGTACTGCATGCCGCGCTGCACCGCGGCGGGATCGTCCATCGGATTGACGATCGGCACGTCGACCTTGACGTCGCCGGGGTAGAGCGTCGTGACGGGCACGTGCACGAGTTCGCTGGCGCTGCCACCGCCGCCGCCGAAAATATCGACGTCGAAGGGCGTGCTGCTCCGCGGACCGGCGGGATCCCCTTCCTCGGCCGAGTCGGCGGGGTCTATCGGCGCGGTGTCCTCGACCGGTTCGGCAATCCGCTCCACCGGCTTCCCGAGGTCCTGCGCACTCGCCGTGGGCGAGCCCTGGAAGGCGAGGATCGTCAAAAGCCAGAATGGAGCGGCTCGTCCGGAGACGAAGCCTTTCCGACAGGGTTTGCCCGTGTGTGCGTCAGGCATGACACCCTCCTTCCTGTTGCGATGCGCTTGCGCCGGCCACTCAGACCCGCGGTACGCCGTACTGGTCGAGTAGGGCATCGATGTCCGATCGCCTGCTGCTGATGACGTCGTTGAGCCTTGCCCAGAGTTCCTCGTCGCCCTTGCGCACGCCCATGCCGACGGGAAACCGGAAGACGAAGGGCATGAACGGCTCGGTTCCGGTCACCGGCACGATCTTCAACGGCACTTGCGACTGGAGGGCGTAGTAGCCGGCGAGTGGTCCCCACACGAAGGCAACGTCCACCTCGCCCGATGCCACGGCCTCGACGAGGCGCGACGGCGGTGAATCCTCCCGGTAGTCGCCCTGGATCGAATAGCCGACGACGTTGTCGACGATGCCTTGCCGACCGAGAACTTCGGCGGCAGGCGTATTGGCGCCATCGTCGCCGATGAGATGCACGCCGATCTTCAGGTGCCGCAGTTCCGGCGCCTGGATCGAACTGAAGTCCAGTCCGTCTTCGGCTCGGCTGACCATGACGTAGGTGGACGCGTAGTAGGAATGGGTCGGTCGCAGCATGTCGAGCGGCGGGACCCCCATGATCACGTCGCAGATTCCGGCGTTCAGCGTGTTGCGAATGAAGCCGCGGCGCTGGGGCCGCCACGTGTAGGAGACTTCCATCCCCAGTTCCCGGCCGACGAGTTCGGCCAGCTTGTTCTCGAAGCCCTCCTTCCTTTCGTTGGAGAAGGGCATGTTGTTCGGGTCGGCGCAGACGCGCAGTTCGTCTCGTGCTGGCTCAGCCGTTGCAGGCTGCGGCTCTGCCGCCCCTGCCGCGCCTAAGAAGAGTACCGCGAGGCCGGATGCCAGGAGCCATGGTCCTGCCTCAGTCCACCGGGCCATCGACGCCTCCCTCGGCAGGTGGCTGGCCAGCGTCGTCGGTCATCGCGCGGTCCCGCGTGGTGTCCGGCGAAATGACCAGCGGGTCGGCTTTCGGCGGCGCGGCTTCGGTGTCCTTGTCTCCCGCCTCGTCGGCTTCCGTCACGCTCTGATCCTGCGTCACCGCCGGCGTCGCCTCGTCGGTCAGCGCCGCGTCATGCGCCTCTGCAGGGTTCTCGATTGCATCATTGCCGCCTTCGGGTGGCGTGAGGGCGGGCGGGACCGACACGGGAGCCGCAGCTGGCGCGATCGAGGTCCGAGACCCGTCCGCCTGCGGCAACGCGAACACCAGCAGGGTCGAACCACCCTTCGTATAGGCCGGCAGATCCTGCATGGCGCCGACGAAACCGAGCGCCCCGTTGCGAACCCGCGGATCCAGTTCGGCAGCCGCAACGGCGCCGGGCCAGCCGCCGACGCCGGAGAGGATCGCCACGTACTGCCGGCCGTCCGAGCCCATGTAGGTCGAGGGCTGTCCGATGAGGCCGGAAGGGGCGCGGAACTGCCAGAGCACTTCGCCGGTCCTGGCGTCGACCGCCTTCACCCAGCGATCCATGGTCCCGTAGAAGGCGACGTCGCCTGCGGTGACCGTGGTGCCCGTCCAGACCGGGAAGTCCTCCTTGATTGCCCAGACCTTCTTGCCGGCGACCGGGTCCCAGGCCATGAACTCGCCGCGATAGCCGTCTCCCGGCCCGGCGTACATGTCGGCCGTGGCCCCGAGATAGGGCGTACCAGCGATATAGCCGACCTCGGACGCCTTGAAGTTCATGCACAGATGCTGGTGCGGGACGTACAGCAACCTGGTCCGGGGTGACCATGCCGACGGCTGCCAGTCCTTGGCGCCCGGTGGTGCGGGGCAGATGTTCTCGACCGTCTTGCCGAGATCAGGGTGCAGTTCGTCGTTCGGGATGATCCGGCCGGTCTCCGGGTCGACGCCCTTGTATGCCGTTATGGTGTCGTACGGTTCGGCGGAGATCAGCTTCCCGTTGGTCCGGTCGATCACGTACATGTAGCCGGTGCGGCCAGGACGCACGAGCACCTTGCGCATCCGCCCCTCGATCTCGAGATCGAGCAGGATCAGTTCGTTGACGCTGTCATGGTCCCAGAGATCGTGCGGCGACGTCTGATAGGCCCATTTCGCCAGGCCGGTGTCCGGGTCGCGCGCGAAGATCGTGGTAGTCCAGAGATTGTCTCCCTCGCGCTGGTTCGGATTCCAGGGGCCGGGATTGCCGGTACCGTAGTAGATCAGGTCGAGCTCGGGATCGTAAGAGATCCAGCCCCAGACCGTGCCGCCGCCATTACGCCAGCGATCCGGCGGCCAGGTCTTCACGCCGAGGTCTTCGCCCTCCATCCAGGCGTACGGCGCCTCGAAGAAGTCGTGGTCGATCAGCACGTCCTTGTCGGGACCGGTATGGTACGCGCGCCAGGCAATCTCGCCGGTATCCTCGTCAAGCGCCGTCAGCCAGCCGCGGACTCCCATCTCCCCGCCGCTATTGCCGACCAGCACCTTTCCCTTCACCACCAGCGGCGCCATCGTCATCGTCTGACCTCGGCTGATCTCGCCGAGTTTCGTGTGCCAGACCTCCTTTCCGGTTCGGGCGTCGACAGCGACGGTGTGGTTGTCGAGCGTGTTGTAGAAGATCTTCCCGTCGTCGTACGCCGGCCCGCGGTTGACCACGTCGCAGCAGGCCACGCCCTGTGCGGCCCGCTCGGTGGGGGGCGAATAGGTCCACTTCAAGTCGCCGGTGGTCGCGTCCAGCGCGAACAGGTTGTTGGGAAACGGGCCGACAATGTACAGCGTGCCGTCCACCACCAGCGGGATCGACTCCTGCCCGCGGTTGACGCCGTTGGAGAAGCTCCATGCGAGCTGCAGCCGGCCGACATTTTCCGAGGTGATCTGGTCGAGTTCACTGAAGCGGGTGGAGGCGTAGTTCTTCGCCGGCATCACCCACTGGCCGGGCTCCTGCTGCAGCTGCGTCAGATCCGTCGCCTGCCCGGCATCCTGTTCCTGGGCGGCTGCGGAGCCTGTCACGAGAAGCAGGGCCGCGATGGCCGACACGAGAGACTTCCCTGCCGCGGAACCTGCTGTCCGCCACAGGCCCCCGCGCCTGCGACCGGTCTCGTGCGTTCGGGCGTTCGCTTGCTGCTGCTGCATGTGACTCCCCATGGACGGCGCCGTCGGGGAGGAAGGATGGGCCAGTCTGCTCCGCCGGATAGCGCCGCATTTCGAAAGACGGTCGGCCAGCGCACCGACAAAGACGGGGCTCCGGTTCTCGCCGATCGGGGTGAAGTCTAGCTATCGCCCCCGCGACTCCGGCAGGCAGCTTGTCGCTGCGACAGCTCCGCAAATCCTACGAGCAGGGCCTTTCGAAGATGGAAGGCAACAGGAGAAGACATGATCCCCGACTGGCTCCACATTCTCTCGATGCTTTCGCTTGCGGCGGGCTTCGTCTGCGCCGGGGTGATCGTCGTCGACGAGATGCTTCACCCGCAGCACATGTGGATCATGAACATTGTCTGGCCGGCGACCGCGCTGTTCGGCAGCGTCCTGGCCCTGTGGGGCTATTTTGCCTATGGCCGGCTGGCGACGAAGCAGCGCGTGCAGCAGGCGAAGCAAGCCGGCGAGGAGATGCCGAACAAGCGCCTTACCCCCTTCCCCGCCATGGTCGGCAAGGGAGCGTCGCACTGCGGCAGTGGCTGCGCGATCGGCGACATCTGCGCCGAATGGGCGGCGTTCATGTTTCCGGCGATCGCCGTCTGGCTGGGCTGGCAGACCCTCTTTCCCGACAAGATCTTCGCTGTCTGGGTACTGGACTACATCCTCGCCTTCCTGTTCGGCGTCGCCTTCCAGTATTTCACCATCAAGCCGATGCGCGGCCTGTCCCCGGGCCAAGGGCTGATACAGGCGGTCAAGGCCGACACCCTCTCCCTCACCGCCTGGCAGTTCGGCATGTACGGCTTCATGGCGCTCGCCCATTTCTGGATCTTCGCAAGCCTGCTGGGCACGACGCTCGAGGTGAACTCGGTGGAGTTCTGGTTCATGATGCAGATCGCCATGCTCTGCGGCTTCGTCACGTCCTATCCGGTCAACTGGTGGCTGATCAGCAAGGGCATCAAGGAAAAGATGTGACCGCGGTGCCATCGCCGGGCGTCGTGGCAGGTGGCACGCGACGTCATGGGGAACCAGACGCTTCGGAGACCTGACGTGGGACGCGTGGCGAAGCTGAACTGGCCGCTGCTTGCCGGAGGCGCCATCCTGCTGGCGATGTGGCTGAGCCCGCTCGTGCCGCTCAGCCGCCGGTCGTTCTCGGCCCACATGATCCTGCATCTGGGCATCGTCACCGTGGCGTCGCCGGTCCTGGCGATCGGGCTCCAGCGCGCTCCCGGTTTTTCCCGCCTCCGCTTCGGCGCCATGGCCGCGCTCGGTGCCACCGGCTTCGACATGTTCGTGGTCTGGGCATGGCACGCGCCGGCCCTGCACGCCGCGGCAGCTCGTTCGGCGCCGGTCTTCGTCCTGCAGCAGGCGAGCTTCCTCCTTGCCGGCCTGATGGTCTGGGCCGTTGCCGTCTTCGGGCGATCGCGGGCGGAAGTGGGGATGGGTGCCCTGACCATGTTCATGACGTTCATGCACATGACCATGCTCGGGATGGTGCTCGCCCTCGCGCCCGCCCTGGTCTATGCGCCGGACATCTGCGTCGGCGCCTTCGGCTTCGAACGGATCGAAGACCAGCGACTGGGCGGCACGCTGATGGCGGCGCTCGGTGGCCTGCCGTACATGGCGGCGGGAATCGTCCTGATGCGCCAGTTTCTCGCAGAGGGTTGGGCAAGGGAGCGGTCCAGGTAGGCGGTCCTGCAGGACCGCGCCGCTCAAGATTTCCGCGCCGGCGCGCCTCGGGTCGTCCCGCAGCGGTGGGACGTCAGCGGAAGGCCTTTCCCCAGGCCGAATAGATGAACGTCGCCGACCAGGTCAGGACCATGAACCCGCCCAGCGACTGCATCATGCTGATCAGGCGTATCGGACCTTCCGCCTCGATCTGCGTGTATCCGAGGGTCGTGAAGTTGATGCCCGAAAAATAGACGAGCGACTCCCAGTCAGGCTCGAAGCTGCCGGTCAGGTTCCCCATTTCCGGCCATGTGAGGAGCACGGCATAGGCGGCGGCGTAAAGCAGGATCTCGCACGTATGGATGGCGAGCAGGCCCAGGAAGATCGTGATCACCGTCAGGTTGGGGCGCACCAGGTCACGGCCCGCCAGCCGGTCGAGCATCCGCAGGGCGACGTGGTGGAAGATTCCGAGGAAACTCGCCAGCATCAGCCCGATAAGCAACGTCATGATGGCTCCCAGAGCGTTGTCACAGCAAGAAGGACGCGATGGACACCGCGGCAGGAGAGCTTACGGCCGCCACCGGCGTCCGACTCGCCGTCTCGAGCGGTTCTATCGCAATTTCGCTGACCGACGGCCATGTTCGGGGGGGCCCGACACCGCTGACTGATCGATGGTTTAGCGGGCGTGCATAACCGGCCGGCGGATGCCGCCCCTGATCGGGCGATCCTGTGCCCGCCGCGGCCGCGCAAAGCGGCGGAAACGCGCGGGGGAAGTCGGGATGTTCCTGAGGATGCTGGTCGGAGTGGCAGGATTCGAACCTGCGACCCCCTCGTCCCGAACGAGGTGCGCTACCAGGCTGCGCTACACTCCGTGACCTGCGGCGCGGTGTATAGCCGGGCGGCAGGGTCCCCGCAAGCCGCTTCGTCAAATCTTGTGCGGTCCTGCTCTCGTGAACGGTCGTGGCGGGGAATTTCCCATCCTCGACCGATTATCCTTGTAATGACGTGTGGCTGCGTGCATATAAGGCGGGTCGATAGACGGCCGGACTGGTTGGCTTGCGCTGCTCGCAGCGCCTTGATCAAGTATTCGCTCCTGACAGATCGATCTACAACGCTCCGCGACGAATGCGGAGCGGCCTGAACTATATATTTGGAAAGGGTTTCCCATGACGACGGGAACCGTAAAATGGTTTGACTCCCAAAAGGGCTTTGGTTTCATCGCGCCGGATTCCGGCGGCAATGATGCCTTCGTCCACATCAGCGCCGTTGAGCGCGCTGGTCTGAGCGGATTGAAGGACGGCCAGAAGGTCTCCTACGAGCTGGTCTCCGATCGCAAGAGCGGCAAGATGTCTGCCGACAACCTGTCGATCGTCTCCTAAAGTTTGGCGCGCGGCTGCAAAGCCGCGAGCCTGCCGCATCGGCACCGGATTCGACCACGGATGTACTGGCGTTTCCGATGCATTGATGCGTAGCGCGTGACGGCCCAAGGGCGGTCCGCCTGGTAAGGCCCTGCTCCCGAAAGGGACGCGGGGCTTTTTGCTGTTCGGGGGTCTGGATGCGGCTCCGACCGGCGCGCGCGATCGCCGGCCGTTGCGAAGCGCGGTTGTTCCCGGGCATTCCGGCTGACGTTCCAGCGCGCTGACGCCGTCGGCACCCCTCCCCGCGCCACGCGCCACTGTTCCCCTCCCCCTCCGCCCTCCGGATCAGCACCCCCGTCGCGTCGACGGCGCGAAAGCGCTAAGCGACACGACAGTGCAACACGGCGCCGCTATCGCCGGCAGATCAGGCGTCGCCGCCCCGCGCTGATTCGGGGACGCTGGACGGGATCGTTGGAGAAGACATGCGACTGGCAATGATCGGCTCGGGCTATGTCGGCCTCGTCTCGGGGGCGTGCTTTGCGGATTTCGGCCACGAGGTCGTCTGCATCGACAAGATCGCCGGCAAGATCGAAGCGCTCGAGCGCGGCGAGATCCCGATCTTCGAGCCGGGGCTCGGCGAGATGGTGCGCTCGAACCTCGCCGCCGGCCGGCTGCGCTTCACCACCGACTTCGCCGGCCCGGTGGCGGCGGCCGACGTCGTGTTCATCGCCGTCGGCACGCCGTCGCGGCGCGGCGACGGCCATGCCGACCTCAGCTACGTCCACGCTGCGGCCCGCGAGATCGCCCGCGCCATGCAGGGCTTCACCGTGGTGGTCACCAAGTCGACCGTGCCGGTCGGCACCGGCGACGAGGTCGAGCGGATCATCCGCGAGGAAAACCCGGACGCCGATTTCGCCGTCGTGTCGAACCCGGAATTCCTGCGCGAGGGGGCGGCGATCGCCGACTTCAAGCGGCCGGATCGGATCGTCATCGGCACCGAGGACCCGCGCGCCGAGAAGGTGATGCGCGAGGTCTACCGCCCGCTCTATCTCAACGAGTCGCCGCTGTTCTTCTGCGAGCGGCGCACCTCGGAACTGATCAAATATGCCGGCAACGCCTTCCTGGCGATGAAGATCACCTTCATCAACGAGATCGCCGATCTCTGCGAGCAGGTCGGTGCCGACGTCCAGAAGGTCGCCAAGGGCATCGGCCTCGACAAGCGCATCGGCGACAAGTTCCTGCATGCCGGTCCCGGCTATGGCGGCTCGTGCTTTCCCAAGGACACGCTGGCGCTGGTCAAGACCGCGCAGGACCACGACAGCCCGATGCGGCTCGTGGAGACGACGGTGGCGGTCAACGACACCCGCAAGCGCGCCATGGCCCGCAAGGTGGTGGCTTCCTGCGGCGGCGACGTGCGCGGCAAGACGATCGCCATCCTCGGCCTGACCTTCAAGCCGAATACCGACGACATGCGCGAAGCCCCCTCCCTCGCCATCATCCAGGCGCTGCAGGACAAGGGCGCCACCATCCGCGCCTACGACCCGGAGGGCGCCGATGCGGCGCGGGAAATGACCAGCGGCGTCGTCTTCGGCAAGGACCCCTACGAGATCGCCGAGGGCGCCGACGCGCTGGTGCTGGTCACCGAATGGGACGAGTTCCGCGCCCTCGACTTCGCGCGGCTGCGCGGCCGGATGAACCAGCCTTTGCTCGTCGACCTGCGCAACGTCTACCCCGCCGACGAGGTCGAGCGGCACGGCTTCCGCTATGTCGGCGTGGGGCGCCGACGGGCCGAGAGCTGACCCCGGAGCGCTCGCCGAACCGGCGGTGCACGTCGCTTCAACGTGGTCTTGCCAGGCCGGCCGGTTTGCTGGTTAGGTTGCGACCCTGCAGGCAGGTCCCGGATGCGGTGCGATGGAACCAGCGCGTACACAGGCCCGGCGCCCCCCGGCTGCCGGCGTGGCGATGTCCGCGGGAGCCGGCAACCGAAAGCCGCGCGCCCGCCCGGCCGGGCTGACCCGGATCGTCGTCGGTGCCCTCGGACTCCTGGCGATCCTCGTCGCGATCGGCCTCGCCGTCCGCGAGCCGGTCGCTGACAAGCCCTATCTGAAGATCGCCGGAGCCGGCTTCATCTTCAACTATCGGGTCGCCGAGGTGTTCTACGGCTTCACGGCGGAGGTGCAGAAGCCTGTCCGTAACATGTCGCTGCTCGAGGCGGAGTTCGAGGACCCGGGCGGCGGACCGCCGATCCGCGTCAGCGAGCGGCTCAACCCGCGGACCAAGCGCTATTCCCTGCGGACACCGCCGATACGCGGCGTCGAGAAGGACCGGCCCTACCGGGTCACGGTCAGGCTGATCCAGAACGGCGACAACGCCGTGCTCTTCCAGGATGAGTTCACCGTGACCTCGCAGATGGCCGACGCCGTGGTTCCAGAGCAGCCGCTGACCGTCGGGCCGGGCTATGCGCGCAACCCCGCGCTGGAAACAGGCGAACCCCGGCAGTAGGCCGGCAGCCGCGGAAAGACGCTCCGGCCTGCCTGCGGCAGCGTGACCACCCCGCCGTCGTTGACATTATGGTTGACGTCAACATATTTCATCCATGACCATGCGCGAAGACCTGCCGCTTTCCGTGACGCTCGAAGTCCGGGACCATTGCCTCTGCCTGCACATGCAGCGGGCGGCCCGGGCGCTGGCGCGGCGCTTCGACGACGTGCTGCGCCCGCACGGCATCACCAGCGGACAGTTCTCGCTGCTGATGTCGCTCAACCGCCCGGCACCGCCGCGCATCAGCGACATCGCGCCGCTGCTTGGCATGGACCGCACAACGCTGACTGCCAATCTCAAGCCGCTGGAGCGGCGCGGACTGGTGGAGGCGATCCCGGATCCGAAGGACAGGCGCAGCCGGCGGCTGCAGCTGACCGAGGCGGGGCGAGACGTGCTGGCAGCGGCCGTGCCGGTCTGGCGCCAGACTCACGAGGAAATCGACCGCCTGCTGCCGGACACCGATCCGCAGCAGTTACGGGCCGATCTGCGCGCTCTGTCGTGACACTCTCCGACGCACCAGGCCTCGGGCGCAAGCACACCCGGGGGATGGACGATTGCGCCCGTTTGGGTTATGAGAACGATCATTCGCTCTCGCTTTGCTTCGCGTCGTTCCATGGACCTTGATCTGCCCGTCTCTCCGCACGCATCCCCCGCCGCCCTTCCCACCGCCCACGACCAGCGGCGGATGCACGTGCTCGCGGCGGCGCGCTCCTGCTTTTCGCGCTGGGGCTTTCATGGCGCGTCGATGCAGCAGATCTGCGCCGAGGCGCAGATGAGCCCCGGCGCCCTCTACCGGTATTTCCCGTCCAAGGAAGCGATCATCGAAGCCATCGCCGAGGAGGAGCGCGTCGACGCGGCGGCCTGCGTCGCGGCGCTGCACGGCGAAGGCAGCCTCGTCGACCGCATCACCGCAGTCGGCATGGATTATCTGCGCCAGACGATCGATCCGGATACCGGCGGGCTGATGGTCGAGATCTGGTCGGAAAGCATCCGCAACACCGCGCTCGGCCAGCGCTTCCACGAGATCGAGGCCGAGGTGCGGCGCGCCTTCGAGGCGGCGCTGCTGCGCGCGCAGGAGAGCGGCGAGATCGACCCCGGCATCGACATCGCCGTCGTGCTGACGGTGCTGTTCGCCATCGGCGACGGGCTGGTGATGCGGCTGCAGATCGAGGACGACGCCGATATCGAGACGATCGAGCCGTATCTGCGGCGCCTCGTCCGCGGGCTTCTGGGCGGACCCTGATCGAGCGGCTTCGGCCGGAAACACACGTGCCGGCGCATCCGGCAGTTCACGATTTCAGATTGCGGGATGCCCCGCCAGTGAGGCCACAATGTTCGTCCGTCACCCGGTTCACCTGCTGGTGCTCGCGGCGCTGCTACTAGCCGCCGGGCCGGCGGCTGCGCAGGAGGGCAATGCCCCGGCCGCGACCGCGACCGCGCCGCAGCCCCCCAGCGTGTCAGTGGTCAAGGCGACGGCGCGCGAGATCGTCGCGACCGTGGTGGTGACCGGAACGCTGGTGCCGCGCGAGACCGTCGTTGTCGGGGCGGAAGTGGACGGGCTGCGCATCGACGCGCTGCTCGCCGACGAGGGTGACACGGTCGCCGCCGGCGCGGTGCTGGCGCGGCTCGAGACCGACATGATCGAGACCGATCTTGCGCGCAACGATTCCCAGGTCGCTCGCGCGGAGGCGGCCGTGGCACAGGCAAAGAGCCAGATCGCCGAGGCCGAGTCGGCGAAGGTCGAGGCCGACGCCGCGCTGGCGCGGACCCGGCCGCTGGCCGAAAAGGGCATTGTCGGCCGCGACGTGCTCGACCAGCGGATCTCCGCTGCCGCCGCGACCGCGTCGCGGCTCGCCAGCGCCGTCCAGGGCGTCTCCGTCGCGGAGGCCGACAAGGCGATGGCGCTGGCCGAGCGCCAGCAGCTGGAGCTGAAGAAGTCCAAGGCGGTGATCACCGCACCGACCGCCGGCCTTGTGCTGTCGCGGGCCGCACGGCTCGGCGCCATCGCGTCGGCGGCCGGCGGCGGCCTGTTCGAGATCGCCCGCGAGAGCCTCATCGAGCTCGACGCCGAGGTCACCGAGTCGGTGCTGAATTCGCTGGCCAAGGGCCAGAAGGTGACCGTGACCCTGCCCGGCACGCGCGATCCGATCGAGGGAACGGTGCGGCTGGTCTCGCCCGTCGTCGACGAGACGACGCGCCTTGGCCGCGTCCGTATCGCCCTGCCGCCGTCGGACCTGCTGCGCAGCGGCAGCTTCGCCCGCGGCGCCATCGAGATCGCCCGCAGCCGCGGCATCGTCCTGCCCAACACCGCCGTCGTCACCGACGGCGACGAGTCCGTGGTGCAGGTGGTGAAAGACGGCACGATCGAGAGCCGGCCCGTGACGATCGGCATCAACACCGGCAGCGAGGTCGAGATCGTCGAGGGCGTGTCGGAGGGCGAGGCGGTGGTGGCGCTCGCCGGCACCTTCGTGCGCGACGGCGACCGCGTGACGCCGACCGAGCTGCAATCGGCCGAGGTGCAGGGATGAGCTGGAACTTCTCCGCCTGGGCGATCCGTAACCCGGTTCCGCCGATCCTCCTTTTCGTGGTGCTGATCGCCCTCGGCATCGTCAGCTTCATCACGCTGCCGATCACCCGCTTCCCGAACATCGACGTGCCGGTGATCTCGGTGACGATCACCGAGTCCGGCGCCGCGCCGTCGGAACTGGAGACCCAGGTCACCAAGAAGGTCGAGGACGCCATCGCCGGCATCTCCGGCCTCAAGCACGTCACCTCGACGATCACCGACGGCTCCTCGATCACCGCGGCCGAGTTCCGGCTGGAGATCGACGTCGACCGCGCCACCAACGACGTCAAGGACGCGATCGCCAAGATCCGCTCGGACCTGCCGCGCACGATCGAGGAGCCGATCGTCCAGCGCATCGAGGTCGAGAACCAGTCGATCGTCACCTACGCGGCCTCCTCGCCGGGCAAGACCCCGGAGCAGCTGTCGTGGTTCGTCGACGACGTGGTGATCCGCGCCCTGCAGGGGCTCAACGGCGTCGGCCGGGTGGAGCGCATGGGCGGCGTCGAGCGCGAGATCCAGGTCCGCCTCGATCCCGACCGGCTGGCGGCGCTCGGCATCACCGCGGCCGACGTCAACCGGCAGCTGCGCGCGACGAATGTCGACCTCTCGGGCGGCAGGGGCGAGTTCGGCGGCCAGGAACAGGCGATCCGCACCCTCTCCTCGGCCGATACGGTCGAGGGTCTCGGCGCCACGAAGATCTCCCTGCCCGGGGGCCGGCAGGTCCGGCTCAGCGAACTCGGCGACGTCGTCGATTCCTGGGAGGAGCCGCGCTCCTTCGCCCGGCTTGACGGCCAGCCGGTGGTCGCCTTCTCGATCTATCGCTCGAAGGGCGCCAGCGACACCACCGTCGCCGACCTGGCGGCCGGCAAGGTCAAGGAACTCGCGGCCGGCAATCCCGACGTGCAGTTCACCAAGATCGACGACAGCGTCACCTACACCTACGGCAACTACGAGTCGGCGATGGAGACGCTCGGCGAGGGTGCGCTGCTGGCGGTCATCGTGGTGCTGCTGTTCCTGCGCGACTGGCGGGCGACGGCGGTCGCCGCAATCACCCTGCCGCTGGCGGCGATCCCGACCTTCTGGGCGATGGACCTGATGGGCTTCTCGCTCAATCTCGTCAGCCTGCTGGCGATCACGCTGGTCACCGGCATCCTCGTCGACGACGCGATCGTCGAGATCGAGAACATCGAGCGCCACATGGGGATGGGCAAGCCGCCCTACAAAGCCGCCATGGAGGCGGCCGACGAGATCGGCCTCGCCGTCATCGCCATCACCCTGACGATCATGGCGGTGTTCGCGCCGGTCAGCTTCATGGGCGGCATCGCCGGCCAGTATTTCAAGCAGTTCGGCCTCACCGTCGCCGTGGCGGTGTTCTTCTCGCTGCTCGTCGCGCGGCTGATCACCCCGATGCTGGCGGCATATTTCTTCCACCCGCATGCCACCAGCGGCCCGGGCTTCGGCCGCATGCTCCGTCGCAACCTGCTGATCGCCGCGCCGCTGGCGGGACTGGCGATCGGGCTGCTGTTCGCGCTGGCGGCGCTTCCGGGCGCGGCGGCCGACAGTCCGGCGCTCGCCGCCATCGCCGGCTATGCAGCGGCGCTGCCGCCGGTGAGCTTCGACCTCGCGGCGGAACTCTCGCTGGCGATCATGGGCGGTGCGGTCGTGCTGGCGATCCTGTTCGCCTATATCGGCATGCCGCATCCGGCGGAGCACCACGACGGCCTGCTGATGCGGGCCTATACCGGCTTCCTGCGCGCCACCGTGCGCTGGCGCTGGATCACGCTCGCCGTCGGCATCGCACTGTTCGCGCTGGCCATCGACAGCATCAAGTACCTGCCGACGGGCTTCATCCCGAAGGAGGACGCGTCGCGCATCGTGGTCTCGCTCGAACTGCCGCCCGGCTCGACACTCGAGACGACACGCGCCGTGACCGACAAGGCCGTGGCGAGCATCCGCGAACTGCCGGAAGTGCGCAGCGTCCTCGTCATCGGCGGATCGAGCCCGACCGGCACGCTGGAAGTACGGCGGGCGGCGCTGACCATCAACCTGACCCGCAAGTTCGAGCGGACCCGTAGCCAGGGCGACCTCGAGCCGGTCATCGCCGACAGGCTGGCGGCGATCCCCGACATCCGGTCGTTCTACGTCAACGATCGCGGCGAGCGGGAACTCTCGGTCGGCATCCTCGGCGCCGACGGCGCGAAGGTGGCGGCGGTGGCGGCAGAACTCGAAAGCCAGATGCGGCGGGAGCCGATCTTCGCCAACCCTTCGGCCATGGCCTCCTTCGCCCGGCCGGAAATCCGCATCCGCCCCCGCCTCGACGAGGCGGCCGACCTCGCCATCGCGCCCGAGACCATCTCGGAAACGGTGCGGGTCGCGACGATCGGCGACGTCGGGGCGAACCTTGCCAAGTTCAATGTCGGCACGCGGCAGGTGCCGATCCGGGTGCAGCTGCGCGAGGATGCGCGCGAGGATCTGTCGACCATCCGCAGCCTGCGGGTGACCACCGGCAGCGGCGCCTCGGTGCCGCTGGAAAGCGTCGCCGACATCGGATTCGGCCAGGGCCCCTCGACCATCGACCGCTACGATCGCGACCGGCTGGTCAAGGTCGGCACCTCGATGATGCCGGGCTACGAGATCGGCCAGGGCAGCGAGGTCATCATGGCCCTGCCGGCGATCAAGGACATGCCGCCGGGTGTGCGGGTCCAGGAGGTCGGCGACGCCGAGATCCAGGGCGAGGTCTTTGCCGGCTTCGCCTCGGCGATGGGCGCCGGCATCATGATGGTGCTGGTGGTGCTGATCCTGCTGTTCGGCAGCTTCTTCGTGCCGATTACCATTCTCGCCTCGCTTCCCCTCTCCGTCGGCGGCGTTGTCGGCGCCCTGCTTCTCACCCATACGGCGATCTCGATGCCGGTGGTCATCGGGATCCTGATGCTGATGGGCATCGTCACCAAGAACTCCATCATGCTGGTGGATTTCGCGGTCGAGCAGGAAAAGCACGGGGTCAGCCAGATGGAGGCGATCATCGATGCCGGCCGCAAGCGGGCGCGCCCGATCATCATGACCACGCTGGCCATGGCGGCGGGCATGGTGCCGGCGGCCATGGCGACCGGCGAAGGCGGCGAATTCCGCGCGCCGATGGCGATCGCGGTGATCGGCGGCCTGCTGGTCTCGACGGTCCTGTCGCTGGTCTTCATCCCGTCGGTCTACACGCTGATGGACGATCTCAGCCATGTCGTCGGGCGGCTGTTCGGGTGGCTCCTGAAGCCCAATACCGCCGACGGCGGCGCGCCGTCCGAGCCCGCAAGGCCGCCGCAGCCGGACCTGTTCGGACCGAGCTGGCAGCGCGTCACCGAGTTCCCGCAACGGGCCAAGCCCGACCGCGACGACCGGCTGCAGCCCGCCGCGGAATAACGTCCGCGACGTCAACCCGACCGGGCGGCGCTAAGCCCCGAAAGCGGAGGTCGCGCGGCGCCACGGGGGCGCCGCCGCCCGGCTGCGAGCCCGGCAAACCTCTCGCATAGGTTGCAATCCCCGCAGGTTTGCCGTTCAAATTACCGTTAGGGCATTGTATTCTTTACTGCTCCAATGTGCCGGCGTTGCTGCAATTTGGGTCTCAGACTAAAATATTTTTCAATCGAGAACGCTTCTGTACCGCTCCCCCCTGTTGTCGGTGAACAAAACCCGTGTTTCTATGAGTAACCGGGCGGCCAAAGACAGGAGATCGCCCGTCGGTTGAATTCATTCACTGTCGGGAGATCGCGCTCGTGTCACATGCAGAAGTCTTCAGCGCGGAGTTGGCTGCGGCCTCTCCGCTGGTGATCAATTTCGTCCTGTCGCCCCAGCTGACCATCAGCACGACGGTGACCGGCGATGCGCGCCAGAACGCCACCGTGGCCCTGGTCAACGGCTCGGTGACGCTGTGGAGCACGACGCTGACCCAGTTCACCCCGACCGCGACCATTCCCTTCGACATCGTCGCGGGTCAGCTGACGATCAAGAAGGGCGGCGGCTTCACCCTGACCGTCCCGACGGCGGGACAGGCCGGCTCGGTGGTCGCATCGCTGACCGTCGTCACGCCGACCGCGCCCGATGGGATCCCCTTCAACGCGACCGTCGCCACCTGGACGCTGTCGTCGAGCACCACGAGCTGACGCCGGGTTCACGGCAGCCGATCCGCTGCCCTGGCCCGCCATCGCCGGGCCGTACGGCCGGTGCCGGGCGGATAATCGTGCGGCAGTTGCCGCTACGGCGCGATGGCACGGCCATGACGACGGTCCGGCATCGGCCGCCCGAGCCGTCGTTCAGCTTTCGCGCGTGGCCGCGGTGATGCGGCGCCTGCATGCGGCGGGCGTCGCCCGACATCTCGCCTCCCGATGGACGATCGGGGGGTCGCTTCTCGCGATCGCGCTGGCAGGAGGCCTGCTATGCAACAGTGCCGGCAGTCCCACCGCCAGAGCGCAGTCAGCGGCTCCCGCAGCGCCGGCACCTGCGACGTCGACGCCTTCCACGACGGGGACGAGAGCGCCGACAGCGGCGGCCGAGCCCCGGCCAGCCGCGCCGTCGACCACTGCGGCGCCGCCGCTCGAGCCGCGCGTGCGGGCGTTCGCGCCGCCCGCATCCTCCGGCACAGCCAACCAGGGCACCCGGACGATCGGCCCGCTCGCCCTGACCGCCAGTGCCAACCCGGACCGCGGCGACGCGACGGTGACGGCCGCGCTGGGTGGCAGCGTCGTCGCGATGCAGCGCCTGACGCTGGCGCAGCCGAGCCTCGCGCTGGACGTGAAGTCCGGCACGAGTTCGGCAACCGGCAGCCTGACGCTCGATCTCCAGGCACCGCCGCTGCTGTCTTCCGTGGAGGCGGACGTCGTGGCGAGCGAGGCCGGGACGGCTACGCCCTACCGGGGCGCGGTGGTCACCTGGGTCGCCGGCGCCGACCCGGTGTTCGCCGAGTTCACCCAGGTGATCAACGGCGAGCTCTCGGCCCATACGATCGTGCGCGGGGCGGCGGCGAACATCGTGCAATTCCAGTTCGTCAGTGGCTCCACGCCGATCGCGACGCTCACCGCGACGCAGTTCTCGCCGCAGCAGGCATTTCCCTCGAAGATCCAGGGCGGCGACGTCACCATCGACGCGGGGGCGAAGATCACCCTGACCATCCCCACCACGCTGCAGCCGGGGATGCTCTTCCTGCAGGCGACGGTCACCACCGCAACGACGCCGCCGACGCCGATCGCCGCGGCGATGGCGGAATGGTCGCTGCCGGCGCCCGCGAACTGACGGGGGCCCGCCGGCCGGTTCTCGTCCGGAGGGCCGGATGAGCGACTATCCGCTGTTTCGCCAGATCCTCGACAGCACGCTCTACGCGCTCGATACGAGCGGCGGGGCGCCGGGCTGGATCGGCTTCGTCTGGACGCAGTCCGACCCGCCGAAGACGCTCGCCGTCGCCGACAGCTTCATGAGCGGCCACTATCTCTTCGCGACCGGCGCCCCGACCCTCACCGACGGCAAGCAGGCCGGCGCCTACGCGCAGGCGGTGGTGGACTGGCTGAACCAGAATTTCGGCGGCTTTGCCGGTGCGTTCCTCGGCTGCGCCGCCGTCTGGCTGGCCGACCCGGCGGGCCCGGTCTTCGGCGTGCCGGCAGCCAGCGCGGTGACCTTCCTCGACAGCGGCGGCGGCGGCATCGCGACCGGGGCGGATTTCAACCTGCCGGCGGGCCAGCTGACCTTCTCCGTCCCCGGCCAGACCGTCGTCACGATCGGCCCGCGAGGTCTTCTCTTCGGCACGGCCGGGTCCGGCAAGGTGCAGTTCAACACCCAGGACGACACCCAGCCGCCCTCCGTGGCCGATGGCGCGGGCCTGCCCTTCTTCGGGCCGCACGGCGGCTCCTTCACCGTCGCCGGCGGGCTTTCCCGGGCGGGGACGCACAACACGATCGCCGGCCTCTCCACCGGCATGCGCTTCCTGCACGGATCGAAAGACGGCGATCGGTGCGGTGTCTTCCCCCTGTTCGCGACGGCGCCGAAGCTGCCGGACCTCGACTATGCCGGTGCCGTCGACCCGCTCGACCTGTTCAACCAGGTCGCGCCGCTGTCGGCGCCGACCGAGGGCCGGCTGCGGACATTGTTCGCGCTTGCCGGCGATACCTCGGCCCAGATCGCCAGCTGGTACCGCACCCCCACCGGCCAGTCCGTCGATCTGGTGCCGCTCAACGGCGTCGACGAGAACGGCGAGCCGCTGCCCTGGTGCGGGGCGCTGGTGCTGCAGCCGACAACCGCGAAGGGGGCCGCGGTGACGGCGGTCAGCCTGACCCCGGCCGGCGATTTCGGCCTCGTCGCGCCGACGGATCCGCAAGCCGGCACGACGTTGACGCTGCTCGCCGGCCTGTTCGGCACGGAACGCGTCGCCTTGGCGCCCTTCCAGTCCGGCGGGTCCTACGACCGGCTGCGCTTCATGGCCGGCCGGCCGGCCTACGCCCCGGTGTTCCCCTTCCCGCAAGCCAGCCTCGCCACGCCGCCGAGCGACAAGCCGGCGCTCGACGACACCTATGTGACCGCCTGGGCGGCCGTGCTCAACGGCAGTTCGGGCGATGCGACCTATCTGGCGCAGCCCTCCGGCAGCCCGCTCTACGCACCGCCGCAGGACGCCGCCAACGACGCGACGCCCCTGCTGCCGCCGCTGGCGACCCCCTCGCCGATCGCCCAGGCGGGCAGCGACGGCGGATTGCTGCTGGTGCCGCTGCCGCCCTATGCGGGGCTCGGGACGCTGAGTGCCGCCAGCCCGATAGAGGATTACGGCGGCTTCGAGAGCCAGATCCTGTCGGCAACCCGCAGACGGCTCCTCGGCGCCGCCAGCGTCGCCCGGCTGGCCGCGCTGCGCAACGCGCGGCTGAGCCGGCTTGCGGCGGCGGCAGGCACGCTGCACCAGGCGACGACTCCGCAGGGTCTTTACGCGGAGGTGGAGATCCCGGATGGCGGCGGCGAGGCGCTGTACGAGAAGATCGTGCTGGCGCGCTCGCAGCAGGGCACGGACAGTCCGCTGGATTTCGGCTTCGAGGGCCTCGCGCCGGAACTGCAGAGCCTGTTCCAGACCAACCAGCTGATGGCGGTGATCGTCAATCCGGCCAAGCTGGGGGCGCCCAACCCGCCGCCGGCCAACCCATCCGCGCCGCAGCTGGGCACGGCGCTGTTCGACCGCGAGGTGGTGATCGGCGGCTGGCGGATGACGGCCGCCGTCGGCGAGTCCCTCAATGCCACCGCCTACAGCAACATCCTGATCATGAAATACTGCGACGGCTCGCTGCTCGAGCGGGTGCAGAACCCGGCCAAGTGGGTCGGCACCGAGGCGTTCTCGGTGACCGGCCAGGGCGTCGACCCCGGCATCGCGCTGGCGGGGCTCTCCAGCTACCTGCAGGACTACCTCCAAGCCGGCATCGCCGCCGCCAAGAGCGGCAACACGCTCTATGACGACTTCGCCCGCATCGTCACCGATGCGAACTGGCAGGGCTTCATCGTGCTGGCGGCGGAGGTCGATCCTTCCGGGTTTCCGGACCAGATCAAGGGCCTCGTCGCCGGCATCGACTTCACGCTGTTCCGTGCCCACCATTTCGGCGCGACGGCGAGCCGCGTGACGGTCTCCGGCAGCACCGTCACCATGGAGGTACCGAGCAGCCTGTTCGGCCTGATCGACTACCAGCTGCCGGCCTACCGCGCGAATGTCGAGGCGGGCGGCAATCCCGATATGCCGCTGGCCCTGCGTACCGACGGCGATTTCGGCTTCCAGGTGCTGCAGCTCCAGGCGCTGTTCCGCAACGCCGCGCTGGTGGATTTCCGCAGCCGGGTGCAGCTGACGCTCGACGCGCTGTTCCTGTCCAAGGTCACCACCGCCTACGGCGTGCTCGGCAAGCTGCCGGCCTTCGCCGTGGTGCTCAAGGGCAGCTACCAGCGCCAGGGCGCGACCAGCGTCTACGTCTTCGAGCAGAATGCCACCACCCGATTCATGCTCGACAGCAATGCGCTGCCCTCGGTGGCGCTGCAGCGGGTGGTGTTCAACACGCTGTCCAACGGCGACGACGGCACGGTGCGCAGCCGCTTCCTGATGTCCGGCGCGCTGGAATTCGCCCTGCTGGCCGGTCCGAACGTGGACTGCGACCTCCTGTCCTTCGGCCTTCCGGCGCAGGCGCCGCCGACGTCGCCCGCGACCGGGCTCAGCTTCTCCGGACTCGAGCTCACCATGGCCTCGCCGCTCGACGCGCCGAACGCGGTGACGTTCTCGTTCGAGGCCGGCAAGCTGGCGCTCGACCAGGGTTCGAGCCAGTTCCGCGAGCACAGCCTGTTCTCCGACCTCGCGCTGCAGGTCGATTCCTTCATTGCCGGACCGCAAGACAAGCGGGCGGTCGATTTCGGCTTCCTGCCGGTCTCGGTCGAGCCGAAGATCAAGGCGCTCTCCGGCCCCTGGTACGGCATCGCCTACAAGGTGACGATGGGCTCGCCGGGCGGGCTGGTCGCGCAGGCAGGCTTCGCCTCCCGCATCCTCGTCGCCTGGGCGCCGAGTTCGGGCGCGCTCGACCAGACCGCGGCGGTCTTCGTCGGCCTGTCGCTGCCGGGCGCGGCGCCCGGCGCCAAGCTGCTGTCGATCCAGGGGGTGATGAAGCTCACCATCGGCAGCCTGGTGCTGCGGCGCGAAGCGGTGAGCAAGGCCGGGCTCTCCTTCACGCTGCGGCTGAACGATGTCGGCCTGACCTTTCTCGGCTTTGCCAAGCTGCCACCGGGGGCGACGGTCAACTTCTTCCTGTTCGGCGATCCCTCGGGCAACGGCAGCCTCGGCTGGTACGCCGCCTATGTCGCCGACCAGAAGACCACGCTGATCGAGGAGCGGGCGTTGCGCGAGCCGGAGCCGCTGGCCCCGGCGCGGCCAACCGACCGGCAACCTTCCCCGCCAACCGATCGGGGGGCGCCACGATGACGCGCATCCTCTACTGGAACATCGAGAAATTCGCCGCCAACAAGATGGCGAACCCGAGCACCAAGCGGCAGCGGGGCGCCTCGATGACCGCAGCGCAGGCGTCGGCGGCGCGGCTCGCCTACATCAACACCCACTGGGGGATCACCGCCGGCGGCGTGCTATCGCGGCCCGACATCATCGTCATCGTCGAAGTGGCGACCGGCTATGACGGGCCAGGTATCCTGGCGCGCGGCAGCGGCCCGGACGGGGCCCTGGCGCTGCTGGTGGCGCTGCGGGCGGTTACCGGGAACGCCAACTGGATGCTGGTGCCGCCGCTGCAGACCGGCCCGCGCGAGGCGGTGGCGGTGTATTTCGACAGCTCCAACCTGGTCTTCACCGGACCATGGCTGTGGCCGGGCGGCGTCGGGCCGGCCATCGCCCCGCTGGCGCCGGGAGTCTTCGGGCCGGCACTGCCCACTGTGGCCTACGCCGCCCCCTTTGCCGGCGCCCTGCCCGTCGCGGCGGTGCCTGCCGGAACGATCAATACCGGTACGGCGCAGGACCAGCTCGCCGCGTGCACCGACTTCACCTATGCCGCAGCCCACATGAATGCCGGCACCGCCGTGAACTTCGGCGCGCTGCGGACGCCCTACTGGGTGAGCTTCGCGGAGATGTCGGGCGGCGGCGCACTGCCGGTGGTGCGCAACATCTCGCTGTTCTGCATCCACTCGCCGGCTAGCGCGGCGGCCGGCCAGTATCTCACCGATCTCGCGGACCTTGCGGAGATCACCGACGGAATCGCGGCCAACGAGGTGCGGGTCGTGCTCGGCGACTTCAACGTCAACCTGCTGAACAACAACGCCACGAAGACGCGCAACGCCAGCTACACGGCCATGGCAGCGAACTACGCCCTCGGCATCGACCGACCCGGCGGCCCGCCGGCCCCGATCGACGGCTGGCTCGGCTATTTCGCCACCCACATCAAGCGCGGCAACGGATCCACCTATTGGACCACCGGGACGCAGACCGACTACTACCCGGGCTACGGCTATATCGGCAGCACGATCTACCAGAACTTCTACTCCATCGACAATATCCTCGCCCGCTACGGCGCCGGTGTCGCGGCCGGTGGGCCCATGACCGACGTCACGGTGCTGAACGGCGTCGTCGGCTCGCGCTACAACGTCATCGCGGCGCCCGTGCCCGGCAACCCGCCGATCGGCACCTACGACCTGCCGATCTACATGGCCGGCGCGCCGTTCGCCGCTCCCGCCGCCCAGGCGCCGGCCTTCAGCGCCGGGCGGCGCAGCGCCTTCAACGGCTGGAACAATTACGGCCGCATCCGCAGCACCAGCGACCATCTCGCCATCGTCGCGGACATCTGAGGCAGAGAGGACGCCATGGCCGACCCAGCCGTACAAACGCTCCGCGATGCCTTCGCCGGCGCGCCGGCCGGCCCGGTCGTGGTCAACGCCGCCTTCTTCACCGCCGCCGGCCTGACGCCGCCGCCGGATTTCGACGCCGCGATCAAGGCGGCCTACCGGCTGCCGGACGACAGCGCCGGGCTTTCCATCGACTACGACCGCAGCACCGTGGGCGCCGTCAGCAACGACCGCTTCGCGATTCCTGCGGTGACCCTGACATTCCTGGCGGCGCCGCCGGACAAGACGTCGGCCTCGCTCTACGGGGCGGCCGGAACGGCGACCACTCCCTTGCTGGCCATCGACGTCGTACCCGCCGACTGGCAGCTCGCCGACCAGTTTCCCGGCATGGACCCGGCCGGCTGGCCGTTCAACTATGTCCGGTTCGACCAGCAGCGCTTCCTGTTCGCCAGCGCCGCGCAGAGTTTTGCCTCCGCGCCGCTGGGGACGACGCTGGCGCTGAGCGCCGGGCAGAATCTCTACGGCGTCCTCGCTGTGCCGGCGGCGGCCGTTCCGCTCTTCGCGGTGGTCGAAGGCCTCGGGGCGGCGCCGCCGAACCTTGTCGCCTGCGGCCCGGTCAGCCTCGACAAGGTCGACAACGCCGAGATCCTATATCCCGACATGGACATCGCGGCGCCGATCCCCACCGGCGGCGACCTCAAGCTGTTCTTCCTGGAGGTGGTCAACCCGCATCTCGGCTTCGTCATCGAGACCGCCACCGATACCGAAGACGAGGACGGCACGCTGCTGCTCGACGCCAACGGCGCGCCGACCACGATGACGTTCCAGACGCCGTATTTCTATTTCGGCGTCGAGATCGACGTCATCGGCACGGACGGCCAGAAACTGAAGCTGGCGTTTCGGGCGATGATCGCCGACGACACGTCGGGCTACAGTTTCACCATCGGGCCGGCCGACCCGAAGCACCCGATCACGCCGCAGGCCGTCGCGGCGCTGATGGTCGGCAACAGCTATTTCTCCTCCGTGCCCGCCTCGCTGCAGCAATATCTCGCGGCTGTGCAGATGCAGGGCTTCACGCTCGTCGGGCCGCTCAAGCCGAAGCCGGGGGTCAGCAGCGTCACGACGATGCTGGGCAGCGTGCAGGGCCAGCCGATCAAGTTCTTCGACGATCCGACCACCGGCGCGGCCTTCGAGATCGACGCGTTCTCCCTCGTCTGGACGATCAACGATCCGCTGGGCAGCATCAGTTTCTATGCGCGCTTCGAGGCGACGTTCAAGCTGTTCCCGACGGTGTTCAAGACCAAGGACGGCAAGCCCGGCGGCCTGTTCGAGATCGCCATCGACAGCAATCTCGACTTCGAGGGCAGCTTCACCGGTTCGGTGACCCTCAACGATGCGATTACTGCCATTACCCAGGGCGCGATCGGTCTGCCGGACGGCGTCTCCATCGCGTTCTCCGACATCCATCTCGCCGTCAGCCCGAGCCGCAAGACCTATTCGCTCGGCTTCCAGGTGGATGCCTTTGTCGACGTGCCGTTCATCCAGCACACCGACCCGGCGAACGGCGACACCAAGCCGCTCATCCAGATCACCGGGCTGGTCTTCGACCTCAACGCTTCGACGCCGAACCGGCCGGACGGCCAGGCCGGCAAGACGGTCTATGCCGGCTCGATGGACGGTCAGATCGTCGTCGGCCCGGTCGCAGCCCATGTGCGGGTCGACTATGACGGCAAGGCGGAGACCCCGGCCTGGACGCTAGACGCCTCGCTGGCGCAGCCCCTGAGCCTGTCGGACCTGATCTCCACGTTCTTCCGAGCCTACGACCTGCCGGACTTCCTGCCGGGCGACCTCACCATCGAGGCGCTGTCGGTGAACGCGACGATCCCGGTCGCCTCCAAGAGCCTGGCACTGAGCGCCGCCCGGGCACCGGCGACGCGGCCGGCACGCAGGCTGGCCTCCGCCCACCAGGGGATCGGCTGGCGCAGCCCTGTCCGGCCCGTCGATTCCCGGGTGACGATGCGTCGTAACTACGAGCCCTCCGGTCGGCTGACGCTGCTGCAGGTCGATCCACCAGCCGCTACCAAACCGGCTTACAAGATTGCGACGAAGATCCGCTGGGTCTTCGACCTGACCCCCGACATTCCGGTCGACATCCTGGCCGAACTGGGTCTCGACTACGACGGAAACCGCAAGGCCGGCGAGGAATTCGCCGGATCGGCGATCGGCACGATCGACATCGCCAATATCGGGCCGGTGCAGATCGGCTACAGTTTCAGCCCGCCGGTCACCGCCGACGGCGCGCCAGACCTTTCCGCCCTCGCCCTCACGTCGAGCCACGACGCGCTGCTCGCCCCCGGCGCCTTCGCCACCAACAGCACGCTGTGGATGAGCTGGAAGGGCTTTCGCGCCGAGTACGGCTTCCAGACCAAGACCGTGACGTTCTCGCTGTCCGGCTGGACCGTCGGCGGCCTGATCACCGCGCTGGTCGAGATGATCGGCGATCCCTACTTCACCCTGCCCTCGCCCTGGGACATCCTCAACCAGATCTCGCTCGACGGCTTCTCGATCGCCATCGACCTGTCGCCGGGGGTGACGAACCGCGTCACCGCCAAGTACAAGCTGCCCTCGCCCATCGATCTCGGCATCCTGAAGATCAACGGCCTGCAGTTCCTGCAGGTGAACGGCAAGGTCCAGCTCGCCATCGACGGGTCGACCATCATCCCGAGCGCCAAGGACTCGCCGCTGTTCGACCCGTCCAAGGGCGGAGAGGACGTCAAGAAGATGCCGACGGTACCGGGCCGCGGCAACGCCTATTTCGACCTCAAGCTGCTGGCTCTCGGCCAGCGGATCAAGATCTACGATTCCGGCAGCTTCGACTCGACGCAGGCGGTCATCAAGGCGCTGTCAGCCGTTCCGCCGTCGACCGGCGGCGACATGCCGTTCGATCCGACGCAGAAGGTGAAGGGCCAGCCCTATTACGACGCTTCGTCGAACTGGCTGGGGGCGCTGCATCTCGGCCTGCTGCGGATCGGCGACACGTCGGTCTATTCCTTCGACTGCATGATCGTCTTCAACGACCCGGACCTCTACGGCCTGCGGATCGCGCTGAACGGCGACAAGGTGAAGGTGCTGGCGGGGCTCGCCATCGACGTCCTCTACAAGAAGATCACCGACGACATCGGCTGCTACCAGATCGAGTTCACGCTGCCGAGCGCGCTGCGCAACCTCGATTTCGGCGCCGTGTCGGTGACCCTGCCGAGCATCGGCCTGCAGATCTACACCAACGGCGATTTCCTGGTGGATTTCGGCTTCCCCTACAACATGGACTTCTCGCGGTCCTTCACGGTGCAGGGGATCATCTACGGCGTGCCGGTGCTGGGCTCGGGCGGGTTCTATTTCGGCAAGCTCTCCAACGCCACCGCGCCCGGCCTGCCGCCGACGACGCAGGGCACGTTCCACCCGGTGATCGTCTTCGGCCTCGGCGCCCAGCTCGGCATCGGCCGGACCATCGACAAGGGCATATTGAAGGCCGGCTTCTCGATCACCGTCTTCGGCATCATCGAGGGCACGATTGCCGCCTGGCACCCGTTCGACGCGGGCAACACCGGCAGTGCCAACGAGGTCCAAGGCGACTACTACTTCAAGATTTCCGGCACGTTCGGCATCATCGGCAAGCTGTTCGGGTCGGTCGATTTCGTCGTCATCAAGGCCGATGTCAGCCTGACCGTCATCGTCTACGCCAAGATCTCCTACGAATCCTACCGCAAGATCCCGCTGGTGCTGTCGGCTTCGGTGCAGGTCAGCGTCTCGATCTCGATCGATCTCGGGCTGTTCTCGATCAAGATCAGCTTCTCCTTCTCCGCCTCGATCACCGAGGAACTGACCATCGGCTCCGACGGCAAGGCGCCTTGGGACGACCCGCATTCGGCGCTCGCCGCGACGGCGCTGCTCGGACGCGACGGCGCACTCGCGATTCAGCGTGCCCGGCCGCTGCCGCGCACGCTGTTCGAACTCGGGATCACCGGCCGGCCGCTCAGCCTCGACTTCGCCCGGCCCCATGCGCTGCTGCGCGCCGCTCCGAAGGCCGCGCCGGCGGCGATCAACCTGACGGCGCTGACGCAGTTCACCGTCCTCGCCGCCGAGGGCGCCGACTACAGCCAGCAGGAAGCCGCGCTCGTCCTGCTCTTCGCCATGGACGCCCCGACCGCCGACGGCAAGGCCGGCGACGGCGCCGACACGTCCTTCGGCCGGCTGTGCGCCGCGCTGCTGCCATGGATCATCGCCAGCGTCGCCGTCGAAATCGACGTCCCGCTGCTGGCGCCCGGCGGCGGCACCGTGTCCCGGCCACTGCTGGAAGGCATTCTTGGAACGCTGGCCGATCCGTCGAAGGCACCATTCGACGCGGATCAGCTGATGGCGTTCCTGGCAGCCAACTTCACCGTCACGGTCACCGCGGCGGACAAGACGCTCGACCAGGAGCGGCGTGACTCGCTCGATGCCGGCACCACGATCTTCCCGGCCCTCGCCTGCCTGTCGATGACCGTCCCGGACCCTGCGGCGACGAGCGGCGACACGACCATCGCCTACGATTCCTATGTCACCGCGACCGCGGCCTACCAGGCGGAACTGCGCAAGATCTTCAATTCCATCGCCGCGAACGTCCAGTCCGAGTCCGGCTCGCCGGCGCAGAGCCTTGCCGCGACAGCCGACGATCCGGCGCCCATGGCCGCCTCCGTCTTCACCGACTATTTCATCCTGCTCGCCCGCCAGCTGGTGCAGAGCGGCATCGACAGTTTCGACGACTATCCCTACCCGCTGACCCCCACCACCAGCCTGCAGACAATCGTCGACTGGGCGAACGCGCTGGCGGCGGGCCAGCTGACGGCCCTCGATCTCGTCAACGCCAATCTCGCCTACCCGCTGGCGCCAAACCTGACGCTGCGCTTTGCCGACATCGACTACATGGTGCAGACCGGCGACACGCTGGCGACCGTCGCGGCGCGCTACAACGACCCGGCCGTGCCGGGAAGCACCGACGCGGCCGGCCTGGTCGTCGCCAACGCGGCCCGGACCAATCTCCTCGTCGTCGGGACCACCGTCGAGATCGTCGTCGATGGCGTCACCCACAGCCACGTCATCGCGGTCGGCGACGGGTTTGCCCAGCTGGCCGCCGGCCTCGACGTGACGCTCGACGTGCTTTCGTCGCAGACCGGGCTCTACACGATGACCGGCCTGCTTGCGCCGGGCATCGTCATGACCATCCCCGACGTCACCGCGACCAGCGCCGCGGGCGACACGATCGGCGGGCTGATCGCGCGGCTCGCCGTGCCCGCCGCGAGTTTCCTCACGCCGGCGAACTACGCGCTGCCCGGGCTGTTCACGGTCGATCGGACGCTGCGCTTCGCGGTGCCGTCGCTGCTCACACTGCCCGATACGGCGCTGTGGCCGGCGATCCTGGCCACCGGCACGCTCGGCCAGACCGCCGGGATGAGCGCCCGCTACATGATGCACGGCATGCGCCTGCCGGTGGAGACCGGCCTCGCGTTGCCCTCGAACTTCTTCTACGGCCCGCCGCACTGGACGGCGACGCAGAGCGGCTACGGCGCCTACCAGCTGACCGGGCAGCAATTCCCGCTGGCCGATCGCACCGGCGCATACGACATCTCGCTGGCGCGGCCGGTCTCCGAAGCGTTCGACTGGCTGAAGCTCGGCACCGGCACGAGCCTCACCTGGGACATCTCCGCCCAGACCAGCCTGCTTGCCCAGGTTCTCGCCTCGGCGCAGAAGCAGGGCTACCACCCGTCGATCCCGCTGCTGGAAGCCGAGCCGGCGACCGTGCTGGCGCCGCGCCGCTACGGCATGGCGACGCATGCGACCTGGACGACCTCGGACGCCGCGCGGCTGGCGTCGGTCACCCACCCGCCGGCGCTGCGTGCCGCCGCCTTTGCCGCCGCGGGGGAGGCGCCGCAGGCCAAGCCGCTGCTGTTCGGCCTGTCGGGCGCTCTGCTCAGCGCGGTCGAGGCGGCCCAGGCATCGCTCGCCGGCAGCATCGGGACGGTCAAGGACCTCGCGCCCTATCTGCCGATCCTCGCCCCCTCCGCCAGCAGCACCGATCCGGCGACGCGCAAGACGGTCTCCACCGACATCGACGCCTACTGCCTGGCGACCCGCGTCGACTTCCGGATCAAGCGGCTCGCCCAGGATGCCGATCTCGCGCCCGAGCGGCCGGATGCCAATGCGATCGTGCCGCCGGGGCCCGGCAATCCCGGCTCGCCGGCCCGGCCGCTGGCGCCCTTCGCCTACGAGATCATCGGGCCGAGCCCGAGCGACGCGGTGCTGCTCGAGCGGCTGCTGACCGCGATGGCCAGCGAGGGCGAGAGCCTCGTCAGCGGCCTGTTCCTGCTCTACGGCGACGTCAACAGCGGCGCCTCGGGCCTGACCAGCCGGGCGGAGAGCGAGTTCCTCTCCTTCATCGTCCAGTCGAACCTGTCGACCGAGACCAACCCGCCGCCCGCGGCGGCGATGATGCTGGCCGTCGGCGACACGCTGCCGACCGGCATCGTCAACAAGACCGCCGAGTTCATCAAGCTGCTCTGGGAGCTGAGCACGGTGAATTCCGGCGGCACCTATCTGTTCTACCAGATGCTGGCCGACGGCACCGGCCTGCCGGCGTCGCTGTTCGACACCAGCGGCGTCGCCACGCTGACGCTGGTCGCCACCATCTCGCGCACCGGCCTTGCCGGAACGGTCGGGGCGCCGGCCAAGGGCGCGCGCCTGTTCAATGCCGTCAACGCGCTGGTCACCACCGCGCCGATCGACCCGGCCAGCGCCATCGTCGAACTGACCGGCGTCAGCGCCCCGGTCGCCAGCCTGCCGCTGCCCGCCGGCTCGACGCTTGCCGGGCTGGCCGCCCTCTACGGTGTCGATATCGGCGGGATCGTCGCCAGCAACGGCGACGCGCCGCTTGTGGCCGGCCGCCAGATCCCGATCTCCGGGCTCTACCACCAGCTGCTGCCGGCCGATGTCGGGACCGGCAAGGACCCGCTGGCGGCGCTCGCGGCCTATTATTCCGTCGGCGTGACGCCGCCGCTCAGCGCCGGCGATATCGCCAACCACAATCCCGGCGTGCCGGTGGAGGCCCTCGCGGTGTTCCGCATTCCGGACTTCGTCTATGCGGTCGGCGCGACGGGGCCCGGCAGCAGCTTCAACGCCATGGCGGCCTACTACCAGGCCAGCGCCACGGCGCTCGGCCATGCCGCCCGCGACGTCGCCGACCTCTTCGCCGGTCCGACGGTGACGATCGACCCGGTCGCGCAGGATGCGACGCCCAGCCTCGGCAACGGCAATGCCGGGCTGACGGTCGAGCGCGAGCGCGGCTCGCCCCCGGTCTCGCCGCCGACCGATATCGACGCCTATACGCGGGCGACGCTGCTGCAGCTCTACCAGCTGCTGTCGGCGGGGGTGTCGGCCAACGCCTTCTTCGCCGCCAGCGTCGACAGCGCGCCGTTCGGCCCGAAGGACCCGCCGCCGCCCGAGACCGGCCCGGCGAAAGGTACGCGGCTGCTGGCGGCAAGCGTCGCGGCGCCGGACGCCGACCAGCCCTATCTCTACGACCAGGCGATCGGCTTCACCAACGCCTCGCCGATCAACCCGGCGCCGGCACCGAAATCGGCCGGCCTGCCCCCGGCTTCGGCAAACCCCTATGTCGGCATCGGCGGCATCCTGCAGTTCCGGCTTGCCTGGCAGGACCTCTTCGGCAACCGCACGCCCTCGCCCTTCAGCCGGCCGCAGAGCAGCGACAGCCCGCCCTTCGGCGAGGTTCCGGCGCCGATCCTCTATGCCGACCGGCCGATGCCGCTCGACCAGTGGCCGAGCACCACGCGGGCCTACCGCTACGGGGGCACGGAAGGGGCGCCCAGCCTCTCGATCCTGTTGAAGTTCGACCCGACGCCCTACCAGCCGTCGACGAGCGAATCCCGGGCCCATCTCGATGCCACCCGCTTCGGCGACACGATGCCGGTCTGGCAGCGCAATGCCGTTGCCGATCTCGGCAAGTTCCAGCTGGTCTATTTCCAGCTCAACCAGAACTATGATGCGCTGAACATTCCCGGGCTTTCCGGCCCGGCGATCACCCTGTCGCTGGTCAACTCGCTGCTCGCCCAGCCGGAGTCGGCGCTGCCGGATGCGGCGCGGGACGAGATCCTCGCCTATGTGGACGCGGCGGTGATCTATCTTGCCGCCCGCGCCGCCGGCAACGCCGCGACCCCGCCCGCCGACGTGACGATCTCGCTGCCGATCGCCCTCTCCGCTCTCGCCACCGACAGCGACATCATCCGGCTCGAACTGGCGATCCGCCTGACCCGCCAGAGCCGGCTGGTCGACCCGATCCTGCGCGGGCTGGCCGACGGCCTCACCGCCGTCTCCACCATCCCCGTCGACGGCACGCTCCCCGCGCCGCCGACGGAAGACGACGATCCGACCGCGGCGGCGGGGGACGCGCCGCTCTACCCGGTGGGACTCGCCCAGTTCGCCAAGGACTTCGAGACCGCCTTCGCCACGGACGACTGGCAGATGCGGATCGGCACCAGCGCCGCCGACCCGAGCACGCCGAGCAATCTGCGCTCGCCGACCGTCTGGGCGGTCCGCATGGCCGTCTATAAGGGCTCGGCGCCCCAGGGCATCGGCTTCGTCATCGGCAACGATCCGCGCTATTTCGCGCCGCTGCCGATCGCCAGCAGCCTGCAGACGCTCACCGTCGACGTGAATTCCTATGCGAGCGGCAAGCCCTATCCGGACGGCGCACCGGTCGCCACGACCTTCACCAGCGTCGACCCGAATGTCTGGCTGGCGGAAAGCCTCACCGCGATCGACGACATCCTCACCGCCAGCTATTCGACGCCGCTCTTCCTGCTGGACCGGCTGCTGAAGCTCGACCAGATGCCGGTGCCCGACGACGCCAGCGCCGCCGAGGCAGAAACCTTCGGCTATCTCCCGCGCATGCTCGCTCACAAGCAGAAGCTGGCGTCCGCCATCGCCTCGACCGCCACGTCGGTGCTCGACCAGCCGGACGCCGGCCTGAAGCCGGCGGCGAAGGCGAAGCTCGAGCAGGCGCTGCTGCGACGCCTCGGCAATGCCACCTCGCTGACCTGCGTCGCGGTGCTGCCGGTGACGCAGGCGCATTACGGGCAGAAGCTGCCTGGAGGCGCTCCCGCACCGCGCTTCTATGGCCAGCCGCAGGGCGCGCTGCCGGACGGCGAGACCACCGGCTCCAACAGCAATTTCTCGCTCTCCACCGCCAAGATCCCGCTCAACCCGGCGACGGGCGACGACAGCAGCAACCTTGCCTTCCTGGTGACGTCGCGCTCGGCCGAGTCCCAGGCCTATGTGTCGCTCGATCTCGAATTCGCCCTGTCGCATCTGGAGCACGACATTCGCGGCGTGCCGGGCATCGAGAAATACGAACAGTCGCGCTGGATCAGCTTCCTCACCGGCCCCTTCCTTGAATCGATCACCCCGAAGACCGGAAAGCACTTCGACATTCCCGTGGCGTTGCGGGCGCTGCCGACGCCGGCGACGGTAGTGGCCCAGACCGGCACGCCGCATGCGCAGGATCCGACGACCGTTCCGCCCGGCGAGCTGAAGATCTGGGACTACGGCTTCAGCTACCTGCTGAACCAGGCCGCGCAGGATTCCGTCATGGCCGAGGTGGTGTTCAACCAGCCCTCGGGCGACCAGTTGAAGGACTCCGATCCGACGCCCGCGGCGCTGTATGCGGCGTTGGCGCAGTTCAGCGCGGTCTATCCCGCCATCGCGCGCGATATCGAGACGTATCTGCGGCCGCTCGACGGCCGCAGCGAAGCCGGCTCGGCGGACGCCGTTGCGGCGGCGTTTGCGGTAGCGGCGCTGGAAGCGGTGACCGCCGACGTCACCACGGCCTACGACAACTGGGCGAAGGCGCAGATGCTCGCCGCCTTCGCCGGCGCGCCGCCGCCGCAGGTCGCTTACCGGTTCGAGATCGTGCTGGAGCCGGAGTCCTCCGCGGCGCCGCAGGCCGCCGGCACCGAGCCGGAGGCGCGGGTGAAGATCCGGCCGCAATCCTTCCTCCTCGCCGGGAAGCCGGCGGGCAATTTCCTGCCGCTCGCGACCATGCTGATCGACCCCGACAATTACGATCCCGACCTGGTGGACTCCGATCCCGCCACCGGCGCGGCCACCTGGCGGTATCTGCGCAAGCAGCACCCGAAGGACCCGAAAGTGCCGGCCGTCCTTCCCTACGAGACCGCGCGCCTGAACGCGGCGCGCGAGATCCGCTTCGAGGGTCTCGATCTGTTCGCCCTGCAGAGCGGCTGGGCCTCCGTCGAGGTGCTGCGCAACCGTCACCTGTCGCCTGACCTCACGGTCGGCACGACCCCGCAGTTCGAGTTCGCCACCGCGGCCTCGCGCTTCGCCGACCCGCTGGTGCCGCTGCTCGACGTTGCGGCCTATGCGCTGGACAAGTCGGCGACGCCGCCCGCCAGCGTCGGCGACTTCCTCACCGGCTTCTTCGGCGCGTTGCTGCCGCCGGCGGCAGGGGTTCCCTTCACCGAACCGGTGCTGGTGAAGATCGAGACCCGCTACGGCTACAGCCTGGTGCCCGCCGCGACCGGCATCGCGGTGCCGCTCACCGTCCTGCCGGTGAGCCTGCTGGCGCCGACCAGCACCGACGGCTCGTCCACGCCGGCCTTCGTCGGCGAGGTGGGCGCGTTCGCCCAAAGCTGGTTCGAGGGGACACAGCCGGTGACAGCGCCGCCGGCCGGCTTCGACTTCAACGTGACGGTCTTCTCGGGGGCCGGCGGCAGCACCCTGCCCCTCCTGCGCATCGAGCAGCTGACGCTGGCGGCGGGCAGCATCAAGAGTTCCTGAGCGGGGCGACAAATTTATTTGACACCGGCCGCGTCTCGCCTCCGCCGCCACTGTCGGCTACCGTCGCCCCGTCAGCAACGGCAGGCGACGCGGCAGCTTCTGCCCGGGCAGCAAAGGGCAGAGATGACACGCACGACAGAGGCCGAGGGCCTCCGCGCCATTGCAGATGACTACGACGCGTTCTTCCTCGACCAATTCGGCGTGGTCCATGACGGCACCAGCGCCTATGACGGGGCGGCGGATGCCGTCGCGGCACTCAGCGGGCTCGGCAAGAAGGTGATCTTCGTCACCAATTCCGGGCGGCCGGCGGCCTTCAACGAGGCGCGGCTGGCGCGACTCGGCGTGCGGCGCGAAACCTATCTCGCCTGCATCACCTCGGGGGACGTCGCGATCCGGCTCTGCGAGGACGGCGTGTTTCCGCTGCCCGAGGATCGGCGCATACGGTGCCTGACGATCTCCAGCCTCGACGACTACAATTTGTCCGACCGCCTCGGCTGCGTGAGGACCGAAAGCGGCGCTGACGCCGACCTGCTGGTGATCGCCGGCAGCCAGGCCGACACGATCCCCATGGCCGATTACGAAGCGATGATGCGCCCCGCCGCGGCGCGCGGCGTCGCCTGCATCTGCACGAATCCGGACCGCCACATGCTGACGCCGTCGGGGCTGGTGCCGTCCGCCGGCGCCATCGCCGACCTCTATGCGGCGCTCGGCGGCCCGGTGACCTTCGTCGGCAAGCCGCATCCGGAAATCTACGAAGCCGCCCATGCGCTGATACCGGACGTCGAGAAGAAGCGCATCCTCTGCGTCGGCGACAGCATCGACCATGACATCGCCGGTGCCGTGGGGTTCGGCGCCGCCGCGGCGCTGGTGCGCACCGGCATCCTGGCCGATATCGAGAGGGCGGAGGTCGACGCGCGGCTGACTTCCGCCGGTGTCAGGGCCGACTACCTGCTGCCGGCGCTGCGCTGGTGACGCGCCCGGAGCGGTAGGGCCGCTTACGCCGCCGCCCGAGCCCGCGGCACGGCGCGCAGATGGCCGCCGGTCCTCGCGTCCGGCAGCGCCGCGATGCGATCGGCCGCTTCGAGCAGCTTCGCCCTGTCGATGCCGGTGCGGATGCCGCCCTCGGCGAAGGCGAAGTCGAGATCCTCGGTGGCGGTGTTGCCGGTGGCGCCGGGCGCGAAGGGACAGCCGCCGAGGCCCGCCGCCGCGCCCTCGATGACGCGAACGCCAGCTTCGTAGGCGAAGAGCGCGTTGGCGACGCCCATGCCGAACGTGTCGTGGCCGTGGAACGCCCAGGCGGTGTCCGGCGACATCCGCATCATCGCGGCGAACCGGTTGCGGACGTTGAGCGGATCGGCCCGGCCGGTGGTGTCGCACAGCGCGAATTCCGCCGCCGGCGCGATCGCGAGCGCCTCGGCGAAGACACGGGCGACATCGTCCATCGGCACGGTGCCGGTGAACGGGCAGTCGAAGCTGGTGCCGAGATCGACCCTGAGGCGAAGTCCCGGCGTGCCCGCGGTCGCGGCGACGATCGCCCGCAGCTGGTCGAGCGACTGCGCCACCGTCTGGCGGACATTGTTGAGATTGTGCGCTTCGGAGACCGAAACGACGAAGACGAGATCGGCATAGCCATGCTGCAGGGCGAGTTCGGCGCCGCGCGCATTGGGCACCAGCACGGCAAGCCGCGCGCCGGCGCGGCCGCGAAAATGCGCCGCGATCTCGGCCATGTCGGCCATTTGCGGAATCGACTTCGGGCTGACGAAGGAGCCGAGCTCCATGCGGGTGATGCCGGCATCGAGCAATGCCTCGATGACCGCGATCTTTTCTGCCGTCGGCAAAGGCTCGGCGATCGACTGGAAGCCGTCGCGCGGCGCGACCTCGACGATCTCCACCGACGCCGCCATGGCCGCCGCCTCAGACATGGTCGGCGCCGCCGACGCCCACCGGTTGCTCCCGGAACATGTTGAGGAGGAACTGCAGCCCCAGCGCACCGAAACCGATCGGCAGCATGGCGTAGGGTATCCACATCGGGGTGCCGAACGCGCTCGAGACGCGTTCGCCATAGCTCCAGGCATCGTGCGCCATCAGGTAGCCGCGCCAGGTGAGGATGCCGCAGAAGGCGGCCCCGGTCAGGCCGACGAGCACCGCCACCGCCCGCCGGCCAGCCTCGCCGAACCCTTCGGTCAGGAAGGTGATGCCGATATGCTCGCCGCGCCGCTCCACGTCCGCCGCCGTCATGATCGCCACGTAGACGAGCAGGAAGCTGTTGACCTCGAGGCTCCAGGACGTCGGCGAGGCAAAAGCGTAGCGCATCGTCGCGTCGTAGGTGATCGTCAGGACCATCGAGGCGAGGATGACCTGCCCGATGATCTGCAGGAACCGCGAGAACTGGTCGACGATCCGGATCGGTACGGCGAGCATCAGGGTTTCTCCTAGGCGTCCTGGCCCAGCGCAAGGGCGATCGCCCGCTCGCCGACCTCGGTACCGACCTCTTCCATCCAACTGGTGCGGACATTGGCGCTGACCTCGGCGAAGCGGGCCAGTTCCTCCTCGGTGGGGTCGATCACCTCGATGCCCTGCTCGACGAAGGCCGGCCAGTACTGCTTCTCGAAATAGTCGACATTGGCAGCGCGCGCGCTGTTCTCGTCGAACCACTCGGCGCCCGCCATGAAGGCGTTGCGGACCGGCTCGTCGAGGGCTTCCCAGCGATCGGTCTGGACGAAGATGCCGATCGAGAACGCCGTCACCGGCAGGCGGTAGACGTGCTTGGCCTGCTCCTGGATGCTGCGGCCGTTGATCGTCGAGATGTTCGCCACCGCGGCATCGATCGTGCCGCGCTGCAGCGCGAGATAGAGCTCCGAGGATGGAATGCGGACGGCGCCGCCGCCGAAATCCTCGATCGCCTTGGTGGCTTCGAAGGAGACCACGCGGATCCGCTTGCCGCGAATGTCATCGAGATTGCGAACCGGCGATGCATCGGTGCTCCAGATATACTCCGGCTCCAGCAGGCCGCCGCCGAGCGACAGCACGGTCAGGCCGTTCTTCTTCAGCTCGTCCTGGACCAGCTGGAACAGCGGCGTGCCGCGCTTCATCCGGTCGGGATTCTCGAACAGCGGGCCGACGACGCCCGGCAGGCCGGTGATGCCTAGGATCGGCAGCGAGCGGGTGATGTAGGAGGTGGTGTGGAACATGAAGTCGATATTGCCGGACCGCAGCGCCGGCAGTTGCTCGTCGGCCGACAGGAGCCGCCCGGAGTCGTAGAAGTCGATCGCCACCGCGTCGGCGTGCTTCTCGTTGACGAAGTCGACGAAGCCCTGCGAGCCGTAGGCGAGATCGGCATAGGACGGCGGCAGGTAGGTGACGCCGGTCAGCTTCTCCTGCGCCGCGGCCGAGCGCATCGAGAGGCCGAGAGCCGAGCCGGCCGCGAGCGCGCCGGTGGCGGTGAGAAAGGTGCGTCTGTCGATGGTCATGGTGGTTTCCTCCTCTTGATTGTTACTTGAGCAGATTGGGCAGCCAAAGGGCCAGCGACGGGAACAGCACGAAGATCATCAGCATCACGAACTGCACCCCCACGAAGGGGACGACGCTGCGGATGATCTCCTCGATCTTCAGCACCGGCGCGACCGCCCGCAGCGTGTAGAGATTGAGGCCGACCGGCGGGGTGACCACCGCGATCTCGAGATTCATCACAAGGATGATGCCGAACCAGAGCGGGTCGTAGCCGAGCGCGGTGATCAGCGGCAGAAGGATCGGCGTCGTCACCACGATGAGCGACACGGCGTCGACCAGCATGCCGAGGCCGACCAGCACCAGCATGATCAGCAAAAGGATCAGCTCGGGCGGCAGGTCGGTCCCGACCAGAAGCCCGGAAATCGCATCGGGCACCCGCACGAGGTTGAGATAGTCGCCAAAGATCCGCGCGCAGCCCATGATCAGCAGGATGGCGCCGGATATCCGGACGCTCGACCCCAGCACCTTCAGCAGGCCCCTGCCGTCGAGGCTGCGGAAGACCACCGCCGCGATCAGAAAGGCGCCGAGCGCACCGAAGGCCGCCGCCTCGCTCGGCGTCGCGAAGCCGGAATAGATCGTGCCGAGCACCACCGCGATCAGGATCAGGGCATGCCAGATGCCGCCGATGGCGCGGAACCGGTCGCCCCAGCTGTAGTCGACGGCCGTCTGCAGCGGCGCCTCTTCCGGATGAAGCAGGGCGCGGATGTAGATGTAGACGCAGAGCGCCAGCGCGAGGGCAAGCCCCGGCACGATGCCGCCGATGAACAGATCCGCCACCGAGACGTTCGAGACCGCGCCGTAGATGATCAGCGGCACGCTCGGCGGGATCAGCATCGCGAGGGCGCCGGAACTGACGACGCTGCCGGCCGCAAGGCTGCGGCTGTAGCCGCGCTGCAGCATCTCCGGGATCGCGATCGAGCCGACGGCGGCGACGCCGGCGATCGAGACACCGCTGACGGCGCCGAAGATCGTCGAGGCGCCGACCGTGGCGATCGCCAGGCCGCCGCGGAGCCATTGCAGCCAGACCACCGCCGCATGGAACAGGTTCTTGCCGACGGGGGTCGCCGCCAGGAGGTTGCCCATCAGCACGAACAGCGGCAGGGCCAGCAATTCGAAACTGTTCAGCTGGCCGAACAGCGAGGTCGGGCCGAAGAAGAAGGCCATCGAGCCGCGGGCCATGTAGAGCCCGGTCAGTCCCGCGGCGCCCAGTGCCAGGAAGATCGGCGCGCCGAGGGCGATCAGCGCGAGAAGGATGATGACGACGATGACCGGTTCGATCATCGCGCGGGCTCCCGACCGATGGTCGCGGGGCTTTCGGTGCGTGGCAGGTCGCCGGCGCAAGATGCCGGTATGCGGTGCCGTTGGTGGTCCTGCCTGCTCACGTCGATCCTCCCGAATTCGCTTGCCGTGCCGCCTGTTGCGGCGCGGTCAGATGATGCCGTCGTCGCGAAGCCGCGTGATCCGGTCGTCGTCATAGTCGAGCCATTCCCGCAGCACGGCATCGGTGTGCTCGCCGAGCAGCGGCCCGGTGTGGCGAACCTCCCCCGGCGAGGCCGAGAGGCGGGGAAAGACGTTCTGCATCGCCGTCGGTCCGAGCCGCGCGTCGTCGACGCGCACGATCGACTCGCGGGCCTGGAAATGCGGGTCGTTCAGCATGTCGCGCGCCCGGTAGGTCAGCCCGGCCGGCACGCCCGCGGCGGCGAGCGCCTCGACCAGCCAGGCCGCCGTCCGGGTCGCCGTCCACTCGCCGACGATGCGGTCGATCTCGGCCTGGTTGCGGCCGCGCGCCTGGTGATTGGCAAAGCGCTCGTCTTCGGCCAGTTCCGGCTGCTCCATCAGCGCCGCGAGGCGCCGGAACAGGCTGTCCTGGTTGGCGCCGATGATGATCATGTCGCCGTCGGCGGTCGGATAGGCATTGGACGGCGCGATCCCCGGCAGGAAACTGCCGGAGCGCTCGCGCACGTGGCCGCCGCGGTCGTATTCGGTGATGACGCTTTCCATCACCGACAGCACGGCCTCGTAGATCGAGGCGTCGACCATCTGGCCTTCGCCGGTCTGGTGGCGGTGCTGGAGCGCCAGCAGCGCGCCCTGGAAGCCGCTCTGGCCGGCCAGCGTGTCGCCGATCGACAGCCCGACCCGCACCGGTGGCCGATCGGGGTAGCCGCCGAGATAGCGCAGCCCGCCCATCGCCTCGCAGACGGCGGCGAAGCCGGCCCGCTCCGCATAGGGCCCTGTCTGTCCGAAGCCGGTGACGCGGACCATGATCAGGCGGGGATTGATGGCGCGCAGGTCCTCGTAGCCAAGGCCCCACTCCTCCATGCGGCCGACGCGGAAATTCTCGACGATGATGTCGGTGCTTGTTGCGAGTTCCCGGACGATCGCCTGGGCCGCCGGCTTGCGCAGGTCGAGGGTCAGGGACTTCTTGTTGCGGGCGATGACCGGCCACCACAGCGGGTTGCCCTGCGCATCGGTGCGGCCCCACTGGCGCATCGAGTCGCCGCCCTGCGGCGGTTCGATCTTGACGACCTCGGCCCCGAAATCGGCAAGCAGCTGACCGCAGAACGGGCCGGCGATCAGCTGGCCCATTTCAAGCACGCGGATGCCCTCGAGTGGCCTCATGCCGGCTCTTCCTCCCTAAGGGCGCGAAAAGCGCCCTCGCCTCATAAGTCACGCCCTCCCGGCGCGGACGATCCCTGATGGCATCGTTCGCCTTAAGGCTAGACGTATTGTATCCAATTTGTCAAACTTCCGGCGACGATAAGGCGATTTCACTGCTATATTGCAGTGCAATGTATCCAATTCAGAAATGCGGTTCCGGGAGAATGCATGGCGGAGCGACGCGGGAGCGCCAAGGAACGGACCGTCGACCGGGTCTATGACAGCGTCCGGGAAGCCATCCTCGCCGGTGGGCATTCGGGCGAGGAGCGGCTGACCGAGGAGATGCTGGCGGAGCGCTACGGGGTCAGCCGGACACCGGTGCGCGCGGCGCTGCAGAAGCTGGAAAGCGACGGCTTCGTCGACATGATCCCGCGGGTCGGGGCTGTGGTGAAGCGCCGGACGCTGGCGGAGGTGGCGGAGATCTACGAGGTCCGGTCGCTGCTGGAGAGCCATGCGGCTGGGCTGGCAGCGACGCGGCGGCGGAACGAGGACGTCGACACGCTGAAGCGGCTGCAGGACGACATGGACCGTATTGGCGGCAACGGCGACGTCGAAGGGCTGTCGACGCTCAATCGGGACTTCCACACGGTCATCCTCGAGGCCAGCGGCAACCGCACGCTCCTCGGCTCGACGACGCGGCTGATGGAGATCGGCTTCCTCGTCCACACCTACGGCAATCTCGGCCGGCGGGACGTCGCGCGCAGCTTCACCGAGCACCGCAACCTGATCGAGGCGATCGGCTCGCGCGACGCAGAGTGGGCGACCAGCATCATGCGCGGCCACCTTCTCGGCACCCGCAACGCGCTGACCCAGATCATGAGCGACAGGCGGACAGGGTAGACGGTTCGCGCAAAAGCCACCGCGCCGCGCTGCCCGGGGGCGGCGCGGCACAGCGTAGGGTCATTTCTTGCGTGTGTAGGTCGTCGCGGCGACGACGGTGGAGTCGCCGGTATGGGAGTAGATCAGCTGCATCGTGCCGTCGTCGACGAGATCGCCCTCGATATAGCCGTCGGTATCGCGGGCGGTGATCGACTTTCCGTCGAAGCCGATCACGCCCATGAACGGCTCTTTGCTCTTCGCCGAGGTGATCGTGCCCCAGAAGCGGCGCCCGTCCTGGCCTTCGACTGCCATCGTGAACTCCATTTCGCTGAGACGCGGTCCGGCCTCGCCGTCCTCATGATGCGCAGCGCTGCCCATCAACACCGTCTCGCTGGTGCCGACCCAGTTTCCCTTGAGATCCGGCAAGGCGGCGGCGTCCTGCGCCGATGCCATACCGACGGGGGCCGCGACGACCAGCGTCACAACCATAGCGGCTAGGAATTTCTTCATGATGACCTCATCAGGCGAATGACTGGCCGTCGCCCGTTCGCCGTCGCCCGGCGGAGAAGTGCGGCAACAGCTTAATCACCGCAGACTTCGGGAGTCCAGCATCCTGTCCCGTCGAACGCCCGGCGTCAGGGGCTCGCGAGGATGCGACAGGCCGGTCACGGGTGGTCACATCAGCCCCCGTCGCGACGTCCAGGCGGGCTGAAACGAGGCCGCGTTGCCGGCAGCTGCCCTACGCGTCGATTTGCACGCTCCACGCGAAGTCGCGGGTCGCTCCGGGGGCCAGGACCAGCACGCCCGGCTTGTCGGCAAACTCGCCATCCCAGCCGACCGGGCTCGCCATCGAGAACCATGGCTCGATGCACAGGAACGGCGCGCCACCCGGCTTCGACCAGATGCCGAGGTCCTTGTAGCCCTCCCAAGCCACCGTCAGCACCCGGGCGTCGCTGCCGTCGCCGGCGCGGGCGACGAAGCGGACGCTGCGGCTGGCGACGCTTGGCATCACCAGCGCATCCCGCTCGAACAGCGCTTCCGCCAGGTTCAACGTCCTGCCGTCGAAGGGAAGCGGCTTGGCCGCTCCCAGCAGACCGCCCTCGACGGAAAGCGCCATGCCTGTCTCGGGCGTATCGAACTCGACGACGTGGTCGGTCTTGGCGACGCCGTCGACGAGCGGCCACCGGAACCCCGGATGCGCGCCGACGCCGCAGGGCAGCGGCGCGTCGCCCGGATTGGTGACGCTGCTCGTGACGGTGAGGGTCTTTGCGGCGACGGCGAACGTGACGTCCAGCGTGAACGGAAACGGATAGGCCGCCCGCGTTTCCGCGTCGTCCCGAAGGCGCAAAGTCGCACGTTCCGCCGTGCGCTCGATCCAGTCGAAGCGGCGGTCGCGTGCAAAGCCGTGCTGGCCGATCGGATAGTCGCGCCCCTGGTGGCGCAGCGTGTCGCCCGCGAGCTTTCCGACGATCGGAAACAGCACCGGCGCATGGCGCGGCCATTCGGGCCCGGCCTGCCAGAGCAGTTCCGTGCCCTCGGCGTCCCGCAGGCCGACGAGCTCGGCGCCATGGCTGCTGATCACCGCGCTGATGCCGCCGGCCGAGATCTCGTGCGTATCGCTCATCCTCCTGGCGCTGCCCCTGCTGGTGTCCCGATGCGGCACCGCAGGCCGCGGAATCGCGCCGTCCTTCGGCCGCGACAGGTGCGATGCCTAGCGGATGGCACCCACCAGCGGCAACTCGTCGATCGATCTCACCGCCGGATCGCCGACCAGGCCGAAGACCTCCATCTCCTCGCCGAAGCCGCGCAGCGGAAACGTGCCAATGCTCTCGAACGCGGAGGGATTGTTCGCTATGTCGGCGAAGGCCTTTGACAGGAGCACCGGCCGATTGACCGTCTTGGTCAGGTTCTCGAGGCGGGCCGCGGCGTTGACCGCCGGTCCGATGACGGTGAAGTCCAAACGCCCGCGCGAGCCGATGTTGCCGTACATCACCTCGCCGACATGAATGCCGACGCCGTAACGGAGGACGGCACGACCATGCCGGACATGGTCGGCGTTGAGGAGCCGCATCGACTCCCGCGCTTCACCGACCGCCTGGATCAGGTCGTCGCAGGCCGTCGGCCGGTCGAGCGGGAAGATCGCCAGCAGGCCATCGCCGACGAATTTCAGGATCTCGCCACCGCGCCTTTCCACCGGCTCGCAGACGGCGTCGAAATACTCGTTCAGGAGGTCGATGACGTCGTCGCGGGGCCAGAGCTCGGAGATGCCGGTGAAGTCGCGCAGGTCGCAGACCATGATGGCCGCCGAGACGCTTCGCCCGCTGCCGCGGGTGATCGCGCCGGCGAGGATCTCGTCGCTGGCGTGCGGGCCGACATAGGTCTCCAACAGGGTGCGCGCGAGGCGGTTCTTCAGCCGGATCTCGCTGACCAGCGAAAGGGCCGGCAAGAGGTCCTGCAGGAAGAGCATTTCCTCGTCCGAGAGCCCGTTCGGCACGTCGGTCGCGAAGGTGATCACGTGCCGGCGGCCGAGCGTGTGCTCCAGCGGCCATGCGACGTATTCCGTCAGGCCTTCGGCGCGCAACTGCGCGAACAGGGAATACTCCCCCGGCTCGGGCGGCAGGGTCAGCCGGCGCCGCACCTGCGGCGCGCCGCGATGCACCTCGGCCACCGGGCTGTCGAGATATTCCGGGCTCTCCATCGCCCCGTGCTCGTAGGTCTGGATCTCAGCCTCTTCCATGCCGGGACGCCAGAGGATCCGCGCGCCCAGCCATTGCGGGTGGTGGATCCGGAACTGCAGCGTGGCGCGCACGATCGGGATACCGGCGGCGCGCAGGCGGTCGCAGAGTTGCAGGAAGATCCGGTCGGCGAAGCGTTCGTCGCTGGTGCCGCGCATCAGCCAGTCGAGGATGCGCGTCCGGTGCAGCGGCCACTCTCCGGTCTCGGGCGATGCCGGGGTCATGTCCAGGCGTTCGGTATCCATTGCAGCGTGCCCTCGTCATCCGGCTGATTGCGACCCGCACCCGACGCACCAACGGCGCCGCGACAGCCTTGCGGCTGGTCGCGGGCATGCGGCTTTGCATCATGATGCAGGGACGAATCGAGCGATATCATGGACCGCCGCGGTCGCGAAACCATGCCCGGAACGCAATGCCTGGTGTTCAGTAGCGATGACGTGAACTGCCGGCGCGCTTGTCCCGGCGGCAGGGCGGCGTATCTGGGGCGCACCCCCGCAAGCCAGGAGACCTTTCGATGCGCGCCATCGGCTACCAGAATTCCCTTCCGATCGCCGACGAGCGCGCGCTCGTCGATCTCGACCTGCCGCGCCCCGATCCCGGTCCGCGCGACCTTCTCGTCGCGGTCCGTGCGGTCTCGGTCAATCCGGTGGATGCCAAGGTGCGGATGCGGGCGCAGCCGGAGGCTGGGAAGCCGAAGGTGCTCGGCTGGGACGCGTCCGGCGTCGTCGAGGCGGTGGGTTCGGCGGTGACGCTGTTTCGGCCGGGCGACGCCGTCTACTACGCCGGCGCCCTGCAGCGGCCCGGCACCAACGCCGAATTCCACCTCGTCGACGAGCGCATCGTCGGCGCGAAGCCTGCCTCGCTCTCGGACGCGGAAGCCGCGGCGCTGCCGCTGACCGCGCTGACCGCCTGGGAAGCGCTGTTCGACCGGCTAGACGTCACCCGCGCGGTGGCCGGCGCGGCTCCCGCCATCCTGATCGTCGGCGGCGCGGGCGGCGTCGGCTCCATCGCCACGCAGCTGGCGCGGACCCAGACCGACCTCACCGTCATCGCGACCGCGTCCCGCCCGGAAACCCGCGAGTGGTGTCTTTCGCTCGGCGCCCATCACGTCGTCGACCACAGCCTGCCGCTGGCGGACCAGGTCGAGGCGCTCGGCGTCGGCCGCCCGGCTTTCGTCTTCTCGACCACCCAGACCGACCGTCATCTCGCCGAGATCGCCCGGCTGATCGCGCCGCAGGGACGCTTCGCGCTCATCGACGACCCGCAGTCGCTCGACGTCTCGCAGCTCAAGCAGAAGAGCGTCTCGCTTCACTGGGAGTTCATGTTCACCCGCTCGATGTTCGAGACGGCGGACATGGCGCGCCAGGGCGAGATCCTCAACGAGACCGCCCGCCTCGTCGACGACGGGATCCTGCGCACGACGCTGGGCGAGCGGCTGTCGCCGATCGACGCGGCCAACCTGCGGCGGGCGCATGCGACGATCGAGAGCGGCCGCGCCAAGGGCAAGGTCGTGATCGAGGGCTGGGCGTAACGCCAGGACAGCCCGCCTGGCACGGGGCGCGGCGGCCGAGAGCCGCCGTATTGCCCGGGGCGGCTGCCGCTCAGGCGGTGTTGGCGGCGGGTTCGGCGGCGGCATTGCGCCGCCGCAGCATCTCGCTTGCCGCCGCCGCGCTGTCGTCGTCGCCGCCACCCGACACCTGCACGGTGGACACGGCGATCTTGATGCCGTTCTCGGCGAAGGCCTTCTTGATCATCAGCAGCGCCTTGCGCCGGATGCCGAACTGCTCGCCCGGTCTGGTCATCATCTTCATCCGCAGCGCCACCGCGTAGTCGCCGAAACTGTCGACGCCCTGCATCTTCAGCGGTTCGATGATGCTGGGCGCGAACTCCGGGTCCTCGGCCAGTTCCAGCCCGATCTTCTTGATGATCCTGCGGGCGAGGTCGATGTCGGAATCGTAGGTGACGTTGATCACCATCTTGTCGATCACCCAGTCGCGGCTCATGTTCTGGATCGCACCGAGGTCGCCGAAGGGCACGGTGAAGACCGGGCCGCGATGGTGGCGGAGCCGCACCGAGCGCAGGCTGAACGACTCGACCTTGCCCTTGTAGTCGCCGCTCTGGATGTACTCGCCGACGCGGAAGGCGTCGTCGAGCATGTAGAAGATGCCGCCGAGGAAATCCTTGACGATGGTCTGCGAGCCGAGCCCGATCGCCACGCCGAAGATACCGGCGCCGGCGATCAGCGGCGCGATCGCGATGCCCATTCCCGACAGGATCGTCAGGACCGCGACCACCAGGATGAACGTCGCGAGCGTGTTGCGGAAGATCGGCAGCAGCGTGCGCACCCGGGCCCGGTGCACGGCCGCTTCCGCATCGTCGTCGTCATCGCTCGCCACGGCGTCGAGCTTGCGCGCGATGACGACCTTGGCGAGGTTCCAGACGAGATCGGCGACGAGCAGGATGATGATGCCATGCAGGAGGCCGAGCGCCAGGCGCTGCAGCACGTCGTTGGGCGCCGACATGATCGGGCTGAAGCGCCAGACCGAGGCGAGCCAGACGACGGCGAGGGCGACGACCAGCGCCCTGATGCCGCGCACGATCAGGACGTTGGTCAGGGCCTGGGACAGCGTCGCTTCGCCCCGCCGCGCCGCCACCGTCTGGGCCGCCTGCCCGGCATGCGCGATGAGCCGGGGCAGGACCAGCGCGTAGATGCCGATCCACAGCGCGCCGAACATGCCGACCGCCCACAGCAGCCAGAGGCCGACCAGATAGAGGGTCAGGAGCCAGTTCCGGCTCACGCCGCCGCGCGGACCGGCATCCGGCCGCCGCCAGACGGTCTCGATCGCGATGGCCAGGAGACCAAGTCCGGACGCGAGGGCCGCCAGCCGGACCACGTCGGTGGTGAAGCCCATCGCCGGCATGAGGCTCAGCGTTGCCCAGACGAACAGCCCGTAGCCGGCGCCGAGCGTCAGGCGGCGCTGCCAGAAGCGCGCGGAAGCCGCGCTGACCGGCAGGATCCGCCGATGGCCAGAGCCGCTCGCAAGGTGAGGATCTCGGTCAGGCGCCAGCAGGATATGCGCGGCGACGACGACGAGACGGAGCAGGATGACGGCGGCGAGGTAGGTCAGCACCATCTTCCGCAACAGCGGTGGCCAGTGCAGCGCGAGGAAGAGGCCGGTGCTGGCCAGCGCGAAGACGAAGAGCGGGACGAGCCGCGCCGCGATCCCCGAGCCGTGGACGCGGCGATCCGGCTGCGGCGCACCCGGGCGCAGCGACCGCCCCGCGACGAGGCGTCCGACGAGCCATTCGGCCGCGTAGCCGAAGCCGAGCAGCAGTGTTAGGATCACCAGTCCCCTGCCGGGCTGGCCCGCATTGACGTCGCGCGCCACGACGGCGGCGGCGCGCTGGATTTCCGCGGGGATCCTGGGCGCCGCGGCGACCAGATCGGCGAGCCGGGCCCGATAGAGGGCCTCCCATTCGCCGAGGACGGTGGCAAGCGTGTCGTCCTGCACGGTGGCGGCGGGCGCGGCCCGCGTCTCCAGCCAGCCCCTGACCTCCGGATCGTCCAGAAGCTGCAGCAACTGCTCGACCTTCTGCGGCTGCGTCGCGACCGATGCGGCCGCCGGCGCCTGCTGGGCCGGGGCGGATGCGGTTCCGACGAGGACCCAGAACAGGACCAGCATCATGGCCCTGCCGCACCCGCCTTGCATGATCCAGGTCAGGACCGTCACTCCCGTTGCCTCGGCAACCATCGGAAGGGCACGGTACGGCTGCACTCCATGCCGGACAAGCAGATTCCCCGCGAGGCTTAACAAAGCATGGCCGCCGTGGCAGCGCCGTCGCCGAGGGATGGCCGCTCGCCGGCCGTCCGACCGAGACGGGGCCGAAGGGAACTGGCTACGGCCCGTCATCCGGCGGTAGGCTGGGATCCGGACGAGACAGGGACAGGCAATGATCGACGAGCTGCACGAACACTCCCGCAACCTGCACCTGTCGGCGAGCGACGCCGATGCGCGAAGCGACCGGAAATCGCTTGCCGGCGCCCGCCGCTCTCCCGAGGCAGCCGCCTTCCACGTCTCGACGAGGGACGGCGCGACGCTCAAGGCCTGGCGCAGCGGACAGGGGCCGGCCGTGGTGCTGGTGAGTGGGCTTGGAGGCACCGGCGGCTTCTGGGCGCCGGTCGTCGCCGGTCTGGCAGACACGTTCGAAATGATCAGCTTCGACCAGCGCGGCATCGGCGCCTCGTCGCGCGGCACGGCGGCGACCACGATCGACCAGCTGGCCGACGACGTCCTCGCGGTGCTCGACGCAGCCCGTATCGACAGCGCCGTCATCGTCGGGCACTCGACCGGCGGCTGCATCGCCCAGACACTTGCCGCCAGGGCACCGCACCGGGTTCGCAAGCTCTGCCTCAGCGCCACCTGGCTGCGCCCCAGCCGATACATGACTGAGCTGTTCGAGACGCGGCTGCGGCTGCTCGAGCAGGACCCCCTCGCCTACACGGCCACCGCCACGCTGATTTCCTATCCGCCGGCCTGGCTGGAGGAGAACTGGTCGGCCTACGAGCGCGCCGTGGCGAACGCGCCGCGCGGCGAGGCGGAGCGCCGGGTCGTGGCCGAGCGGATCGCCGCCCTGCTTGCCTTCGATGGCAGCGAGCGCCTGCCGGCGATCACCATGCCGGTGTCGATCATCGGCGCCGGGGACGACATGATCGTTCCGGCCTTCCTGCAGCGGGCGCTGGCCGATGCGCTGCCCTCCGCGACGCTCACCCTGCTGCCGGATGGCGGGCACTTCTTCCCGGTCTCGCGCACCGAGGCCTTCGTGGCGCATCTTGCCGACTGGGCAGGCGGCGAGCCATGACCGCGGCGCGGCGCGTCAGGCGATCGGGATGTCCCTCGTGCGCCGCTGGGCCATGAAGTGGATGAAGCGGCCGTGGACTTCCTCGGCGTGCTCGCGCGCCAGCCGGTCGGCCCACTCGACGTCGCGGCGTTCGATCGCCTCGATGATCCGGTCGTGCGAGGCCGGCAGCTCCGGCGGCAGGTCGTCGTCATAGGACTGGTAGTAGAGGCGCAGCATGCGCCGGCCCCCGACGAGCAGCCGCCGGTAGGCGTCGTGCAGGTAGGGATTGCGGGACGCCTCGCTGATCGCCAGGTGGAAATCCATGTTGGTCTGGATCATGCCGAGCGCATCCCTGGCCGGCACGGTGGCCCGGAAGCGCTCCTGTTCCTGCCGGATCCTCTCCAGATCAACGTCGGTGCGCAGTTCGGCGGCAAGGCGGGTGACGGCCCGCTGCACCAGGTCGAGCGCATCGATATACTGCGGGAACTCCTCGATGTTCATGCCGGCGACGACAGTGCCCTTGTTGGGCAGGGTGTCGACCAGCCCCTCTGCCTGCAGGTGCACCAGCGCCTCGCGGACGGGCGAGCGGGAGGCGGCGAAGCGCTCGGCGAGGCGCACCTCGTCCAGCAGCTGGCCGGGGCGCAGCTGCAGCGACAGGATCTCGTCGCGCAGCCGGTCGCGGATCGTCAGCGCGCCGAAGCCGCGCCGGAGCGGCGTTTCGGCTACCGCGTCGATCCTCGGGCGCATGCTCACGGGCCTTTCCTGCGGTCGATCCAAGCGGCCCTTCCCCGGCGCACCGCTCAGAAGCTCGGCACCCAGCGGCGCGACTGCTCGCGGGCGTCTTCGTAGCTGCCCTCGAAGATCGGCGAGGCCACCGTGGCGCGCACATGCAGGATGGCTTCGCCGACATTGCGGAAGCCGTGCCGCGCGCCGGCCGGGATGAGCACCGACTGGTTGGGCTCGACCGCCTGGCGATCCTCCCCGACCCAGATCTCGGCCCGGCCCGCGATCACCTCCAGCACTTCCTCCACCGCATGATGATGGGTCGGCGCGCCGAGCCCCGGCTCGCACCATTGCTCGAAGATGCAGATCTGGTGGGCGCCGGTGACGGCCGATATCCGCATCCGGGTCATGACGCCGTCGCGCCACTTCTCCAGCTCGCCATCCCTGTGGTCGAAGATCTGCATGCCCGTCCCCCTTCTATCGCGCCGTCCGATCACCCGCCGGCGCTCGTCCGAGCGGACGCTATGGCTCGAGCGGCTTCTTGTCGACAGAAAACATACAGTGTTTACATCATCCGCCCGGTCTGCGACAGGATGAGATCTGCGGAGTGCCTGTGGCGGGACGATTGCATGCGCTGGAAGAAGACAGCCTCGATGATCGAGGTCCATGCCGAGGGCGAAGTCGGGCGGGTCGTGACCTCCGGGGTGCTCGATGTTCCGGGCGCCACGATGCTCGACAAGATGCTGCACATCAACGAGGTCGACGGCAGCCTGCGGCGGTTCTTCTGCTTCGAGCCGCGCGGCTATGCGCAGATGAGCACCAACCTGCTGTTCGCGCCGACACGTCCCGATGCCGATGCCGCCTTCCTCATCCTGCAGCCCGACCGCGCGCATGCGATGTCGGGCTCCAACAGCATCTGCGTCGTCACCGCGCTGCTGGAGACCGGCATCCTGCCCATGCACGAGCCGGAGACGGTGGTGCGGCTGGAGACGCCGGCCGGCATCGTCAAGGCCGTCGCGCAATGCGCCGACGGCAAATGCGTCTCGGTGTCGCTCGACATGTCGCCGAGCTTCGCCCACCGGCTGGATGCCGTCGTCGAGGTCGAAGGTCTCGGGCCGGTGACGGTCGATATCGCCTTCGGCGGGGTGTTCTACGCGCTGATCGACCCGGCGCAGTTCGGCATGGCGATCGACCCGGCGGCGGCCCGCACGCTCGCCGACATCGCCAGCCGGGTGCATCGGGCCGTCGACGCGCAGCTCGACGTGCAGCACCCGACGACCAAAGGGCTGGGCGACATTTCCTATACGATGTTCGTCGACCGCGACGCGCGCGGCGACCTGCGCGGCGCCACCGTGCTGCCGCCCGGCCGCTTCGACCGCTCGCCGTGCGGGACCGGCAACTCCGCCCGCCTCGCCTGCATGGTGGCGCGGGGCGAGGCCAAGGTCGGCGACCGCTTCACGGCGCGTTCGATCATCGGCAGCCGGTTCGACGTCGGCATTCTCGGCGAGACGACGGTCGGCGACCGGCCGGCGATCCTGCCGCGCATCACCGGCCGCGGCTGGATCCACGGCTTCCACCAGATTGGCCTCGATCCGACCGATCCGTTCCCGGAAGGCTACGCCGTCGCCGATTGCTGGGGCGACGGCATGGACCTGCTGAAATGACAAGCGGCAACGGTGTCGCGATCATCGGCGCCGGGATCGTCGGCACCGCCCTCGCCTTCCGCCTGGCCCAGCGCGGCGAGGCGGTGACGCTGTTCGATGCGGGCGCGCCGGGCGAGCTCGGCCCCTCGCGCGGCAATGCCGGCCATATCGCGGCATCCGACATCTTCCCGCTCAGCCATCCCGGCATTGCCTTCGAGGCGCTCGGCATGCTGGCGAAGTCGGACGGGCCGCTGAAGATCGATCCACGCTACCTGCCGACGCTGGCGCCCTGGCTGGCGACGTTCCTGCGGACCGGATCGGGCAAGCATTTCGAAGCCGCCACGAGGGCGATCAGCATCCTCTGCGACGGCACGGTGGCGGCGACAGAGCGACTGTTCGCCGATGCGGGAATCCCGGACCGCTTCCGCAAGGTGCCGGCGCTCTACGTCTACGACAGCCCGGCGTCCCTCGACGCCGCCAGAGCCGGCTGGGGGCGCAAGGCCGCTGCCGGGCACGCCTCGACCTTCGTCGAGCAGAACCGGCTTCGCGAACTCGAGCCTGCCCTTTCGCACGCCTTCGCGGGGGGCGTCCTGTCGCATCACTGGGGACAGGTCAGCGATCCGAAGGCCGTGGTGGACGGGCTGTTCGAGGCCGCCCGCGGCCATGGCGCGGTGTTTCGCCAGGCAAGGGTCGAGGAAATCACGCCGTCGGAGGCGGGCGTGGTCGTGCGCGCGGCGGGGCGCGACCAGACGTTTTCGCGCGTCGTCGTCGCGGCCGGCATCCGGTCCGGCGACTTCGCCGCCCGGCTCGGGGAGAAGCTGCCGGTGACGGCCGAGGGCGGCTACAACGTCACCTATCCCTCGCCATTCATCGCGGTGAACCATCCGCTGGTCTTCGCCGATCACGGCATGGTCTCGACCTCGCTGCGCCCCGGCCTGCGGATCGGCGGCTGGGCGGAATATGCCGGTCCCGATGCGCCGTTCCGGCCCGCCTATCACGACCGCATCGCGCGCATCGCCAAGCGCTTCTTCCCGCGGCTCGATCCGCGCGACGAGATCCGCTGGGCCGGCAAGCGCCCGTCGATGCCGGATTCGACGCCGGTCCTCTCGCGCTCCATCGTCGATCCGCGGCTCTTCTACGCGACCGGCCACGGCCATTACGGCCTGACCTGGTCGGCGCGGACCGCGGAGATCATGACGGCGCTGATGGACGGCGACGAGGCCGCCGCCGCGCCGTTCTCGATCCGGCGCTTCAACCGGTGAAGGACATGGCGCGTGTTCCCCGCCGTTCCCTCGCCCTCATTCGCGTGGCCGGCCGCCCTGTCCGGGCGCCGCGCCCGCCAAGCCTGCCCGCATTCCCCCTCCCCGACCGAAACGACTGGCTGGAAACATGACCATCACCAATGTCGCCATCGCCGGCTCCGGCATCATCGGCAGTTCCTGGGCGATCGTCTATGCCCGCACCGGGCTGAATGTCGCCGTCTACGATCGCAACGCGGAGAGCCGTGCGGGGCTCATGACCAAGATCGGCCGGGCGCTCGACCAGTCGAGCGCGCTGCTCGCGCCAGGCGATGCCGTCGCCGACGTGCTGGCCCGCATCACCGTGCACGACAGCCTCGAGGCGGCGCTCGCCGGCGCCGACTTCGTCCATGAATGCATCGAGGAAAAGCTCGAGAGCAAGAAGACCATCTTCGCCGAGTTCGACCGGCTGGCCGGCCCGAAGGCGATCCTCGCCACGACCACGTCGAGCTTCCCGGTGTCGCAGTTCGCCAGCGAGCTCGCCTGCCGGGATCGCTGCATCGTCGTGCATCCGGCGACCCCGCCGCATCTCCTGCCGGTGACCGAGATCTGCCCCGCGCCCTTCACCAGCCCCAAGGTGTTCGACTCGACATTCCGCTTCATGGAGCGCTGCGGCCAGAGCCCGATCCACATCCGCAAGGAGATCCCGAGCTTCGTCCTGAACCGCATGCAGGCGGCGCTGCTCGTCGAGATGTTCCGCTGCCTGAACGAGGGGCTGGTCTCTCCCGCCGACGTCGACAAGATCATCAGCCAGGGTTTCGGCCTGCGCTGGGCATTCCTCGGACCGTTCGAGGGGGTCGACCTCAACTCGGCCGGTGGCATCCGGCAGTACCTGGAGAATTTCGGCTTCCTGTTCAACAACATGGCGAACGAGCTGGGCTTTGCCGACGTGGTGACGCCGCAGTCGATCGCGATGCTCGAAGACTATGCGCGCGCCAAGATCCCGCTGGACGCGCTCGGCGACAAGGTCGCCTGGCGCGACCAGTCGATCATTGCGCTGCGCCGCCTGAAGGAGGAGCGGGGCACGGTGGACCGGGGATGACGCAGGAACGCAGCACGGCGGCGGGCGCGGATCCCGGCGAAGAGGCCGGGCGGCATGTCGGGGTGATCGGCTATGGCGCCGCCGGGCGGGCCTGCGCCGCCCTGCTCCTCGCCGACCCGCGCTATCGCCTGACGGTGCTGATGCGGTCGCCGATGGCGGGACAGCTGCCTGACCGGCTGTCCGCCGTGACGTCGCTCGACGCGCTGATCGCCGCCCGGCCGCAGATCGTCGTCGAGGCCGCCTCGGCGGAGGCCTTCGCGACGCTGGCGCCGGCGTGCCTGCTCGCCGGGATCGACGTGGTCGCCGCCTCGGTCGGAGCCCTGCAGTCGCGCGAGACCTGGGACGCCGTCGTCGCGGCCTGCAGCGAGGGGCGTTCGCGCCTGGTGCTGCCATCGGGCGCCGTCGGCGGCCTCGACTACATCGCCGCCGCGGCGCTCTCCGGCGACATTGCCGTCACCTACACCTCCCGCAAGCCGCCGGCCGCCTGGACCGCGGAACTGGCCGCGGCAGGCCTTGCCGAGGCGGCACGATCGCAGGCGGTGACGCTATTCGAGGGCAGCGCGCCGGAGGCTGCACGCCTCTATCCCCGCAACCTCAATGCCGGGCTGACCGTGGCGCTCGCCGCCGGCATCGACCGGACGCTTGTGCGGGTGGTCGCGGACCCCGCCGTCACCACCAACACGCACGAGATCGCCGTCACCGGCGCGGCCGGCGACGCCTTCCTGCGCTTTGCCAACAGGCCCTCGCCGGACAATCCCAAGACCTCGATGATCACCGCACTGAGCCTCGCCTCGGCGGTGCGGAAGCGGTTCGACCCGATGCAGTAGCTTCGCTCTGCTGTTCTGCGGGGCAAAGTGGCTTCGGCCACTGATTGTGTACAGAACACTCACCCAGCGCCGCTTACCCCCCTCTGCCTGCCGGCATCTCCCCCACAAGGGGGGAGATCGACCGTCTGGAGCGGCGTGTCTTGGGATTGCACCGCCTCGTCGCTTCGATCTCCCCCCTTGTAGGGGAGATGGGCGGCAGCCCAGAGGGGGGTATGTCCCGCCCACGGCATCCGGACAATCGTGTCGAGACAGGCGCAGGCATCTGATCGGTCAGCCGGGCCTCGCGCTTCCCACCTCGTTTCCTAGCGCCATATGGCGTGTCTCGTTCCGACCGCGATCACGCCGCTTGCAGCAACCCCGGAGTCCGCATGCCGATCCGCCGATATCTCCTGCCCGTCGTGGGACGCGGCGCAGTCGGCTGGGATCGCCTTCGCCGGCGCGGGAGGCTGCGGCTGGGCCTGACGACGACGCCGATCCTGCTGCCCTATCGCGGGCTCGCCGCCAACGGCCGGGTCGGTTTCGAAGGGCGCGTGATCGAGGACGAGGGCGTGGTCGGTGCCCCGCCCAGCGCCTCGCGATGGACCAATCTCTGGCGCACCTATCGCCGCTACCAGACCGAAAAGGTCCACCAGGCCCACGTGCGGTGGACGCTGGGCGCCCATGCCGGAACCGCGCGTACCGACCGCGAGGGCTTCTTCCGCGTCGAGACGGCGGTCGACGAGAGCCACCTCGCCAGCCCCTGGACGACCGCGCGGCTGCATCTGGAGCACGCGCCGGGCTACCGCTTCGAGCAGCGCGAGACGCACGTGAAGATAAGGGTCGTGTCGGCCAAGGCGCGCTTCGGCATCATCTCCGACATCGACGACACGATCGTCGAGACGGGGGCGCGCCGCCTCATCCAGCACTGGCGCACCGTGGCGCTGAATTCGGCGGAGGGGCGCATCGCCTTTCCCGGCATCGCCTGCCTCTACCAGGCCTTCGCCGCCGGCGAGGACGGGCCGGAGACCAATCCGGTGTTCTACATCTCCTCCAGCCCGTGGAACCTGCATGACCTGTTCGAGGAATTCATGCGGCTCTGCGACATCCCGCAGGGACCGATGTTCCTGAAGGATTTCGGGCTCAACAAGACGCAGTGGCTGACCGGCAGCCACGCCACCCACAAGCTCGGCGCCGCCGACAGGATCCTGTCGGCCTATCCGCATCTGTCCTTCGTGCTGTTCGGCGACACCGGGCAGAGCGACGCCACCATCTATGCCGAGCTGGTGGAACGCTATCCCGGCCGGATCCACTCGGTGCATCTGCGCGACGTGACGCCGAAGGGCTTCAAGCCGCGCGTCAGGCGCGCCATCGCCGCAATCGAGGAAGCCGGCGTCCCCGTGACCTCCAGCCCGACCCTGCGCGAGGCAGCGGAGATCGCCGAGAAGGACGGGCTCGTCGCGCCCGGCACCGTCGACCGGCTGAAGCAGACGGTGGAGGAGGACCGCCGCAATCTCGAATCCTGGTCCGGTCCGATGCCGATTCGCGACGCAGCCGCGGACGGTCCGGACGAAGACGGCGAGGGCCGTGCATAGCGGCCGAGTGGGTGCCCAGCGCGAGTGCCCCCGCCCGAGAAGCAGGCAGCCTCAGCGGCCAGCCTGCGCGAGGAGCCGCGCGTAAAGCCCGTGATAGCGCCGGCCCATGGCCTCGGCCGTGAACAGATCGAGATAGCGCCGCCTGGCGGCTTCGCCCCATCGTCGGGCGCGCTCGGGTGACGCCAGCATGTCGTTCATCACCGCCGCCAGCGCCGGCGCGTCATTCGGCGGCACGACCAGCCCGGTCTCGCCGTCCCGGTTGACGTAGCTCGTGCCGGTGCCGAGTTCGGTGGAGATCATCGGCCGGCCGAACATCGCCGCCTCGACGAGCGCCAGGCCGAAGGCCTCGGATCGTTCGTTGGACGGAAACACGAAGGCGGTGCAGCGGCGCATCAGCGCCGCCTTCCCGGCATCCGGCAGGGCCCCGACGAAGCGGACGTTGGACAGCCGCTCCGCGTCGGCGCGCTGCCGGAGGTGATCTTCCAGGGGTCCGGCGCCGAGGATGACGATGTCGCACGGCACATGCGGCGCCGCGTCGAGCAGCACGTCGAGGCCCTTGTAGTAGCGCAGCACCCCCGCGAACAGGAAGAACGGCCGGCCCTCGTCGAGACCGTCCGGCAGCGCCTCCTCGCCGCTGGCGGCGTCCTCCAGCCCGATCGGGATGATCTCGACCTTGTCGCGGTGGCGCGCCAGCACCGGGCTCGACGCCGCATAGTTCGGCGAGGTCGCGACCAGCGCATCGACGCTGCCCAGGAAGCGTTGCATCAGCGGCGCGTAGGCGTGCTTCAGCGCCCGCTGCTTGATGATGTCGGAATGATAGGTGACGACGCTCGGCTTGCCGTGCCGCACCAGGAAATGCGCCGCGTCCATGTAAGGCCAGGGGAAATGGTAGTGGACGATGTCGGCTACGGCGGCCTCGCGCGCAAACTTGCCGAGAGCATCGAGTGACAGGCCAGTCGAGGCGATGTCGAGGTCGAGCCGCGCCTTCACCGCGCGGTGGCCGTGGAATTCGACGCTGCGCTCGCGCGGCTTCCGGCTGAGCGACAGGACGGTCGTCTCCACGCCCAGACCGGCGGTCGAGCACGCGATCGCGTCGATCGTGCGCTCGATCCCGCCGAACGTGTCGGGCCAGTACGTCTTGAAGAAATGCAGGACGCGCATCAGGCGGTATCGGGACGGATCAAGAGCAGTTCTCGGTTCGTGTGGCGGCGTCGGCGGCAATTTGGCGGCACCCATAACGCAGCGAGTGGTCGATGGGAACGTGCGGCAGCCATGACCTTGTCGCCTCCCGGTTCCCGACAGCCTCGATAGTGCAGGCCGAGACTGGAGACGGGCATTTTCGACTCCGCCGATGTCGCCGGGGCAAAACCGAGCCCTTCGCCATTCCGGCGGCTGGCCGCCGCCCCGATGAAAGGGGCCCCGGGCACGCGATGCGCTTTCCTGGCAACGTGGCTTTTCTGCAGTTGCGGCATCGCAGCGATGCGATTAGCGATCAGAGGTCCGAACAACGGCAGGACCCCGCTCGATGCGGCTCGACGCTCGCCTTCGAAATCTCTTCCGCCGGTCCGAACCGGTCGTTCCGCCGGCCGAGAAGCTGCGTTCGATGGTCTGCCGGTCCGAGCACTTCGACACGGCCTGGTACCGCAGCGGGGCGGAAGCCATCGCGGCAGGCGGCGCCGATCTCGAGCGCTTCGGCCCCGATTTCGCGGCGACCTTCGCAACCACCTGGCAGGCCATGACTTTCGGCCCAGACGGACCGGCCTACCGGCATCGCAAGATGTGGGAGTGGGCCGCCATCACGCGGGCGCTGGGCGAGCGCGGCAAGCTGCGGCCGGGATCGCGCGGCTGCGGCTTCGCGGTCGGATTCGAGCCTCTGCCATCGCTCTTTGCCGCCCGCGGCGCCGAGGTGCTGGCGACGGACTGGGTGGTTGAAGAGGCGACCGACTGGAACATCAGTGGCCAGCAGGCGACGACCGCCTCGCATCTGCGCTGGCCGAACCTGATCGACGAGGCGAGCTTCGACGCCCGCGTGACGTTCCGCTCGGTGGACATGCGCAATCTCGATGGGCTGGCGCCAGGCAGCTTCGATTTCGTCTGGAGTTCCTGTTCGCTGGAACATCTCGGCGATCTCGAGGCAGGGTTGCGGTTCATCGAGCAATCGGCCGCGCTGCTGAAGCCCGGCGGCGTCGCCGTGCACACCACCGAGTTCAACGTCTCCTCAAAGACGGCGACGATCGAGTCCGGGCCGGCGGTGATCTACCGGGAGAGCGATCTCCTGACGTTGCCGGATCGCCTCGCGGCACAGGGCGTGACGCTGGAGCCGTTCGATCTCGATATCGGCACGGACGCGGCGGATCTGGAGCCGGACGCGCCGCCTTACTACGCAGGCGGGCGCCAGCACGTCAAACTACGTTATGGCGACCACGTCATGACGTCGATCCTGCTGGTTGCGACGAAGAATTGACCGCTCTTTCGGTATGCGGAACTGGCTTCAGCCGGTTGCGCGCCCCACCGGAGAGAATATCGTCAGAAATATAGCTGCCGTTTGGCGACAAATGGTGGAATGCCAATTCATCCGCTCAACGAGCGACCGCCACGGAGTAGCGACGTGCAGGACCCCACGATCCCATCGAATTTCTTTGTTCCCTCCGGCGTTTTCGAAAGCAGCGGGAGGGACCCTTACATGGCGCACTCCTATCCTGTCGCCTCTGATTTCTTTCATCCCGATTTCACGGCGTTCCGGCATCGCTACAACGACTTCCCGCTTCGGCTGCACCGCAAGCTGTGGGAGTTCGCCTATATCGATCACCAGCTTCGCAACGCCGGCATGCTGGCCTCCGGCAAGCGCGGACTTTCCTTCGGCGTCGGGCTGGAGCCGCTCCCTGCGATCTTCGCGGCGGCGGGCTGCGAGATCGTGGCGACCGACGCGCCGCCCGAGATCATCGGCGAACAGTGAGCCGAGAGCAAACAGTTCGCTCCGACGGTGGCCGACCTGCAGTACCAGGGCATGGTCGACGAGGCGGAATTCCTGCGGCTAGTCTCCTACGAGACCTGCGACATGAACCATATTCCGGACCATCTGCGGGGTTTCGATTTCTGCTGGTCGGCGTGCTGCCTCGAACACCTCGGCAGTATTCGCCACGGGCTCGACTTCATCATCAACAGCCTTGATACGCTCAATCCGGGCGGCATGGCGGTGCATACGACCGAACTGAACCTTTCCTCCAACGACGCGACGGTCGAGACCGGTCCGACGGTTCTCTTCCGGCGCCGTGACCTCGAGGACCTCATGTCCGAAGTCGAGGCCCTCGGGCACAGCATCACGCCGCTGTCGATCAGCCTCATGGCAACGCCGCTGGATCATCACGTCGATGTCCCGCCCTATGGGGATACGCTTCATCTGAAGCTGCTTTTGATGGAATACGTGTCGACGTCCGTCGGGGTCGTGATCCGCAAGGCCAGCTGAATAGCTTTTCAATCCAAAGCCGCGGCCGCGGATCGTCTCTCGGCCTCGGCCACACCCAGACCGGCGGTCAAGCAGGCGACCGCGTCAATCTTGCGCTCGATCGCGCCAAACGTGTCGGGTCAGTAGGTCTTGAAGAAATGTAGGACCCGCATCAAGGATTATCCTTCGGTCAGAGCCGCCGTCCCACTGACTAGCCTCGATGTCGAAGTGCCGGAAACCAGATTACAAACGGCCGTAAATCGTATCTGACGCTTCACCCACAACGGATCGCGGCCCCCGATCGTTTTCGCGATGAGGGGCCGCAAAAAGATACTTCCCAACGGTCCTCTCCAATGCCCCGATAGGCGCACGCCGTTCTCACAATCGGGCCGTCGCGCTCAGCAATTGACGACGCCACCTGAGGAACGGGAAAGGTAATGAAATGATCTTCCACTATCTCGCAAAACTCGAACGCTGAACAGATCTACCGGGAACAATAACCGCCGTCAGAGACGGTAGCCCGCGTCCGTCGCATCCTTATGGAACATTTTTACGGTATCGAGCGAGTACTGATCCAAGTCATAACCCACTAAAGATAGCTTCTTAAGTATATCGTTTGTTACCGTGATTACCTGACAACCAATTTCGTCAGCCTGGAAGATGTTGAGTAGCTCGCGGGGGCTGGCCCAGATCAGTTCCGCAGCAGGTGCAACCTTGAGCATTTCGACGGCGGCGGCCATCATCGGTATTGGGTCACGGCCGGTATCGGCAACGCGGCCGGCGAATACGGAAACGTAGCTTGGCACATCGGGATCGAGTGCAGCGACAACGTCGCGCACCTGGGTCAGCGTCATGATTGCGGTAACGTTTAGCTTAACCTTGCGGGCCGCCAGTTTCTCCACCAAAGCGTAGCAGGTTTCCTGCTTGGTATTGGTGACCGGAATCTTGACGTAGACGTTCTCGCCCCAGCTGGCGATCTCGAGCGCCTGCTTTTCCATTTCGTCAAAATCGTCGGAGAACACTTCGAACGACAGCGGCTTGTCGGAGATCGAAGTCAGGATGTCCTTGCAGAAGGCGCGGTAGTCGGTGATACCAACCTTCTTCATCAGCGTCGGGTTGGTCGTCAGCCCCTTGATGAAAGGCTTGGCATACATTTCCAGCATGCCGGCCTTGTCAGCGCCATCGGCGAAGATCTTGACCTTCAGGTCTTCAACTTTTTTCATGGATGTTTTCCCAATATGATTTCCGCAGCCTCGCTCAGCGACGACAGGCGGTAATCCGGTGCTTCCGGTTGTCTTTCAGTGTAGCCATAGTCGATAAAAATGGTGTGGCAACCAGCTTTCTCGCCAGCCTCGATGTCGCGCCAGCGGTCTCCGACCATGAAACTGTCGGCCAGTACGATGTCATGCTTGGCCGCAGCGGCCAGCAGTGCGCCCGGCAGGGGTTTGCGGCAGTCGCAGCCGTCGCCGCTATCGTGGTAGCAGGTGCGGAATTCGTCGATTGGCAGGGCCGCGCCGAGGGCATCGTTGATCGCCTCGACCGTCTGGCGCGGCGTTGTGCCCCGCGCAACGTCCGGCTGATTGGTGACGACGAGCAGCAGATAACCGGCGGACTTGAGTGTGAGCAGGGCATCTTTGACACCCGGCAAAATCTCCAATTCACCCAGGTTGGCCGGCGGATAAGGCTTTCCCTCGCGCACGATGGCGCGATTGATGACCCCGTCGCGATCGAGAAAAACCGCCTTTGCCATTCAGCGGACCGCCGATTCCCACTTGGTCTGGTTGGCCTTCAGCTTGGGATGCGACACCAGCAGATGCCAGACAACGGCCTGGAAGGCTTCTGAATGCGGCGTGATGGTTTCGGTATTGACCGTCGGCACGATGACGCAGACGTCGGCAACCCGGGCGGTGTAGCCGCCGTCGCGCCCGACGATACCGGTGACCTTGGCGCCGACGCTCTTGGCCAGCTTGAGGGCCTCGACCAGATTAGGGCTGATGTTCTTTTCGAGATTGCCGCCGCCGACCGAGAGGACGAACAGCACGTCCTTGGCGTTCAGCTTGCTGATCTTGAGCCATTCGGCGAAAATGGTGGCCCAGCCTTCATCGTTGGTGCGGGCCGTCAGTTCCGAGACGTTGTCGGTGGGAGCGTAGCTCTCGATGCCCACGATCTTGCGGAAGTCGTTGACCGCATGCGAGGCATTGCCGGCGCTGCCACCGACGCCGAGAAAAAAGATGCGGCCGCCATCTGACTTAACCGTCGCCAGGAGATCGGCCATGCCTTCGATGGCGTCGAGATCCAGCTTCTCAATGATCTCCGAGGCTTCCTTAAGATGCTGCTGGGCGTAGCTCATTGTGGCTGTCTTTCGCTAAAGTAGGTTTCTGCTTCTTTCAGACCGCTGTGCGATCCGATTTCATAAAATCGCTCGTGCACTTCGTAGCCCGCGAGGTCATCGGCTAGGGACAGGGCATGATAGAGTTCGGCGATATCGAAGACCTCCCCACTCGGATAGGGAGCGAGAGCCTCTGCCTGCAAAAGGCCCAGGCCGTAGTCGATATATTTCATTTCAGGCCTTGGCGCCTGCTTGTTGTATTCGATCAGCCGGCCGTCACGAAACAGGACATTGCTCTTGTCCCATCGGTCGCCATTCTCGAGCACGGTCATCAGACCGGCTTTGCGGCTGCGGAGAAACGCCGCCTCGACCGGGGCAAAGGCGATCGGCAGGAAGGAATCACCATAGAGCAGGAAAAAGCTCTCGCCGAGCAGGGGCAGCGCCTGCTTGACCGCGCCGCCGGTACCGAGCAGCCTCGGGCCATCAGGAGAGTACAGCACTTCGAGACCGAAAGCGGCGCCGTCACCGACCACGTTTTCGATCATGTGCCCCAGATGGCCGATGCACAGCACGACCCGCGTCACCCCCTGCTCGCGCAGGTAGTCGAGCTGGCGGCAAATGAAGGGCTTTCCCGCCACCTCGACCAGCGCCTTGGGGATGGATTCAGTGATCGGACGAAGCCGCGTCGCCATGCCGCCTGCCAGAATGCCAACGGTCAGCATTACGAACTCAGCACCACTTTTGCGCCTTCGAAATCGAAGCGGAAGCGCACTTCTTCGAGGCCTGCAGCTGCCATGGCGTGGCGCAGCTTGTTGCGATCGTGTGCCATGAACATGAGGAAGCCACCGCCGCCCGCGCCGACCAGCTTGCCGCCGATGGCGCCGTTCTTCATCCCGAGGTCGTACCACTCGTCGATCTGGGCATTGCTCATCCCGCCCGAGCGGCGCTTCTTGTGCTCCCAATGCTCGTGCATCAACGTGCCAAACAGCTCGCAATTGCCCGCCTCGAGAGCGTCGCGGCTGCGATAGCCGAGGTCCTTGACGTAGTGCAGGTTTTTCAGCATGTCGGCGTCGTTTTGCTGCGACTTGGTCTTCTGGTCCTTGAGAATGCCGCTGGCGCTGCGTGAAAAGCCGGTGAAGAACAGCAGCAGATTGTCTTCCAGGTCAAACATCGTGTCCATTGAGACGCCGAGCGGCTTGGCGGTTACCTTGTCGTCCTTGTGGAAGGTGAAACAAGTTACCCCGCCGACGGCGGCAATATACTGGTCTTGCTTGCCGATGGGTTCGCCCAGACGATCGATCTCGATGTGGCAGGCCAGCTCGGCCAGTTCTTCAGCATGAATATGCCGCTTGCGATGGGTATAGAGCGCCTTGAGCAGGGCCGTGGTGAAGCTACCGGAGGAGCCGAGGCCGGTACCCGACGGGATGTCGGCCAGCGTCGTGATTTCCACCTGCGGCGTCCGAAAACCCATCATGTCGAGCGCATCGCGGATGATCGGGTGCTTGACGTCGACGATCTTGTCGACATGCTCGAGCTGCGAATATTTGAGATAAATCCCCTCGGTAAAGGGCCGCATCACCGTGACATAGACATATTTGTCGATTGCCGCGGAGACGAGGAAGCCTTCGTTCCCCCGGTAATAGGATGGGAGATCGGTTCCGCCACCGCCCAGAGTGATACGCAGGGGACTACGCGCGATGATCATAACCAGACTCCTGATAGACCTTTTCGACGATCTTGAGTGCTTCATACGCGTCGGACAGGCCTGCGGCGCTCGGCCGGTCGAGCCGGATGTCGTCGTAAAATTCTTCAATCTCGACCGCCCAGGAATTGTCGGCCATGGGATACTCCCAAGCCGTCGTCTCTGGCGGCCCCATTTCAGGCAGCATGCGGTAGTGGGTCAGGCGCTCGACACCATAACTGCCGCCGAGGCCGGAAATATCGAGCTTTCCGACTTTTCCATAGATTTCCATGGAGAACATGTTCTTCCACTCCGTGCATGACACATGCAGGAAGGCGACCTTCTCACCCGGGGTGCGCAGGATCATGAAGCCGTTGTCGTCGACGGGCATGTCCCAGAAATAGGTATGGGCGAAGCCCTCGATGCGGCTGAACTCGCCCAGGAACCAGCGCGACAGGTCGATCAGGTGCGGCCCCTGGTCGATCAATTCGCCGCCGCCCGACAATTCGGGGCTGGCGCGCCATTCACGGTCGTAACCGGGGCGTCCGCCATGACCATAGCGCGCCCTGATGAACATCAACTCGCCGATCTCGCCCGCCTCGACGATCTCTTTGGCCTTGCGCAGCGCGCGATGATAGCGATGGCTGAAGCCTACATGCACCTTTACGCCCCGCTGCTGCGCCGCTTCCATCACCGGCACCAGCTCGGCCGCATTGCGCGCCGCCGGCTTTTCCACCAGCACATGCTTGCCCGCCTCGATGGCGGCCAGACTGATCTCGGCGAGGGAGTCGTGCAATGTTGCGATGATGACCATATCGACCTGCGGCAGCGCCAGCACATCGCGCCACGCGGCAAAGGCCCTTGCGCCGGTGCCCTTGGCCAGGCTCTCCGCCCGGGACATATCCTTGTCGGCACAGGCAATCAGCCTTCCGCCGGCCCCCAAAGCTCTGGCGCGCTTCTGGCCAATCAACCCGCAGCCGATAATGGCCACGCCCAATGCTTCGTCTGTCATGCTGTTTCACTAACCTTTTCGCAGCCCTGGACCGCAATCTTTGATTTTAATCTGCGCGTCATTACGCATGCGGGATAAGGGATCAAGCGGGCAGTACAATCCGATACGGGTTTAGTCGAAAGGCGTCAAAAAAGGCCAAGATACTCCTGAAACAAAGGTGCGTAATGCCCCGCCGGGAGCGCCTCGCTTTACTTGTCGCCCCACACTAGTCCGCGGTCGCGACCGGCGATGCGGCGGAGGGTATAGGCGTCGCTGGAGGACAACTCCTCGAGATGCTCCGGCCAGTGTTCCCAGTTGTCCCAGACGGCGCTAATTAGCTTAGCTGTGATCCCGTCACTGGCGGCCGAAGCAAGGAACACGGCCAGCCCGGCGCCGGTCTCGATCGGCGCTCCACCGGTCTGTTTCTGCTTCAGCGAACGCTCGTAGAAAGCTTGGCCGACCTTCTCGGGCCCGGCCTCGAGCACCTCATCGAGCATGCGCGTGTTCAGTGCCCCCGGGGCGATGCAGTTGACGTCGATGCCGGTGCCGCGAACCTCTTCGGCGAGCGTTTCGGCAAACCGCACGATGGCGGCCTTGGACGCGGCATAGGCACTGATGCGAGGCAGAGGATTGGTGGCGCCACCACCCGAGAGCTGGATGATCTTGCCATATTGCTGCGTCTTGAAATGGGGCAGCAGAGCGCGACACATCAGGATCGAACCGAAGACATTGATCTCCATGGCGCGGACCCAGTCGGCCCAGTCGACCGTCTCGATCTCACCCTTGGGCCCGTAGATCCCGGCATTATTGACAAGGATATGGCAGGCGCCAAAGGCCTCGAGCGTCGCATCGGATACAGCCGCGACATCGGCCTCGCACGAGACATCGGCTGCCATGCTCCGGACCGTCTGCTCCGGCCCGGCCAGCGCCGCCAGTTCGCCGGACACCGCATCCAGCAGATCCTTGTTGCGGGCGCACAGCATCAGGCTGGCGCCGGCCTCGATATATTTACGGGCGATCTCGAGCCCCAGGCCCTGGTTGGCGCCAGTGATGATGGCGACCCGGCCGGTCAGTTGCTTGGACACTTGCCTATCCCGTTGGTTTATTGGCCGCCCACGGCGATGTAGCGCAGGCCAAGAGACCGCGCCTGCGCCTGGAGAAAGCGGTTGGCGTCGATGACGGCGAGCTTTTCGCCGTCAGCGGGCGGCAGCTTTTCGAGTTCGCTGCGATAGTCGGGCCATTCAGTGCCCACGATCAGGATGCTGGCACCCTGTACCGCCGCGAGGGCGCTGTCGTGACGGGTGACGACGCCCGCCCAACTGGCCGGCAGATCGGTAGCAGCCGGATCATGCACATGCAGACGCGCGCCCTGCCCGATCAGCCAGTCGCACAACTCGACCGACTGCGACCGCCGCAGTGTGCTGGTGCCTACCTTGTAGGTCAGACCCCAGACCGCAACCGCGACGCCGGCCAATTCGCCGTACAGAACCTGGACCTTGCGGCGGACCCAGTTCTTGTGGGCATCATTGCTGACCTTGACGGACGAGAGCAGCGGCGTTGCCAGATGCACCGCAGCGCTTGCCTGGCCGAGATATTCGATATCGCGTGCCAGCGTGCCTCCGGCAAATGGGCCGCCAGGACCAAGATATGCCTTGGGGCCGATGCGGGCTTCGGTCTTGAGGCCGCGTTCGACCTCCTTGGCGTCTGCGCCGACTACTTCGCAGATGGCGGCAATCTCATTGGCGAAGGTCACCGAAGTGGCAAGGAACGCGTTGATGGCGTGCTTGGTCATTTCCGCGGACTCGACAGACATCCATTCCAGCCGTTCGGTGATCGGCTGCAGCAGCTGCGTGAGCTTTTCCCGGGCGGCCTCACCACGGATACCCAACACAATCCGGTCAGGCTTCAGAAAGACATTGAGCGCGTTGCCGAGCCGCAGGTTTTCCGGACTGCAGACAAAGTCGAGATCGGGGCGCCCGATGGCGCGGGCATGGGCTTCGAGCGCCTTGATGGAACCGACGGGCATCTGCGAGGAGACAATCACCACGGCCCCTTGCCGCATCGCCGCCAGGCTTGCCGTGACGCGCGAGACGACAAACTCGATATCGGCATGATCGTCGTTGTCGACCGGCGTGTCGTAGGCGATCCAGACGACCTCGGCATCGCCGAGAGCGATGGCAGGGTCGGTCGTGAAGGACAGATTGCCGTTCTCCAGCCCGGCTCCCAGCAGGTCATCCAAGCGCGGCTCGAACAGCGGCGCCCTTCCCGCGTTCAGTCCGGCAATGGTGTCACGGTTGTCATCTAAGCCGACAACGTCATGCCCGAGTGATGCCAAGCAGGCCGCGGTCACGGAGCCGAGATGCCAAAGTCCCTGAACGCAAACTCTCACACTCAAACCCTTGTGGTGAAGACCCACTCGTTATCCTGCAGGTAGCGAACCGTTTTCAGCACGCCCTCGCGGATGGTGTATTGCGGCTTCCAACCCAGCGCCTGGATGCGCGTGGTATCAAGGAAGATGAAGGGATTGTCGCCAATCCAGCCCCGGTCGCCTCCGCTATATTGCAGTTCCGGGGTCACGCCCAGGGTCTCGCAGATCCAGCCGATGGAATCGTTGACCTCGCAATAGCCGTCGACTCCCAGATTGAAGATGTTGACCTTGCCTTGCGCCTTGTCCATCGCCAGCAGGATCGCATCGATGCAGTCCTGGACATAAAGATAGGATTTGCGCTGCTTGCCATTGCCGAGCACCGGCAATTTGGTGGGGTCGGCCTTCAGCTTCTCATAGAAATCGAAAACATGGCCATGCGTATAGCGCTCGCCCAGGATGGAGACGAAGCGGAAGATGCAGGCCTTGAAGCCGAAGCCTTCGCAGTAGGCCGAAATGAGGCCTTCGCCGGCGGCTTTCGAGGCACCATAGAGCGAGGTCTGCACCGGAAACGGGCCATCCTCGGGGGTGGGAACGACCGGGGACTCGCCATAGACGGAGCCTGTTGAGGAGAATGCAATCTTGCTGATGCCGTTGGCGCGCATCGCCTCGAGGACATTATAGGTGGCAATGGTGTTCTGCTCGAGGTCCTTGCGCGGATGGCTGGTACCGAAGCGCACATCGGCATTGGCAGACAGGTGGAACACCGCCTCGCCGCCCTGGAAGGCTAGCTTCAACCCCTCGAGGTCGAGCAGGTCGAGTTCCACTAGGCGGAACTGCGGGTGCGCCAGGGCACCCTCCAGAAAACGACGCAGGCCGGTAGAAAAGTTGTCGACGCCAATCACCGTATGGCCGTCGGCCAGAAGACGATCAACCAAGGTGCTGCCGATGAATCCGGCGCATCCTGTCACGATATAGGTACTGCTCAAAGCGATCCTCTGCTGTGTTGAAACACCCAGAACTTGGTCATCCCAAAGCCCAGGCCAAGCGTGGCAGCAATCGCCATGGCGGCGCCGAGATAGGTCGACTGCCCGGCCGAGTCAACGACGAGATGGACGACAATCAGCGTGATGACGTAGTTGACCAGTGCCACGCAGATGTAGCGCGTGACCTCACGCAGTACGTTGGCCTCGCGACTACGGAAGGTTAAAGCCTTGTTGGCCAGAAAGTGGAAGGTTATGGCGGCGATATAGGAAATGCTGACCGCCAGGAGATGCCCCAATTGCAGCAGTTCAACGGTGAGGAAGATCAGCCCAAAGTAGACAAGTGCGGTCGCTCCACCAACGCCGACATACCGGGCAAACTGTAGTAGACCGTTGCGGCGCCCTATACTCATGCCGCGAGAGACTTTTTGGGCCTCAACGTGGCACCGATGCAGAGATTGCAGAACTTCAAGTTCACAGGGATTGGAAAATAGGTCGACGATTCCATCGTGAAATATTTAGACAACTCGCTCAGAATTTCGTCAGGCAGGTTGATGTGCTCACGCTCGATGAACCAGCGGTAGGACTGGTGGTAGCGCTTTTCGAAGATTCGCTGGGCCGAGATGCGGCGGGCCAAGCTATAGGCCCAACTGCCTTCGCAGGGGATGACGATGGACAGCGTGCCAATGTCCTTGTCGCATAGCCGATACATTTCCTTGACCGCTTCGGGCAGGTTGGGCAGGTGCTCGAGCACATGGATTGCGAGAACGCGATCAAAGTGATTGTCGGGAAAACCCATATGCTGCTGGCAATCACCGACCACAGACTGGATGTCAGGAAACTTCTTACGCAGCTCGGCGACCATGTTCTGGCGGATATCGACCGCAACATAGTTTTTCGTCTGCTCAGGGTCGAGCTTCTCGTAGTTCATATGCTCGCCGCTGCCAGCCCCAATTTCTAGCGTACGCTTAAAATTGACCGGCGCGTTCTTGACTACGTAGTTGTGGTTGAACTCGTCGACGATGCCATATTTGTCCGGCAGAACGTCATGCCAGTATTTCATGAAATCGTCGCTGATGACCCTCTGCTCAGGTGTAAGCGGTGGAAACACCTTTGGCCACTTCGATTTAGAGCCAATTTCATCAACCGACATTTTTTTCCTCCCCGAAGTTCACCTTGCGGTCGAGAATATACATCGGCCGACGTTTGACCTCGTCATAAATTCGCCCGATATACTCTCCGATCAGCCCGAGTCCTAGCAATTGCATGCCGGAAAAGAAACTGACGAACAGGACGGTCGTTGAGAGGCCCGGCGTTAAGTCGACGCCCAACAATTTCTGGACCACGTACCAGGCGCCAAGCAGGAAGCTCAGACCAGCGAGTGTAAAGCCGGCGATCGACATCAGGAACAGCGGTCGCGAACTGAAACTGATCAAGCCGTTTAGACCGATCTTGAGCGACCCTGTCAGCCGGTTATAATTGCCAGTGCCGGCGAAGCGTTCGTCGCGATCGTATTCGATGAATCCCTGCTTGAAGCCGACATAGGCGACAAGTCCCCGCAAAAAGCCGTGTGTCTCGTTGAGGTTGCGCAGCTCCTCGATCACCCGGCGCGTCATGATGCGGAAGTCACCAGTGTTGCGCGGAATTTTAACGTCGCTCAGCTTGTTGATGACGGTATAGCCAAATGAGGAAATCACGCGCTTGATAAAGGTCTCGCCTTGGCGGCTGCGGCGCGTGGCGTAGACGACTTCGAAGCCTTCGGAGAGTTTGGCGTACAGGTCCTCGACCAACTCGGGCTGATCCTGCAAGTCGACATCTATGACGACGCAGGTCTCGCCGGTGCAGAATAGTATACCAGCCATGGTGGCAGCCGGCTGCCCGAAGCGACGGGAAAAAACTAATAACTTTATGTTGGGATTACGGTTGATTTCTTCGAGAATCACTTCTTCCGTACGATCCGAAGACGGATCCATTGCAAACACAATCTCGTATTCGACACCCATCTTCGCAAATACGGCCTCGGCGCGAGCAAGGAAGGGACGTATATTACCTTCTTCTTTATAAACCGGTACGATCAGCGATATAATAGGCGCCATTTCTGCTTCCCGTTCATGCACGTATTCTGCCTGTCTAGCCTTGGTGGAAGACTCAAGCGAGACGGCCTGGGCTGGATCGGAATTTTTGTAGTCTCCTTAAGGGAGCAAAAATCATCTTTCTAGTGCCCGAGTTGACCCTTCGCCGCTGATTTTGAGTCGAACCTTATCACGTATCGATGGTGCGTCCGCCGCTTTCCGGGCAGTTAGGCGGTGGCCGCCGGGGTGTGGAAAGCTAACGGCTTGCGTTCTCGATCCCGGATTTGGCCCTCCTTTCGTAGTTGATGGGTGGTCGGTAGCCTAGGGCGAAATGGGCGCCTAGAGGGGTAGCACCAGCCTTCGATAACTTGCCCCGACCGAGCGGTTCGCATTCGAGCCTCGCAAGGAACCTCTCACACAGGGCTTTGGCGTAGGCGTCATCCGCCGAGCCCATCAACGGGCGCACACCCGTTACCATGCATCTCGGACCGAACAGCATCGACGTGTATTCAGCGTAATGGGGCTTGGGAAGTTTTCCGGCCCAGAGTTTTTTGCAGCCTGGCGCCCATGGTTGCGGCCAGGGCGGCGATCGCCTTGGCAGCCTGCGCGCTCAGGTCGGTATCGTCTAGAAAGTCGCGGCGTACCAGACCAATCGTATTCTCCTTGGTGCTCCGTTGCCGGGGATCTTAGGGATTGCGGAGGTAGGACTTCGATCCCCGCATTGATCTTGAGGGCGGCGTGCTGGGACAGCTCGGCGCGGTGGTCCCACGTCAACGACCGGGGCAGCCCTGACGGGAACGCTACAATGGTGCGTGCGAAGGCATCACCAACAGCCTCAGCGCCATGCCCCGCAAGAGCGGGGCCGTTCTTGGTCGCGGTCCGCCCCCTTCAAGCGCGGTAAATGCAGCAGCATTGTGAGGCGCGTCGTGCTTCGACGAGCGTGCGATTGCGAGACTGTCCAGTCAAGAATGAGATCGTGTTCCCGGTGCCGCGTTAGCCCGGTCGGCGGCATCGGCCGGGCGCGTGCTGATCATGATCTCGCGAGACGAATCCCTTGCCCCGTTCACCCACTCGAGCCCACGGCGTTCTAACGCCGACACGGCGCGAAGGGCATGCCGCTAGGTCGAGGCGGAATGCCTTTCGAACTCAAACGAAGAGCGCCGGATAGATGGCTTCGTGACAACCACGCCAAGCTATGACGAGCGATCTACGCGAACACTTTTTACGGCCATGTCTCCTGTGCCGCCAAAATGCGCACGAAACTCGATATTGGTTGTATCCTTCTCTAAAATAAACGGCATCGACACACTATTTTCTGCCCCGTTACATCTGTCGTCATTTCTCGCAAACACAGATCGATTTAGCGAAATCTGTCCAATATTCGCGGTAACATCAAAAAAGCTCCCTTCCCCCATATTAGTGCAAACAAATTCCACCTGGACCTCGTAACTTCCGGCCGGCAGATCAACATATGGTCCGTACATAAGAAACCCGGCTGGATCACGTGGGGATTTGGCCTCCAATTCGCCATTGTCGACGACGCCGACCTGTCTCTGGAAGGATGTTGGCGAGTAGTCGCCCAATGCAATATCCACAGGAGAGAAATCGTCGGGAAAGTGCTCTAAAATTTCTTCGTCGGAATTTGCCGTCGGCAACTTTTCGTTTACCCGACGCTGCAATTGCCGCCAATCATCATAGATCATGATGTTGAATTCAGCGCATGGCACCTCATTTGACGGCTCACCATAACGGTTCGTGATCTCGTTCTTCTGAAGTCCATTCGAAATTATGAAATTTGATTTACCGAGATGGCCCGAATCCATATCGTAGTAGTACCAGAGAATATTATTGCCCCAAAAGAATGGATCAGGGCTCCACGGCGCGAATTGGTTGATGTCGATTGTCCAGTCCGTGATCACCGAGAGCTTCCTGGCCAGCCAGTATTCGGCATATCCATTCTCGAGGGCGTAGCGTTCGCGACACGAGTTCAGCTGTCCGGCGATCCGGGCCCATTCGGCGGATGGTCCTACTGTTCCTCGCGCGTGAACAGAGAGAAGCGGAAGGGCGCTCAGTACCGCCGCCGCCCCCCCAAGAGCGAAGAGGGTGCGCCGGGATTGCTTCATCCAACCCGCAACGAGTGCGGCTAACGCTAGAGCGCCTCCTAGCTGCATGCCGACCATATACCTGGCGTATGCCAACGCATCATTTTCCCAGAGAAGGATGCCGAATGCCAAACCGCCCAGCGTCAGGAAGGCGACAAATAGCTTCGCACGAAGGGACGCAGCGTTGCGCACCTCATTCGCATTCCAGATTTCCAGTGCCGCCTGAACGAATAGGTAAAATGCTGCGGCGCAGCCCACTAGAAACAGCGAGAATGTGACAGGCGAGTCTATAATCAGGCCAATCATCATTGATGATTTCTCCAATAAACGGAGTCGGAGTGGCTCGAAATATTGCATGGTAAACAATTCTTCGATTAAAAGCGCCGTCACGATCGATAAACTAATCGTTCCAAGGAATCTTCCCAGGCGCTTTATTCGCTCTGTAACTGGGGATGCCAAATAATTGGCCAACGCATAAGGCGCCGCAAAAAAAACGACGAATAATTTGTCGGAAAATATCGCTATCGAACAGAACATAACAAATATAACGTCTAAAATACCTGTTTTTCTGTAGGAAATCTTCTCATAGAATATGAAACCAAAAACCGCACATACTGCAGCTGACCCATGTGCAATTGGCACAAAGATATTGAATAATATAGAGGCGCCCTCAAGCGCGGGAAGATTGTCAAAGAACGATGTAGTCACCAGGATAATACAAAATAGTAAGAATATGCCCCATGCATTGTCGGCGCCGACGCGGTCGGGCACGATGCGATTTAACATCAACCTCCCGGCCAACGCGATGAGGCCGCAGTGGAAAACGAGCATACAGATTACGGCTGTATAGATATCGTCAGTTAAGATACGAAATGCTGTATAGCTCATTAAATCAGGAAATATGTATGGCGCACGCGGCAACATCCACGAAAAAATACTAAAATTTTCGTTTCTCAGAAGATCTTCTGTAATCGACGGCACCGTTAGCTGGTCAGAACTAAATATAAACTGTTGAAATACGGGATTGTAGAAAAGTATATAAGCGGTGATTGCAGAAAAAATTCCGACTGTGAAAAGCTCCATGCCGCGACGTATCACACTCTGCTCCGTGTCAAGATGCTGCCCGCGTGCTTCGTTTGGATCGCAACGAGATGTCAATCAGGCGTTTGCGGGCTAGATCAGTAAGATAGGAAAATGCACAATTCGGAGGCTGCAGGGAGATCAGCCCAGGGTCGAGCAATCCCTCAGTCATGCGGCCATGGACCATATCCCAGCAAGCTTAACAAGCGCAAAATCGCAGTGATACCCAGCGCTTCCCCGGTCTCGAGGGTAGTGATGCGCTGCGTTCTTGGGCCCATCTTTGGCGCATCGTTTCGTAGTTCATGGGGACCAGCAGCCGAGGACGGAATGCGGGCTGGCGAGATTGTATCCAGCCCAAGATAAACTGGAAAACAGCTCTGCAAGCTTCAGCGTTGATCTGGAGTTGCGCCGATTGAGCGGCTCGCATTCCCGCGGTCCGGCTGGTCTAGCGCTCTCCCAGCTAACGAGCACCGATCACCGGAGACCGTTGGTCGTCGAAAGCAGGGCGCTGTCGCCCCACCGTTGAAGATAGGGATGTGCCGTCGAGACCGGCGGAAAATCGGCAGCGAGCGTTCGCCACTGGCAACCACTTGCCGTGATGTAGAGGGTGGCGCGCAGAACGTCCCTCAACGAGGTCCGAAGCCGGCAGTTAAGCTTGGCTGCGGTAGCAACGGCGCCGACTCACCCAATTCTCTGCGTCAGGTCACTTGGATGGCGGACGCAGCTATGGCCATGCTCAGTCTTAGCGGCATCATTCCAGGCGATCTCGAATTCCAGGCGATCTCGATCCCGCATTGAATCGATACGAATTTGAACCCCGACCCGCTGATATCGCGCGGCTACTCCTTGCTCAGGCTCCTCCGACCGAAGGCCGCCCGTGTATATTGCCCTCTTGATCACTGCGCGCCAGTGCCTATGCCCGCTTGATCCTGTAGCGGAGGAAGAGCTCGGGCTCGCCTGCACGGCCCTTCCCTTGGCCAGTGGCTGGCTGTAGGACGCTTCAACGCTGTTCCGGCTGCAAATGAAGTGTCGGAAGCGGATATTTACGGCGGCAATGCGGGTATCGGGAATCAATTAGCCCATGATGGACATGCTACCGTTCGAGACCGTCCTTCGGGGAAAGAAAATCTTCGTCACCGGCCACAGCGGCTTCACGGGAAGTTGGCTGTCGACCTGGTTCGACCATATCGGCGTCGAGCAGTACGGCTATTCGCTGGCGCCCGACCAGACGCCTGCTTTGGCCGACCTTCTCGCCGTCGCCGATCGGGTACCGTCGGAGACGGCGGATATCATGGACTACGACCGCCTGGCCGCCGCGATCACGCGGTTCCAGCCGGATTTGATCATCCATCTGGCGGCGCAGCCGCTCGTCCGGCGGTCCTATCGCGAGCCGCTGCGGACCTTCGCGGTCAACGCTCTCGGTACCGCGCATGTCCTGGAAGCTGCCCGCCACACGCCCAGCGTGCGCGGCGTCGTCTGCATCACCACCGACAAGGTCTACGAGAATCGCGAGTGGGACTGGGCCTATCGCGAGAACGATCCGATCGGCGGCAAGGACCCCTATAGCGCCTCGAAGGCCGCCGCCGAGATGGTGATCAAGGGCTATGCCAGTTCGTTTTCGGGCGATGCCGGCCCGGCGATCGCCACGGCTCGTGGCGGCAACATCATCGGCGGCGGCGACTGGTCCGAGGACAGGCTGGTACCGGACTTCGTTCGCGCCGTCATATCGGGCGAGCAGCTCACCTTGCGCTTCCCTGAGGCCACGCGCCCCTGGCAGCATGTCCTGGCTCTGGTGCAGGGCTACGGCATGCTGGCCGCGGGCCTGCTGTCGGACGAGCCCAAGCGCTACGCCCGCGCCTGGAATCTCGGGCCGCGCGAGCTGCAGCAGTATCCGGTGCGGCGGGTGATGGAAATTCTGGCGACGCAGTGGCAACGGCCGGATCTCGTCTATCTGGACGACCCGCTGCCGGAGGCCGGCGCGCTGGCCCTCGACAGCCGCCTCGCCCACGACCGGCTCGGCTGGCAGGCGCCGTGGAGCGTCGAGGAAATGATCCGTCAGACCGCATCATGGTACCGCGCCTATTATGAACGGGCAGCAGGGACGTCCGTGACCGGTTCCGTTTCCATGCGCGACGTGACCCTTGCCCAGATAGATACCTGGCGCCAGGGCCTGATACGGGACGAGAACGCCTGAGATGCGGGTGATGGTGACAGGAGCGACAGGGTTCGTCGGCCGCCGCCTGGTTGGCTCCCTGCTAGCCGCTGGTGACGACGTTCATGCCGTGGTGCGCCGCCCCGACCATCGGCTTGGTTGCCCGGTCACGGTTGCCGAGGATCCGCTCGATGCAACGGCGTGCGGCGATGCCGCGCGGGATTTCCGCGCCGAGGTCGTCGTCAACCTCCTGGCGGCGGGCGTCGATCCGACGGATCGGGACCCCGAGCGGCTCGTCGCCGCCAATGTGCTGTTTCCCGCCAGACTGGCGCGTGCCGCAGCCGCCGCCGGCGCAAAGGCATTCGTCCATCTCGGTTCCAGCGCGGAGTACGCGCCGGGCCCGGAGGGAGAGCGGCTGGATGAAGCGGCGCCGATCGAATCCGAGCGTCTCTACGGCTCGACCAAGGCGGCCGGCACGCTCCTCGCCCGCTCGGTCGGCGAAGCCAGCTTCTTGCCAACCGCAGTCCTGCGGGCGTTCAACATGTTCGGCGCCGGCGAGAAGCCACATCGGCTGTTCCCGGCCGTCGCCGGCAAACTGTCCCGCGGCGAGCCAGTGGACCTTTCCGCGGGGACGCAGGTCCGCGACTTTCTCTCGGTCGAGGATGCCTGCGCCGCCATCCGTCGCATGGCCGCGGCGCTGCTTGCGGGCGATGCCCGGCCCGGCATCTACAATCTGGCGAGCGGTGTTCCGCTGACGGTCGCGGCCTTCGTTGCCCAGCTTGCCGAGATCCTGGCGGCCGACCCTGCCCTGCTGCGGTACGGCGTCCTGCCGATGCGGCCCGACGAGATCCCGACCGTCGTCGGCGCGACCGACCGGCTTGACGCCGCGATCGGCCCCGCTCTGCAGACCGACCTGCGAACCGCGCTGACCGTCGCCATCGACCAACTCAACCTGGAGCGGGCGCACCATGTCGATGCCTGATGACGCAGCGACGCCGCAGGGTGACCTGCCGCTGATCTCCCTCTGCATCCCCGTCCTCAACGAGTACGACAATCTCGATCGGCTCTACGAGCGGCTCGACGCCCTCGGCGTGACGATGCGCGAGCGGTGCCACCTGGAGTTCGTCTTCTCCGACAACCAGTCCTCGGACCGAACCTGGGAGAAGCTGCAGGAACTGGCTGCCAGGGACGATCGCATCCGGGCGATCCGCTTCTCCAAGAATGTCGGCTTCCAGCGCTCGATCCTCGCCAACTATCTGCATGCGCGCGGCGACGCGGTGATGCAGCTCGATGCCGACCTGCAGGATCCGCCGGAGATGCTGGAGACGTTCTTCGACCTGTGGCGAGAGGGCTATCAGGTGGTCTACGGGCTTCGGCGCAAGCGCAAGGAATCGCCGCTGCTCAACTGGTTCCGCCGCTTCGGCTACTGGACGATCAATGCCATCAGCGAGCATCCGATCCCGCAGAACGTCGGCGACTTCCGACTGCTGGACCGCAAGGTCGTCAACGCCCTCGCCAAGTTCCGGACGCACAACCCGTATCTGCGCGGGATGATTTCCGGCATCGGCTTCCGCCAGACGGGAGTCGTCTACGACCGTGACGCCCGCGCCGCCGGCGAGAGCAAGTTCGGCATGACCCGGCTGATCAGGCTCGGCGTGACGGCGGTGTTCAACCATTCCACCGTGCCGCTCCGGATGGCGACGATCCTCGGCATCGCGATGATCGGGGTGAGCGGGCTCGGCGCGATCTACTTCGTCGTCCTGCGTCTGATCGAGTCGGACCTGCCGCGGGGTGTGGCGAGTATCCACGTCCTCGTGCTATTCGGCATCGGCCTGCAGTCGTTGCTCCTCGGCATGATCGGCGAGTACATCCTGCGCATCTACGTGATGCTGCGGGCCGAGCCGCTGGCGATCATCGACCAGACCATCAATATCGGCGAGCCCGATCTCAAACTTTGACGGACGATCCATGAAGCTTGTCATCCTTGCCGGAGGCCTCGGCACCCGCATCGCCGAGGAGTCGGAGACCAAGCCGAAACCGATGGTGGAAGTCGGCGGTCGTCCGCTGCTCTGGCACATCATGAAGAGCTATGCCCATCACGGGATCACCGAATTCGTGATCTGCCTCGGCTACAAGGGCTACGTGATCAAGGAGTTCTTCATGAACTACCAGCGGCATCTCTCCGATGTCGAGATCAACCTGAAGGACGGCAGCCACCGCATCCTGCAGAGCCAGGCCGAGGACTGGAAGGTGACGCTGATCGACACCGGCGAGAACACCATGACCGGCGGTCGGCTGAAGCGCGTCGCGCCCTATGTCGGCGACGGCACGTTCTGCATGACCTATGGCGACGGGCTCGCCGACCTGGACATCACGGCCGAGCTCGCCTTCCATCGCAGCCACGGCAAGCTCGCGACCGTCGCCGCCGTCCAGCCGCCCGGCCGGTTCGGCGTGCTGGCGGTGGACGATTCCGGCCACGTCGCCTCGTTCCAGGAGAAGCCCAGCGACGAGATCGGCTGGATCAATGGCGGCTTCTTCGTCCTCGAGCCGAAGGTTCTCGACTATATCGCAGGAGACGCCACGTCCTTCGAGCAGGAGCCGCTGAAGACGCTGGCCAGCGACGGGCAGCTGTCGGCCTTCGAGCACACCGGCTTCTGGCAGCCCTGCGACACGCTGCGCGACAAGCGCGAGCTCGAGAAGCTCTGGGCCGCCGGCGCCCCCTGGCGCGTATGGGCCTGACGGCGGTGAACAACGAGATCGACCCAGCCGGCCCGCCCCTGCCGGCCCGACGCACGTCCCGGGTTCGGGCGGCGATCGGCTGGATCATCTCGATCGCCTGCATCGCCGTCATCGCCTACAATGTCGATTTCGACGGCGTGCTGGCAGCGCTCGGCTCGTTCGAGTGGCCGTTTCTTCTGATCGCCCTGGTCTCGCTGGCCGCCGGTTATACGATGCGTATCGCCCGCTGGGCGGTCATGCTGCGGGCCACGGGAACGCCGGTGACGATCCGCCAGTGCGCGGCGCCCTTCCTCGGCTCGATCGCGCTCAACAACGTCCTGCCGCTGCGGGCCGGCGACATCGTGCGGGCGACGATCTTTCCCGGCGCCATCGGCGTGCCGCGCGCGGCCGCCATCGGCTCCATCGTGATGGAACGGCTCGTCGACCTTTTGACACTGCTCCTGTGCCTGGCGATCGGCGCCGCATGGCTCGGTGCCGACCGCCTGCCCGACTGGCTGGCGAACGGGGCGATCCTGCTCGCCGTTGGCGGCATCGGGGTGATGTTCGCGATCCTCCTGTTCAGCGGCACGCTGGCGCAGTTGCTGTCGCGCATCGCCGCGACGCGGCCGCCGACGGCTTTCGCGACCCGCGTCCTCGTTGCCCTCGCCCAGTTGCTGGTCGGGTTCCGGCAGATGTCGGGCGCCCGGGTCCTCGTGCTGGTCTTCGGCCTGTCGATGCTGGCCTGGCTCGGCGAAGCCGGCGTCTATTGGGCGCTGTTGGTCGGCTTCGGGCTCGAGGCGCCTCTGCTGGCTGCCCTCATGGTGATGGCCTTCGTCACGCTTTCGACGCTGGTGCCATCCTCGCCGGGCTATGTCGGGCCGTTCCACCTGGCGGCCTTCGCGGCGATCACACTGCTCGGCGGGACGGAAGAGATCGCCACGAGCTACGCCGTGCTCGCCCATTTGATGGTATGGGTGCCGACGACGCTGGCCGGCGGCCTCGCCATGCTGCTCAGCCCTGAAATTTTCCGTGGCGCCGTGGCGCAAAGCGGCGCAACCGCCGCCTGATGATGACGAGTGATCCCATGACAGACAACGAATACGACGTCGCCGTGGTCGGCGCGGGCTTCACCGGGCTCGCCGCCGCCTATCGCCTCGCCAAGAAGGGGCTGAAGGTCCACGTAGTGGAAGCCGCCGACGACGCCGGCGGCCTTGCCGGAACGTTCGAATTCGCCGACGGCACCCGCATCGAGAAATTCTACCACCACTGGTTCAACAACGACGTCTACGTGCCGGAACTGGTGGCCGAGCTCGGCCACCAGGACGACATCATGGTCATGCCGTCGCGCAACGGCATGTATTTCAACGGTCGACTGTGGAACCTGACGACGCCGCTCGACCTCCTGAAGTTCACCGCCCTGCCCTTCTGGGACCGCATCCGGCTCGGCCTGATGGTCTTCCAGGTCCGCCGCATCAAGGACTGGAAGGAGATCGAGAACCTGTCGGTGCGCGAGTGGCTGGAGCCGATCGTCGGGCGCAACGTCTACAAGGTGGTGTGGGAGCCGCTGATCCAGTCGAAATTCTCCGTCCACGCCGAGAAGATCAGCGCGGTGTGGTTCTGGAAGAAGCTGGTGCTGCGCGGCAGCACGCGCGACAAGACCGGCGGCGAGCAGCTGGCCTATTTCAAGGGCGGCTTCGGCCGCCTCGCCGACATCATGGTCGAGGCGATCCGCGCCAAGGGCGGCACGGTCAGCTTCGGCACCCCGGTGATCGGCGTCGAGCGGGACGGCAAGCGCGTCACCGCGCTGACCACGCCGACCGGCAAGGTCTCCGCCGACCGCTATCTCTTTACCCCGGCCTTCCCGATCATCGCCGACATGTTCGAGGGCACCGGCGAAGACGAGTGGCTGCAGCGCATGCGCCGCGTCCGCTATCTCGGCAATATGTGCCTGGTGCTGCGGCTGAACCGCAGCCTGTCGGAGACCTACTGGCTCAACGTCAACGATCCGGGCTTCCCCTTCGTTGGCATCATCGAGCACACGAATTTCGACTCGCCCGAGAACTACAAGGGCTCGCACATCGCCTTCCTGTCGAAATACCTGCCGGTCGAAGACCCAATCTGGAATTACAGCGAAGACCAGTATGCCGACTTCGCCCTCGAGCATCTGAAGCGCATGTTCCCCGAGCTCGACCGGTCCTGGGTCCAGGAATACCGCATGTGGCGGTCCGAGTATGCCCAGCCGGTGACCGAGCGCGGCTATTCCACCTACGTCCCCGGCCGCGACACGCCGTTCGAGAACGTCATGATCTCGACCATGGCGCAGGTCTATCCGGAAGACCGTGGCACCAACTACGCCATCCGTGAGGGCAACCAGGTCGCCGAGACGATCGCGGCGGCGGCGGCGTGACGATCCGGTACGGCCATCATTCTCCGGTGAAGGAATAGCTGTCCATGTCTGAGACCCGGCAGGCTCTGGTCCACCTCGCGGCGCTTGCCGTCCTGGTGTTCCTTCTGGGCTTCGACATCTACTCGTTGAGCATCGATGTCGCGCACCATTTCATGCTCGTCGATTTCCTCGCCCATGAGGATCCAGCCACCCTTCCGGCATCGCCGTGGATGGAGAGCATGGCGATATACCCCCCCGGATCGCACTGGCTCGCGGCGGGGCTGGGAATGGTGATCGGCTCCAACTACGCAGCGATGTGGGTGCTGTGCATCGTCGCGATTTATGCCGGCTATTTCTTCCTCGGACGGATACTGCAGGGCGGGCGCGGCTATGTCGCCGTGGTGCTGTTCTTTCTCCTCTTCCTCCTGGCGCGCCCCGCCGGCGCGGTGCTTGGCAGGGAGATCGTCATCAATTTCTTCTATTCGCAGCTCATCTGCGCGGCATTCTTCTTCGCCATCCTCTTCGTCTGCGGCCGGATTGGCCGGCGCAACGAGCTGGCGGTCGCACTGGTTGGGCTCGCTGGCGCATCCTTCCTGATGTGGATGCACCTCCTGCCGGGCCTTTACCTGATCGGAGCGGTCGGGCTTTTCCTGCTCCTCGAGGCCGGGGACGATTTCCGCCAAGGCAAGCCTTATCTCAAGCGGCTTGCGGGCGTCGCCGTCTTTGGCATCGCCGGCGTTGCCGTCATCTTGCTCCATCCCTCCTTCGCGGCCATGCGAGAGATCTCGGCCAATAACGGCGCCTTGGAATTCCCGCTGAACCCCTGGCTGCTCTATGCCATCGCGCTGATCCTCGTCGCCGTGTCAGGCTGGTCGATCATCTGGAGCCAGCGCCACGAGCGCACGGCGTTCGACGAGATCCTGGTCGCGGCGGCGGTCGCCGCGGTGGCCTTGATGACGGTGCAGTTGCTGAGCCTGCTGATCCTGGGCGAAGGGTCTCCCTATGCGGTCAAGAAGCATCTCTTCCTGGTGATAACGCTGGCGCTGGCCTGCAGCGCACGGGCCCTCTCCGGCTTGCTTACAGCCGAAACGGCAGGTCGACAGACGAACCCTCTCCCGACGATCGCCATGGCTGCTGTCGCAACATGGCTCGTCTATCCGGAGCAATCGATCCTACCAATGCGCGGCGTCACAGTGCCGTTGGAATATGCGCAGCACGCCGTTCGCTATGGGTTTCCATCCTTCGAAGCCGGCAATACCGCGATGCTGGCGGAATCGGTCGATCCTGTCACACGCTACATGATCAATTCCGGTGTTTTCCGCGTACCGTTCCAGACGGCGTTGGCTCAGTTGTTCCACGACATCGGCCAGCCTTCGACAGCACCGGAATTTGCGTTCTTGGTTGAGGATCAGACGGTAACCGAGTTGGCTGGCTGCAATGAGAGATACGCCGAGACCAGCCGCTATGTGGTGGTAGCATCCGGCTGCGTCGGTTCTGCTGGCCCGGGCACGGTATTGTCACATCGAGACAACGCGATCGTGACTTTCGACGGCTGGTCAGTCCCTGAGGAAACGCATCGTTGGAGCGACGGGGACGAAAGCCGCATCACGCTACAACTGGCACCAGCCGCCGCCGATCAATGTCTCGCCCTGAACGGCTTTACCTTGGGACCGCAGAGGATAACCGCTTCCATTGGTGGCCGGATCGCTGCGGAAACCAGGCTGGAGGGCCGGGGAACGATGATGGTCCCGCTCGGCCGTGCGGAAGGACCAACGGAGGTCACACTGCGCTTCTCTGACCCGCACGTGCCCAGCGAGGCCGACAGCCGCATCCTTGCCTTCGCGGTGGAGACGATGGCGGTCGGACCCTGTCCCTGAACGTCCAGTCCGCAATGCTACATAAATGTTCTACGTCCGCGTGCAGTCTGTGAGGATCCAGGCGACGAGCTTTCTGCGCTGACCGGCGGTTGACGCCTTCAGGCGTCCCGGGCCGTCGCCTGAAACTAATCCCCGGTCGCCGCGCCTCGTTCACACTCTCCGCTCCGACGAGGCGCAGGAGACCGAGATGGACGAAACCGCACGGCTGAAACTTCCGCTGATCATGGCGGCGCAGGCCCAGAAGCATGTCACCCACAACGAGGCGCTGGCGATCGCCGACGCGCTGGTCCACCTCGCCGTGGCGAGCCGCGGCGCCGCTGAGCCGCCCTCCGCTCCCGCTGAGGGCGTCCGCTATCTCGTCGCCGCCGGCGCAAGCGGGGTTTGGGCCGGCCACGACGGCCAGATTGCCAGTCTCGACGGCGGCGCCTGGCGCTTCCATGCACCGGCGGAAGGCTGGCGCTGCTGGGTGGCGGACGAGGCATTGCTGCTGGTGCATGCCGATGGCGCCTGGCGGCCACTGAACGCTGGCGGAAACGGCGAAGCCCTGTCGGCGGTGCGGCTCGGCGTCAACACCGACGCCGACACGATCAATCGCCTGGCAGTCAAGTCCGACGCCGTTCTCCTGTCCCACGACGACGTGACGCCGGGCAGCGGCGACTTGCGCGTGACGCTGAACAAGGCGGGTGCAGCGGGTGATGCCGGCCTGGTGTTCCAGACCGGCTACACCAGCCGGGCCCTGGTCGGGCTCCTCGGCGACGACGACCTGACGGTGAAGGTTTCACCTGATGGGGTGAGCTATGCCCCTGTCCTGCATGCGCTCTCCTCTGGCGCCAAGGTTGCGATCCGGGGCAACGTCGATCCCGCGAAGTCGGCGCCGGTCCAGGTCGATGGCGCGGTACATGTCGCGGCCGATCATCTGGCCCTTGTCGCCAGCTCGACCAACTCGGTCTACCTGAATCTTGGCAACACGGCGCCGGGCGCCCACGGCGGCTTTACCTTCTTCGCATCAGGCGGCGGCCCCGCCCCCTCGGGTTCGTTCGGCATCTATGATCAGACTTACGCGTCCCGCCTGTTCGTATCGCCGGAGGGCAATCTGCTACCGGGGGTCGACAACGCGTTCTCGCTCGGCTCGGCCGGTGCGCGGTGGTCGGCCGTGTGGGCGGCCAACGGCACGATCCAGACCTCGGACGCCCGCGACAAGACCGACTGCCAGCAGCTGTCGCCGGGGCTCGCAACCGCGCTGCTGGAAGAGATCGACGCGATGCTGTTCCGGTGGTGCGAGGGCGGAACGCAGACTCTGGCACTGCCGGAGTCGGACGCGTCGGCGCCGCGCCCGGCAATGACCCAGCCGGAGCCCGGCAAGCGGCGGCATGCCGGCTTTCTGGCCCAGGAGGTTCGCGCGGCCCTCGCCCGGTCCGGCGAGGATTTCGGCGTCTGGGGACTGGCGAATGTCGCCGATCCGGAAAGCCGCCAGTGGATACGGCCGGACCAGCTGATCCCTGTGCTCTGGGCGGCTCTCAAGGAGACGCGGCGCGTCGTGGCGGGTCAGGGCGAAGCGCTCGCCGCCCTCCGGGCGAGCTTTGCATCCGGCGGCAGGCTGGAGGGAGAGTGACCTCCCGCCGGCCTTCCTGCGCAATTGCCTGACCCGCCGATTGCTGGCAGAAGATCACGCGTCAAAAAGGAGCAGATTGAATGAACGATGCCGCCCCGACCGCCGGAAAAGTCATGTCGGTCGACGAATTCTTTGCCGGCATCGACATGCAGATCCCCGACACGGCGGAATATCATCGGCTTTCAGGAGTGATACTGGATCATCCGCTGGTCGCACGGATGCAGGGACTCGATCCGTTCTCCGACGAGTATCGCGGACTGGCGATGCGGGTCTACTTCGAGGTCCGCGGCGGCGAGCACGCCGATTACCAACCGGAGCGCGACGAAGCCAGCGGCAGCGGGGCTGTTGCCAACATCTTCTCGGAGGTGTCGCCGTGGTCCTTCCGCGACACCAGCTTCATCGCCGAGATGCTGTTCAGCTGGGGCCACATTCTGCGGCTGATGGACACCACCGGCGCCGCGAATACCCGTGTTCTGGAATACGGCCCCGGCAGCGGTCAAATCCTGCTCACGCTGGCGCGCTCGGGTTGCGAGGCCCATGCCGTCGACATCGATGCGGCTTCGCTGGAGAGCGTCGCCGAACAGGCGCGGCTGATGGGCCTCACCGTCCACACGGAACGGGCGGTCTTCGGCGAGGGCTTCGAGGGTCAGGTTTTCGACTGCATCATCTTCTTCGAAGCCTTCCACCACGCCGCGGACTTCCAGGCCCTGTCCCGGCGGCTTCAGGAACGCCTGGCGCCCGGCGGCAAGGTGATCTTCTGCGGCGAGCCGATCGTCCCGCAGGCGGGCGGGCCGGTCCCCTACCCCTGGGGCCCACGGCTCGATGGCCTGTCGGCTTTCTGTATCCGCCGCTTTGGCTGGATGGAACTCGGCTTCACCCGGGAATTCTTTATCGAGATGCTGCGGGCGACCGGCTGGCAGGTGGAGTATTACCCGTTCCCGACCTGCAGCCGCGCCGATGCCTTCGTCGCGCGGGTCATGACCGACGCGGAGCGGCGCGGGCAGTTCGAAATCGACCTGCGCCGCGAGAACCCCGGCGTCCATCTGGCCCCGGACAAATGGGGCAGCTCGGAGACGACGCACCGCTGGACCGTCGCGCCGAAAGCCGAGATTCCGTTGCTGCAGCCGCGGAATGCCATTGTCGACCTCACCCTCACGGTCGCCAATTATCTGCCCGTCGAGAAACGGGTACGCATTTCCTGCGGGGACCGATCCACCGAAGTCGCCGTCTACCCCGGCGAGACACGTGACATCCCGCTGGCCGGCTGCCATGCGAACCGCCTGCTGATCGAAGCGGAGACGCATCAGGTCAGCGATGTGCTGCCCGGCTCGGCCGACGAGCGACAGCTGGGAATCGCCGTCCTGCGGCTGGTTGCGGTTCCCTCTGCGATAACCTCGGACGCGTGAGCATCGCGCCGGGCCGGCTCGTGGTGCTCTATCTCAGAGCGGAACCCTGAGACCGCCGTCCCACCAGGCGCAGCCTTCCTGCAGGACCGTGATATCGAGGCTCATTCCTTCCCCTAGACGCGCCTCCGGCGGAAGCCTGACCGGCAGGACGGCGGTCTCGCCCGGGATGACCACCAGCGGAATCGTCGCACGCGGCGGATTGCCGGCCAGCATCGTGCCGTCGGACGCGAGTACACGCGCGCCCACGGCGATCGGGAAGCGTCCGTCTCCTGCGCCCTGGCTGGACCAAACGTTTGGCGAAAGGTTCTTCAGCGCGACGACGATCGACAGTCCCTCCCCGTCCGGGCTTGGCGTCGCGCCCTCGACCAGCGACAGCGTGAACTGGCGTTCGTCCGTAGGAATCTCGCGCCGCATGGTGACTTGGCCGATTTCTGCGATCGTCCGATATGCCGGCCCCTCCGGCGGCTCGTAGGTCAGGTACCAGTTGTCGCCCAAAACGACCGCTTCGAGCTCGGCCACACTCTGCGACCAACTCGGCCACCCGGCATCGCCTCCCCTGGCGGGAAGATCGCCGGCCTTCCGGCGTTCCAGGAATCGCTCGAGCGCCTGATGCAGCGACGTCGAGGATCCGACATCGAAGAAATCGGCACCGGCGTCACCACCCACTTCCCGGAAGACGGGAATGTCGCTGGCGATAACCGGCTTGCCGAAATGCGCCGCCTCGACGATCGGCAGGCCAAACCCTTCCGCATGGGACGCGGCGACCAGCGCGTCGGCCTCGCCATAGAGCCGTACCAGCGTGGCGTCGTCCACGTGCTCGTGCCAGACCAGCCGGCTGCCGAGTTCAGGACTTTCGCGGATGCGGCGCAGCAGCGGCTCGACGCCCCATCCGGCCTTGCCGGCAATGACCAGACGGGCGTTCGACCCTTCCGCCCAAAGCTGCTCGAATGCATCGAGTGCGATGCGATGCCCCTTGCGCGGCTCCACCGTGCCGACCATCAGGAACACCGGCGCCGACCCCGTCACGCGGATGTCCTTGATCGGCGTCTGAAGATCGTCGTCGGCAAAATCGGCGCCCAGCCGCCAGTAGCCGATCTTCATCGGATGCGGATACTCGATCGCCCGCAGCAACGCGTGAAATTCGTCCGCGACGGCGCGGGAGATGCAGACGAAGCCGGTGGAATAGGTAAGCGCCGTTAGGATCCAGTTTCGGAAGTGCGTCGGCATGCCCGGCACGCAAAACCCAGGCATGCGCAGCGGGACTAGATCGTAGAGACAGGAATAAACCTCGGCACCGCGCAGTCGCGCTGCCAGGAAGAATCCCTGCTGCGCCTCGTGATGCAGCCAAGAGCTGTCGAGCATCAGGATCCTGTCGCCCGGACGCGGGCGCAGGCGTTCGGCAACGCTCTTGTTCGGTGGCGTTTCGAGCAGGCCGCGCGCATCATACCAGCCATCGGGCCCGTCGCAGTAGGAGAGCACATGCGGCATCGGTGCCGCATCGGGGTCCCAGTCCATCTTGCGGCAGATCTTGTTGACCACACGCTGTATGCCGGTCTTGTGATCGACCTGGATCGTCGAGGTGGCGTCTACGATCAGCCGCCCCGGTGCGACCACCGGCTCAGCCAGGGCGAAGGTGGTCGCCGCAAGATCGATGTCGGCTTCGCTTTGCCGCCATCGCTTCGCATGGATCGCCGGGGGCTGTTCCCCGGACGGCTTCGGCAACGCCTCGAGGCGCTCCCGCAGCGCCGCGACAGCGATTTCGGCGGTCCGCGCCCAGGTAAAGCGCTTTGCTCGCTCCTTGGCTGCCTCGACCGTCTCCGCTCTCAACGCATCGTCAGTCAGGACCCGTGTCATGACCGCGGCGAGTTCATCCGCCGAGGACGGGTCGAACAGGAGGCGGTCGTCCCCCACCACTTCCGGCAAGGCGCCGGCACGCGCCGCGACGACCGGGGTTCCGCACACCATGGCTTCCAGCGCCGTCAGGCCGAACCCTTCCATGAAGGACGGCTGCACCAATAGGCTGGCGCCGCGGTAGAGGCGGACGAGGTCAGTTTCGGATACGTGCCGGTGACAGATCAGCCGGTCCGCCGGCAGTCCGTTCGACCGCCATCTGTCCGTGACCTCGGCCAGCTGGAAGTCAGGATAGTCCCCGGCAACGACCAGACGGAACCGGTCGCGCAACGACGCGTCGAGCCGCGCGAAGGCATCAGGCAACAGTGCGACATTCTTTCGCCAGTCGAGACCGCCCACATAGAGCACGTAGGGATCGTGCCCGGTGTCGCTTCCCGCCGCCCTCTTTTCCTCGGCCAGCGTGCGGTTGAAGACATCCGAGATGCCTGCATAGATGTTCACCCCCGGAACGTCGCCGACAATGTCCTGCAGCTCCCGGAGCGAGAATTCCGAGATGCAGAGATTGAGGTCGAACGCGCTGTGCGCATCGAGCCTTCGGTCATAGGTCTCCCGGTGCGGCGGGGCGGCCAGATAGCGTTCAGGGAAGCGTCGGGGGATCGCGTCATAGAAGATTGAGGCGACGGGAACCGCGCTACCGGGCTGCTTCAGCAGCGGCACCGCCGGATCCCCCATCCCCTCGAACGGACTGGTCGCAACCGCGAAATCCGGCTGCAGCGCGTCGACGTGACGGGCTAGCGCCGCCTCGCTCAGGCGTCGGCTGGAAGTGTACCCGTCATGAACTTCACCATTGCAGCGCGCGCTGTGCCAGACATGGATGTTGTCGGGGCGAAACCAGGACCGGACCGATTCCCGAGCCGCAATCGCCGTTTCGGGCATCGCCGCATTGAACGAGATCATCATTTCGACGTCGCGATGGTTCTCCGCGATCGCCTTGATCAGTTCGATGGCGTAGCGGCCGATGCCGCGACGATTGCTGGCGGTCTGTAGGCACTGCCCGTCGAACCAGAGACGCATGTTATCGGACCAACTTGTTCGAGGCGAGCAGCTTCGCCCATTTCGCGACCATCGCCGGTTCGGGCTCCAGGAACCACTGGCCCTCGCCTGTCCACGGCCGATATGGCGCGCGCCTATCCGGCATCGCGCCAGCATAGCGTAAAAGCCGCTTCTGCAGCGGCGGAACGAACCCGGTCAGCCGGATCATCGCCCGCTTGGCGCGGGGTCGGTCTCGAAAGTACAGGACGCCTGATCGCAGCGCCCGTCCGGCCACCCGGTGCGGCCGCGAGCCCGGCTTCATCAGCAGCCAGGCAGATGACCCCTGGATGAACCACGACAGGCTCGATGCACGGCGCGTAGACTTGCCTGTGGCGCTCGCGGGCAATGCAGCTTCGAGCTCGGCGATCCTCCTGGCCTTTTCGGCAATTTCCACCGTGAGGACTTCGGCGACGCGCTCCATGGCGAAGGACGCCTTGTGGAAGGCCGCAACCTGCAGCGAGGAGGTCTCCTGCGCCTCAGCCAGCAGACGCTCCTGAATGGACAGTCGTTGGAACGTATCTGCCAGAACCCTTTGGGTTTCGGCCTCGCGGCCAGCGCTCTCCGCCGCCGCCGTGTCCAGCGCTTCCTGAAGCCTGTCGATTTCACCTCGCGCTCCGGCGATTTCCGCCTTGAGCACTTCGGCGAATGGGGCGGATCCTTTTCCGCTCAAGGCAAAATCATCGAAGATGTTCGGCCCTGGTCCGAAAGCGCCAGCCAAGTCTAGATGGTCTTCGCTGACGTAGAAGCGGTTGAGACCGTCGAAATAGACGAAGCGGTAGCCGAGCCCCTCGAGGTGGCCCTGCCAGGCCGCATGGGTCGGCTCGTCCGACGTTGGTTCCGTGCTCTCGACCATGACGATCCAGGGCCGCAGCAGGGATGGCGACCAGGTGTCGATGACCTCCTGCTCCATGCCTTCGACGTCGATCTTCAGCCAATGGATGTCCCGATCGCCGTAGCGGTCGAGAACCTCGCCGAGACGCATCGTCGGGACCTTCGTCTCTACCTCCTTCCAGCCTTTCGCACGGTGCCGCTCCGCGATCAGAGGATCGCCGGTGCTCAATCCCGTGCCCTCGATCTCGAAAAAGGTGATGGGCCCCGCCTGCGACGAGATGGCTGCCTGAATCACCTCCTCGTCGGGACGGGCGAGGCGCAATTTCTCGCTGTACTCCGCTGTCGGCTCGACATGGACCCCGCGCCAGCCGCGCTCGTGGAATAGGAGACTGACGGAGTCGATCTCCGGATCCTGGGCACCGACATCGATGTAGAAGCCGCTCTCGACGTGCTTCAGCGCACGCCAGAGGATCACGTCTTCAAAGTTCTGCGCGTGGGAGATCAACATCGGCCGACTTTTGATAAGAGAATTTTCCATTGAGAAATGTCGATCCGACAAAAAAAGTTTTATCCGCGTTTATGACATCGAATACGAGCGTGTTGTCTTGCCAATCGAAGTTTTTCAAAAGATGATTTTCAGAGGCCACAAGCGCCGGAGAAAACGAATATGATCCGGGTCCAATATTGCAATTAAAGTGAAGAGAAAATTCTATATTATCTCCAGCTTTAGTATCGGACAAAACCTGCCCAGTATACCACGTATTAGTTCCCCATACAACGTGTCCAGTTCTATCTCGAAGCAACCATCCCAGCACGAGCGTAGGAACATCTTTATTAACACGTGCCGTTATTTTTAGCACGAGCGCCTGACCAATGTACGCGGTCGAAACCGGCTGAAGTGAATTAGCATCCAGCAGCTCTATATGTGCTCCCTCCACCTCGAACGTACCGCTGCGCGTATGCAGCCAGCCGTCCTTGTTGCGGCGCTGCTCGATCGTCAACTTGTCGTTTTCCTTCGCGGCGACGAGCGCGTTGTAGTAATCCACGACCTCGTCAGGCGCGCCGTCCTTCAGCACCTTGCCGCTGTCGAGCAGGATGACGCGGTCGGCCAGCGTCCGCACGTCGCCCATCGAATGGGACACGATGACGATCGACGTTCCCTGCTCCCGGAACTGGCGGATGCGGTCGAAGCTCTTGTGCTGGAAGTAGCTGTCGCCGACGGACAGCACCTCGTCGACGATCAGGAGGTCGGGCCGCCGGGCCGTGGCGAGGGCGAAGGCCAGGCGCGCCTGCATGCCGCTCGAATACACCCGGAAGGGCTGGTCGAAAAACTCCCCGATCTCGGCGAAGCTCTCGATCTGCGGCATCAACGTCGCCAGCTCGGCCTGCGATATCCCCATCAGGCCGCCCGCGTGATAGGCATTTTCCCGCCCGGTGAACTCGGGATTGAAGCCGAGGCCAAGTTCGAGGATAGCGCTGACCGTCCCGGAGACCGCGACCGAACCGGTGCTGGGTCGCACGGTGCCGGTGATGAGCTTGAGCAGCGACGACTTGCCGGCGCCATTCTGGCCGATCAACGCCACCGACTCGCCCCGCAGTACCTGGAAGCTGATGTCGTTCACCGCCCAGAATTCCGCGGACGGTTTGATCCCTGCCCCGAACCAGTTGGCGAAGCGCTGCAGGTTCGAGGCGTAGGTCGTGTAGCGCTTGCCGACATTGACGACGTCGAGAAGAATATCGCTCATAGGGCATCCACCAGTTCGGGGCTGGCGCGCCGGAAGACCACGAATGCCACCGCCACGGCGGCGATGGCTGCCGCTGCCGGATAGATCAGGCTGACCGGGTCCGGCCAGAGATTGTGCAGCAAGGCGTTCTGATAGATCTGAACCAGCGGCACCATGGGATTCAGCTCGGCCACCCAGCGCAGGTTCTCCGGAACGACATTTGCGGGATAGACCACCGGGGTCAGCCAGAACCATAGCTGCAGCACCACCGACATGACCTGCGCGACGTCGCGGGAGAAGACGTTGAGCGTGCCGCACAACACGCCGATCCCGAATGCGAAGGCGGAAATCAGCACGATGCCCAGCGGCAGCACCAGGAGCGCGGCGCCGGGGAAATGGCCGAGAAAGGCGAAGACCACCAGGATGGCGGCGACCAGCAGCACGTGGTTGACCAGCGCGCTTCCCCAGACCACGACCGGCAGGCATAGCCTCGGAAACGCGATCTTCTTCATCGCCCCGGCCTGCTCGAGGAAGATCGTGATCGAGCGGTTGAGGATCTCGGAGAAGAGGCTCCAGGCGGCCATGCCGGAGAGCAGGTAGATCGCATAGGCCGAGTCGTTGTCGGTGTCGGGCAGGCGGGCGCCGAGAACCTCGGAGAGGACGATAGCGAAGATCAGCGCCTGCGCCAGCGGATGCAGCACGAACCACAGCGCCCCGAGCTTGGATCGGGCGAAACGGCCCTTCAGGTCGCTTCGGATCGAGGATGCGATGAAAAAGCGGTAACGCCAGAGACTAGTCAGCATGCGGCGTCCTTACATGAAGCACGTGGAGATCGGAAAGCATTTCGCGATCGCCCCCGAGGCTCGCGCCAGGGTCTCTTGAAATCAGATAGTGGTCTGCGCATGGCAGGATCAGCGTTGCCCGCGCCAGAATTCCAGGACGTCGCGGAGCGTGTCCTCGAACGCAATCTCAGGGCGCCAGCCGAGCACCTGCGTCGCGGCCTCAGGGTTGCCGACCGCTCGCGGGACGAGGTTGGGGCGCAGACGCTCCGGATCGACACGAACCTCGATCTCCATCCCCGACAGCTCGACCAGATGGTCCAGTATCTTGCCAATTCGCCACGCCCGGCCCGAGGCCAGGTTGTAGACGCTGGAGGGGCCGACCGGCACCGACGGGTCCAGTGCGGCGATGGCATAGGCCCGCACGACGTCCCGCGCATCGAGAAAGTCCCGTTCCGCCTCGAGATTGCCGACCGCGATCACGGGCGCCTGCTTGCCGGCGATGATATCGGCGATCTGCCGCGCGAACGCCGAGACGACATAGGCGTCCGCCTGCCCTGGCGCGGTATGGTTGAAGGGCCGGAAGCGAACCGATTTCAGGCCGTCATGCGCCATCTGCCCGATCATCAGGTCGGCGGCCGCCTTGGTTGCGCCGTAGACGCTGGCCGGCTGCAACGGCGCCGCTTCCGTCAGGGGTCCATCGGTCGACAGAAACGCATCGCCATAGGCCTCGGAACTGCCGACATTGATGAAGCGGGCCTCGGGCGCATGCCGCAACACCGCCTCCGCCACGTTCATAGCGCCCGTCAGGTTGACGTCCCAGGCCCGTCGCGGCGAACGATTGGCCTCGGCCGGCGCCGCCACCGCTGCCAGATGCACGACGGCCGTGGGCCGCGCCGCCTGCACGGCCCGCTCGACGGCTTCCCTGTCGCAGATGTCGACCGCCTCGCCTTCGCGAGCGCCGAAGACCGCTACGGGCGCCCCGTCCCCGTCAAACGCCGCGAGATGGCGGACGAGCAGCGTGCCGACGAACCCGCCAGCGCCGGTGACAAGGATTCGATGCTGATGAGCCATCACGAAATCGCTCGCCCCCGTGGAATTCGCGCGGTTGATCGATTACCCGCTTGACCGGTACCGGCCTCAGCGCTTCAGACGCTTGAGGTCGGCCTCGACCATCTCGATGATCATGTCCTCGAGCGAGATCTCCGCTTCCCAGCCGAAGGCGGCCTTGGCCTTGGCCGGGTTGCCGAGCAGCACGTCGACCTCGGCCGGACGGAACAAGGCAGGATCGATGATGAGATGATCGTCGATCGACAGGCCCGCGTGCTCGAAGGCGATGCGGCACATGTCGCGAACCGTCGTCGTACGGCCGGTGGCGATGACGTAGTCGTCCGCCTCGTCCTGCTGCAGCATCAGCCACATGGCCCGGACATAGTCCTTCGAATGGCCCCAGTCGCGCTTGGCGTCGATGTTGCCGAGGCGCAGCTCGCTGGCCAGGCCGAGCTTGATGCGGGCAACCGCGTCGGTGACCTTGCGGGTCACGAATTCGATCCCGCGCAGCGGCGACTCGTGGTTGAACAGGATGCCGCTGGAAGCGTGCATCCCGTAGCTTTCCCGATAGTTGACGGTCAGCCAGTGGCCGTAGAGCTTTGCCACGGCATAGGGCGAGCGCGGATAGAACGGCGTCGTCTCGCTCTGCATCGGCTCCTGGATGAGGCCGTACATCTCCGACGATGACGCCTGGTAAAAACGCGCTTCCGGGCGCTCCAGCCGCACGGCCTCGAGCATGTTGGTGACGCCGAGTCCGGTCACCTGACCGGTCAGGATCGGCTGCTGCCAGGAAGACTTGACGAAGGACTGGGCGCCGAGATTGTAGACTTCGTCCGGAACGACATCGCGCATCACCCGGATGATGCCCGAGAGATCGAGAAGGTTGCCGTCGAGGATCCGCACATCCTTGTCGATGCCGAGCCATTTCAGGCGCACGTCGTTGACGTCGGCCGTGCTCGAGCGCCGCACCAGACCGTAGACGTCATAGCCCTTTTCGAGCAGCAACTGCGACAGGTATGCCCCGTCCTGCCCGGTGATGCCGGTGATGAGCGCGCGCTTCGTCATAAGGTAAAACTCTCTTGCCAGTCGTGTGTGCCGTCGCGGGTCTCCTCCGGCGAAGGCTCGCTTTAACCATCCCTCCGGTTTCAGGCAAGAGACCGTCGACCTCGGCAACCCGCCTGTTGCAGGGTCGAAACTGCCCTGGATTCGTCCGCGCGACTTCGGCAAATGGAAATCGGCGTTACGGACGCCGCCTTGCCCACCAAGAGCAGCGCATCCGTAGGAGCGGGGATCGGCGGGTAGGCCGAGGCAATTCGGCAGTCCGCGCCGGCTCAGCGATGGTCGGAACCGATGAAAGCCGGACAACCCGGCGAAGCTCATCGAATGGTCAGCCAACAAACGAAAGCTGCCTGGTATCGCTTCCCATCGGCCTTTCCGATCGCCGACCAGGCTCTCTCCCACGGCGTAATTGTCTATGGAGACCTGTGATCTGCGCAATCGCCTCATCCAAATGGGCGCTGGTTGCCTATCGGTAAGCTGGAAATGCACCAGCGGGCTTTACTGGGATAAGCTCTGTGAGTATTAGGGGGTCTCCTCTGGAGGGCTCTCGATGGGAATATCGACGAAGGACGTGGTCGAAAATTATCGACTGGTGCTCGGGAAAGAACCCGCACCGAATGTGATTGCCTACTACGTCCAGGCCTTCGACAGCGTCCCGGCGCTGCGACGACGACTGGAATTTCTCGCCAAGCGCCAGATGCAGTTGCTCGCCGAATGGAATGCAGCCTCGCAGAACCGCCAGATCTCACAGGGTTGAAATGCTCGTGCCGCGTCTTCTGCCGAGATCGCGGAGACCCTCCGGGTCGAGAAACCCGACGGCCAAGATGATCTGCTCGTGACAGCAGCCTCAACCTTGGCGACGCTTGAGACCGCGCAAACTCACCCGCAACCGAAAATCGTAACTCGGCGCTCGTCGGGCCTACCCTGAGACGATGGCACGCATGCCCTCGATGAAGCGCTCCTCGGAAAATACCTCCGCCCGCGCCTCGCAGGCCCCGCGCATCGCAGCCGCCCGGGGCGCCGGCAGCCGGCGGACGGCCTCGGCGATGTCGGCCGGCTGAAAATCCGGCGGCAGCAGGATGCCGGTCTCGCCGTCGAGGATCGTCTCGCGCAAGCCGCCTTCCGCGACGCCGATCACCGGCTTGCCGGCGGCCATCGACTCCACGGGCGACATGCCGAAATCCTCCTCCACCGGCACGTAGATCGTGGCGATGGCCTCGCCAATCAGCCGGCGCAGCCGGTCTTCGTCCACCCAGCCGAGAAAGGTGATGTTGGGCGCATCCTTGGCGCGCCGGCGCAGGTTCTCCAGTTCGTCGCCGCCGGAGGCCACCACGAGCTGTTGGTCGGGCATCGTGCGGAAGGCATCGACGATGCGGTCGACGCGTTTCAGCCCGGCGAGACGGGCGGTCGACAGATAGTAGCCCTGCTGGCCGCCCCAGACGAAGCTCTTCGTGTCGCAGGGCGGGTAGACGACGATGCTGTCGCGGCCGAGGAACGAGCGGATGCGCTCCCGCACGGTTTCGGAATTGGCGACGATCGTGTCCATCCGGCCGACCGCCGCCTCGTAGCCGCGGCGGAACCGCGCGAGCCCGGCGCGTTTCAGCATGCCGGCCGGACCGCCGAGCATCGGCGCGAAATGCGCCCGCTGGTCGTAGAGGAAGCGCGGCGGCGTGTGGCAGTAGAAGATGTTCCGGCCGGGGCTACCGGCCCCGGGCGCCGCGAAGGGCGCCGCCACGCCGGAGAAAACCCGCGTGTCGTGGCGCGCCACGCGCCGGCGTTCCAGCGCGAAGCGCGCCGCGAGCGCCGCGGCCCGCAGGCCGGGGCGCCGCAATGCCATCGGCAGGTCGAGATCGCGGCTGCCAGCCGGGAACATGGCGTCGTCGTAGCTGTCGGCGCTGCGGTAGCCGTAGAGGAGATCCGCGCCGATGGCGTCCGCCAGCGTCAGGACGAGCCGCTCCCCGCCGCCCCGGATCGCGAAGTAATCGTGGACGACCAAAGGCGGGCCGGCTTTCTCGGGCAGTTTCAAGCTTCGGTGAATCCTGCTGGGCGACGTTCGGTCGGGTGATGACGGGCGACCGTATACAGGCGGAGCGGGAGAAGACCAAGAACCGGCAGGGCCCGGCCGTGGCGGCACCGGGATGGGTCGGGATGGGTCGGGCCCGCCGCGGGCCGTCTGCGCTGGTCGGTCAGGCAGGCGCGCCAGCCGGGCGGCGGCGCAGGAACGCCGCGAGCCCGGCCAGCAGCAGCGTGCCGAGGATCAGCAGCAGCGCAGCCGCGGCGACGGCGGGCGAGATGTTCTCGCGGATCGAGGAGAACATCTGGCGGGCGAGCGTCCGCTGGTTCGGCCCGGCGACGAACAGCGTCAGCACCACCTCGTCAAGCGAGGTAGCGAAGGCGAAGACCGCGCCGGTGACGACGCCCGGCATCGCCAGCGGCAGCGTGACGCGGCGAAACACCGTCGCGGGCGGGGCGCCGAGGCTCGCGGCGGCGCGCTCGGTGGTGCGGTCGATGCCCTGCAGCGCCGTGGAGACGCTGACGATGACGAAGGGCACGCACAGCACGGTGTGCGCGACGATGACGCCGAGATAGGTGCTGGAGAGCCCCATCCGGGCGAGCGATATCTGCAGCCCGACCCCCAGCACCACGGCGGGCACAACCATCGGCAGCAGGAAGATCGTGCGGACCACGTCGGGAAACGGGATAGCGCTGCCGCGCAGGGCCAGCGCCGCCAGCGTCCCGAGGACGACGGAAAGCACCGTCGCCCCCGAGCCGATGATCAGGCTGTTGACGATCGAGGCGCTCCATTGCGCCGACTGGCCAAGTTCCTGGATCCAGCGCAGCGAATAAGACTCGATCGGATAGTTCAGGAAGACGCTGTCGGTGAAGGCCAGCGGCAGGATGGCGACGATCGGCAGGATCAGGAAGGCCATCATCAGCGTCGCGAAGCCGGCCTGGAGGATCCGCAGCATGGCTCAGAGCCCCGTCGGCGCGCTGGCGCGCGAGAGGCGGCTGTAGACGAGATAGAGCACCGTGGTGATGGCGAGGAGGATCAGGCCGAGTGCGCCGGCCATGCCCCAGTTGGCGGTCTGCAGCGCGTAGAAGGCGATGATCGAGGAGATCATCTGGTCGTTCGGCCCGCCGATCAGCGCCGGGGTGATGTAGTAGCCGATCGCCACCATGAATACGAGCAGCGAGCCGGCCAGCAGCCCCGGCAGGCTGAGCGGCAGGAGGATGCGCCGGAACGCGGCGAACGGCGTCGCGCCCATCGAGGCGGCCGCCGGCATCAGGTTCTTCGGGATCGCCGCGACGACCGAGTAGATCGGCAGCACCATGAACGGCAGGAGGACGTGGGTCATGGCGATGACCACGCCGAGCCGGTTGAAGATCAGCGGCAGCGGGCCGTCGGTCAGGCCGAGCCACATCAGCGCGCCGTTGATCAAGCCCTCGTTCTGGAGAAGGATGAACCACGCCGCCGTCCGCACCAGCAGCGACGTCCACAGGGGCAGCAGCACGGCAAGCAGCATGAGGTTGCGCTTCCAGCCGCTCAGCGCTGCGGCGAGCATCGCATAGGGCAGCCCGATCAGCGCGCAGAGGGCGGTGATCGTGCCGGCGATGGCGAAGGTCCGCCAGATGATCAGCCGGTTGGCCGAGGTCGCCTCGGGCGCGGCGACGACATCGCCATCGGCGTTGCGCTCGAGATCGAGGGCGGCAAGCAGGTTGCGGTCGGTATACGGGGCGACGCTCAGCTGGATCGCCCGCCAGAAGCGCGGCTCGCCCCAGCGCTCGTCGACGGACAGGAGATCGAGCCTGTCGCCGGGCGCTGCATCCTGCGCCGCCTCTGCGGTCCGGCTCATCAGCGTCCTGAATCCCGACACCTGGCTGTTCAGGACGCGCACCGCGCCGCCGAGCACGGACCTTGGCGTGTCACGCAGATCGGCGACCAGCGCGTCCCGGACCGCCGCTTCCGGCATGCCCTCGCCGTCCCACTGGCCGATGGCGACCGATGTCTGCGGCAGCGCCCCGCCGATGGCGTCGTTGTGGACGGAGACGGCGACCATCGTCCACAGCGGCCAGATGAAGAACACGCCCAGAAACAGCGCCAGCGGCAGGATCAGGAGCGCGGCGCGCAGCCGCGCGTTGGCGAAGACCCCGCTCATGCGGCGAAGACCGAGCAATCCTCGGCCCGGAAGGCAATGGGCAGCCGCGTCCCGACGGGAAAGCTCTCGGCGCTGCGCTCGGCGCGGGCGACGAGCCGCAACGGACCCGCCGCGAGGTGAAACCGCAAATGGTCGCCCTGGTAGACGACATCCTCGACTTCCGCCTCCAGGACATTCTCGAAGCCCGGCTGCGGCCGCAGGCGGATGCGCTCCGGGCGCACCGACAGGACGATCGCCGACCCGGTCGGGGCGGAGGGCGCCGCCGCCGCGATGCGGTGGCCGCCGTCGACGACGACCTGGACAATCCGGCCGTCGGCCGCGCCGTCGATCCGGCCCTCGAGCAGGTTCGTCTCGCCGATGAACTGCGAGACGAAGCGGTTCTGCGGGCGGTCGTAGACCTCGCTCGCGGTGCCGATCTGGGCGATCTTGCCCTTGTCGAAGATCGCGATGCGATCCGACATGGTCAGCGCCTCCGACTGGTCGTGGGTCACGAACACGATGGTCAGGCCGAGCCGGCGGTGGAGTTCGCGGATCTCCAGCTGCATCGCCTCGCGCAGCTGCTTGTCGAGCGCGCCGAGCGGCTCGTCCATCAGGATGACCTTCGGCTCGAACACCAGCGCCCGGGTCAGGGCCACCCGCTGCTGCTGGCCGCCGGACAGCTGCGACGGCCGGCGTTCGGCCAGGTGCGCCAGATGCACGCGCTCCAGCGCCTCGGTGACGCGCCGGCTGACCTCCGGCTTCGCCACGCCGCGCATCTGCAGCGGAAAGGCGACGTTCTCAGCGACGCTCATATGCGGGAACAGCGCGTAATTCTGGAAGACCACGCCCATGCCGCGGCGGTGCGGCGGCAGTTCGTTGAGGCGCTGTCCGTCGAGGACGATCTTCCCGGCCGTCACCGTCTCGAAGCCGGCGAGCATCATCAGGATCGTGGTCTTGCCGGAGCCGGACGGGCCGAGCAGGCTGAGGAACTCGCCCTTGGCGACGTCGAGGTTCAATCCCTCGACCACGCTCAGCGGGCCGAAGCTCTTGGCGACGTCACGAAGCTCGATGAAGGCAGTCATGGTCCCTTTCGCATGGCGGTCAGCCGCGGCGCTAACAGGCGTCGCGGCTGTCGTCGTTCCGGAGAGCGGCTGCCTACTGCGCCAGCCAGGCGTTGAAGCGCTCGTTCAGGGCCTCGATGTTGTCGACCCAGAAGTCGCCGTCGAGCGCGATCGCACCCTCCAGATTGGCCGGCGCGGTCGGCAGCTGGGCGGCGACCTCCGGTGCCAGCTGCTCGCCGGCCTCCTTGTTGGTCAGGCCGTAGGCGATGTATTCGGGCAGCTTGGCCTGGTTCTCCGGCAGGCTGGCGAACTGGATGAAGTCGAACGCCGCATCCTTGTTGGGTGAACCCTTCAGGACCACCCAGGAGTCGACGGCATAGATCGAGCCCGGCCAGACGATCTGGAAGTTCTTGCCTTCGGCCTTGTTGATGCCGGCGAGGCGGCCGTTATAGGCCGTCGTCATCACCACCTCGCCCGACGCCAGAAGCTGGATCGGCTGCGCCCCGGCCTCCCACCAGACGATGTCGCCCTTGATCTCGTCGAGCTTGGCGAAGGCCCGGTCGACGCCTTCCGGCGTCCCAAGCACGTCGTAGACCTCCTCGGCCGGGACGCCGTCGGCCATCAGCGCGAATTCCAGCGAGTATTTCGGTCCGCGACGCAGGCCCCGCTTGCCGGGGAACTTCGTCGTGTCCCAGAAGTCGTTCCAGCTCGTCGGGGCCGTCGTCAGCTTGTCCGCGTCATAGGACAGGCCGGTCGTCCATACGATCGCGCCGACGCCGCATTCGTTGACCGCGGCATCGATGAACTTGTCCTCGCCGCCGAGCGCGCTCCAGTCGACCGGCTCGTACATGCCGTCGGCGCAGCCGAGCTCCAGCTCCTCGGTCTCGACCTGAACGACGTCCCAGTCGGCCGGCGGGGTCGCCATCTTGGCCGCGATGACGCCGTAGCCGCCGTCCCACGACACGTCGAGGACCGGCGCACCGAGCTTTTCGCTGAACGGCTTGAAGTAGATCTCGCGCTGCGCATCCTGATAGTTGCCGCCCCAGGAGACGACGGTGAGGTCGCGGGCCTGCGCCGCGGTCGCCCCGAACGCTACCGTCGCCAGAAGCGCTGCCGCGGCCTTGATCATTCCGGTTCTCATCATCGCAGGACCCCTTTTCGTTGAGCGAACCGGAACTCAATCACGATTCCGTTCCGATGACAGTCAGAAACGTTCTGTGGTGACTAAACTCACCAGCCCGATCAGTATGTCGGCGGGGTGATGGCGCTGACGATCCGCGCCGGCATGTCGCCTGCATTGCGGAAACGGTGCGGCGTCTGGCTGTCGAAATAATAGGCGTCGCCGGCCTGCAGCCGCCGCCGCTCGGCGCCGACGCTGATCTCGACGGTTCCCGCGACGACGACCCCCGCCTCCTGCGCGGCATGCGAGATCGCCTCTCCGGTATCGGCTCCCTCAGCGTAGGTCTCGCAAAGCATCAGGATCTGGCGGTTTGGGTGATTCATCCCGACAAGCCGGTAGGAGATGCCGTCAGAGCGGCCAATCTCCGGCAAATCCTCGTGGCGATAGAACGGCGAGTACGGCATCGAGGCGCTCATGCCGGCAAAGAACCCGGACAAGGTCGAGCCCATGGCCTCCAGCATAGCGCCCAGCGTGTCGACCGAAGGGCTCATCCTGTCCCGCTCGATCAGCGAGACGGATGAATGCGAGATGCCCGAGCGCGCCGCGAGTTCGCGCGTCGTCAGCTGACGGCGCCGACGCAATTCCCGCAGTCCCTGGCCGATGGCGGGCATGGCATTTCCTCCCGGCGATTCCGCGCCCGCGTGTTGCCCGCTCCGTGAGCGCGCCCGAAACATGGGCGCCGCGGCGAGCGCTGCTCATTATAGTAAGCACGATTCGGCGATGGCTTGCAGCCCCGGCGCGGTTCGGGACCTATCGGACCCCTGCCCCTGAGGAGAACGATGCGATGAGCCGCCCGACCCTGCCGACCGGCATCACCTTGCTGAAGGCCCCTGCCCGCGACGCCACGGGCGACAACGCCCCGGTGGAGGCGGTGGTGCGCGGGATCCTCGCCGATGTGGCGGCGACCGGCGACGATGCGCTGCGGCGCTACAGCCGGACGTTCGATGGGCTCGACGTGGCGACCTTCGAGGTCGATGCCAGGGAACGGCAGGCCGCGGTGGACGCGCTCGATCCGGCCGCACGTGACGACATGATGTTCGCCATCGAGCGGGTGCGCGATTTCGCCGAAGCCCAGCGGGCGACGATCCTGCCGCTGGAGGTCGAGCCGCTGCCGGGGCTGCATCTCGGCCACCGGGTCATCCCGATCCGCCGGATCGGCGCCTACGTCCCCGGCGGCCGCTATCCGCTGCTTTCCGCGCCGGTGATGACCATCGTCCCGGCGGTGGTCGCCGGCTGCTCGGAGATCGTCGCGTGCCTGCCGCCGACCGCGCATCCGGCGATGATCGCCGGCTGCCACCTCGCGGGCGCCACCCGCATCTTCCGGGTCGGCGGGGCGCAGGCGATCGCCGCGATGGCCTATGGCACCGAGAGCGTTCCGGCGGTCGACAAGATCGTCGGGCCGGGCAACGCCTACGTGAACGAGGCCAAGCGCCAGGTCTTCGGCCGGGTCGGGATCGACCAGCTGGCCGGGCCGAGCGAGATCTACGTGCTCGCCGACGCGACCGGCGACGCGGCGATGATCGCCACCGACCTCCTGGCGCAGGCCGAGCACGACGTGCGCACGCGCGTCGGCCTGATCACCACGGACGAAGCGCTCGGCGCCGCGGTCGCGGCCGAGGTCGATCGCCAGCTCGCCGATCTCTCGACCGCCGACGTGGCAGGCAGGGCCTGGGCGGATTACGGCGAGATCGCCATCGCCGCGGACGACGCGGCGATGATCGCCTATTCCGACGCGATCGCAGCCGAGCACCTGCAGGTCCATACGCGCGACCCGCATGCCACGGCGGCGCTGCTGTCGAACTACGGCTCGCTGTTCATCGGGCCACTCGCCAGCGTCGTCTATTCCGACAAATGCTGCGGCACCAACCACACGCTGCCGACGATGGCGGCGGGCCGCTATACTGGCGGGCTCTGGGTCGGATCGTACCTCAAGATCGCCACCCACCAGTGGCTGAGTCCCGAGGGCGTCGCGGCCGTCGCGCCGCATGCCATCGGCCAGAGCGCCCGCGAGGGCCTCGAAGGCCACCGCCGCGCCGCCGCGGCACGCGTGGCGTAGCGACCAGCTCGACGTCGCGGCGGGCACCATGTTCCACATTCGTGGGGGGACCGGTCGCTCGAGGGGAGGCCTCACCTCCGCGGTGGCGGCGATGGCCCGACCCGAGTGTCATCCGGTACTGCGTGAATCGGTGGATCCAGCGTCACCAAGCGGCAGCGGCGGTCGTGAGCTGCTGCCGGACCAGTTGAAGGCGGCAGAGGAAGTCTGCAGGCTGGACGAGCCGAAGGCCTGCATCGAGGCTTCGGGCCTCGCCAAGGCGAAGGCGTCGGAGCCGGTCGTCTTCAGCGACCGTGTCGGCTATATCGCGTTGCTCGTCGCGGGCACCTGTCCGCAGAAGCACATGAAGAGCCGGAAGGTCAGATGCTTTGGCTCGACCCGCAAGGCCAGCGCCGAGGCGGCCGCCGGCCGGCGCTGGTGATCAATGCGGCGCCAGCTGGCTGACCTGACATGGCGACAGCCCAGTTCCGGGGCATCCGGCTAACTGTCCAGCTTTCTCTGATCGTCGACCACCTTGCCGTCATTGGGCAAGCTTCCCGGCGCGGCGAAGACCACTTCCCCCCTGACGCGGCACTCGGCGCGCAGCGCCTCGGCAAGCTTATGAGCGAGCCCCTCCGGCGGGCCGTCGCATTCAACATGCAGCGCGAGCTTGTCGTGGCCGCCCTCTTCCGTGACGACGAGCCGCGCTCGGCCGAGTTCACCATGAGATTTCACGATCCGGGCAACCTGGGCGGGATGGACGAACATTCCGCGCACCTTCGTCGTCTGATCTGCGCGGCCCATCCAGCCTTTCAGCCGCAGCCCGGTTCGCCCACAGGGCGAAGGCTCCGTCATCATCGCCGACATGTCGCCGGTGGCAAAGCGGATCAGCGGATAGAGCGGGTTGAAGGTGGTGACGACCACCTCGCCGACCTCGCCCGGCTCCACCGGATCGCCGGTGCCCGGGCGCACGATCTCCACGAGGACGTTCTCCTCGATCACCATGCCGTCCGACGGGCCCGCCGTCTCATAGGCGATGAGGCCGAGTTCGGCCGTCGCATAGCATTGGCGGATGGCAATGCCCCGGTCGGAATACCAGGCCCTCAGATTGGGAAAGAGCGGCCCACCGCTGACCAGCGCCATCTTGAGGCTGGCAGTGTCGGCGCCGCTGTCGTCGCCGCGCTCGAGAATGGTCTTGAGGAAATCGGGCGTTCCCACATACGCCGTGAGGCGCAGCCTCTCGATAGCCGTCACCTGCTGCTCGGTATTGCCGACGCCGCCGGGAAACACCACCGCTCCAACCGCCGCAGCGGCATGATCGAACATCACACCCGCCGGGGTCAGGTGATAGGCAAAGGCGTTGAGAATCCGGTCATTCTTGCCGATACCAGCCGCATGAAGCGCCCGGCCCATGCGCCAATGCTCCTCATCGCCTTCCGGCTCGACGATCGGACCGGGGGAGAGATAAAGCCGGCGGAACGCCCCCGGCTCCTTGGTAGCGAGGCCGCCGAGCGGCGGGTCCTGCTCCTGCAGGGCCGGCATGTCGGATTTGCGCAGAATCGGCAGCGCCGCGAGGGCCGCGCGATCGGTGATCGCGGCCGGATCGACCCCGTCGAGCGTCCGGGCATAAGTAGGCGCATTCGCAGCCGCGTGGGCAAGCTGACGCCGCAGCGCATCGAAAAGATCAGCCTCCCGCGCCTCGCGCGGGCGGGATTCACGGTCGTCGAAGAAATCCGTCATAGGTCGCCTTCCTCCCTTGCCGACGCTCAAAGCCAGCGCTTGCGGCGGCGGAAGCTCTTCACGTTGCGAAACGAACGGCGCTCGCCGCCGCCGAGATAGAACTCCTTGACGTCCTCGTTCTCGACCAGTTCGGAACCGGTTCCGTCGAGAACGATCTTGCCGTTTTCGATGATGTAGCCGTAATCAGCGACCTTCAGCGCCATGTTGGCATTCTGCTCGACGAGAAGGATGGTGATCCCCAATTCCTCGTTCAGCCGGCGGATGATGCCGAATACCTCCTTCACCAGAAGCGGCGACAGGCCCATCGAAGGCTCATCCATCATGATCAGCCGGGGCTTGGCCATCAACGCGCGGCCGATCGCCAGCATCTGCTGCTCGCCGCCCGACAGATAACCGGCGAGGCCCTGGCGCTCCTTCAATCGCGGAAAGAAGCGATAGACCTCGGCGATCTCAGCCTCAATGTCGGCATTGGGACGGGAAAACGCGCCGAGCCGCAGATTATCGCGGATGGTCATGTCCTGGACGATGCCGCGGCCTTCCATGACGAGGAATATCCCGTCTCGAACCTTCTTGTCGGGAGACATTCTGGTGACGTCCGCCCCCTCGTAGGACACCGTCCCGCGGGTGATCTCGCCGTCCTCGGTCTTGAGCAGGCCGGCGATGGCCTTCAGGGTGGTCGACTTGCCGGCGCCGTTGGCGCCGAGAAGCGCGGTGATCTCGCCGCGCCTGGCCCGAAGCGACATGCCGCGCAGGACCAGGATCACATCGTTGAAGACCACCTCGACATTGTTGAGCTCAAGCAGCGGCTGGCTGTCGCTCCCGGCCTTCTCGGACGGCCTCGCGGTGTCGGCAGTGAGGGTCATCGGACATCGACTCGCGGCTCGATTTTGGAGAGGCCGACCGACCATTTGCGGCCGGCCGACGGTTCATGTGGATTCGCGCCTACTGTCCGAGCCACTCCTCGCGGCGCGGCACGTCGATCTCGGCGATCTCCTCGATGACCGCCTTGCCATCGATGAAGGAGCCGGAGTTGATCGCCACCCTGAGAAGGCCGCGATGGTCCTCCGGAGTCCATGTCGAGGGCAGGCAGACCCCCTCGAGCCCTTCCGGCACCCAGTCGGTCTTCTGATACATGCCGTCACGGATGTTCTTGCCGGTGATCCCGCCATTCGCCTTGGCCCACTGCATGGCTTCCTTCATGTAGTAGGCCGAGCAGATGCCGCGCAGATAATGGTGGGTCGGCCGGTCGCCGACCTGGCCGCCGCCATTTTCGAGGATCTTCTTGACCAGCGCCATGCCCGGTACGTCGGCCCCGTAGAAGGGCGTCGAAGACGGGAAGATCAGGTTCTGCGCCTCGGCCGCCTCCACGGTCTGGTAGTCGCCGGCCCAGGGATTGCCCATGTAGACGGCCTCGACGCCGACCGTGTTGCAGCTCTTGATCATCGACACGACTGAACCGCCGAGATTGCCCATGTAGACATATTGGGCGCCGGAATCCTTGATCGTCAGGCACTGCGCCTTGAAGTCGCCCGGCGCGAGCGGAACGACGACCGGCTGGGCGACGGTGAAGCCCAGCTCCTCGGCATAGGACGCGCAGGCCTCCTTCGGCGCATTGGGATAAGGATGGTTGTCGCCGGTGTGGACGAAGGTCGGGTTCTCGGTCCGCTTTTCCTTTGCGTCCTCGGCGGCCCACTGGACGAGGGCCCGGCAGGCGTCGGAATAGGACGGGCCGTAGAAGAAATTGTAGGGCGCCGGCGCCTTGGTGTTCGGGTTCTTGCCCTGCGGGTCGGTCAGATGCGCCGAATAGGAGCCGGAGATCGTCGGGATCTCGGCACGCGCGACGAAGGAGATCAGAGCCTCCGTGTCGGCCGTGCCCCAGCCCTGCAGCGCGACCATGTCGTTGCCGACCCATTTCTTGAACTGGGCGATCGCTTCGGGAACCTTGTAGGCGTAGTCGACGGTGTCGAGTTCGACCATCGTGCCATCGATGCCGCCATCGGCGTTGATCTGCTTGAAGGCGTCGGAGACGCCCGGGCCATACTGCTTGCCGACGAAGGACGTCGCGCCGGTGTAATCTGCGAGATGGCCGACGAGGACGCTGTCGTCCTGGGCCAGCGCCGGCGCGCCGGCGATGATGGTGCTGGCCGCGAGCGCAGCCGTAAGGGTCAGTCTGTGGAGCGTTGGCATTGTCGAATTCCTCCCATTCGCGGACTTTCCGGTGGCCCAAGATGCTGACGGTGCCGCGAAGACCGCCGTCATCGGTTGAAGTGCGCCGGCCCGCCCTCCCCGGCGGTCCGGCCATGGCTCAGTGCGAGAAGGGAAACAGTTTCCAGCTCGCCCGCGTCATGCGCCAGCGATGGACGAGTCCCTCCGGTTCGAGAACGAGAAACAGGATGATCGCCGCACCGACGCTCATCTGCTTGATGTAGGCCGTGCCCTGCGCGATGGCCGGGACAACGGTCGCCACGCCATTGGCGAAAACCTCCATCGCCTGCGGCAAAAGCAGGATGAAGGCCGCGCCCAGAAGCGATCCCGACACCGAGCCGAGCCCACCGATGATGATCATCGCCAGGAACTCGATCGACAGAAGGATGGTGAAACCTTCCGCCGAGACGAAGCCGAGATAATGGCCGTAGAGCGCCCCGCCGATGCCGGCGAAGAAGGACGAGATGCCGAAGGACAGGATGCGGTATCGCGTCAGATTGATGCCCATGATCTCGGCCGACAGATAATGGTCACGTACCGCCACCAGCGCACGGCCGTCCCGCGTGCGGGCGAGATTGGCGACGGCGACGAAGGCGATGACCACCCAGAACAGGACGAGATAGAGATAGCGCGCGTCGCTGTTGAGCTGGAAGCCGAAGACGCTCGCGGTTTCGGCCAGCGACCCGTAGGTGCCGCCCGTGAACCAGTCGGCGCGGGCGAAGAAGTCCTGCAGGATGTATTGCGAGGCGAGCGTCGCAATGGCGAGATAGAGCCCCTTCAGCCGCGCGGCCGGAATGCCGAAGATCATGCCAACGGCCATGGTCATGAGCCCGGCGAGCGGGATCGCGATTAGCACCGGAATGCCGTTGCCGGAAATCCAGGCCGACGCGAAGGCCCCGAAGCCGAAGAAGGCGCCGTGGCCGAGCGAGATCTGGCCGGTCATGCCGGTCAGGACGTTCAGCCCCAGGGCGGCGATGCCGTAGATGCCGATCAGGATGAGCTGTGACAGCACATAGCCACCGAATACCAGCGGGCAGAGCGCCACCAGGACGACGCCGGCAAGCACCGCCATCGTCTCGTTGCGGGTGCGGAACAGTGTCCGGTCGGCGGCGTAGGTCGCGCGGAAATCACCGGTGGGTCTTGGATTGGGAACATGCGCCACGGTGTTACACTCGCTCTATGTCGGGCGTGCCGAGCAGGCCGTAGGGTTTGATCATCAAGATGATGAGCAAGACGTAGAAAGGCGCCACCGAATACATGTTGCCGATATGGAGGTACTGGCCGTCGACGAACTCGGCGAGGTTTTCCAAAATGCCGATGGTCAGCCCGCCGATGATCGCGCCAACGATCGAATCGAGCCCGCCGACGATGACCGCCGGAAACACCTTGATGCCGATGATGGCGAGCGAGTTCGACACTGCGGAAACGAGGCCGATGACGACGCCGGCAATGCCGGACACAACGGCCGAGATTGCCCAGGCCATGGCGAAGACCCGGCCCACCGAAATGCCGAGCGACTGGGCGATCTGCTGGTTATAGGCCGTCGCTCGCATGGCGAGCCCCCAGCGCGAATACTGGAAGAACCAGAAGAACAGGCCCATGACGACCAGCGACAGGACGAAGCTCATCAGATAGGCCGTTTCGACGTTGAGCCCGGCGATCTCCACCGTCCCCCGATCGAAGACCTGCGGGAACCGCACGGCGTTGTTGCCGAAGATCCAGTTCATCGTCGCCTGCATGAAGATCGACAGGCCGATGGTCGCCATGATCACCGAGATCACCGGCTCGCCGAGGAGCGGGCGCAGAAGCACGACCTGCACGAGGATGCCGAAAACCATCATGAACACGAGCGAGAACAGGAAGGCGAGCCAGAAGGGCAGGCCCATGTTCACGACGAGCGCGAGGCAGACCCACGCGCCGAGGACGACGAATTCGCCCTGTGCGAAGTTCACCACCTGGGTCGATTTGTAGATCAGGACGAAGCACATGGCGACGATGCCGTAGAGCATGCCGACGATGACGCCGTTGACGAGTAGCTGGATGAGAAGAGAGGTGTTCATGCCGCCTGGCTCTCCGTCTTTTGCGTGTCGGGCGCGTTGTGGAGGGTCTCGATCGCAAGGGTCGTGACCACCCGCTGCTTCGAGCCGTCCTGGAAGTGGATGACAGTGTCGATGTCGACATGATCGGCACCGGAATAGATCCGCGCGATGATGTCCTCGTATTTCTCCGCGATGACGCCGCGCCGCACCTTCTTGGTGCGGGTCAGTTCGCCGTCGTCGGCGTCGAGCTCCTTGTATAGGAGGACGAATTTGGTGATGCGCTGCTGCGCCGGGAGCGTGGCGTTGACGCGCTCCACCTCCTCGCGAAGCAGCGCGTAGACTTCCGGCCGCGAGGCGAGGTCGGAGTAGGTGGTGAAGGAGATCCGCCGCTCCTCGGCCCATTTGGCGACGATCGGATAGCGGATGCAGATCATCGCGCCGAGATAGGGCCGGTCCTTGCCCAGGATCACGGCCTCGGCCACATAGGTCGAGAATTTCAGCTTGTTCTCGATGAATTGCGGGGAGAAGCGGACACCGCGCGAGGTCTCCGCCAGATCCTTGATCCGGTCGATCACCACGAGTTGGCCTTGTTCGGTCAGATAGCCCGCATCGCCGGTCCGGAACCAGCCATCTTCGGAGAAGGTCTCCTTCGATGCTTCGGCGTTGCGGTAATAGCCGCTCATCATGTTCGGATGGCGCACAAGCACCTCGCCGAGCCCTTCGGGATCAGGATCGCGGATCGATAGGGTCACCCCCGGCATCGGAAAGCCGACCGTCTCATAGTCGACATGTCCGGCCTGGTGGATCGTGTAGGCGCCGAGCGCTTCGGTCTGGCCATAGAGCTGCTTCAGCGGCAGGCCCATGGCCTGGAAGAAACGGAACGTGTCCGGCCCCATGGCGGCGCCGCCGGTGGCGGCCGATTTCAGCCGCGAAAAGCCGAGCCTGTCTCGTAAATGGCGGAACAGGCCCCATTCTGCGGCGCCGTCGCGCTCCCCCTTTTCCATCGCCGCCATGCCGCGGGCGACACCCCAATTGTAGATACGGCGCTTCCAGGGCGTGGCATCCATGATGCGGGCGCGAATGTCGGCCGCAACGCCCTCCCAGGCGCGCGGTGACAGGAGTACGAAAGTCGGGCCGATCTCGCGCAGATCGGCCATCATCGTGCGCTCCTCCTCGGGGAAATTGATCTTCATCCGGGCGAGGAAGTTCCAACCGACCGAATACATCTGCTCCATCACCCAGGAGAGCGGGAGGACCGCGACATATTCATCCTCTGGTCCGCGTGGGTCGGCTCTGAGATACGTCGCGGCATGGCCGATGAAGGCGTCGCCCGTCCATTCGGCGAGCTTGGGGCTCGAGGTCGTGCCGGAGGTGGTGCAGAGGATCGCGACATCGGCGCCATCGGTTGCCTCGACCATGCGCGTCCACAGGCCCGCATCCTTTTGAAGCGCGCGTCGTCCACGCTCCTCGAGGTCCGCGATCGCGATCAGCCGCGGATCGTCATATTTTCGCATGCCGCGCGCGTCGGTATAGACGATCGCCACGACGCTCGGGATCGCATCGCCGAGATTGAGCAGCTTGTCGACCTGCTCCTCGTCCTCGGCGACGATCACCTTGGGATGGGCGTGGCCGGCGAGATAGCGGATTTCCTCTTCCAGCGCGTCGCGATACACGCCGAGGCTCATCGCCCTGCAGGCATGTGCGGCGACCTCGCCCCAAACCCATTCCGGCCGGTTGTCGCCGATCAGCGCCACGACGTCCCCCGCGCCGACGCCGAGTTCGGCGAAGGCCGCGGCCATGCGCGAGATATGGCCCTCAACCTCTTCCCAAGTATAGCTGATCCAGATGCCAAATTCCTTCTCGCGCTGGGCGACAAGACGGGGATGGCGCTCGGCATTGTAACGCAGCAACTTCGGCAGCGTCTTCAGCTGCGCCGCTTCCTTCAGTTCGGGCGCAGTGTCCGGCCAGCCGATCGCCTCGCCGCTGATTTCGAGCCGACGCTCCGTCATGCCACGGTCTCCGCTTCCTCGGCGGCGAGCGCGTCGAGCATCTCGTCGTCCTCCCCGAGATAGGCTTTCTTCACATGCTCGTCGGCCAGCACCTCTTCGGGGCTTCCGGCGGCGATGACGCGGCCGAAATCGAGCACCGCGACCCGGTCCGACAGGTCCATCACCACGCCCATGTCATGCTCGATCATCATGATCGTCATGTCGAATTCCTCACGCAGCACGATGATGAACCGGGCCATGTCCTCCTTTTCTTCCAGGTTCATGCCGGCCATCGGCTCGTCGAGGAGGATCAGTTCGGGCTCGATCGCAATCGCCCGGGCAAGCTCCACCCGCTTGCGCAGGCCGTAGGACAGTATGCCCGCCGGCTCGTTGCGCACATGCTGGATTTCCAGGAAGTCGATGATCGTCTCGACGAAGCGGCGTTCGTTCAGTTCCTCACGCCGCGCGCCGCCGATCCAATAGGCCATGCCGGTGACGAAGTTGTTTTTCAGCCGGTGGTGGCGGCCGACCAGAATGTTGTCGAGCACGCTCATATGGCCGAACAGGGCAAGGTTCTGAAACGTGCGGCCAATACCGAGACGGGCTCGGTCATTGATCGAATGCTTCAGAAGATCGCCACCCTGCCAGGAAATGCCGCCGCTCGTCGGGCGATAGCGGCCCGAGATGCAGTTCAGCATCGACGTCTTGCCGGCGCCATTTGGCCCGATCAGCGAAAAGAGCTCGCCCTTTCGCACCTCGAAGGACACGTTGCTCAACGCCTTGACGCCGCCAAAGCGCAGCGAGACGTCGTCGACCTTCAGGATCACACTGCCTCGATCCGCCAAAAAAGTTCCTCCCTTTGGCTTTGTCCGCCGGTTCGGGGCCTCCCTGCCCCGGATCAGCGGTTACCTCTCAGCGCTCGTCTCCGCGCGCTTCAGGTCATTCCCAAACCTCGCACTTTCCCCGGACACATGTCCGCATGCCATTCGTCATCACCGGCTCCGCCGTTCCAAAAAGGCCGCGATGCCGGCCCGCGCCTCCTCGGTTTCCCATGTGTCGGCGAGGGCTCGCGCGGTCCGCTCCACCACCGCCTCGTCGATGACCGGCCCGTGCGCGCGAAGCAGCGCTTTCGAACGGCCGACCGCTGACGCCACGCAGTCGAGATACGGCGCGACCTCGGCTTCCACCGACGCGTCGAGCGCATCGGTATCGACCGCCTTGTCGACGAGCCCGAGCAAGACCGCCTCCTCCGCGTGGAACATCCGCGCCGACATGAACACCTGCCGCGCCCGCGCCTCGCCCATTTTGGCGGCAACGAAGGGCGAGATCGTCGCCGGGATGAGGCCGAGCTTGACTTCGGTGAAGGCAAAGCGCGCACCCCGGCCCGCCACCGCGACGTCGCAGACCGAGATCAGCCCGAGCCCGCCCCCGAAGGCCTGGCCGTTGATCCTTCCGATCAGCGGTTTCGGCATCTCGTTGAGGGCCTTCAGCATCAGGGCAAGCGCCGTCGCCTCGGCGATGCGCTCGGCCCGGCTCGCCTCGAACTGCGCCTTCATCCAGTTGAGATCCGCGCCGGCGGAGAAGCTCTTGCCGTCCCCGGTGAGGACGACGGCACGAACCGACCGGTCGTCACCAAGCAGCTTGGCCGCCTTGGCAAGCTCGCCGATCATCGCCGCGTTCATCGCGTTGTGCCGCTCGGGCCGGGCGAGGGTCAGCGTCGCGACGTCGCGCTCGTCGCGTTCGATCCGGATCGTCGAAAAGCCGCTCATGGCCCACCTCCCGCGACGGCGGCCGGGCTCGCGGCCGCGCGATCCTGCGACCGCAGCGCCCTCGCAAAGGACACGGCGTCCTCCAACGCCGCCCGGTCGAGGCCGGTGCGATAGCCCTTGTCTGTCAGGAAGGCGTCGACGGCTTCGGTCGCTACATTGCCCTTCGCCCCCGGCGCATAGGGACAGCCGCCGAGACCACCCGCCGCCGCGTCGAACACCCGAAGACCGAAGCCGAGGCTCGCCTCGATATTGAGCAGCGCCCGGCCGGCCGTGTCGTGGAAATGCCCGGCGAGCCGCTCGGCCGGAACCACGGCGCACACCGCCTCCAGCATGGCGGCGATGGTCTCGGGCGTCGCCTGTCCCAGCGTGTCGCCGAGCGAGATTTCGTGGCAGCCCATGGCATCGAGCGCCGCCGCGACCTTCGCCACCGAACCCGGCCCGACCCGGCCGTCATAGGGACAGTCGGTGACGCAGGAGACATAGCCGCGAACTGGAATGCCGGCCTCTTTCGCCGCGCCCAGCACCGGCGCGAAACGGTCGAGGCTCTCGGCGATCGAGCAATTGATGTTCTTGCGGCTGAAGCCTTCGGAGGCCGAAGCGAAGACCGCAACCGCGTCCGCCTTCGCCGCCAGTGCGGCTTCGAAGCCCTTCATATTGGGGGTCAGAACCGAATAGGCGCAGCCCGGACGGCGCGAGATGCCGGCCATCACCGCCGCCGCATCGGCCATCTGCGGCACCCATTTCGGCGACACGAAGCTCGTCGCCTCGATGCGGGTGAAGCCGCAGGCCGAAAGCTTGTCGATGAGGGCGATCTTGTCGGCGGTCGCGACCTCACCCGGCTCGTTCTGCAGCCCGTCGCGCGGCGCCATTTCGACGATGGTCACGCTCTCGTTCGAAGGCCGCATCATGCCTCCTCCTCGAGCGTCACCAGAACCGCCCCGTCGTCCACCTGATCGCCCTCACGGACCAGGATCTCAGCGATCGTCCCGTCGCGGGGGGCTTTCAGCGTATGCTCCATCTTCATCGCTTCCAGAACGACCAGCGGCGCGCCGGCCGCCACGCGCGCGCCCGCCGCGATGGTCAGCCTGCCGATCGCGCCCGGCATCGGGGCAAGGATGCGGTCCGAGGTGGCAGTCTCTTCGGCGGCGGCGGACGGGCGATAAAGCGGCAGAACATGGATCGCGCCGTCCGAAAAGACGCTCACCGCATCGCGCGAAGCCAGAAGATGATGCGTCGCCTGCCGGCCCTCGACGCTCACCCGCAGGGTGATCGCGCCGGTCTCGGCGCATCGATTGAAGCTCGTCACGGCGATGTCGACGCCCGCCACGGCGATGTCGACGCCCGCTTCTGCCCTCTCAGCCGGCGCAACATGATAAGCGCTGCCGCCGAGATCGGCGACCACCATATCCTTTCGCTCGCCGGCCTCCATGAAGCGAACCGCCTGCCGCGCGTGGCCCCAGGCGCGAAATCCGGACAGTCGGGTGAAGGGGCCGTCGTCCCCGACGTTTTGCGCCGCATCGCCAAGGTAATGGGCCAGGGCGGCAAGCGCGCGGGTCACGTCGTCCGGCTCGGCTTGGGCGGTCAGCGCTTCGGCGTCCCGGTCGATGAGCCCCGTATCGATGGCTCCGGCGGCAAAGCCCTCGTGCTCGGCGAGGCGCTTGAGGAAGCCCGCATTGGTCGTCAGCCCGGCAAGACGCAGATCGCCGAGAGCCCTCGCGAGCCGCTTCAGCGCGGCAGGACGATCGGGGCCATGGACGATCAGCTTGGCGAGCATCGGATCGTAGTGGGGCGTCACCCGGTCGCCTTGCCGCACACCGCTATCGATCCGCAATCCCGCTCCGGCCTGCGGCCATGCGAGATAGGTGATCCGGCCCGTCGCCGGCAGGAAGCCCTTGGCCGGGTCTTCCGCGTAAAGGCGGGCCTCGAAGGCATGGCCGTCGATCTGAAGGTCGCCTTGCGTGAAGGACAGCGCCTCGCCGCTGGCGACGCGGAGCTGAAGCTCGACGAGGTCGAGCCCGGTGATCGCCTCGGTCACCGGATGCTCCACCTGCAGCCGCGTATTCATCTCCATGAAATAGAAGCGGTCGGGCCTCAGGCCCTCCGAGGCGTCGACGATGAATTCCACCGTGCCGGCGCCCGCATAGCCGATCGCCGCCGCCGCTCTCACCGCCGCCTCGCCCATGGCGGCGCGCATCTCATCCGTCATGCCGGGGGCCGGCGCTTCCTCGATCACCTTCTGGTGCCGGCGCTGGAGCGAGCAGTCGCGCTCGAAGAGATGGACGACGTGGCCGTGCTCGTCGCCGAAGATCTGGATTTCGATATGGCGGGGTGTCGCGACGAACTTTTCGATCAGGCAGTGCGGATCGCCGAAGGCGGCTTTCGCCTCGCGCTGGGCGCCTTCGAGGGCGGTTTCGAAATCCGCCGGATCGTCGACCCGGCGCATGCCCTTGCCACCGCCGCCAGCCCGCGCCTTGATCAGCACCGGATAACCGATACGCGCGGCCTCGCCCTGAAGAAACGCCGGGTCCTGCTCGTTCCCATGATAGCCGGGAACGACGGGAACCCCCGCCTCTTCCATCAGTCGCTTGGCGGCGTCCTTCAGCCCCATGGCGCGGATCGCGCTCGCCGATGGCCCGACGAAGATCAGCCCGGCCGCCGCGACCGCCTCGACGAAATCTGGATTCTCCGACAAGAAGCCGTAGCCGGGATGGATCGCCTCCGCCCCGCAGCGTTTCGCCGCGGCGATAATCGCATCGCCCTTCAAATAGCTGTCCGCCACCGCTGCCGGCCCGATCAGCACCGCCTCGTCCGCCATCCCCACATGCATCGCTCCAGCATCGGCCTCGGAATAGACCGCCACCGTCCTCACCCCGAGCCGCCTGGCGGTGCGGATGATCCGGCAGGCGATTTCGCCGCGATTGGCGATTAGGAGGGTGTCGATCATCTCGCTCCCCTCACATCCGAAACAGGCCGAAGCGCGTGTCTTCGATCGGCGCGTTGAGGCTGGCGGCGAGCGACAGGCCAAGGATCTGCCGGCTCCGGCGCGGATCGACGATGCCGTCGTCCCAAAGCCGCGCCGAGGCGTAGAGCGGATGGCTCTGGCGGGTGAACATGTCCTCCGTCGGCTTGCGGAACGTCTCTTCCTCTTCCGCGCTCCAGTCCTGGCCGCGTTTTTCCATCGCCTGGCGCTTGACGATGGCGAGCGTCTTCGCCGCCTGTTCACCGCCCATCACCGCGATGCGGCTGTTCGGCCAGCTCCACAGGAAGCGGGGCGAAAAAGCCCGGCCGCACATGCCGTAATTGCCGGCGCCGTATGAGCCGCCGATCAGCATGGTGATCTTCGGCACTGCCGTGGTCGAGACCGCCGTCACCAGCTTGGCACCGTTCTTGGCGATGCCGCCGGCCTCGTATTTGCGCCCGACCATGAAGCCGGTGACATTCTGCAGGAAGACGAGCGGGATCTTGCGCTGGGAGCAGAGCTCGACGAAATGCGCCGCCTTCACCGCGCTTTCGGAAAAGATGACGCCGTTGTTGGCGACGATTCCGACCGGGATCCCGTAAAGATGGGCAAAGCCGCAGACGATGGTCGTCCCGTAGCGCGCCTTGAACTCGTCGAAGCGCGAGCCATCGACGAGACGGGCGATCATCTCGCGCACGTCATAGGGGGTCTTCGGGTCGGCGGGCACGATGCCGAGGATTTCTTCCGGGTCATAGGCCGGCTCTTCTGGCGTCTGCCGCGCGATCTTCGCCGGTTCCGCGCGGCCGAGATTGCCCACGATGTCCCGTGCCAGTTCCAGCGCGTGGAGATCGTCATGAGCAAGATGATCCGCGACGCCGGAGAGACGGGTGTGAACGTCGCCGCCGCCGAGATCCTCCGCCGCGACGTCCTCGCCGGTCGCCGCCTTGACGAGCGGCGGGCCAGCCAGAAAGATCGTGCCCTGATCCTTTACGATGATGGTCTCGTCGCTCATCGCCGGCACATAGGCGCCGCCGGCGGTGCAGGACCCCATGACGACGGCGATCTGGGCTATGCCCTTGGCGCTCATCTGCGCCTGATTGAAGAAGATGCGGCCGAAATGATCGCGGTCGGGAAACACCTCGTCCTGGTTCGGCAGGTTGGCGCCGCCGGAATCGACCAGATAGACGCAAGGCAGGTTGTTCGCCTCGGCGATCTCCTGGGCGCGCAGGTGCTTCTTGACGGTCAGCGGGAAATAGGTGCCGCCCTTCACCGTCGCGTCATTGGCGAGAACCATGACCTCGCGGCCTTTCACCCGGCCGATACCGGCGATCGCGCCAGCCGCCGGCACCGCGCCGCCATAAAGTCCATGAGCGGCGAAGAGGCCGATTTCGAGAAAGGGCGAGCCGCGGTCGAGAAGCCCCTCCACCCGGTCGCGCGGCAGAAGCTTGCCCCGCGACAGATGCCGCTCGCGCGCCCGCTCACCGCCCCCCGCCAGCGCCAGATCGGCAGCCTCGCGCGCGACATCGAGCTGCGCCAGCATCGCCTTGCGGTTTTCGGCGAAGGCTTCGGAGCGGGGGGAGATCTGGCTCTGAATGGCTGGCATCAAACAGTCTCCGCGAAGAGCTCCCGGCCGATCAGCATGCGCCGGATCTCGCTCGTCCCGGCGCCGATCTCGTAGAGCTTGGCATCGCGCAGGAGGCGGCCGGTCGGATATTCGTTGATGTAGCCGTTGCCGCCCAGGGCCTGAATCGCCTGCAGCGCCATCTGTGTCGCGGCCTCTGCAGCATAGAGGATGCAGCCGGCGGCGTCCTTGCGGCTGACCTCACCCCGGTCACAGGCGGCAGCGACGGCGTAGACATATGACCGGCAGGCGTTGGTGGTGACATACATGTCGGCGAGTTTGGCCTGCATCAGCTGAAACTCGCCGATCGCCTGGCCGAACTGCTTGCGCTCGTGAACGTAAGGCACCACCACGTCGAGACAGGCGGCCATGATGCCGACCGGCCCCGCCGCCAGGACCACGCGCTCGTAATCGAGCCCGCTCATCAGCACTTTCACGCCCCCGCCCACCTCGCCGAGGACGTTCTCGTAGGGCACCTCGCAATCCTCGAAGACGAGTTCGCAGGTGTTGGAGCCGCGCATGCCGAGCTTGTCGAGTTTCTGGGCGGTCGAGAAACCTGCCATGCCCTTCTCGATCAGAAAGGCGGTGATGCCGCGTGGGCCGGCCTGTGGATCGGTCTTGGCGTAGACGACGAGTGTGTCGGCGTCCGGCCCGTTGGTGATCCACATCTTGGTACCGTTCAGAACGAACCGGTCGTTCTTCGGCTCCGCCCTCAGCTTCATCGAGACGACGTCGGATCCGGCGCCGCTTTCGGACATCGCCAGCGACCCGACATGTTCGCCCGAGATCAGCTTCGGCAGGTATGTGCGCTTCTGCGCGTCGGTGCCGTTGCGGCGGATCTGGTTGACGCAAAGATTGGAATGGGCGCCGTAGGACAGGCCGACCGAGGCGGAGGCCCGGGAAATCTCCTCGACGGCGACGCAATGGGCGACATAGCCAAGGCCCGATCCGCCGAACTCTTCCTCGACCGTGACGCCGAGAAGGCCGAGCTCCCCCATCTCGCGCCAGAGCTCGTTTGGAAATTCGTTGCTAGCATCGATTTCACCGGCTCGCGGAGCGATCTTCTCCTGGGCGAAGCGATGCACCATCTCCCGCAGCGCTGCGACCTCCTCGCCGAGCGCAAAATTCATTGTCTGGTCGAACACCTTCTTGCCTCCCACAAGAACACCGGCCGCTTTTCACGGCTGGCACATTCACCTTTTCTCAGCTTCCTCCAGATCGACGCTGCGCATGACCATTGCAGCGTAAATATCGGCGACCTGATCCCGGGTCAGCCGGCCGCCGTCGCGATACCAGGTGGTCACACCAGTCAGCATGGCGATCAGACCCATCGCCTGGACCGGCACATCTGCAACCGCGAAAACGCCGAGCCTTTGCCCTGCCTCGAGGATTCGACGCAGACGCTCCTCATAGGCGCGCCGGAGCTCCTTCAGGCGGGCAAGCCCGTCCGGTTCCAGGCTCCTCAGTTCCATGTATGCGATGAACACATCATCAGGCTGCGTCAGGTGGTAGAGCACGTGAAATCGCACGAACTGGGCGAGCCGCTCGCGAGGGTCACCCCCCTTCGGCACCGAGGCATCGAGCGCAACGAGAAGCGCACGCATGTGCCCTTCCATCAGATGCACCAGAAGCGCCTGCTTGCTCCCGAAGTGATTGTAGATGCCGCCTTGGCGGATCCCTACCCGCTCGGCGATCTCGCGCATGGAAACGGCCGGATAGCCGCGCTCGGCGAACAGGCTAAGCGCGGCGCGCTCGATCGCCTGTTTCGTGCTGGCCTTCGGATGGCCGGAAATGATCGCCTCGCTCTTCAGCATGGACTCTTCCAGTGCATGAACGATCATTCACTAGCGCAGTCTTTCTCTTCTTGCAAACCCTCAGCAGGAGCGCCCAGGGAGCTTCACCCAGGTGCAGAAGCCTGGGCAGCCGGAGAAGAGGACGCGGACGCTTTCCCTCGCAGTATGGGAATGCGCTTTATCCTCCCGAGCGCTTCATGAACGCCGCCAGATTGCGGTTGTAGGATTTGGCCTCCTCCCAGAACGGGCTGTGTCCGCTTTTCTCGTACAGGTCCATCTCGCTGTCTGGATGGATGGCGCGAACGCTCTCGGACATCGCGACACGCACGAGGCGATCATGAACGCCATGCGACAAGAGGATTGGCCCGCGAAAAGCCTCGAGCGTCGGTCGAAGGTCGGCGAGCGGGAGCTTCAACAGCCCCTCGTTGACCGCCGGGGGCGTCATGCCGTTCACCACCAGCATACGGTCGAACTCGTCCGGCGTCGGATCGACATGGAAGCAGGCCAGAAGGAAGGCCGCCGTCGCCTCGGTGCGTACGGCCAGGTCCGGATCCATGACGCTTTGCGCGAACTGCGCCGCCAACGGAGTCAGGAACTCGGGCGAGAAGGCGACCACCGCATCCACGAGGTTGAGGCCGGCGACCGCCGCGCCGGGATAGGCATGGAGGTAGGCCCCCGCAACGTAGCCACCAAGCGACCAGCCGACCAGGACGGGACGTTTGAGGCCTGCCCCTTCGATGACAGCCTTGACGTCATCGGCCCAGAGCCGGGGATCGGCGTAGCTCTCCGGATCGTCGGGCTTGCCGGAGTCGCCATGCCCGCGCAGGTCGAAGCGCACCATCCGAAAGGCCGAGAGGCGGGGATCATCGAACTGCTTGTCCCAGCTCAGACGGCTTTGGCGCAGTCCGTGGATGAAGAGGATCTCCGGCGCGTCAGGGTCACCCTGTGCTTCCACAGACAGCGCGACGCCATCGCTGGAGCGTACCGTGAAATGCTGACGTTCCACCGTCTGGGCCGCGTCCGCGGCTTTCACGGAGGGTACTTCGGCACGCGCCGTCACTGAATGGGACATCGCGGGCAGCAGGACTGCTCCGAGGAGGAGAAGGGCAGCGAAACGGATACGGCGCAAGGCGGTAGCTCCATGTTGATTAACGATCGCTAATCAACGCCTGCTTGACGCCGAATGTCAATAGGTTGTTTAATGTACGCTATGGAACCGAACGAGCCCCACCCGAATCCAAAGCCCAAGTCGCGCGGCGGTCGCCCGTGGAGTTTCGACCGCGACCGCGCTGTGGAGACGGCCATGACGCTGTTCTGGCGGCACGGCTACGAGGGTGTCTCCATCAGCGACCTGACGGGGGCAATCGGCGTCGCCGCCCCCAGCCTGTACGCCGCGTTCGGCAGCAAGGCGGGCCTCTATCGCGAGGCCCTGGACCGGTACGAGGTCGGCATTGGCCGGCTGAACATCGATGACCTCGGCAATCTGGCCACCACGCAGGATGCGGTCCGGGAGATCCTCATGGCGGCCGCCGCGACGGCCGTTCGCAACGGACGGGAGCCGGGCTGCATGATATCTGTCGGCTCGATTGCCTGCGGTCCCGACCACGAGGTGATCCGGCAGGACCTCGCCCGGCGTCGTGAGCGGCTGCGGTTGCATCTTGCGAGCTTGCTGGTCCGCTTTGCCGGAGAGCGACGAGCCCACCGCCTGGCACGCTCGCTTGTTGCGGTGATGCAGGGTCTGTCGGTGCAGGCCAGGGACGGCGCAACGTCGGATCAACTCGCCGAGATCATCGACGACGTCGTAGAGGGACTGGCCGCTGAGCGGGCACCTGACCCCGCTTTGGCGTGACTCTTCCGGCCTTCATTGCCTGGACGAAGAAGCGTGTCGCTGACGGAGCGTTGCGTCTCGGCAGCGGCTCGCAGGGGTGCCAAGGGCGGTGCCACCGATCGCCGCAAGGCAACTATCGCAGGGGCTTATGCTATCTATCGTGGTCTTTGCTGTCATTCGGCGTGCAATTTTGGAGGCCGTTTGACGGCGCCGCCCAGAAGCGCTGCTGCCGCCGCGAAGTCCTCGAAGCGCCAGTTCATGACGGTAACGTTCCCAGGAGCGACAAGATGGAGGCCGCGAAAGCAGCGGCGCCATCCTTCTTTACCGCGGCGACTCGTTGCGTTCTAAGAGCCGTTCAGCTGGAAAAGGACTCAACATGGCAGCTTCGCCCGGGCGACAGCATTTTGTCGACACCAACAACCAAAAGATCATCGTGGTGGTCCAGATGATCACCCACCTGAAGCAGGCGGGCGCGGAACGGACCGAGGTCTTCTTCGTCGGCGGAAACAGCGTGGTAGTCAAAGGGGCTATCGACGAGGCCTTCGGGCGCCTCTGGCCATAAGTACAGCCCCGCGGGGCGTGGTTCTGCTGCCCCTCGACACTCGGTGCGGTTGCTGCATCCCTTGGGCCACCGGGGGTGGACAGAAGCGCGGCGCCATTTTGCTGCTGCCGTAGAGGGCATGGCCCGGCATCGGGAATGCGGTGGTTCTCGAACCCACGAAGATGATCCGGCCGCCATTCCCGACGTCGCGAGCACCCGGCTGCATGGTGATGATCGCGCCCCTGGAGTTGACCTCGAACGGCCTGTCGAAATCCGCCTCGTCGAAACCAGTGGCGCTACGCCCGACCAGTTCGATGCCGGCGTAGGCGACCACGATGTCGTGCCGGCCGTACCTTTGCCGCGCGGCGTCAGACAGTTGGTCGATCTCCGCGACCTTCGATACCTCAGCGCGAACGGCGATAGTGCTTCCGCCCTCCTCCGTGCCCACCGCCCCGCCGAGCGGTGGGCACGCGTCCGCTTGCAACTAAAGCTTCATGCCGCCGGACACCTCGATACGCTGCGCATTGATCCAGTGATTCCCCTCGGAAAGCAGAGACGCGATCATCCGGCCGACATCATCTGGAAGGCCGGGGCGCCCCAGTGCCGTCATGTCGGATACCATCTTATTGACCGCTGGGTTGTCGCGAACGACGCCGCCGCTGAAATCGGTCTGGATAGCGCCCGGAGCCACTGAATTGACGTTGATGTTACGCTTGCCGACGTCATGCGCCAGATATCGCGTGAAGACTTCCACAGCGCCCTTGAACACCGCGTAGGCGACGCTGTCCGGATTGACGAAACGGGTAACGCCCGACGAAACGTTGACGATGCTCCCACCATCGTTGATGAGCGGCAGCAGCTTCTGCGTGAGGAAGAAAACGCCCTTGAAATTGACGTCGTAGAGCTTGTCCAGCTCCTCGGGCGTCACATCGCCGAACGCCGTGTGGTTGGAAATTCCGGCATTGTTGACGAGGTAGTCGAAGCGTTCCGCCCCCAGCGTGCTCAGTGCTTCCTGCACCTGATCCACGAATGTATCGAAGGACCCAACTTTGCCGGTGTCGAGCTTGAGCGGCACAGCCTTCGCGCCGGCTTCTCCGACAGCGGCGACCACCTTGTCCGCCTCGTCAGCGGCCGAGTTGTAGGTGAAAATGCTGTGAACCCCGCGCCGGGCAAGGTTGAGCACTGTGCTACGGCCAAGGCCACGGCTACCGCCGGTTACGATCGCGATCCGCTTCATCTCTGTCATGATTGATCTCCTTCACGCGGAGATCTAAGCGCCCCAATTGCGATAGATAAGGTGGTAATCACATTACATGCTGTACGGATACTTGAACAATGGTTGCTGACTTATCGGCTGCACGCGCCTTCGTGGCAGTCGCGACGGCGGGCGGATTTCGCGATGCGGCTCATGCGACCGGCATCAGTGCGTCCAGTCTCAGCGGGGCCGTGAAGCGGCTGGAAAGCCAACTGGGGCTCCGTCTTCTCAATCGGACAACCCGAAGCGTCGTCCCCACCGAGGCGGGCGCCCACCTACTCGAGCGGTTACAGATTGCGATGGCCGACGTTGAGGCGGCGCTTGAGCGCGCCAACGACTATCGCGAAACGCCCAACGGCACGATCCGTCTTAACGTGCCTATCAATGCCGCACGCCTCGTGCTGCCGCGAATTCTACCCGGCTTCATGGCCGCCTTCCCGAACGTTCGCGTCGAGGTCACGGTTGAGCACGGCGTCGTGGATATCCTCGCCGCCGGCTGCGACGCCGGCATTCGCTACGACGAGCGGCTGACCAAGAATATGGTTGCGGTGCCGATCGGGCCAAAGAGCCAACGCTTCGCGACCGCTGCCTCGCCTGCCTATCTCGCCCGGCACGGCCGCCCGGCGCATCCTCGTGATCTTCTCCACCACGCTTGCCTACCGGGCAAATCCGGCAGCGGCGCAATCGCACCGTGGGAATTCGAGCGTGACGGTGAAATCGTCCGTATCGAGCCCCCGGGAACCTTGGTGGTTGATGTGAACGCAATGGACCTCGCTGTTTCCGCTGCGATCGACGGATGCGGCATGGTGCAGCTCTTCGAAGAGTGGTTGAGACCGGCGCTTGACAGCGGCGCGCTGCAGCCGGTGCTGGAGCCTTGGTGGCACAGCTTCAGCGGACCATTCCTTTACTATTACGGGCGAGACCATGTGCCTGCGCCGCTAGGCGCGTTCATCGGTTATGTGCAGGAGAACCGCTGGTAAGCCGGTTTCTGAAACCATCATTGGGTCGGACAAGTAACAGTTTGCCACCGGCGGGCAGCGGGAGCGGGGTCCCTCGGACCGCGCAGGCTGTTCCTATCGCGCAAACGGAGTTGATCCCGGCAAAGTCACGTTGTACCGTTCGGTACAATCACGCTTGCAGGTGCAGCCATGTCTCGACCGCCATTGCCCCCTTTCACACCTGAAACAGCGGCACAGAAGGCTCGCATGGCCGAGGATGCCTGGAACAGCCGCGATCCGGAGAAGGTGTCATTGGCCTACACGGTCGATAGCGTGTGGCGGAACAGGGGTGAGTTCCTCACCGGCCGCGATGCGATCGTTGCTTTCTTGACGCGCAAGTGGACAAAGGAACTGGACTACCGGCTCATCAAGGAAGTGTGGGCGCACGACGGCAACAGGATCGCCGTGCGGTTCGCCTATGAATGGCGAGACGACAGCGGCAACTGGTTCCGATCCTACGGAAACGAGAACTGGGAGTTCGACGACGCCGGGCTGATGGCCCGCCGTGTTGCCTCGATCAACGATCGTCCGATTGCGGAGGACGAACGCAAGTTCCATTGGCCGCTTGGGCGTCGTCCAGACGGTCATCCCTCCCTCAGCGATCTTGACCTCTGAAGGCGAAACGGGTCCTGACCGACCGCGCCGACGCCCTGCCAGCACTGGCAGAGGCGTTCCGCGAACACGGCTTCGAGGGAGCGAGCCTGTCGATGCTCTCGCAGGCGACCGGTCTGGGCAAGGGCAGCCTCTACAACTTCTTCCCCGGCGGGAAGGAGGAGATGATGGATGCCGTTCTTGCTGACATAGACCGATGGTTCGTCATGACGATCTTCACGCCATTGGAGCAGGCCCGTGACCCGGCCGCGGCGATCAGGGCCATGACCGCAGAGGTGACGGTCTATTTTCGATCCGGAGGCAGAGTATGCCTGGTAGGCTGGATCGGTCTCGGCTCCTCTGGTGATGCCTTCGCGGCCAGGGTGAAGACCTACTTTGCCCGCTGGATCTCGGCACTGGCCCGGTGCGTCCAGTCCGGCGGGGTTCCCTCTCTGCTGGCCGTGCAGCTCGCAGAGGAAACGGTGTCCGGCATCCAGGGCGCCATCGTTCTGGCGCGGGCACTGGGGGACGAAGCTCTCTTCAAGCGGATCGTCCGTCGTCACGAAGCGGCCCTGCTTGACGCCTTAGCGCGGCACAACTGCTGACCTGCATCGTACAATTCACCGGCACAAGATCCTCCACAACCGCTCAAACCGGCCGCTGCGTTTTCTGCCGCCTCTACCGATGGGAATTTCCAGATCACCAATCGGCGATAGGTTTCCCTGGGGCGGAGAAGTCGGACTTACGCCTGGGGCGCTGCGCTTTGGAAGAAGTCGATCAGCCCGAAAGGAGCTCGGTCGTCCAAGCAGAGCGCCAGAATCTCATGCGAAACCGCGGCGGCAGCCTCCGCACGTGTGAACATGACAGCTTCGAAGGCCGCGAGCGCCGCCTCGACCGAGTCCGGGTGCGCCACCAAGGCGGCCGCGAGCTCGGCACCGTCGAACAGCGCCATGTTCGCGCCCTCGCCGGCCGGTGGTGCGAGATGGGCGGCGTCGCCGATCAGCGTCACGCCGGGCACACGGGCCCACCGATGTCCCGTAGGCAGCGCGTGGAGGGGCCGCAGCACCGGCGGCGTGTCCGCAGCGGTGATGAGGCTTCTGAGTTCCGGGGCCCAACCCTGGAACTCCGCGGCAATCCGCTCCTTGGCGATTGAAGGCTCGGCAAACTCGATCCCCTCGAACCAATCGAGCGGACGGGTCAGCGCGATATAGGCATGAAGGACGGCGTCGGCCTCGCGATGGACGAGGATGCCTCGACCCGGCGTGAGCGCAAACATGGCACCCGGCCCCGCCATTTCGGCCGTTGCGGGATGGCGCAAATCAACGTCGAAGAGCCACGTTTCGACGAATGACGTGCCGAGATAAGTCGGCATCGCATCCGAGAGCAGAGAGCGGACCTTGGACCATGCGCCATCTGCGCCGACGAGCAAATCGCTTGTGACGGTCGGTCCGTCCTCGAATGTCAGAGCGTGCTGCCCGCCACCGAGTGAAGCAACGGCAGTGAGCTTGCGTCCCCATTGGACCATCCCCTCAGGCAAGGATTCGAGGAGTATGCGACGCAACTCGCCGCGAAGCACCTCCGGGCGGCCACCGGAACCGTCATCGCCCTGCTCGAACAACAGCACGCCCTGATCATCGACGAGGCGCGTCGCCTGACCGCCTTCATGGATGATCGACTGAAAAGCTTCGTTCAGACCCGCGGCAGCGAGCGCGGCCTGGCCGTCCTCAACGTGGATGTCGAGTTGGCCGCCCTGCTTTCGAGCGTCGGCAGCGGGATCGGCTTCAAAGACCGTTGCCTGGATACCATGGAGGTAAAGAATGCGCGCCAGAACCAGTCCACCAAGGCCCGCGCCAATGATCGCAACAGAGGTCATGCTTTAACTCCCAGCCGTCTGGAACGACGTTCCACTCACATTGTTATTGGAACGCCGTTCCAGATATGTCAAGGAGGCACATGGCTGATCGTACGCAAAGACCGAAGCATGGCAGCGCTCTGTCCAAGGACAGGATCGTGCAGGCCGCGATTGGCATTCTCGATAGCGAGGGCGCTGCTGGGCTCACCTTCCGTGCACTGGCCGGGCGCTTGAAGACGGGCAGCGGCGCCATCTACTGGCATGTCGCCGACAAGGACGAACTGCTGGCAGCGGCCACCGATTACGTCATCGCCAAGTTCGAGCCGCAGGACGTCGGAAAACTTTCTCCCCAAGAGGCAATCCGCTCCCTCGCCCTGGGGGTATTCGATGCGATCGACAGCCATCCCTGGGTAGGAGCGCAGCTATCGAACGATCCGTTTCAGTATGCGGTTTTGCGAATCCTCGAGGGGCTCGGTGCGCAGGTCGCCGCGTTCGGCGTTCCTGAGCAAGGACGCTTCGACGCCGCGACGGCCTTGCTGAGCTTCATGCTTGGTCTTGCCGCGCAGTATGCAGTGGCCTCCCGTCATTTTCGGGACGGAAGAGATCGAACGAGTGCCCTGAAAATCGTGGCGGCCAAATGGATGGAGCTGGACCCTGAGCGGCACCCATTCATCCATCAAATCGCACCGCTCCTTCCTGTACACGACGACCGCGAGCAGTTCGTCGCAGGTATCGACCTCATCCTCGCCGGGATCGACACAAAGCGCTGACCGGGCCGGAACGAAACCACACCGTTCAGCCCCCACGTCTCAGCCCCAACTCGGGGCCTTCAGCAAGGTGGCGTTCGCCGGGAAGAGGTGCATCATGCCGTGCCAGACGCGAAGGTTGCACGCCCACCCGGCCCGCTCCACGCAGTCATCGTACCGCCTCGCATCCTCCAGCAGCACATCCCGTCCCCGACATAGGTGCGGATCGGCCAGAGGCCAGGAAAAGTCGCCCGACCCGGCACTCACCATCCAGGTCATCGCAGGTGCCCGATGTTTGGTCGCTCTGACCTCGCGGGCCCCGCAAGGTACCCGCTCGGAGATAAAAGGGCCCCGGCAGGAGAGGCAGTGCCTCCGATCTGCCAGGGGTCCAGGAGCGGATAGAATTGGCGGCTACTTGAGAAACGGGTTGATCGCGGCCAGGGTATCGTCGAAGCGGCCCTCGGCCTCGGCGTTGCGCATGAAGTCGACGCCTTCCACCAGGATCTCGCGCGGCGTGGGCGTCTGCTGGAAACGCGCCATGGCCTGATCGGCGAAGGCGTCGAGCGGCATGAAGCGTTCGTTGTCCTGCTGGCCGGGGGTCAGGCTCGTGCGCACCGCGGGCGGCACCAGTTCGATCACCTCGACCTTGCCTTTCAGCACGGCGCGCAGCGATTCGGTGTAGTTGTGAATCGCAGCCTTGATCGCCGAATAGGTCGGCGCGATCACCAACGGCACAAAGGCCAGGCCCGAGCTGACATTGACGATCACCGCATCAGGCTGGCGGACCAGATGCTCGATCAGCGCATTGGTCAACCGAATGGGGCCGAGCAGATTGCTGGTGACCGAGGCTTCGGCGTCGCCCAGATCGCGGAATGTGTCGAGCGCCCCTTCCATGCGCATGATGCCGGCGCTGTTGAACAGCACGTTGACCTTGGGAAAATCGGTGACGAGCTTCTCGGTGAAAGCCGCGATGCTGGTGGGGTCGTTCTGATCGAACGTCAGCGCGTGGATGTTCGGCCGGTTACCGATTGCTTTGTCGAGCGTCTCCATCCGCCGGCCCGCGATGATCACGGTGTTGCCGAGGTCGTGAAAGCGGTGCGCAAGCGCCTCGCCGATCCCCGTGCCGCCGCCGGTGATGAGGATCGTGTTGCCTGTCGTCTTCATGGGATAAGTCCTTGTTGGGCTGGCGGCTGGACGAGCCGGGCTCGTGCCAGCCGCCGCGGTGATGCGTCCGGGGTCAGGCGCGCTCGAGAACGGGGTAGTCGGTGTAGCCTTCGGCTCCGCCGCCGGCGTAGAAAAGGTCCTTGCGCACCTCGTTGAACGGGGCGTCTGTTCGCAAACGATGCACAAGGTCGGGGTTGGCCAGCGCCATGGTGCCCAAGGACTCCATGTCGGCGATTCCTGCCGCGACATCGGTCCCGACCTGCTCGCGGGTACGGCCCGGCCGGTTGACGATCAGCACGCCGCTAAACGCCCTGCGGATGTCGGAGAGGAGCGCCTCATTGCCGATGTGCAGCACGTGCAGGTAGGCAATGCCGATCTTGTCGAACTCCGCCGCCAGATACCGGTACAGATCGTCGTTGGCGTTCCCTTCGACGATGCCGCCGGTCGGAAGGCCGGGGGACAGGCGGATCGCCGTCTTCTCCGGCCCGATGGCAGCGGCGATCGCCTGCACGACCTCGATCGCGAACCGAGCGCGGTTCTCCAGCGCACCGCCATATTCGTCGGTTCGCTCATTGGCATTCGGCGCCAGGAACTGGTGCACCAGATAGCCGTTCGCGCCGTGGACCTCGACGCCGTCGGCACCGGCTTCGATCGCCCGCGTGGCGCCATAGGCATAGTCGGCGACGGTCTGCCGAACCTCTTCGGTGGTCAGCGCGCGGGGCTCCGGAACCGGCAACATGCCGTTGCCGGTGAACATTTCTTCACCCGGGGCGATCGCCGACGGAGCGACCGGCTGGCGATGATGTGCGGTGTTATCCGGATGGGACCTGCGGCCGACATGCATGAGCTGGACGAACAGCCTGCCCCCGGCCGCATGGACGGCGTCGGTTACCTTGCGCCATCCGGCGACATGGTCGTCGGTATAGATTCCCGGCGTGTTCGGATAGCCCTGCCCGTCCGCGGACGGCTGAGTTCCTTCGGTGACCAGCAGGCCGATCGTCGCGCGTTGCGAATAATATTCGGGGGCGAGGTCGCCGGGGGTGCCGTCGGGCCTGGCCCGGCTGCGGGTCATCGGCGCCATGGCAAGGCGATGCGGCAGTTGCAGATTGCCGAGTTTGATGGGGGACCAGAGATCGGTCATGGGAGTTCTCCTGAACTGGGGGATGCAGTGGGCGCGCGGATCAGAGCTTGCCTTCGGCGAGCATCTCGCGGGTGCGCTTCAGCGTGGACAGGAGCGCGGCCTTGTAGCCCTTGTCGCTGTCGAACTGCGTCTGCTCGGCCTGTTCTTCCGGACCGTTCGGAAGCTTGTCGCGCAGTCCGAGGTAGCAGTAGAATTTGAGTTGAAGCGCGCCTGCCTCGTCCTCGAACAGTTCGTTCACGATGGCGCCCTCGCGCGGGCCGGTCGCCTGGAAGAAGGTGACCTTGCGCTGCGGCTCGAACACGATGATCTCGCGCAGGTCGGCGCCGGCGATCGTGGCGTCCCGGACGAAGTGGGTCGCGCTTTCCTCGGTGACGTCGCATTTCGTGCACAGGCCGGAAGGAAGAAACAGCCGGGCGTCGTGGGCCTTGAGTTCGAGGCCTTTCCAGACCTGCTCGCGGGTGAGCGTGGTTTCGCCTTCCGGGTTCACCGGAACGGTTGCGCTCGAATAGATCATGATGGTGGTCCTTGTCGGTGAGGGCTGGCGGCGTCAGCCGGCAATCTGCGCGACGTAATCGCGGTAGGTGCGCAGCGGGCGGCCGAGCAGCGTGGTGAGCCGGTCCACGTCGCCGGCCTCGGGCAGCATCCCGTCGGACACGAAGCGCTCGGCCATCAGGCGCATGTCGTAGGCCATCCACGCCGGCATGAACTGGCGCATGTTTTGCTCGAAGCCGGCGGTGTCGTTGCCCGGATAGGCGATCTCGCGGCCGAGAACGTCGCTCCAGATGGAGGCCGCGCTCGCGCCGGTCAGCGTGTCCGGGCCGACCAGGTTGATGCGGGTGAGCGGGAGCGGCGTGGGAGACTGTTCGCGGCGGATCAGCTCGATCGCGGCGATCTCGCCGATATCGCGAGCATCGATCATCGCGAGACCCTTGTCGCCGATCGGCATCGGATAGACGCCGTAGCCGGTGACCACGTCCTTGATCGTGATTTCGTTGTCCATGTAATAGGCCGGGCGCAGGATGGTGGCGCCCATCCCCATCTGCTCGATCATCCGCTCGACGCCGAACTTGCCGGCGAAGTGCGGCACGTTGACGTAGATGTCGCTGTGGATCACCGACAGGTAGACGATGCGCTCGATCCCGGCCTCGCGGGCGACGTTGAGCGCGATCAGCGCCTGGGTAAATTCATCGGCGACGACGCCGTTCAGCAGGAACAGCGTGGAGACGCCCTTCATGGCGTTGCGCAGCGAGTCGACGTCGAGCAGGTCGCCCTGGACGACTTCGACGCCGTCGGCGAAATGTGCCTTCGACGGGTCGCGGACGAGAGCGCGGACTTCGGCGCCGCGGTTGACGAGCTGTTCGACGACATTGCTTCCGACATTGCCGGTGGCGCCGGTTACGAGAATGGTCATGGGGGTCACTCCTTGAGTTCGGCCGTTTGGCTGTCCTCAAGTTAGCGATCCACATTCGTGTCGATAGTAGCTAAGTCTAGACAGGCCGTCTCACAGGTGGAACGCTCATGGACCTTCCCGCTCTCGCCGATTTTACGCTCGTCGCCCGTCATGGAGGGTTCGGAAAGGCCTCGCGTGCGGCCGGACGCCCAAAGGCGACGCTGTCCCGCCGCGTTGCCGAACTTGAGGCCAGCCTCGACCTGCGGCTCTTCGAACGCGGTGCGCGCGTCCTCAAGCTGACCGAGGAAGGACGCGCCCTGTTCGAGCGAACGAGCCAGTTGCTCACCGACCTTGACGAGACGGCGTCGGCGATAGCCTCGCGTGGGCACAGTCCGCGTGGCAGGCTGCGGATCAGCGCCCCCCTACTCTTCTCCCAAACCGCGATGGGGAAACTGGCGGCTGGCTTTGCGCTCAAGTATCCGGAAGTGCGCCTGGAGGTCACGACCGAGGATCGGTCGGTCGACATGATCGAGGAGGCCTATGATCTGGTGATCCGTGTCAATCCCGCGCCTGACGAGAGCCTCGTGGGGCGGGTCTTCCTGCGCGATCGGCTGGTTGTCGTCGCGAGCCCCGATTTGGCGCCACCAGCGGATGGAGCAGCTGTTCCAGCGATCGTGCGCGGGGCGGCAAAGCCGGCGGAAATGTGGAACGTCACGACACCAGCAGGCCGGGCGAGCATCGCCGTCAATCCGATCCTGAGCCTGTCATCACTCGTCATGGTTCGCGATGCCGTCCGGATAGGCGCGGGCGCCGGCCGGCTGCCGATTTCGCTCGTAAGCCACGATCTCGCCAAGGGCACGTTGGTGCACTGGGGCGACGTGGAAGGTCCGGAGATCGCGCTTTGGACGCTCTATCCGTCGCGACGGCTGCTGAGCGCACGCGTGTCGGCATTCCTCGACCACTTGCGGGAGGCCTTTCCTCAAGGAACTCCCGACGAACTCGCGGCCTATCTCTAGAAAATCGACACTGACACCGCGTTGAACCCCGGTGTGCGTCGAGTGTGATGAGGATGGACTTGGCCATATCAGATCACTCCCCCGTTTGCCCGCAGCACCTGACCATTAACCCAGCCGCCGTCAGACCCGACGAGGAACGAAACGACACGCGCGATGTCTTCCGGTTCGCCGAGACGGCTGAACGGGTTCGCCTTTCGGATCGCGTCGATCTGCTCCTGGCTCTTGCCGTTGGTGAACAACGGCGTATCGACCGGCCCTGGCGAAACCGCGTTCACGGTGATACCGCGAGGTCCCAGTTCCTTTGCGGCAATGCGCGTCATCGCCTCGATGCCCGCCTTGGTCGCGGCATAGAGGGCGTAAGTCGGCTGGTAGAGCCCGACGACGCTCGATGAGAAGCTGACGATCCTGCCGCCCTCCCCGAAGCGCCGGCCGGCTTCGCGCAGGCCGTTGAAGGCGCCCTTCAGGTTGACGGCAATGGTCTTGTCGAACGCGTCATCCTGCGCTTCGGCGATCGGCGTCAGGTGCATGACGCCGGCGTTGTTGACGAGGACGTCGATGCCGCCGAACGCCTGCTCGGCGGCATCGAACAGAGCCCTGACCGCCGCCGGATCTGAGACGTCGGCCTTGACGGCGATCGCCTTGCCGCCAGTCGCCGCGATCTTTGCGACGAGTGCGTCCGCCTGCTCATTGCCGGCTGCGTAGTTTGCCACCACCGCCATGCCGTCTTTCGCCAGACGTTCGGCGACGGCCGCACCGATGCCGTGTGACGCGCCGGTGACGATCGCGACCCGCTGCCGTTCCCCGGTCATGTTTCCACTCCCTGGACGATGATCTTGCCGCGGGCACGGCCCGAGGCCTGATAGGCGAACGTCTCGTCGAACCGGCTGAACGGCACGGTTCGATCGATCAGTACGGTGAGCGCGCCGGCGGCCACCTGCTCGATCAGCTTCGCCAGCCGCCAAGCGTCTGACTGATGGAACACGAAGCTGGCTTCCACGCCGTGCGCCGTGGCCAATGCCTCGTCGGGCGGTGAAGGGGTTGCCACGAGATGGCCTCCGCGTCGCAGAACGCCGAACGAGCGCTGCTGCGTATCGCCGCCGACCGTGTCCAGGACGACGTCGACGTCCACCACGACGTCCTCGAAGGCCTGCGCCTTGTAATCGATCACCTGGTCGGCGCCGAGGCGGCGGGCGATGGCAACGCCCTCGCCGGAAGCCGTGGCGATGACACGCGCGCCCGCGTTGCGGGCGAGCTGGATCGCGAAGCTGCCGACACCGCCGGCACCGGCATGGATCAGCACCGTCTGTCCGGACGTGAGACCTGCAACCTCGAACAGCGCCTGAGAGGCCGTGCCGGCGGTGGTGGGTATTCCGGCCGCCTGCCCGAAGGACACCGATGACGGAAGCCTTGCAAGGTGCGTTGCCGGGACCACGGCGGCTTCGGCGAATGCACCACCTGCGGACGGATCGGTTCGCGCGGCGACGCGGTCGCCGATGCTCCAGCCCGCCACGTCGGGCCCGATCTGCTCGATGCTGCCCGCCAGATCCGTACCGAGTGTGTAGGGGAACTCGACCGGAAAGAAGTCGTGCATGAAGCCTTGCTGGATCTTCACGTCGAGCGGGTTGAGCCCGGCGGCCGCGACGCGGACCAGCACTTCGCCAGTCCCGATTTCGAGACTGGACGTGTCCTCCAGCACGGGCTGAGCCTTATAGGCGGAAATGCGTGCAGCCCTCATGATGCGGTCTCCTTGCTGACCGGCCAGGCTCCGATCTGGTTCAGCCAACCGAACCAGTCTTCCAGATGCCAGGTGTGGGTGAGCCGTCCCCGGTCGATGCGGTGGAACTCGTGCAGGCCGATCGAGAAAACGCGGCCCGTCGGCGCGACACCGAACCACTCGCCCGTATGGGTGCCGGTCATTGCTGCACGGACGCCGACGCGGTCGCCATCCACGATGACGTCATGGACCGTGATGGCGAGGTCAGGGATGGCCTGCTTGAAGGCGCGGATCATTGGCTTGATTCCGTCGGCACCCGGACCCTGCCCCGGGGCCAGCGGGATATCCTGCCAGTCAGGCGTCACGACCTGATCGAGCAGGTCAGGCTCTCCTGCGAAGGCACGGTAGAAGGTGTCCAGCGTCGAACGGACCCTGGCCGACGTTTCGGTGCTGGATATTCTTAGGTCGCTCATGCGAGCCCTCCTGGTTGAGTGCGCAGGAGGTAGGGCCAAACGGAACGCTATTGAAATCGATAGATGATATGTGTGAGCATCCATGTGATGGATTTGCACGGTATCGATCTCAACCTGCTGGTCGCCTTCGACGCGCTGATGGCGGAGCGGAGCGTGACGCGAGCGGGCGCACGTATCGGTCGCACCCAGCCCGCCATGAGTGCGGCATTGTCGCGGCTGCGAGCATTGCTGAATGACGAGTTGTTTGTCCGCGGGCCCTCGGGCCTTCAGCCGACGCCGCGTGCCGTGGACCTGGCGGAGCCGCTCGGTCGCGCATTGGCCGAGATCGAGCGTACGCTCTCCTTCACCCAAAGCTTCGAGCCGGCCTCCTCATCGGCGATCTTCACGCTCGGCCTATCCGAACACCCGGCGCATGTCCTGCTTCCGAAGCTGGTCGAGCGGCTGAGCGATGTCGCGCCGGCGGTGATCCTTCGCATCCGCAGCTTCACCGCACGGGACGATGCGGTGACGATGCTCGACGCCGGTGAAGTCGATCTTGCGGTCGGCGTGCCGCCGACGAACCCGGCGGCCCGTATTCTCACCCGCCCTCTGTTCGATGAGCGGTTCGTTTGCGTCCTCCGCCGCAGCCATCCTGCGACGCGCCAGCAACTCGACCTACCGGCGTTCCTCGCGCTCTCCCACCTGCTCGTCTCGCCGGAGAACGAGCGGTTCGGCCTCGTCGACGCCGCTTTGGCCAGGCAAGAGCTGAAGCGTCGGATCGCGCTCACCCTGCCGCAGATGTACGCCGCGCCGGCAGTGATCGCCGGGTCGGACATGATCGCAACGCTGATGGCAGGTGTCGTCGCTGCGTCTGGGTACAAGGATGCCCTGTGCGTCCTCACACCTCCGCTCGATCTCGATCCCGTCCCGTTCGTGCTGACGTGGCACCGACGCAACGACACTCATCCGGCGCAACGCTGGCTGCGGGAAGCAGTCGTGAAATCGATCGGATGATCCTGCTGGGAGGTCAAAGGAAGAAAGGACGTCTTTCATCTTCGGGTGTGGATGCGCCCAACCGTTAGATTGCTGCGCAAGCGCAATCCGAGCTCACCACATTGTACCGAAGCTTCCCAACCGTGCCGACCTGGTCGAGCGGCGCATCGCCCGAGCGCTTTCGGCCATCCGGTGCTCTTGCAGCCAGCGTTCGGCAAACTCGCCGGAGCTCTTTTCCTGGTTGATACGGCGCTTCCCGCGCTGCTTGTCGTCTTCTTTCGAACGGCGCCACTTCGATGGCAGCAGGCACTTTCCGACATTGAAGGCGAGAAAGCACGGGCAGCATTGCTCCCATCCTTGACATAGGAAACGAACGTTCCCTATGTAGGGCCATGAGCAAGCTTTCCTCACCTCGTCGGCCAGTGATGGGACGACCTCGCGCTTTCGAAATGGACGCGGTTCTGGCCAGTGCCGTGCCCGTCTTCCGCGAGCATGGATACGACGGCGCATCCATCGACCTGCTCAAGGAGGCGACCGGTCTCACGGCGGGAAGCCTCTACAAGGCGTTCAAGGACAAGAAGGGCGTCTTCGCGGCTGCCTTCACATACTATGTGGAGGACCGGCAGCGGCAGCTTGCCGAGCGGCTGCGCGGATTACGCACCGGGCGTGAGCGCATTGCAGAAACCCTGCGGTTCTATCTGGATTCCGCTTCCGGTTCGGAAGGGCGTCAAGGCTGTCTCGTTCTGGCCGGGCTGATCGAGGCCACGACCTTGGACGGCGCGCTGCATGATGCGCTCTGGAAAGCCTTGGCGAACAACCGGTCGGCGCTGATCGCCATGCTTCGCGAGGGGCAAGAAGACGGGTCGATCCGCAGCGATCTGGTGGTCGAGCCCTGCGCCGACATTCTCCTCGGCCTCCTGCAAGGGCTCAGGGCCGTCGGAAAGCTGCATGATCCGGCCGACCATGATGCCCTGGTCGCCACGGCTCTCAAGACACTCGATTGAAACTTCCAGGAAACGTCATGACCTTGCATACTCGTGCGCAGCCGCCTTTCGATGCGGCCTCCTTCAACCATGGATTCGAGACGATCGACGGGGTGCGTCTGCACTATGTCACGGCGGGTCAGGAGGACGCGGAGCCTCTGGTGCTGCTGGCTGGCTATCCCCAAAGCTGGTTCGCGTGGCGCAAGGTGATGCCCCTCCTGGCCGAACGCTTCCGGCTCGTCGCCCTGGATCTTCCCGGACAGGGCGACTCCGACAAGCCGTCGGATGGCTACGACACGGGAACGGTTGCACGGCGCATCCATGATTTGCTCGGGCGCCTCGGCATGTCCCGCTACGGCCTTGCCGCCCACGATATCGGCGCCTGGGTCGGCTTGCCCTATGCGTTGATGTTCCCGGACGAGGTCAGCCGGCTTGCCCTTCTCGATGCCGGCATCCCCGGAGTCACGCTGCCCGACATGCTGCCGGCGTCTCCCGACAAGGCATGGAAGACGTGGCATTTCGCGTTTCATGCCGTCCCCGATCTTCCCGAGGCGCTGATAGCCGGGCGCGAGCGCGTCTATCTGGACTGGTTCCTGCGCCGCAAAGCGGCCAACCCATCGAGCTTCGGTGAGGCCGACCTCGATGAATACGTCCGTATCTTCAGCCAACCGGGGGCGCTGCGAGCGGGACTTGCCTTCTATCGTTCGGTTGCTCTGTCGGCCGAGCAAAATCGCGCGCTGGTTCGTGATTCCAAACTCGCCATGCCGGTCCTGGCGGTCAGCGCAGACCAAGGCTCGATCCCCGACATGGCCATTCCATTGCGGCCTTTTGCGGCTGACATTCGCGGCGAAACCATCGCCCGGAGCGGCCACTTCATTCCCGAGGAGCAACCTGAAGCTCTCGCCCGATTGTTCGACGACTTCTTCGGACGGGAGTGATGGAAAGGGCCGCTTTGTCATCCGGCATGGCAGAACGCCACGACACCCCGAGCCGCGAGCGAGCGGGTGCCGTGCCGACCCTGCTGTTGGCACTCGCATGCGCTATCATCGCTGCCAACATCTACTATCTGCAGCCCCTCGTGGCGGCTGTTGCCCAGTCTGTCGGGCTTCCCGACAGTGCCGCCGGACTGGTCGCCAGCATGACCCAGATCGGCTACGGTATCGGCCTCGTTCTGATCGTGCCCCTTGCAGACCTGGTGGAGAACCGGCGGCTCGTCGCAATGGTCCTCGGCCTGTCGGTCGTTGCTCTGGCTTCGGCTGCCTTAGCGCCTCAAGCATCCATTCTTCTGCCCGCCACTTTCGCCATCGGGCTCGGTTCTGTCGGGGTGCAGCTCGTCGTCGTCTACGCGGCCCATCTTGCATCCGAACTGGAACGGGGGCGGGTCATCGGAGCCGTGACCTCCGGATTGATGTTCGGCATCATGGTGTCGCGTCCCGTCGCGAGCGCGCTGGCGGAGCTCACCTCGTGGCGCGTCGTGCTGGGTGTCGGGGCCTTCCTGACCGCAGCCATCGCGCTTGGTCTGCAACGGGCTCTCCCGAAGCGGCAACCACGCTCTTCCGAAACATATCGTGGCCTCCTGGCAAGTCTGCCCAAGCTCTATCGGGCAAGCCCGATCGTACAATGGCGGACCGTTATCCATTGCAACCTGTTCTTCGGATTCGGGCTATTCTGGACTGCCGTTCCTCTCGTCCTGCTGGACCGCTTCCAGTTCTCGCAGAGCGGCATTGCCGTGTACGCCCTGACCGGGATCGCCAGCGTGCTCGCCGCTCCGGTAGCCGGGCGTCTGGCCGACCGTGGCCATGCCTCGATCGGTACCGCCGTCTCGATCGCGCTCGTCGGGACAGGATTTGCCGCGGCGATCCTGGGAATGCCCGAGCAAGGCGGCGTGTGGCTGCTTGCCGTCGCCTCCCTGCTCATCGGGGCGGGTGTTACCGCTCACGCAGTGTTCGGGCAGCGCGACGTGTTCAGCATGCCCGCATCGAACCGAGCCCGGCTCAATGGAGTGTTCATGGCAGCCTACTTCGCTGCAGGCGCCATCGGCTCGGCCATTGCCGGCTTGGCATATGCGAATTGGGGCTGGCGCATGACCTGCTTGCTCGGCGTGGTCACGGCTGGCGTCGCGATGGTCCAGTTCATCAGTTCGGATCATGGCACGACCTATCAATGACGTGCCGGATGCCCGCCCTTGATGCCGGAAGGCGGATCAGAAAGCTTCATAGCCTGGCTCAGGAATAGATTATTCGCCGCACGAGCCCGGGAAAAAGCGGCCGCTGGACTGTGGTTGAGCCAGTCATAGGGCGACGCGTTGGGTCAGCCGTTCCCAGTTTCCGCAAGCAAAAGCCGCTGTGCCTGCATCATTCAGCCCGCATTCCGCCAGAAACCGCCGCGCGTCGCGGCCGGGTCGGTACTGGTAGGGGTAATCGGTGGAAAAGAGCAGGCGATCCGCTCCGACGATCGCGAGCGCACGCGCCAGATACTCGGCGCTGAACATACCGCTGGCAGTGACGTACAGATTGCGGCGCAGGTAGCTGTCGATAGGATGCTTCAGACCTGACACTCGATCCATGGCCGCCAGGCGCTCGGCATAGAACAGCACGACTTCGCCCCAGTGGCCGAGGATCACCTGCAGGCCAGGCAGGCGGTCGAAGATGCCGGCCAGCACAAGGCGGATGAACTGGATGCCTGCGTCGTAGTGCCAGCCAAGGCCGTACATCGCGAAGGCCGCATCCACCTCCGGCGTGAAGCCCGAGTAGTAGGCCGATCGTACCGCTGAAGCGGGCGTGCGGGGGTGTAGCAGGATCGGCACACCGAGCCTCGCAGCGCTCTCGAAGATCGGCGAAAACTTCGGATGGTCGAGATTGCGGTCACCAATCCGCCCGCACAGCATCGTCCCCTGGAAACCCAACTGCAATACGCAGCGCTCCAGTTCCAGCACCGCGCTGTCTGGCGATCCAACCGGCAGCGTCGCCAGTGCCTGGAAGCGATCGGGATGCCGGGCGCAGGTTTCCGCCACGGCGTCATTGGCGCGGCGCGCCAGATCGACGCCCTGCGGCCCCAGGTCATGCAACGCGGGGGTGGTGAGCGAGAGAACCTGAACATCGAGGCCCGTCTCGTCCATCAATGTGAGCCGCTGGTCGGCGAGATCGAGCAGACGACGCTCGACCTCGCCTGAATGGATCGCGACGCTCGGGTCGATGGCGGCGAGCGACGCGGCCGCCCAGGCAGCGCGCACATCCGCCGTCAGGTAATGCTCCTCGATGCCGATCAGCTTCATGCGTGGACCTTTCTTGTCTCGCCGTCTCCGGCTTCACCAGGGTATGGATTTGCCGTGCCGGTCGATGAAGCGCAGGCCCCGCGTGCCCTGCTGCTTCACAAGTGTGTCTACCAGTTCCGGGATCGTTTCCTCGATGCTGAAACGCGCTTCCGGACCGCCGAGCTCCGTACGGACCCAGCCCGGCGCCATCAGCACCAGCGCCCGCTCGTCGCCGACGTGGCGGGCGGCGTAGCTGCGCATATACTGGTTGAGAGCGGCCTTGCTGCCCCGGTAGACCTCGTGCCCGCCCTTCTCGTTGCCGGCGATGCTGCCCTGGCCCGATGACATGACGCCAATCAGACCGGCAGGGCGCACAAGGTCCTGCAAACCTTCCACCGTCCGCATCACGCCGAGCGCGTTGGTGACCATGACGCGCACGAACTCGTCGGTCGAGGTTTCCGCAATGGTCTCCGCCTGATCATGATTGGCGGTGCCGGCGTTCACGAACAATATGTCGAAGACACTGTCCGAAAGCCTGTCTCGCAGAGCGGCGATCTGGTCAGGCTCGGTGATGTCGAGGCATTCGATCGTCACCTGATCAGGATGGGCGTAGGCGAGCTCGTTCAACTCGGTTCGGCCGTCCTCACGTACCGTGCCGACGACATGCCAGCCCTTCTTCGTGAATTCGACTGCCATTGCATGTCCCAACCCGCGGGAGGCGCCGATCAGCAGGATGGTCCGGGGTTGTTTATCCAGGGGTTCAGTCATCTCAGTGCTTCCTTTCTCTTCGGTTGATCCGAAGATGGAGGTCGCTGCGACATGCACCAGACGCATCGGATGCAAAGCATGAGTGCGTCAAACGCTATGCATAGTGACGAAGCACGATTATGTTTGCGCTATGAAAGCGATCGACCTGAACCTGCTTGTCGCGCTCGACGTGTTGCTGGAGGAGCGCAGCGTCACGGCGGCGGCCAAGCGCCTTGGCCTCAGCCCGTCGGCAACCAGTCGGACGCTGTCGCGGTTGCGTTCCGCGATCGGTGATCCGCTACTGGTACAGGCGGGACGTTCGCTGGTGCCGACGCCCTATGCCGAGCAACTGGCCGGGCGGGTCCGAACACTGGCCCAAGACGCCAAAGCGGTGTTGATGCCCGCCCCCGGCGATGTGGAGCTGGATCGCCTGGAGAGGACGTTCACCATCCGCGCCAATGAAGGCTTCGTGGCCCTGTTTGCTCCGGCCATCATCGCCGCCGTCACCGACGCAGCTCCGCGCGTTCGCCTGCACTTCGCACCCAAGCCCGACAAAGACGCGGCTCCGTTGCGCGCGGGGACAATCGATCTGGAAATCGGAACGGCGGGCGCGTCCGCGCCGGAAGTGCGCAGCCAACTCCTCTTCCGGGACCGGTTCGTTGGCGCAGTACGGTCGGAGCACCCTCTGCTGAAGGAACCGGTGACCCTGGAGCGCTACATCGCCTATGGACACGTCGTAACCTCGCGACGGGGTGCGTGGCGGGGCCCCGTGGACGACGCTCTGCTCGAACTCGGCCTACGGCGCGAGATCGTCGCGATTGTTCCGAGCTTTCCCGATGCGCTCAACGTTGCGCGTCATTCAGACCTTGTCGCGCTCGTGCCGCGCTCCTGTGTCGCCGATCGCGGTGCAATTGCCGGCACCGTTCACGGGTTCGACCTGCCGGTGCCCACGCCAGATCTGGCGATCAGTGCCATGTGGCACCCACGCTTCGATGCCGACGCGGCGCACCGTTGGCTGAGACAGCAGGTCATGACAACCTGCCGAATTGAGCTTCAGCGTAGGTGAGACCGTTACACCTCGACGGTGCCTCATGTACATCACAGTACGAGGACCACATTTCGGCTGTTACCATGCCCTGATTTCCGCCTCTTCTACTGATCCCCGATCCAGGCCGCACTTCGCGGCCCGCAGGAGAAAAGGACGACCTGGCGGCCACACACCAGAATTTGGAGCCAATCCTTCGCGGCGCACGCATACTGCGCACGGCCCTCGGGCCGGCAATCGCCCAATTTCTGGAAGATCCCGCGCTCGTCGAGGTGATGCTCAACCCCGATGGGCGGCTCTGGATCGACCGACTTTCCGAGAGACTCACCGACACTCGTACGAGAACAATTTCTGTTTCTGGAACGGGCCAAAGCGGGCGGTTGGCTTCCGGGCGGCGCAGGCTGAAAGCTGTCCTTCGGCTTCCGACGCTTCTACGCTCCCCCAGCTACCATCTATCTCGCTTAGAAGCTGCCGTTCCCCGCTCACCAGTCGAGCCTGAACAAGCCTAGGCCGTCCACAACGAGTTCTCTGGTACGCTCAGTCGTAGCCCGGCTTTTCGTCGTTCCGGTGCGAAGGACGTCCATGACAAAGTCCGGATCGCGTGCGAGTTCAGCACGTCGCTCGCGGATTGGCCCAACGACCTCTCGTAGGATGGCCGCCAAGCGCCGCTTGAGCACCATGTCGCCGAGCCCGCCCGTCCGGTAGCGCGATTTCAAATCGGCTACTTCGTCCACTGCCGGATCGAAGGCGTCGAGGTAGGTAAAAACGACGTTTCCCTCCACCCGTCCCGGGTCGGAAGCGCGCAGATGGTTCGAGTCCGTATACATGCGCCGCACCGCCGCCTCGATATCGCTATCGCTCGCGGAAAGAGGGATGGCGTTGCCTTGCGACTTACTCATCTTGCTTTTGCCGTCGACGCCGGGAAGTCGCCCGGTTTTCGATACGAAGGCCTTCGCTTCCGGCAGCAACTCTCGTCCTGATTGACGGTTCAAGCGGCGCACTAGCTCGTTCGTCTGCTCGATGATCGGCACTTGATCCTCACCGACGGGAATGAGTGTCGCTCGGAACGCAGTGATGTCGGCCGCCTGTGCGGCGGGATAGCAAAGGAAGCCTGCCGGGATGTCGCGGCCGAAGCCGCGTATTTGAATCTCGTCCTTGATGGTCGGATTCCGTTCGAGGCGCGCGACTGAGACGAAGTTGAGGTAGAGGAGCGTCAATTCGGCCAGTGCCGGAAGAGCCGATTGGACGCAGATCGTCGTCAACTCCGGATCGATCCCGACCGCCAGATAATCCAGGGCAACCTCGAGGACGTTGTGCCGAATTTTGGCGGGATCGTCCGCGTTGTCCGTGAGAGCTTGAGCGTCGGCAAGCAGAACGTACTGCTCATGTATCGTCTGCAAGGCGACACGGTTGCGCAAGGAGCCGACGTAGTGGCCGAGATGAAGAGGTCCGGTGGTCCGGTCCCCGGTCAAGATGATCGTTCGCGTATCGGTTGTCGAAAGCATGTTGGCTCCACGAGATGGAGCCGCTGCTTCGGGGGTAGATCGGGAACATGACCATGCCGCCAGAAGCAGCGGCTGGGTCAAAGGAAAATGACGGGCCGCGCTTAAGAAGCGCGCCACCAGCGTCGGACAGCGATCACAGGTCGGTTCGTCATACCCACGCTATAGCAGGCCTCTCTGACATTCCAAGTTCGATCGTCTGCATTTCGTGGTCTTTTGCCGGAAGCGGACCGTCCGGAAACCACCCAACCCAGTCGCGCGCACCGAGAGGATGCGGACGTTCAGAAGCAGGCGAACAGAAAGGAATGTCGGCTTTCTGCACTGTTCGTCGGAGAGCCGACCGGCCGCTTTCCGTCAGAAGGCGGACCTGCGTGCCAAACCTCGGTTCAGAGACTGCGCGCCGTGGCAGGATCGGTCCTGCCTGTAACTTCCCTCCCGAAGGAGACGAACCGCACGAGTCTTGGTATGCCTCGTGGCCATGCCGTCGATCCCGTTGCCGTTCGTCATTTCCCTGGTCCTGTGCCTTCTCCTCGTCCGCATGGGCCGGCAGAATGACGGGAGGCTCGGCCTGTTCCCGCTGCTCGTCGGCGCCTTCGCCGTTCAGGCGGCTCTGTCCGGACTGAACTGGAGCCTCGGCTGGCATCCGGTTCGCCTCGTGCAGCCGATCCTCGCGGCCGTTCTGCCCGCTCTCGCCTTCGTCGCGTTCGACCATCTGCGCCGGAGCGGCAAGCCCGAGCCGGCCCGGCTCTGGCCGCATCTCGCACCTGCCCTTCTTGTTTCGGTCCTCGTCGCCCTCCGGCGCGAGCCGATCGACCTCGTCCTCTTCGCCGTCTATCTCGGCTACGGCATCGCGCTCCTGCGGATGAGCCGAGCCGGGCCGGCCGCGCTGGTCGCGGCGCGTATCGGCGACGAAAATGTCGCCCATCGAGCGCTCGTCGCGCTCGGCTCGCTTCTCATCGCCACCGCCTTCATCGATGCCGCCGTCTCCCTCGACCTCGCCTTCGGTGGCGGGCGGCTCGCCGGCACGATCCTGACAGTTTCCGGCGTCCTGTGGCTCGCCGCCGCCGGCTATGCCGCGACCGCCGCCGAGGGCAGTCGCCCCGCATCCGAACCGGACGGCATACAGGACGTGCCGGCATCGCCTGCGGCAACGATCGACGGGGGGATCGATTCCGGACCACCGCCGGAGGATGCCGCCATCGTCGCGCGGATCGATCGCCTGATGCGCGAGCACCATCTCTATCGCGACCCGGACCTGACGCTCGAACGCCTCGCCCGCCGCGCCGGCACCCCGGCCCGCCAGATATCGGCGGCGTTGAATCGCATCCATGGCCGCAACGTCTCGCAAATCGTCAACGAGTACCGTGTGGCGGAGGCGCGCAAGCGCCTCGTCGAGACGCGCGAACCGGTGACGACCGTGATGCTGGAATCAGGCTTCGGCACGAAGTCGAACTTCAATCGCGAGTTCCTGCGCGTCACGGGCATGAGCCCGAGCGCCTACCGGCAGTCCAACGGCAGCATCCCCGGCGAAGCGACCTCCGCGCCGGGGAGGGGATCGTCCGCAGCCGCGTCCTGAGCTTTCGCGCGCGAGCGGGGGCGCCGAGGGCCGCTCGACCCTGATCGCGATCTCGGACGTCCTCGATCCTGTTCTAGGTCGTACAGGGGACGACCGCCGGCCATCGTCGGGGCATGAACGCTCACGCCCATCCCGACCCCCGCCTGTTCGAGAAGCTGAACGCTCTCTCCCTGACCCCGGCCCCGTCCGGCTCCCGTCCGCGGGTACGTCGCGGCGGGTGGTCCCTTCGCGTGCTCGGCATTCTCGCGCTCGTCGCGTTGGGCGTCGCGGCCGTGCCGATCCTGCCCGGAGTCTGGCTCGATATGGTCCTCGGCACATCCGACGGGAGTGCCATCGGTGCCTCGCCGCCGGATGCATCGGGCTCCTCTCGGGCGACGAGGACGGCGCTGACGGATCAAGCGGCAACTGGAACTCCCGTTCCTCCGCCGCCTCCCGCCGCGTCCGTCGTCACCGGATCCGGCCATGTCGTCGCGCTTGCGGAGGCCAGGGTCCATCCCCGGCGCGGCGGCACGATCGCCTGGCTTGGCGCAGATGTCGGCACTGTCGTGACGGCGGGTCAGGTCCTCCTGCGGCTCGACGATCCCGAAACGAGCTTCGCGCAGCGGGCGGCTGAACTCGCACGGGACCGCGCGCGGCTCGTCCTCGCCGCCCGCCGCCTCGATCAGGTCGAGGCGGAAGCCGCCGCCCGGCGCATGGCGGGGCTCGCGAGGAGCGGCGCCGTCAACGCGCAGATGGCGATCGATGCCGACAGCGCGGCCAGCCGGGCCGCCAACCTCGTCGACCAAGCAGCGCAGGATGTGGCCGAGGCCGACCTTGCTCTCGACCGGGCGCGACAGGCCGTCTCCGAACTCACCATCACCGCGCCCATCGCAGGCATCGTGACGGCCCGGAGCGCGCGGCTCGGCGAGACCGTCCTCGCCCAGGTCGACGCACGCGGCGACGCGCCGCTCTTCACGATCACCGACCCGGACCGTCTCGGCATCGACGTCGACATCGCCGAGACCGCCATCGCCGCCATGCGGCCGGCCCTTCGCGGCGAGGCGGTGCTCGACGGCTATCCCGACCATCCCTTCGCCGTCGAGGTCGTCCGGATCGCGCCCGCCGCCTCGGCCGAGCGGGGGACCGTCGCGCTGCGCCTGTCACCTCTCGCGCCGCCTCCCGGCATCCGCCCTGCCATGGCCGTGCGGGTCCGCATCGAGGCGGAAGCCGCTGTCACCAGCCAAGGACACTAACAAGATGGACGCCGAGAACAGTCCCTTCATCGCCCTTTCGGGCGTCACCAAGAGCTTCGGCAAGGGAAAGGACAGGATCGCGATCTTCTCCGATCTCTCGCTGACCATTCCCCGCGGCGATTTCGTCGCCATCATGGGCCCGTCCGGGTCCGGAAAGTCGACGCTGCTCAATCTCCTCGCCGGTCTCGACGGCGTCGAAGCCGGCCGGGTCGCGATCGACGGATGCGACATCGGCGCGATGGGCGAAGGGGACCGGGCCGGCTGGCGGACGCAGACCCTCGGCATCGTCTTCCAGTTCTACAATCTCCTCCCGATGCTGACGGCGGCCGAGAACGTCGAGCTGCCGCTCCTCCTCAAACCGCTCTCCCGCCGGGAGCGGCGCGAGCGCGTCGAGACCGTCCTCGGCCTCGTCGGGCTGTCCGAGCGGGCGAGGCACTATCCGCGCCAGATGTCCGGCGGACAGCAGCAACGTGTCGGCATCGCGCGTGCGATCGTCGGCGACCCCGCGCTCCTCCTCTGCGACGAGCCGACCGGCGATCTCGACCGCCGCTCGGCGGACGAGGCGCTGGAGATGCTGGGCCTTCTCAACCGGGAACTCGGCAAGACCATCGTCATGGTGACGCACGATCCCGCCGCCGCCCAGGCCGCCCGTCGCACGCTACACCTCGACAAGGGCGTGTTCCGTGACGCGGCGTGGATCGGGGAAGGAGCCGTGCAATGAGCTTCTTTCGTCTCATGCGGCTGAACGCCTGGCGCCGGCCGATGCGCACCGTCCTGATGATGCTCTGCGTCGCCGTCGCCTTCCTCATTCACGGCCTCGGCGCCGGCTTCCTCTCGGGATCGCAAGGGGCGAACGGTGCGGACGAGGGCCGTCTCGTCGTCGTCAGCCGCAGCGGCCGGGCGCAGCCTTTGCCGCTCAGCCACTTCGCCCGCATCGCGGCCGACCCCGATGTCGCGTCCGCCGCCTATTCCGCCCGTATCCGCGGCTTCGTCGAGACGGAGCGGAACGTCGTCGTCGCCAGCGCCGTCGACCCCGCTTCCATGGCCGCGACGATGGGCGACGAACTCGGCCTTACGTCGGATCTCCTCGCCGGGCTGGCGGGCGCGCGCGACCGGGTGCTCGTCGGCCGGGCGCTGGCCGAGACCATGGGCTGGAGCGTCGGCCGGCGCGTCGCCCTCACGCCCTTCCAGACGATGCGGGCGGACGGCGCGAGGACCTGGAGCTTCGAGATCGCCGGGATCTTCGACGGCGCGCGGGCCGACGTCGACACCCACTTCATGCTGGCCCGCTACGACTACGTGAACGCCGCCCGCGCCAAGGACCGGGACACGGTCGACGGCATCGTCGTCGTGCTGCGCCCCGGCGTGTTGCCGAGCGTCCTCGCCGCCAGGATCGACGCGATGTTCGCAAGCTCCGCGGCACCGACGCGGACGCAGTCGGAGAAGGCGTTCCTCGAGGCATTGATCCGCCAGATCGCCGATTTCGGCCTGATCGTGACCCTCGTCACATCGGCCGCCTTCGTCACGATCCTGATGATCGTGGTCAACACCATGGTCTTCGCGATCCGGGAGCGGACCTTCGAGATCGGCGTCCTCAAGGTGCTGGGCTTCTCGCCGCGGCGGGTCATGGCCTTGGTGCTGGGCGAGACGCTCTTCGTCTTCCTGGCCGGAGGGCTGGTGGGTCTCGGCCTCGCCAAGGCAGGCTCGCTCCTCCTCGGCGCCGAACTCGGCCTTGCCCTGCCGCCGCTGGTGCTCGCGAAGGGCGTTCTCATCCTCCTCGCTCTCGGGCTCGTCGCGGGCGTCGTACCCGCGGCACAGGCCATGCGCATTCCCATCGCCAACGCCCTGAAGTCGAGGTGATCCCATGTCCTCCCTTCCACGCCAGATGCTCGTCCTGACGAGCGCCTCGCTCGCCAGCCTGCCGCGCCGGACGGCGATCTCGCTCTCCATGGTCCTCTCGGTCGCCCTCGTCGTCGCCGTGCTGATCGGTTTCGTGTCGATGGCGGACGGGCTTCGCCAGACGCTGGGCGCCGGCGGGTCGCCCGATGTCGCCATCATCCTCGGCGGCGGCGGCACCCAGGAAGTCGGCTCCAGCATCCCCCCTGAGGCGGCCCGCAGCATCCAGGCGGCCGGCACGTCCGGTGGCATCGCAAGCGACCCGGCCGGACGCCTCCTTCTTGCGCGCGAGATTCTCGTTCCGGTGGAGGCGACGGGCGCGGACGGCACGCCCCGGATGATCGCGCTCCGGGGCATGGAGGCGGCAGGCCCGGCCCTGCGCTCGAGCGCGTCGATAAATGATGGCCGATCCTTTGCCCCGGGCTCGCGTGAGATCGTGGTCGGCGAACGCCTCGCCCGCGATCTCGGCGACCTCGCGCCGGGGCAGGAGATCCGCCTCGGCCCGGTCGAATGGACCATTGCCGGCCTCCTCTCTGCCGGCGGCGGCATCGCGGAGTCCGAGATCTGGGCGGATTTCGACGCCGTCCGCTCCGCCTTCGACCGTCAGGGGCAGATCCAGACGCTGCGCGCCCGGCTGGACGGGCCGGACGGTCTGGCAAGGCTTCAGGCTACCCTGCCGGCAATGTCGACGACACCACTGATCGCCGTTTCCGAGGCCGAATTCCTGGCGGGGCAGTCCGCGCGGACCGAGCGCCTCGTCTCCCTCTTCGGCTGGCCAATCGCTCTCCTGATGGCGGTCGGCGCGACGACCGGCGCGCTCAACACGATGATGAGCTCGGTCTCGGACCGCTCGGTCGAGATCGCGACGCTCCGCGTCCTCGGCTTCAGCCGCTTGGCGACCTTCACCGCGACCTTCACGGAAGCGGCCTTGCTCTCGCTTGCCGGCGGCGTGCTCGGCGCCTTCGCATCCTGGGCGATCCTCGACGGCTGGCAGGCCTCGACGCTCGGCGCCAACGACACGCAACTGGCCTTCCGGCTCAGCGTCACGCCCCTCGCCATGCTCCAGGCCGGGGCGCTCGCCATCCTCATAGGATGCGTAGGCGGTGCACTGCCCGCCTTCGCCGCCACGCGGTTGCCGCTCGTCTCGGCGCTACGGGGCAACGGCTGACGGGTCGAGGACTTTTTCGATACGCTGAACCAACTTGGCGATCGGCCGGCGCTTGCCAGCCGCGTCCTTAAGGCCTCACACGATCGGACCGCCGTCCTTCGACGGCCCGGGAATCTCGCATTGCCAGATCGGCAGCAGGAGCGATGCCGCAGGCGGGGCGCGGAGCCGGTATCGACCTATTGCAGCCGCTCCTGCTTCGCTCCGGGAGGACTGCTTTTAGTCCGAAACGTTCGTCGGTCGTAACAGAAACTTACTGCTAACCCCCGGCCCTGAGAGGGTGTTAGCCGGGCACTCTGCGGAAGCTTCAGGAGATACCGGAGCGCAGAAAAACCAGAAATCGCGTGATATTCAACCGCGTGCTGGGTGACGACGCTTCATGCTCAAGAGCTCCATCACATCGTGCCGATCATCAGCAGATAATATCACCACTTTCAGCCATTTCCCATCGTGGTATGTCTGAGTCCCGTCGTAGAGCTTGACCAGTTGCGGACGCCAACCCTCGCGCCGCTCCTCGAACTTCTCCCGCTCCGCAGATCCTAGCACCACCACGACTGAGAAAAGCTTGTACTCCGGCAAGAAGGTGCAGAATGCCTTGGACTTCTTATAGCGCAGAGACCAGCCATGTTTCTTGCCACCATATAGCCAGCTGGCCGCGAAAACACCGGGATAGGTCTCCTCGATCCAATCACGTAACGCGATCCAGTGCTCGAACGCCTCCGGCCCGACCCAATCTTGGATGGTCGCATCATCGGGTGGCGCTGATTTGTCGGTGAGGCGTTCTCCGATATGCGGGGCCTGATCCATATCCTTCCCTATCGCTGCCCGTCAGGACCACCGCTTGCCGCAATCTGCCAAGCGCCGCTTCAGGTGCCTGGACGCGGGCGCCCTATCGTCCGTTGCAGGAAGCTCGACGGGCTGGAGCCGAGCGTCTTTCGAAACATGGAGCTCGACGAACTCGGAAAGTCATAGCCAAGATCGAAAGCTACGGTGCCGATCTTCTTACGCGAAGTGAGCTGGGAGATGGCGTGAGGGAGGCAAGCAAACCGCAGCCATTGCGCCGGCGGCATGCCGGTCTCCGAGATAAAGAGCCGCTCGATCGTCTTGCGCTGGCATGTGCTGGCTGGGGCGCCAGGATTCGAACCTGGGAATGGCGGCACCAAAAGCCGCTGCCTTACCGCTTGGCGACGCCCCAACGCGCGATGCGCTGCGCGCCGTGCTATAGCGTCTGCCGGATCGCTGCGCAACGATGGCCACGGGTCCAAAGGCCGGCGGCGATGCGACGCGGCCGGGGGGAGCACCGAAGCGCGTTCCCTCCTGCCGGCATCGCCGGGAGACCCCCGGGGGAGTTGCGGCAGGCGTCGCGGCGGCGGGCGGAAGGGCAGCGGACCATGGATTCAGGAGGCAATCCCCGATGCTATCTCTCGACACGTCCTTCGACCCCGCCCATGGCGACGCGGTGGCGGTGGCCGAGGGTGTCCTTCGGGTAACGGCGCGCAATCCCGGGCCTTTCACCTTCCACGGTACCAACAGCTACGTGATCGGCGGGGCGCGCTGCTTCGTCGTCGATCCGGGCCCCGACACGCCGGAGCACGCCGCGGCGCTGGCGGCCGCGATCGCGGGACGACCGGTCGACGCGATCCTCCTCACCCACACGCATCGCGACCATACCGGCTCGGTGGCGCGGCTGCAGGCGGCGACCGGCGCGCCGGTGATGGGGGGCGGGCCGCACCGCCCCGCCCGGCCGATGCTGGCCGGCGAAGCCGAGCGCCTCGAGGCGAGCGCCGACACCAGCATCGTCTTCGACCGGGTGCTCGCCGACGCCGAGACGGTGACGCTCGGGGACGTGCCGGTCACCGCGATCGCCACGCCCGGCCACGCCGCCAATCATCTCGCCTTTGCCGTCGGGGCGGACGGGGTGCTGCTGTCCGGCGATCACGTCATGGCCTGGTCGACGACGGTGGTGGCGCCCCCCGACGGGTCGATGCGGGACTACATGGCTTCGCTGGAGCGGCTGCTGGCGCGGCGCGACCGGATCTACCTGCCGGGCCATGGCGGACCGGTGGAAACCCCCGCTGCCTTCGTGCGCGGCCTGATCGGCCACCGCCGCATGCGCGAGGCCGCGATCCTCGAGCGGCTCGCGGCGGGCGACCGCACCATCCCGGCGATCGTGTCGGTGCTGTACCGGGGCGTCGCGCCGCATCTTCACCCGGCCGCCGGCCTGTCGGTGCTGGCGCATCTGGAGGATCTGGTGGCGCGGGGCCTGGCCCGGACCGAGAGCGCCCCGTCGCTCGGCGCGACCTACGCCCCCGCCTGACCGGCCGGGGCGCCGGGGGTCATTCCCCGGCGGCGATGGATTCCAGACCCGCCATCGCGGTGTCCAGATCGGTCAGGAAGCCCTCGACGAGGCGGCGGTTTTCGCCGAGGTCGATCCCGGTGGAACGCGATACGGACTGCATGTCGACATAGGTTTCGCCGTCATCGGCGGCGATGCGGATGACCATGTCGCTCGGCAGGCCGAACAGCAGGTCCCGCGCCACGGCCTCGATCCGGTACTGGTCGCTTTCCGGAACCGCAAAGGGATCGGCTGCGGCATCCAGATCGACGCTGTCGCGCGGCGTCGGGATCGGAACGCCGGTCATGCCGCTGATGCCGAGATCGCCCTCGGCAGGCGTAGGCGCCTTCGGCTGCGACGGATCGCCGGCGACGATCGCCTGGACCTCCCAGCCGGAATCCTCGACCACCATGCGGGCTGCCTGGAAGACCCGCGGCGCCTCGGCGACGAAGCGCCGGCCGCTGACGATGCTCGGCTGCTCCGGCGCGGCCGGGGCGGCGAAGAACGACGTCCAGCTGTCGGAGGGCGGTGCCGCGACGGTCGCCTGGACGCCCTCCGGCGCCAGCGCCTCGGTATAGGCTGCGTTGGCGCGCGGATTGACGAAGGCCAGATAGATCATCAGGGCGAAGGGAAACAGCGTCAGCAGCGCCAGGAAGAAGGCACCCATCGCGGCGCGGCCGCCGTCGAGGCCGCGATACCAGACCCGGACCAGTCCGACGCCGGAGATCAAGAGAGCAACGCTCGCGATCGCCGCGACCAGCAGCAGAAGCCCGATCAGCGCCTGCGGCGCGATCGCCCCCAGGCGGTAGATCACCATCGCGGTCACCAGCAGCACCAGCGCGAACACCGCGAGGCGGCGGGCGAAGCCGGCAAAGCGCAGGCGCTTGCGCAGATAGTGGCCCGAAACCGGCAGGCGCCCGTAGACAGAACTCATGACCGCACCCTTCGACGTCGGGAGCGACCATACCCCAGGGCGGGCGCCGGGCGGAAGCCCCGCCGGCCGGTCAGGCGGCGGGAAGCCTGTAGCCGCGGAACTGGTCGCGCAGCGCCGTCTTCTGGATCTTGCCGGTCGCCGTATGCGGGATCGCCTCGACGAAGGCCACGTCGTCGGGCATCCACCATCGTGCCACCTTGCCCTCGAAGAAGGCCAGCAGATCCTCCCGGGTGGGATGGCGCCCCTCCTTGGCGACGATCACCAGCAGCGGCCGCTCGTCCCATTGCGGATGCGGCAAGCCGATCACCGCGGCCTCGGCGACGTCCGGGTGCGCGACCGCGAGGTTCTCCAGGTCGATCGTCGAGATCCACTCGCCGCCGGACTTGATGACGTCCTTGGCGCGGTCGGTGATCTGCATGTAGCCGTGCGGATCGATATGGGCGACATCGCCGGTATCGAACCAGCCGCCTTCGCCGAAGGCCTCGACGCCCGCCCCCTTGTAGTAGGAAGCGGCGACGGAAGGGCCGCGCACCTTGAGGCGCCCGAAGGTCTTGCCGTCCCAGGGACGATCGATGTCGGAATCGTCGGTCACCCGCATCTCGACACCGAAGGGCGGGTGGCCCTGCTTCATCTCCAGATCGAGCAGCGCCTCGCCCTCGAGCCCGGCATAGTCGGGCTTGATGGTGCAGAGCGTGCCGAGCGGGCTCATCTCCGTCATCCCCCAGGCATGGATCACCCGGACGCCGTAATCGTCCTGGAACTTCTGGGTGACGGCGCGCGGGCAGGCCGAGCCGCCGATCACCACGCGCTCGAGATCCGGCAGGTCGCCGCCGTGCTTCTCCAGATGCTGCAGCAGCATCAGCCAGACCGTCGGCACCGCGGCGCTGAACGTCACTTTTTCCGACACCAGCAACTCGTAGACCGAGGCGCCGTCCATCTTCGGGCCGGGCATGACCATCGCGGCGCCGGCCATCGGGCAGGTGAAGGCGAGGCCCCAGCCATTGGCGTGGAACAGCGGCACGATCGGCAGCACCCGGTCGCGGGAGGACAGGCCCATCGCGTCCGGCTGCTGGGCGAGCATCGAGTGCAGGATGTTGGAGCGGTGCGAGTAGAGGACGCCCTTGGGGTGTCCCGTCGTGCCGGAGGTGTAGCACATGCCGGCGGCGGTGTTCTCGTCGAAACTCTTCCAGGCGAAATCATCGTCCGCCTCGGCCAGCCAATCCTCGTAGCAGACGAGATTGGGCAGACTGCTCTCCGGCATGTGGGCCGCGTCGGTCAGGACGACGATCGTCTCGAGGCTGGCAAGCTTCGGCGCGATCGCCTCGACGATCGGCACGAAGCTCAGGTCGACGAACAGCAGCCGGTCCTCGGCGTCGTTCATGATCCAGGCGATCTGCTCGGGAAACAGCCGCGGGTTCAGCGTGTGGTAGACCGCCCCGATGCCGACGATCCCGTACCAGCATTCAAGGTGCCGCCAGGTGTTCCAGGCCATGGTGGCGACGCGGTCGCCAAGCCCGATGCCGGCACGCTCCAGGCGCTTGGCCAGGCGCAGCGAGCGGCTGCGGACGGTGCGGTAATCGGTGCGATGGATCGGCCCCTCGACCGAGCGGCTGACGATCTCCCGATGCGGATGCTGGATCGCGGCATGGTCGATGACCTTCGAACACAACAGCGGCCATGGCTGCATCAGACCCTGCATGTCTTCCCTCCCGGCATGACGGCGCCCCTCCCCGGGCATGCCGCCACTGTCGGCAACGGCCGCCGCTTTGTCCAGTTGCCGGCGGCTTGCGGGGGCATCGCCACAGTTCGGCCGTTTCACGCCGTCACCGTAACGCATGGGACAAGGCTTTACCGAGGAGCGCCCGATGCGCATTCAGGCCGACATCGACGCCGGACAGGATCGGGTCGTCGACACGTTCGAGGCGGTCGAACTCGAACTCGCGCTCGACATGCAGGATCTCACCGAGAGCGATTTCGAGACCTGCGTGCGGGCCGCGGCGGCCGTCGTCGGCGGCGAACTCCTGTTCGACATTCCCGCGGACGGATCGGTCGAGGATGCCTCGCGGATCGCCGCCGTACGGATCGAGGGCGAGGATCGCGACGTCATCGTCTTTGCCGTCCTCAACGCCGATGGCGACAATATTCGCGTCTCGGGCCGCGACGAGATCGGCGACCGGTTCCACGGCTTCGCCCGTGCCTTCGTCGGGGTTCTCACCCGCATCCGCGACGATCTGCCGTTCGGCCACACCAGCCCGGAAGGCACCGCCTGAGTCGCGAAGCCGGCGCCGCCCCTCCGCCCGCAGGCTGAAGGGAGCACATAGGCGCCGTCCGATCCGTCCTTCGACGCCCCGCGCGGACTGGCAGTGATCGCCGTCCGTCCCGAAGGTAATGTCGCTCCGGCTAACGAAGCGTCCGGCAAGCGCCCTTGTCAAAGTCCCCGGGCCTCGCAGTTCCGCGTCTTCGATCTCTCATCGACCGGTTCCCATGGACAGCTTCCTGACGGATTATTCCGCCTACATCGCCCTGGCGATCGTGGGCCTGGTGTTTCTCGGCTTCGCGATGGAAGCCTATCCGCCGGAAGTGATCGCGACGGGCGGGGCCGTGACGTTCCTCATCCTCGGCTATGTCGACGGCGAGGAACTCACGTCGGTCTTCGCCAACCCCGCACCGATCACCATCGCGGCGATGTTCGTGCTGTCGGGCGCGCTGGTGCGGACGGGGACGCTGGAAGGCGCGGCGAGCTGGCTGGTCAAGAGCGCCGGCGTGCGCCCGGTCGCGACGCTCGTCGTGCTCGGCATCGGCATCCTCGTCGCTTCGGCGTTCATGAACAACACGCCGGTGGTGATCGTCTTCATCCCGATCATGACGGAGCTCGCCCGCGCGCTCGGGGTGAGCTCGACGCGGCTCCTGATCCCCCTCTCCTTCCTGACGATCCTCGGCGGCACCTGCTCGCTGATCGGCACCTCGACCAATCTTCTGGTCGACGGCGTTGCCCGCGGCCAGGGGCTGAAGGCCTTCTCGATCTTCGAGATCACCCCGGTCGGCATCGTCACGGCGCTTGTCGGCGTCACCTATCTGCTCGTCGTCGGCCGGTTCCTGCTACCCGACCGGGTGTCGGCGACCGACGCGCTCGACGACAGCGCCGACAACGAATACTTCACCGAGGTCGTGGTGCGCGAGGGCGCGCCGGCGATCGGCGAAACCGTAGGCGAAACCACCGCCTTCAGCGCGCGCGGCGTTCGCCCGCTGGCGCTGCGGCGCGGTGCCGAGACGACCCGCAAGGGCATCGACGATGTCACGATCGCCAAGGGCGATCGGATCATCATGTTCGCCAGCCCCGAGGAACTGCTGACACTGCACGCCGACGAGAACTTCCGCGTCGCGCGGGTCGCGGCGTCTGCGGCCAAGGACGAGGAGCGCATCGTCGTCGAGGCGACGGTGGCGGCGCATCGGCGGGGCATCGGGCGGCGGATTTCCGACCTCGTCGGCATCTCCGGCTCGGGCGTCCACGTCCTCGGCGTCCGCCGGCACCGGCACGTGCCGGGACAGTCGCTCTACGACACCAAGCTGCGCCCCGCCGACCGGCTGCTGCTGGAGGGCCGGCCGGAGGCGATCGCCCGTATCGCCGAGGCCAACGACCTCATCGGCATCGACCTCAGCCAGGCGCGGCCCTATCGCCGGCGCAAGGCGCCGATCGCCATCGGCGCGCTGCTCGGCGTGGTCGTCCTCGCGGCGTTCGGCATCGCCAGCATCCAGATAATCGCCTTCATCGCCATCGCCGGACTATTGCTGATCCGGGTCCTCGATGCCGACGAGGCATGGCGCTCGATCAACGGCGACATCCTGATCCTGATCTTCGCCATGCTGGCGATCGGCATCGGCATGCAGAAGACCGGCGCGGTTGAACTCATGGTCGGCGGCCTGGCGCCGCTGCTGTCCGGCGCCTCGCCGCTGGTCGTCATCCTGATCATCTATGCGGTGTCGTCGATCATGACGGAGATCGTCACCAACAACGCCGTCGCGGTGGTGGTCACCCCGATCGCCATCGCGCTGGCGACCTCGATGGGAATCGATCCGCGGGCCTTGGTCGTGGCGGTGATGTTCGGCGCGTCGGCGTCCTTCGCGACGCCCATCGGCTACCAGACCAACACGCTGGTCTATGCGGCCGGCAACTACAAGTTCATGGATTTCGTCAAGATCGGCGTCCCGATGAACATCATCGTCGGCATCGCCAGCTCGTTCGCGATCTACTTCTACTATTTGTAGCACTCTGCCGACGACAATGGCGCGGCGGTCAGATCTCCGGCCGCCGGCCCCTACCCCGATGCCCGCCGCGCTGGGCGCGGATCGCCGCCTGCGCCGCGGCTAGCCGGGCGATCGGCACGCGGAAGGGCGAGCAGGAGACGTAGTCGAGCCCGGTCTGCTCGAAGAAGGCGATCGAGGCAGGATCGCCGCCCTGCTCGCCGCAGACGCCGAGGGTGATGTCCGGCCGCACCCGCCGGGCTTTCTCGACGCCCATGGCGATGAGTTCGCCCACGCCCTCGACGTCGATCGTCTGGAACGGATCGCGCTCGATGATGCCTTCGCGCATGTAGGTCGAGAGGAAATTCCCGGCATCGTCGCGGGAGATGCCGTAGACCGTCTGGGTCAGGTCGTTGGTGCCGAAGGAGAAGAAGTCGGCGACTTCGGCGATCGAGTCGGCGCGCACGATGGCGCGCGGCAGCTCGATCATGGTGCCGACGTGATAGGTCACGGTGCTGCCACGCTCCGCCATGACCTGCGCCGCGACTCGGTCGATCCGGTCCTTGACGAAGTCGAGCTCGCGCCGGAGGCTGACGAGCGGCACCATGATCTCCGGCACCACCGCGTTGCCGGTCTTCTCGCCCGCCTCGATCGCCGCCTCGAAGATCGCCCGCGCCTGCACCTCGACGATCTCCGGATAGGAAATGGCCAGCCGGCAGCCGCGGTGGCCGAGCATCGGGTTGAACTCCTCGAGCGCCGCGATGCGCTGCTTCAGCACCGCCTCCTCGACATGCAGCGTCGCCGCCGTCTCGGCGATCTCCGTGTCGCTCTTGGGCAGGAACTCGTGCAGCGGCGGGTCGAGCAGTCGGATCGTCACCGGCAGGCCGGCCATGATCTCGAACAGTTCGATGAAGTCCGAGCGCTGGATCGGCAGGAGCTTGGCCAGCGCCTCGCGGCGCCCCGCCTCGTCGCTGGCGAGGATCATCTCGCGCATGGCGCGGATCCGGTCGCCCTCGAAGAACATGTGCTCGGTGCGGCAGAGGCCGATCCCCTCGGCACCGAAGGCGCGGGCCGAGCGCGCCTCGATCGGGGTCTCGGCATTGGTGCGCACCCGCATGCGGCGCGCGCGGTCGGCGAACTCCATCAGAGTCGCGAAGTCGCCGGTGAGCGACGGCCGCTGCAGCGTCACCGCGCCCTCGATGACCTCGCCCGAGGCGCCGTCGATGGTGATCCGGTCACCCTCGCGCAGCACGAGGTTCGCGGCGTGCAGGGTTCCGTTCGCGGCGTTGATGCGCAAGGAGCTGGCACCGGTGACGCAGGGCTTGCCGATGCCGCGGGCAACAACGGCGGCATGGCTCGTGGTGCCGCCGCGGATGGTCAGCACCCCTTCCGCCACGTGCATGCCATGGATGTCTTCCGGATAGGTCTCGTTGCGGACAAGGATGACCGCCCGCCCCTCGTTCACCATCTCCTGGGCGCGCTCGGCGGTGAACGCGATCTCGCCCGTCGCCGCGCCCGGCGAGGCGGGCATGCCGCGCGCCAGCACCACCACGTCCGAGGAGCGCTCGATCGTCGGATGCAGCAGCTGGTCGAGCGAGGCGGGATCGATGCGCAGGATCGCCTCGGCTTCCTCGATCAGGCTTTCCTTCACCAGTTCCACTGCGACGCGGATCGCTTCCGCCGGAGTCCGCCGTGCCGGGCGCGACTGCATCAGGAAGAGTTCGCCGTCGCCGACCATGAACTCGACCTCGACGGCGTCGCCCACATGCGCCTCGATGCGACGGACATGGCGGGTCAACGCTTCGATGTCGGCGGGAAACGCCGCGGCGCCCTCCTGCTCCGCCAGGTCGATCACCGGTGGCCGGCCGCCGATCTCCTGCTGGCGGTGGGATCCCAGCCAGAACTCGCCGGACAGCCGCGACTCACCGCTTTGCAGATGCCGGGAGAGGGCACGCCCGGTGGCGGACTTCAGATTGCGCTCGTTGAAGATCATCGCGTGCGCGGTCACGGCGAGCCCGGCATTCTCCGGAATGCCCTGCAGGACCCGGTGCGCGACGGCCGTCGGGCGCCGCCAGCTGGCGAAGCTCGCCTCCACGACGCCGTAGAGTTGCTCCAGCGGCGTCTGCGGCAGGACGAGTCCGATCTCGTCATCCAGATAGGCGTGGTAGCGGGCGATCAGCGCGCGCCATTCGGCCACCGACGTCGGTTCCTCGCCCCAGCCGCCGCGCTCGCGCTCGGCATCGTAGATTTCCTCGAACTCGGACGCATCGGCGCCGAACACCAGGGTCGCGAAACTCTCGATGAAGCGGCGGTAGCTGCGGTAGGCGAAGGAGAAATCGTTCAGCTCCGCCGCAAGCACGTCGACCGTGCGGTCGTTGAGCCCGACGTCGAGCACGCTCTCGGCGATTCCCGGCATCTGCGACCGCGCGCTGGTGCGCACCGCGAGCAGCAGCGGACGGCGCTCGCCGCCGAAACGCCGGTCGGTGACCGCCTCGAGATTCTCGATGGCGCCCCGCAGGTCCGCGCGCAGCGCTTGCGGCAGGTCGTCGCCGACGCCGGTCGCCTCGCGCCACGCCGAGGTGGCGATGGTGAAGCCGGGCGGCACGGGCAGGTCGAGCGAAGCCAGCAGGGCGAGGTTCGCGCCCTTCAGCCCCAGCGCCTCGGCGGCGTCGGCGGGGCGATCGGCGGCGCCGCGCCTGAAATGGAAAATTCGCTTAGGCATCGAATACGGCAGACCGCCTCCCGAGCGGGGATGCCCCTCCCGGGCAGCCCACGTCCGGTAGAGAATAGGCAGAACACCGATTGCTGCAATGCAAAAAGACTGAATCGCCGCAGACGGCGGGGTTCAGAGGGCGGACCGACGAAGCCGACCCGCCCGAGCCGTGACTAGAGATGCGCCTCGATCACCGCGGCCATCTGCTCCGGCGACAGCGAGCCGGAATACTTGTCGCCATTGACGAAGAAGGTCGGGGTCGCCTCGACGCCGAACTCGGCCTGGCCGCGCTGCTGCGTCTCGACGATCTTCTGCTGGAGTTCCTTGTCGTTGAGGCAGGTGGTGAACTCCTCCTGGCTCATGCCGGCGAGCTTGGCGATGTTGAGCAGGGCGGTGGAGGCGTTCTCGGCCCGCGCCCACTCCGCCTGCTGGTCGAACAGGACGTCGACCATCGCGGTGCGCCGCGCGTCGTCGCCGGTGCAGCGCGCCAGCATGAAGGCGGCGAGCGCGCGCGGGTCGAACGGGAATTCGCGCAGGATCAGCTTCGCCTTGCCGGTGTCGATGTACTGCTGCTTGATCGCCGGATAGCTGTTCTCGTGGAAGTCGGCGCAGTGGCTGCACGTCATCGAGGCATATTCGATGATCGTCACCGGGGCGTTCGCATCGCCGATGACGACATCCTTGAGCGGGCCCTCTTCCATCAGCGCCTCGACGTCGGCCGAACCGGAAGCCGCCGGCGCCTCGGCGGCGGGGGTGACGGCCTGCGCCGTAGCGCCTGCGGTGGCCTCCGGCGTTGCCGGCGCCTGGGCCGGCGAGGTGTCGGCCTGCGCCATCTTGACGACGCCCTGCGGCGCGGCGACCACGTCCGCCGCGGCGCTGTCGACCTCCTCGGTGCAGCCGGCGATGGCGAGCAGGCAGGCGCCCGACAGGAGCATCGCCGCCCTCGAAAGGGTCACGGGACGGGCGCGGGCGGCGGGGTTCTGTTTCGTCATAGGGGAGCGACCTTTACGGCAGGAGACAGCTTGTGTGGTGATCGATGTACGGGAGAAATGCGGCATTTCCAACAGTCGCGGTCGGGCGCCGCGACCAGTGCCGCTCACTCGGCATCGCGCTTCGATCGCCGCAGCGAGGCCTCGGCGAATTCCCGCAAGGCGTTGCGCAGCTTGGGATCCTCGATCCGCGACACCATCGCCTCGATGCGTTCCGGCTCGCCCGCGACGAGGTTGCGCAGCGCCGGCCGGCGGTCGACCTTGTCCGGGGTGACGGATTTTTGAACGATCTTGATCCGGTCGACGGCCGCAAAGCCGAAGAAGGCGTTGACCCGCCCGATCAGTTCGCTGGTCTGGTGCTGCAGCCGCAGCGCCGCCGCCGCCTCGCAGGCGACGATCAGCGTCGCCGGCTCGAACGGGTCGGTGTCGCTGCGCTGGGCAGGCCAGACCAGGCGCTCCGGCCGCGTCGCGTCCTGCAGCCGCGTGCCGGCGATCTCCGACCATGCCGAGATCAAGCCGGTGGTCATGCCGGCCTTGCGCCGCAGGATCGGATCCATGACGCCGCCGAGGATGTCGGCGATCGGCTGGACGCCGCGCCGCGGAAAGCGGGACGACGGATCGCGCGTGTCACTCATCGCGGTTACCCGAAACCTCTGATCGTCGCTGCGACACTCTCGGCCCGGCGGCATGGACGGCTCGCCAAGCGGCGCGCTGGCGGCTAGAGAACCTCGCCGAACCGGAACTCTCGATGTCCATCGCCCCGCCTTCGCTCTCTCAAGACCTGCTCGAATGGTACGATCGGCACGCCCGGGCGCTTCCCTGGCGCGTCCCGCCCCAGGCGCGTGCGGCCGGCGTCCTGCCGGATCCCTACCGGATCTGGCTGTCCGAGATCATGCTGCAGCAGACCACCGTCGCGACGGTGAAATCCTACTTCGCCCGCTTCGTCAATCGCTGGCCGGGCGTCACCGATCTCGCCGAAGCGCCCGAGGCGGAAGTGCTCGGGGCCTGGGCCGGCCTCGGCTACTACGCCCGCGCCCGCAACCTCCATGCCTGCGCCCGGACGGTGGCCGGCGAGCATGGCGGCACGTTCCCGGGAACCGAAGCGGGGCTGCGGACCCTGCCCGGCATCGGCGAGTACACCGCCGCGGCGATCGCGGCGATCGCCTTCGACGAGCCGGCCGCCGTGGTGGACGGCAATGTCGAGCGCGTCGTCAGCCGGCTCTTCGCCATCGAGACGCCGCTGCCGGCCGGGAAGAAGGAAATCCGTGCCCGCACCGGAGATCTGACGCCGGACCGGCGGCCGGGGGATTTCGCGCAGGCGATGATGGATCTCGGCGCGACGATCTGCACGCCGACCCGGCCGGGCTGCATCCTCTGCCCGGTGCGTGCCTGGTGCCGGGCGGCCGCCGAGGGCCGGCCCGAGATGTTCCCGGTCAAGAAGCCGAAGGCCGAAGTGCCCTCGCGACGAGGGGCTGCCTTCGTTGCCATCCGGCGCAGCGACGGCGCCGTCTGGCTGCGCCGTCGCGCGACGACGGGCATGCTGGGCGGCATGAGCGAGCCGCCCACCAGCGACTGGAATGCCCGCTCGGACGGCGCGCTCGGCACGGCGGCCGCGCCCTTCCCTGCCGACTGGCGGGCCTCTGGCACCGTCCTCCACGGCTTCACGCATTTCCGGCTGGCGCTGGACGTCTACCGCGCCGATATCGATCACGATCCGCCGGGCGACGGCTGGTGGTCGCCGCCGGAGGCGTGGGACGGCGAGGCGCTGCCGACGCTGATGCGCAAGGTGCTGGCCGCCGCCGTCCCCGACATCCTCCGAACAGGCATGCCATGACCATCGACCATATCGTCTTCGACATCGGCAAGGTGCTGATCCACTACGACCCGCAAATCCCCTATCGCACGATCATTCCCGACGAGGCCGAGCGGGCGTTCTTTCTCGCCGAGGTGTGCTCGCACGACTGGAACCTCGAGCAGGATCGCGGCCGTCCGTGGCCCGATGCCGAAGCCGAGGCGATCGCCCGCCATCCTGACAGGGATGACGACATCCGAGCCTTCCGCCGCAACTGGCAACTGATGGTGCCGCATGCCCACGACGGCAGCGTCGCGATCATGCGGCATCTCATCGCCGCCGGCATCGACGTGACGCTGCTGACCAATTTCGCCTCCGACACGTTTCGCGAGGCGCAGGCGAAGTTCCCGTTCCTGACCGAGACCCGCGGCGTCACCGTGTCGGGCGACATCAGGCTGATCAAGCCGGACGCGGCGATCTACCACCGCCACGCGAGGGATTTCGGGCTGGAACCGACACGGACATTGTTCATCGACGATACGCCGATCAACGTAACGGGCGCGCGGGAAGTGGGCTGGCAGGCCATCCACTTCGTCTCCGCCGAGGCATTGGCGCGCGACCTGTCGGCACGGGGCCTCCCCGTGCCGCCAATGCCGCGCTGACGTCCCTTTTCGACGCCTTACGCCTCGACGGCGCCGAGGCTGTCGCGGATCGTGCGTCGCAGATCGTCGATCGGGGTCAGCGCCTCGCCGGTCCGCACGTGCCAGAACGTCCAGCCGTTGCAGGCATCGAGCCCCTGGACCCTCGCCCCTATGCGATGGATCGAGGCGGCGTCGTCACCGATGGCGATCGTGCCGTCGGCGCGCACCCGCGCCGTCCAGCGCCGCTGCGCGTCGGTGAGTTCGGCGCCCGGCTGCACCAGCCCGGCCTCGACCAGGCTGACGAACGGCACGCGGCGCTCGGCGCGCTTGCTCACCGCTGCCCGCACCGAATGGGCTTCCAGCGGCTCGACGGCGGCGATCCGGGCCTCGGCGACCTCGATATATTCGTCCTCGCGCTCGATGCCGACGTAGTGGCGGCCGAGACGCTTGGCGACGGCGCCGGTGGTGCCGGTGCCGAAGAACGGGTCGAGCACGACGTCGCCCGGCTTGGTCGAGGACAGGAGCACGCGGGCGAGCAGCGCCTCGGGCTTCTGCGTCGGGTGCGCCTTGCGCCCGTCGGCGTCCTTCAGCCGCTCGCCGCCCGAGCAGATCGGGAACAGCCAGTCGGAACGCATCTGGATGTCGTCGTTCGCCGCCTTCATGGAGTCGTAGTTGAACGTGTAGGCCTTGGCGTTCTGGTCGCGGGACGCCCAGATCATCGTCTCGTGGGCGTTCTGGAACCGCCGGCCGCGGAAGTTCGGCATCGGGTTGGTCTTGCGCCAGACCACGTCGTTGAGGATCCAGAAGCCGAGATCCTGCATCGCCGCGCCGACGCGGAAGATGTTGTGGTAGGAGCCGATCACCCAGATCGTGCCGTTCGGCTTCAGCACCCGCCGCGCCGCCAGCAGCCAGGCCCGGGTGAAGGCATCGTAGGCCTGGAAGCTCTCGAACTGGTCCCACGCATCGTCGACCGCGTCGACCTTGGACTGGTCGGGCCGCGTCAGGTCGCCGGCGAGCTGCAGGTTGTAGGGCGGGTCGGCGAAGATCACGTCGACCGAGTTCTCCGGCAGCGCCTCCATCCGGGCGACGCAGTGGCCCTTGTGGATCCGGTCGAGCCAGTCGGCCCGATCCTCGACGGTCGTCGCAAGGGACGCGGAGCTTTTGTATGCCATCATCACCACCGGTTACGCAGGTACTCGTCTGGCATCATGGTTACCGAACGGCGTAAACAATCAGTGAAATAGTGACTTTGTCCGAGCGGGCATCGCGTGCTACCGCACGCCCACCATGCCGTCCGCCCTCGCCCGGGCGCGACGCGACGATCCCCAAAGCCTTACCTGCCGGAGCTTATGATGGCCGAACCCCTGCTCGTGATCTTCGATTGTGACGGCGTGCTCGTCGATTCGGAGATCATCGCCGCGGCGGTGGAAACGGCGATGCTGCAGGAGCAGGGCATCGAAATCGAGGCCGCCGATTTCGCCACCCGCTTTGCGGGGCTGACCTGGCCGACGATCATGGCCCGGCTCGCCGAAGAGACCGGCACGCGCTTCCCGAAGGATTTCGCGGCGCGCGTCGATGCCGAGATCGACCGGCGCCTGGAGAGCGAGGTCGAGGAGATCCCGGGGGCCCGCGAGGCGATCGAGCGGCTGACCCAGCCGCGCTGCATCTGCTCGAACTCCTCGACGCACCGGCTCGAACTGATGCTGGATCACGTCGGCCTGTGGGACGCGTTCGCGCCGCACGTCTTCAGCGCCACCGAGGTGGGGACGAAGAAGGGCAAGCCGGCGCCTGACGTCTTCCTGCATGCCTGCGAGCAGTTCTCGGTGCCGCCGAAAGCCAGCATCGTGATCGAGGATTCGGTGCACGGCGTCGCCGGTGCCGTCGCGGCCGGATGCCGCGTCGTCGGCTTCACGGGCGGCCGGCACAGCTATGCGGGCCACGCGGAATCGCTGGCCGAAGCCGGGGCCGAGACGGTTATCAGCCGCCTCGCCGATTTCCCGGCAGTGGTCGAGGCCTTGGCGATCTGGTCGGACGCCTAAGGTCGGCGCGGCGGCCACGCCGCCGCGCTCGGGGTGGGGATCAGGCGGTCGCGCCCGGCCGGCTCACTCGGGCGGCCCCTCGTCGAAGCCGGCATAGATCACCACGCGGGTCTCGTTGGGATCGAGGGCGATGCCCTGGTCGAGATAGCGGAAGGTCTTCGCGCCGCCGCCGGGCGCGATCGACACGGCCTGCTGCCCCAGCTCTGAGTAGATCACGTCCTCGCCGAGCAGGACGGCGACCCGGATCGGCAGGTTCACGGTACGCGCCTGCGCGGCGGCGCCCGGAACGATGCGGCCCGCCACGCCGACCTGCATGCGCAGGCGGCCGTCGATGATCCGGCAGTCGCGCGTCGCCTCGCTGATCGAGGCGACGTAGTCGACCTCCTCGCCGACGGTCTTGCGGAGGATCGCCGTGCCTTCGCGAAGCGTCACCTGCGGGCAGAAGCGGGATTCCGCCCCCGCCGCCCATGCCGACGTCGCGCCCGCGACCTGTCCCGGGGCCGCCAGGGCGCCGGCATCCGCCTCCAATTGCGCGCCGTTATTGCTGGAGGAACAGGCCGTGAGCAGCGCCATCGCGCCGCAGACCATAGCGCCCCGGAGGACAGTCACCATATGCATCGCTCGGTTCTTCCCTTATTGTGGCGGGCCGTTCTATACCAGCCGGATCGCGGATAGGCGACGGGTACGGCGCCCGAGTGGCGACGGATCGACAGGCTTCTGCGACCGGAATGCGAAGTGGAGACGACGTGAAATACGTGAGTTCGCGAGGAGAGGCTCCGGTCCTCGGATTTGCCGATGCCCTTCTGGCGGGTCTTGCGAATGACGGCGGCCTCTACGTTCCCGAGACGTGGCCGAACGTCGACGCCGAGACCATTCGCGGCTTTGCCGGCCGCCCCTATGCCGAGGTCGCCTTCGACATCCTCCTGCCCTTCGTCGGCGAGGACATCGCGCCGGCCGACCTGAAGCGCATGGTCGACGAAGCCTATGCCACCTTCCCGCATCCGGCGGTCGCGCCGCTGGTCCAGCTCGGCCCGGCGCATTTCGTGCTGGAGCTCTTCCACGGGCCGACGCTCGCCTTCAAGGACGTGGCGATGCAGCTCATCGCGCGGCTGATGGATCACGTTCTCGTCCAGCGTGGCCGGCGCGCGACGATCGTCGGGGCCACGTCGGGCGATACCGGGGGCGCGGCGATCGCCGCCTTTGCCGGCAGCCACCGCACCGACCTGTTCATCCTGTTCCCGCACGGCCGGGTGTCGCCGGTGCAGCAGCGCCAGATGACGACGTCCGGCGCCGACAACGTCCATGCCGTTGCCGTCGACGGGACGTTCGACGACTGCCAGGCGCTGGTGAAGGCGATGTTCAACGACCGGCGCTTTCGCGAGGAAGCGGCGCTGTCGGGGGTGAACTCGATCAACTGGGGCCGGATCATGGCCCAGATCGTCTACTACTTCACCGCCGCCGCCAGCCTTGGCGCCCCGGACCGCAAGGTGTCCTTCACCGTGCCGACAGGCAATTTCGGCGACATCTTCGCCGGCTACGGCGCAAGGCGCATGGGGCTGCCGATCGAGCGCCTGGTGATCGCCACCAACGAGAACGACATCCTGGTGCGCACGCTGGATCGCGGCCGCTACGAGACCGGCGGCGTCCATGCCACCATGTCGCCGTCGATGGACATCCAGGTGTCGTCGAATTTCGAGCGGCTGATCTTCGAGGCGAGCGGACGCGACGCCGGTCTGGTGCGGCGCCTGATGCAGCAACTCGCCCAGTCGGGCGGCTTCCAGCTGCCCGAGGCGGTGCTGGCGGCGATCCGGGCCGAATTCGACGCCGGCGCCACGGACGAGGCTGAGACCGCCGAAACCATCCGCCGCATGCTCGCCACGACGGCCTATCTCCTCGACCCGCACACCGCCGTCGGCGTGCACGTCGCCGAGACCCGCACGCGCGACAGCGTGATGATCACGCTCGGCACCGCGCATCCGGCGAAGTTCCCGGACGCGGTGAAGAAGGCCTGCGGCGTCTCGCCCGCCCTGCCGCCGAGCCATGCCGACCTGATGCAGAAGACCGAGAAAGTGGATCGCTTGCCCAACGACATCGATGCGATCGAGCAGTACGTCCTCGCGCGTTCCCGCGCGGTCACAGAGGGAGCCATCGCTTGAGCGTCGAGGTCACGCGGCTCGCCAACGGGCTGACCGTCGCCACCGAGACGATGCCGCTCCTCGAGAGCGCCGCGCTCGGCATCTGGGTGAAGGCCGGGGCCCGCGACGAGGCGCCTGCAGAGCACGGCATCGCGCATCTGCTCGAGCACATGGCGTTCAAGGGGACCAGCCAGCGCAGCGCCCGGCAGATCGCCGAGGAGATCGAGAATGTCGGCGGCGAGCTCAACGCCGCAACCAGCGTCGAGACGACGTCCTACTATGCCCGGGTGCTCAAGGACGACGTGCCGCTGGCGCTCGACATCCTGACCGACATCCTGATCGATTCCCGCTTCGAGGAGCAGGAACTGGAGCGCGAGCAGCAGGTCATCCTGCAGGAACTCGGCGCCGCCGAGGACACGCCCGACGACATCGTCTTCGACCATTTCCAGGCGACGGCGTTCCGCGACCAGATCATCGGCCGGCCGATCCTCGGCAGCCGCGAGACGGTGAAATCCTTCGAGCCGCAGGACCTTCGCCGCTATCTTGCCCGCCACTACGCGCCCGACAACATGATCATCTCGGCGGCCGGCGCGGTCTCGCACCAGGCGATCGTCGACCAGGTGACCGCCGCCTTCGGCTCGGGCACCGTTTCGCCGCTGCCGACCCGTGCGCAGCCGCGCACGCTGGCCAGCTACACCGGCGGCGAGTTCCGCGAGGAGCGCGACCTGCAGGATGCGCAGATGGTGCTCGGCTTCGAGGGCCGGCCCTATTACGCCCGCGATTTCTACGCCTCGCAGATCCTGTCGCTGATCCTCGGCGGCGGCATGTCCTCGCGGCTGTTCCAGGAGATCCGCGAGCGCCGCGGCCTCTGCTACGCGATCTACGCTTTCCACTGGAGCTTTTCCGACAGCGGCATCTTCGGCATCCATGCCGCGACCGGCGAGGAGGAGCTGGCGGAACTCGCACCGGTGATCGTCGACGAACTGATCAAGGCCTCGGAAGGCATCACCGCGGAAGAGGTGACGCGCGCCCGCGCCCAGATGCGGGCGAGCCTCCTGATGTCGCAGGAGAGCCCGGCGGCGCGCGCCGGACAGATCGCGCGGCAGCTGATGTTCAAGGGCGAGACCATTGCCAACGAGGAACTGATCGCCCGGCTCGACGCCATCGATGCGCCGCGGCTTGCAGACCTTGCCCAGCGCCTGTTCGTCGGGACCAACCCCACGCTCGCCGCCATCGGACCGCTGTCGCGCCTGCCCGCCCAGGCGGACATCGCCGGGCGGCTGACCAGCGAGAGTGCCGGCGAGGCCAGGATCGCCGCAGGCCGCTGACCGAACCGCCATGAGCGTCCTCGACCGCCTCACCGGACCGCAGCTTCCCAGCCTGGCGGGTGACGGCGTCATGCTGCGCATGCCGCGGCGGACCGACTATGTCGCCTGGCGCGAGCTGCGGGCCGAAAGCCGCGAGTTCCTGCGGCCGTGGGAACCGCTGTGGATGGCGGACGAACTGTCGTGGGAATCCTACCGGCTGCGCCTCAGGCGCTACGCCCAGGAGGCGCGCGACGGCGCCAGCTACACGTTCTTCATCTTCGACGCCGACGGCGCGACGCTCTATGGCGGCATCACCGCCGGGCTGATCCGCCGCGGCGTCGCGCAGAGCTGCATGCTGGGCTACTGGATCGGCGAGCGCTACGCCGGCGCCGGCCTGATGCAGCGCGCCGTCGAGGCGATCAAGCTGTTCGTCTTCGACATCCAGGGCCTGCACCGCGTCGAGGCGGCCTGCCTGCCTTCCAACACCCGCTCGATCAGGCTACTGGAGAAGTGCGGCTTTCGCCGCGAGGGGCATCTGCGAAACTACCTGAAGATCGCCGGAAGGTGGGAGGACCACTATCTCTACGCGCTTCTTGCCGAAGAATGGTCGGGTTCGCAGTCCAGGGACGGGGTCTGCGGAACGGGCGGAACCTAGCTCGCGATGCATTCTCGCCGACATTCAGGGGGCTTTGCCGCGCGCATGCGATCGATGACGGTATCTGGCAGGATCGCACTGGCACTGACGGCGCTCTTCGTCGCCCTCCTCGCCATGTCGACGCCGTCGCGGGCGCTGGAACCCGTCAGCATCTCGCGCGAGGACACCGCGATCGACATGCAGAGCGCGGTGGAGATCTCCCGCGGCGAAGGGCGGAGCTTCCAGGTCTCCACGGTTCCCGGCGCCGACGGCATCGTGCGGCGGATCGAGATCGAGGCGACGTCGCCGCAGGCGTCCGGCCTCTGGGCCACGTTCGCACTGGCCAACAATACGGACGAACAGCTCGACCGGCTCGTCGTCGCGCCGCATTTCCAGTTGGTGGGATCCGGGATCTGGCGGCCCGACCTCGGCGCGCAGCGCATCGCCTCGATCACTCCGTCGCAGGGATTTGCCCTCGAGCGTCAGCCCAGCGCCGAAGCCGACATCTTCCTGGTGACGCTCGACCCCGGCGCGGTGGTCACTTTCGTCGCGGAGCTGACCGCCGGCAAGCTGCCCGACATCCGGCTGTGGGAGCCCAACGCCTACAAGGACACGGTCAACGCCTTCACGCTCTACCGCGGCATCGTGCTCGGCATTGCCGGCCTCCTGGCCGTCTTCCTGACCATCCTGTTCGTGGTCAAGGGCTCGGCGATGTTCCCGGCGACCGCGGCGCTGGCCTGGGCGGTGCTTGCCTATATCTGTATCGATTTCGACTTCTGGCAGAAGCTGGTGCCGATCCTGCCCGGGCAGGAGCGGGTATGGCGCGCCAGCACCGAGGTGGCGCTCGCCTTCACCCTGGTGCTGTTCCTCTACACCTACCTGCATCTCAACCGCTGGCACGGCGTCCTGTCGATCTTCACGGTGGTCTGGCTGGCGGCGCTCGGCGCCCTTGGCGGCATGGCGGCCTTCGATCCGCAGCTGGCTTCCGGCATCGCGCGGCTGTCGCTCGCCGCCACCGCCGTCGCCGGTCTCGGGCTGATCGCCTTCCTGTCCTTCAAACAGTTCGACCGGGCGATCATGCTGATCCCGACCTGGTGCCTGATCGCCCTGTGGCTGGTCGCCGGCTGGATGACGGTCACCGGGCGGATCGACAACGACATCATCCAGCCGGCGCTCGGCGGCGGCCTCGTGCTGATCGTGCTGCTGATCGGCTTCACCGTCATGCAGCACGCCTTTGCCGGCGGCAGCTTCGCGCAGGGGCTGCTGTCGGACATGGAGCGCCGCTCGCTGGCGCTGTCGGGCACCGGCGACGCGGTGTTCGACTGGGACGTCAGCCGTGACCGCATCTTCGCCGGCGCCGACGGCGACGCTCTGGCCGGCATGCCGATCGCCTCGATGAACGGTCCGGCGCGCGACTGGCTGCCGATCCTCCATCCGGACGACCGCGACCGGTTCAAGCTGACCCTGGACACGATCCTGGAGCATCGGCGCGGCCGGATCACCCAGGAATTCCGGATGCGCGACGAGGACGGGCATTACCACTGGGTCTCGCTGCGGGCCCGCCCGGTGCTCGGCAGCGACGGCGAGGTGGTGCGCTGCGTCGGCACGCTGAAGGACGTGACCGAGCGCAAGAAGGCCGAGGAGCGACTGCTCCACGACGCGCTGCACGACCAGCTGACCGGCCTGCCCAACCGCGAGCTGTTCATGGACCGGCTGGAGGCGATCGGCATCCTCGCCAGCACGCGGCAGGACGTGCACCCGACGATCTTCCTGATCGATCTCGACCGCTTCAAGCAGGTCAACGACGATTTCGGCATCGCCACCGGCGACACGATCCTGCTGACCGTCGGACGGCGGCTGAAGCGCATCCTGAAGCCGCAGGATTCGCTAGCGCGGCTGGGCAGCGACCAGTTCGGGCTGATCCTGCTGTCGGAAACCGAGGTCGGCGCCGTCGCCAGTTTCGCCGAAGCGCTGCGCGAGGCGATCAAGGCGCCGATCGCCTTTTCCGGCCGCGAGATCGTGCTGACCGGCTCGATCGGCCTCACCGGCTGGATCGAAGCCTCGACCGCCAACGAGGCGCTCAAGGAAGCCGAACTCGCCATGTACCAGGCCAAGCGCTATGGCGGCGACCGAACCGAGCCGTTCCGCCCGGCCTACAAGACCATCGGATCCGGGCGGCTGCAGCTCGAGGCCGATCTCAGGCGGGCCTTCGAGCGCAACGAACTGTCGCTGGCGTTCCAGCCGATCGTCCGCCTCGATACCGAGAGCGTCGCGGGTTTCGAGGCGCTGCTGCGCTGGGAGCACCCGCGCCGCGGCGCCGTCTCGCCGAGCGAATTCGTGCCTATCGCCGAGAGCACAGGCCTGATCGTGCAGCTCGGCCAGTTCGCGCTCGAGGAGGCGGCCAAGCGGCTCAGCGACTGGCACCTGATGACGTCGGACCCGACGATCTTCGTCTCGGTCAACATCTCCAGCCGGCAGCTGATCCGCCAGGACCTCATCGCCGACGTTCGCACCGTCGTGGGGCGCTACCGCCTGCCGCCAGAATCGCTGAAGCTGGAGCTGACCGAATCCCTGGTGATGGACAATCCGGAGCGCTCGGCGCAGCTCCTGGCGCGGCTGAGGGAAATCGGCGTCGGCCTGTCGCTGGACGATTTCGGCACCGGCTATTCCTCGCTCGCCTACCTGATGCGCTTCCCGTTCGACACGCTGAAGATCGACCAGTCGTTCCTGCGCAACAACACCCAGCCGCAGCGGCCGATCATCCTCAACTCGATCGTGACGATGGCCCACGATCTCGGCCTGAAGGTGGTGGCAGAGGGCATCGAGACCGAGTCCGACCTCAACCTGCTGCGCCAGCTGAACTGCGAGTTCGCCCAGAGCTTCCTGTTCTCGCAGCCGCTGACGGTGGACCAGGCACGCAAGATGCTGCTCGACCAGATGGGCGTGAAGCGCGCCAGCTGAGCCCGCCGTCAGGCGTGGCCGGCCTCGCTGGTGAGGAACGCCGCGTCGACGCCGAGCAGCGCCAGGGCCCTGCCGTATTTGTCGTCGAGATTGCTGTCGAAGACGATCGACAGGTCGGCCTTGCAGGTCAGCCAGCCATTGGCCGCGATCTCGCCTTCCAGCTGTCCGGGCGCCCAGCCGGAATAGCCGAGCGCCATGATCGCCGTGCGCGGGCCGATGCCCTGCGAGATCGCCTTCAGGATGTCGAGCGTCGGGGTCAGCGAGATACGGTCGGCGACGGAGACCGTGGATTCGGAATCGTAGTCGTCGGAATGCAGGACGAAGCCCCGGCCGCGCTCCACCGGCCCGCCCATGCAGACTGATACCTCGCGGCCGCCGGCGGGCAGCCTGATGTCGTCCTCGCTCTCGACGATGCCGAGCTGGGTGAGCAGTTCCGGAAAGCTGACCTGCTGGGGCTTGTTGATGATGAAGCCCATCGCGCCGTTCGGCGAATGGGCGCAGACATAGATCACCGTCCGGTTGAACGGCTCGGCGTCGAGCGCGGGCATCGCGATGAGAAAATGCCCTTCCAGCGAATCCGCAATCTCTTCGATCTCGTCTCTCGGCATCATCAACCCCGATCTTCCTTTCGCGACCGTCACCCATCGTGACACCGCCGCGGCGATCCGACCAGAGCAAGATAGTCACGCTGCGCGTGCAATACCTGGCCGGTCGCGGGATTTTGAGTGGCCGATACCGGGCGGCGCGGCTATGGATCGCCTCCCCTGTCCGTGTCGGGGCACCTGGACAACCGGAAACCGGAGAGCAATGCGCCCTGCCGACACCATCCGCTTCGCCGCCGCAGCCCTCTGCCTTCTGGTCGCCGCCGGCCAGGCCGAGGCCGGGCCGATCGGCGCAGCAGCGCCGGAGCCGATGACCGTACGCCTGACCACCGCGCCGGCCGGTCCGGACGGCAGCGTGCGCGGCGCGCTGCTCCTCGATCTCGCGCCAGGCTGGAAGACCTACTGGGTCGATCCCGGCGCCTCCGGCATCCCGCCGACCATCGACTTCGCGGCGACGGCTGGCCTCGGCCGCGCCGAGCTGCATTTTCCGGCGCCGCAGCGCTTCGGCGAGGGGTTGGCGCGGGCGAATGGCTACAGACAGTCGCTGGCCGTCGCGTTCGAGCTCGCGCCGGAGGCGGGCGCGGAACTCGGCCCGGTCGAGGCGTCGATCCTCCTGGGCGCCTGCCGCGAGATCTGCGTGCCGGTTCAGGCGACGCTAACGGCGGCGGAGGCGGACAGCGGCGCGGTTCAGGCCGCGTTCGCCGCACTCCCCGACCGGGGCCGGACGCCCGGCGAGTTCGCGCCCCCCCGGCTTGCCGGCGACGTGCTGACCGTCGCCGTCACGCGCCCGGCGAGGGAGGGAAGCCCCGACGCCGCCGATCTCTTCGTCGCAGGTCCCGAGGGCTGGTATTTCGACGAGCCGGAGGCGCCGACACGTCGGGGCGACCAGTTGATCTTTCAGGTGCCGGTGCTGGAGCGGCCCCGCGCCGAGACGGGACCGCCCGAGCATATCGACGTGGTCTTCACCGACGGCGCCGGCGCGCTCGAGGCACGGGACCTGAGGGTCACTCAGTCGCAGTAGGGCGGCTCGACAAAGCTTAGCCGCGCCCCAAATGCGCCGTCGCAGGCACGTGCCGGCATCCGGCCGGGGGTCGTCCCGGCAGAGGGAAAGACGAGACATGGCTATCGGCATCGGTGACAGGATCCCCAACGCGACACTCAAGACCCGCACGTCGGACGGGCCGGCGGACCTGTCGACCGCGGAAATCTTCGACGGCAAGAAGGTCGTGCTGTTCGGCGTGCCCGGCGCGTTCACGCCGACCTGCACGATGAACCACCTGCCCGGCTTCCTGACCTACAACGACGAGATCCGCGCCAAGGGCGTCGACACGATCGCCGTGGTCGCCGTCAACGACATCCACGTGATGAGCGCCTGGGAAAAGTCGACGGATGCGGGCGGCAAGATCACCTTCCTGTCGGACGGCAACGGCGAGTTCATCAAGGCGATCGGGCTCGACATCGACCTGTCGGTTGCGGGTCTCGGCACCCGCTCCAAGCGCTTCTCGATGATCGTCGAGGACGGCGTCGTCACCGCGCTGAACATCGAGGATTCGCCGGGCCGGGCGGAAATGTCGTCGGCCGAGTCGCTGCTCGAGCAGCTCTGACCGCTGCGCCGCCGTCGGCGCCACGATGCGCCGACGGTGCGGTCAGCCCGCGACCTTCTTCTTGAACGGCGCCATGCCGGCGCGGGCCAGTTCGTCGGCGCGCTCGTTCAGTTCGTTGCCGTCATGGCCGCGCACCCAGTGGAAGGTGACGTCGTGGCGGCCCTTCTCGGCCTCGAGACGCTGCCACAGCTCGGCGTTCTTCACCGGCTTGCGGTCGGCCGTCTTCCAGCCGTTGCGCTTCCAGCCGTGGATCCACTTGGTGATGCCGTCCCGCATGTACTGCGAGTCCGAGTAGATATCGACGGCGCAGGGGCGCTTCAGCGCGGCCAGCGCCTCGATCACCGCCATCAGTTCCATGCGGTTGTTGGTGGTCAGGGCCTCGCCGCCCTTCAGCTCCTTCTCGGCGCCGTTGAAGCGCATGATCGCCGCCCAGCCGCCGGGACCGGGATTGCCCGAGCAGGCGCCGTCCGTGTGTATCTCGACCCGGTCGCCGCTGTCGCCGCTCATTGCGTCACCCGTTCGAGATCGAAGCCGTATTCGGCGGCGCTCGCCACCGCCTTGTGGAAGCGCAGCTTGCGCAGATATTCGCGCGGATCCTTCTTGGTGACGAAGGATCCCTCCGGCACGTTCAGCCAGTCGTAGAGCCGCGTCAGCATGAAGCGCATCGACGCGCCGCGGCACAGGATCGGCAGCGCCGCGACCTCCGCTGCACTCAGCGGGCGTACGCTCGCATAGCCTTCGATCAGGCCCCTGCCCTTGGTGACGTTGAAACTGCCGTCTGGCTCGAAGCACCAGGCGCAGAGGCCGATGGCGAGGTCGTAGGCAAGGAGGTCGTTGCAGGCGAAATAGAAGTCGATCAGCCCCGACAGTTCGCCTGCGAGGAAGAACACGTTGTCCGGGAAGAGATCGGCATGGATGATCCCGGCGGGAAGGTCCCCCGGCCAGTTCGCCTCGAGGAACGTCAGTTCCCCCTCGATCGCCGCTGCAAGGCCCGGCTCGATCTCGTCGACGCGGTCGCCGCAGCTCTCGAACAGCGGCCGCCAGTCGGCGAGCGCCAGGCCGTTCGGCCGCCGCAGCGTGAAATCGGCGGCGGCGGCGTGCATGCCGGCCATGGCGCCGCCGACGGCGCGGCAGTGATCGGCGGTCGGCCGGCGCGTCCACATGCCTTCGAGGAAGGTGAAGACCGCCGCAGGCCGGCCGGCGAGCTCGCCGAGCGCCTCGCCGGCGTTGGTGTGGACGGGCAGCGGGCACGAGATGCCGCGCTCGGCCAGATGCTCCATCAGGCCGACGAAGAACGGCAGGTCGCCGCGGTTCACCCGTTTTTCGTAGAGCGTCAGGATGAAGGTGCCGGCTTCGGTCCGGATCAGGAAGTTGGAGTTCTCGACGCCTTCCGCGATGCCCTTGTAGCTCAGCAGCGCGCCGAGGGGATAATCGTCGAGAAAGCTGGCGAGCTGGGTTTCCGAGATGTCGGTATAGACGGCCAAGCGCTCAGCTCCGGCCGCTGACGAAGGCCATGTCGGCAGCCGTCAGCGGGGTCTCGCGCAGCGCCCGCATGACCGGGAAGTTCTCCGTCTCCTCGGCGGTGCGCACCAGTTCGACGGTCACCTCGAAGCGTTCGCGAAACGCGTCGACGATCGCATCGACCAGGATCTCCGGGGCCGAGGCGCCGGCAGACAGCGCGACGGTACCGCCGGGCGGCACGCAGTCCCAGGGCAGGTCCGCGACGCCTTCCACCAGCGCCCCCTGCATGGCGCCCGCCCGTTCGGCCACCTCGACCAGGCGCTTGGAGTTGGAGGAATTCGGCGCGCCGACGACGATGAACAGGTCGGCGCCCGGCGCGGCGGCCTTCACCGCCTCCTGCCGATTGGTGGTGGCGTAGCAGATCGACTCCGACGAGGGCGCCTGCATCTGCGGGAACCGGGCCTGCAGCGCCGCGACGATGCCGCTGGTGTCGTCGACCGACAGGGTCGTCTGGGTGACGAAGCCGAGGGCCGCGGGATCGGCCGGCACGAAGGCCTCGACGTCCGCCTCGGTCTCGATCAGCGTCACCTCGCCCGGCAGCAGCTGGCCCATCGTGCCGATCACCTCGGGGTGCCCCTTGTGCCCGACCAGCAGCACGTGGCGGCCGCGCTTGACGTGCAGCATCGCCTGCTTGTGGACCTTGGAAACCAGCGGGCAGGTGGCGTCGAGAAACAGCATCTCGCGTGCCGCCGCCGCGGCGGGCACGGATTTCGGCACGCCGTGCGCCGAGAACACCACCGGCTGGCCGTCGTCCGGCACGTCGTCGAGCTCCTTGACGAAGACCGCGCCCATGTTGCGCAGCCCCTCGACGACGTAGCGATTATGCACGATCTCGTGGCGGACATAGACCGGCGCGCCGTGCTTCTTCAGCGCCAGCACGACGATCTGGATCGCCCGGTCGACGCCGGCGCAGAAGCCGCGCGGCTCGCACATGCGGATCGTCAGTTTCGGCTTGGCGTCGGAATCGAACAAGCAAGGCTCCGGGTCTGGGGTGGCGTCGGCCGGCCGAATGAAGGGATGCGGCCTGCCGGTGTCAAGGCTTGCGGGCGCGCCAGTCGCCGACCACCAGCAGTACGGTCATCACGATGAGCACGAGGCCGATGCCGTACCACGTGATGGCATATTGCAGGTGGTTGTTGGGGATCTCCACCACCGTGGTGCCGCCGACCGGCCAGCCGCCCGGGGCGCTGCCGGGGCCTGCATCGACGAAGAACGGCAGGATGCGCACACCGGGCGGGACCGTCAGGCCCTCGGCCATCGCATCGACGTCGCGCCAGAAGAAGGTGTTGCCGGCTGGGTCGTTGTCGGGGATGAAGAAGCCCGGCTCCTCGGTCGGCGCATTGCGGGCGAGCCCGGTGACGGTGACCGGCCCCTCGACCTGCCCCTCGCGGCGGGTGGCGGGATCGCGCCGGTCATAGGGCACGAAGCCGCGGTTGACGAAGACCAGCCGGTCTCCCTCCGTGAGCAGCGGCACATAGACGTTCCAGCCGGCCTGGCCGTCGAAGGTTGAGAGGAAATAGCGTTCGCCCTCGTTGAGGAACCGGCCCTCGACCGTCACGGGCGTGTAGTCCACGTCCCCGGTCGCGGCGAACTGCGCCTCGAGCGCATCCAGATCGATGGACGGCGACACGATCCGCTGCTCGATCCGCGCGACGAGGGCTTCCTTCCACTGCAGCCGCTCCACCTGCCAGGTGCCGAGGGCCATCAGGATGACGATGCCGACGAGGCAGGCGGCGAGCGCGAACCAGTAGCGGCGCCGGCTCATGCGGAACGGGCCGGCGGGCGCCGCGGCCTGCGCCGCGAGGGGATCATTCGCCACGGTCGAGGCGCCCTTCCGCCGCGCGGTGCTTGTACTGGAGGGCGATCATCAGGCCTTTCAGCGCGCGCAGGAGCGGCAGCGCGAGCGCCAGGATCAGCGGCAGCCAGAGCACGAGATGCACCCAGAGCGGCGGGTTGAAGCTGACCTCGACCCAGAGCGCCAGCCCGCAGACGACGAAGCCGATGATCAGGATGACGAAGACCGCCGGCCCATCGCCGGAATCGATGAAGGCGAAGTCGAGATCGCAGTTCGAGCAGCGCGGCGCCACCGTCAGGAACCCGGCGAAGAGCTTGCCCTCGCCGCAGCGGGGGCAGCGGCCGAGAAGCCCGGCGCGGGCGGGGTCGACCTGACGGGGCGGGTGATCGCTCATGCGGATCTTCCTTAAGCGAAGAAGGCGGCCACATTTCTGCGCCGCCTTCTCGAGAGTCGCTGTTGGTGGCGCGGCCTAGCCGTGGTGGATGACGCCGCCCCAACTGCCCCAGACATAGATGCTGAAGAACAGGAACAGCCAGACGACGTCGACGAAGTGCCAGTACCAGGCCGCCGCCTCGAAGCCGAAGTGCTTCTGCGGGGTGAACTGCCCCTTCATCGCACGGATCAGGCAGACGATCAGGAAGATCGTCCCGACGATCACGTGGAAGCCGTGGAAGCCGGTCGCCATGAAGAAGGTCGATCCATAGATCGAGCCGGCGAAGGCGAACGGCGCGTGGGCGTATTCGTAGTACTGGACGTAGGAGAAGATCAGGCCGAGCAGCACGGTGAGCGCCAGGCCCCAGACCAGACCCTTGCGGTCGTTGTGCAGCAGCGCATGGTGCGCCCAGGTCACGGTCGTGCCCGACAGGAGCAGCGTCACGGTGTTGAACAGCGGCAGGTGCAGCGGGTCGAGCACCTCGATGCCGACCGGCGGCCACTGCCCGCCCAGCACCTCGGTCCGGGCCGCCTGCACCGCCTCGTTCGGGAACAGGCTGGCGTCGAAGAACGCCCAGAACCACGCCACGAAGAACATCACCTCGGAGGCGATGAACATGATCATGCCGTAGCGCAGGTGCATCGACACGACCTGCGTGTGGGCGCCCTCGCGGCCTTCCTTGATGGTGTCCGACCACCACGCGTACATCACGTAGAGGACGATCGCGAGACCGACGAAGAAGATCCACGGGGTGGCGAGATCGATCCCGAACAGCAGGAACTGGCTGCCCGCCGTGTAGCGCATCAGCGAGACCATGCCGATCATCATGATGAAGGCGCCGACCGAGGCGATGAACGGCCACGGGCTCGGATCGATGATGTGATAATCGTGTTGCTTGGCGTGCGTGTCTGCCATCGCGGTTCCCCGGTCTCCCTTACTGCTCGGCGATCTGACTACAAGAGATCGGCGGCAAACTCCAGCTAGCGTAAGATCCCGCCCCGGCGCTTCGGCGCCCGGCGCGGGCCGTCAAAGATTGTCCGACGGTGCCCCCGTGGCGCCGCCCTCCGGCGCTGCCGCCACCGGCTCCGGACCCCCGTCCTGCGGGAAGAACGTGTAGGACAGGGTGATCGCCCGGCCGTTCCGCAGCTCCTCCGACTCCACGATGTCCGGATCGACGTAGAACACCACCGGCATGTCGATCTCTTCGCCCGGCTGGAGCGTCTGGTTGTCGAAGCAGAAGCAGGCGATCTTGTTGAAGTACAGCCCGGCCGCGTCCGGCGTGACGTTGTAGGTGGCCTGCGCGGTCACTGGCCGGTCGGAATCGTTGCGTACGTGGAAGCTGGTCTGCCGGGTCTCGCCCAGCTTGACGGTGATCTCGCGCTCGTTCGGCCCGAAGCGCCATGGCAGGCCGGGCGACACGTTGCCGTCGAACCGCACGACGATCGAGCGATCCGCCACGCGGCTGGACTCCCCCTCGGCCCGCTGCGTCGTCCCGCCATAGCCGGTGACCTGGCAGAACAGCTCGTAGAGCGGCACCGAGGCATAGGCGGCGCCGACCATGCCGAAGGCGAAGGCGGCGCAGGCAACGGCGATGATCCTGCCGCGCCGGGCCGCCCGCTCGGGCAGCGGAGGAGGGGTCGCGCTCATGCCGACATCTTCGCCAGCGAGACGAAATAGAAGATCACCACGAGGGCGACCAGCACGATCCCGATCGCGACGTTGCGGTTGCGCCGGGCCTTCTGCTCGGCTTCGGTGAGCCGGATGCCGTCTTCGCCCATCAGAGTCCGCCCGTCGTGACCATGCCGTCCACAAGACCCTCGACGAGCAGGATGGCGAACAGCCCGAAGAGATAGAAGATCGAGAAGGCGAACAGCTTCTTCGCCGGAACCATCCGTGGATCGCCGTCGGCCATCTTCAGCGTCGCATAGGCGTGGCGCAGGAAGTTGGCCCCGAGCACGATCGCGGCGATGCCGTAGACTGGGCCGGCGAAGCCGAGCAGCCACGGGGCGACCGCCACCGGCACGAGGATCAGCGAATAGACGAAGATCTGGATCCGGGTCGCCCGCTCGCCCGCGACGTTGGGCAGCATCGGCACGCCGGCGCTGCCGTAGTCCTTGAGCTTGAACAGCGCCAGCGCCCAGAAATGCGGCGGCGTCCAGAGGAAGATGATCAGGAACAGGACGATGCTCTCGACCGCCACGCCGCCTGTGACGGCGGCCCAGCCGATCATCGGCGGAAAGGCGCCGGCGGCGCCGCCGATGACGATGTTCTGCGGCGTCCGGCGCTTCAGGCCCATCGTGTAGATGACGGCATAGAAGAAGATCGTGAAGGCGAGCAGCGTGGCGGCGAACCAGTTGGTGGCGAGCCCCAGCATCATCACCGAGAGGCAGGAGAGGCCGACGCCGAAGCCGAGCGCGGTCTCGGGCGCGATCCGGCCGGCGGCCACGGGCCGCTGCGCGGTACGGGTCATCAGCCGGTCGATGTCGGCGTCGTACCACATGTTGAGCGCGCCGGACGCCCCGGCGCCCATGGCGATCGACAGGATGGCGATGAAGGCCAGGGTCGGATGCAGGTGGCCGGGAGCGATGACCAGGCCGGTGATCGCGGTCAGCACGACCAGCGACATGACCCGCGGCTTCAGGAGCGCCAGGAAATCCCGCGGCTCGGCGAGGCTCACCCGCTCGGAAGCGGACGCTGTGCTGGTGGCATCGAGAAACGTCAATTCAACCTCGGACTGCTCCGGTCGACCGGTTCATCCGGTCCGGCTGACTGCCGTCCCGGAAGACGGCAGCCACTGCTCATATCCCCCGCCCGTCATGGGCGGGAGGCCGCGTCACTTGACGCGCGGCAACGTCTCCCACTGGTGGTAGGGCGGCGGCGACGGCAGCTGCCACTCGAGCGTGGTCGCACCCTCGCCCCACGGATTGGCACCGGCGACCCGCTTCTTCGAGAATGCCTCGAACACGGTGTAGAGGAACACCAGCACCGCGACGGCCGAGATGTAGGAGCCCATCGAGGAGACGAAGTTCCAGCCCGCGAAGGCTTCCGGGTAGTCGACGTAGCGGCGCGGCATGCCGGCTGCGCCGAGGAAATGCTGCGGGAAGAACAGGATGTTGACGCCGACGAAAGTCATCCAGAAGTGAATCTTCCCGAGCGTCTCGTTGTACATGTACCCGGTCATCTTCGGGAACCAGTAGTACCAGGCCGCGAAGATCGCGAAGACCGCCCCCAGCGACAGCACGTAGTGGAAATGCGCCACGACGTAGTAGGTGTCGTGCAGCACTCGGTCCATGCCGGCATTGGCGAGCTTGACGCCCGTGACGCCGCCGACGGTGAACAGGAAGATGAAGCCGATCGCCCACAGCATCGGTGTCTTGAAGGACAGCGACCCGCCCCACATCGTCGCGATCCAGGAGAAGATCTTGATGCCGGTGGGCACCGCGATCACCATCGTGGCGAAGACGAAATAGCGCTGCGTGTTGAGCGAGATGCCCGTGGTGTACATGTGGTGCGCCCACACGACGAAGCCGACCACGCCGATCGCGACCATGGCGTAGGCCATGCCCAGATAGCCGAAGACCGGCTTGCGGGAGAATGTCGAGATGATGTGGCTGACGATGCCGAAGGCCGGCAGGATCAGGATGTAGACCTCCGGGTGACCGAAGAACCAGAACAGATGCTGGAACAGGATCGGATCACCGCCGCCGGCCGGATCGAAGAAGGTGGTGCCGAAATTGCGGTCGGTGAGCAGCATGGTGATGGCGCCCGCCAGAACCGGCAGCGACAGCAGCAGCAGGAAGGCCGTCACCAGCACCGACCAGGCGAACAGCGGCATCTTGTGCAGGGTCATGCCCGGCGCGCGCATGTTGAGGATGGTGGTGATGAAGTTGATGGCGCCGAGGATCGACGACGCACCGGCGATGTGCAGCGAGAAGATCGCCAGATCCACCGCGGGGCCGGGATGGCCTACGGTCGACAGCGGCGGATACATCGTCCAGCCGGTGCCGGCACCGTTCGCGCCGGGCGCGCCCTCGACGAACATCGACAAAAGCAGCAGCGGGAAGGAGACGGCGAGCAGCCAGAAGGAGATGTTGTTCAGCCGCGGGAACGCCATGTCCGGGGCGCCGATCATGATCGGCACCATCCAGTTGGCGAAGCCGCCGATCAGCGCCGGCATGACCATGAAGAAGATCATGATGAGGCCGTGGCCGGTGGTGAACACGTTGTAGATCTGCGGATCGCCGAAGATCTGCAGCCCCGGCTCCTGCAACTCCATGCGCATCGCCACGGACAGGCCACCGCCGATGATGCCCGCGCAGATCGCGAAGATCAGGTAGAGGGTGCCGATGTCCTTGTGATTGGTCGAATAGACCCAGCGCGTCCAGCCGGTCGGCTTGTGGTCGCCATGGGCGTCGTGAGTGGCTCCGTAAGCCATGTCGATCTCCCTCGAACCCTTGTGTTTATCGGCCGGCCACGGCGACAGCGCCGGCGGTCTGAATCTCTGCGGTCAACGCGGCATTGGCGCCCTCGAGGTCCGCGGCAGCGGCTGCGTACCAGGTGGCGAACTGTTCCTTCGACACCACGCGCACGGCGATCGGCATGTTGTAGTGGGCCTGGCCGCAGAGCTCGGAGCACTGTCCGTAGAAGATGCCCTCGCGCAGCGGCTCCATGAAGTACTCGTTGATCCGGCCGGGCACGGCATCGACCTTGACGCCCATCGACGGCAGGGCGAAGGCGTGGATCACGTCGGCGGAGGTCGACAGGATGCGGATCACGGTGTTCACCGGGACGACCAGTTCGTTGTCGACGGCGAGGAGATGCGGGTAGACGGCGCGGTCTTCCTTGCCGGAACCGTCGCGGTCATCCTCGAGCAGCGGGTAGGATTCGAACGACACCGGCTCGGCCGCGACCGCGACGTCGGCGGGAGCTTCGGCTGCTGCGTCGGCGGGAGCTTCGGGTGCAGCAACGGCCTCGGCGAGCTGGTACTCGTAGCCCCAGTACCACTGGTAGCCGGTCGCCTTGATCGTCAGCTCGGGTTCGCGCGGCGGGTTGTACTGCGACGTCAGGAGCTGGAAGGACGGCACCGCCAGGAACAGCAGGATGATCACCGGCGCCAGCGTCCACACGACCTCGATGGTCGTGTTGTGGCTGGTGCGCGACGGCGTCGGATTGCGGTGCGCGGCGTAGCGGTAGATGCACCAGGCGAGCAGCGCGGCGACGAGAGCCGTGATCGGAATGATGAAGGCCAGCGTGTAGTTGCTGAACCAGTGGATCTGCGCCTCAATCGGCGACAGTGCCTCCTGGAGCCCCATCTGCCACTCGTGCGGCTGCCCCGGGATCACGGCGCGCTCCTGCGCCGACGCGACGCCGGCCCCTCCCAGAAACGCCGCAGCGGCGAAGAACGATCGTCTCACTCGCATTATCTCCATCTGTCGCACCCGCGGCAGCCCTCGATCATCGATGAAATGCGGCAGGCAGACACCGAGGCCCGCATGCCTACATATATCAGAAAACGAATATATCTGGCAGTCCACCGCTTCAAACCACGAAACCCGGCCCGCCGCAACATCTTAGAAGCGTCATAAGCTTGCGACAAAATCGCGAAACTTTCCGCCACCTGCCGGCGGCGAGCGGTGCGGCTGGGCCGCAAGGGCCTGCAAGCGACCGCGGTCTCGTGCTAGGCTCGCGCCAGCGATGTATGGCCGCCTCTCGAAACGTCCCGCCGCCTCGTGCGATAAGCAGTTGTTTACCATGCCCGCGCCACATCGAAACGAGCGCGTGATTCGGATTTTTCCCATGACCAGATTCCTTCGGCCCCTCCTGGCGGCCTTCGTCATCGCCGGCCTCGGCTCGAGCCTCCCGGCCGCCGCCCAGTCGGGGGCCACGGGGACGGTGAAATCGCAGCACGGCTCCTGGGCCGTGGTGTGCGACGAGCCCGCCGGGGCGACCGGCGAGCAATGCGCGCTGCTGCAGAACGTCGTGGCCGAGGACCGGCCCGAGGTCGGGCTGTCCATCGTCGCGCTGAAGACCGCCGACCAGCAGGCGCGGATCCTGCGGATCCTCGCCCCGCTCGGCATTCTGCTGCCGAACGGGCTCGGCCTCTATGTCGACGGCAAGGACATCGGCCGCGCACAGTTCGTCCGCTGCTTCCAGGACGGCTGCTATGCCGAGGTGATCCTCGCCGACGAACTGCTGACGACGCTGTCGGCAGGCAAGACGGCCACCTTCATCGTCTTCCAGACCCCCGAGCAGGGGATCGGCATCCCGGTCGACCTCACCGGCTTCAAGGAAGGCTTCGCCGCGCTTCCGTGAGCCATCCGGCTCCCTGCCCGTGACGCACGTCGCGTCGGGGACGGTTGGCAGGGCGGCCGCGCGACCATATCTGCGCAGCCACACGCCATCCGAGGAGTCCCCATGACCACGTCGCTGATCGAGCGCTTCGACATTTCCCGCGCCGAGATCGATGCGATCCTCGGCGAGACCCTGGCCGGCGCCGATGACGGCGAGCTGTTCCTGGAATATCGCGAGTCGGAATCGCTGGGCTTCGACAACGGCCGGCTGAAATCCGGCAATTTCTCGACGGACCAAGGCTTCGGCCTGCGCGCCGTCGCCGGCGAGGCGGTCGGCTATGCCCATGCCGGGGATTTTTCCGAGGCGGCCCTGAAGCGGGCGGCGGGCGCCGTCGCGGCGGTGAAGACCGGACATCGCGGCATTTATGCCGAGCCGCCGGCGGGCACCAACCGCCGGCTCTATGGCGACGAGAACCCCATCCCCTCCCCGGGCTTCGAGGCCAAGGTCAAGCTGCTGCAGGAGATCGACGCCTATCTCCGCGGCAAGGGCGACGACGTCCGCCAGGTCTCGGCGACGCTCGGCGCGCAATGGCAGACGGTCGAGATCCTGCGGGCCGACGGCCGGCTGGTGAAGGACGTCCGGCCGCTGGTGCGGATCAACGTCTCGGTCGTCTGCGGCGCCGGCGACCGGCAGGAGTCGGGCTCGTTCGGGGCCGGCGGCCGCACCGGGCTCGCGGAGTTTCTCGTCCCCGAGAACTGGCAGGCGATCGCCGACAAGGCGCTGCAGCAGGCGCGCACCAACCTGAGCGCCGTCCCCGCCCCGGCCGGCACCTTCGACATCGTGCTCGGCTCGGGCTGGCCGGGGGTGATGCTGCACGAGGCGGTGGGCCACGGGCTGGAGGGCGATTTCAACCGCAAGAAGACCTCGGCCTTCTCTGGCCTGATGGGCCAGCAGGTCGCCGCCAGAGGCGTCACCGTGGTCGACGACGGCACCATCGCCGAGCGGCGCGGTTCGCTGACCATCGACGACGAGGGAACGCCGACCAACCGCACCGTCCTGATCGAGGACGGCAAGCTCGTCGGCTACATGCAGGACCGGCAGAACGCCCGGCTGATGGGCGTGGACCCGACCGGCAACGGCCGGCGCCAGTCCTACGCCCATTCGCCGATGCCGCGCATGACCAACACGATGATGCTCGCCGGCCCGCACGAGCCGGCGGAGATCATCGCCTCGGTCAAGGACGGCATCTACGCCGTCTCGTTCGGCGGCGGCCAGGTCGACATCACCTCCGGCAAGTTCGTCTTCGGCTGCACCGAGGCCTACCGGATCCGCGATGGCAAGGTGGCGGAGGCGCTGAAGGGCGCCATGCTGATCGGCAACGGGCCGGAGGCGATGCACCGCGTGTCGATGATCGGCAACGACGTCGCGCTCGACACCGGCATCGGCATGTGCGGCAAGAACGGCCAGGGCGTGCCGGTCGGCGTCGGCCAGCCGCATCTGCGCATGGACCAGGTGACCGTCGGCGGGACGGAGACCTGAGGCCCGAGGCGCGGCACCCTCGGCCGGGTGCCGCCGCCGTCACTCACGGATAGAGCCGCTCGATCCGCCACGCGCCCGCCGCGCTTTCGCGGGTGAACAGCGCCCGGTCGTGCAGCCGGAAAGCGCCATCGTGCCAGAACTCGATCTGCTGCGGCACGAGGCGGAAGCCCGACCAGTGCGGCGGCCGGGGCACCGTCCCGTCGGTATAGCTTTCGCCGAGTTCGCTGACGCGCCGCTCCAGCACCGCCCGGCTCTCGAGCGGGCGCGACTGCGCCGAGGCCCAGGCGCCGATGCGGCTGCCCAGCGGCCGCGAGGTGAAATAGGCGTCCGCCTCCGCTTCGCTGACGATCTCCACCGGGCCGCGGAGCCGGACCTGACGGCGCAGCGATTTCCAGTGGAAGCACATCGCCGCCTTGCGCGACGCGAGAAGCTGGCGCCCCTTGCTGCTCTCGAAATTGGTGTAGAAGACGAAGCCCGCTGCGTCGAAATCCTTGAGCAGCACCATCCGCACGTCCGGCAGGCCGGTCTCGTCGACGCTCGCCAGGGCAACGGCATTGGGATCGTTCGGCTCGCTCGCCTCGGCCTCCGCCAGCCACTGCGCGAACAGCCCGAACGGGTCGTCTCCCACGGGTCTTTCACCAAGGGTTAAGGCTTCGCTCGCCATATTCGCTATGTTCCTTGCAATGGGGAACGCCCGCTGATTCGCAAGCGGGCGTAGCGCGGCAACAGATAAGAGATCGATGGCACGATTCTACCTCCTCGCGGCCAGCGTTCTTTCCGTCGGGCTTTCCGGCTGTGTCGTATCCGGCCCCGGTCTCGGCGACATGGTCGACGCCGAGCTGTTCACCGGGTCGATCGAACGCCCCGAGCCGGCCGCCCGGCCGAACCCGGAACTTGCCTCCGACGAACGCACCGTGCGCAACGCCGTCTCCACCGCCGACATCACGGGCGGCGAGGTCCGGCACGCCTGGGCCAATCCGCAGACCGGCGCCAATGGCGTCCTCACCGCGATCCGCGAAGTGCGCAACGGGCCGCGCATCTGCCGCAGCTTCCAGACGTCGCGCCAGCGCTTCGACGGCATCGCCCTCTATCATGGCGAGGCCTGCACGGTCGGCGAGGGCGAATGGGCGCTGGTCAGCTTCAACGAAGCGGGAAGCTGAGCAGCCTCGCGCGACAGGCCTTAAATTTCCGGCCGGCCCGTTCCATATAGTCGCACAGCGCGCACCGGTTCCGCACCGCGTGCCGAATGCCATTGTCTTAGTTGAAGGACCTCTTGCCACATGCGCGACCCCTACGCCGTCCTCGGCGTCGCCAAGTCGGCGAGCGAGAAGGAGATCAAGTCCGCCTTCCGCAAGCTTGCGAAGCAGTATCATCCAGACGCGAACGCCAACGATCCGAGCGCCATCAACCGTTTCAACGAGGCCAACCAGGCCTACGAGATCCTGGGCGACAAGGAGAAGCGGGCGCAGTTCGATCGCGGCGAGATCGACGCGGAGGGCAAGCAGAAGTTCCAGGGCTTCTCGGGTGATCCGTTCGGCGGCGCCCGGCGGGGCGCGCGGCCCGGCGGATTCGAGTTCCGCACCTCCGGCCGGGGCGAGGATTTCGGCGCGGAGGGCATCTTCTCCGACTTCTTCGAGCAGGCATTTTCCGGCGGTGCCGGCCGGCGCGGCGCCGCGGAAGGCGCGGGCTTCACCGCCGCACGCAACGCCGCGTCGAAGGGCGCCGACCTCAACGCGCGGCTGGCCGTGCGGCTCGAGGACATCATCGCCGGCGACAAGGTCGAAGCGGAGTTTCCGAACGGCAAGCGGCTTGCGATCCGCCTGCCGGACGGCGTCGAGGATGGCCAGACGATCCGCCTGAAGGGCCAGGGGCAGCCTTCGCCGCTGCCCGGCGGCACGGCGGGCGATGCGCTGGTGACGATCAGCTTCGTGCCGCATCCGCGCTTCCGCGTCGACGGGCGCGACCTCGTGCACGAGCTGTCGCTGCCACTGCAGACCGCGGTCCTCGGCGGCAAGGTGGAGGTGGAGGCCGTCAACGGGCGGGTGTCGCTCCGGGTCCCGCCCTGGACCAGCTCCGGCAAGACATTCCGCCTCAAGGGCAAGGGCCTGACGACGAAGGCCGGCGGCCGGGGCGATCTCCTCGTCTCGGTGCGGGTCGAGTTGCCGAAGCACGATCCCGAACTCGAGGCGCTGTTTCGCCAGCGCGCCGAGCAGGAAGCCGCCGCCGGCTGACGGAGCGTTGCGGCCACTGCGCTTGATGGCCCGGCGGGGCTGTGCCATACCCGCCGCCGTCCAAACTACCCATCGCAGTAGGTCCGGGAGATTCGCGCCATGGCTCATTCAACCGGATTGATGAACGGCAAGCGCGGCCTCGTGATGGGCGTCGCCAACAACCGCTCGATCGCCTGGGGCATCGCCAAGGCGCTGGCAGAACAGGGTGCCGAGATCGCCCTCACCTACCAGGGCGACGCGCTGAAGAAGCGCGTCGAGCCGCTCGCCGCCGAGCTCGGCGCTTTCGTTGCCGGCCATTGCGACGTCGCCGACGCCGCCAGCATCGATGCGGTGTTCGCCGGTCTCGAGGCACGGTGGGGCAAGCTCGACTTCCTGGTGCACGCCATCGGCTTTTCCGACAAGGACGAGCTGACCGGCCGCTACGTCGACACGTCCGAGGGCAATTTCACCAAGACCATGCTGATCTCGGTCTACTCCTTCACGGCGGTCGCGCAGCGGGCCGAGAAGCTGATGACCGACGGCGGCTCGATGCTGACGCTGACCTATTACGGCGCCGAGAAGGTGATGCCGCACTACAACGTCATGGGCGTCGCCAAGGCGGCGCTGGAGGCTTCGGTGCGCTATCTGGCGGTCGACCTCGGCAAGCAGAAGATCCGGGTCAACGCCATCTCGGCCGGCCCGATCAAGACGCTGGCGGCATCCGGGATCGGCGACTTCCGCTACATCCTGAAGTGGAACGAGTACAACGCCCCGCTGAAGCGGACGGTGACGATCGATGAGGTCGGCCAGTCGGCGCTGTATCTGCTCTCCGACATGTCGACTGCCGTCACCGGCGAGGTCCACCACGTCGATTCCGGCTACCATACCGTCGGCATGAAGGCGGTCGACGCGCCGGACATCTCCGTCGTCAAGGACCTGCCGTAAGCCGGGCGCGGGGGTGAACCTGCCGCTGCTCTATCTGTGCCGCCACGGCCAGACGGCGTGGAACCTCGAAGGCCGCTTGCAGGGACAGGAAGACATCGAGCTGACGCCGTTCGGCCGGGCGGAGGCCGCACGCAACGGCGTCTATCTGCGCGACGTGCTGGGCGAGCGGGCCGCGGCGCTGCGCTTCATGGCCAGCCCCCTGTCGCGCACCGTCGAGACGATGCGGATCATCCGCGAGAAGCTCGGCCTCGACCCCGACGATTTCGAGCGCGAGCCCCGGCTGGTGGAGCTGCATTTCGGCGACTGGCAGGGTTCGACGCTGGCCGAGATCGCCGCCCGCGACCCGCAGCGGATCGCCGCGCGCAAGGCGAGCAAGTGGAATTTCGTCCCGCCCGGGCCGAAGGGCGAGAGCTACGAGATGCTGTCCCGGCGCGTCGCCCCGGTGTTCGACGAACTCCACGGCCCGACCCTGATCGTCGCGCATGGCGGCGTCACGCGCAGCTTCCTGCGCCGCTACGGCAACGTCGAACCGGATGCCGCGGCCAGATTCGGCGTGCCGCAGGACCGGATCCTGCGCTGGCAGGACGGGGAAATCGCCTGGGTCTAGGACGGATGGCGCCGGTCAGACGAGGCGAATCGTGCCGAGCGGATGCTGCTCGTCATAGATCAGCACCACGTCCATGCCCGGCTTGACGCCATCGAAATTGAAGCCGTCCGGCAGCAGATAGGTCAGCCCGTCGCTGAGGCGGATTTCGGCCCGCTCGCGGTCGACCGACTCGATCGTGCCGTCGACCTCCTGGGCCATCGACGGGATCTGCATCGCGACCGTCAGCACCGAACTGGCGAAAAAAGCGAGTATCTGCCTGGTCATCGAACTGCCCTCCTGCGACCGCCGCCCGTATCCACCGAAGCCGCGCCTTGCGGGTCTGTCGCCCGCACAATCGCAAGGTCGGACGGGATTGTGTCGGAAGTGGCGCGGAAAACTTAACGATGTATGTCGTTTGGTTGCATTTGACCGTTTCGTCCCGGAAGGCCTACATCGCGGTCTTGCCACTATGCTTCCACCCGGCGGAGTTTCATGTCCCACAACACGTTCGGCCATCTGTTTCGCGTCACAACCTGGGGCGAGAGCCACGGCCCGGCGATCGGCTGCGTCGTCGACGGGACGCCGCCCGGCATCCGCTTTTCCGAAGCCGGCATCCAGGCGTTCCTCGATCGCCGCCGTCCCGGGCAGTCGCGCTACACGACGCAGCGCCAGGAGCCGGACCAGGTGCGGGTGCTGTCCGGCGTCGTGCCGGGCGAGGCAGAGGGCGAGCTCGTCGCTACCGGGACCCCCATCGCGCTGGAGATCCAGAACGTCGACCAGCGGTCGAAGGATTATTCCGACATCGCCCAGCGCTACCGGCCGGGCCACGCCGACATCACCTACGACATCAAGTACGGCGTCCGCGACCACCGCGGCGGCGGCCGCTCCTCGGCGCGCGAGACGGCGACGCGCGTCGCCGCCGGCGCCATCGCCCGGCTGATCGTGCCGGGGCTGACGGTACGGGCGGCGCTGGTGCAGATCGGCGCCATCGCCATCGACCGCAGCCGCTGGGACTGGGAGGAGATCGACCGCAATCCGTTCTTCTGCCCAGACGCCGAGACCGCCAGGCTCTGGGCCGACCATCTCGATGCGGTGCGCAAGCGCGGCTCGTCCGTGGGTGCCGTCGTCGAGGTCGTCGCCGAGGGCGTGCCGGCGGGGCTCGGGGCTCCGGTGTACGGCAAGCTCGACGCCGACATCGCCGCCGGCCTGATGTCGATCAATGCGGTCAAGGGCGTCGAGATCGGCGACGGCTTCGAGGCGGCGCGGCTCAGCGGCGAGGAGAACGCCGACGAGATCAGGATCGGCCCGGACGGCAAGCCGCAGTTCCTGTCCAACCACGCGGGCGGCGTTCTCGGCGGCATCTCCACCGGCCAGCCGCTGGTGGCGCGCTTCGCCGTCAAGCCGACGTCCTCGATCCTGACGCCGAAGCGCTCGATCGACGCGGCGGGCGCCGAGGTCGACGTCATGACCAAGGGGCGGCACGACCCCTGCGTCGGCATCCGCGCGGTGCCGATCGGCGAAGCCATGGTGGCCTGCGCCATCGCCGATCACTATCTGCGTCATCGCGGCCAGACAGGACGCATCTGATCGACCTCGGGTCGCCGGGCGGATCGAGGTCTTGCCTATGGATGCGATTGATAACGGACCCGCAACGGGCTAGCCCTTGAGGGGCGGCGTGACGAAACAGGAGGACGACCGGATGACCCAGCGTACGAGCCCGGTCGCCGCGCGCCCATGACGACGCGCCTCTACCACCACTCGGTCTTCGCCGAGCATCTGACCGGCCCCGGCCATCCGGAACGGCCGGAGCGCATGGGCGCGGTCTATGCCGCGCTCGAGGCGGAATGCTTCCAGCATCTCGACCGCGCGGAGGCGCCGGAAGCCTCGCTCGAGGCGATCTATCGCTGCCATCCGGAAGCCTACGTCCGCAAGGTTGCCACCGCCATTCCGCAGGACGGTCTGGTCCGGGTCGATGGCGACACGATCGTCAGCCCGAAGAGCTTTTCCGCCGCCTTCCGCGCCGTCGGCGCGGCGGTCGCGGCGGTCGACGACGTCATGTCCAAGGAGGCCGACAACGTCTTCGTCGCGGCGCGTCCGCCCGGCCACCACGCCGAGACGGCGGTGGCGATGGGCTTCTGCCTGTTCAACAATGCCGCCATCTCCGCCCGCCACGCGCAGGCCGTGCACGGGCTGGAGCGGGTCGCCATCGTCGACTGGGACGTCCATCACGGCAACGGCACGCAGCAGATCTTCTGGTCCGACCCGAGCGTACTCTACTGCTCGACCCACCAGATGCCGCTCTATCCCGGCACGGGCGCCAAGGACGAAACCGGCGCCGGCAACATCGTCAACGCGCCGCTCGCCGCCGGCGATGGCGGCGAGATCCTGCGGGAAGCCTTCCAGACGCGCATCCTGCCGGCGCTGCGGGCCTTCGAGCCGGAGCTGGTGATCGTCTCGGCCGGCTTCGACGGCCATTACCGCGACCCGCTCGGCAGCCTTCGGCTCACCGAAGGGGATTTCGACTGGGCGACGGCCGAGCTGATGGAGATCGCCGACCGCTATGCGGGGGGCCGGCTTGTGAGCCTGCTCGAAGGCGGCTACGACCTGCAGGGACTGGCCGTGTCCACCGCCGCGCACGTGAAGCGGCTGATGACCGGCTGAACAGGCGGCCTGCCCAGTGGCGATCGCCGCGCCGAACCACCACCAACGACGAGAACCGATGTCCGACACACCAGAAGCCGCGCTGCCGAGCGACGATTCCGACATCAAGCGCATGAGCTTCGAGGAGGCGCTGGCGTCGCTCGAGCGGATCGTCTCGGATCTCGAGCGCGGCGACGTGCCGCTCGACCGCTCGATCCGCATCTACGAGCGCGGCGAGAAGCTGAAGAACCATTGCGACCGGCTGCTGTCCGCGGCCGAGGACAAGGTCGAGAAGATCAAGCTCAACCGCGCCGGCAAGCCGGTCGGCGCCGAGCCGCTCGATCCGGGCTGACGCGCACCGAGCGCCCGGCGCTTCGGCCGAAGGAGCGGCCGCGACGCGGTTCTGGTTCCGGCGACGGAAAGGCGATGCGGTCGCGTCCGTTTCGTCCTCGCGAAGACGCCAGGTTCCCCACTACCCGCCCCAAACCTCCGGCGTTACGCTCTTCGTGTCCAGTTCGGTGGACCGTCCGGCTTGAACGATGCAATCTGGAACCGATGTAAGCGAGTTCCTGCCGTCCCGATGGCCTCTGAAAGGTTGATTCAGTGTCCCACGAGTTGAACACCCCGCTGCTCGATCAGATCGCCTCCCCTGCCGACCTCCGCCGGTTCAAGGAGAGCCAGCTCCGCCAGGTGGCGGACGAGCTGCGCGAGGACCTGATCGATGCGGTGTCGCGGACCGGCGGCCATCTGGGCGCGGGGCTGGGTGTCGTCGAGCTGACGGTGGCGATCCACCACGTCTTCAACACGCCGGAGGACCGGCTGATCTGGGACGTCGGCCACCAGGCCTATCCGCACAAGCTGCTGACCGGGCGGCGCGCGGGCATGCGCACCGTGCGCCAGGAGGGCGGCCTGTCGGGCTTCGCCAAGCGCACCGAGAGCGAATACGACCCGTTCGGCGCCGGCCATTCCTCTACCTCGATCTCGGCCGGCCTCGGCATGGCGGTGGCGCGCGACCTCTCCGGCGGCAGCAACAACGTCATCGCGGTCATCGGCGACGGCGCGATGAGCGCCGGCATGGCCTACGAGGCGATGAACAATGCCGGCGCGCTGGACGCGCGGCTGATCGTCATCCTCAACGACAACGACATGTCGATCGCCCGGCCCACCGGGGCGATGAGCGCCTATCTCGCCCGGCTCGTCTCGGGCAAGACCTACCGGACGCTGCGCGACCGGGCCAAGCACATCACCCAGCGCCTGCCGGAGTTCATGCGCGAAGGGGCCCGCAAGACCGAGGAATATACCCGCGCCTTCTTCACCGGCGGCACGATGTTCGAGGAGCTCGGCTTCTATTATGTCGGGCCGATCGACGGGCACGATTTCGACCATCTCCTGCCGGTGCTGAAGAACGTCCGCGATGCCAAGACCGGACCGATCCTCGTCCACGTGATCACCAAGAAGGGCAAGGGCTACGCCCCGGCGGAGAGCTCGGACGACAAGTATCACGGCGTGTCGAAGTTCGACGTCATCACCGGGACGCAGGCCAAATCCAAGGGCAATGCCCCGAGCTACACCGCCGTCTTCGCCGAATCGTTGATCCAGGAAGCGCAGGAAGACGACAGGATCGTCGCGGTGAACGCCGCGATGCCGAACGGCACGGGTCTCGACAAGTTCGAGGCGGTGTTCCCGACCCGCACCTTCGACGTCGGCATCGCGGAGCAGCACGCCGTCACCTTCTGCGCCGGGCTGGCTTCCGAGGGCTACAAGCCCTTCGCCGCGATCTATTCGACCTTCCTGCAGCGCGCCTACGACCAGATCGTCCATGACGTGGCGATCCAGAAGCTGCCGGTGCGCTTCGCCATCGACCGCGCCGGCTTCGTCGGCGCCGACGGCCCGACCCATGCGGGCTCGTTCGACACCGGCTTCCTGGCGCCGCTGCCGGGCATGGTGGTCATGGCGGCGGCCGACGAGGCGGAACTGCGCCACATGGTCCGCACAGCCGTCCTCTACGACGAGGGGCCGATCTCCTTCCGCTACCCACGCGGCAACGGCACCGGCGTCGAGATGCCGGACCGGGGCGTGGCGCTGGAGATCGGCAAGGGCCGCATCCTGCGCGAGGGCACCAAGGTCGCGATCCTTTCCTTCGGCAGCCGGCTCGCCGACAGCGTGGCGGCGGCGGAGGAGCTGGAATCCTTCGGCCTATCGACGACGGTCGCCGATGCCCGCTTCGCCAAGCCGCTCGACACCGATCTGATCGGGCGGCTCGCGCGCGATCACGAAGTCCTGATCCTCGTCGAGGAAGGCGCCAGCGGCGGCTTCGCCTCGCAGGTGCTGCAGTATCTGGCAACCAGCGGCCTGCTCGACCGCGGCCTGAAGGTCCGGCCGCTGGTGATGCCCGACCGCTTCGTCGACCACGCTTCGCCGGAGGCGATGATCAAGCTCGCCGGCCTCGACAGGCAGGGCATCGTAGACGCGGTCTTCCGGGCCCTCGGCACGCAGGCCAGTCGGGTGATGCAGGCCTGAGACGGGACCCGCCCGCGATCGGCGCTTGCCATTTTCGTCGCCGCCCCGCATGACCTCGCCATGGCAGCCACCGAAGAGCAGCATCTATCCCGCGTCCGCCTCGACACTCTCGTCAGCGAACGGGGCCTCGCCGCGAGCCGGGCACGGGCCCGCGACGCGATCCGCCGCGGGCACGTGAAGGTTGACGGCCTGACCGTCACCAAACCGAGCCTCAACGTTCCGCCCGAGAGCGTCATCACGCTGGACGACCCGGCCGCCGACTACGTCTCGCGCGCCGGGCTGAAGCTGGAATTCGCGCTCGACACGTTCGCGATCGCCGTCGCCGGCCGGACCGCCGTCGATCTCGGCGCCTCCACCGGCGGCTTCACGGAAGCGCTGCTGCGCCGCGGCGCGGCGCATGTCGTGGCGATCGATGTCGGGCACGGGCAGCTGCATCCGCGGATCCGAGCTGACGAGCGCGTCACCGTGATCGAGGGTCTCAATGCCCGCGACCTCGAGCGCGAGGACATCGGCGGCCGGCATTTCGACCTTCTCGTCGCCGACGTCAGCTTCATCACGCTGCGGCTGGCGCTGCCGCCGGCGCTCGAGCTGGCCGAGCCGGGGACCAACGCGGTGTTCCTGGTCAAGCCGCAGTTCGAGGCGGGCCGCGAGGCGATCGCCAAGAACGGCCTGCTGCGCGATCCCGACAGCGCGCCGGCCGTCGCCGACGCCGTGCGCGCCTGGCTCGACGAACAGCCGGACTGGCGGGCGGTCGACCTGATCCCCTCGCCGATCGCCGGCGGCGACGGCAATCACGAATTCCTGCTGGCCGGGGTCAAGCAGTGAACGGCCACCTGACCATCGACCATCTCGGCGCCAAGGGCGACGGCGTCGCCGAGACCGCCGGCGGTCCGGTCTACGTGCCGTTCACGCTGCCCGGCGAAACCGTCGCGATCGAGCGTCCCGGCACGCCGTTCCGGACGACGACGGTCGTCGAGGTATCGCCGCATCGCCAGGTCCCGCCCTGCCCGCATTTCGGCGCTTGCGGCGGTTGCGACTTGCAGCATGCCGACGACGAACTCTACCGCCTGTTCAAGCGCGACCTCATCCTCAAGGCGCTCGCCCGCGAGGGCGTGGATGCCGAGGTCGCCGATGTGGTGCCCTGCCTGCCGGGATCGCGCCGGCGCGTCGTGCTGTCGGCGGCGCGCGTCGAGGAGGGTGTCGTCCTCGGCTTCAACGCCGCGGAATCCAACCGGATCGTGCCGATCACCGTCTGCGTCATCGCGCTGCCGGCGATCGAGCGGGCGCTGCCGGCGCTGCGTCGGCTTGCGAGCCTGCTCGTCGACCGCAAGCGGCCGCTGCGGATCACCGTCACGGCGACGGCGACCGGCCTCGACGTGGTCGTCGCTGACGCGGCGAAGCTTTCGGAGTCGCTGCGCCGCAACGCCGTGAAACTTGCCCTGGCGGAGGATTTCGCCCGCCTCACGGTCGGCGGCGAGACGGTGATCATGACGCGGCCGCCGACGCTGGTCTTCGACGGCGTCTCCGTGGAACTGCCGGCCGGCACCTTCACCCAGGCCGTGGCCTCGGCCGAGGCGGCGATGGCGACGCTGGTCGAGGGCCATCTCGCCGGTGCCCGCCGCGTCGCCGATCTGTTCGCCGGTTGCGGCACGTTTTCGCTGCGGCTCGCCCGGCAGGCCGCGGTCCACGCCGTGGAAGCCGACCCGGCGGCGCTCGCGGCGCTGGACACCGGATGGCGCCGGGCCGCCGGGCTGAAGGCGGTGACGACCGAGAAGCGCGACCTCTACCGCCGGCCGATCCCGGCCAGGGAGCTCAAGCGCTACGACGGCGTGGTGTTCGATCCGCCGCGGGCCGGCGCCGAAGCCGTCGCGCAGGAACTCGCGGCCTCCACGGTGCGCCGCGTCGCGGCCGTCTCGTGCAACCCGGTGACCCTGGCGCGTGACCTGCGCATCCTCACCGACGGCGGCTACCGCGTGGCCTCGGTGACGCCGGTGGACCAGTTCCTCTGGTCGCACCACGTCGAAGTCGTCGCCCTGCTGGAGCGCTGAGTTCGGCCGGAGAGGCTTGCCGTCCCCGGCCATTCGTGCGAGCCGCAATCTGCCTGCCGATCGGGCGTGCCACATCCCCGCAACGAGCTGACCCGACACCGTGACCGAGTACCTCACCCACTACGGCTACGCGTTCCTGTTCGTCGTCGTCCTGCTGGAATCGACCGGGCTGCCGCTGCCCGGCGAGAGCCTGGTGATGGCAGCCGGCATGCTGGCCGGCGAAGGCTCGCTGAGCCTCGGCGCGGTGTTCCTCACCGCCACGATCGGTGCGGTGGTCGGCGACAATCTCGGCTATGTTCTCGGCCGCCGCTATGGCCGCGGCATGGTGGTGCGCTGGGGCGAGAAGGTCGGCCTCGGCGAGCGCCGCTTCGCGATGGTCGAGAAGCGCTTCGAGGACTACGGCATCTGGGTGGTGCTGGTCGCCCGCTTCATCATCATCCTGCGCCAGCTGAACGGCTTCGTCGCCGGCACGATGCACATGAGCTGGCCGAGATTCCTGATCCTGAACACGATCAGCGCGGCGCTCTGGGCCGGCGCCTACGGCCTCGGCGCCTACGCCTTCGGCGCGGCCTTCCGGCTGTTCTTCGCCGAGCACGGCACCTGGCCGATCATCGCCATCGCCGCCGGCATCTGCCTCGTCGGCTGCGTCGGGACGTACCGGTTTTTGTTCCGCGCCGACGCGGAGGAGCCGGGGACCGGAGGGTCTGAGCCGGTCGACGGCATCAAGAACGAGGGTGGCGGGCGAGAGAGTCACGGTCCGATGCCGGGCAGCATCGATGACGGTCGGAAGCGTGGATGAAGAGCAGCAGCATCGACGAGCAGGCAGTACCCCCTTCCCGGCGTCATCCCCGGGCTTGACCCGGGGACCCATGCCTCACGCCGCAACCGCCGCTCCCGTGGAACGTCGCAGAGTTCCGACCGCCCGATGACTATGCCGTTATCGCGGCTCGGATGATTTGGAATGGGTCCCCGGGTCAGGCCCGGGGATGACGCCAGAAGGCAGGGAGCGGCCGATCGCCGACCTGAGCCCCTGGATCCTCGGGACGGGGCCCGAGGATGACGACGTCGATGAGCGCAGGCGCACTATCGTCGTCGGGGCGGACAGGCGCCTCGTCGCGGCGATGTACCGTGGCGCACAGGGTCGTCGGCGACACGCTCGTGGTGCATTTGATGGGTAACCCTCTGAGCGCCGGATTGGTCTCCACCATCGGCAAGACGTCAGGTCATCCCCCCGCGTCGTCATCCTCGGGCACCGTCCCGAGGATCCAGCCGGAGCTTTCGAGCCGCAACTGCATCTCCCTTTCCCCAGCCCCGGCAGCTTCCGTGCGGAGGCATGGGTCCCCGGGTCAAGCCCGGGGATGACGCCGTGAGGGAGGGAGCGGCCGATGGCCGGCCGGAGGCGTAAGCCGCCGCGCCCCGCCCCGGCCGGCCCTACCGGGACATGAAGGCCATGAAGGCGGCCTTGGCCTCCTTTGACGACAGGCGCTCGGTGAAGTGGCCGATTTCCAGGTCGATCCGCCGGACGATCTCTTCCTCGCTGCCGCGCAGTAGGTCGCGGGCGATGCGCAGCGCCTCCGGCGGCTTCTTCGCCAGCCGGCGCGCGGCGTCCGAGGCGGCCGCCTCGGCGTCCTCGACCACCGCATAGACCAGCCCCGCCTGCCGCGCCGCCTCGGCGTCGAAGGTCTCACCCAACGCGAGGAGCGCGAAGGCGCGCTGGTTGCCCATGATCCTCGGCGCGATCAGGCTGGAGCCGGCCTCCGGCGTCACCCCGAGATCGAGGAACGGCGTGCGGAAGGTCGAGCCGGGCGTCGCATAGGCAAGGTCGCAGTGCATCAGGATCGTCGTGCCGATGCCGATGGCGATGCCGTCGACGGCGGCGACCAGCGGCTTCTTCGCCGTCGCGAGGGCGATGAGGAAGTCGTAGGCGTCGCGCGGCGGCGTGCCGCTCATCGCCACCGCCATGAAGTCCTTGATGTCGTTGCCGGCCGTGAACGTCCCCGGCGCGCCGCAGATCAGCACGGCGGCGACGGAATCGTCGTGGTTCGCGCCGGCGATGGCGTCGGCCATGGTGCGATACATCGCGCCGGTGATGGCGTTCTTCTTGTCCGGCCGGTTCATCCGGACGGTGAGGACGCCGGCCTCGATGCCGGTTTCGATCAGGTCGCTCATCGTGCATCCCCTTCGAGGAGGGCTCGCGCGGCGGCGAGGCTGCCGGCGCTAGTAGTAACGCGGCGGGCAAGCCCCGCCGTCTCGGCCAGAAGGTTCTCGGCCATGAAGCGGGCGAGCGCCACGCGTTCCGGCTGCAGCGGTTCCACCAGCGCCCCCTTGGCGAGATAGGCCCCGCCGGCGACGAGGCCGAACAGGCGTAGATAGGCGGTCGCTCCGGCAAGCGCCGTGTCGGCGTCGCCCTCGGCGACGCAGCCTCTCAGGAAGTCGGTCGCCGCTCGCAGATCGCCCAGCGACGCTGCCAGCGCCGCGCCGGTGGCGCCGAAATCCGGCTCGTTCCGGGCCGCGACGGCGTCGACCGTTTCCGCCAGTTCGGCCAGATAGGCCGCGACCGCGGCGCCGCCCGACTGGCCGATCTTGCGCTGAACGAGGTCGATCGCCTGGATGCCGTTGGTGCCCTCGTAGATCGGCGCGATCCGCGCGTCGCGCAGCAGCCGCGCGGCGCCGGTTTCCTCCACATAGCCCATGCCGCCGTGCACCTGGATGCCGAGCGAGGCGACCTCGACGCCGATATCGGTGGCGAAGGCCTTGGCGACGGGCGTCAGGAGATTGGCGCGTTCCTTCCAGGCGCTTGCCTCGTCGGGATCGGCGGCGAGCGCGCGGACCATGTCGGTGGCGTGGCCGCAGGCGTAGCAGATGGCGCGCGCCGCGCCGGTCAGCGCCTTCATGGTCAGCAGCATGCGCGCGACGTCCGGATGGTCGACGATCGGGCTCATCTGCCCCGGCGCACCGCCTGCCGCGACGAGGCGCGTCGCGCGGCCCTGCCGGCGCTCCCTCGCATAGGCGAGAGCCTGCTGGCAGGCCGCCTCGGCGACGCCGACGCCCTGGATGCCGACCAGCAGGCGGGCGTTGTTCATCATCGTGAACATGCAGGCGAGGCCGCGATTTTCCTCGCCGACCAGCCAGCCGACGGCCCCCGCCTCCTCGCCAGTGACGAAACCGTCGCCGTAGATCATCGTGCAGGTGGGCGAGCCGTGGATGCCGAGCTTGTGCTCGACCGCCGAGCAGAACACGTCGTTGCGCCGGCCGGGCGAGCCGTCCGCCTCGGGCAGGAATTTCGGCACCAGGAAGAGCGAGATGCCCTTCACGCCGGCCGGTGCGTCCGGCAGGCGCGCAAGGACGAGATGCACGATGTTGTCGGTGAAGTCGTGCTCGCCATAGGTGATGTAGATCTTGGTGCCGAAGATCCGGTAGGTGCCGTCCGGCGCGCGTTCGGCCCGCGCCTTCAGCGCCGCAAGGTCCGACCCCGCCTGCGGCTCGGTGAGGTTCATCGTGCCCATCCACTCGCCCGAGACGAGCTTCGCCAGGTAGCGGCTCTTCAGCTCGTCCGACCCGTGCGCCTCGAGCGCCTCGACCGCGCCGACGGTGAGCGTCGGGCCGATCGCAAAGCCCATCGAGGCGGAGTTCCACATCTCGAAGACAGCCGCCGAGAGCGCCGTCGGCAGGCCCTGGCCGCCATGCGACTCGGGTCCGGTCAGTGCGTTCCAGCCACCGCCGATCCAGTCGGCGTAGAGCGCCCGCCAGCCGGCCGGCGTGACCACGACGCCGTCCCTGACGCTGGTGCCCTCGCGGTCGCCGGTCATCGCCAGCGGCGCGACACGCTCGCCGGCGAAGCGGCCCGCCTCTTCGAGCACGGCGTGCAGGAGGTCCGGCGTCAGCTCGCCGAGAAGCCCGCGGTCCATGGCTGGGCCGAGGCCGGCGACCTGCTCCAGCGCGAATGCAATGTCGGCAATCGGGGCCTTGTACATCGGCGAAATCTCCCAAGATTCGTGCAGCGCGCCGGCGCCTCGTTGAGCCAGCGGCAATCGTTAGACATCTTACGTAATCGTCAAAGTATCGCAAGGAACCGAACCACCTCCGGCGCCATTTGCGTGTCAGGGACAGGGAGTAGCATTCATGCGGTTTGTTCGGTTCGGGGACCGGGGCGTCGAGCGTCCCGGCTGCATCGACGATGATGGCCGCATCCGCGATCTCAGCGACCATGTCACCTCCCTGGAAGGCGAATCGCTCGACCCGGACGCCCTCAGCCGCCTGGCCGATTACGACCGCACGACGCTTCCGCTGGTCGCCGAGGGCGTGCGCCTGTGCAAGCCGGTGCGGCGGATCGGCAAGATCATCGGCGTCGGACCGAACTACGGCGACAGCGCCGAACTCGCGGGTTTCAAGATCAACCCGGAGCCGACGCTGTTCCTGAAGGCGGCGACGGCGGCATCCGGTCCCAACGATCCGATCGAGATTCCCCGCATGGCGAGCCGCGTCGACTGGGGCGTCGAACTCGCCGTGGTCATCGGCCGGGTCGCGAAATATGTCCGGGTCGAGGAGGCGCTGCGTCATGTCGCCGGCTTCACTCTCGCCAACGACCTCACCGAGCGCAGTTTCCAGCTGCAGCGCGGCGGCCAGTGGACGAAGGGCAAGTCGCACGACACCTTCGCCCCGCTCGGACCCTGGCTGGTGCCGCCCCACGCGATCAACCACGACGACATCGAGCTCTGGCTCGACGTCAACGGCGAGCGCCAGCAGACCGGCAACACGCGGCAGATGATCTTCAAGGTGCCCTATCTCATCTCCTACATCTCGCGCTTCATGCGGCTGGAGCCCGGCGACGTGATCATGACCGGGACACCCGGCGGCGTCGGCCTCTCCTACGACCCGCCGCGCTTCCTGCGCGCCGGCGACCGGATCACGCTGGGAGGCACCGGCCTCGGCACGCAGGACTATGTCTGCACGACGCTATAAGGCTCTCGTTCGGCGGGGCTTAGGCGGACATTTTCTCCGACCGGTCAGACATCAAACACGTGGAGTAATCGCGACACCGACTCGACAAAGAGTCCAGAGGTTGGGTTAGGTGGCGCATGTTCAAAACGATAAAGAAATTGTTCCGCGCGCTTCGGGAGACCGAAGCTTTACACGGCTTACTGACATGGCAGCCGGTCCAGCACTTTATATGGCCCCTTGTTGGTCCAGTGATTGCAGCGGTTCTGGGTATAGCGGGCAACGTTCCGTTGCTCTGGGTATGGGTGAGCGCGTTAGCGTCATTTGCTTTTCTCACTCACGGACTGCTGCGGCTAAACGAATGGATCGACCGAACGTCGGCAGATGGAAAGCTCGATATTGTGGAGCCCACAATCTGGGTCAGCAGCGACGAAAGCAGTGATCCTATAGAGATTGAAGGGGTTCAAATTGGGGTCACACTGAGCAATCGCGCTCTTTTCCCGATGGAGTTTACGGTCGATAAAATCGATACAAGGTTTGCCGACAGGGTAGGCACTACCAAAAATTTTGCCAATAAAGGCGGAGTAATCGCGCCAAATTCGGCGAGTCATTTCAGGGACTCAGCAATCCAGATGAATCCGCCTAGACCAATTTTGGAACGGAAAGCCTATGATGGACAGATTGATGTTACAATTTCGTATGGAAAATTAGGAGGGCGTCGATTTCTTGTTCAGCGGAATTTTTCGATTTCCGCCTTTATTGATCCTACTACGAAAGAGATGCACATAAACTGGCGCTGGATATAAGATCTTTGGCCGTGAGATTTTCCGCCTCGCGATCCTAGTAGGATTATCGATAATCCGCGATCAGTGAGTTTGCGACCACCCCATGAGCATTTCCCAGCCGTCGTCCGGCGTAAAACGCGGACCATGCTTTTCAGCCAGCGCTCGCAGCTTTGCCGTAATCTCGCCTGTCCCTCGCTGGCGGGCGTAGTGGATCGGCCCGCCGCGGAACGGCGCGAAGCCGGTGCCGAAGATCATCGCCCCGTCGGCGATGTCCTCGCGCTCGACGACGCCTTCCCTGAGGCAGGCAACGACGGCGTTCAGCATCGGCAGCACGAGACGGTCGAGCAGGTCGGCGTCCGTCGTCGTGTCCTGCGGCGAGGCTTCCACCCGCTGCTTCTTCGGCTTGCCGTCGGCATCGTATTCGTAGAGGCCGGCGCCGCTCTTGCGGCCGAGCTTGTTCTCCGCGACCAGCTTCTCCAGCCAGGCCGGGCTGTCGGGAAATGGCACGCCGAGGCGCTGGCGCAGCGACGCGGAGACCTCCAGCGCGATGTCGAGCCCGACCTGGTCGGCGAGCTCGACCGGGCCCATCGGCATGCCGAAATCCTCGGCGACCTTGTCGATGCGTTCCTTGGGGATGCCCTCGTCGACCATGAGCAGCGCCTCGGCCATGTACGGCGTCAGCGCCCGGTTCACCAGGAAGCCGGGGGCCGATCCGACCGGCGCGGGCAGGCGCGAGAGCTCGACCGCGAAGGCCGTCGCCCGCCGCGCGGTCTCCGGGCTGATCCGGTCGTGCCGGACGATCTCGACGAGCTGCATGCGCGAGACCGGGTTGAAGAAATGCAGTCCGACCAGCCGCGAAGGATCGGCAAGCCCCTCCGCGATGTCCTCGAGCGGCAGCGCCGAGGTGTTGGTGGCCAGCAGCGCGCCGGTCTTCAGCTGCGGCTCGATCGCGGCGAAGATGCCGCGCTTCACGTCGAGGCGCTCCGGCGCCGCCTCGATGACCAGATCGGCGTGGCGGATGCCGAGCCCGTGCGGGTCCGGCGTCAGACGATCCAGCGCGTCGCGGATCTTCAGCGGGTCCTTCAGGGTGGCCGTCAGCATCTTGGTCGCGGCCTTCATGGCGCGGCCGATCGGCGCATTGGCGACGTCGCCGAGGGTCACGTGGAAACCTTCGCGCGCCGCCCAGGCGGCGATGTCGCCGCCCATTGCGCCGGCGCCGACAACATGCACCCGGCTGATCGCGGACGAGCCCTGCTTCAGCCCCTTCATCGCCTCGCGCAGGAAGAACACGCGAACGAGATTCTGCGCCGTCTCGGTCTCGATCAGCTCGGCAAAACTCTTGATCTCGGCGGCCTGCATCGCCCTGGCGTTGCCGCCGTGCTCCTCCCAGAGATCGATCAGCCGGTAGGGCGCGGGATAGTGCTCCTTCGGCGCCTTGTCGGCGGCCTTGCGACGCATCTGGCTGGCCATCAGGGCGCGCGCCGGCCGCAGCGAGAACGCCTGTGCCTTGAAGCTGCCGCCGGCCGGTTCGAGCTCGCCGCGGATCGCCGCCTGAACGGCGGCGCGCACGTGCCGCTCCTCCACCACCGTGTCGACGAGGCCGATGGCCTTGGCCTTCTTCGCGGGTGCCGGCTTGCCGGTCAGCATCATCGTCATGGCTTCGAGCGGATCGGCGATCGCCGTGGCGCGGTAGGTGCCGCCGAGCCCGGGGTGCAGGCCGAGCATCACCTCCGGAAAGCCGAGGCTGGATTCCGGCGTCGCTATGCGCCGGTCGCAGGCGAGCGCCAGTTCGAGGCCGGCGCCCAGACAATGGCTGTGGATCACCGCGATGGTCCGCATCGGCAGCTGCGCCAGCCGGTGGAGGACGCGGTGCGCGTCCTCCAGCATGGCGCTGATTTCGGCGGTCGAGGCGCCGGCGAATTGCTGGATGTCGGCGCCGGCCGCAAAGCCGGACGGCTTGGCAGAACGGATCACCAGGGCCGTCGGCCGCTGCTCGGCGATCCGGTCGATGTGAGCCGCCAGTTCCTCGATGACGCTGCGGTCGATCGTGTTGACCGACTTGCCGGGCCGGTCGAGCACCAGCCAGACAACGTGGTCGGCATCGGTCGCGCAGCGCCAGTTTCCCTCCGGTTCAGCCGCGCGTGCGGGGCCGAGTTCGAGGGCCTGGTCGGAAAGGGCGGCGAGCATTCGGCTCATGGGCTTGTTCTCGTCTTCTCGTCGGGACCGTCGGTTTCGGGCAGCAGCGCGGTCACGCCGCTTCCAGCAGCATCGCGCCGCCCTGGCCGCCGCCGATGCATTCGGTAGCGATGCCCCGCTTGTGCCCCAGCCGCCGCATGGCGTTGGCCAGATGCAGGGTGATGCGGTTGCCGCTGGTGCCGACCGGATGGCCGAGCGAGATCGCGCCGCCGTCGACATTCAGCCTTGCGCGGTCGATAGCGCCGCCGCGGCCCTCGAGGCCGAGCACGTCGTTGGCGATCTTTTCCGTCTCGAAGGCGCGCAGGCAGGCCAGCACCTGCGCCGCGAAAGCCTCGTTCAGCTCCCAGAGATCGACGTCCGAGACGCCCATGTTCTGGCGCTTCAGGATCGGCGCGGTGGCGACGACGGGACCGAGACCCATGATCGAGGGGTCGAGCGCGCCCCATTCGGAATCGACGATGCGGGCCAGCGGCTGCATGCCATGGCGCGCCACCGCCTCCTCGGAGGCGAGCACCACCCAGGAGGCGCCGTCGGTGATCTGCGAGGAATTGCCCGCCGTCACCTTGCCGTAGGGCTTCTCGAACACCGGCTTCAGCTTGGCGAGGCCGTCGGCGCTGGAGCCCGGGCGCACGCCGTCGTCGCGTTCGTAGACGTCGCCGTCGCGCCCGAAGGCCGGCAGCATCTCGTCCTTCAGCCAGCCCTCGTTGGTCGCGCGGTCGAGCCGGTTGTGGCTCTCGGCGGCGTATTCGTCGGCCTCCTGCCGGCTTATCGCGAAATAATGCGCGAGGAGCTCGGCGGTCTGGCCCATGTTGAGATTGGTGATCGGGTCGGTAAGCCCGCGCTCCAGGCCGATCAGCGGCTTGAGGAAATCCGGTTTCAGTCCGGCAAAGGCCTTCAGCCGGTCGCCGGTGGAGCGGGCCCCGTTCAGCTCGGCGAACCAGTCGACGGCGCCGCGCCGCAGCACCAAGGGCGAGTGACTGAGCGCATCGGTGCCGCCGGCCAGCACGATGTCGGCGGTGCCGCCCTCGATATAGCGGAAGGCGGTGTCGATCGACTGCATGCCCGAGCCGCAATTGATCTGCACGGTGAAGGCCGGCGTCTCGTCCGGCAGGCCGAGCCGCAGCCCGGCGACCCGCGCCGGGTTCATCTCGTCGGCGACGACGTTGACGCAGCCGAGGATGACGAGGTCGATCGCGTCCGGCGCAAAGGCCTGACGCATCAAGAGGGGCCGGCCGCACTGCACCGCGAGGTCGACCGGGGTGAAGGGCCCCGGCCGGCCGCGCGCCTTGATGAAGGGCGTGCGGGCGCCGTCGACGAGATAGACCGCGCGGGCCATTATTCCGCCGCCTCGCGCCGTGCGCCGTCGCCGGAAGCGTCGCCGTCCGGCCGGTCGTGCTGGCTGGCGATCGGCGACACGTCGCGCATCGGGAAGGCGTCGACCGCGACGACCTTGTCGACGGCGGCCTTGGCCTCGGCGAGCTGCGTGAATTCTGCCTCGCTGATCAGGCCTGCCTCGAGCGCCCGGGCCGGGTCGCGCTGGCCGGCCTCGCGCATCCGCTTCTCGACCGGCGCGACGGCGCAGACGAGCTCGAAGGCGATTTCCAGATCCTTGACCGGATGTTCGGCGCGACCTTCGCCGAGATAGACATCGGGCGTCAGCCGATCGCGCTGCGACGACGGGCGCATGAGGATCGCCGCGACCTCGCTGGTCAGCTCGTCCGCCGGCTCCTGGTAGGGAACGCCCAGCGGGAAGGCAAGCGCGCGCGTCAGCACGGCGGCCCAGCGGGCGGGCAGGTTGTCGAGCACGCCCTCGAAGGCGAGCCCCATGCGGTTGTAGCCCTTCTGCATGATGTACTCGACCAGCGGCTTGTCCGCCTCCGGCCGGCCCTCGACCTCGAAGCGCTTCAGCGTCGCGCCGAGCAGGTAGAGCTCCGACAGGATGTCGCCGAGCCGCGCCGACAGCATCTCCTTGCGCTTCAGCGCCCCGCCCAGCGTCAGCAGCGAGAGGTCGGCGATGAGGGCGAAGGCGGAGGAATAGCGCGACAGCTGGCGCCAGTGGCTGGTGAAGGCGGCGCCCTTCGGCGCCGGGGCGGCGAGGCCGCCGGTCCAGCCGCGCACGAAGGTGCGGAAGGCGTTCTTCACCGCGTGGCCGGCATGCGCCCAGAAATGCGTGTCGAAGTCCTTGAGCCCGCGCGCCTCGTCCTTGTCCGACAGCGCCATCAGCTCCTTCAGCATGTAGGGATGCGCGCGGATCGCTCCCTGGCCGAAGATCATCAGGTTGCGGGTGAGGATGTTGGCGCCCTCGACGGTGATGCCGATCGGCACCGACTTGTACTGCTGTCCGAGATAGTTGTTCGGCCCGTCGATGATCGCCTTGCCGCCGTGGATGTCCATCGACCGCTCGATCGATTCGCGCATCCGGTAGGTGGCGTGCGCCTTCATGATCGCCGAGATCACCGAGGGGCGGTGGCCCTCGTCGAGCGCTGCGACGGTGAGCCGCCGCGCCGCGTCGATCTGGTAGGCGTTGGCGGCGATGTCGGCGAGCGGCTGCTGGATGCCCTCGAACATGCCGATCGGGACGTTGAACTGGGTGCGCACCCGGGCATAGGCGCCGGTGGTGCGGGCGCAGATCGCCGCGGATGCGGCCGACTGGGACGGCAGCGAGATGCCGCGGCCGGCGGCGAGCGCCGTCATCAGCATCGTCCAGCCCTCGCCGATCCGGTCCGGGCCGCCGAGCACCCAGTCGAGCGGGATGAACACGTCCTTGCCGTAGAGCGGGCCGTTCTGGAAGAAGGTGAACTGCGGGATGTGGCGGTCGCCGTGGCTGACGCCGGGCGTCGCCGTCGGCAGCAGCGCCACGGTGATGCCGAGCTCCTTGCCCCTGCCGAGATGGTTCTCCGGGTCGAACATCTTGAAGGCGAGGCCCATCACCGTCGCGACGGGCCCGAGCGTGATGTAGCGCTTGGCGAAGTTCAGCCGGATGCCGAGGACGCGTTCACCCTCGTGCTCGCCATATTCGACGATGCCGCTGTCGGTCATCGCCGCGGCGTCGGAGCCGGCCTCGGCCGACGTCAGGCCGAAACAGGGGATTTCGCGGCCGTCGGCGAGACGGGGCAGCCAGTGGTCGCGCTGCGCCTGGGTGCCGAAATGCAGCATGAGTTCGCCGGGTCCGAGCGAGTTCGGCACCATGACCGTTACGCCCGCCACGACCGAGCAGGAGGAGACCTTGCGCACCACCTCGGAATGGGCGGTGTTGGAGAAGCCCAGACCGCCATATTCCTTGGGGATCACCATCCCGAAGAACTTCTTCTCGCGCAGGAAGGTCCAGACTTCGGGCGGAAGGTCGCGGTCTTCCCAGACCATCTTCCACTCGTCGATCATCGCGCAGAGCTGGTTGACCGGCCCGTCCATGAAGGCCTGCTCGTCCGGCGACAGCCGCGCCGGCGGCATGGCGAGGAGCTTGGCCCAGTCCGGATTGCCGGTGAACAGCTCGCCGTCCCACCAGACCGTGCCGGCGTCGATCGCCTTCTGCTCGGTGTCGGAGATCGGCGGCATCGCCCGCTTGGCCCAGCGGTAGATCGGTTGCGTCAGCTTCTCCTGGCGGAATGACATGAGGGCAATCTCCCGTTCGCAGCCTGCTCCATCACGATGTATGGCCCCGCAGGCGATTTCCCAGCATTGTAACGCATCTCTTACGTAAACGTCAGAGGGAGAGGCGCGAAAACACCTGGGAGGGCGGGCCGCCGTGTCGCGCGCGGGTCAGCCCGGCTCGGTCATGATGGCCCGATGGCCGATGTCGGAGCGCCAGAAACCCTCCTCCCACTCGACCTTTTCCAGGAGGTCGTAGGCCCGGCGCGCGGCCTCGCGGACGCTGCCGCCGGTGGCGGTGACGTTCAGCACCCGCCCGCCGACGGCGACCAGCCGTCCGTCGCGAACCGCCGTGCCCGCATGGAAGATCAGCGCGTGGTCGCTCGGCTCCGGCAGGCTGCGGATCTCGCTGCCGGTGACGTAGGGTCCGGGATAGCCGTCCGTCGCCATCACGACGGTCAGCGCCCGCTCGCCCGACCATTCCGGCGCGACGCCGGAGAGGTCGCCGTTGGCGGCGGCCAGCAGGATCGGCAGGAGGTCGCTCTTCAGCCGCGGCATCAGCACCTGGCATTCCGGATCGCCAAAGCGGACATTGTATTCGATCAGCTGCGGGCCGTCCTCGGTCAGCATCAGCCCGGCATAGAGCACGCCGCGGAAGGGCGTGCCGGCCTGCTTCATGCCGGAAAGCGTCGGCTCGATGATCTCGCGCATGACCCGTGCCGTCACCGCCTCGGTCATCGGCAGCGCCGGCGAATAGGCGCCCATGCCGCCGGTGTTCGGGCCGCGGTCGCGATCAAAGGCGCGCTTGTGGTCCTGCGCCGTGCCGAAGAACAGTGCCCGCTCGCCGTCGCAGATGCAGAAGAGGCTCGCCTCCTCGCCCTCGAGGAACGCCTCGACCACCAGCTCGGCACCGGCGACGCCGAACTCGCCGGCGAAGCACGCATCGACCGCGTTCAGCGCCTCCTCGCGGGTCATCGCGACAGTGACGCCCTTGCCGGCGGCGAGCCCGTCGGCCTTGATGACGACCGGCACGCCGCCCGCCTCGACATAGTCCCGCGCGCTCGCCGCGTCGGTGAAGCGGCGGTAGCGGGCGGTGGGGATGTCGTGGCGGGCGCAGAGATCCTTGGTGAAGCCCTTCGAGCCTTCCAGCTGCGCCGCGGCGGCGGAGGGCCCGAAAACCGGCACCCCGGCATCCGTCAGCGCGTCGGCGAGCCCCGCCACCAGTGGCGCTTCCGGCCCGACGACCACCAGACCGATGTCGTGGTCGCGGCAGAAGCCGGCGACGGCGGCATGATCGCCGATGTCGAGGGAGACGAGGCTGGCATGCTCGGCGATCCCCGGATTGCCCGGCGCCGCGTGGAGAGTGCCCAGCTCCGGCGACTGCGCGAGTTTCCAGGCCAGCGCGTGTTCGCGGCCGCCCGACCCGATCAGCAGCACGTTGATCGCCATGTCTTCTCCGATTCGACGCACCGCCGGAAGGTGGACCGGCTGCAGGCGGTTACCGTCGCAGCGCGGGAAAGGTCAAGGCGCCCGGTCGCCACGCAAGGCGGGAAATCCGCGGAAAAGCCTTGACTGCGGCTCTTGTGCAATCACTCTCTCGCCATGTCGAATCTCAAGACTGGCCTCGCCGACCACTCCGACCGCGTCGCAGACGCGCCATCGGACAACTGGGTCTACCGGACCCTTCCCCGCGGCGCCTGGCCTTATGCCCAGCTTGCACGCTGGGATCGCCCCATCGGGTGGCAGTTGCTGCTGTGGCCCTGCTGGTGGGCGGCGGCGCTGGCGCCGCAGGCGGTCTCGCCGAGTGCCGTGCATCTCGGCCTGCCCAGCCTCTGGCAGCTGTTCCTGTTCCTGGTCGGCGCGATCGCCATGCGCGGCGCCGGCTGCACATATAACGACCTCGTCGACCAGAAGATCGACGACATGGTGGCGCGCACCCGCTCGCGGCCGCTGCCGTCGGGCCGCCTGTCGCGCTCGCAGGCGAAGTGGTTTCTGGTCGCGCAGGCGCTGGTCGGGTTCCTGGTGCTGATCCAGTTCAACGTCTTCTCGGTGCTGCTGGGCATCGCCTCGCTGGGTGTCGTGGCGATCTATCCTTTCCTGAAGCGCTTCACCGACTGGCCGCAGCTGGGCCTCGGCCTCGCCTTCTCCTGGGGTGCCCTGATGGGATGGGCAGGATACTGGGGCGAACTCGCGCCCGGCGCGGTGCTGCTCTATGCCGGCTGCATCCTGTGGACGATCGGCTACGACACGATCTACGCGCATCAGGACAAGGAGGACGACGCGCTGGTCGGCGTGCGCTCGACGGCACGGCTGTTCGGGAGCCGCACCAAGCCGGCCCTGATCGTCCTCTATGCCGGGACGATCGGGCTGTTCCTCGCGGCCTTCGTGGCGACCGGCCACGGCATCGGCGGCGGGCCCGCCTGGCCGGCCTATGCCGGCCTCGCCATCGGCGCGGCGCAGATGGGATGGCAGATCCGCACGCTCGACATCGACGATCCGGACCAGTGCCTGAAGCTGTTCAAGTCGAACACGCTGTTCGGCTGGATCGTGTTCTTCGGGCTGATCTTCTCGGCGCTCTGGGCGCTGTCGTTCCCGGTGACGGGCGGCTGACGCGACAGCGCTCCGGCCGTCCCGGTCAGCTGCGGGCGATGATCTCCTCGCCGGCGACGACCATGCGCATGCCGAGGCCGCCGGGCTTGCGGCGCGCCAGGAAGCGGGGCCGGCGCTGCCGGTTGGCGGAGCGGCGGCGGGGTGCCGGCTGGGCCGCCTTGATGGCGCCGAGCGTGTCCTCGAGCGCGCAGATCGTGCCGTCGGCCTCGACCATCAGCATCGGTAGGCCGAAGACTTCGGACCAGCCGCGCCAGTCGGCGGCGACGTCGTAGAGGTCGCTGGCGACCAGCAGCGGCACGGTGCAGCGCGGGTCGTCATGGTGCAGTTCGAGCGTCACCGTCACCTCGCCCTCAGCCGTCTCCATGGCGCGGGCCGCCACGCCGCGGAAGGCGCGGGCCGGCAGCGCGATCGAAACCGGCAGGCCGGAGCCGCCGAGCTTGCGGCGGATCACCGCGCCACGCCTGTCGACGCGGCAGACGACGACCTCGCCCTCGTCAATGATCTCCACCGTCTGGCGACGGTCGCAGGCGGCCGGATCGAGCCGGACCGGAAGCGTCGCCCAGACGGGCCTGACTGCTGCATCGAACGGAGCGATATTCATGTGTTGACGCCTCTGTCTCTCCTGAGAGCCGACGGATCGGTCTCTCCCTGCGGCCGATGTGATCCCGGCCTTGCTTATGCAGACAGTAGCCGTCGCGTCTTGCGGCCCCGCTAAGAAAGTCAGTTAAGTCTTCATGACCCCCAAGAAGGTTAGCAAGGATAAAACTTGAATCAAGTCTAAACCAGCTTTCCGGGGTTTAAGATATCGTCAGGATCGAAGGCCGCCTTGATGCGCCGCATCAATTCGATCTCGGGTCCCTGCTTGCTCAGGGCGAGTTCCTCGCGCTTCAGCTGGCCGATCCCGTGCTCGGCGGAGAACGTGCCGTCCATCGAGGCGACGATGCCGTGGACGATGACGTTCATCTCGTGCCAGCGCGACAGGAAGGCGGCGGTGTCGGCTTCGACGGGCTGGGAGATGTTGTAGTGGATGTTGCCGTCGCCGAGATGGCCGAAGGCGACCACCCGGGCGCCGGGCATGGCCTCGGCCACCGCCCGGTCGGCACGGGCGAGGAATTCCGGCACCAGCGCCACCGGCACCGCCACGTCGTGCTTGATCGAGCCGCCTTCCGGCTTCTGCGCCCAGCTCAGCTCCTCGCGCATCGCCCAGAAGGCGTTGGCTTCCGCCAGCGACTTGGCCGGCACGGCGTCATCGACGATCCCTGCCTCGAAGCCCTCGGTAAGCACCGCTTCCAGCGTGTCGCGCGCGTCTTCGGCGGAGCGGCTGGAGCTGATCTCGATCAGCACGTACCAGGGATGCGGGCCTTCCAGCGGATCGCGGGCCCCCTGGGTGTGGCGAATGGTGAATTCCATGCCGATGCGCGGCATCAGTTCGAAGGCGGAGAGCTGCGGCCCGGCGAGCCGTTCGGCATGGCGCAGCAGCTGCAGCGCCGCTTCCGGCGAGGCGAGGCCGACATAGGCGACCTCGCGGCCGGCGGGTTTCGGAAACAGCTTCAGCACGGCCGCGGTGATGATGCCGAGCGTGCCCTCGCTGCCGATGAAGAGATGGCGGAGGTCGTAGCCGCGATTGTCCTTCTTCAGCCGCCGCAGGCCGTGAAAGATCTCGCCGGAGGCCAGCACCGCCTCGACGCCGAGACAGAGGTCGCGGGAATTGCCGTATGCGAGCACGCCAGTGCCGCCGGCATTGGAGGAGAGGTTGCCGCCGATCTGGCAGCTGCCTTCGGAGCCGAGCGACAGCGGGAAGAACAGGCCGGCCGCATCGGCCGCCTCCTGCACGCGCTTGAGCACCACGCCGGCTTCGACCGTCAACGTCCGCCCGACCGGATCGACCGCCCGGACCTTGTCGAGCCGCGACAGCGAAACGACGATCTCGCGCGGCGAGCGGGGCGACTGGCCGCCGACCAGCCCGGTATTGCCGCCTTGCGGCACGATCGCCGTGCGGGTTTCGCTGGCAAGGCGCATGATTGCGGCGACCTCGTCGGTGCTGCCCGGCCGCAGCACGAGGCTCGTGCGTCCGTGGAAGAGGTCGCGGGGCTCGTGCAGATAGGGTTCGACGAGATCGGGATCGGTGAGCGCGTTGCGTTCGCCGACAATGGCGGCGAATCGGGCGAGCAGGTCGGCGGGAAGCGGCGTGTCGATCGTGTCCATGGGTCCGCCAGATAGGCGGCGGAACGACCGGTGTCGAGGCAAAAGGCCCCGTCGGCGGGGCCCGCGAACCCTTAGCGCGGCGCGGCGGCGCGGCGGAGCCGGTCGTTGATCGCCTCGCCCAGCCCGCGATGCGGGATGGGTGCCACGGCGATCCGCTCGATCTCCGGCGCGTCGAAGCGCGCTAGCGCGGCAAAGAGATTGCTCGCCGCCTCGGCGAGATCGCCGGAGCCGCTGAGATTGAGCACCTGCGCCGCGGCTTCCTGGCCCGGCAGCGGGTCCGGACCGAAGGCGATGAGATATTCGCCGGGCTCGACGCTGGGGGCATCGAGCCGGACGCGGCCGGCCGGCGCATAATGCGAGGCGAGCTGCCCGGGGGCGGAGATCGCGCCGTCCGGCGCCGGGTCGACCACCGGAAGGCCGGTCGCCGCCGCAAGCGCCGCCCGGTCGATGCCGCCGGCGCGCAGCAGCACCAGCCGATCGGTCTCCGGCCTGACGATGGTCGACTCCACCCCCACCGGAGACGGGCCGCCATCGAGGATCAGCGGTATGCGGCCCTCCAGCCCGCGCAGCACGTTGGCGGCGCTGGTCGGGCTGACGCGGCCGGAGGGGTTGGCGCTGGGCGCCGCCAGCGGGCGCCCGAGGGCCTCGGCGAGGCGCGCGACGACGCCCTCAGGAGCGCGCACGGCGATCGTCGCAAGGCCGGCGGTCGCCAGGGGATGCACGGGGGAGTCGGGGCGCAGCGGCAGCACCAGCGTCAGTGGCCCCGGCCAGAACGCCTCCGCCAGGCGTTTGGCGACGGGACCCAGCTCGGCGAGGCGGCGGGCCATCTCGATGCCGGGGACGTGGCAGATCAGCGGGTTGAAGCGCGGCCGGCCCTTGGCCGCGAAGATCGCGGCAACGGCCGTGCCGTTGGTGGCGTCGGCGGCGAGGCCGTAGACGGTCTCGGTCGGCAGCGCGATGGCCGCGCCGGCCTGCAGCAGGGCGAGCGCCCGCCGTTCGGCGTCGGCGGCGGTGACGGGGATGAGATCGGTCTGCACGCGAGGGAGATCGCAGAAGCCGCGGCGGAAGGAAAGCCCCCGCCGGCGGCTACAGGGATCGCACCCGCGGGCTTCGCCCCCTCAGCAGGTGGCTGGCCTCCGCCTCAGCGGGTGGTGGCGAAGGCGCCGAGGATGCGCTGGTCGGGCAGCGCCAGTTCGGCGTAGCGTCCCGCCCCGCTGACGACGCGCGCGCCTCGCGGCGAGGTGTCGGCGCCGAACTGCGACAGGATCCGGGCCGGCATCGGCAGCGCACCCGCCTCGCGGGCCGCCGTCGCGGCCTTGACCACTTCGACGAAACGGGAACGGACGGCCTTGCCGCCGAGCGCGGCTTCCTCGTCCGCGCCCTCGGGCATGGTGGCGGCATTGGCGCTGCCGATGAACAGCCGGTCGACCTCCTCGGCGGCGATGGCGATGGCCGAACGCAGCGTGCCGATATGGGCCTGCAGCTTGCGGGCCGTCTCCTGCGACAGGGTCCCGGTGCCTTCGACCGCCTGCGGGGCGCTGGCAGCAACGGACACGGCCCCGGCGGCGCCGCCCTGCTGTTCCTGGCGCGCCACATCGGCGAGCATCTTGAGCGGGTCGAGCCCGGCGTGGTGCGCGGCCGGCGCATAGGCGGCGGCCAGCGTGCCCGGGAGCGGCGCTTCCGGCGCCCGACGCGTCGGCTCCGGGGTTTCGGCCTTCGCCTCGGCGATACGGGCGACGTCTGCCTTGGTCTTCTCGTCGACGGCGGCGATCAGCATCGCCGGATCTTCCTCGGCGGGCTGCGTCTCGATCAGCTCGTCGAAGGGCCAGGCCTTGCGCAGGGCCGGAACGTCCATCGAGGCGACATTGACGTCGATGTCGGTCTTGGCGCCCTGCACCCGGTAGGGGCAACTGCGGGTATTGCAGTTGTGCATCGAGGAGAACTGCCAGAGCGCGTAGCTCGGCCACGTCTCCTCGGGGAACTTGCCGGTGATGTCCTCGCGGTAGCGGGCGTACCAGAGCGGCAGGCGCGACAGCAGCGGGTACTCGGCCTTGTTCTCGGAGATGTAGGCGGCGGTGTTGCCGTTGGTGTAGAGGACCGGATAGCGGCCGGTGCGGATCTTGATCTGGTCGGCGAAGATCTCGGCGTCCGAGAGGCTCATCCACTCGTCGGAGATGTCCTCGATGTCGAGGGCGATCAGGTCATCCTCGGCCGGCTCGGCGAAGTCGATGAAATGGTCGGCCTGCTCGCGCGGGTTGCCGGGGCGGGCGAGATGATAGGCGCCCCAGAGCAGCCCCTTCATCTTCGCCATCTCGCGGCGGGTCATGTAGAGCTCCTTGGTGACGGAATATTTCCACCACCGGTTCTTGCAGAGCTTGTAGGCGTCGTCGTCGACCTTGCCGCAGTTCCACTCCGGCGGCAGGCCGTCGGAGGCCTTGTTGATGAAACCGGCGATCCGCTTGTCGGCGGTCATTTCCTGCCAGTTGATCGGATTGAATTCGTAGGCGTCGATGACGAGGGCCTTGTCCTCGGACTTCCAGGGGGCGTTCCACTCGGCAGCAGCCGGCGTCGCCAGAAGGACCGTGCCGGCAAACAGGGCACAGGCGAGATTCAGGGCGGCCGCCAGGGCGGCGCTCGGTGTCGTCATTCGGTGGTTTCCCCTCGAAGTCGCTCGCAGTCTTCATGCATGCCGGGCGGCGGTCCCCAGAGCCGAAGCTCCAACTGCCCCAAGCGGCTGGCCACTTGTCTCTCACCGAAATCGGGCGGGTTCCGGGCGCCTCGATCACAAAATATTACAGTAATCCCCGGATGTTTCGCTAGGGCATCCGGATTACGTAGAATTTGACACAACCGGGGAATTTCGCACAGCTCTTGGTTAAGAGACGGTTAACGAGCCCGGGAATAGTGGCTTTTCGGCATCGGAAGCCGTGCTTGGTATGAAGGCGACCCTCCGCCACGGGGGCATGACGAGAGTGCCCAAGGCCTATGCTAATTGCTCTGGGGGCGCGGTTCCTGCAGGCGCGGCTGCCGCCGGCGAGGAGCCTTCCCGTCAAACCAGGTCGTCATCCTCGGGCTTGACCCGAGGATCCATGCCTCGCCGGTCGCCTCGACTGCTCCGGTGGACGAGGTCGTCCGGCGGACACGACCGGCCTGGTGCTTCGGGCGACGCTGCTGGATCCTCGGGACGGGGCCCGAGGATGACGATCGCGGGTATGGGTGACGATCGCGGGGATGGGGGAGGCCAAGTCCCGGCGGTGGCGCCCCGCATCGAGGCCCCCCGCAGGCACTGTGACCCATGAAGGCCGTCATCCTCGGGCCCCGTCCCGAGGATCCAGTCCGAGCGCTCTCAGGCTGGCGGCGACACTTCTGCCGTGCGCCGGCAGCTTCGGAGTTGAGGAATGGGTCCCCGGGTTAAGCCCGGGGATGACGCGCGGTGGCGGCGGAGGCCGAGAGATCGACCGACTGGGGTGCAGAGGCGGCCGACCGCCCTACCCGGCGATGCGCGAAAAGTCGGCGACCCGGCGGGTGGCGGCGCGGATGCGGGTCAGCAGCGCCAGGCGGTTGGCGCGGATCGCCGTGTCCTCGGCGTTCACCAGCACCTTGTCGAAGAAGGCGTCGACGGGAATGCGCAGGCGGGCGAGCGCCGCCATGGCATGGGCGTAGTTGCCGACGGCGAGTGCCTCGTCGAGTTCCAGCTCGGCCCGGTCGATGGCGCCGGCCAGGACCTTCTCCTCGTGCTCGGTGAGGAGATCGAGCGAAACCTCTGCAGCGATCGCCGTGCCCTTCTTCTCCTCGGCGGCGAGGATGTTCGCGGCGCGGCGGGTGCCGGCGAGGAGGTTGGCGCCGTCTTCGCTGTCGAGGAACGCGCCCAGCGCCGTCACCCGGCGGGTGATGTCGAGCAGGTTGTCGTTCGAGGCCGAAGCCGTCTGCGACTGGCTGATCTCCCCCCTTGTGGGGGAGATGGGCGACAGCCCGGAGGGAGGCGACGCCATGTGGCCGTGCGCGAGATCGTACGGCTGCGTCGGCTGAGGGACAGGACCCCCCTCTGCCCTGCCGGGCATCTCCCCCACAAGGGGGGAGATCGGAGCTTCCTGAGTGCCGGAGAGCACGGCGTCGACGAGGTCGTGGCGGGCGCCGGAATCGCGGAGCTGGCCTTTCAGGCGGTCGTGGAAGAACGACAGCAGGTCGCCGGCCGGCATCAGCGCGCCGAGCGGCAACGCCAGCCCGTTGTCCAGCACCAGCCGGATCACCCCCAAGGCCGCGCGCCTGAGTGCGTAGGGATCCTTCGAGCCGGTCGGCTTCTCGTCGATCGCCCAGAAGCCGACCAGCATGTCGAGCTTGTCGGCGAGCGCGACGGATATCGCCACCGGATCGGTGGGCACGGTGTCGGTCGGCCCGAGCGGCTTGTAATGGTCTTCGATGGCCGCCTGCACGGAGGGATGCTCGCCCTGCAGCGCGGCGTAGTAGCGGCCCATCAGGCCCTGCAGCTCCGGGAACTCGCCGACCGCCTCGGTGGTGAGGTCGGCCTTGGCGAGCAGCGCGGCGCGGCGGACCAGGGCCGTCAACTCTGGTCCGGAGACGTCCTCGCCGGCCAGCGTCGCGCCCTCGGGATAGAGGGTCGCGGCGATCGTTTCGGCCAGCGCCGCGATGCGGGCGACGCGCTCGCCCTGGGTGCCGAGCTTGGCGTGGAAGGTGACGCCCAGCGCGTCGAGCTTGGCCATGCGCTGGTCGAGCGGCCGGGAAAGGTCCAGCCCGAACTTTTCCGCTGCAGGGCGGAGGGTTTCCAGGTCCGGCAGTTCTGCCTGGTCGGTGTTCCAGAAATACAGCGCGTCGGAGAGCCGGGCCCGCACCACCTTGCCGTTGCCGCGGGCGATCTCGGCGCCGCCGTCTGAGGCGGTGATGTTGGCGACGAGGACGAAGCGGTCGGAGAGCGCCCGCTCGCCGTTCCGCCGCGTGACGAAGCACTTCTGGTTGGTCTTGATGGTCTGCTGGACGACTTCCGGCGGGATCGCGAGGAACGCCGCGTCGAACTCGCCCATCAGCGTGACCGGCCACTCGACGAGGCCCGCCACCTCCTCGAGCAACGCCTCGTCGGGCACCACTTCGAGGCCGAGGGCAAAAGCGAGGTTCTCCGCGTCGTGGCGGATCATGTCCTTGCGGCGCTCGGCATCGAGCACCACGAACGCCTTCTCCAGGCTGTCGGCATAGTCGGCGAAGCGGCGCACCCGGAACTCGGCCGGCGCATGGAAGCGGTGGCCGCTGGTGACGTTGCCGGCGCGGATGCCCTGCACCTCGATGTCGACGACGACCGGTTCCTCGGTCTCGGGACCGAAGGTGCAGAGGATCGACTGCAGCGGGCGCACCCAGCGCAGCGAGCCGGGCTCGCGCGAGGCGGGGCCCCAGCGCATGGATTTCGGCCAGGGGAAGCTGCGGATGATCCCCGGCAGGACGTCGGCGAGGATTTCCTCCGCCGGGCGGCCGGGTTTGGCGATCGTGGCGACGTAGAAATCGCCCTTCTTCGGGTCGCTGCGGACCACCGCCTCGTCGATCGAGGCGAGGCCGGCGCCGCGCAGGAAGCCCTCGATGGCCTTTTCCGGCGCGTCGGTGCGCGGGCCCTTGCGCTCCTCGACGACGTCCTTCGAGCGGGCGTCGACGCCGCGGATGTCCAGCGTCAGGCGGCGCGGCGTCCAGTATTCGCGGGCGCCCTCGTAGGTCAGCCCCGCCTCGACCAGTGCGTTGGTGACGAGTGCCTTCAGGTCCCCCGCCGCCTTGCGCTGCATGCGGGCCGGGATCTCCTCGGAGCGGAGTTCGAGCAGGAGGTCGGGCATGGGCGTTTCGCAATCGCAGGAAATGAAGCGGCCTTGCACCATGGCTCAACGGCGATTGCAAGCCGTCAGCGGGCCATCGTCACTCCAGCGCCGCCAGAAACGTCGCGACGTCCCGTGGCGTGGTCAGCCGGAACTTCTGCCGGGGGAAGGCCGCGTAGAGGCGGGCAAGGCCCGGCCCCGAATGCTCCGGAAACGTCCAGGCCCATTTCAGGAAGCCGGCATCGAAGCGCTCGGGGCAGCCTGCCGCCATGTCGGGCCGCACCTGCCCGTGGCAGGCGGCGACGCGGCGCAGGATGCGCAGGACGCAGAGCCAGCGCGGCAGATCCAGCCAGATCAGCGTGTCGGCCCTGTCGGCGCGAATGTGAATGGTGGCGGTGTGGTTGCCGTCGAAGACCCAGCCCGGCACGGCGACGGCGTCCTCGACCAGCGAGATCTGGCGCCGCGCCTCCCGCCTGCGCCAGCCTGCCGTCCAGTAGAGCTGGTCCATGTGGATGACGCGCAGCCCGTGCGCGGCGCCGATCCGGCGCGCCAGCGTCGACTTGCCGGCGCCGGGACTGCCCACGATCATCACCGAGCGACCGATGGCCGGCACGCACCCCTCCCCGGCAGCGATGGTCCACGCGATCGATCGAAGCCCAGTTCGGGACGTCGATCAACCGGCGTCGGTTCGGCCATCCGGCGGGGTCTCTCGCGGCGCCGCGCGCGGCCGTCGATCCGCATCAGGAGGTGCCGGGCTTCGGCCGCGGCCGCCTCCTGCCGACGATCTCCGGCGGTGCCGGTTCCGCGCCGGGTGGCAAATGCCGCCGCGCATCGACCGCGGCCCCGATCGCGCCCAGCACCGCCGCGATGTCGGCGCGGACAGCACTGTTGGCAAAGCGCAGCACGTCATAGCCGCGCTCGCCGAGCCAGCGGTCGCGCGCCGCGTCCTTGGCCTGCTGGTCGGGGCGGGCATGCTGGGCGCCGTCGACCTCGATGACGAGGCGCAGGCGATGCGAGACGAAGTCGGCGAGATACGGCCCGATCACCACCTGGCGCCGGAAATGAACTCCCTCGCCCGGGATGGCGCGGATGCCGCGCCAGAGGTGCTCCTCCAGCGCGGTGGTCTGCGCGGCGATGGCGCGGCGGGCGCGATGCGCCTTGGCCTCGAGGCGGGTCATCGCCATGGCTGCGACTCGCCCGACGCGTCAGATATCGGCGTTGATCGCGTCGCAGGACGCCATGTCGCCGCTCTCGTAGCCGCGCCGGAACCAGGTCTGGCGCTGCTCGGAGGTGCCGTGGGTGAAGCTGTCCGGCACGACGGTGCCCTGGCTGCGCTCCTGCAGCGTGTCGTCGCCGATCTGCTCGGCGGCGTTCAGCGCCTCGTCAATGTCGCCATCTTCGATATAGCCGGCCTGGGCGGTGTCGTGCGCCCAGATCCCGGCATAGCAGTCGGCCTGCAGTTCCACCCGCACCGACATCGCATTGGCGTCCGCCTCGCTCATCGACTGCCGCGCCTGGTTGAACTCCGGCAGGATGCCGGTGATGTTCTGGATGTGGTGGCCGACCTCGTGCGCGACGACATAGGCCTGGGCGAAGTCGCCCGGCGCGTTCAGCTGGTTGCGCAGCTGGTCGAAGAAGGTGAGGTCGATATAGAGCCGCTGGTCGGACGGGCAGTAGAACGGTCCGGTCGCCGCACCGGCGAAGCCGCAGGCCGAGCTGACCTGGCCGTTGAACAGGACGAGCGTCGGCGCCGGATAGGTCTCGCCGGCTTCCTGGAAACGGCGGCCCCAGACGTCCTCGGTGTCGGCCAGCACGGTGGCGACGAAATCATCGGTGCTGTCGGACGTGCCGGCGACGCCCGGGCCGCTCTGCGTCGTCTGGGTTCCGGTACCGGTGCCGGAATCCATGCCGAGCAGGGTCAGCGGGTTGATGCCGAAGCCGATCCACAGGACCAGCGCGACGATGATGATCAGGATCGAGCCGCCGCCGCCGGCGCGGATCGGCAGGCGCATGCCGCCACCGCCGCCCATGCCGCCTCCGCCGCCGCGCCTGTCCTCGATATTGCTCGACTGCCTGCGCCCGCGCCACTGCATCCGGTCGTTCCTTTACAAGCGGCGCGCATGCTGATGACGGCGCGCCCGCACTGTCCCTGACGGGCGATATAAAGGTGGAGGCCGAAATTGGTACGGCAGCGGCGGCAGATAGCTCAGGCGGCGGCGGAAATCGCCATGGCCCTGCCCGCATCGGTGAGCAGGAACGCTTCACCGCAGGCCTTGGCGAGGTTGCGCACGCGCAGGATGTAGCTCTGTCGCTCTGTCACCGAGATGACGCCCCGCGCGTCGAGCAGGTTGAAGACGTGGCTCGCCTTGATGCACTGGTCGTAGGCCGGCAGGACGCAGCGATGCAGGCCGCCCTCGCCCGCCGGCGCGCCGAAGGCCAGCACCGCGCGGCACTCCTTCTCGGCGTCCTCGAAATGGCGCAGCAGCGTCGCGGTATCGGCGACCTCGAAATTGTAGCGGGAATATTCCTGCTCGGCCTGCAGGAAGACGTCGCCGTAGGTGACCTTCTCGTCGCCGTCGCGGCCGTTGAAGTTGAGGTCGTAGACGTTGTCGACGTTCTGGACATACATCGCCAGGCGCTCGAGCCCGTAGGTGAGTTCGCCCGCCACCGGCGCGCACTCGATGCCGCAGACCTGCTGGAAATAGGTGAACTGCGAGACTTCCATGCCGTCGCACCAGCATTCCCAGCCGAGGCCCCACGCGCCGAGCGTCGGGCTCTCCCAGTCGTCCTCGACGAAGCGGATGTCGTGCAGCAACGGGTCGATGCCGATGGCCTCGAGCGAACCGAGGTAGAGTTCCTGCAGGTTCGACGGGTTCGGCTTCAGGATCACCTGGTACTGGTAGTAATGCTGCAGGCGATTGGGGTTCTCGCCGTAGCGTCCGTCCTTCGGCCGGCGAGACGGCTGCACATAGGCGGCGTTCCACGGCTTCGGCCCCAGCGCGCGCAGCGTCGTGGCGGGATGGAACGTGCCGGCGCCGACTTCCATATCGTAGGGCTGCAGCACCACGCAGCCATAGTCGGCCCAGTAGCGGTGCAGCGTCAGGATCAGCGCCTGGAAGGAGCGGCGCGGGTCCATGTGCGGGGGGAGGTCAGACATCGGTAACGGGCTTTCCGGAAAGCGGGGCACGCGGCCGCCGATAGCTGGCGGAGGTGCCATGTCCGGAGCCGCCGGGTCAAGCGGCGCAGCCTGCTGGAGAGGTGGTGCCGGGCGGCGCATGGCCGCCCGGTACCTGGTCGGTCAGGGCTTCAGGACGACCTTGACGCAGCCATCTGCCTTGTCGCGGAAGGTCTTGTAGAGTTCCGGCCCATCCTCGAGCGTGCCGCGATGGGTGATCATCGAGGTGGTGTCGAACTGGCCTTCCTGGATCCGCACCAGCAGGTCGTCGGCCCATTTGTTGACGTGGGTCTGGCCCATGCGGAAGGTCAGGCCCTTGTTCATCGCCGCACCGAACGGGATCTTGTCGATGATCCCGCCGTAGACGCCGGGGACCGAGATGATGCCGGCCGGACGGCAGACATAGATCATCTCGCGCAGCACGTGCGGGCGGTCGGTCTCGGCCATCACCGCCTGCTTGACGCGGTCGTAGAGGTGCTCGGCCTCGTAGCCGGAATGGGCTTCCATGCCGACCGAGTCGATGCACTTCTCGGGGCCTTTGCCGCCGGTCAGCTCGTTCAGCCGCTCGACGACGCTCTCCTCCTGGAAGTTGATGGTGATGGCGCCCTTGGCGGCGGCCATGGCGAGTCGCTCGGGCACCTCGTCGATGACCACGACCTGCTTGGCGCCCATGATCATCGCGCTCTGCATGGCGAACTGGCCGACCGGGCCGGCGCCCCAGATGGCGACCGTGTCGGTGGGCTCGATGTCGCAATTCGCCGCGGCCTGCCAGCCGGTCGGCAGGATGTCGCCGAGGAACAGCACTTCCTCGTCGCTCATGCCGTTCGGGATGACCACCGGGCCGACGTCAGCGTAGGGCACGCGGACATATTCGGCTTGGCCGCCGGAATAGCCGCCGGTGAGGTGCGTGTAGCCGAACAGGCCGGCGCCGGCGTGGCCGAACATCTTGGCGGCCATGTCGGCGTTGCGGTTCGAGCGCTCGCAGACGGAGAAGTTGCCGCGCTTGCACTGGTCGCATTCGCCGCAGACGATGGTGAAGGGCACGACGACCCGGTCGCCAATCTTCAGCTTCTTGTTGTCGCGGCCGACCTCCATGACCTCGCCCATGAACTCATGGCCGACGATGTCGCCGGATTTCATGCCCGGCATGAAGCCGTCATAGAAATGCAGGTCCGAGCCACAGATGGCGCAGGCGGAAACCTTGATGATGGCGTCGCGCCCGTTCTCGATGATCGGGTCGGGGACGGTGTCGCAACGCATGTCGTGCTTGCCGTGCCAGGTTATGGCTTTCATGGAGAGTCTCCGGATGACGGGTAAAAGGGGGTGCTGCTGACCCAACCGGTCACGACGCCCATCGTTCCGTCACCAAATCCGAAGACTGTCCAGCCGGCTATGCGCGAGCGGCCGGCTAATCGCCGGCACCGCGTCGCGCCAGCCAGCGAATGGCCGGCCTCAGTCCTTCTTGATACGGTAGACGCCGTCCTCGCCGCGGACCAGCGTGCCCTGCGCGCCCGTCCGCATCTCCTCCTCGGAGCGCTTGTTGCGCTCGGCAAGGCGCTGCGCGTCCCGGGTCATCTGCTTGTAGCCGTACCAGGCGGCCGCACCGACAAGGCCGAGAAGTAGAAACTGCGGCATGTGTTCGACCATCGCTCGAGTGATCCGTGAAATATGCGCAGCCGGGGGCACCTCGGCAAGATGCCATTGCCCCCGGACGGCTCGCCTCAGAGGCCGTAGCGCGCCCAGAGCATGCGCTCTTCCGCCGTGCTGACGAACTCGCCGGTAATGCCGGCGCCGATCGCCGCCATGCCGCCCTGACCGTCGGCATGGACGCCGGCGGTCTTGCGTCCGAAGAAGCTGCGGCTGCCCTGGATGAGAACCGGCTTCGCGGTCTTGCCGTAGCGCTCGCGCAGGACGCCGCGCAGATCGCCGAGCCGGTCGACGAGGCCGAGCTCGACGCCGCGCTTGCCGGACCAGAACAGGCCGGAGAAGAGGTCGTCGCTTTCGACAAGCCGCGTGCCGCGACTCTCCTTGACGAGCGCAATGAAGGTCTCGTGCACCTCGCGCTGCAGGGTCTTGAGATGATCAATGTCCTCGGGCCGCTCCGGCTGGAAAGGATCGAGGGTCGCCTTGTTGGTGCCGGCGGTGTGGACGCGGCGCTCGATGCCCAGCTTGCGCAGCGCCTCGACGAAGCCGAACGAGCCCGAGACGACACCGATCGACCCGACGATCGAGGACGGATCGGCGATGATCTCGTCGCCGGCGCAGGCAATCATGTAGCCGCCGGAAGCCGCCGCATCCTCGACGAAGACCAGGACGCGCTTGTCCCTCTCCCGGGCGAGGTCGCGGATGCGCTGGTAGATCAGCCGGGACTGCACCGGCGAGCCGCCCGGCGAATTGACGACGATGGCGACGGCCGGCGCACGCTTGTGGGCGAACGCCTTTTCGAGCAGCGGGGCGGCGGTGGCGAGCGACAGCGCCGGCCGCAGCAGGCCGCCGCTGGCCATGATCGCGCCGGAGAGCCGAACCACAGGGACGGTCACGGCGTCGGAACGGAAGCGGCGGGGCAGGTATCGCGTCAGGAAATTGGCCACGGGAAGCCTTTGCTGCTGGATGAACTGGCTCCGGATGTAAGCGCGATCGCCGCCGGCGCAACGGACCCGCGGCCCCGGGGGCCGTCGCGGCCCCCACACGGTGCCTCAAAAACCCATGGCTATGTCCGCCCGCCCTGCCCCGACGTCCCGGCCGAACGCGCTTTGCGCACCGTCGGTCTCGTGCAGGAAGCGGCCCGGCAGCAGCGTCAGCGGCGCGCGCGATCCCTTGCGGCCGGAGAGCAGCAGGCGCACCGCCGGCGCTTCCGGCCGAGGGTGGACGGGCAGGACGTGGAGTCCGCCGAGCCGGCCCTCGCAGGCCAGGAGAGCCGCGGGCAGCGCCGCCGCCGGCAGAACCGCGACGAATCGCCCGCCGGCGGCGAGCAGCGCCGCGCAGCCCTTGATCCACCTCGCCAGGAATTCCGGATCGGTGGCGGACAGCGCCTCGGCCCGCAGCGGGTCGGGCGAGGCGCGATGGCCGCCCGGATAGAAGGGCGGGTTGGTCAGCACGAAATCGAAGGCGCCGTCGCCGATGCCCGCCGCCTCGCGGGCCGGGCGGGGCGCGAGAATGTCGGCCTCGACGACCTGCAGGCGCGGTGCAATGCGCGCGTTGGCGGGCAGCGCCACACTGTCGCGGGCCAGCCGCGCCATGACCGGGTTCTTCTCGACGAGGGTGACGCTGACGCCGTCGCAGCGGCAGGCCGCGGCGATGCCGACGGCACCGGCGCCGGCGCCGATGTCCGCGAGCGTGCCGACGGCGTTTGCCGGCACGCTCGCAGCCAGCAACAGCGCGTCGAGACCGGAGCGATAGCCCCGGCCGACCGGCTGCAGCAGCGCGAAGCGCCCGTCGTAGAAGGCGTCGCACCGGGTTTCCACGACGCCGTCCGGCGCCTCAGGAGAGTTCATGGCCGAGGTCGGCGTCGCGGAGCAGGCGGCGCGCTTGGTCGAGCCGCTCCGGGTCCACCAGGATCCGGCGCGGCAAGACCCCGATCGAGCCGTCGAGGATGCTCATGTGGACGTCCGCGACGAAATGCGGGATCTGCGCGTCCTTGAGCAATGCGTCGACGAAGGATAGGAGAACCGCGTCATTGGAGCGCATGAGTTCCTGCATGTGAGGCACCATTTCGAGGCGAGGATCCGGGCTGGCCGTCAGCGACGGACCGGAAGTCGCTTGTGGCGCCCTAGGTGGAGGCACTGATGGCCTTATGGCAAGTCGTGCCGGACAGGACGCCGTCAAAGGGTTCAAGCGCGCGGTCTTTCTATCGGCGACGAATACGCCATCTTAGGCTCGCGACCCTGGCAGTGTGCGCTGCGGCCGCTGAGGAAACCATCGGAGTAACATGGTGAGCTTGGCCATCCCCGTCGGACGGATCGACACCCGCGCCTCGATCGAACCGCTGCTTGCCGTGAGCGGGCCGGACATGACGCGCGTCAACGAGCTGATCCTGGCCATGGCCGGGTCGAATGTCGAGCTGATCCCCGAAATCGCCGAGCACCTGATCTCCTCGGGTGGCAAGCGGCTGCGCCCGATGCTGACCATCGCATCCGCCCTGGCGCACGGCTACACGGGCGACGCCCACGTGAAGCTCGCGGCCAGCGTCGAGTTTATGCACACGGCGACGCTGCTCCACGACGACGTCGTCGACGAGAGCGACCTGCGGCGCGGCAAGAAGACGGCCCGGACGATCTGGGGCAACCAGGCGAGCGTGCTGGTCGGCGACTTCCTGCTCGGCCAGGCCTTCAAGATGATGGTTGAGGTCGGCTCGCTCACCGCGCTCGACATTCTCTCCAGCGCCTCGGCGGTGATCGCCGAAGGCGAGGTCTGGCAGCTTTCGGCCGCCAAGCACATGACCACCAGCGAGGCCGACTACATGGCCGTGGTCGATGCCAAGACGGCGGCGCTGTTCGCCGCCGCCGCAGAGGTGGGTCCGGTGGTCGCCGGCGCCGGCGATGCCGAACGGCTGGCGATGCGCAATTACGGCCGTAGCCTCGGCCTCGCCTTCCAGCTGGTCGACGACGTGCTCGATTACGGCGGCTCCTCGGCCGACCTCGGCAAGAACACCGGCGACGACTTCCGCGAGGGCAAGATCACGCTGCCGGTCATCCTCGCCCATGCCGCCGGCAACGAGGAGGAGAAGGCGTTCTGGCGCGAGGCGATGGAGCACGGCCGCAACGACGACGAGGCGCTGATGCGCGCCCAGTCGCTGCTGCATCGGCACGGGGCGCTGGAAGCCACGATCGCGCGCGCCCGCAGCCACGGCGAGGCCGCCTATGCGGCGGCTTCCACACTGCCGCGCTCGCCGAGCCGGGACGCGCTGCTCGGCGTCGTCGAGTTCTGCATCGACCGGGTCAACTGATCGTGTAGCGCCGGAAAAACCCAGTCGCATTCCCGACAATCTCTCGGCGCAACAAGGGCGAGCCCTTGCAAAATGGGGCGGCTTGACATCACCTCGGCGAATCGTCCGGCCAGCCGGTGCGACTTGGCGGAGCGTCGAGCGCGGCCATTGGCCGAAGCCGCCCGGAAGAGGATTTCACGTGCAGACAACGCGCCTTCTCTCGCTGCTGACCGCCGCCCTCGTCCTGTCGGGCAGCCCGCTCAGCGCCCTGGCCGCCGGACCGACGAGCGAGCCGCCGGCCGCGGTCGGCGTGCGCGCACAGTCGCTGTCCGGCGCCTATCTGGCCGCCAAGGCGGCGCAGCTCGAGGGCGATCTCGAGGCCGCCAGCGACTTCTACAGCCAGGCGCTGGCGATCGATCCCGATTCCGACCTTCTGCAGCAGGACGCGATGTTCGCGTTCTTCGCCGACGGCCGGTTCGAGGAAGGCATCGATCTCGCGGCCAAGCTGCGGGACACGCCGGAAGCCAGCAAGGTCGCGCGCATCACCCTCGGCGTCGATGCGCTCCGCAAGGGCGACTACGACAAGGCGATCACCGAGCTCGACATCGTCAATCCGAGCGACCTCGACGCGCTGCTTCTGGGTCATCTGACCGCTTGGGCGGAACTCGGCGCCGGCCGCGTCGACGCCGCCCTCTCGCGCATCGACGAGCTCGACAGCGTGCCGTGGTACGCGATCTTCAACGCCTACGAGAAGGGGCTGCTCGCCGAGGTGGCGGGACGCGTCGACGTCGCGCGGCGCGCCTACAGCCAGGTGGTCGACGACCAGGAACTCGCCCGCACCTCCCCGGACGCCTATCTCGCGGCGGCCGAGGCGCTGGCGCGGCTGGAGATGCGGGCCGACGACAGCAAGGCGGCGCTGGCGGCGGTCGACAAGGGCCTCGAGCTGGTGGGCAGCTACGATCCGCTGCTGCACCTGCGCCAGCGTATCGAAAAGGGCGAGACCATCGAGCCGGCGGTCGCCGACGTTCAGGATGGCGCGGCGGAGACGCTGTACATTCTTGGCCAGGCGATCAACCGCGGCGACGGGCAGCAGGTGGCGCTGCTCTACTTCCAGCTGGCGCGGGCGATCGAGCCCCGTAGCCCGGCGCTCCTGACCGCGCTCGCCGGCATCGCCGAGCGCTCCGAGCGCCTCGACCTCGCCATCTCCTACTATCAGGAAATCCCCGAGAGCTCGGCCTATCGGCGCACCGCCGAGCTGCAGATCGGCCTCGACCTCTGGTATGCCGAGCGCAAGGAAGAGGCGAAGGAGCACCTGCGCCGCGCCGTCCGCGACTATCCCGACGACGTTCAGGCCCACTCCGCGCTCGCCGATGTCTTGTCCGCGGACAAGGACTATGCCGGCGCCGCCGAATCGCTCGACCAGGCGATACGGCTGGCGGAAGCCGAGGATTCCGCCGGCTGGAACCTCTATTACCAGCGCGGCATCGCGCACGAGCGGCTGAAGCAGTGGGACAAGGCCGAGCCGGACTTCCGCAAGGCGCTGGAGCTGTCGCCGAACCAGCCGGCGGTGCTGAACTATCTCGGCTATTCCTGGGTCGACATGAACCGGAACCTCGAAGAGGGGCTGGACATGATCAAGAAGGCGGTGACCCTTCGGCCCAACGACGGCTACATCATCGACTCGCTCGGCTGGGCCTATTACCGGCTCGGACGCTACCAGGATGCGGTCGACGAGCTGGAACGCGCGGTGCTGATCACGCCGATGGACCCGACCATCAACGACCATCTGGGCGATGCCTACTGGCATGTCGGCCGCAAGCGCGAGGCCGAGTTCCAGTGGGAGCGGGCGCTGAACGGCGAGCCGGCGCCCGAGCCCGAGGTGGTCGAGGCCATCAAGGTGAAGCTCGAGAAGGGGCTGCAGCCGGAGACCGACGAGGGCGGCTCGGCGGACGGCAAGGCCGCGCCGGCGGCGGATGCGGCCGAGACCGGCGGGCCGCGCGCCAATGCCGCGCCGCCGGAGACCGGCACCAAGGCCGACTGACGCTCCGGGCGCCAGCCGTGCCGACGCTTCCCATCCTCGACGCCGCCGCCACGGCGCCCGCCAAGGTCAATCTGGCGCTGCATGTCGTCGGCCAGCGCGCCGACGGCTACCATCTGCTGGAAAGCCTGGTGACCTTCGTCGCCGCGGCCGCCGACCGGGTGTCCGTGACCGCGGGCGGCGGCACGGACACGCTGGTCGTCGCAGGTCCCTACGCCGCCGCGGTACCGGGCGGCGCGGACAACATCCTGCTGCAGGCGGCGGCCTTCGCGCGGGCGCGCATGGCGGTGCTCGGGGAGATACTGCCGCCGGTCGCCATCCGCCTCGACAAGAACCTGCCTGTCGCCTCCGGCGTCGGTGGTGGTTCCGCGGATGCGGCGGCGCTGCTGCGCATCATCTCGGACGCCTGGCCGGCCGCACGCGGCGTCATCGCCGCCGAAGCCGTGGCGCTCGGCGCCGACGTGCCGATGTGCCTGGCAGGCCGCCCTGCCCTCGTTTTCGGTGTCGGCGAGCAGGTCGAGCCGCTGGCAGATCTTCCCGACCTGCCGCTCCTGCTGGTCAATCCGGGCGTTCCCGTATCGACGCCGGCGGTCTTCCGAAACCTCACGAGCCGCTCGAACCCGAAGCTGCCGGCGCTGCCGCCGGAGGGTTTTCGGCACGCCGCGGCCGTTGCGGACTGGCTGGAGACGACCCGCAACGACCTCGCCGCGCCCGCCATCGCGATCGCCCCGGCGATCGAAGAGGTCACGGCCGAACTGCGTGATCGCGGCGCGCTGTTCGCGCGGATGTCCGGATCCGGCGCCACCGTCTTCGGCCTGTTCGCCGACCATGCGTCGCTGCAGCGGGCCCGGCTTGCCCTCATGGCGGCCCATCCCCGATGGTGGGTCTCGGACCCCGCCGACACGGAGCTGACTGCAGCATGAGCGACGAACGCGCCTTCATTCCGCTGGGGATCGCCATCCTCACCGTCTCCGACACGCGAGGCCTCGAGGACGACCGGTCGGGCGCGGTGCTGGTCGAGCGGCTGACCGCCAAGGGCCACCGCCTTGCCGACCGGCAGATCGTCACCGACGACGTCGCCGCGATCAGGCAGGTCGTCTCCGACTGGTGCAGCCGGGCGGACGTCGACGTGGTGATCACCACCGGCGGCACCGGCTTCACCGGCCGCGACGTAACGCCGGAAGCGCTCGAGCCGCTTTTCGAGAAGCGCATGGACGGCTTCTCGGCGATCTTCCACCGGATCTCCTTCGACAAGATCGGCGTCTCGACGATCCAGTCGCGGGCGACGGGCGGGGTCATCAACGCCACCTTCGTCTTCGCCCTGCCCGGCTCGCCCGGGGCCTGCCGCGACGGGTGGGACCACATCCTCGAGCCGCAGCTGGATTACCGGCACAAGCCCTGCAACTTCGTCGAGATCATGCCCCGGCTGGACGAGCATCTGCGCCGCGGCGGTCGCTCCGCCTGACCCTTACGCCCGCGGCTCAGCGCCTTGCGCGACTGGCGGGCGCCGGGCGGATGTCGGCCGGCAGGGTCACCACGGCGAGCCCCCTTGCCATCGCCTCGAGACTCGAGGCTGTCCTGGCGCGTCCCACGGCCTGCGGCTTCGGCATGAGGAAACCTTCGGCGAGGGCGCCGCGGACCTGACGCAGCCGCTCGAAGAAGCCCGGCCTGTCCGCCCGCGACCGCGCAAAGCGCGCCGCCGGATTGCGGGGATTGCCGCGGGCAACCGCGTCGCCATGCTCGATCACCGCCTCGATCCAGCCCGGCTGCAGCCGCGCCCCCGGCTCGAGCAACAGCAGCCACTCCCCGCGCGCCGACGCGACCACGGTCCGCAGATCGGCCGGCGCCACGATGCGGCACCCGGCATGATCGGCCACCTTGCGGCTTTCCGCCGACATCTGGCGATCGATCAGCACGACCTCGCGCACGACGCCCTCGACGGCGCCCGGCACCAGGGTCGCCAGCGTCGCCGCCACCCCCTGATCGTCCGCTCCGCATTCCATCAGCACCGTCAGCATGACCCTCGATAGCCGAGCCCCGCGATCCTGGCCAGCCGCCTTTTTGTTCTTGTATTGTTCTCCTGCCGGTATTAGGTCTTTGTTCACAAGTCCACCGAGGTTCGAACCGGAAGGGTCAGGCCATGCAGGACGTCAGCGTCGCGGATCGCGCCGCCTTCGCTTCGGCGAACGGCGTCGAGATCGCCAATCAGTTGATCGACGGATCGGGCCTTCGGGTCGACCGCTCGCGGCGGCGGGGCCGCGGCGCGGGGATCAACCCGACCGGCCGCTACGAGCCCTTCGCCCGGGTCGCCTTCGACGACGGCTGGAACAGTCTCGAGGAACTGCCGCCGTTCAAGACCGAGGTGCAGGTCGAGGCGCCGAAGACCATCATCACCCGCAACAGCTCGCCGGACATCTCGTTCGACCGCTCGATCAATCCGTATCGGGGCTGCGAGCATGGCTGCGTCTACTGCTTCGCGCGGCCGACCCACGCCTATATGGGCATGTCGCCGGGCCTCGACTTCGAATCGAAGCTGTTCGCCAAGCCGAACGCGGCCGAGCTCCTGGAGCGGGAACTGTCGAAGCCCGGCTACGAGGTTCGCTCGATCGCCATCGGCACCAATACCGACCCGTACCAGCCGGTGGAGAAGACCTGGCGGATCATGCGCGAGGTGCTGGAGGTACTAGAGGCGGCGAACCACCCGGTAGGCATCGTCACCAAGTCGGCGCTGGTGACGCGCGACATCGACATCCTGTCGCGCATGGCGGCCAAGGGCCTCGCCAAGGTGGCGCTTTCGGTGACGACGCTCGACCGCAGCCTGGCCCGGACGATGGAACCCCGGGCTGCGACGCCGGCAAAGCGTCTGGAGGCGGTCAAGGCGCTGAGCGAGGCCGGCATCCCGGCGATGGTGATGATGGCACCGATCATTCCGGGCCTCACCGATTCGGAAATCGAGCGGGTGCTCGATTCGGCGCAGTCCGCCGGCGCGCGGGAGGTCGGCTACGTGCTGCTGCGCCTGCCGCTGGAGGTCTCGCCGCTGTTCAAGGAATGGCTGCTGCGCCACTACCCCAACCGCTACCGCCACGTGCTGTCGCTGCTGCGATCGATGCGCGACGGCAAGGATTACGACGCGGAGTGGGGCAAGCGCATGCGCGGCACCGGGCCCTATGCCTTCCAGATCCGGCGGCGCTTCGAGATGACCGCCCGCCGGCTGGGTCTCAACGAGGAGCGCACCAAGCTGCGCTGCGACCTGTTCACGCCGCCGCGGGGCACAGGCGTGCAACTCGCGCTGCTCTAGGCAGGCTGGCCTTCGACGTCTCGGCCGGACCGCCACCCCTGGTCCGGCCAGGGCTCGCCGATCTCACCCCGTGGTCGGCGAGGCTTGTGGAGAATCGGAGAATGCGCGAGTCTTGCCGCATCATGGCTCGCCGTTCATCCGATTCTCCCGCTCTTCCAAAGGGCCCGGCCGCCGATACGGCTGGGCCCGACTATTCACGCGAAGCCGCGCTGCTCGGTTCGGGCGCGCGCTGCGTCGCCGGCATCGACGAGGCAGGGCGAGGGCCGCTCGCCGGCCCGGTGGTGGCGGCAGCGGTGATCCTCGACGCCGCCCGGCTGCCGCAGGGCCTCGACGATTCCAAGAAGATCGAGAGGGCCGAGCGCGAACGGCTGTTTGCCGAGATCGTCGCGACGGCGTGGGTCGGGATCGCTTCCGCCAGCGCCCGCGAGATCGACATACTTAACATTCGCGGCGCGACGCTGCTGGCGATGCGCCGGGCGCTGCATGCGCTGGGCGATCCGCCCTGCCACGTGCTGATCGACGGGCGCGACGTCCCGCCGCGGCTGCGCTGCCCCGGCACCGCGGTGATCGCCGGCGACGCCCTGAGCCTGTCGATCGCCGCCGCCTCGATCGTCGCCAAGGTCACCCGCGACCGGATGATGCAGCGCGCCTGCCCCACCTATGCCGGCTACGGGTTTTCGCGGCATGTGGGCTATGCCACCGCCGAGCATCTCGCGGCGATCGCCCGTCTCGGCCCGTCGCCGCTGCATCGCATGAGCTTCCGGCCACTGCGCGCCGATCTGCTGGACGCGGCGGAGTAGCGCACCCCTCGCCGACGCATCCGCGCAGTCGCACGAGGCCCGCGGATAATGCGACCTGCCTGCTCCCTGGACCCGCCTCCCCAAACGAAAGAGGCTGCCTCTCGGCAGCCTCTGAAATTCGTCGATAGGAAGGGGCAGCCTGCGCTGCCCGCCGGTCTCAGTTCAGGTTCTGGCGGACGGCAGCGATCGATTCGCCGATGAACCGGCCACCCTCGGCCGCTTGGCGCTCGGCCAGGATCTTCGCGGCGGCCGCGACGGCGAGGTCGACGGCAGAGGCGCGCACCTCGGCGATGGCATCGGTCTCGGCCTGGGCGATCTTCGACTCGGCCATGGCGGTGCGACGGGCGATATATTCCTCGTTGCGCCGCTTGGCGTCCTCGAGCATCAGCGCGGCCTCGCGCTTGGCGGCGGCGAGGATGTCCTGCGCTTCCACCTCGGCTTCGCGACGGCGGCGCTGATATTCGGCCAGCTGCTGCTTGGCCTCTTCCTTCAGCTCGCGGGCTTCCTCGATTTCCTGGCGGATGCGCACGGCGCGATCGTCGAGGGTCTTGCCGACCTTCTGCGGCGCGCGGACGTACCAGACGATCGCGAGAAACAGGACGAGGCCGACAAAGGCCCAGAATGAATTGTCCATCATGGCCGTGTCAGCTCCGAACCGCGTTGACGGCGCCGGCGATTTCCTCGCGCGGGGCCTCGATGCGCGCAACCTCGCGCAGGATCGCGTCGGTGGCGTCCTCGGCGATGGCTCCGACATCCTTCAGCGCCTCGCGCTTGATGTCGTCGATCCGCAACTGGGCGGCGCCGAGCCGGTCGTCCAGTTCGCCGTCGATGCGCTTGCGCTCGCTTTCGGCGTCGGACCGGGCCGACTCCTTGGCTTCGAGCGCGATCTTGTGGGCGCGGTCGCGGGCTTCGGCGAGTTCCTGCTCGTAAGCGGCCTGCGCCTCGTCGGCGTCGGCGCGCATGCGGTCGGCCGCCTCGAGATCGAGCGCGATGCGATCGCGGCGGTTCTCGAGAATGCCGGCGATCCGCGGCAGGATGACCTTCTTCAGGACGAGGTAGAAGATGCCGAAGGTGATCGCCAGCCAGAGCAGCTGCGATGGGAAATATTCCGTCTCGAATGGCGGGAAACCGCCTTCGTGACCTTCCTCGACATAGATTTCGCCATGCGTCGACGGCGCCGGTGACGCCGGCGGAAGCAGGACGTCGGGCGATTCGGTCTGCGCGAAGGCTTGGCTAACGAACATCGAGGGCTCCGGCAAACGGACCGGCGACAGGGACTGTCGCCGGCCGGTTGGTCTTCAGTGACTGCTTGATCAGACGGCGAAGAGCAGCAGGAGCGCGATCAGCAGCGAGAAGATGCCGAGCGCTTCCGTGACCGCGAAGCCGAAGATCAGGCGGCCGAACTGGCCGTCAGCGGCCGACGGGTTGCGCAGTGCGCCCGAGAGGTAGGCGGCGAACATGTTGCCGAGACCGAGGGCGGTTCCGGCCATGCCGAAGCATGCGAGGCCGGCACCGATGTATCTTGCTGCTTCCGCGTCCATGTCAAACTCCTTTGAAATTTCGATTGCGGCGGGTTGTGGCGGCTGGACGGCCGCCCCTGGATTATCCTGGAGACGTCTTAGTGGCCTGGATGGATCGCGTCGTTGAGATACATGCAGGTCAGGACCGCGAAGACGTAGGCTTGCAACGCGGCGACCAGGAATTCGAGTGCCGTCAGAGCGACGGTCATGAAGAGCGGCAGGATCGCGCCGCCGATGCCGAGGGCGCCCATGGCCGACATCGAAACGATGAAGCCCGAGAACACCTTCAGGGTGATGTGGCCCGCCAGCATGTTGGCGAAGAGACGAACCGAGAGCGAAACCGGCCGGGACAGGAACGACACGACCTCGATGATCACCACCAGCGGCACCAGGATCGCCGGCACGCCGGAGGGCACGAACAGCTTGAAGAAGCCGAGGCCGTTCTTCTTGATGCCGTAGACCACCACGACGCCGATCACCAGGAGCGCCAGCGCGAAGGTGACGATCAGATGGCTGGTCACGGTGAAGAAGTACGGCATCATCCCGAGCAGGTTGGCGACGAGGATGAACATGAACAGCGAGAACACGAAGGGGAAGAAGCGCATCCCCCCGGAGCCCGCGGCATCGCGCAGCATGTTCGCGATGAATTCGTAGGACAGCTCGGAGACCGACTGCATGCGGTTCGGCACCAGGCCGCGCCCGCGCGTCGAGTAATAGAGCAGCGCCGTCGTCAGCGCGACCGTGACCACCATGAACAGGGCGGAATTGGTGAACGAGAAGTCCAGTCCGCCGATCTCGATCGGCACGATGCTGGAGATCACGAACTGGTGGATCGGATCGGTCGGGTTGGTCGCCAAACTCAGTGGTCCTTCGTCACATTCGCTACCCGGCGAGGGCCGCCCTGCCCAATAGCGTCCCGAACCCCGCTTCGCAACACCCCGCGCAAGACTTTGCTGCGGGCGCTCAATCCGGCGTGCCGGGGCTGCCTCCCGGGGGACCGCCGGCCGGGCCACTGCCGGAGGCGCCGCGGATGACGTTGAGGACGCCGGCGGCGAAGCCGATCATCAGGAAGATGATGAGCCCGAAGGGTGAGGTGCCGGCCAGCGTGTCGATCAGATAGCCGATCGCGGCGCCGACCAGGATGCCCGCGACGAATTCGCTGGCGATCTTCAGCCCCTGCGCGACGCCCTGCATTCCCTGCGAGCGGTCCGCCGGCTCGCGGTTCTCGGGCAGCCGCTGCCGCTGCTCGGCGATTCGCCGGGCAAGCGCGGCCCGGCGGGCGGCCAGCGCCGCCTCGTCGACCGGCGGCAGCGTCGGGTCGGGATCGTTCGGTTGGTCGGCCGTCATCGTTTCGCCTCGCGCTGCCACCCGTATCGCATGGGCAGCGCGACGCTAGGCACCCGGCGGGCCGGGCGTCAACAAGGCCGCGGACTGGTGGCGCCCGGCCCTGCCTCTGGATGCCTCAGCGAAAGCCGGCGACCGGGCGCGGCACGTAGGGCGCCTCCAGCGCCGCGATCTCCTCGGCCGTCAGATCGATCGCGAGCGCCGCCACGGCGTCTTCCAGATGCTGCATCTTGGTGGCGCCGACGATCGGCGCAGCGACGCCCGGCTGCTGCCGTACCCAGGCGAGCGCGATCTGGGCGCGCGGGACGCCGCGTGCCGCGGCGATGTCGCCGACCGCCTCGATCACGGCTTTGTCGGCCTCCTCATGCGCCTTGTAGAGAACCTTGCCGACCTCGTCGGTCTCGGTGCGGTTGGTGGCCTCGCCGAACGGCCGGGTCAGCCGGCCGCGCGCCAGCGGCGACCACGGGATGACCGCGATTCCCTCGTCGCGGCAGAGCGGCAGCATCTCGCGCTCCTCCTCGCGATAGAGCAGGTTGAGGTGGTTCTGCATGGTGACGAAGCGGGCCCAGCCGTGACGGTCAGACAGATGCAGGGCCTTGGCGAACTGCCAGGCATACATCGAGGACGCGCCGATATAGCGGGCCTTGCCGGCCTTCACCACGTCGTGCAGCGCCTCGAGCGTCTCCTCGATCGGCGTGCCGTAGTCCCAGCGGTGGATCTGGTAGAGGTCGACATAGTCGGTGCCGAGCCGCTTCAGGCTCTTGTCGATCTCGCTCATGATCGCCTTGCGTGACAGGCCGGCGCCGTTCGGCCCGTCATGCATGCGGGTGAACACCTTGGTGGCGATGACCAGCTCGTCGCGCCGGCCGAAATCCTTCAGCGCCCGCCCGACGATCTCCTCGCTGGTGCCGGCCGAATAGGCGTTGGCGGTGTCGAAGAAGTTGATGCCGAGTTCGATCGCGCGGCGGATGAAGGGGCGGCTCTCCTCTTCCGGCATCGACCACGGATGGGTCCCGGCTTCCGGAACGCCGTAGCTCATGCAGCCGAGGCAGATGGGCGTCACGTCGAGGCCGGTGCGGCCGAGCTTGATCGTCTTCATGGCGGGCATCCCTCGCGTCGTTGCAGCACGCGGGGACAGCGCCGCATGCGCGGCAGGGCAAGATAGTGACCCGCCGCGCGAGGGAAAGGCGGCGCCGCGTCGCCGCCGCCGCGGTGGGTCAGACGGCGACGCCGCCGACCGCCGCCGCGTCGCCCTTCGCCCGCTCCGCCTGCTCGATGGCGAATTCCTCCTCCGGCGAGAGGATCAGGTGATGCCGGCCCACCAGCGCGAAATAGGCGATCCCGACGGCGAACCAGATCGCCACCCCTATGACGCCGGCGCGATAGGTCGGATCGGAGAGCTGGAAGACCAGCGTCACCGCCGCGATGACGATGGTCGCGACGGCGCCCGGGATGCCGAAGGGGCTGCGATACGGCCGGGCGATATGGGCGTGGTTGCGGCGCAGCAGGATGAACGACACCGCCTGCGCGATGTAGGAGCACATGGCGCCGAACACCGCCATGTTGAGCAGCGTGCCGCCGATGATAGCGGAACCGGCGTCGGCGCCGAGGCCGAAGAACAGCACCAGCATGATCACCAGGCCGACGGAGGCCCCGACCACCATGGCGAGATGCGGGGTCTTGCGCTGGTCGTGGGTCAGCGACAGGGCCCGCGGGAAATAGCCGGCCCGCGAGAGCGAGTAGATCTGCCGCCCCTGCGCGAAGATGATCGTGTGGAAGGAGGCGATCAGCCCGATGATCGCGACGAAGGCGAGCAGCTTGGCGATGCCCGACCCGTAGATCGCGCTGAAGCCGGCCAGCAGCGGCTCGCCGGACGAGCCCAGTTCGAAGGAGCCGACGCCCGGCAGCGAGGGGTTGAGGAACAGGATCATGAAGGCCGAGACGATCAGCGTCAGCATGCCGAGCAGGATGCCCCGCGGCATGTCGCGCTTCGGGTCCACCGATTCCTCGGCGGCGAGCGGCAATTGCTCGATCGCCAGGAACAGCCAGACGGCGAAGGGCAGAGCCGTGAGCGCGCCGGTAAGGCCGAAGGGCAGGAACGGCCCGTTGCCGCCCTCGAGCAGGCCGCCGCCGGGCGCGATGTCGAGCGCGTTGGCGGCGAAGTCGATATTCGGGATCGCCGAGATCCAGAAGATGACGAGCACCGCCAGTGCCATCAGCGTCACGACCACCGTCACCTTGAAGGACAGCTCCACCCCGACGACGTTGAGACCGACGAAGACGATGTAGCCGAGGATCCACCAGACCGGCTGGAAGGCGGCCGGCGTCTCGAAGATGCCGGTCAGATAGGCGCCGATGAAGAACACGATCACCGCCGGCGTCAGCACGTACTCGACGTTCTCGCAGAGCCCGGTGATGAAGCCGCCCCAGCGGCCCATGGCGGTGCGCGCGAAGGAATAGGCGGCGCCGGTGTGCGGCAGCGCCGGCGACATCTCGGCGATGGAGAAAGTCAGCCCGAGATACATGATGGCGATAAGGATGGTGGCGATGAACATGCCGCCCCAGCCGCCGGAGGCGAGGCCGAGGTTCCAGCCGGAATAGTGGCCGGAGATCACGGCGCCGACGCCGAGCGCCCACAGCGACCAGACGCCGGCGTATTTCTTCAGGCTGCGCTTGTCGAAATAGGCCGCGTCGGCGGTCTGGTACGAAATGGCTTTGCGTTCGGACAGCATGGCTGGATCCCCGATGAAGCCTCCCGAGGCGATACGATCACCGAATCGTTATGGCGTCAATCTGGGCAGAATGCCGGGCGCACAATGCCTGTGCATTTTGCTCACTCTTCGAGACGCGGCGTCTCGCCGGGCCCGCCAACCAGCCGGTCGTCGGCGTCGTCCTTGAGCCCGACGCCGGACAGGCCGAGCGTGCGGGAGCGCAGGATCAGGTCCACGAGCTTTTCCACCGCCGCCGTCGGGGCGAAGCCGCGCTCGCGGATGTTGGAGACGCAGTTGCGGTCGGCGTCGCTGCGGCCGGGTCGCGGGCCGAAGGTGAGGTAGGCGCCGAGACTGTCGGCCGCCGACAGGCCGGGCCGTTCGCCCACCAGCATCAGCGCGATCCGGGCACCCAGCGCCTCGCCGATCGGGTCGGAGAGGGCGACGCGCGCATGGCTGGCGATGACCACCGGGGCGGTGGTCCAGCCGGCCGGCAGGCGGTCAAGGATCCCCGCAGCGACCTTGGCGCCGTAGCTGTTGGCGGCGAAAGCCGAGAGGCCGTCGGCGACGACCAGCACCAGATCGTGCGGGCCCGGCGTCTGGCGGAGCGTGGCGAGGGACTGCGGCGCCAGCAGCCGACCGAGATCCGGGCGGCGCAGATAGCTCGTCCGGTCGGCGGCCTGGCTGGCAACGGAGAGCGACGAATAGCCGGAGGCCGCTAGCGCCGCCGCGACGCCGGCGACGTCGAACTCGGCATGGACCGCGTCGCGTGCCGCGGCATGCGCCTCGGCGAAGTCGAGATGCGCCGCGGTCGGCAGCCCGGCGCCGAACCGGCCGAGGGCGATACGGGCGTCCGTGTGCCGCCGCAGCCGTGCCAGCGGATGGGCCGTGCCCTCCCCCGTCTCGCGTTCGTCGCTCATTCGGCGGCTTCCAGCAGCTGCGCCCGGGCGGCCAGCATCAGCGATCCGTCGGAGGGCTTCAGGAAGCCGTCCGGATCGAAGATCCCGGCATCGGCCAGCCACGCCTCGAACTCCGGCGACGGGCGCAGGCCGAGGGCGCGGCGGACATAGGCGGCGTCGTGATAGGAGGTCGACTGGTAGTTCAGCATGACGTCGTCCGACCCCGGCACGCCCATGACGAAATTGACGCCGGCGACGGCGAGCAGCGTCAGCAGGTTGTCCATGTCGTCCTGGTCGGCCTCGGCATGGTTGGTGTAGCAGACGTCGACGCCCATCGGCACGCCGAGCAGCTTGCCGCAGAAATGGTCCTCCAGGCCGGCCCGGATGATTTCCTTGCCGTCATAGAGATATTCCGGCCCGATGAAGCCGACGACGGTGTTGACGAGCAGCGGATCGAATTCGCGCGCGACCGCATAGGCGCGTGCCTCCATGGTCTGCTGGTCGATGCCGTGATGGGCGTTGGCTGACAGCGCCGAGCCCTGGCCGGTCTCGAAATACATCACGTTCTGGCCGACCGTCCCGCGCTGCAGTCTCAGCGCTGCGTCATGCGCTTCCTTTAGCATCGAAAGGGTGATCCCGAAGGAGGCGTTGGCCTTCTGCGAGCCCGCCACCGACTGGAAGACGAGGTCGACGGGCGCGGCGCGGTTCATCGCGTCGATCGCCGTCGTGACGTGCGCCAGGACGCAGGACTGCACCGGACAGCCGAGCCGCAGCCGCAGTTCCTCGATGAGTTCGAGCAGGCGGCGCATCGCCGACGGGCTGTCGGTCGCAGGGTTGATGCCGATCACCGCGTCGCCGCAGCCGAAGGCGAGCCCGTCGACGATGGAGGCGGCGACGCCGCGCGGATCGTCGGTCGGGTGGTTCGGCTGGATGCGGACGGACAGGCGGCCAGGCAGCCCCACCGTCGTGCGGAAAGCGGTGACGACGGGCCGCTTGCGGGCAATGGCGATGAGATCCTGGTTGCGGCAGATCTTGGCGACCGCCGCGACCATCTCCGGGGTCAGCGCCCATTTCAGCGCGGCGATGGCGGCGGGCGTCGCCGCGTCCGACAGCAGCCATTCGCGCATCTCGCCGACCGACCAGCCGGCGATCGGCCGGAACGTCTCGGCGTCGTGCTGGCGAAGGATCAGCGCCGAGACGTCGTCCGCGTCCGGGTCGATCAGGGGTGCTTCGAGGATCGCCGCGAGGCTGGTGTCGGCGAGCTGGCGCTGCGCCCGCACCCGCTCCTGCCGGCTCGCCGCCGCGACCCCGGCGAGAAAGTCGCCGGACCGGGCCGGGGAAGCCCTCGCCAGCAGTGTCTTCAGCGCTTCGCCGGACATCGTTCGTCTCCGGGCAATGGGTGGATCGGGGGTCGATCTGACGCATCTGACGGCAAGAGCCGCGTCCGGTCAATTTTCGGGCAGAGATCCGCCTGCGACTGCCCTTGACCTTCCCGTAACGGGAAGCCCCATCTCTGGTTTGACAGGCATATGCGCAAGGGACGGACGTCATGGCAGCGGCAGCGACACACGATCATTCGGCCTGTCACGACCACGCCCACGCGGATGTAGGCGACGGCCCGTCGGTTCGCGATCCGGTCTGCGGAATGACCGTCGCGCCCGGCGCCGGCAAGCCGCATGCCGAGCACGCGGGCCGCGTCTTCCATTTCTGCTCGGATGGATGCCGCGGCAAGTTCGAGGCGAAGCCGGAGGACTATCTCACCGCCAGGGACCCGGTCTGCGGCATGCAGGTCGACCGGGCCAGCGCCCGGTACATGACCAAGCACCAGGGCGAACGCTTCTATTTCTGCTCCGACGGCTGCCAGAAGCGCTTCGAGGCGGCACCCGATGAGTATCTCGGCGACCGCCCGGCCCCGGCGCCGGCTCCTGCCGGCACGCAATACACCTGTCCGATGCATCCGGAGATCGTCCGCGACGCGCCCGGCGACTGCCCGATCTGCGGCATGGCGCTGGAGCCGATGGGCGTTCCCACCGGCGAGGAGGGCCCCAACCCGGAGCTGGTCGACTTCACCCGCCGCCTGTGGGTCAGCGCCCTCTGTACGGTGCCGCTGCTGCTCATGACCATGGGGCCGATGGTCGGGCTGCCGTTCCGGGAGTGGCTCGGCGAGCGCACCGCCATCATCGTGGAGTTCCTGCTGGCGACCCCGGTGGTGCTGTGGGCGGCGCTGCCGTTCTTCAAGCGGGGCTGGGCGTCGATCGTCAACCGCTCGCCCAACATGTGGACGCTGATCTCGCTCGGCGTCGGCGCGGCCTATGGCTACAGCGTCGTCGCGACGTTCTTCCCCGGCATCTTCCCCGCCTCGTTCCGCACCGGCATGGCGATGGACGGCAGCGCGCACACTGGCGTCGTGCCGGTCTATTTCGAGGCGGCCGCGGTGATCGTCGCGCTGATCTTCGTCGGGCAGGTGCTGGAGCTGAAGGCACGCGAGCGGACAGGCTCGGCGATCCGGGCGTTGATGGACCTCGCCCCCAAGACCGCACGCCGGCTGGGCGATGATGGCGAGGAAGCGGACGTGCCGCTGGACGCCGTCGTCGCCGGCGACCGGCTGCGGGTTCGCCCCGGCGAGGCGGTGCCGGTCGATGGCACGCTGGTCGAAGGACGCTCGGCGGTCGACGAGTCGATGCTCACCGGCGAGCCGGTGCCGGTGGAGAAGAATGTCGGCGACACGGTGACCGGCGGCACGCTCAACCGGACCGGCACCTTCGTGATGAAGGCGGAGGCCGTCGGCGCGGAGACGACTCTGTCGCGCATCGTCGAGATGGTGGCGAAGGCGCAGCGCTCGCGCGCGCCGATCCAGGGCCTCGCCGACCGGGTCGCCGGCTATTTTGTGCCGGCCGTCGTCCTCGTGGCGATCATCGCCTTCGCCGTCTGGGCGCTGGTCGGCCCGCCGCCGTCCATGGTGCACGCGCTGATCGCCACGGTCTCGGTGCTGATCATCGCCTGCCCCTGCGCGCTGGGCCTCGCGACTCCCATGTCGATCATGACGGCGACCGGACGCGGCGCCTCGGCCGGCGTGCTGATCAAGGACGCCGAGGCGCTGGAGCGCTTCGCCGGGATCGACACGCTGGTGATCGACAAGACCGGCACGCTGACGGAAGGGCGTCCGCGCCTCACCGACGTGGTCGCGACGGACGGCGACAAGACGGCGCTCCTCTCCGCCGCCGCCAGTCTCGAGCGCGGTTCGGAACATCCGCTGGCCGAGGCGATCGTGGAAGGGGCGAAGGCGCGGGGCGTCGGCCTCGCCGAGGCCACCGAGTTCGACGCCGTCACCGGCAAGGGCGTGCGGGGCGAGGTCGCCGGGGCCCTCGTCGTCCTCGGCAACCGCGCCATGCTGGCGGCGGAGGGCATCGATGCCGCGGCGCTGGAGGACGCGGCGAGCCGTATGGAGACCGACGGCAAGACGGTGATGTTCGTCGGCATCGACGGGCGTGCGGCCGGCCTGCTGGCCGTGTCGGACGCGATCAAGCCGACCACCGAAGCAGCGATCCGCGCGCTGCACGAGAGCGGCATGCGCATCGTCATGGCCACCGGCGACAACGAGCGCACCGCGCAGGCGGTCGCCCGGACGCTCGGTATCGACGAGGTGCGGGCCGGCCTGTCGCCGGAGGCCAAGCAGCGCCTGGTGGAAGAACTGCGCGCCGCCGGCGCCAAGGTCGCGGTCGCAGGCGACGGCGTCAACGACGCGCCGGCGCTGGCCGCCGCCGAGGTCGGCATCGCCATGGGTACCGGCGCCGACGTGGCGGTGGAGAGCGCCGGCATCACGCTGGTGAAGGGCGATCTCAACGGCATCGTGCGGGCCCGCCGGCTGGCGCAGGCGACGATCCGGAACATAAGGCAGAACCTGTTCTTCGCCTTCGTCTACAATGCCGCGGGCGTGCCGATCGCCGCGGGGATCCTCTACCCAGTCTTCGGCCTCCTGCTGTCGCCGATGCTGGCAGCGGCGGCGATGAGCCTGTCCTCGGTGTCGGTCATCGCCAACGCGCTGCGGCTGCGGACGGTGAAGCTGTGATGCTCTGCTCCCTCGGAAAAAACCATGAACCCCCGGAGACACCGATCATGAAGACCCTTCTCGCCGGCGCCGTTCTCGCCGCAAGCCTGCTCGGCTCGTTTGCTCCCGCCCATGCCGATCATGCCGATCGGCACATGACCGTGATCAAGTCGCCCACCTGCGGGTGCTGCGAGGCGTGGGTGGCGATCGCCCGCAAGCACGGCTTCGACGTCGACACCGAAGACACGGACGAGCTGGGCCCGGCCAAGCAGCTTGCCGGGGTTCCCGGCGAGCTGCAGTCCTGCCACACGGCCCGCATCGGCGGCTATGTCGTCGAAGGTCACGTGCCGATGGCGGCGATCGACCGCCTGCTCGCCGAGCGGCCGAACATCCGCGGCATCGCCGTCCCGGGCATGCCGATCGGATCGCCCGGCATGGGCGACGATCCGCAGGCCCGCTTCAGCGTCCACGCCTTCGGCACGTCGGACGGCAGCCAGCCGGTCTTCCACGAAGCCGGCCGCTGACCGGCGCGCTGGGCAATCAGGCCTGGCCGAGCTTCTCCAGGATGGCGGAGAAGTCGCGGCCCCGTCCGCCCGCTTCGACGAAGCGCGCGTAGATGTCGCGGGCATGGCGGCCGAGCTCGGTCTCGGCCCCCGCGGCTTCGGCGGCCTCCTGCGACAGGGTCAGGTCCTTCAGCATCAGCTCGGCGGCAAAGCCCGGCCGGTAGCCGTTGTCCGCCGGGCTCTTCGGCCCAACGCCGGGCGCCGGGCAGTAGGTGTTGAGCGACCAGCACGAGCCGGAGGAGGTGGAGGCGACGTCGAACATCGCCTGCCGGTCGAGGCCCAGCCTGTCGGCGAGGTGGAAGGCCTCGCAGACGCCGATCATCGAGATGCCGAGGATCATGTTGTTGCAGATCTTCGCGGCCTGGCCGGCGCCGGCCTCGCCGCACAGCACCGCCTTCTGGCCCATGATCTCGAACAGCGGATGGCCTTTTGCGAAGGCGTCCGCGCTGCCCCCGACCATGAAGGTCAGCGTGCCGGCCGCCGCGCCGCCGGTGCCGCCGGAGACCGGGCCATCCAGCGACAGCAGCCCCGCCTGCCGCGCAATGTCGTGCACCGCCCGGGCGCTGTCGACGTCGACGGTCGAGCAGTCGACCAGCAGCGCGCCCGGCTCCGCCAGCCTGGCGATGTCGGCATGGACGGCGCGCACGATGGCGCCGTTCGGCAGCATGGTGATCACCGCCGCCTGGCCGCGCACCGCGCCTTCCAGCGTCTCGGCGGGGGCGACGCCCTCCACGGTCACCCCGGCCGGATCGTACCCGGTGACCGCGTGGCCGGCCTTCGCCAAATTGGCGGCCATCGGCGCGCCCATGTTGCCGAGACCGATGAAACCGATCTTCATGGCCGTCCCTCCCCGTTGTCTTCGAATGTCAGTTCGGCGTCGCCGAGCGGCGCCAGCATCGCGGCGACCCGCGCCGCCGGCAGGTCCTCGAGCCGCGCCACCGGCCATTGCGGGTTGCGATCCTTGTCGATCACCGCGGCGCGGATGCCTTCCTGCAGGTCGCCCCCCTCCTGGCTGCGGAAGGTGAAGCGATATTCGTGGCGGAGGGCATTTTCGATGGTCGGCTCCTGCCTGACCGCCCGGGTGATCACCAGCGTCGCGGCGACGGAAAGCGGCGAGCCCTTGCGGATCGCCTTGAGCGTCTCTGCCGCGAAGTCACTGGCGTCCGCCGCGAGCGCCGCGACGATGGCGGCGGCATCCGGCGCCGCGAACCACTGGTCGATCAGCCCGCGCCGGTCCGCCAGCACCCCGGCATCGGCAGGATCCGTGGCGTAGATGTCGACCACGCCCGGATCGCCGATCTCGACGAGGCGCGCCACGAGTTCGGGCAGCCGATCGGACGCCATGGCGACATCGGCGAATCCGGCCAGGATCGCGTCCGCAGCGCCCATGCGGAAACCGGTCAGGCCGAGATATTCGCCGAGCCGGCCGGGCGCGCTGGCAAGGAGCAGCGAGGCGCCGACATCGGGGACGAGACCGATGGCGCATTCCGGCATCGCGACCATCGAGCGCTCGGTGACGACGCGATGGCTGCCATGGGCCGCCATGCCGACGCCGCCGCCCATGACGATGCCGTCCATCAGCGCGACGAAGGGCTTGGAATAATGGCGGATCAGACGGTTGAGACGGTATTCCTCGGCCCAGAAGCGCCGGCCCGCGGCGAAGTCGCCGGCGAGCCCGCACCGGTAGAGGTCGGCGATGTCGCCGCCGGCGCAGAACGCGCGGTCGCCGGCTGCATCGATGATCACCAGCGACACCCGCCGGTCGCCCTCCCATGCCCGCAGGGCCGCCTCGATCGCCACCACCATGCCGTAGGTCAGGGCGTTGAGCGCCTGCGGGCGGTTCAGCGTGATGCGCCCCGCCCGCCCCTCGATCCGGATTTGCACCTCGTCCGTGGCGGCACTCATGAATGCTCCGCCAGCAGCGCGCGCGCGGTGATCATCCGCATGATCTCGTTGGTGCCTTCGAGGATCTGGTGCACCCGCAGGTCGCGGACGATCTTCTCGATGCCGTAGTCGGCGAGATAGCCGTAGCCGCCGTGCAGCTGCAGCGCCATGTTGGCCACCTCGAAGCTCGCGTCGGTGACGAAGCGCTTGGCCATCGCGCAGTGCTTGGTGGCGTCCGGCGCCTTGGTGTCGAGCTTCCATGCCGCCTGGCGCAGGAAGATGCGCGCTGCCTGCAGTTCGGTCTCCATGTCGGCGAGACGGAACTGAAGCGCCTGGAATTCGGTGAGGCTTTTGCCGAAGGCGGTGCGGTCCTTCATGTAGGCGACCGACTTGTCGAGGCAGGCCTGCGCCGCGCCGAGCGCGCAGGCGGCGATGTTCAAGCGGCCGCCGTCGAGCCCGGTCATGGCATAGGTGAAGCCCCTGCCCTCCTCGCCAAGAAGATTGCCGCGTGGCACGCGGCAGCCTTCGAAGCGCACTTCCGCCGTCGGCTGGGCGATCCAGCCCATCTTCTTCTCCGGCGCCCCGAAGCTCATGCCCGGCGTGCCGTTCTCGACCAGGATGGCGGATATGCCTTTCGGGCCGGACGCGCCGGTCCGGGCCATCACCACGTAGAGATCGGAGAAACCGGCGCCGGAGATGAAGCTCTTGGTGCCGTCGAGCCGGTAGTCGTCGCCGTCGGGCTTCGCGGTGGTGCGCAGCGCCGCCGCATCCGAGCCCGACCCTGGCTCGGTCAGGCAGTAGCTGCCGACCGCCTGCATGGTGGCGAGCTTCGGCAGCCATTCGGCGCGCTGCTGCTCGGTCCCGAAGCTGTCGATCATCCAGGCGACCATGTTGTGGATCGACAGGAACGCCGAGACGGACGGGTCGCCATAGGACAGCGCCTCGAAGATCAGCGCCGCGTCGAGGCGGGACAGACCGGAACCGTAGTCGTCGCGGACGCAGATCGTCGCCATGCCGAGCTCGGCAAGTTCCGCGAGCAGTTCGCGCGGCAGGGCCTTTTCCTCCTCCCAGCGCGCGGCATTCGGGGCCATCTTCTCGACGGCGAAGTCCCGCGCCATGGAGAAGATCTGCTGCTGTTCGTCGCTGAGCGAGAAGTCCACGCGCGCCCTCCCAAGCATCCGCTGGTCCTCAACGAGGTCTAGAAGGCTCGGGACGAGGCATCAAGGGGCGTGGTCGGGTGAGGAAGAGCGTTTGGGGCAGACGCGGGGGGCAAGTCCCCGCCGCGCGGCCGCGCGGAAGGCTCAGGCCGTGGCGGCCGCGGGCATCGGCGCCCGGGGGACGGTGATGTTGGCATTGGCGATCACGGCACGGCGCCGGCTGCAATGCGAGACATGTCCGTCCGCATAGCGGATCAGGAAGTTGCCCGGCTGCGGGATGGAGCGCATGAAGAAACCGTCGCGGACATCGACCGTCCGGCGTTCTCCGTCGCTGTCACGAACCTCGATCTGCCGTTTCACGATATCGACGCCGACGATCTCGCTCACCTCGGCGATGGCGTTCGTCACTCCCAGCATGCGTGCGCGCGGCTTCAGGTTCTGAACCAAGTCGTACCTCCGTCAAACTGGTGTCGATGAGAGGTTAACGAGGATTGTATTCCTTGGTTCCACATGGCCGACACAATTCGGCAGGGCTTCGCAACAATTGCCGAGACGATCAGGCCACCTGCGAGAGCCCGCCGGTGCCGGCCTGGCGGATAGCACGCATGTTCGCGGCATAGTGTTCCGGCGTGCCGCCCTTGAACACGGCGGAGCCAGCGACGAGCACGTCGGCGCCGGCCTCGACCACCAGCGGCGCGGTCTCGGGCGTCACCCCGCCGTCGATCTCGATGTGAATGTCGCGGCCGCCGATCATCGCCTTGACCCGGCGGACCTTCTCGACCACCGACGGGATGAAGGCCTGGCCGCCGAAGCCCGGATTGACCGTCATCAGCAGCACCAGGTCGAGCCGGTCCAGCACGTATTCGATGACGCTCTCCGGCGTCGCCGGATTGAGCGAAACGCCGGCCTTCTTGCCGAGCGCGCGAATCGCCTGCAGCGACCGGTCGAGATGCTTCGTCGCCTCGGCATGCACGGTGATGATGTCGCAGCCGGCTTCCGCGAAGGCTTCGAGGAAGGGGTCGCACGGCTCGATCATCAGATGGCAGTCGAACACCTTGGTCGAGGCCTTGCGGATCGCCTTGATCACGGGCGGGCCGAAGGTGATGTTCGGCACGTAGTGGCCATCCATGACGTCGAGATGGATCCAGTCCGCGCCCGCCGCGTCGACCGCCGCCACTTCCTCGCCGAGGCGGGAGAAGTCGGCGGACAGGATCGACGGCGCGATGATCAGGGGCCTCGTCATGGTGTCTCCTCGCGGTGTCCGGCGGCGGCCGGCTGGTCGTTGCCCGCCTTCTGCTGGAAGACGCGGCTCGCCGCAATGTCCTCGGCGGCGATCAGCGACAGCGCCGCCGCGTCAAGCGGCCCGTCCGCCTGCTCGAACAGCCGGTTGGCCTGGCGAAGGCGCGCCCGGTCGAGGGCGTTGCGGATGGAGCGGGCATTGGCGAAATGCGACTGGCCCCGGCGGTGCTCGATGTAGCTCGCCAGCATTTCCTTGGCATCGGGGCTCAGCCGGTAGTTCTGGCGGTCGAGCATGCCCACGGCGATGCGCAGCAATTCGTCGTCGCTGTAGTCGGGGAAATCGATGTGGTGGGCGATGCGGGAGCGAAAGCCCGGATTGGACTCGAAGAACTTGTCCATCCGGTCGGCATAGCCGGCGAGAATCACCACGAGGTCGTCGCGCTGGTTCTCCATCACCTGCAAGAGGATCTCGATCGCCTCCTGGCCGTAGTCGCGCTCGTTCTCCGGCCGGTAGAGATAATAGGCCTCGTCGATGAACAAGACGCCGCCCATCGCCTTCTTCAGGATGTCCTTGGTCTTGGGGGCGGTGTGGCCGATATACTGGCCGACGAGGTCGTCGCGGGTGACCGAGACGAGATGGCCCTTCCGAATATAGCCGAGGCGATGCAGCAGGCTGGCCATCTTCAGCGCCACCGTGGTCTTGCCGGTGCCGGGATTGCCGGTGAAGCTCATGTGCAGGGTCGGCGTGTCGTGCGCCAGGCCGAGCCGCTTGCGCGCCCGCTCGACCAAGAGCAGCGCGGCGGTCTCGCGGATGCGCTTCTTCACCGGCGCGAGGCCGACCAGTTCCCGGTCGAGCTCCTCCAGCACGTCCTGCACCCCGGCATCGCGATATTCCTGCTGCAGGTCGACGGTGGTCGGGGCCGTGCCCGAAGCGCCGGGGGTTGCGGCAGCGCCGGCCTCCCCGGCTCCCGCCGCCGCCTCCGCGCCTGCCGCCGGGCTGCGGGCCGTCGCAGGCGCATCGGCTTCCTTCGCCGGCTTACCTGCCTTCTCCACCTGGTCGAGATAGCTCATTCGATGACCTCCCGTTGGTTTCGCCGTCGCGGCGCATTCGCTCCCGAGCGAGGCACCGCCCCCGACGCGTCGTCATCCTCGGGCCCCGTCCCGAGGATCCAGTCTTCCGCGCCGCTGATGCCAGGGTAACGCGGCACAGCACGCCGGTCCCGAGCCGCCGCCGGATCTTCGGGACGGGGCCCGAGGATGACGGCGACGTTGGAGACAAGCCGACCCCGCTCAATCGGCGTAGCGATCGCCTTCCGGCTTGTCGGTGGCGTAGGGCTCGGTGGTGTAGCGGATGTTGCGACCGCCGGCCTCCTGGCGCCGGAGCCGGAAGCCCGGCTCGTTGGCCGGCCGGTTGACGATGAAGGACAGCTTCACCGACTCCCAGCCATGGGTGGAGTCGAAGGCCGACAGGCGGATGTAGAGGTCGCCATGCGCCTTGCGGCAGTTGGCGAGTTCCATCATCACGCCGGCCGCGTCGGCGATGTCGAACATCGGGTGGCCCCACATGTCCCAGTAGGTGTTCCGCGGGTGCGGGTCGTCGGTGTATTCGAGATTCACCGCCCAGCCATTGTCGAGGCAGTACTGGACCTGCGCGGTGATCTGCTCGTCGGTGAGGTCGGGCAGGAACGAGAACGCCCCTTGGGTGATACGCATCGTGTGATCTCCTGTGATCGCGGGTGTCGGACGACGGTGCGTCCGCTGGTGCATTGAAAGGCGGCCTGCGTCGCAGCGCCTGGAATGTCAGCCGGAGCGGGACCTGGGAGGGCGCCCTCGCTCCGGCCTGCCGACGCGGCTCAGGCGGCAGTCGCCGTCACCGCGTAGTCGGGAGAGTCGGTCGAGGTGTAGTTGAAGGTGACGTCCTTCCACGTATCCAGCGCCTGCTTCAGCGGGGTGCAGGTACGGGCCGCCTCGTTGAGGATGTCCGGTCCCTCGCGGACGATGTCGCGGCCCTCGTTGCGGGCGAGCACCATGCATTCCAGCGCCACGCGGTTGGCGGTCGCGCCGGCGGCGATGCCCATCGGGTGGCCGATGGTGCCGCCGCCGAACTGCAGCACCGTATCCTCGCCCAGGAGGTCGAGCAGCAGGTGCATCTGGCCGGCATGGATGCCGCCGGAGGCGACCGGCATCATCTTGTTGAGCGAGGCCCAGGGCTGGTCGAAGAAGATGCCGTTCTCGAGCTTCTGGTGGGTGAACTCGTCGCGGCAGATGTCGTAATAGCCCTTGGTCGTCGCCGGATCGCCCTCCAGCTTGCCGACGACCGTGCCGGCATGGATGTGGTCGACGCCGGCAAGCCGCGCCCACTTGGCGATGACGCGGAACGACACGCCGTGGCTCTTCTGCCGCGTGTAGGTCGAGTGACCGGCGCGGTGCAGATGCAGGATCATGTTGTTGCGGCGGGCCCACTTGGCCATGGACTGCATTGCCGTCCAGCCGATGACGAGATCGATCATGACGATGGTCGAGCCGAGTTCCTTGGCGAACTCGGCGCGCTCGTACATGTCCTCCATCGTCGCGGCGGTGACGTTGAGATAGGTGCCCTTGATCTCGCCGGTGGCAGCCTGCGCCTTGTTCACCGCCTCCATGCAGTAGAGGAAGCGCTCGCGCCAATCCATGAAGGGCTGCGAGTTGATGTTCTCGTCGTCTTTGGTGAAGTCGAGCCCGCCCTTCAGCGCCTCGTAGACGACGCGGCCGTAGTTGCGGCCCGACAGGCCGAGCTTCGGCTTGACGGTGGCTCCGAGCAGCGGTCGGCCGAACTTGTCGAGGCGCTCACGCTCGACGACGATGCCGGTGGCTGGGCCCTGGAAGGTCTTCACGTAGGCGGTGGGCAGCCGCATGTCTTCCAGCCGCAGCGCCTTCAGCGGCTTGAAGCCGAAGACGTTGCCGATGATCGAGGCGGTGAGGTTGGCGATCGAGCCGTTCTCGAACAGGTCGAGATCATAGGCGATGTAGGCGAAGTACTGATCGTCGGTGTTCGGCACCTTGTCGACGCGGTAGGCCTTCGCCCGGTACTTTTCCGCCGCCGTCAGCCGGTCGGTCCAGACCACCGTCCAGGTGGCGGTGGAGGATTCGCCGGCCACCGCAGCCGCCGCTTCGATCGGATCGACGCCGTCCTGCGGCGAGATCCGGAAGCAGGCGATGATGTCGGTCTCCTTCGGCTCGTAGTCGGGCTCCCAGTAGCCCATCTTGCGGTATTCCATGACGCCGGACTTGTAGCGGTCCTTGCCGGTGACGGTCTGCGATGGCTGGTCCATGTCGTTCTCCTCCTGCGGTTTGTCGGGAGCCGTACGCGCTGGGCGACGGCCGATTCAAGGCAAGCGTGTCCCGTCGCCGCGAAGGGTGCCCCCGCGGCGTGCTGATGCTGTGACTTCAGTACCTGTACTGTCCGGCGGCCTGCCCGGTCCGGGAGGCCGCTTCTACTCGGCGGCTGCGCGCATCTCGACGAGCGGATCGAGCTCGCCGTTGCCGTAGCGGATCGCCATTTCGTCGAGCGGCAGGACCTTGATCTTCGAGGCCTTGCCGGCGCAGCCGAAGCGCTCGTAGCGGTCGAGGCAGAGCTTGCGCAGCGCCTCCATCGCCGGGACCATGAACTTGCGCGGATCGAACTCTTCCGGCTTCTCCATGGCCACCTTGCGGAACTGCCCCGTCATCGCCATCCGGCAGTCGGTGTCGATGTTGACCTTGCGGACCCCGTGCTTGATGCCGCGGACGATCTCGTCCACCGGCACGCCGTAGGTCTCGCGCATCTTCCCGCCGTATTTGTTGATGATCGCCTGCAGGTCCTCCGGCACCGACGACGATCCGTGCATCACGAGATGGGTGTTGGGCAGCTTCTGGTGGATCGCCTCGATGATGTGCATCGCCAAGATCTCGCCGTCGGGCTTGCGGGTGAACTTGTAGGCGCCGTGCGAGGTGCCCATGGCGATGGCGAGCGCGTCGACCTTGGTGCGCCGGACGAAGTCGACGGCCTGGTCGGGATCGGTGAGCAGCTGGTCTTCCGACAGCTTGCCCTCGAAGCCGTGGCCGTCCTCCTTCTCGCCCTCGCCGCTTTCCAGCGACCCGAGCACGCCGAGCTCGCCCTCGACCGAGGCGCCGACCCAGTGCGCCATGCGGGTGACGCGCTCGGTGATCGCGACGTTGTATTCGTAGGAGGCCGGCGTCTTCATGTCGGCTTCCAGCGATCCGTCCATCATCACCGAGGTGAAGCCGTGGCGGATCGCGGTCAGGCAGGTCTGCTCGTCATTGCCGTGGTCCTGGTGGATGCAAACCGGGATGCCCGGAAACATCTCCACCAGCGCGTCCATCATCTTTTCCAGCATGATGTCCTTGGCATACGAGCGGGCGCCGCGGGAGGCCTGCATGATCACCGGGGCGTCGCAGGCCGCGGCCGCCTCCATGATCGCCAGGCCCTGCTCCATGTTGTTGATGTTGAACGCCGGCACGCCGTAGTCGTGTTCGGCGGCGTGGTCGAGCAGCTGTCGCAGCGTGATCTTGGCCATATGAGCAGTCCTCCCTAAGCGGTATCGCGCTTACGCGGCGAGTTCGTGCGCCGCCGCGACGACGGCGTCGGCGGTGATGCCGAAATGCTTGTAGAGTTCCGGCGCGGGCGCCGAGGCGCCAAAGCCCTTCATGCCGATGAAGCGGCCGTTCTCGCCGATCCAGCGGTCCCAGCCGAGCCGGACGGCCGCCTCGATGGCGATCCGCGGCGCCGTGCCGAGGACGCTGCGGCGGTAGGCCTCGTCCTGCGCCTCGAACAGTTCCCAGCAGGGCATCGATACGACGGCGACCTTCTTGCCTTCAGCCTCGAGCTTTCGGGCGGCGTCCATGGCGATCGAGACTTCCGTCCCGGTCGACAGGATCGTCACGTCGCGCTCGCCGTCAGCTTCCTTGAGGACATAGGCGCCCTTGCGCGACCGGTTCTCGGTCGTGTCGCCGGTGCGCACGGTCGGCACGTTCTGGCGCGACAGCGCCAGCACCGACGGATGCTTCTTCGCCTCGAGCGCGATCTCCCAGGCCTCGTTGGTCTCGACCGCATCGGCCGGCCGGAACAGCAGCAGGTTGGGCGTCGCCCGCAGCATTGCCAGGTGCTCGACCGGCTGGTGCGTCGGGCCGTCCTCGCCGAGGCCGATCGAATCGTGGGTCATCACGTAGACGACGCGCACTTCCATCAGCGCCGACAGGCGGATGGCGCCGCGGGCGTAGTCGGTGAAGCACATGAAGGTGCCGCCGTAGGGGATGAAGCCGCCGTGCAGCGCCATGCCGTTCATCACCGCCGCCATGCCGTGCTCGCGGATGCCGTAGTGGATGTAGCGGCCGGAATAGTCGTCGGGCGTGATGTCCTTCAGGCCCTTGGTCTTGGTGTTGTTGGAGGGCGTCAGGTCGGCCGAGCCGCCGATCGTCACGTCGGTGGCGCCGTTGATCACCTCGAGCGCCATCTCCGACGCCTTGCGGGTGGCGACCGAGGGCTGGTCCGTGACGACCTTGGCGCGGGCCTCGGCCATCAGCGATGCGAGGTTCTCCGGCAGGGCGGTGGCGTACTGGGCCTCGAACGCGGCCTTGTTCGGCGAGGCGTCGCGGGCCTTCTCCCAGGCCTCGCGGGCCTTGCGGCCTTCGGCCGCCACGGCATGCCAGGCCTTGGTGATCGGCTCGGGGATGACGAAGGGCTCCGACGTCCAGACCATGTGCTTGCGGGCCGCGGCGACCTCGTCGGCGCCGAGCGCGTTGCCGTGCACCTTGTCGGTGCCCTGCAGGTTCGGGGCGCCGTAGCCGATGATGGTCTTGCAGGCCACGAAGGCCGGCTTGTCGCTCTGGCGGGCGGCGGCGATCACCGTCTCGATCGCTTCCGGGTCATGCCCGTCGACCTCATAGACGTTCCAGCCATGGGCGAGGAAGCGCTGCTTCTGGTCGGTGGAGGTCGACAGCTTGGTGTCGCCGTCGATGGTGATGTTGTTGTCGTCCCAGAGCAGGATGAGCTTGTTCAGCTTCAGGTGGCCGGCGAGGTCGATCGCCTCGTGGCTGATCCCCTCCATCAGACAGCCGTCGCCGACGATCGCGTAGGTGTAGTGGTCGACGAGATCGTCGCCGAAGCGCTGGTTCAGCATCCGCTCGGCGAGCGCCATGCCGACCGCCATGGTCATGCCCTGGCCGAGCGGGCCGGTGGTCGCCTCGATGCCGGCGGCATGCCCGTATTCGGGATGGCCGGCGGTGCGGCTGCCGAACTGCCGGAAATTCTCGATCTCCTCGATGGTCATCTCCGGGAAGCCGAGGAGATGCATGATCGAGTACTGCAGCATCGAGCCGTGGCCGTTCGACAGGATGAAGCGGTCGCGGTTGGGCCATTCGGGCTGCGAGGGATCGACCCGCAGGAACGACTTGAACAGCACGGTGGCGACGTCGGCCATGCCCATCGGCATGCCCGGATGGCCGGAATTGGCCTTCTGGACGGCGTCCATCGAAAGCGCCCGGATGGCATTGGCCATGTCGCGGGGCTTGAGGTCGGTCGTCTCGGGCGCGGGCTTGGCGGCGGTCTGGGACATGGGTCTTCCTTCCGAATTGATCGCGCTACGAAGCGCGGCGCTTCTTTTCCATCAGCTGCAATATCAACGGCGTGAGTATCAGCTGCATGGCGATGTCGAGCTTGTTGCCCGGTGCCACGATGGAGTTGGCGCGTGACATGAAGCTGCCGTTGATCATCGACAGCAGATAGGGGAAATCGATCCCCCGGGGATTGGCAAAGCGGATGACGATCATCGATTCATCCGCCGTCGGTATCCATCGCGCGATGAACGGGTCCGACGTATCAACGATCGGCACGCGCTGGAAGTTGATGTTGGTGCGCGCGAACTGCGGGCAGATGTATTTCACGTAGTCGGGCATGCGCCGCAGGATCGTGTCCATGACGGCCTCGGTGGAGTAGCCTCGGGTCGCCTTGTCGCGATGGATCTTCTGGATCCACTCGAGGTTGATGACCGGCACGACGCCGATCTTGAGGTCGGCCATCGGGGCGAGATCGACCGTGTCTGTCTTCACGCAGCCATGCAGCCCCTCATAGAATAACAGGTCGCTGTCGTCCTCGAACGGCGCCCATTCGGAAAACGTCCCGGGGGGCGTGCCGTAGAGCTTGGACTCGGCGTCGTCGTGCACGTAGTGGCGGGTCTGGCCGCGGCCGCGGCGGCCGTATTCCTCGAACACCTCCTGCAGCCGGTCGAGGATGTTGGCCTCGGGGGAGAAGTGCGAGAAGTTGCGGTTGCCGGCCCGCTCCTCCTCGGCCATCCGCTCCTTCATCGCATGGCGGTCGAAGCGATGGAACGCGTCGCCCTCGATGTAGACGGCCCGCACCTGCTCACGCCGGAAGATCTGGTCGAAGATGTTCTTCACCGACGTCGTGCCGGCCCCCGAGGACCCGGTGATCGCGATGATCGGATGGCGTGCGGACATGCTTTCGTTCCTCCCGCGCCGGAGCGCCCCTTCGCTCCGGCGGATGATTGTCGGCCTCAGGCCCTGAACAGGCTTCTCTTGCCGAAGAGCGGCGAGCGCTCGCTGAGTTCGGCGGGATCGGCCATGTAGCGGGCGATCCGCGCCACCTCGCGCTTGCCGCCGAAGACCAGCGGCGTGCGGGCGTGCAGACTGTCCGGCACGATGTCGAGAATGCGATGCAGACCGTCGGTCGCGGCGCCGCCGGCATGCTCGACGCAGAAGGCTACCGGGCTCGCCTCGTAGACGTGCCGCAGGCGCCCCTTGGCGTAGCCCTTGCGCGCGTCGCCCGGGTAGAGGAAGACGCCGCCGCGCACCAGGATGCGGTAGCAGTCGGCGACCATCGAGCCGATCCAGCGCATGTTGAAGTCGCGCTCGCGCGGCCCTTCCGCACCGGCCAGGCAGTCGTCGATATAGGAGCGGATCTGCGGCTCCCAGTGCCGGTAGTTGGAGGCGTTGATGGCGAACTCGCTGGCGCGCTCCGGGATCGACACCGAGGCGATCAGCTCGACGAAGCCGCCGAAGCTCGACGAGAAGATGAAGACATGCGTGCCGTTGCCGACCGACAGGACCAGCAGCAGCTGCGGCCCGTAGATGAAGAACCCGGCCGCCAGCTGGCGCGACCCCGGCTGCAGGAAGGCAGTCTTCGGATCGGCCCGATGCGCGTCGGCGACGGGCAGGATCGAGAAGATGGTGCCGATGGAGACGTTGGTCTCGATGTTGGAGGAGCCGTCGAGCGGGTCGATGGCCAGGGCGAGCGCCCCGTTCGGATCGAGGACGATCGCCTCGTCCTGCTCTTCCGAACCGAAATAGGCGATCCCGGCGGCCTTGGCCGCGTCCAGGAACAGCCGGTCGGCGACGACGTCGAGTTCCTTCTGGACGTCGCCGCCGGCGTTGGTCGCCTCGCGGGACGCGCCCAGATGCTCGCTGGCGGTTCCGTTGGTGATCGTGTTGCGGACCTTCACGGATGCGGCGCACAGTTGCCGGATCGTCTCGGCGACCTGCCGTCGCGTCGGGTCGGCATCGCCTTGCGATCCGAGATAGGCGTCGAGAGACGATGTCATGGGGTTCCTCCTGGGATGTCGAGGCTCTGCGTCCCCGTTCATCCACATGAAGCTTGGACAGCGGCGAGCCATAAGTAAAATTTAATATCTTTACCGCATCGGTAAATTTGTCTAACGGGTGGACATGCGAAACCTCACACTGCGCCAGCTGCGTTCCGTCCAGGCCATCGTCCGACACCGGACCATTGCCGCGGCGGCACGCCAGCTCGGTCTCACCGCGCCTGCCGTGACACTACAGATAAAGCAGCTCGAGGACGATGTCGGCCTGCCTCTGTTCACCCGGACCAATGACGGCATGCGCCTGACGGCCGCCGGCTCTGCCGTACTCAACGCCGCCAACGCTGTCGAGACGAGCCTGCGGGCGCTGGGCGACGAAGTGGGCGCGATCAAGGGGGTGCGCTCCGGCACCATCCGGCTGGGCGCCGTCTCGACGGCGAAATATTTCGCGCCGCGGCTGATCGCGGCATTCCGCCAGTCCTTCCCCGACATCGAGATCAAGCTCACCGTCGGCAACCGGCTGGCGATCCTCGCGGACCTCAAGGCCTACCAGTCGGACATCGCGCTGATGGGCCGGCCGCCGGTGGAGTTTCCGGTGACCGCCACCTTCTTCGGCGACCATCCGCTGGTGATGATCGCCCCGCCCGACCATCCGCTGGCCAGGGAACGGGACATCAGCCGGGAACGCCTGCTCGAGGAGACGATCATCATCCGCGAGCCGGGTTCGGGCACGCGCTCGTCGCTGGAGTTGTTCTTCGCCGAGCATCCGGGCCGCCTGGAAGCCGCCTCCGCCGAGATGGGCTCGAACGAAACGATCAAGCAGGCGGTGATGGCGGGTCTCGGCATCGCCTTCATCTCCGCCCACACCATCGCCTTCGAGGTCGAGATGGGGCGGCTGGTGATCCTCGACGTCGCCGACTTGCCGATCCGCCGCAAGTGGTACGGCGTCTGCCGCCGCGAGCGGATGACGGCGCCGGCCGAACTCGCCTTCATGGATTTCCTGGTGCAGCGCGGCGCCCGGCACCTGCCGCTGATCGACCGGCTCTACCCGGTGGAGCCCGGCGCACCGGAGCCCGCGGAAGCCGGCGTCACCGGTCCGTCCCCGGCGCAGCCCTGAGCCGCGCCTCGCGCAGCGCCGACAGGTCGCCGGAGCCGGTGCAGAAGCAGGCGACCCGCAACTGCCCGATGACGGTCCTGAAATGCGCCGCGGCGGCCTCCGCCGAGTGGTCGGCGCTGGCAAGGCTGGCCGCCGCCTGACCCGCGAGATCGGCGCCGAGCCGAATCGCCCGGGCAACGTCGAGACCGTCGCGGATACCGCCGGAGCCGATGACCACCGCCTCCGGACAGGCCCGGCGGACATCGACGATCGCCTCGGCCGTCGGGATGCCCCAGTCGGCGAACAGCAGCGCGGAGTCCCGCCGCGCCGCGTCCGGCGCGCGTTCCGCCTCGACGGCGGCCCAGCTGGTGCCGCCGGCGCCGGCGACATCGACCGCGTGGACGCCCGCATCGACCAGGCGCCGCGCCAGGGTCCCGGAGATCCCTGCCCCGACCTCCTTGACCACCACGGGAACCGACAGGCTGCGCACCAGGCGCTCGACCGCCGCCAGCACGCCGCGCCAGTCGGTGTCGCCGCCGTCCTGCAGCGCCTCCTGCAGCGGGTTGAGATGGACGATCAGCGCGTCGGCGCCGATCATCTCGACGGCACGCTCCGCCTCGTCGCGGCCATAGCCGAGGACGAGCTGGGCGCCGCCGACATTGGCGAGAATGGGAATGCTCGGCGCCAGGCGCCGCAGCGAACGGTCGAGGCCGCCGCTGGCACGCCCCTCCAGCGCGATTCGCTGCGATCCGACGGCGAGAGCGATGCCGAGCTCCTCGGCGGCTTCCGCCAGGTGGGCATTGATGCGGGCGGCGCGCTCCGGGCCGCCGGTCATCGAACTGATCAGCAGCGGTGCCTTGAGACGCTTGCCGAGAAACGCGGTCGACAGGTCGATCGCGGCCAGCGACAGCTCCGGCAGCGCGACATGCTCGAAGACGACGCGGTCGAAGCCGCTGCCGGCGCGCTGCGAGGCGAGCGAGGGCGCAAGCACGATGTCGAGATGGTCGCTCTTGCGGGCGCCGATATCGGCCGTCGACGACGCTCCGCCCCGTTCCTTCACCGGCATCCCAGTCCTATCGTCGCAGTTGCGGTTCCAACGGTCGATCGCCGTCGCATCTTCGTCGGTTCGTGTTAGCATTCCCTATCGGATTTCGTGTACGAATGGACAGTGACAAGTTTGTTTGACTCCAAGGCAGTCGTCTCGCCATGACAGTGGACCTCAAGAGCGGCGTTGCCGTCTATGTCCGCAGGATCGACCAGCGATTGGCGGACCTCATCCCGCGCGCTTTGCCGGGCCAGACGCAGCTGGACGCGGCCATCGCGGCCAGCGTGCTGGCGCCCGGCAAGCGGCTGCGGCCGCTGATGACGGCGATCGCCGCCGAGGATCTGGGCGGTGATCTCGGCCCCGCCATCGACGCCGGCTGCGCAGTGGAGATGGTGCATGCCGCCTCGCTGATCCTCGACGACCTGCCATCGATGGACGATGCGACGATGCGGCGCGGCCAGCCGGCCATCCACATCACCTACGGCGAGGACGTCGCGGTGCTGGCCTCGATCGGGGTGCTGGCGGGCGCCTTCGAGATGCTGACGACGATCGAGACGCTGCCGCCGGCCGCGCGGACCGAGTGCATCCGCCTGCTGACGCGGGCGGTGGGCGTCAACGGCCTGGTCGGCGGCCAGTTCGAGGATCTGCGCGGTGGCCGCGCCGCGCGCCCGGTGGCCGACATCGCCGTCGCCAACGGGCTGAAGACCGGCTCGCTGTTCTCCGCCGCGGTGGAGATCGGCGCGGTGGTGGCGGGCGCCGACGCGGTGACGCGGACCCGTCTGCGCGAATTCGCGGCCGAACTCGGCCATGCCTTCCAGCTGCTCGACGACCTCCTGGACGGCGGCGCCAGCGCCATCACCATCGGCAAGGACATCGGCAAGGATGTCGGCAAGTCGACCATCGTCTCGATGCTCGGCCGGCCGTCCGTCGTGCACCGCATCGACCGCCACGTGGAGACCGCGCATGCGCGGCTCAACGACGTGTTCGGCCCCACCGGCCGGCTGCATGTTCTCGTCGGCGCGATCTTCGACACGACGCTGCGCGCCCGGATGACCGAGGCGGCCGGCAGCGAGGCCGGCTTGCGCGAGCAGGAAGCCGGAGCCAGATAGGCAGGATGGACATGCAACTGACGGACTGGCCGGTCCTGGCGGCCATCGCCTTCGTGGTCTTCCTCGGCATGGAAGCCTTCGCCTGGGCGGCCCACAAATACATCATGCACAGCTGGGGCTGGGGCTGGCACCAGTCGCATCACGAGGAACGCGAAGGCTGGTTCGAGAAGAACGACCTTTACGCCGTGGTCTTCGCCGCGTTCGCGATCCTGCTGTTCGTCGTGGCGAGCTATGGCCATCCGGTGGTCGGCGCCGTGGCGACCGGCATCACGCTCTACGGCGCCTTCTACTTCATCGTCCATGACGGGCTGGTGCACCAGCGCTGGCCGTTCCGGCACATCCCGCACAAGGGCTACGCCAAGCGCCTGGTGCAGGCGCACCGGCTGCACCATGCGGTCAAGGGCAAGGACGGCGGCGTCTCGTTCGGCTTCCTCTACGCCCCGCCGATCGACGAGCTGACCCGGCAGCTGCGCGCCGAGGGCACCGTCGCGGCCGAGCGGCGGCGCGAGTCCCGCCCCGAGGCCGGCGCCACCGAACACTGATTCTCCGGATTAAGGCGGGGTGGCGCGCGCTGCGCGCCACCCCGCGTCAGGCGTCGCCGAGCCGGGGCCGGGTCCAGAGATCCGCCGGTCGCGCCTGCGGCTTGGCGCGACGCGACATCGCGGCCCGTGCCGCGCCCAGCGTCACATGGCGAAGCTTCTGGCGGCGGCCGGTGGAGACCCGCTGGTCCCAGGCCGAAGCGCCCAGCGCCTTCACCTGCAGGCCGATCTCGCGGTAGACGCCATGCGCGGTCGCCACCGCCCAGGCGGAACGCGGCGGCAGGTCCTTCAGTCCATGAAAGGCCGAGGCGTAATAGGGCTCGGCGAGGTCGACGAGGCGATTGGCCAGCAGCGCGACGACCGGCCGCTGGCGCGGGTCGACGACGTCACCGGGGCGAAGGTCGGCCTCCGCCAGCCACTCCTCCGGCAGGTAGATCCGCCCCGCGCGCGCATCCTCGACGATGTCGCGGGCAATGTTGGTCAGCTGGAAGGCGATGCCGAGATCAGCGGCGCGGTCGAGGGTCGCCTCCTCCCGCACGCCCATCACCATCGACATCATCACGCCGACGACGCCCGCCACATGGTAGGAATACTCGAGCGTGTCGGTGATCGTCTCGTAGCGGCGGCCGTCGACATCCATGCGGTAGCCGGCGAGATGCTGGGTCAGGAGTTCGGGCGGCAGGCGGTGACGCGCCACCACGTCGCCGATCGCCTTGAAGCAGGGATCGCCGGTGGGGCGCCCCGCCAGCGCCGCCAGCGTCTCGCTTTCCAGCTTCGCCATCCGCTCGTCAGGCCGCGACGCCTCCAGGTCGGGCCGGCGCGCGAAGCCCAGCACCTGTCCGTCGATGGCGTCGTCGCAGTGCCGGCACCAGGCATAGAGCATCATCGCGCTGCGGCGCGTCTCCGGATCGAACAGCCTCGCCGCTGCGGCAAAGCTCTTCGATCCCTTGGCGATGGCGTCCTCGGCCATGGCGGCGAGATCGGCCCGGGCGGCGGGATCCAGCGGCACGGCAACGGGGGTAAAGACCGACATCGCCGCCTCAGAGCCCGGCATCGGCGATCATCAGCCCGGCCGTCGCCTTGGCCGATCCGATGACGCCCGGCACGCCGGCGCCCGGATGCGTCCCCGCCCCGACGAGATAGAGATTGGGGATGTCGCGGTCGCGGTTGTGCGGCCGGAACCAGGCGCTCTGGGTGAGCACCGGGTCGAGCGAGAAGGCCGAGCCGACATGCGCGTTGAGTTCGTCGCGGAAGTCGAAGGGGGTGAAGATGCGGCTCGTCACGAGGTCTGCCTTGAGGTTCGGAATGTAGCGCGCCTCGAGATAGTCGAGGATGCGGTCGCGGTAGCGTGGCCCTTCGACGTCCCAGTCGATGTCGGCATTGCCGAGATGCGGCACCGGCGACAGCACGTAGAAGCTGCCGGCCCCCGCCGGCGCCAGCGACGGATCGGTGACGCAGGGATTGTGCAGATAGAGCGAGAAGTCATCGGCGAGCTTCGGTCCCTTGAAGATCTCGGAGATCAGGTCGCGGTAGCGCGCGCCGAAGCAGACCGTGTGGTGCTGGATGTCCGGCCGGTGGGTCTTCAGGCCGAAATAGATGACAAAGAGCGACATGGAGAAGCGCCGGCCCTTCAGCCGCCTCGCCTCCGCCTCGCCGCGGGCATTGCCGGCGAGCAGCGTGTCGTAGGTGTGGACGACGTCGGCGTTGGAAGCGACGACGTCGGCGGCAAAGCGCCGACCGTCCTTCAGCAGCACCGCCTTCGCCCGGTCGCCCTCGATCTCGATCCTGGCGACCTCCGCCGAGAGTTCGATGCGGCCGCCGATCTCCTCGAACAGCCGGACGAGGCCGCGCACCAGCGCGCCGGTGCCGCCGCGCGGAAACCAGACGCCGCCCTGGCGCTCCAGCGCATGGATCAGCGCGTAGATCGAGGATGTCGCGAACGGGTTGCCGCCGACCAGCAGCGAATGGAAGGAGAAGGCCTGCCTGAGGTGCTCCTCCTCGATGAACTCGGCGACCTTGGCGTAGACGCTTCGCCAGGCCTGCAGCCGGGCGAGTTGCGGCCCGGCCCGGATCATGTCGCGGAAGGACAGGAACGGCACGGTGCCGAGCTTCTCGTAGCCCTCGTGGTAGACTTCCTTGGAGTAGGCGAGGAAGCGGCGGTAGCCGGCGACGTCGGCCGGATTGAGCGCGGCGATCTGCCGGTCGAGGGAGTCCTGGTCGTTGACATAGTCGAAGCTGACGCCGTCCTCCCAGCGCAGCTGGTAGAAGGGCGAGACCGGCAGCAACTCGACATAGTCCGCCAGACGGCGTCCGGAGGCGGCGAAGAGCTCCTCGAGCGAGGCCGGATCGGTGATCACCGTCGGGCCGGCATCGAAGGTGAAGCCCCGATCCTCGTAGACGTAGGCGCGGCCGCCGGGCTTGTCGCGCTTTTCCAGAAGCGTCGTGCTGAAGCCCGCCGACTGCAGGCGGACCGCGAGCGCCAGTCCGCCGAAGCCGGAGCCGACGACCACCGCGCTCGGCCGGGCGCCGCCGGCGCCGTTCGGGGCGCCGTTCATGCGAGTTCCCCGGTGAGGCGATGGCGGGCCAGCACCTTCAGCGCATTGCCAAAGGGCACGGGCGGCCGGCCGGTCAGGATCTTGACCTTGTCGAAGGTCCGCAGCTGCGCCGCGTAGAAGCGGGCGACGAGCGGGTCGGGCAGGCGATAGAAATGCTGCAGGATCTTGTACCGTTTGGAGGAAACCCCGGCGAAGAAGAGCAGCCGGTTGAGCATGCGGAAGAAGCCGCGCGATTGCCACGTCTCGACGGCGTGGCGGCGGGTCGCGGCGAAGACCGCCGCGCTGGAAAAGTCCGGCAGGCCGGCAAGGAGATCGGCGAGGCGCACCGCGTCGGGCAGCGAATAGCCGGTGGTCGGGTGGAACAGGCCGGCGGCGAGACCGCTTGCGGCGACGCCATGCTTGTCGTCCCAGAACGCCTCGATGTCGCCGTCGATGGCGATCGGCAGCACGCCCCGCTCCTCGCGGACAACCGTCCGGGCGACCCAGCCATGGGCCTTCAGATAGGTATCAATCGATCCGCGTAGCCGGTCCTCGTCGAGGTCCGGCCCGTCGGCATAATAGGTGTCCTCGACCAGCAGCCGGGTCGGCGTCAGCGGCAGGACGTAGACGAAGCGGTAGCCGTCGGCCTGGGCGACGGTGGCGTCCATGATGATCGGCTGCGCCAGGCCGTGCGGCGCCGCCAGCTCGATCTCCTGGCCAAGGAATTTCTGGAAGCCGAGGCGCAGATGCGGGCTCGGCGAATGGCCGCGGCCGTCGATCACTGTGCGGGCCCGGACGACGCGGTCGTCGAGGACGACGCTGTCGGGCGTGACGGCCCGGACCTGCGCGTTCGTCTCGATAGCGTCGCCGAGCGTTGCCTCCAGGATCTCGCGGAAGCGTTCCGAGGCGACGCTGCGATAGCCGGTGCCGATCCGGCGGCGGCGATCGGGGAACCGCACCTCGTAGGCGTTCCAGCGATAGGTCACGAACGGCGAAAGCCAATCGTGACCGCCGTCCGCGAGGTCGCCCTCGTGATAGGACCAGGTGTGGTTGCCACCGACCGCGGCGCCGGCCTCGAACAGCCGGATCGTCAGGTCCGGGCGGGTCGTCGCCAGCCGGTAGGCTGCCAGTCCGTTCGCCAGCCCCCCGCCGACAAAGGCGACGTCGATCATCCTGTCTCCGCCCCCGGTCATCCGTTTCGCCCCGTTCCGATTCTTGGCAGCCTGCCGAGAACCGCCTCCTCAACGATGTCCGCCGCGAGAGCCACTCCGCCGGAGGCCGCGATGTCGCGCCCGATGGCGCGTGCCCTGTCCCTGAAACTAGCCTCTACAAGCAGCCGAGCAAGGGAAGCCTTGACCCGGCCCGGCGACACGAGGACGCGGGAGAGCCGTTCGCCGACGCCGTGATGGACGATCCGAGCCGCGATTCCCGGCTGGTCGAAGGCGATCGGGATCGCCAGCATCGGCACGCCGGCCGCCAGCGAATCCATGACGGTGTTCATGCCGGCATGGGTCGCGCAGACCGCGGCACGGCGCAGGGTTTCGGCCTGGGGCACGAAGTCGGTGACCAAATCGGCGCCGATTCGCGCCGCTTCGCGGGGATTCAGGCGCCCACAATGGGCGACCACGCAGCGCACGCCGAGTTCGCGGCAGGCCTGCGCCACGGCGCGGAAGATCCCGGCCCGGTGCCCCTGCAGCGTACCCAGCGACGCAAACACCAGCGGCCGGCCGTCGCCGGTGTCGTCACCGGCGCTGGCGTCGCTCCCGAGCGGGCGCAGCGGGCCGACCATGTGGCGATGCGACGCGGGCGGCCGCGGAAAATCGAAGCTCGGGACGAGCTGCGAGATCTGCGCCGTCGGCGAGAGGCAGTCGGCCAACCCGTCGCGGGGCGGCAGGCCGAATCGGGCGGCCCAGGCCGCGATGGTGCGTCGCTGGCGGGTGAGCAGCAGCCGGGCGACCCGCTCGCCGCCGCGGTTGCGCTTCAGGCCGCGTTCGCTTGGATCGTAGGGCCATGACAGGAACGGCAGCGGCACGGTCGGATCGTGATGCACCGGCAGGGCGGCCGAGAGCGAGACAAAAGGCAGGCCGAGATGATCGGCGATCAGGCCGGCCGCCGGCTCCATCGCGTCGCCGACGATCGCATCGGCGCCGATCTCCGCGAGGATGGCGGGGCCGGCGCGGCAGAGCTCGTCGGTGAGCGTCGCGGCGTCGGCGACGGTCCGCAGGATGCCGAGCGGTCCCGTCGGGCGCGCCGCCCGGGCGAGCAGCGCTTCGAGGTCGCGGCCGTCGGCGGCGCCCGCCTCGCGGCGCATCAGTCCCAGCGGGGCATCGGGCGAGAGCGGCGCGGCGCCGGCATTGAGCAGGAACGTCACCTGGTGGCCGCGGCGCAGCAGTTCGCCGCCGAGCGCCTCGAAGACGCGCAGATGGCTGGGGAACGGGGGACAGATCAGCGCGACGTGAGACATGTTCTACCAGCTTGCCGTCGCGATGCGATCGTCGGCGGACGATCCGTGGCCGGCGAGGATTCTTGGCGCCCGCCCTCGGCTGGCGCGTCCGGCGGACTGCGCCATATGCGCATCGACCCGCCTCGACAAATGCCACACCGTCGTCCCGCCTGCTCGAAAGCTGCGCCTTGATCTCACACCGGACCTTCCGACACCAGCAGGTGCCTGCGTCAACCGATCCGGGTCCCGGCCTGTGAGCGACACGGCCTCGTCCAGGCAGCCGCTCGCCGGGGAACGACCGGTACCCCTCGCCTGGGTCGCCGGCACCATCGCCCTGACGCTCGTGCTCATGGTCGGCTGGCTGCGGGCGATGGACAGGCCCTGGGTCTGCCCCTGCGGGTCGATCGAGTTCTGGCAGGGGGCGCTGACTGCCGCCGAGAACAGCCAGCAATTCTCCGACTGGTATTCGGCCCTGCACGTCATCTTCGGCATGGCGCTGTTCGGTTTCGTGCATTTCATGAAGCCGCGCTGGACGCTGGGTGCCAAGCTGGTGGTGGCGATCGCCTCCAGCGCGGCCTGGGAGGCGATGGAGAACACCCCGCTGCTCATCGGGATGTTCAGCAGCGCGACCAATGCGGTGTCCTATTCGGGCGATTCCATCCTCAACGCGGTGGGGGACACGCTGTTCGTCGCCCTCGGCTTCATCGCGGCGGCCCGGCTGCCGCCATGGGTGACCGGGCTCGTTGCGATCGGCCTCGAAGCCACCATCGCCTTCGCCATCCAGGACGGGTTCGTAATCGGTACGCTGCGCCTGTTCGGCGTCGATATCTGACCGTGTCAGCTGGTGCCGCGGGCCAGGCGCTCGGCCCGGCGGGCCCGCGCCTCGTCCAGCGCATCCAGCCGGACCTGCGGCAGCGACGTCCGCCAGTCGGTCCCGGCGACGGTCACCACCCTGTTGCCGCGAAAATCGGCCTCGACGGTGATCAGGCCGCGCTCGGCCATGAAGCCGAGCAGGAAGCGCCCCCGCGACGGCGAATGGCTGCCATAGGCATGGGCGAGCGCCGCGTCCGAGGGGCAATGCGACCCGTCGCGGGCGGCGCGCGCGAGCATCATGTAGACGCCCTGCATCTCCTCCGGCAGGTCGCCGGCCCGCTCGATCACTTCCTGCCAGGCCTCGTCCTCGGTCTCGGCCGAAACGCCGGCCCGCGCCAGCGACAACCGGCGACGGAAGGCCGCCATGTCGGTCTCGACGCCGCGCAGCCGCTTCAGCCGGCAGTGGGTGAGGAACTCCTGGTAGAGCACCGGCACCGGGCGGAACGCCGCGTCCGGATCCTCCAGCATCTCGGCGAAGATCTGGTCGACCGCCGCCGCCCGCTCTTCGGGCGAACGCGGGTCGTCATCCACCGCTTCGACGGCAGCCGCCAGGGCCGGCGCGGCGGCGACCCGCTCCATCAGTTCGCGGGTGGCGACCGGCGCTGCCTGCGGACGCGGCGCGGGCCGGCGCTCGGGTGCCGCCTCGCTGGCAGCGGCGGTGAAGATCAGGTCCTCCATCGCGGCGCGGGGCGTCTCCGGCAGCGGCAGCAGCGACGGCCGGCCGCTGCGGCCGGCGGTCTCCACCGGCCCGATGCGGATCGCCACCGGCCGGCGCGACAGAGCCGGTCCGAGCGCCACGAAATTGCCGGTCTCGAGGTCGCGGAAGCGCTCCGCCGCCCGCCGGTCCATGCCGAGCAGGTCGGCGGCGCGGGCCATGTCGATGTCGAGGAAGGTGCGGCCCATCAGGAAGTTGGAGGCTTCCGCCGCGACGTTCTTGGCCAGCTTGGCGAGGCGCTGCGTGGCGATGACCCCGGCGAGGCCGCGCTTGCGGCCGCGGCACATCAGGTTGGTCATGGCGCCCAGCGAGGCGCGGCGCGATTCATCGGAATGCTCGCCCGCCATCGCCGGCGCGAAGAGATGCGCCTCGTCGACGGCGATCAGCATCGGGAACCAGTGGGCGCGGTCGGCATCGAACAGGCCGTTGAGGAAGGCGGCGGCGCACAGCATCTGCACTTCCGCGTCGAGGCCTTCGAGATCCAGCACCACCGAGGCGCGGTGCTCGCGGATCCGCGCCGCGATGCGGGTCAGTTCCGCCGGGGTGCGGTTGGCGTCGACGACGACATGACCATAGCGCTCGGCCAGCGTGACGAAGTCGCCCTCCGGATCGATGACCGCCTGCTGCACCCAGCCGGCACTCTTCTCCAGGAGGCGGCGCAGGAGATGCGACTTGCCGGACCCGGAATTGCCCTGGACGAGCAGGCGCGTCGACAGCAGCTCCTCGAGATCGAGCTCCGCCGGTTCGCCGGTGTGGGTCGTGCCGAGATCGACGGCAACCGTCATGGACAGTCTTTCCGCGTGAGGGTCAGGTGGTTCGCGCGACGGCCGGGCGCTGCCATCGTCGCTTGTCGGCGACCCTAGCACGCCACTTCGGTGCCGCTCGGCAAAGACCGCCGTCTGTCCACAGGAAGGCGGTCAGCCGACGAGGATGATCCGGCAGTCGTTGACGTTGGTGTGGGTGGGCCCTGGCACGAAGAGGTCCCCGATGGTGCGGAAGAAGCGGGTGGAATCGTTGGCTTCAAGGCTCGCGGCCGGCTCGAGGCCGGCCGCTTTCGCCCGTGCCAGCGTGTCAGGCAGGACGAAGGCGCCGGCGGGGTCGCTGGCAAGTCCCGTACCGCCATCGGTGCCGTCCGTGTCGCCCGAAAGGGCGGCGATATCCGGGTCCCCGGAGAGCGCGACCGCCAGCGCCAGGGCGTATTCCTGGTTCGGTCCGCCCTCGCCCTCGCCGCGAATCGTCACCGTCAGCTCGCCGCCCGAGAGGATCGCCACGCGCTCGCCGCGCGCCTTCGCCGCCAACGCCATCCTCGCATGCTCGGCCGCCACGTCGCGGGCCTCGCCCTCGACGTCGGCGCCGAGGCTCTCGACCCGGTAGCCGAGCGCCGCCGCGGCCGAAGCCGCCGCCTCGAGCGAGGCCGCCGGCGTGGCGATGATCGTGTAGCTGGTGCCGGCGAAGACCGGATCGCCCGGCTTCGGCGTCTCGTTGACGTCCGACGCCAGCGCAGCGCGGCAGGATTCCGGCAGGTCGAGGCCGCGCCTGGCGACGATGGCGCGCGCATCGGCCAGCGTCGTCGCATCGGGGACGGTCGGCCCGGAGGCGATGACGCTCGGATCGTCGCCCGGCACGTCGGAGATCGCCAGCGTCACCAGCGTCGCGCCGCCGCAGGCGCCGGCGAGGCGCCCGCCCTTGATCTTCGACAGGTGCTTGCGCACGCAGTTGATCTCGCCGATGCCGGCGCCGCTGCGCAGCAGCGCCCGGGTCACCGCCTGCTTGTCGGCAAGGCTGACGCCGTCCGCCGGCAGCAGCCAATTGGCCGAGCCGCCGCCGGAGATCAGCGCGAGCACCAGATCGTCCGGACCGGCGGCGCCGGCGAGGGCCAGCACCCGCCCGGTGGCTTCGAGTCCGTTCGCGTTGGGCAGCGGATGGCCCGCCTCGATCACCTCGATCGGCCCGGCGTCGAGCGCGTAGCCGTCGCGGGTGACGGCGAGCCCGACCAGACGCTCGTCAGGGATGCCATGGCTGCGGCGATAGTGGTCGACGGCGGCGGCGGCCATCGAGGCGGCGGCCTTGCCGGCGGCGAGGATGACAATGCGGCCGGCGGGCGGCTGCGGCAGATGCGGCGCCAGGATCGTGGCGGGATGCGCCGCCGCGACAGACCGGCGGAAGATCGACGCGAGTTCTTCCCGCTTGAGCGCTGCGTCCATGTCCTGCCTCCCCTGCCCGGCTCAGGCCTCTATACCAGCACCGCGGAAAAGCGGAACAGCGCCCGGGCCGCACGCGTGGGGTCGGACGAAAGCCACTGCCCGCCGCAGCGGGCGAATGGTCGCAACGTTCTGTCTTCCGCGTTGCACAAGGCCTATAGTCGGGTCATCGCATTGCATGAGAACCCGTAGGCAGCGCCATGTTCGAAGGCTTCGACCCCGTCCTCCTCGCCCGGATCCAGTTCGCCTTCACGATCTCCTTCCACATCATCTTTCCGGCCTTCACCATCGGCCTGGCCTCGTATCTGGCTGTGCTGGAAGGGCTTTTCCTGGCGACCGGCCGGGCGGTCTACATGGAGACCTTCAACTACTGGGTGAAGATCTTCGCGCTCAGTTTCGGCATGGGCGTCGTGTCGGGCATCACCATGAGCTACCAGTTCGGCACCAACTGGTCGGTGTTCTCCGACAAGACCGGACCAATTCTGGGTCCGCTCATGGCCTACGAGGTGCTGTCGGCCTTCTTCCTCGAGGCCGGCTTCCTCGGCATCATGCTGTTCGGCCAGAAGCGCGTCGGGCCGAAGCTGCACTTTGCCGCCACCGTGGTCGTGGCGCTCGGCACGTTCTTCTCGGCCTTCTGGATCCTGTCGGTCAATTCCTGGATGCAGACGCCGGCGGGCTACGGCATCAACGATGTCGGCCAGTTCGTCCCCGAGGATTGGTGGGCGATCGTCTTCAACCCGTCCTTCCCCTATCGCCTCGTCCACATGGTGATGGCTGCCTATCTGACCACGGCCTTCGTCGTCGGCGCGGTCGGGGCGTTCCACCTGCTGCGCGACCGCGGCAATGCCCACGCGCGGGTGATGTTCTCGATGGCCCTGTGGATGGCGACGGTCGTCGCGCCACTGCAGATCGTTGCCGGCGATTTCCACGGCGTGAACACGCTGGAGCACCAGCCGGCCAAGATCGCCGCCATCGAGGGACATTTCGAGACCAACGACGACGGTCCGATGCCGCTGACCCTGTTCGGCATCCCCAACATGGAGGCCGGCCGCACCGACTACGCCGTCGACGTGCCCTATCTCGGCTCGCTGATCCTGACGCATTCGCTCTACGGCGTGGTGCAGGGGCTGGAGGCTTTCCCGCGCGACGAATGGCCGAACTCGACGATCGTGTTCTGGAGCTTCCGGGTCATGGTGGCGATCGGCTTCGCCATGCTCGGCATCGGCCTCTGGTCGCTGTTCAAGCGCTTCCGAGGCTCGCTCTACGCCAGTCCCTGGCTGCAGCGCGCGATGCTCGCCATGGGCCCGATGGGCTTCGTCGCCGTCATCGCCGGCTGGATCACCACCGAGGTCGGCCGCCAGCCCTTCACCGTCTACGGCCTCCTGCGGACATCGGAGAGCCATTCGCCGATCGCCGCCGAGGCCGTCGGCACCTCGCTCGTCGCCTTCATCGTCGTCTACTTCCTGCTGTTCGGCGCCGGCACGTTCTACATCCTGCGGCTGATGTCCCGGGCGCCGAAGCCCTTCGAGGAGGATAGCCCGCCCCATCATCCGACACGGGCGGCCGGCATCACCCCAGGACCGGCGTTCGAGGGTCGTGACACCCCCGAACCGGCGAAGAGCTGAGGGAGACGACCATGGACCTCGCAGTACTCTGGGCGTTCATCATCGCCTTTGCCGTCATCGCCTATGTCATCCTCGACGGATTCGACCTCGGCACCGGCATCCTCTTCCCGCTGCTCGGGCGGCACGAGAACCGCGACACGGCGATGAACACCGTGGCGCCGATCTGGGACGGCAACGAGACCTGGCTGATCCTCGGCGGCGGCGGCCTGTTCGCGGTGTTCCCGCTGGCCTATGCGATCATCATGCCGGCGATCTACGCGCCGATCATCGCCATGCTGCTGGCCCTGATCTTCCGCGGCGTCGCTTTCGAGTTCCGCTTCCGGACGGTGCGGGGGCGCTGGATGTGGGACGTCTCGTTCTTCATCGGCTCGGTGGTCGCGGCGCTCAGCCAGGGCATCGCCCTCGGCACGCTGGTGCAGGGCATCGACGTCGACGGCCGGGCGTATGCCGGCGGCTGGTTCGACTGGCTGACGCCGTTCTCGCTGATGACCGGCGTCGCGGTCGTCGTCGGCTATGCGCTGCTCGGCGCCACCTGGCTGGTGATGAAGACCGAGGGTGAACTCCACGACATCGCCAATCGCTTCGCCTGGATCACCGGCATCGGAACGCTGGCGCTGATCGGCCTCGTCAGCCTGTGGATGCCGTTCCTCGACGCCGAGTTCTACGTGCGCTGGTTCACCTTCCCGCTGATCCTCTATGTCGCGCCGGTGCCGATCATGCTCGCCTTCGCGGCGTTCAGCCTGTTCAGCTCGCTGGCGCGCGGCAAGCACGTGCGGCCGTTCCTGTCGGCGCTGACGATCTTCGTTCTCGCCTTCGCCGGGCTGGGCATCAATTTCTATCCCAACATCATCCCGCCGGACATCACCATCTGGGATGCGGCGGCGCCCGATTCCTCGCTAATCTTCCTGCTGGTGGGCGCCTCGGTGCTGATCCCGATGATCCTGATCTACACCGGCTACGCCTACTGGGTGTTCCGCGGCAAGGTCGTCGAGGGCGAGGGCTACCACCATTGACCCGGCCGCAAGGCGAGCCCCGCGAGGCGCCGGACAGTCTCTGGAAGCGGCTCGGCTGGTTCGTGCTGCTCTGGCTCGGCGGCTTTGCGGCCGTCAGCCTCCTGGGCTTCGTCATCCGCAGCGTGCTGATCGGCTGATCAGGCGGCGAGCGCCAGTTCCGGCACCGTCCGGCGCACCAGCGCCATGTCGGCGGTGAAGGCGGCGCTTTCCCGCTGCTTGGCGGCTTCGTCCGGCAGGCGCAGGATGTAGGACGGATGCACCGTGACCAGGAGCTGCGTCGCCGCGTCGAGGTCGATCAGCTTGGATCGCGTGTCGCGGATCGTCACGGTCCGGCCGAGCACCGCCGCCGCGGCCGTCGCCCCCAGCGCCACGATGAGCCGGGGGCGGATCAGGTCGCGCTCGATGTCCAGCCACCAGCGGCACGCCTGGATCTCGCCCGCATTGGGCTTGGCGTGGATGCGCCGCTTGCCGCGGGGCACGAACTTGAAGTGTTTGACCGCATTGGTGACGTAGGCCTGGCTCCGGTCGATCCCGGCCGCCGCCAGCGCCTGGTCGAACACCTTACCAGCGGGCCCCACGAAGGGCTCGCCGGCGAGATCCTCCTGATCGCCCGGCTGCTCCCCGACGAAGATCACCGGCGCGTCGGCGGGGCCACGGCCGAACACGGTCTGCGTCGCCGGCTCCCATAGCGGACAGGCCCGGCAATGCTTCGCCGCATCGCGGGCGGCTTCGATATCCGCCGGCCGCGGGCGTTCCTCCGATGCCTCCGCCGCGACTCTTCTGGCCATCCGTTCGCGCTCCGACTGTCGTTCGTGGCGTAAACTCGGCAGGGTCGGCGCGGTTTCGATCATCCGCCGCGAGGCTGCCTCGGCGCCCTCGATCAGGGGCCGGATCAACGCCGTCTCGGGCATGTTCGCCCAGTATTTCTTCGGCATCTCGGCCTGCATCGCCTTCACCTTCAGCCGCGCCGGATTGAAGATCGACGCGTAGTAGGTCAGCCAGAGCGCCTCCATGTCGTCGTCCTTCGGCCGCATGTCCTTCGTCGCCCCCGGCAGGAAGGACATGTCCGAACCATCCCAGTGCACCGAGCGCTCGGGCGTCAGGATCGTCCAGACCATGCCGGCGAAGCGCCGCGCGAAGAACGGCGCGGTCAGCTCGACGACGTGGTGGAAGGGCTCGAACCACGCGACGTAGTGTCGGCCGAGCTCGGGATCCTCGATCTCGCGGAAGCGCACGAAGGCCTTCATCTTGTGGCTGTCGCGGCGCACCGCCTTTTCCATCTCCCGCGCCCGGATGATGTCGGGATCGGAGGCGATCTCCAGCAGCTGCTTCTCCGTCTGCAGCCGCCAGAGCAGCCGGTAGGCGAAGACGAAGCGGTCGGCATCGGCGTGGCAGACGAGCTTTTCCGCCAGCTCCGGAAACGCCTTCGGCACGGTGGGCTGCCTGGCGCCGGCGGGCGCCGGGGGCAAGGTCTCGGCGAACAGGCCGGATCCCTCATCGCCGACGGTGAAGCTCATTGCCTCGGGGGGAACGCCCAGCGCCAGCGCCGTGCGGGAGGCGACGCGCCAGCCGTCGAAGTCGGCGGGGAAGGAGAGCGGGGCGACGTACATGAACGACCGATGCGTTGGGTGGAAATCTCAACCTCGCGTGCAACCGACTTGTTCCCGTTCTCGTCAGAACGTCTCTGGTCTTGGCGGCTGATTACCCATCCCCATCGACGTCATCCTCGGGCCCCGTCCCGAGGATCCAGCTCCAATCCCGCACGCTGCTCGACCTGCCCGACCGGCTGTGGCGACCCTTCGATCATTTCCTTTTACGGACAGGCCATTGCCGCGCGGAAGCATGGATCCTCGGGACGGGGCCCGAGGATGACGACCTTGTTGGAGGCCGCGGCAGATCGCCCACGTTGTCAGTAGATGCAAAGCTGACAAGCGCGCTGAACGCTATCCCCTCAAAACATCTCCATCTGCGCCGGCGCCCTCACCTTCGGCAGGAACCGCTCCCGCAAGCCGGCGCTGTCCGTCGCGGCGCCCGGCGTCCAGTCCAGCGCCTCGATGAACGGGCGCACCTTGGCGATCGACTGGCAGAGCCGGGCCACGTCGTCGAGGCGCAGGGTCCGGTGGCGACGGGTGGAGAGGATGCGATCGACGGCCCGCGTGCCGAGGCCCGGCACGCGCAGCAGCGTCTCCTTGTCGGCGCGGTTGACGTCGACCGGGAAGCGCTCGCGATGCTTCAGCGCCCAGGCGAGTTTCGGGTCGATGGCAAGGTCCAGCATCCCGGCCTCGCCCCCGGCGACGATCTCGCCACGGTCGAAGCCGTAGAAGCGCATCAGCCAGTCGGCCTGGTAGAGCCGGTGCTCGCGCATCAGCGGCGGCTTGCCGAGCGGCAGCCGGCTCGAAGCGTCGGGGATCGGCGAGAAGGCGGAGTAGTACACCCGCTTCAGCCGGTAGTTGCCGTAGAGGTTCTCCGACCGGGCAAGCACGCGGTCGTCGTCCGAGCCGTCGGCGCCGACGATCATCTGCGTCGACTGGCCGCCCGGCGAAAAGCGCGCGGGCTTGATGCGATCACGCTTCTCGCCCTTGTGCTCCTCGATCTTGGCGCGCAAATGCCCCATCGCCCGGCGGATGTCGCGTGGCTTCTTCTCCGGCGCGAAGGCCTCCAGCGTCGCGTCGGTCGGCAGCTCGATGTTGATCGACAGGCGGTCCGCGAACAGGCCGGCCTCTTCGATCAGCGCAGGCGATGCATCGGGGATCGTCTTCAGATGGATGTAGCCTGAGAAATTCTCCTCCAGCCGCAGCTTGCGCGCGATCCGCACCATCTCCTCCATCGTGTAGTCGGAGCTGCGGATGATGCCGGAGGAGAGGAACAGCCCCTCGATGTAGTTGCGCCGGTAGAACGACATCGTCAGCTGCACCACCTCCTCGACGGTGAAGCGGGCGCGGGGAACGTTCGACGACGAGCGGTTGACGCAATAGGCGCAGTCATAGACGCAGAAATTCGTCATCAGGATCTTGAGCAGCGAGATGCACCGCCCGTCCGGCGCATAGGCGTGGCAGATGCCGGAGCCCTCCGTCGAGCCGATGCCCTTCGACTTCGCCGAGTCGCGGCGGGTCGAGCCGCTGGAAGCGCAGGAAGCGTCGTATTTGGCAGCGTCGGAGAGGATCGCGAGCTTGTCGATGAGTGTGGTCTTGGCCATCAGGCCAGCATAGCGTTCCTGAAATGTTCTGCCAGTTCGAACCGGCGGCTGCGGCAAAACGCGCAGCCGCCGGCCCGATGGCAGGCAGTCTCAGTCCTCCTCGACGAAAACCTCGTCGCGCTTGCGGCGAATCGACGGCAGCAGCGCGATCACCACGGCGAGCAAGGCCACGGCGAGCAGGCCGGCGCTGATCGGCCGTTCGATGAAGATCATCGGGTCGCCGCGGGCGATGATCATGGCGCGGCGGAAATGCTCCTCCAGCAGCGGCCCCAGCACGAAGCCGAGCAGCAGCGGCGCCGGTTCGCAGCCGAGCTTGATCAGGAGGTAGCCGACGATGCCGAAGAACACGATGGCGTAGATGTCGAAGACGTTGAGGTTGATCGTGTAGGTGCCGAACACCGCGAACGCGACGATGGCCGGGAACAGCACGTTGTAGGGCACGGTCAGGAGCTTCACCCAAAGCCCGATGAGCGGCAGGTTGAGCAGGACCAGCATCAGGTTGCCGAGCCACATCGAGGCGATGATGCCCCAGAACAGCGCCGGCTCGTCGTTGATGACGTTCGGCCCCGGCGTGATGCCCTGGATGATGAAGGCGCCGATCATCAGCGCCATGACCGGATGGGCCGGGATGCCAAGCGTCAGCAGCGGGATGAAGGAGGTCTGCGCCGCGGCGTTGTTGGCCGATTCCGGCCCGGCGACGCCCTCGATGGCGCCCTGGCCGAACTCCTCCGGCGTCTTCGACATCCGCTTTTCCATCGAATAGGACGCGAAGGAGGACAGCACGTGGCCGCCGCCCGGCAGGACGCCGAGGATCGAGCCGAGTGCGGTGCCGCGCAGGACCGGGCCGGTGGCGCGGCGGAAATCCTCGCGGGTCAGCCACAGCCGGCCGATCGCCTGCTTCAGGGCTGAGCGCGTCTGCTCGTTCTCGAGGTTGCGCAGGATCTCGGCGATGCCGAACATGCCGACCGCCACCGAGACGAAATTGATCCCGGAGAACAGCTCGAAATAGCCGAAGGTGAAGCGGGGCTGGCCGGTGTAGATGTCCTGCCCGACCATGCCGAGCAGCAGGCCGAGCACGATCATCGCCAACGCCTTGACGACGGAGCCATGCGCCAGCGCGATCGAGGCGAGCAGGCCGAGCACGATCAGCGAGAAATATTCCGGCGCGCCGAACTGCAGGGCGATGCGCGCCAGCGGCGGCGCCGCGACGGCCAGGATCAGCGTCGCGACGGTGCCGGCGAAGAACGAGCCCAGCGCCGCGGTGGCCAGCGCCGGCCCGGCCCTGCCCTTGCGCGCCATCTGGTAGCCGTCGATGGCGGTGACGGCGGAGGAGGATTCGCCCGGCAGGTTGATCAGGATGGCGGTAGTGGAGCCGCCATACTGCGCGCCGTAATAGATGCCGGCCAGCATGATCAGCGAGGTCACCGGCGACAGGCTGAGCGTGATCGGCAGCAGCATGGCGATCGTCGCGGTCGGGCCGATGCCCGGCAGCACGCCGACCAGCGTTCCCAGCAGCACGCCGAGGAAGCAGTAGAAGATGTTGACCGGGGTCAGCGCGGTCTCGAAGCCGAGCGCCAGGTTGAGCAGGAGATCCATCAGGCGATCCGCGTCACAGGGGCCGCCAGGGACCGAACAGGGGGACGGGCACGCTCAGCGCGTAGATGAACACCGCGATGCAGAAGGCCGGCAGGGCGACCGCCATGATCAGCCCGGCCAGCGGCTTGGTGCGCCGGCTGGCGAAGGCGGCGAGCAGCACGGTGAGGAACAGCGCCGGCGCGAGGCCAAGGCCCTTGATGGTCAGCGCGAAGACCATGAGCGCCGCGATGATCAGCACGAAGCCGCGCACCGGGAAGCTGCCGATCGGCGCGTCCTCGGTATTCCTGATGCCTGCCAGAGCAGTCAGCAGCCCGAGAAGGATGAGGATCCCCGCCAGCGCCAGCGGGAAGAAGCCCGGCCCCATGCGCAGCGGCGTGCCGAGGTCGTAGCCGTAGCTCGCATAGCCGAAGGCCAGGCCAAAGGCGACGAAGACGCCGCCTGCCAGGAGGTCACGTGCAGACTTGTGAAGGGTCAATCGACGATCCGAGCAGCGAACGGGTCACGGTGGCAAAGGGAGCGGCAACGCTGCGCTGCCGCTCCCCCGAGTGCATGGCTGCAGCCGATCAGTCGGCGTAGACGCCGGCCTTCTCGATGATCGGGCGCCAGAGCTCGATCTGCGACTTCAGGCGCTCCGCATGCGCGGCAGGCGTCGCCTCCTCCTGCGAAGAGGGAACGGTGCCCAGATCGCCGAAGCGGGTCACCACGGTCTCGTCCGCCAGCGCCTTCTGAAGCGCGGCCGAGAGCTTGTCGACGATCTCGGGCGGCGTGCCTTCCGGGGCATAGAGGCCGTGCCAGACGCTGACTTCGAAATCGGGCAGGCCCGCTTCCGCGGTGGTTGGCAGGTCCGGCAGCGCCGCGAGACGCTCCTTCGTGGTGACGGCGTAGGCCTTCACTTCGCCGCCCTGGATCTGGCCGGTCGTGTTGGTGGTCTGGTCGCACATCAGGTCGACCTGCCCGCCGATGAGATCGGTCATCGCCGGTCCGGTGCCCTGATACGGGACCGTCGTCATCTGCGTGTCGAGCGCCGACATCAGCAGCAGGCCGCAGAGATGCGAGGCAGCGCCCATCCCGGCATTGGCGTAGGTGAGCTTGTCGCCCTGCTCCTTGATGTAGGGGATCAGCTCGGCCATCGTCGCCGGCTCGAGATCCTTGCGGCCAATGACCGTCATCGGCACGTCGGTGACGAGGCCGATGGGCAGGAAATCGGTGGTCGGGTCGTAGGGCAGGTTGCGATAAAGCGTCGGGGCCGTCGACATGCCGATGTGATGGATCAGGATCGTGTAGCCGTCGGGGGCTGCATTGGCGACCTGCGTCCCGGCGAGCGTGCCGCCGGCGCCGGCGACGTTCTGGATGATGATCTGCTGGCCGAGCTCACGGGACATCGGTTCGGCGATCAGCCGCGCGACGGTGTCCGTCGGGCCGCCCGCCGAGAACGGCACGACCATCGTGATCGGTTGCGTCGGATAATCCTGCGCGCTGGCGCCGCCGGCGGCGAGCACCAGAAGGCTCGCGCCGAGCCATGTCATCAACTTCATGTTGTTCCTCCCAACAGCCGCGCCCTCGGCGAACAGCCGAGCCTCCTCGCAGCATAATTTCTCGAGCCTAGCACGCCCGCGCACCGCTTCAACCAGAAGCGGCAGCGCGTGCCGAGCGGCCGCCGCGGGGGCGACGCTCCGCCGATATCAGTGGGCGGCCGCCTTGGCTACGGCACGCTTGGTGACGACCTTGACGAGATTGGCGCGATACTCCGACGTGCCGTGCATGTCGGACATCATCATGCCGGCATCCACCGTCAGGTCCGCCAGCGCCGCACCGTCGAAATTCGACGACAGTGCCTGCTCGGCGGCCTCCCAGCGGAAGACGCCGTTCGAGCCCGAGCCGGTGACGCCGACCCTCACGTCCGCGCCGCGCCGCGCCACGAAGACGCCGCACATGGCGTAGCGCGACGCCGGGTTGCGGAACTTCTCGTAGCCGCACTGGTCCGGTGCCTCGAAGGACGCCGCGGTGACGATCTCGTCCTCCTCCAGCGCCGTCTCGAACAGGCCGAGGAAGAAGTCCGCCGCCGGAATCTCGCGCCGGTTAGTGTGGATCGTCGCGCCGAGCGCCAGCATCGCAGCGGGATAGTCGGCGGCGGGGTCGTTGTTGGCAATCGAGCCGCCGAGCGTGCCGAGATGGCGCACCGCGGGGTCGCCGATCAGGCCGGCGAGCTCGCTGATGCCGGGACAGACGCCGGCGATGCCCTCATGCTGGGCGACCTCGGCGTGGGTCATGCCGCCGCCGATGCGGATCGAGCGGCCGTTGACCTCGATGCCCTTCAGCTCCGGCACGTGCCGCAGGTCCACCAGCGCGGAAGGCGCGGCAAGGCGCTGCTTCATGGTGGGGATCAGCGTCTGGCCGCCCGAGAGATACTTGCCCTCGCCGCCGCTCTCGCCGAGGAGCGCGACGGCCGATTCCAGCGATGTCGGGCGATGATAGATGGTCTCGTACATGGATCTGCTCCGTTCGGCGCCGGGTGGGCCAGGAGGCCGGCCGCGCGGCGCGAGAGGGTGAAGGCGCCGGGGCGGCGGACCGCCCCGCCGGCGGCACCGCGCCGCCGGAAAGCATCAGGTTCAGGCGACCGCGCGCAGCGCGTTCCAGACCTTCTGGGGCGTTGCCGGCATCGACAGGTCGTTGTTGCCGATCGCGTCGGTGATGGCGTTGATCACCGCCGGCGGCGAGCCGATCGCGCCGGCCTCGCCGCAGCCCTTCATGCCGAGCGGGTTGCCGGGGCACAGGGTCTCCGAGGTCGAGACCTTGAACATCGGCAGGTCCCAGGCGCGTGGCATCGCGTAGTCCATGTACGAGGCCGTCACCAGCTGGCCGGTCTCGTCGTAATGCGTGCCCTCGAGCAGCGCCTGGCCGATGCCCTGGGCAAGGCCGCCATGCACCTGGCCCTCGACGATCATCGGGTTGATCACCCGGCCGAAATCGTCGGCGGCGACGAACTGGATGATCTCGGTGGTGCCGGTCTCGGGGTCGACCTCGACCTCGCAGATGTAGCAGCCGGCGGGGAAGGTGAAGTTGGTCGGGTCGTAGAAGGCGCCTTCCTTCAGGCCCGGCTCCATGCCGTCCGGCAGGTTGTGGCCGGTGTAAGCGCCGAGGCAGACCTCGTGCCAGGCGAGCTTCCTGTCGGTGCCCGCGACCTTCACCTCGCCGTTCTCGATGACGATGTCGCCGGCGTCCGCCTCCAGCACGTGGGCGGCGATCTTCTTGGCCTTGGCCTCGACCTTGTCGAGCGCCTTGACGATCGCCGACATGCCGACCGCGCCGGAGCGCGAGCCGTAGGTGCCCATGCCGAACTGCACCTTGTCGGTGTCGCCGTGGATGACCTGGACGTTGTCGACCGGCAAGCCGAAGCGCTCGGCGACGAGCTGGGCGAAGGTGGTCTCGTGGCCCTGCCCGTGGCTGTGGGAGCCGGTGAGGATCTCGATCGTGCCGACCGGATTGACCCGGACCTCAGCCGATTCCCAGAGGCCGACGCCGGCGCCGAGCGAGCCTACCGCCTTGGAGGGGGCGATGCCACAGGCCTCGATGTAGCAGCTCATGCCGAGACCGCGCAGCTTGCCGCGGCCCCGCGCCTCGGCGCGGCGCGCCTCGAAGCCGGCGACGTCCGCCTCGGCCATGGCGGCATCGAGGCTGGCGTCGAAATCGCCGGCGTCATAATTCATGATCACCGGCGTCTGGTGTGGGAAGGTGCGGATGAAGTTCTTGCGGCGCAGTTCGGCCGGAGAGACGCCTAGCTCGCGGGCCGCCGTCTCCATGGTCCGCTCGAGAACGTAGGTCGCCTCCGGCCGGCCGGCGCCGCGATAGGCGTCCACCGACACGGTGTTGGTGTAGACGGCCCGGACATTGGCGTGGATGGCGGGAATGTCGTACTGCCCCGACAGCAGCGTGGCGTAGAGATAGGTCGGGGTCGCCGAGGAGAACAGCGACATGTAGGCGCCGAGATTGGCGACGGTGTCCACCTTCAGGCCGAGGATCCGCTGGTTGGCGTCGAATGCCATCTCGACCTCGGTCACGTGGTCGCGGCCATGCGCGTCGGTGAGGAAGGCTTCCGAACGGTCGGACGTCCACTTGACCGGCACGCCGGTGCGCTTGGACGCCCAGAGGCAGACGATCTCTTCGGGATAGATGTAGATCTTCGAGCCGAAGCCGCCGCCGACATCGGGCGCGATCACCCGCAGCTTGTGCTCCGGCGCGACGTTGTAGAAGGCGCTCATCACCAGCCGGGCGACATGCGGGTTCTGCGACGTCGTCCAGCACGTATAGTGGTCGTCCGACATGTCGTAATGGCCGAGTGCCGCGCGCGGCTCCATCGGGTTCGGCACGAGACGGTTGTTGACGATGTGCAGTTTCGTGACGTGCGCCGCCCGAGCGAAGGCGGCGTCGGTCGCGGCGCGGTCGCCGATCTCCCAGTCGAAGATCAGATTGCCGGGCGCTTCGGGATGCAGCTGCGGCGCGCCCTCCTTGAGCGCGTCGACCGCCTCCACGACGACGGGCAGCTCCTGGTAGTCGACCTCGACGGCGTCCGCCGCGTCGCGGGCCTGCAGCCGCGTGTCGGCGACGACCACGGCCACCGGTTGCCCGACATGGCGGACGGTCCCGACGGCGAGGGCGGGATAGGCGCCCATCTTCATCGGCGAACCGTCCTTCGACGAGACGCCCCAGCCGCAGATCAGGTTGCCGATGCCGTCGCCCTGCAGCTGCTCGCCGACCAGCACGCCGATGACGCCCGGCATCGCCTGCGCCGCGCTCACATCGATGCTGCCGATGGTCGCGTGCGCATAGGGCGAGCGGACGAAGGCGGCGTATTTCATGCCCGGCACGACCATGTCGTCGACATAGCGGCCGTGCCCGGTGATGAACCGCTTGTCTTCCTTGCGCAGAACCCGTGCGCCGATGCCTTCGATACCCATCCCGAAACCTCCCAGTGTTCGAAAACCGGCCGGGGACCGCGCCTCCTCAGGCGATCCGGCCGCTCATGATCGCGACGCCACGCCTATTCGGCGGCAAGCCGCTGCGGCTCGCCCGCGCCGGCGGCGGCCAGGATCGCCTTGACGATGTTGTGGTAGCCCGTGCAGCGGCAGATGTTGCCGTCCAGCTCCTCGCGCACCGTGTGCTCGTCGAGGTCGCTGCCGTGACGCGCGATGATGTCCACCGCGGTCATGATCATGCCCGGCGTGCAGAAGCCGCACTGCAGGCCGTGGTGCTCGCGGAACGCCGCCTGCACCGGATGCAGTTCGGCGCCGTTCGCCAGCCCCTCGATGGTGGTGACCGACGATCCCGACGCCTGCACCGCCAGCATGGTGCAGGACTTCACGGCCTTGCCGTCGACATGCACGACGCAGGCACCGCACTGCGAGGTGTCGCAGCCGACATGGGTTCCCGTCAGGCCCAGATTCTCCCGCAGATACTGGACGAGAAGCGTCCGGTCCTCGACCGTCCCCGTCATTTCCCGACCGTTCACGGTCATCGTCACTTCGCTCATAGGGCCCTCCCCGGAACCGACGGCCCGGGCGCGTCCTTCGACGCGCCGGGCCGGTTGCGTTTCGTGGCGCGCCTTCGAGGGCGCGCTCTGGTTGGCGACAGTGCCCTCTCTCCGGGACGGCTTCAAGCGCTTTTCAGAACGATTCCATTCCGCCGCAGCATGCGGCGCGCGGCCGGGCGGAGGCGGGCGACGGAGCGATGCCGCGCCGGCTGCACGACGCCGGGCACGGGGGCGCGACGAGATGTCCCGGCCGCCCTTTCGACGCTGCGGAAGCTGTGACCCATGCGGCACAAGCGGCCATCGGAATGGCCCCCGCACCGCGCCCGCGTGGCCCCTGGTAACGGCTTGTAGTTGTTATTTCACGATTTCCGGCCATGCTAGAAGCGCAGGGGGAGAATTTCGACCGCACCAACGATGTCGCCTTCGCGAGGGCGCGACGGGCAGGTCGGTTCTTTGCCCGGCAGCGTGTACGGACGGCAGCGGGAAGCGAGCTTTTGTATCATAGGGTGAATTCCTGCGCGAAGCTGGTGATGCTTGCGGCCGGATCATGTCTCGTCGCCGCCGCACCCCGCCCGGCCGCGGCATTCGAGATCTTCGGCTTCCGGTTCTTCGAGGACGAAGCCCCCGACGCCGACGTCATCGACCCGATCCGCTACACGGTGAACCTGTCGGTGGCACCCGCGCCGGAAGACGACGGCGCGATCGAGACCAGCCTGCGCGACGCCTCGACGCTGATTTCGGGCGAGGACGAGGCGGTGTCCGGCTCGCTCGGCCTGATGTCGCGGGCACGCAACGATCGCAAGCGGCTGGTCGCCGCCCTGTTCGAGGACGCCCGCTATGACGGGCTGGTCGACATCTTCATCGAGGGGCGCAACATCGCCGACCTGCCGCCGGACGCAGAGTTCGACACCTCGCGCCCCGTGCCAGTGTCGATCCGGGTCCGGCCCGGCCCGAAATACCAGCTTGGGCGCGTCGCGGTTTCGGCCCACGGGGTTCCCGTCGATCCCGCCGAGTTCGGGCTCGCCCCGGGCGCTTCGGCAGGCTCCGACGACGTGCTCGACGCCGAGGCGAGGATGTTCCGGCAGCTGCGCGAGCAGGGCCGGCCCTTCGTCGCGGTCACCGATCGCGACATCATCGCCGATGCCGCCACCGACCGGCTCGAATACGACGTCGATCTGTCGCCCGGCAATCCGGTGCAGTTCGGCGAAACCTATGTCGAGGGAGCCAAGGCCGTCGATCCCGGCTTCATCGCCTACATGGCCGGCATCAAGGCGGACGAGGTGTTCTCGCCGGAGGAGCTTTCCGAAGCCCGCGAACGGCTCCTGAAGCTCGACGTCTTCTCGAGCGTCACCGTCAAGGAGGCGCGGGCGCAGGCCCCCGACGGATCCCTGCCGGTGCAGGTCGAGGTCGGGGAGCGCAAGTTCGGCTTCTACGGCGTCGGCGCGACCTATTCCAACACCGAAGGCGCCGGAGCCTCCGGTTATGTCGGCTATCGCAATCTCTTCGGCCGGGCCGAATCGATCCGGCTCGAGGCCGAGGTCTCCCGGCTCGGGGCGGCGGCGATATCGGACGAGGCACGCGAGACCGACGGCGCCGACTATGCCGCCTCGCTGGTCTTCAAGAAGCCGGGCGTGCTGGGGCCCAACTCGGTCTATGTCGGATCGCTCGAAGCCAAGAGCGAACAGCCCCTCGCCTATGACCGGGTGAGCTATGCCGCGACCAGCGGCGTCGAGTACGAGATCGACCCGAACCAGACTCTGTCGGTGATCCTGCGCGGCGAATACGAGGAAATCACCGACTATCTCGGGACGGAGGATTACCTGCTCGTCTCGCTGCCGACCGCGTATACGTTCGACAATCGCGACAACGAGTTGAACCCGACCGAGGGCTTCTACGCGCAGGGGCTGGTCGAGCCGACCTACGGGTTCAACACCAAGACGCCCTTCGCCAAGACGCGGCTGGACGGGCGCAGCTATCTGTCGCTCTCCGACAGCGATCGCTTCATCCTTGCCGGCCGGGTCGGCTACGGCACGATCTTCGGCGCCGATCTTGAGGATATTCCGAACGACCGGCGGTTCTTCGCCGGCGGCGGCGGCTCGGTGCGCGGCTACGAATTCCAGTCCATCGGACCGTATTATCCGTCCTTCGCGCCGCCCGGATTCAACGAGGTGTTCACCGACACCCCGACCGGCGGCCTCTCGCTGTTCGAGGCCTCGGCCGAGGCGCGCATCGGCGTCACCGAAAACATCCAGATCGTGCCCTTCGTCGATGTCGGCACGGTGGGCGACGACCTCGTCCCGGACTTCTCCGAGTTCAAGATCGGCGCCGGCGTCGGCGCCCGCTACTTGACGAGCTTCGGGCCGATCCGGCTCGACGTCGCCATCCCGCTCGATCCGGGGCCGCGCGACGCGAGCTACCAGATCTATGCCGGCATCGGACAGGCCTTCTGATGCCGATGTTCCGCCGCCTCTCCCTCGCCCTTCTCGCCTGTCTCGCGGCCGCGCTGCTGCCGGCACGGCCGGCGGCGGCGCAGGGCTTCGTCGCCAACCAGCTCGAGAACTTCCTGTCCAGCGACACGATGCAGGTCGAGATCGAGGGCCTGTCCGGCGCGCTGACCGGCAACATCCGGATCGAGCGCGTCACCGTCTCCGACCCGCAGGGCACCTTCCTCACCGCCAGCGACCTCGCCATGGACTGGTCGCCCCTCGCGCTGGTGCGCTCCAACCTGTCGATCGATGCGCTGACGGCAGGCCAGATCGTCCTCGAGCGGCTGCCGGTCGGACAGCCGGAGACGCCCGCGGGCGAGAGTTCCGGCTTCACCCTGCCGTCGATCACCGCCAGCATCGACGACCTGACCATCGGGGAATTCGTCCTCGGCGAAGCGATCGCCGGCGAGCGGGCCCGCCTGCGCGCCAACGGCAGCCTGACGCTCGCCGCCGATCCCACCAATCTCGATCTGCGCGCGAATATCGAACGGCTCGACCGGCCGGGCCAGATCGCGCTCGATCTCGGCTACGCGCCCGGAGAGAACCAGCTGCGGCTGGACGTCAAGGCGAGCGAGCCCGCCGGCGGCCTCGTCGCGACGCTGCTGGACATTCCGGACCGGCCCGCGGTGGAACTGACCATCAACGGCTCCGGGCCCCTCTCGGCCTTCATGGCGAACGGCTCGCTGACCGTCGCGGGCGAGCCTGCGGCGACGCTGACCGCGCGGGTCGACGGCGCCGAGAACGGCCGCCGCGTCGCCGCCTCGCTGAGCGTTTCGGCCGAGCGCTTCGTGCCGGAAGCCTATTCGCGCTACGTCGCCGGCGGTGCCAATCTCGACGTGCAGATGCTGATGCGCGACGACGGCCTCTATGTCATCGACCAGGCGGAGCTTTCCTCCGACGCGCTGGCCGCCACCGCATCCGGCACGCTCGACCTGAGCGGCACCGGCAACGACCTGACCATCGCGATCGCGTCGCGGGACGGCAGCGCCATCCCGTTCGCCTTCGGCACCCCGCCCGGCGCGACCGAGCTTGAGGTGGCCGGACTCGAGGGCCGGATCACCGGTGCGCTCGGCGCCGCCGGCCTCAACGTCACGGCGCAACTGCCGCGGGCGGCCTACGGCGAATATGTCGCGACCGGCGTCGATGCCGCGCTGACCAGTGCCGGCTTCGACATCACAGGGTTTCAGGGACCGTTCGCGGTCGAGGCGACGGCCGCCGAGGTCGCAGCTCCCGAGGGGCTCGCCGACCGCTTCCTGACGGGGCCGCTGCGGCTGGCCGTCGACGGCGCACTGACCGACAACGGCCTCGTCTTCAACCCCAGCCGGGCGACGACGGAGGTGGCCTCGGTCGGGCTCCAGGGTACGGCCGCGCTGAACTTCGCGATCTTCGACCTCGCCGTCGAATCGACGTTCCAGACCGCCGCGCTGTCGGCGGCGATGATCCCGCTCGCCGGCGACGAGCTGGCGGTTTCCGGCCGCTTCGCACGAACCCCCGATGCGACGATCTCGGCCCAAAACCTGTCGGTTCGCGGCGAGGGGCTGACGATCGACGGCAGCGCCAGCCTGTCGAACGACACCGTCTCCGCCGACATCGAGGGCGAGCTGCAGCAGGCCGGTACGGTCAACTCGGCGTTTTCCGGCGCGGCGACCTTCTCGCTCACCGCGTCGGGCCCGGTCGAGCAGCCGGACATCGATCTCGAGATTTCCGGCAACGGGCTCAGCATCAACGGCCGGGAACTCGCCGATCTCAGCGTTTCGGCGCGCGGCACGTTCGGCGGCGGGGCGCCCGCCGGCACTGTCGAGATCACCGGCACGCTCGACGGCCAGCCGCTATCCGGCGCCGCGCAACTCGAGACGCTGGCGAACGGCGAGCGCCGGATCAACGGCCTCGCCATCCGCCAGGGGCCCAACGCGATCACCGGCGACCTGACGCTGACCGATGCCTTCGCGCCGGTCGGCACGCTCACCGTCGATGTCGAAGACATCGGGCCGCTGGCGGCGCTCGGCGGCATCGATGCGTCGGGCGACGTCAAGGGCACGATCGAACTGTCGGTGGATGGCGACGACATGCCGGTGGCGACGCTGGATCTTGCCGGTGAGACGATCGGCTTCGCCGGCAACACGCTCCAGACGGCGCGCATCGATCTCGAGGTCGCGGACTATCTCGGCACCCCGAGGCCGGCAGGCGAGGTCAGCGCCGCCGCGATCGAGGCGGCGGGGCTGTCGGTGCGCGATCTCGCCGTGGAGCTGACCCGCGAAGGTGACGCGACCGGCCTCGTCGCGACGGCCGAACTCAACGACGTGCCGCTGCGCCTCGAGGGCAGCGCCAGTTTCGAGCCTGGCACCACGCTGATCACGCTGTCGCGCATCGAGGCGGAAATCCCCGACGCGGAAGTCAGCCTGCGCGAGCCGGTGACGATCCGCATCGCCGACGGCACGACGACGCTGCCGGAGATCGTCCTCGAGACCGGCGACGGCACGGTGTCGCTCGCGGGCACGGCCGGCGAAAATCTCGACCTCGCACTGCGGCTCGACTCCGTCCCCGCCGCCATCGCCAATCCCTTCGTGCCGGGCCTTGCGGCCGGCGGCCGGATCGACGGCTCAGTCACCGTTTCCGGCGCCGCGTCGGACCCGGCGGCGCGTTTCTCGATCAACACGACCGAACTGGCGATCGGCCAGTCGCGGGCGGCCAATGTGCCTCCCGTCGAGGCGGTACTCGCCGGCACGTACGAGAACGGCACGCTGACCCTGGAAACCGCGCGGGTCGACCTCGGCGACGGGTCGATCGTCGCCAACGGTTCGGTCGGCGAAACGCTCGACCTCGACGTCGCGCTCGACAACGTGCCCGTGGCGCTTGCCAACGGCTTCGTCGACGAGCTCGACGCCGCCGGCACCGTCTCCGGCACGGCGAGCGTCACCGGCTCGCGCGCCGATCCCTCCGCCACCTTCGACATCGAGGGCCGCGACATCACCGCCGAGGAGATCGCTGCTGCCGGCATCGCGCCGCTGACGCTCGACCTCGCCGGCTCCTACGCCAACGGGACGCTCGACCTGGCCGAGGCCAATGTCGCGGTCGGCGACGGATCGCTGACCGCCTCCGGCACGATCGGCGAGACGCTCGACCTGGCACTGCGGGCCAGCGACCTGCCCGTCGGGCTCGCCAACGGCTTCGTGCCGGGCCTCGACGCCGAGGGCATCATCTCCGGAACGGCGAGCGCCAGCGGGTCGCTGTCCGATCCGTCGGCGACCTTCGACCTCACCGGCAGCGGCATCACGACCCGCGAGATCGCCGCATCCGGCGTCGCACCGCTCGATCTGAGGCTTGCCGGCAGCTATGCCGACGGCACCGCCGACCTCGAGACCGCCGTGGTCAATGTCGGCGACGGCTCGCTGACCGCGTCGGGCCGGATCGGCGAGACGCTGGACGTCGCGGTGGACGTCAACAGCATCCCCGTCGGCCTCGTCAACGGCTTCGTCGACGGGCTCGGCGCAGAGGGCACGATCTCCGGCACCGCACGCGCCACCGGCACGCTGTCCGACCCGACCGCCAGCTTCGATCTCGCCGGCGCCAACATCACCGCCGACGGCATCGAGGCGAGCGGCATTGCGCCGCTTGACCTCACCGCGTCCGGCCGCCTCGCCGACGGCACGCTGACCCTTACGACTGCCCGGGTGGACGTCGGCGAGGGTTCGTTGACCGCCAGCGGCACCGTCGGCGAGCAACTGGACCTGCAGCTTTCGCTCGACCAGCTGCCCGTCGGTCTGGTGAACGGCTATTTGCCTGATCTCGAAGCTGAGGGCACGATCTCCGGCACCGGCACGGCGACCGGTTCGCTGTCCGACCCGCGCGCCGAATTCGATCTCAGCGGCTCGGGTATCACGACGCGGCAGATCGCCCAGTCCGGTGTCGCGCCGCTGTCGCTCGACGTCGCCGGCTCCTATGCCGACGGCACCGCGACCATCGCCAATGCCGACCTTTCCGTCGGCGAGGGGTCGCTGTCGGCTTCCGGAACGGTCGGGGAAACGCTCGACATCGATCTCAGCCTCGACGAGCTGCCGGTCGGCCTCGCCAATGGCTTCGTCGACGGGTTGAACGCCGAGGGCACGATCTCGGGCAGCGGCACGGCAACCGGCTCGCTCTCGGACCCGCAGGCGACCTTCGACCTCACCGGCACCGGCATCACCACACGGCAGATCGCCCAGTCCGGCGTCGCGCCGCTGTCGCTCGACGTCGCCGGCTCCTATGCCGACGGCACGGCGACCATCGCCAATGCCGACGTCACGGTCGGTAACGGCTCGCTGACCGCAAGCGGCACGGTCGGCCAGCAACTGGATCTGAACGTCCAGATCAACCGGCTCCCCGCCGGCCTCGCCAACGGCTTCGTCGACGGGCTCGGCGCGCAGGGAACCATCGACGGGACCGCCACCGCCACCGGCTCGATCAGCGACCCGAATGCCCGCTTCGACATCGCCTTGAACAATGTCTCGGTGGCGCAGGGTCGCGCCGCGGGTGCACCCCCGATCAACGGCACGATCGCCGGCGCGTATGCCGGCGGCACGCTGCGGCTGGACCGGGCGAATGTCGCCATCGGCGGCGGCTCGATCGACGTCACCGGCACCGCCGGGGCGAATGCGCTGGACCTTACCGCCACGATCAACAATGTGCCGGCCTCCATCGCCGGTTCGGCAGCGCCGGGCATCGCGCCGCAGGGCACGATCAACGGCACGGTGCGGGCGTCCGGCTCTCCCGCCAGCCCGGCGGTCAGCTACGACGTCAACGTCGCCGGTGCGTCGATCCAGCAGACCCGCGACGCGGGCGTCGGCCCCCTCGCCGTCACCAGCAACGGCCAGTACACCGGCAACGCGGTCACCACGACGACGACATTGACGGGCAACGGCATCGATTTCCGCGCCGACGGTTCGGTCAATCTCGCCGGAACGCCGCAGCTCGACCTCAACCTGGCCGGAACCGCTCCCTTGTCGCTCGCCAACGGCATCCTGGCGGAAGGCGGGCGTTCACTGGAGGGAACCGCCCGGGTCGACGCGCGCGTCACCGGACCCGTCAGCCAGCCGAACGTCGTCGGCAGCATCTCCACCGCCGGCTCGCGCTTCGTCGATACCGGCACCAACGTCGCCGTCGACGACATCTCCACCACCATCGCCCTCAACGGCCAGACGGCGACGATCCAGTCCTTCGACGCCAACCTCGCCTCCGGCGGCGATATCAGCATCGGCGGCAGCGTCGGCCTGTCGAACGGATTTCCCGCCGACCTGACGATCAATCTCGACGACGGCCGCTACAGCGACGGCGAGTTGATCGGCGCCAGCCTCGATGCCGACCTGACGCTCACCGGACCGCTGGCCGAGACACCGCTCCTCGCCGGCACGGTCAACGCATCCGAGATCAACGTCCTGGTGCCGGAGAACCTGCCCGGCTCGCTCGCCCGCATCGACGTCACCCACGCCAATGCCAGCCCGGAAGTGCTGCAGCAGCAGCGCGAGCTGTTCCCGAACCGCGGCGAAGGCGCTTCGCAGGGCGGCGTCGCTCTCGACATCACCTTCAACGCCCCGAGCCGGGTGTTCGTGCGCGGCCGCGGCCTCGACGCCGAGCTCGGCGGCACCATCCAGATCACCGGCCCGGCCAACGCGCCGAGCATCGTCGGCGGATTCGAGCTGCAGCGCGGCCGCTTCATCATCCTCAGCCGCCGCCTCGACTTCGAGCGCGGCAGGCTCAGCTTCACCGGTTCGCTGACCCCGACCCTCGACCTGCTCGCCCGTTCCGACACCGGCGATGCCACGGTCAACGTCGCCGTCACCGGGCCGGCGAACGATCCGAGCTTCACCTTTTCCTCCTCCCCGGCGCTGCCGCAGGACGAGGTCCTGGCGCGGCTGATCTTCGGCCAGGGCACCTCGAACCTGTCGCCGCTGCAGATCGCCCAGCTCGCCGAGGCGGCGGCGTCGCTCGCCGGCGTCGGCGGCTCGACCGGCCTCCTGGAGAACCTTCGCGCGCAGCTCGGCGTCGACGACCTCGACATCCGCACGACGGCGGACGGCCAGACTGCCGTCGGCGTCGGCCGCTACATCAACGACAACACCTATCTCGGCGTCGATTCCACCGGGCGGGTGTCGATCGATCTCGATCTCGGCGCCGATCTCAAGATCCGCGGCGCGGTCGACGCCCAGGGCAGCGGCGAGGTCGGCGTATTCTACGAGGGCGAATTCTAGCGCGGGCATCCCGGGACGCAGCGCCAAACAGGCAGTGCGTCCTCGCCGCCGCGCCGCCGGACCGACCCACCCTTCCGAAATCCGACCGGCCGCCTATCTGTGGCGCCGACCTGCGGTATCGTGCATGCCGCGATTCGCTGAACCAGGAGCATCCCCATGCCGACCAGCATCAACCCGGCCACCGGCGAGACGATCGAGGAATTCGCCGAGCACAGCGACAGCGAGGTCGAACGCGCGCTGGCGACCGCCGATTCGGCATTCGCCGACTGGCGCCGCTCGCCGTTCAGCCGCCGCGCCGAGCTGCTGCGCCGCACCGCCGACCTGCTCGAGGCCAGGAAGGACGAGCTGGGGCGCCTGGCGACGCTGGAAATGGGCAAGCGGCTGAAGGAAGCCGTTGCCGAAGTCGAGAAATGCGCCGTCGGCTGCCGCTATTACGCCGACCACGGCGAGCGGCTGCTGGCCGACGATCACCGCGACGGGCCGGCGAAGCAGAATTACGTCGCCTATCTGCCGATGGGTCCGATCCTGGCGGTGATGCCCTGGAACTTCCCGTTCTGGCAGGTGCTGCGCTTTGCGGCGCCGGCAATCATGGCCGGTAATGTCAGCGTCCTGAAGCACGCCTCGAATGTCAGCCTGTGCGCGCTGAAGATCGAGGAAATCCTCCGCGAGGCCGAGGCGCCGGAGGGCCTATTCCAGACGCTGCTGGTCTCCTCGAAGCGGGTCGAGGGGATTCTGCGCGATCCGCGCATCCGCGCCGCGACGCTTACCGGCAGCGAGGGCGCCGGCTCCGCCGTCGCCGCCGTCGCGGGATCGGAACTCAAGCCGACGGTGCTGGAGCTCGGCGGCTCCGACCCGTTCATCGTGATGCCCTCGGCCGACCTCGAGAAGGCCGCCGAGGTGGGCGTCACCGCGCGGATGCAGAACAACGGTCAGAGCTGCATCGCCGCCAAGCGGTTCATCGTCCATGCGGACGTCTACGACGACTATCTCGGCCGCTACCGGGAGAAGGTCGAGGCGATCAGGCTCGGCGACCCGATGGATGCCGAGACCGGCATGGGCCCGCTGGCGCTGGCCTCCAGCGTCGACGACCTGGGCCAGCAGATCGATCGCTCCGTCAAGGCGGGGGCGAAGCTCGTCACCGGCGGCAAGGCGCCCGAGGGTCCGGGCTATTTCTTCCAGCCGTCGATCATCGCCGATGTCCCCGAGGCCGCGCCGGCCTATCGCGAGGAACTGTTCGGCCCCTGCGCGATCTTCTTCAAGGTCCGCAATGCCGACGAGGCGATCGCGCTTGCCAACGATTCCGATTTCGGCCTCGGCGGCTCGGTGTGGACCAACGAGGCGGCCGAACAGCAGCAGTTCGTGCGCGAGCTCGACCAGGGGGCGACCAACTTCAACCGGATGACCGCCTCCGACCCCCGCCTGCCGTTCGGCGGCGTGAAGCGCTCCGGCTACGGACGCGAACTGTCCGGTGAAGGCATGCACGCCTTCATGAACGTCAAGACCGTCACCATCGACTGAACCGTGGCCGCGAACCGGGAGTGGCGCGCGTTGCCCTCCCGGCCCGTTCGGACCAAGATTCAGGCAGTCTTCCAATCTGCACGAATTGCCATCACTATTTCCCTGCAAGTCCGTTTGCCACGCTGGCCGAACCGGCCTAAAGGGTCAGCTAGCCGGCTCTAGAATTCTGCCGCGCATCGGACTGCGGCAACAGGAGCCTGTGGATGAGGCCTGACGAAACTCGCCCCGAGGCGGACCTCGCGACCATGGCAGCGGCAGCGGCGCAGAAGGGTCCGCGCGCCCTCTTCGCCGCCGACCCCGACCGCTTCGCGCGTTTCTCGGCGCGGCACGGCGATCTGCTGCTGGATTTTTCCAAGACGTCGATCGACGCGCCGGCGCTGCGGGCGCTGCTCGACCTGGCGCGATCCTGTTCGCTGGAAGCAAGGCGCGACGCGATGTTCGCCGGGGCCGCGATCAACGCGACGGAGGGCCGGGCGGTGATGCACGTCGCCCTGCGCGGCGAGCCCAAGGACGGCTACCGCGTCGACGGCAACCCGGTGAGCGGCGCCGTCGAGGACGTGCTGAAGGCGATGACCGCCTTCGCCGAGCGGGTGCGCACCGGCGAACTGCGCGGCGCGACCGACAAGAACATCACCGACATCGTCAATATCGGCATCGGCGGATCGGATCTCGGCCCGGCCATGGCGACGCTGGCGCTGGCGCCCTATCACGACGGGCCGCGCACGCATTTCGTCTCGAATGTCGACGGCGCCCACATCGCCGACACGCTGGCGAAGCTCGATCCCGAGACGACGCTGGTGATCGTCGCGTCGAAGACTTTCACCACCATCGAGACGATGACCAACGCGGCGAGCGCCCGCGCCTGGATTGCCGGGGCGCTCGGCGAGGAAGCGGTGCGGGCGCATTTCGCTGCGGTGTCGACGGCGCTCGACAAGGTGGCCGAGTTTGGCATCGCCGAAGACCGGGTGTTCGGCTTCTGGGACTGGGTCGGCGGGCGCTATTCGCTGTGGTCGGCGATCGGCCTGCCGCTGATGCTGGCGATCGGCAGCGTCCGGTTCCGCGAATTCCTCGCCGGCGGCCGCGACATCGACCAGCATTTCCTAACCGCGCCGCTGGAGGCGAACCTGCCCGTGCTGCTCGGTCTCGTCGGCTACTGGCACCGGGCGCTCTGCCACTATCCGACCCGCGCGATCATCCCCTACGACCAGCGGCTGGCGCGCTTTCCGGCCTATCTGCAGCAGCTCGACATGGAATCGAACGGCAAGCGCGTCGGGCTCGACGGCGAGGCAGTGCCGGTCTCCGGCCCGGTCGCCTGGGGCGAGCCCGGCACCAACGGCCAGCACGCCTTCTTCCAGCTGCTGCACCAGGGCACGGACGTCGTACCCGTGGAATTTCTCGTCGGCGCCCTGGCGCACGAGCCTGCTTCGATGCGCGTCCACCAGGACCTACTGCTTGCCAACTGCCTCGCCCAGAGCGAGGCGCTGATGCGCGGACGTGATCTCGAGGAAGCCCGCCGGCAGCTTCTGGCGGCAGGCAAGTCGCCGGCCGAGGCCGAGCGGCTGGCCCCGCACCGGGTCTTCCCCGGCAACCGGCCGTCGGTCACCCTGCTCTATCCGCTGCTTGACCCGGCGATGCTCGGCCGGCTCATCGCACTCTACGAGCACCGCGTCTTCGTCGAGGCCCAGCTTTACGGGATCAATGCCTTCGACCAATGGGGCGTCGAACTCGGCAAGGAACTCGCCAACAAGCTGGTGCCGGTCGTCACCGGCGAAGCGGCAGCCGACGATCGCGACGGCTCGACCGCCGGCCTCGTCGCCGCCATCCGGAAAATAAGAGGTATCTGATGTCCGCACCGGTCCCGACCCACGAAGCGCCCTTTAACGGCGGCGGCGCCCTGAAGCCCGAGCCGCGGCTGAACGACCCGGATACGCTGGCCAAGCAGATCGTCGAGAAGCTCACCTACTCGATCGGCAAGAATCCCGTCTCGGCCCGCAAGTACGACTGGCTGCGCGCGACGACGCTGGCGGTGCGCGACCGGATCATGGACCACTGGTTCGAATCCGCCGACCGCTTCGCCGAATCGGGCGGCAAGCGGGTCTGCTACCTGTCGATGGAGTTCCTGATCGGCCGCATGCTGCGCGACGCGATCAACAATCTCGGCCTCACCGAGCCGGTCCGCGAGGCGCTGTCGCGCTACGGGGTGGAACTCGACATGATCGAGCTGCTGGAGCCGGACGCTGCCCTTGGCAATGGCGGCCTCGGCCGGCTCGCCGCCTGTTTCATGGAGTCGATGGCCTCGACCGGCGTGCCCGGCTACGGCTACGGCATCCGCTATGTGCACGGCTTCTTCCGCCAGGAGATCGTCGACGGCGCCCAGGTCGAGTTGCCGGAGACCTGGCTGGTCCATGGCAATCCCTGGGAATTCGAGCGGCGCAACGCCAGCTACGAGATCGGCTTCGGCGGCAAGGTCTCTACCATCCAGGAGCCGGGCCGGCCGTCGCGGCAGGTCTGGCGCCCCGCCGAGCGCGTGCTCGCCGTCGCCTACGACACGCCGATGGTCGGCTGGCGCGGCCGCCAGGTGAACACGCTGCGGCTGTGGAGCGCCCAAGCGCTCGACCCGATCCTGCTCGACGCCTTCAACTCCGGCGACCACATCGGCGCGCTGGTGGAATCCAACAAGGCCGAGGCGATCACGCGGGTGCTCTACCCCGCCGATTCCCACCAGGCCGGTCAGGAACTGCGGCTGCGGCAGGAATATTTCTTCTCCTCCGCCTCGCTGCAGGACATCATCCGCCGCCATCTCGACGAGAACGACGACCTGTCGAACCTGTCCGACAAGGTGGCGATCCAGCTCAACGATACCCATCCCGCGGTGTCGGTGGCCGAGCTGATGCGCCTGCTCGTCGACGTGCACGGCTTCGAGTGGGACGAGGCGTGGCGGATCACCCGCGCCACCTTCTCCTACACCAACCACACCCTCCTGCCCGAAGCCCTGGAGCACTGGCCGATCCACCTGTTCGAGCGGCTGCTGCCCCGGCAGATGCAGATCATCTACGCGATCAACGCCGGGATCATCCGTGAGGCGGCCCAGGACCGCGGCTACGACGACGGCCAGGTGGCGGCGATCTCGCTGATCGACGAGGGCAACGGCCGGCGCGTGCGCATGGGCCAGCTCGCCTTCGTCGGCAGTCACGCGGTCAACGGCGTCTCGGCGCTGCACACCGATCTGATGAAGCAGACGGTGTTCCGCGACCTGCACGCGCTCTATCCGGACCGCATCCAGAACAAGACCAACGGCGTGACGCCGCGGCGCTGGCTGATGGAGGCCAATCCCGGGCTTACCGGGCTGATCACCGAGGCGATCGGCCCCGGCTTCCTGGACGACATCGAGAAGATCGTCGAGATCGATCATCTGGCCGACGACGCCGCCTTCCGCGAGCGCTTCGCGGCGATCAAGCGGCAGAACAAGGAGCGGCTTGCCAACCTCATCGGCGAGCGGATGGCGACCAGCGTCGATCCGTCGGCGATCTTCGACATCCAGGTCAAGCGCATCCACGAGTACAAGCGCCAGTTCCTCAACATCATCGAGGCGATCGCGCTCTACGACCAGATTCGCTCGCACCCGGAGCGCGACTGGACCCCGCGGGTGAAGATCTTCGCCGGCAAGGCGGCGCCGAGCTACGTGCAGGCCAAGGAGATCATCCATCTCGCCAACGATGTCGGGCGGGTGATCAATTCCGACCCGGCGGTGCGCGACCTTTTGAAGGTAGTGTTCATCCCGAACTACAATGTGAGCCTCGCCGAGATCATCATGCCGGCGGCGGACCTGTCGGAGCAGATCTCGACGGCCGGGCTCGAGGCGTCCGGTACCGGCAACATGAAGTTCGCCCTCAATGGCGCGCTGACCATCGGAACGCTGGACGGCGCCAATGTCGAGATGCTGGAGCATGTCGGCGAGGACAACATCTTCATCTTCGGCCTGACCGCCAGCGAGGTGGCGCAGCGCCGCCGCGAGGCCCACAGCGGCCGCTCGATCATCGACAACGAGCCGATGCTGCGCGAGGCGCTGGACGCCATCTCGTCCGGCCTGTTCTGCCCGGAGAGCCCGTCGCGGTTCCACTCGCTGGTCTCCAACCTCTACAACAACGACTGGTGGATGATCTGCGCCGACTTCAAGGCCTACTGGAACACCCAGCGCACCCTCGATGATCTCTACACCCGGCAGGACGAGTGGCAGGCCAAGGCCGTCCACAACACCGCGCGCATGGGCTGGTTCTCCTCCGATCGCTCCATCCGCGAATACGCCCGCGACATCTGGAAGGCGGGCCCCGGCCTCTCCGGCTGAGGCTCCCGCCTTTCTGCGCGAAGAAGGCGTCGCTGCCGGCGTAGCCGCTTGCATGCCGGGCGCTATCTCGTACTGACTGGCGCCTGGGGACAGGACAGTCCGCGAGCGGGGCATGGCGTTGTCGGTCGACAGCGTGATGCCCGGGGGCCCCGTCGCCGCCTTGGGAGGGAGAAGAATGGCTGAGAACCGACGCATCGCGCCTTTGGCGCGCGACACCATGGCCTACGTGCTGGCCGGCGGCCGTGGCAGCCGGCTGCTCGAGCTGACCGACGCGCGCGCCAAGCCGGCGGTGTTCTTCGGCGGCAAGACGCGGATCATCGACTTCGCGCTGTCCAACGCGATCAATTCCGGCATCAGGCGCATCGGCGTCGCCACGCAGTACAAGGCGCACAGCCTGATCCGGCACCTGCAGAACGGCTGGAACTTCCTGCGGCCGGGCCGCAACGAGAGCTTCGACATCCTGCCGGCGAGCCAGCGCGTGTCGGAGGACCAGTGGTATGCCGGCACCGCCGACGCGGTCTACCAGAACATCGACATCATCGAGGACTACGCGCCCCGCTACATCGTCATCCTGGCGGGCGACCACATCTACAAGATGGACTACGAGTTCATGCTGCAGCAGCACGTGGACTCCAAGGCGGACGTGACGGTCGGCTGCCTGGAAGTGCCGCGCATGGAGGCCAGCGGCTTCGGCGTCATGCATGTCGACGACAAGGACCGCATCACCGACTTCATCGAGAAGCCCGCCGATCCGCCGGCGATCCCCGGCCGCCCGGACACGGCGCTGGCCTCGATGGGCATCTATGTCTTCGAGACGCATTTCCTGATGGACCAGCTGCGGCGCGACGCGGCCGACACGACGTCCAACAGAGACTTCGGCAAGGACATCATCCCACACATCGTGCGCCACGGCGTCGCCTACGCCCACCGCTTCAACCGCTCGGTGGTGCGCTCGGCCAACGAGCCGGACACCGAGGCCTACTGGCGGGACGTCGGCACGGTCGACGCCTACTGGCAGGCCAATATCGACCTCACCGACATCATCCCGCCGCTCGACATCTACGACCGGGACTGGCCGATCTGGACCTATGCCGAGACCGTGCCGCCGGCGAAGTTCGTGCATGACGAGGAGGGCCGCCGCGGCTCCGCCGTCTCCTCGCTGGTCTCCGGCGACTGCATCATCTCCGGCGGCTCGTTGCGGCGCTCGCTGCTTTTCACCGGCGTGCGGCAGCGCTCCTATTCGATGCTCGATCATGCCGTCGTGCTGCCGCAGTGCCATATCGGCCGCCACGCCCGCATCACCAAGGCGGTGATCGACCGCGGCGTGCACATCCCGGACGGGCTGGTGATCGGCGAGGATCCGGAACTCGATGCCAAGCGCTTCCGCCGCACCGAGAGCGGCATCTGCCTGGTCACCAAGCCGATGATCGACAGGCTGTCCTACTGATGAGCCTCAGCCTGCTCTCCGTGGCCTCGGAGGTGTTTCCGCTGATCAAGACGGGCGGCCTCGCCGACGTGGCGGGAGCACTGCCGCTGGCCCTGGCGGAGCACGGCATCGACGTGCGGACGCTGATGCCCGGCTATCCCGACGTCATGGCCCGGATCGGCACCGGCGAGACGCTGTGCCGATTCGTCAACCTGTTCGGCGGGCCGGCCGCGGTGATCGGGACAAGGCTCGGCGACCTCGACCTTCTCGTCCTCGACGCGCCGCATCTCTACGACCGCTCCGGCGGGCCCTACGTGACCGCCGGCGGCTTCGACCACCCGGACAACTGGGCGCGCTTCGCCGCTCTTTCGCAGGCGGGTGCCGCTGTCGCGCAGGGGGCCATCCCCGGCTATCGCCCCGACATCGTCCAGGCGCATGACTGGCAGGCGGCGCTCACCCCGGTCTATCTGGCCGTCTCGGGCCGGCCGCGGCCGAAGACGGTGGTGACGATCCACAACCTCGCCTTCCAGGGCAGCTATCCGGCCTCGATCTTCGGGTCGCTCGGCCTGCCGGCCGCCGCCTGGTCGCTCGAGGGCGTCGAGTATTACGGCAATGTCGGGTACCTGAAGGGTGGCCTGCACGCCGCCGACCTGGTGACGACGGTGAGCCCCACCTATGCCGAGGAGATCCTGACGCCGGGCGGCGGCATGGGGCTCGACGGCCTGCTGCGGGGCCGCGGCGAACGCCTCGTCGGCATCGTCAACGGCATCGACACCGGCGTCTGGGACCCGCGGAACGATCCGGTCATCGCCAGCCCCTACGGAGCGAGAAGCCTGAAAGGCCGCCTCCGCAACAAGCGGGCGATCGAGCAGGAATTCGGCCTGGCCCGCGGCGACGGACCGATCCTCGCTGTCGTAAGCCGGCTTACCTGGCAGAAGGGTCTCGACCTCGTCGCCGAGGCCTGCGACGCCATCGTCGCGCGCGGCGCCCGGCTCGTGGTGGTCGGCTCCGGCGAGCCGATGATCGAGGGACAGTTCCTCGCCGCCCATGCCCGCCATCCCGATCGCATCGGCGTACGGATCGGCTATGACGAGACCCTGTCGCACCGGGTGCAGGCGGGCGCCGACGCCATCCTCATCCCTTCCCGCTTCGAGCCCTGCGGCCTGACCCAGCTCTACGGCCTGCGCTATGGCTGCATCCCGGTCGTCGCCAAGGTCGGCGGCCTGGCCGACACGGTGATCGACGCGAACCATGCCGCCGTCACCGCCGGGGTCGCCACCGGCGTGATCTTCGGGCCGCCGACGGGGCCGGCGCTGATCGACGGCGTGGATCGCGTCCTCGACCTTTACGCCGACCCGAAAGGCTGGCGTAGCATGCAGGTTTCGGCCATGAACGCAGACGTGTCCTGGCGCGCCAGCGCCCGGATCTACGCAGATCTCTTCCGCGATCTCACGAGAGAGTAGATTGACGCCATGATCGAGACGATCGCCACCAAGCCCTATGACGACCAGAAGCCGGGCACGTCGGGCCTGCGCAAGAAGGTGCCGCATTTCCAGCAGCCGCACTACGCGGCGAACTTCCTGCAGGCGATCTTCGACGCGGTCGCGACCGGCGACGGCGACACGCTGGTGATCGGCGGCGACGGACGCTTCTACAACCGCGAGGTGATCCTCCTGGCGATCCGCATGGCGGCCGCCAACGGCTACGGGCGGGTCGTCGTCGGGCGCGGCGGGCTGCTGTCGACGCCGGCCGCCTCGCATCTGATCCGCAAGCGCGGCGCCGCGGGTGGCATCATCCTGTCGGCCAGCCACAATCCGGGCGGGCCGAACGGCGATTTCGGCATCAAGTACAATATCGGCAATGGCGGCCCGGCCCCGGAGCGCGTCACCGAGACGATCTTCGCCAAGGCGTCGAGCCTCACCCGCTACCGCGTCTGGACCGAGACCGCGCCGGACATCTCGCGCATCGGCGAGAGCCGGCTCGGCGACATGGTCGTCGAGGTGGTGGACCCGGTGGCCGACTATGCCGAGCTGATGGAGAGCCTGTTCGACTTCGCCCTGATCCGCGACCTCGTCGCCTCCGGCTTCGGGATGCGCTTCGACGCCATGCATGCGGTGACCGGCCCCTATGCTCGGGAGATCCTGGAAAACCGCCTCGGAGCGCCACGCGGCACGGTGATCAACGGCGTGCCGCTGCCGGATTTCGGCGGCGGCCACCCCGATCCGAACGCCGTGCATGCGGCGGACCTGATCGAGGAAATGATGGCGCCGGACGGTCCGGATTTCGGCGCGGCGTCCGACGGTGACGGCGACCGCAACCTCATCGTCGGCAAGGGCATCGTCGTCTCGCCCTCCGATTCGCTGGCGATCCTCGCCGCCAACGCCCCGCTGGCGCCCGGCTATGCGCGCGGCATCGCCGGCATCGCGCGGTCGATGCCGACCAGCCAGGCGGCCGACCGGGTCGCCGAGAAGCGCGGCATCGGGCTCTACGAGACCCCGACCGGCTGGAAGTTCTTCGGCACGCTGCTCGACGCCGGCAAGGTGACGATCTGCGGCGAGGAAAGCGCCGGCACCGGTTCCGACCACGTGCGCGAGAAGGACGGTCTGTGGGCCGTGCTGCTCTGGCTCAACATCCTGGCGGCGCGGCGCGAGAGCGTCCGGGAGGTGGTCGAGAGCCACTGGGCCGAGTTCGGCCGCACCTTCTACCAGCGGCACGACTACGAGGAGATCGATTCCGCCGCCGCCGAGGGGCTGATGGAATCGCTGCACGACCGGCTGGCCTCGATGGCCGGCCAGCGCTTCGGCACGCTCGTCGTCTCGGAGGCCGACGACTTCTCCTACAAGGACCCGATCGACGGCTCCGTCGCTACCGGCCAGGGCATCCGCATCGTCTTCTCCGGCGGCTCGCGCATCGTCTTCCGCCTGTCGGGCACCGGCACCCAGGGCGCGACGCTCAGGGTCTATATCGAACGCTACGAGAAGGATCCGGCGCGCCATGCGACGGCGCCGGAAGTCGCGCTGAAGGAGCTCGTCGAGACCGCCGACGCGATCGGCGAGATCAGGAAGCGCACCGGCCGGACCCACCCCGACGTCATCACCTGAAGGCGACGGCATATCCATGACGCATGACATCACCGCCGAGCGCGGCAGACCGGCCGCGCTCGGCGCCACGATCGACGCGGACGGCGTTCATTTCGCGGTCTATTCGGAGAACGCCGAGGCGATCCATCTCTGCCTGTTCGACGAGGCGGGAAGCCTGGAGACGGACCGGCTCGCCCTGCCCGGGCGCGACGGCGGCACGCGCTACGGCTTCGTGCCGGGCCTTGCCGCGGGTGCCCGCTACGGGCTGCGCGCGGTCGGGCCGTTCCAGCCGGAGCAAGGCCACCGCTTCGACTATTCCAAGCTGCTTGTCGACCCCTACGCGATCCAGCTCGACCGGCCCTTCGTCTACCAGCCGGTGCTGACCGCGCCGCCGGAGCGTGAACTCGACAGCGCCGCCTTCGTGCCGCGGGCGGTGGTCACGGATCTGGCGCGCGACGCCGCGCCGCTGCCGTTCGCGACGCCCGGCCTCACCTACGAGATGCAGGTGCGCGCCTTCACCCAGCGCCATCCCGACGTGCCCGCCGCGATCCGCGGCACCGTCGCGGCGCTCGCCGAGCCACGGCTGCTCGACCACCTGCAGAAGATCGGCGTCGAGACGGTCGAGCTGATGCCGCTCGCCGCCTGGATCGACGAGGGCCACCTGCTCAATCTCAACCTCACCAATGCCTGGGGCTACAACCCGATCACCCACATGGCGCCGGATCCGCGCCTGGCGCCGGGCGGTCTGGCCGAGATCCGCCGCACGGTGGAGGCGCTGCACGAGCGCGGCATCCGCGTGCTGCTCGACGTCGTGTTCAACCATTCCGGCGAGGGCGACGAGACCGGCCCGACGATCTGCTATCGCGGCCTCGACAATCTGCTCTACTACCGGCACCCGGAGGGCGAGCCCTCCTTCATGCTCAACGACACCGGCACCGGCAACACCATGGCGACCGACAAGGCGCCGGTGGCGCAGCTGTTCGTCGACGTGCTGCGGACATGGGTCGAGACCACCGGGATCGATGGCTTCCGCTACGACCTTGCCACGGTCCTCGGCCGCGTCGATGGCGGCTTCTCCCCCGAAGCGCCGTTCTTCCGCATGGTCGCGGCCGACGCGCTGCTGAAGGACCGCATCCATGTGGCCGAGCCCTGGGATGTCGGGCCAGGCGGCTACCAGGTCGGCAATTTCCCCAAGCCCTGGTTCGAGTGGCAGGACCGCTTCCGCGACGACGTCCGGCAGTTCTGGCAGGGCGCGGGCTTCATGACCGGCGCGCTGGCGACGCGTCTCGCCGGCTCCGCCGACATCTACAACCATGACGGCCGCGAGCCTTCGGCCAGCGTCAACTACATCGCCGCGCATGACGGTTTCACCCTCGCCGACATCGTCATGTATGCCGACAAGCACAACGAGGCGAACGGCGAGGACAACCGAGACGGCCACAACGACAACCATTCCTGGAACAACGGCGTCGAGGGCGAGACCGACGATCCGGGGATCATCGAGGCGCGCGGCAAGGACATCAGGGCGCTGCTGGCGACGCTGCTGGTGGCGCGCGGCACGCCGATGATCGTCGCCGGCGACGAGTTCGGCCGCACCCAGCGCGGCAACAACAACGCCTACTGCCAGGACAACGAGATCTCCTGGCTGGACTGGGAGAAGGCCGACGGCGCGCTGATCGAGTTCACCGCACGGCTCGCCCGGCTGCGGCGCGAGCATCCGGCGCTCTGCGCCGACCGCTTCCTCACCGGCGCGCCGGTGGACGACGGCGGCGTGCCGGACGTCGCGTGGCTGCGCGAGGACGGCGCGGCGATGGGCGAGGCGGACTGGGACGATGGCGACCGGCGTTTCCTCGGCATGTCGGTCTACGCGCCGCGGCGCGATGCGGAGGACGAGAGCGAGCGGGCGGTGATCTATCTGAACGCGGCGCAGACGGCGGCGACCGTGACGCTGCCGCCGCCGCGCCCCGGCCACCGCTTCTGCCTGCATGTGCGCTCCGACGCGCCGCAGGAGACGCCGCGCGTGGTGGATGCCGGCGCGAGGCTCACCGTCGAGGGCCGCTCGGTCTACGTCATGCTCGAGGAACGCGCCTGACGCGGCCCGTCGTCCACAGGGCTGCGACGCGAGGGTTTGCCCGCGTCGCCCGGCCGCGATAGACACGGGTCTCCGAGCCGGCGACTCCGCCTCCGGACTCCCGCCCCATCACCGGCAGCCGAAGCCCATGGCAATCGCCCAGCTCTCCGATGCCCTGATCGACCAGATCGCCGCCGGCGAGGTGGTCGAGCGGCCGGCGAGCGTCGCCAAGGAACTGATCGAGAACGCCCTCGACGCCGGCGCCCGGCGCATCGAGATCGCCACGGCCGCCGGCGGCAAGAGCCTGCTCCGCGTCACCGACGACGGCAGCGGCATCGCCGCCGACGAACTGCCGCTGGCGGTGCGGCGCCACTGCACCTCTAAGCTTTCCGGCGGGCTCGACGCCATCGCGACACTCGGCTTTCGCGGCGAGGCGCTGCCCTCGATCGGCTCGGTCGCGCGGCTGACGGTGAGGTCCCGCGCCGCCGGCGCAGCGGAAGCCTTCGAGATCGCCGTCGACGGGGGCCGCAGCAGCGGGCTGCGGCCGGCGGCACTATCGCGCGGAACGGTGGTCGAGGTCCGCGACCTCTTCCACGCCGTGCCGGCGCGGCTGAAGTTCCTGAAGAGCGACCGCGCCGAGGGCGCGGCGATCACCGAGATCGTGCGGCGCCTCGCCATCGCGTTTCCGGCGGTGCGGTTCGAACTCGCCGGGCCCGACCGCACCCAGACGGTGTTCGAGGCCGTCGATCCCGGCGACGTGCTTCGCCGCATCGAGGCCGTGGCCGGCAAGGATTTCGGCGCCAACGCCATCGCCCTCGCGGCGGAGCGCGAAGGCGTGCAGCTCGATGGCTTCGCCGGCCTACCGACCTTCCACCGCGGCAACGCGCTGGCGCAATATGTCTATGTCAACGGCCGGCCAGTGCGCGACCGGCTGATCCTCTCGGCGCTGCGCGGCGCCTATGCCGACGTGATGGCGAGGGACCGGCATCCGGTGGCCGTCCTGTTCCTGTCGCTCGACCCGGCGCTGGTCGACGTCAACGTCCATCCGGCCAAGGCCGACGTCAGGTTCCGCGATCCCGGCCTGGTGCGCGGCCTGATCGTCGGCGCGATCCGCCAGGCCTTCACCGCGGCCGGCCTGCGCGCCACGACGACGGGCGCCAGCGGCCTGATGGACCGCTTCCGGCCCGAGATTGCCCCGCAAGCCGCGCCGCGCCGCTTCGACGGCTTTGCCCCCGGCGGGTTCGCCTCGCCCGGCCAGGCGAACTACAGCGCCGCCGCCTCGCCCTATCGCCCCTTAGAGGATGAGGCATCCGGCGGCGTCGCGCCGGGCCGCGCGGCGTCCGCGGCTTCGGCCGGCATGGCGGAAGCCGACGCCGGTGCGGAGCGGCGTTATCCGCTCGGCGCAGCGCGGGCGCAGCTGCACGGCAATTTCATCGTCGCCGAGACCGAGGACGGCATGGTCATCGTCGACCAGCACGCGGCGCACGAGCGGCTGGTCTACGAGGCGCTGAAGACGGCGCTGCACGGCAGCCGGCTGGCCTCGCAGATGCTGCTGATCCCGGAGATCGTCGACCTGCCGGAGGACGACGCCGAGCGGCTGGCGGAACATGCCGAGGCGCTCGGCCAGCTCGGCCTGTCGGTCGAGCGCTTCGGACCGGGCGCCGTCGCCGTCCGCGAGACGCCGGCGATCCTCGGCCAAGTCGACTGCCGGCGCCTCGTCCTCGACATCGCCGACGAACTCGCCGATCTCGGCACCGCCGGGACGCTGCGGAGCCGCATCGACCATGTCGCCGCGACCATCGCCTGCCACGGCTCGGTGCGGGCCGGGCGGACGCTGCGGCCGGAGGAGATGAACGCGCTGCTGCGCGACATGGAGGCGACGCCCGGCTCCGGCCAGTGCAATCACGGCCGCCCGACCTTCATCGCGCTGAAGCTCGCCGACATCGAGAAGATGTTCGGCCGACGCTGAGGCCGCCGCAGGACACTCTGCCGGGCGATTGACGCTGCGGCCACTCCCTCTTAGGACAGACGGGCAATGGCGCAGGCGGGCTCGCAGCGACGCGGGACCAGCCAGGAAGCGGAGATTTCGATGAACCGCATGGACAGCGGCGGCGAGGCGGTGCTCCGATACGCCACGCCCGACTTCCAGGTGCTGCGCGCCGGGACCTATGTCCGCTGTGCGGTGACGGGCGAGGCGATTCCGCTCGACCTCTTGCGCTACTGGAGCGTCGCCCGCCAAGAAGCCTATGTCGACGCCGAGGCGGCGTTCCGGCGCGAGCGCGAGACGCATTCCGGCAGCTGACCACGGTCGCCCAGGGCTCAGCCGTATTTGCGGCGCCGGAAGGCGCGCTGCGTGTCGCGGACAATGCGCGCACCCAGGCTCGCCGGCTGCAGGCCCAGCATCACGTCCAGCACCTCGCATTCCTTGCGGAACAGCCGTGCCGCCTCGCCCCCAGTCGTCAGCCGCACCGCGTCCTTGCGGGTGGTGACGAGCTGCAGGCCGGACCGCCAGGCGGCGGCCGACAGCTCGTCCATGTCGGTCTTCGAATAGACGTGGTGGTCGGGGAAGTCCCGCGTCTCGGCGATCTCCGCGCCCAACCCCGCCAGGCTGTCATAGAACTTGCCGGGATCGGCGATGCCGGCAAAGGCAAGGACCCGCATGCCGCGGAAGCGCTCGCCGTCCGACGCCGTGATCGCGGCCTCGAAGACCGGCTTGTTGGCCCGCGCGGTGCGCCGGATCAGCGGATCCGCCGCCGTTCCCGGGCCGATTACCAGCAGCGCGTCGGCGGCGCGGATCTGGTCGATGAGCGGCGCCCGCAGCGGCCCGGCCGGGATTACCGCGCCGTTGCCGAGGCCGCGCCGCGCGTCCACCGCGATCAGTGCATAGTCGATCATCAGATGCGCGCTCTGGAAGCCGTCGTCCATGATGATGAAATCGACGCCCCGCTCGGCGCGGAGCATCGCGGCGGCGCGCTGGCGGTCGGCGGCGACGGCGGTCGGCGCGACGGTGGCAAGCAGCAGCGGCTCGTCGCCGACTTCGGCGGCGGAATGGTGCGCCGGGTCCACGATGATCGCTTCCCGGCCGGCGCGGCCATAGCCGCGCGAGACGAAGCCGGGCGTGAACCCCGCCGCTCGGGCCGCCGCGCCCAGCGCCATCGCCGTCGGCGTCTTGCCGCCGCCGCCGACGGTGAAATTGCCGATGCACAGCACCGGCACGCCGACGTCGGCGCGCACCCCGCGCGCCAGGTTGCGGCCGGCGACCCGCCCGTAGACGAGCGCCGCCGGGGCGAGCAGCCGCGCCGCCAGCGATCGCTCGCGCCACCAGAAGGGCGGCGTCTCGCGATGCATCATCGGCGCCAGGCGGCCTGTCCGCGCTGCTCGAGGCCGATCGACAGTTTCAACGGGTGCAGGAAGGGCTGCAGCGCCTGCATCGTGCGCGACAGCGCCCCGCGCATTTCCTCTACGGTCTCGCCGGCGGCGACGGACATCCGGTGCAGCGTCTTCGGCTCGTCGAGAAGCAGCTCGACATGCTCGGAGAGCGCCTCACCGTCCCGCACGATGCGGGCGCCGCCGTTCTTGAGCAGGCGCTGGTAGGAGTCGCGGAAGTTCTGGACGTAGCGGCCGGACAGCACCGCCGTCCCCAGCATCGCCGCCTCCAGCGGGTTCTGCCCGCCCTCGCCGGCCAGCGACTTGCCAAGGAAGGCGATCTCGGTCAGCCGCAGGAACAGCCCCATCTCGCCGGTCGTGTCGCCGAGGAAGACGTCGGTGGCGTGGTCCGGCACCTCGCCGCGGCTGCGGCGGGCGACGGTCAGCCCGGCGTCGGCGAGCAGCTTCTCGATGGCGTCGCCCCGCTCGGCATGCCGCGGCACGAGGATGGTCAGCAGGCCCCGGTGCCGCTCGGCGATCCGCTTGTGCGCGGCGGCGACGAGTTCCTCCTCGCCGGCATGGGTGGAAAGCGCCGCCCAGCGGGGCCGGTTGCCGATGGCCTGCTGCAGCTCGGCGAGATCCTCCGGCGTGCAGGGCGGCGGACCGGAATCGGCCTTGAGGTTGCCGGCGACGGTCACCGCATGGGCGCCGAGCAGGCGGAACCGCTCGCCGTCGACCTCCGACTGCGCAACGACATGCGCGAGCTTCTCCAGGAGGGCCTCGGCCAGCCAGGGCGCCGCCTTCCAGCGCTTGAACGAGCGGTCCGACAGGCGGCCGTTGACCAGCACCTGCGGGATGCGGCGCCGGCCGAGTTCGAGCAGCGTCATCGGCCAGATCTCGCTCTCAGCGACGATCGCGACGTCGGGACGCCAATGGTCGAGGAAGCGGGCGACCGACGGCTTCAGGTCGAGCGGGACATACTGGTGGACGGCGCAGTCGGACAGGCGCTCGTCGACCAGCCGGGCCGAGGTCATCGTGCCGGTGGTGATCACCACGTTGATCCCGTCGGCGGCGATCGCCCGGACCAGCGGCGCCACGGCGACGCTTTCGCCGACGCTGGCGGCATGCACCCACACGAGTGGGCCGCTCTCGGGCCGCTCGACGCTGGCATAGCCGTAGCGCTCGCGCCGCCGGCCGGAATCCTCCTTGCCGCGCGACACCCTGTAGCCGACATAGGGGCCGAGCAGCGGGTAGGCGAGCGCCCCGACGAGGCGATACGCGGCCAGCGCGGCGCGGGCGAGCGGATCGCTCACGAGACACCCCGCGCCAGGTGCTCGGCGGCCATGTTGGCCGCTTCGATCGCCCGGGTGATTTCCTGTCGCTTCGCTTCCATCACCGCCTCGTCCGCATCGTGCGGCACATGGATCGGATCGCCGACCACCACGGCGATCCGGCCGAACGGCAACGGCAGCGCCGTCTGGTCCCAGGAACTCTTCACGACGTAGCGGCGGCTCGTCACCGCCGCGCTGGGCAGGACCGGCCGACCGGAAATCCGGGCGAGCATGACGATCCCCTGCCCCGCCTCGCGCGGCGTTCCCTTCGGCACGTCGGCGATCATGCAGACTCCCGTCGTGTCGGCGAGGCGGCGGCGAAGCGCGATCAAGGCGCGCGCCCCGCCCTTCTGGGAACCGTCGGCGCCGGCGCGCCCGCCCGATCCCCGCACGGTGTCGATCCCGAAACGCTCCACGACATTGGCATTCAGTTCGGCGTCGCTGTTGCGCGACAGGAGAGCGACATAAGGCAGTTCGGCGGGGCGAAAGAACGGCGCCAGCAGATGCTGACCATGCCAGAGCGCGACGATCGCCGGGTGGGCCCTGGTGAGGTCCGCCCGCCAGTCGCTCGAGCCTGGCGCCTTGCGCTGGGTGGCATGGACGAGGCGCAGGCCGGCATAGATGATCGCGGCGAGGACCGACGTGGCGAGGCGGCCGCGGATCGCCCGACGGAGGCCGCGCCGCAGCGACTTTCGCCACCGCTTTGCGGCCCGCGGGCGTTCGGGCGGGGCTGTCTGCAGTCCGGTCCTGTCGTCGGCCATGATCTCGTCCGTCATGGCGGCAGGCGCTCGAAGGGGATCGATCACGCCTGGCCGGGGCTCAGCAACCGGTGCATGTGAACGATGAAGTACCGCATAGAGGCGTTGTCCACAGACTGCTGCGCCTTGCTGCGCCATGCCGAGAGAGCCGATGCGTAGTCCGGGAAAATTCCGACGATATCAAGGCTGTCCAAATCCTTGAACTCGACCTCCCTGAGGTCCTTCAGCTCGCCGCCGAAGACGAGATGGAGAAGCTGCTTCGGCGCTTGGTCTTGCATGGCGACGGTCCTCGCTCAGATCTCTTCGGTTCGATCGGGTATCACGGCGGCGAGACGGCGGACCCGATCCTGGGCACCCAGCGACGACGCGACCAACAGGCCATGCCTCTTGCCATGGCTCCTGTAAAGGCTGGCATCACCATGACGATCGGACAAGAGCCCGCCGGCTCGCTCGATCAGCAGGTCGGCCGCCGCGATATCCCAGTCATTGGCGCGCGGACGGACCAAAGTCCCGTCGATCCGCCCGGCGGCGACGAGCGCCAGCCGGTAGGCCAGCGACGGGACCGCCTTTTCCAGGAGCACGGTGTCGCCGCCGGCCTCCTGCAGGCGCTTGCGCATGCTGTCGGGAACGGCCAGGCGCAGCGCATCGGCCGGGCCGGGGGACGAGACCGCGCAAACGACGCCGTTCAGCCGCGTCGGCGTGTCCGCCGACACCTCGAAATGCTCGCCCAGCGCCGTCGCCGCGATGACCCCGGCGACGGGACGGCCGTTCTCGACGACCGCCACAGAGACGCACCATGTATCCTCGCCGCGCAGGAAGGCGCGGGTGCCGTCGATCGGGTCCACGACGAAGAAGCGGTCAGAACCGACATCGCGCAGATCGGCATGCTGCATCTCTTCCGACAGCCAGCCATAGCCGGGCCGCGCCTCGAGCAGGATCTTCTTCAGCAGGTCGTCGACCGCGTAGTCCGCCTCGCTGACCGGGGAATTGCCTTCCTTCCACCAGACTTTCGGATCCTGCCGGAAATGGCGCATGGCGAGTTCGCCCGCGGCCTTTGCGGCGTCGCTGATCAGCGCCAGGTCCGTCTGGAAATCGGTCACGTCACCGGCCCGCCACGGTCATGGCGTCGATCCGCAAGGTGGGCGCGACGATGGAGAATCGCTCGTCGAGATCGTTCGCCGCGGTCAGCGACAGCAGCATGTCCCTCAGGTTGCCGGCGATCGTCAGTTCCGACACCGGCGTGGTGATCTCGCCGTTCTCGATCAGGAATCCGGAGGCCCCGCGGCTGTAGTCGCCGGTGACCAGATCGGCGCCGTGGCCGATCAGCTCGTCGATATAGAGCCCCGAGAACGTGTCGCGAACGAGTTCGGCGGGCGACATGGCGCCGGCCGAGACGATCACGTTGCTCGACGACGGCGAGACGCCGCCGGCCGAGCGCGAGGCCCTGCCGTTGGTTTCGAGCCCCAATTCGCGGGCGGTTGCCGAATCGAGGATCCAGTTCTCGAGAATGCCGTCGCGGACGAGGCTGATCGTCTCGCCGCGCACGCCCTCGCCGTCGAAGGGCCGCGAGCCCGGCCGGCGGCGCAGCAGCGGCTCGTCGGTGACCGAGAAGGAGGCCGGCAGCACCGGTGCGCCCATCCGGTCCTTGAGGAAGCTGGTGCTGCGGGCGATCGCCGCCCCGTTGATCGCCGAGACGAGGCTGCCGATCAGGCCGCGGGCGATGCGCGGATCGAAGATCACCGGATAGCGCCCGGTCGGCACCTTGCCGGGCGACAGGCGCCGGACGGCGCGTTCGCCGGCGCGCCGGCCGATCGCCGCGGGCGCGTCGAGATCGGCGGCGTGCATGCGCGAGTCGAAATCGTAGTCCCGCTGCATGCCGACGCCCTCGCCGGCGATGACGCTGACGGACCGGGAAAATCCCGAACGCATCCGCTGGCCGGCAAAGCCGGTCGAGGTGGCGAGCACCAGGCCGGAGGAGCCGGCCGACACCGAGGCGCCGCCGGAATTCGTCACGCCCGCGACGGCGCGCGCGGCGTCCTCCATGGCCATCGCCTGATCGACCATGTCGGCGGCCGGCACCTCGGTCGGGTCGTAGAGGTCGAGGTCGAGGTCGTCGGCGGCAAGCCGCGCCGGATCGGCGAGGCCGGCAAAGGCATCCTCCGGCGAGACGCGGGCCATCGCCACGGCCCGCTCGGCGAGGCGCTCGATGTCGGCGGCGATGTCGGACGACACCGTCGCGACGCGCCGGCCGACGAACACCCTGAGGGCGATGCCCTCGCTTTCGGCGTTCTCGGTGTCCTCGACCTTGCCCAGGCGCACCGAGGCGGAGCGGCCGAAGGAGCGCATCACCGCCACGTCGCTGGCGTCGGCGCCGGCCTTTCGTGCGGTCTCGATGAGCCGCTCGGCGACCGTCAGGAGCCGCGCCGTGTCATTGTCCATGATTGTGCCTGCTGATTTTCTTCTGGAGACCATCTATTGTGCGACGCGACACCCATCAAGATGCCGGGTCGCGGCGGCAGCCCTCCTCGGTCGAGCAACGCCGCGCCCACACGAGCCCCAGCTTGGAAGCATCCACCCCCCTCTTTCTCGAGATCCTGATCCTGCTCGGCGGCGGCATCGCCGCCGCGACGCTGTTCAAGTGGATCGGTCTCGGAACCGTCCTCGGCTATCTCGCCGCCGGGATCGTCATCGGCCCGGTGCTGCGGCTCGTGCTGGACGGGGAGGAGATCCTGCATGTCGGCGAACTGGGCGTGGTCTTCCTGCTGTTCATCATCGGCCTGGAGCTGAAGGCGGGCCGCCTCTGGGCGCTGCGGCGGCAGATCTTCGGGGTGGGCCTCGCGCAGGTGCTGGTGACCGGGCTGGTGCTGGGGATCGCGGCCTATTTCCTCGGCGGCGACTGGCACGCCGCCGTCGTCATCGGCTTCGGCTTGGCGCTCTCGTCCACCGCCTTCGGACTGCAGCTCCTCGAGGAGGCCGGCGAGACCAACACCCGCCACGGCGAGACCAGCTTCTCGGTGCTGCTCTTCCAGGACCTGGCGGTGGTACCGCTGCTGGCCCTGCTGCCCTTCCTGGCGCCGTTCGCGCAGGAGACGGGGTTCGATCCGGCCCAGGTGGCGATCTCGATCGGCGCCGTCGTCGCCCTCGTCCTCGTCGGGCGCTACTGCCTCAACCCGCTGTTCCGGATCGTCGCCAGCTCGGGTGCCCGCGAGGTCATGCTCGGGGCGGCGCTGCTGGTGGTGCTCGGATCGGCGCTGCTGATGGCGGCGGCCGGCTTCTCGATGGCGATGGGCGCCTTCATCGCCGGCGTGCTGCTCGCCGAATCCACCTACCGGCACGAACTCGAGGCCAATATCGAGCCGTTCCGCGGCCTGCTGCTCGGCCTGTTCTTCATCGGCGTCGGCCTGTCGCTCGATCTCGCGGGCATTGCCGAGAACTGGCTGGTGATCCTGGTCGCGACGCCGCTGCTGATGACAATCAAAGCCGTCCTGCTCTACTGGCTGGCGCGGGCCTTCGGCGAGCCCCACGCGACGGCGGCGCCGGTCTCGGCACTGCTTGCCCAGGCCGGCGAATTCGGCTTCGTGCTGTTCAGCGCGGCCGCCGCGATCGGCATCTTCTCGACCGAGACCGCGTCGCTGCTGATCGCCATCGTCACGCTGTCGATGGCGCTGACGCCGCTGGCCACCTATCTCGGGCGGCGCGTCACGGGCGAGAGCGAGGCGGAGACGCTCGATGAGGATTTCGACGGCGCCGGGTCGGAAGTCCTGATGATCGGCTTCTCGCGCTTCGGCCAGATCGTCGCCCAGGTGCTGCTGTCGAGCGGCATCGACGTGACGATCCTCGATTCCTCTGCCGAGCGCATCCGCAACGCCACACTTTTCGGCTTCCGCATCTATTTCGGCTCCGGCATGCGCAAGGAAGTGCTGGAGGCGGCCGGCATCCGCAAGGCGCGGCTTGTCGCGGTGTGCACCAACAAGCGCGAGACGACGGACCGTATCGTCGACCTCATCCGCTCGGAATTTCCCAATGTCAGCCTCTATGTGCGCTCCTACGACCGCGCCCACGCGCTGACGCTGCGGGCGCGTGGGGTGGATTTCGAGATCCGCGAGACGGTCGAATCGGCGCTGGTGTTCGGCGGCGAGACGCTGACCGGCCTCGGCATCGACGACGCGCTGGCCGAGCGCATCGTCGAGGACGTGCGGGCCCGCGACATCGAGCGGCTGAAGCTGCAGGAGGTGGAAGGCCTCTATGCCGGCAACGACATGATGACGACCCGCCCGGTCACCCCGGAGCCGCTGGTCAAGCCGCGGCAATCGGCGCAGGCGGCGGAGCGGCCGATCGAGGAAAACGGGGGCCGGGGGGGGGGGGGGGGGGGGGGGGGGGGGGGGGGGGCGGGCCCCCCCCCCCCCCCCCCCCCCCCCCGGCCCGGCCGTTCTCGCTCAAGCGGCTCGCCGCCTACAAGGCGCGCTCGGGCTAAGGACGGCGACGGCGCCGGTGCCCGGCCAACGATTCGGGCCGCCGACGCAGGAACCGGCCGCACGGGGCGGCGTTCCCGGCAGGACCATTCCCGGTCCCTGGTACGTGCCCTTTCATGAACCTGAAACTTGCCCAGCATGCCGAACGCTTCGGCCTGACGATGGTGGACCCGGAACGGTTCGAGATCGAACGGCGCCGGAGCGGCAAGGGCCACCGCATCTGCTTCTGCAACGGCGAGAAGGTCACCGACAAGCGCCTCAAGGCGCGCATCAAGGCGCTGGTGATCCCGCCCGCCTGGACCAACGTGCGGATCTGCGTCGAGGAAAATGGCCATATCCAGGCAGTCGGACGGGACGAGAAGGGCCGGCTGCAATACCGCTACCATGACGACTGGGTGAACGTTCGCAATGCCGTGAAGACCGAACGGCTGCTGCGCTTCGGCCGGGCACTGCCGAAACTGCGGCGCCGGATCGACAAGGATCTGAGGCGCCGGACGGTCGACCGCCTGAGCACGTCGGCGGTCGCGACCCGGCTCATCGACTTTGCCGCCATGCGGCCGGGCCACGAGAAATACGCCGAGGATGGCGGCCGCGGCGTCGCCTCGCTGCGCAAGCAGAACCTGCGCATCGTCAAGAAGGTCGCGATCCTGAAATTCGTCGGCAAGTCGAAGAAGGAACATCGCATCGAGATCGCCGACAAGCGCCTCGTGCGTTCGCTGCAGCGCGTGCGCGAGGGCAAGGGCCAGCGGCTGTTCCGGTTTCCGGACGCCAAGAAGAAGCAGCGCGAACTGACTGCCAGCCTCCTCAACGACTATCTGCGCGAAGCGTCCCAGGCCCGCATCTCCGCCAAGGACTTCCGCACCTTCCACGGCTCCGCCGAGGCGCTGCGCTTCCTGATCGAGGATGCCGGAGACGCCGACACCGAGGCCAAGCGCAAGCGCGCCGTCGCGAAAGCGATGCGGTCGGTGTCGGACGTGCTGCGCAACACCCCGGCCGTTGCCCGCTCGTCCTACGTGCATCCGGAGATCGTCGAGGCGTTCGAGGAGGAGCGGCTGCCGGGCGACCTTTTGAAGGGCCGGCAGCGCGAGGGCCTCACCCGCGTCGAGACCGGGCTGATGCGCTTCCTGGAAGAAGTGGCCCGGCAGGCGGACTGAACCCGGCGATCCGTCTCAGAGGCCCGCGCCCGCCGCGCGCCTGCCGGTATCGGGATTCCCGATCCGTTTGCCGCTCAGCGCCAGGTCGATGGCGCGCTTGGCTTCTTCCTTGAACGGCGCGGTTTCGGCGAGGATCTGGCGGGTCAGCAGGAAGTCGAGAACGCGGTAATGGTCTACGGGCGGGCGCAGCAGCAGGTCGGGCGCGCGCAGCTTGAGCTTGGTGTCGATGATCGACTGCATCATCAGCTGCGTCGCGCCGAACATGGCCTCCATCGGCGTCGGCAGGCTGGCGCCGTCGCCCTCCGGGCCGCCATTGACGTCGACCGCGATGACGATGTCGGCCTTGTCGCAGAGCCGGTCGAACGGCAGCGGGTTGAAGATGCCGCCGTCGATCAGGACGCGGCCCTTGCGCCGGACCGGCCGGAAGATCGCCGGCAGCGCGCAGGAGGCCGCAAGTGCGCTGATGAGGTCGCCGGAATCGAGCTCGCATTCCGCCCGCTCGTAGAAATCCGTGGCCATCACGCCGAGCGGGATCCGCAGCTCCTCGAAATCCGCCGGCAGGCCGGTCGGCAGGAAGGCGGCCAGCACCCGCCGGGCATTCAGCTGGCCGAGCCGGAACCCGCCCTCCTCGACGAAATCCTGCAGGCTCAGCGGCCGGGTGCGCCAGAGCCGGGCGAGGACCTCGCGCTTGCGCGCAAAGGTCTCGAGCGCATAGCCGCGGATCTCGGCGCCGGACATGCCGGCGGCATAGCCCGCCGCCATGACCGCCCCGATGGAGGAGCCGACGATGCGGCTCGGCCGCACCCCGAGTTCGTCCAGCGCCTCGAGGACGTGGATATGGGCGATGCCGCGGGCACCCCCGCCACCGAGCGCCAGCGCGACATCGCTCACCGTGTCAGGCTCCGGCGGGGCCGACCGTGATGACCGTCGGCTCGGCGGACAGGAGCCGCTGGGCCATCGCCTTCACCTCGTCCATGGTCACCGCATCGATGAGTTCCTTGCGGCGATCGATATAGTCGATGCCGAGATCATCGAGCTGGATGCCGACCAGCGTGGAGGCGATCGCCAGCGAGGAATCGAGGTTCTGGATCGCGTAGGAGCCCTTGACGTAGGTCTTGGCCTTGGCGAGTTCCTCCTCGGTCGGGCCTTCCTCCGCCATGCGCTTCACCTCCTCGCGGATGATCCGCACGCTCTCCTCGGCGGCATCGGCCCGGGTGGCGGTGCTGATGCCGAGCAGCGCCGCATGGTCGTAGCTCGCCAGCCAGGATCCCGCGCCGTAGGCGAGGCCTCGCTTCTCGCGGATCTCGCGGTAGAGGCGGGAAGTGAAGCTGCCGCCGCCGAGCACGTGGTTCATCAGATAGGCCGCGAAGAAATCCTTGTCGTCCCGCATCACCCCGGGAAGCGCCAGCTGGATGGTCGTCTGGGGCACCGCGAGGTCGACGGCGACGGTCTTGCCGATCACCGGGTCGGTCTGCGGCACGTCCTTCAGATCGGCCGTCGCCGGCAGGCCGCCGAACACCTCGTCGAGCTTGGCGCCGAGCTCCTCCGGACTGATCGCGCCGACCACGCCGACATAGAGATTGTCGCGCGCGAAGGTCCGGTCGCGGAAATCCTTCAGGTCGGCCGCCGTCACGGTCGCCAGGGTCTCGACGGTTCCCTCGGTGGGCCGCGAGTAGGGATGCCCGGCGAAGACGGTGTTGCGGAAAGCCTCGCCGGCCAGCTTTTCCGGGTTGTTGCGGTCGGCGACGATGCCCGCGGCGATCTGGCCGCGGATCCGGGCCACCGGCTCCTCGTCGAAGCGCGGCTGGTTCACCGACAGGCGCAGGAGGTCGAAGGCCTCGTCGCCGAACTCGGTGATGGTGCGGAAATTGCCGGTGAAATCGTCGAGGCTGGCGTCATAGCTGAGCGAGACGCCGAGATCGTCGAGCCGTGCCTGGAAGGCCTGGCTTTCGATGTCGCCGGCGCCCTCGTCGAGCAGCCCCGACATCAGGTTCGCGGTGCCTTCCTTGCCCTCGGCGTCCTGTGTCGAACCGGCGCCCTTGAAGGCAAACTTCATGGCGATCAGCGGGTTGGTGTAGTCCTCGACCAGCAGCGCCTTGATCCCGCCCGGGCTGGTGACTTCCACGATATCGACGGCGGCGGCCGGCGATGCGGCCATGAAGGCGGTGGTCAGCGTCAGGCCGAGCACGGCGAGGGTGTTGGCAAATGGCTTCAACGGTCTGTCCCTTCGGGCGATGCTGAACATCAGGAGCGCTTGTCGTCGGCGGCTTCCGGCAGCAGATGGCCGGTCACCGAACGCCGCTCCTGCAGGTACTTTCGGGCCACGGCATTGACCTCTTCGACGGTCACCGCCTCGACGCGCTCCGGCCAGGCCTCGACATCCTCGATCGTCCGGCCGGTGGAGAGGGCCGCCGCGTAGCGACGCGCCATCGCGGTCTGGCTGTCGCGCAGATAGATCATGTTCTTGCGCACCCGGTTCTTCGCCCGCTCGAGCTCGTCCTCGTTGACGCCGTTCTCGACGATGTCGGCGATCTCGGCCTCGATCGCGGCCTCGACCGCGTCGATGCTGGCGTCGCCCCGTGGCGTGCCGTAGACCGCGAACTGGCCCTCCTTGAGAGCCGTGCCGCCGTAATAGGCGCCGGTCTCGGCCGCGATGCCCTTCTCGACGACCAGCGAGCGGTAGAGCCGGCTGGTGGTGCCGCCGCCGAGAATGTCGGAGAGGAGATCGAGCGCCTCGGCCTCGCTGCCTTCGGCGGTGGTCTCGGACGGGACGAGATAGAGGGTCTGGACCGAGGGCTGGGTGACGCGCGGGTCGCTCAGCGTCACCGCACGGGCCGCGAGCGGCTCGGGCTCGGCGGCACGCTTGCGCTCGCCGGGCTCGGCACGACGCTCGACCTTGCCGTAGGTCTCCTCCGCAAGCCGGCGCACCTGTGCCTCGGTGACGTCGCCGGCAACGAGCAGGATGGCGTTGTTGGGCGTGTAATACTTGTCGTAGAAGGCGATGGCGTCGTCGCGGGTGAGCTGCTCGATCTCCGAGCGCCAGCCGATCACCGGCGTGCCGTAGGGGCTGTTCAGGAACATCGTCGCCTGGACGATCTCCTGCAGCTGCGAGCCCGGATCGTTGTCGACGCGCATCCGCCGCTCTTCCAGGATCACGTCGCGCTCGGGCAGCACGGCTTCTTCCGACAGGACCAGATTGGCCATCCGGTCTGCCTCGAACTTCATCACCGTTTCCAGCGCTTCGGCCGGCACCTGCTGGTAGTAGCCGGTGTAGTCCGACGTGGTGAAGGCGTTCTCCTGGCCGCCAAGATCGGCGACAGCGCCGGAGAACTCGCCCTCCGGGTGCGCCGTGGTGCCCTTGAACATCAGATGCTCGAGGTAGTGGGCAATGCCGCTTTCGCCCGGCGCCTCGTCGGCGGCGCCGACACGGTAATAGACCATCTGGGTGACGACCGGGGCGCGGTGGTCGGGCAGCACCACGACCTGCAGGCCATTGTCGAGGGTGAAGGACGAAACCTCGGCGGCGTCCTGCTTCTCGGCGGTGTCATCCGGCGTCGTCGCTGCGGCAGGCGCGGGCGCGGCAGTCTCGCCGGCCGGCGCCGCTACGGTCTCGGCCCAGGCAACGGGCGGCAACGACAGGGCCAGCCCCAGGGCCAGCACGCTCGCCGACAGGCCGAAGTTTCGCGAAGGGTAGATCATCGTCAGGGAGTGCCTCGCTGTTGCGTCACGTCCGGATGGGCCGGGCGCAGGCGCCCGGTCGGGAGCCGGATATTGGCGGATTGCAGGAGTCGAGGCCAATTACGGTTTAGTTAGGTCGCCGCCGGCGACGGCGTTGCCTCCGCCACCAGGAACCGCAGCACCGTCTCGCCCATGGTGCGCGTCTCCTCGAGGCGAAGCCCGGCCGGCACCTCGAACGGCGCGGCTGCCGCCTCCTCGAGCACCACGACGGCGCCCGGTTTCAGCCAGCCACCGGCCAGTGCCGATGCGAGTGCCGCTTCGCCGAGGCGCTTGCCGTAGGGCGGATCGGCGAGGAGCAGGTCGAAGGGCTCGACGGCGCCGGAGGGGCCGAGCCGCGTCGCGTCGCGTCGAAACAGCCGCGAGCGGCCCTGCAGGCCGAACGCCTCGACATTCTGGCGGATCAGGCCGCGGCCCTCGACGCCCTCCTCCACGAACAGGCAGAAGCGGGCGCCGCGCGACAGCGCCTCCAGCCCGAGCGCCCCGGTGCCGGAAAACAGGTCCAGCACCCGCGCGCCGTCGAGCAGCAACCCCGGGCGGTGGCCCAGAATGTTGAACAGCGTCTCGCGATGCCGGTCGCTGGTCGGCCGGATCGCGTCACCGGCCGGGGTCGCCAGGCGGCGGCCGCGAAACTCACCGCCGACGATGCGCATGCGGCGTCAGTCCTTGCGGGGACGCCGCGGCGGCGTCGCGCCACCCGGCTTCGGCCGGCCGCCGGGCTTGCCGGCGCGCTTGCTCGGATCGGTCGGCGACGGGCGGCCGCGCGACGGGCGCTCGCCCCGCGGCCGGTCGCTGCCCGGCCGCTCGCCGGCGGCACGGTTCTGCGCCGCCTGCGCGTTGCGGGCACCCAGTGGCTTGGCGCCCGGTGCGATCCAGACATTGGCCGAGCGTTTCGGTTCGCCGAACGGCTTCTGGGCGGGCGAGCGGTCGCCGTCGCCGGCTCCGCGGTCGCCGAAGGATTTCTTCGGTCCGTCGAAGCGGCCGCCGGTCCGCCGGTCGCCGTCGTCCCGCCCGCCCCGCTCGGGACGACCGGGCCGCTCGGAGCGCTCCGGCCGGCCGCCGGCCGGCTTGCGGGCGGACCGGTCGTCGCGCTCGCCGCGTGGCGAGCGCGTGTCGAGCCGGCCGAGCGCATCGTCGCGCTTGGCCTCGCGGACCTTCTTCTTGTTCGGCGCCGTCTCGCTCGCCGACACCCAGTCGCCGCGGCGCTTCGGCCGCAGGTCCGGGCCCGGCTCCTCGGCCTGCACCGGCTTGTTGGAGAACACGTTGGTCACCGGCGCCTCGAAGTCGGCGCCGGCATCCTCGATCAGCCGATCGCCGAGCTGCTCGCGCAGCATCTTTCCCTTGATCTCCTGGACCGCGCCCTCCTTCAGGTCGCCCAGCTGGAACGGACCGAAGGACAGGCGGATCAGGCGGTTCACGTCGAGGCCGAGATGGCCGAGCACGCGCTTGACCTCGCGGTTCTTGCCCTCGCGAAGCCCCAGTGTCAGCCAGACATTGGCGCCCTGTTCGCGGTCCAGCGTCGCCTCGATGGCACCGTAGAACACCCCGTCGATGGCGATGCCCTGGCGCAGCTCGTCGAGCTTGGCCTGCGAGATGGTGCCGTGCGCCCGCACCCGGTAGCGCCGCAGCCAGCCGGTCGAGGGCAGCTCCAGCACCCGGGCGAGGCCGCCGTCGTTGGTCAGCAGCAGGAGACCCTCGGTGCTGATGTCGAGCCGGCCGATCGACAGCACCCGCGGCATGTCGCTGGGCAGCCGGTCGAATACCGTCGGGCGGCCCTCCGGATCGCGGTTGGTGGTGACCGTGCCGGCGGGCTTGTGGAACAGCCAGAGACGGGTGCGCTCGATCGCCGGTAGCCGCGTGCCGTCGACCTCGATGACGTCGCTGCCGCTGACGTCGAGGGCCGGCGTGTCGAGCACCTTGCCGTTCACCCGGACGCGGCCGTCGGCGATCATGCCCTCGGCGTCGCGGCGCGAGGCGATGCCGGCGCGGGCGAGACGGCGGGCGATCCGCATCGTTCCGGTTGCGTCGACCGCCGGCGCCGCACGCGGCGGCCGCTTCGGCCCCGCGTCGCGGGCATCGCTGCTCGACGCGCGCGACTTGCGGTCGTCGCTGACGGGGCGCGGCTTGCGCTCGTCCTTGGCGCCGTCGTGCTGCAGGCGGCCGTAGCTGCGCGGCCGCTCCGGGCGGCCCTCGCCGGCGCTGCCGCCATGCGAGAGCATGCCGCGGCTGCGCGGCTTGAAGGGCGGCTTGCCGCCCGCCTCGCCATCGCCGCGGCCCCGGGCTGGCGCGTCGCCATCGGGACGCGGACGGAAGCTTTTCGGCCGCTCGCCCTCGGCGCGCCGGGGCCGCTCGCCGCCGCGCGGCCGGTCGCCGTCGCGAGGCGGCCGGGCCGGGCCGTCGCCGGAGGCGGCGCGCTTCGGCCGCTCGCCGCGGTCGCCGCCCTTGCCGCCGGCCGGCCTGCCGGCGGATGGCCGCCGCGGACCGTCGCCGGGCTTGCCGCCGCGACCGCCCTTGCCGGCGCCGCGGCCTTTCCTGTCGTCGCCGTTCGTCGTATCGCTCATGGTATTCGCCCTTGCTGGCGGCCTCACGGCCGGCAGATCCCTGCGGGGTCAAAGTTGTATCGGATCGGCTGGCCGCTCCAGTGAGAATCACGGCGACAGCCGAAGCTGTCCGGACCATCGACGACAGACGCGCCGATCCAGCGTTTGGCTGGTGCTCTAACAGGTCGCCGGCAAACGAGCGAGAGGAACCGCAGCGTGGCAGGCGCGAATTTCATGGACAGGGCCGTGGCGGCGGCGCGCCTGGCCGCCGAACGGGACGAAACCCCCGTCGGCGCAATCATCGTCCGGGACGGCGTCATCCTCGCGGAGGCCGGCAACGAGACCCGCGCGCGCAACGATCCGACCGCTCATGCCGAGATGCTGGCGATCCGCGCCGCCTGCGCCGCGCTCGGCTCGGAACGCCTGAGCGGCTGCGACCTCTATGTCACGCTGGAGCCCTGCGCGATGTGCGCCGCGGCGATCTCCTTCGCCCGGATCCGACGGCTGTATTTCGGCGCCGCCGATCCGAAGGGTGGCGCGGTGGAGTCCGGGCCGCGCTTCTTCGGCCTGCCGACCTGCCACCATGCGCCGGACGTCTATTCCGGCATCGCCGAGACGGAAAGCGCGAAGCTGCTCAGGGAATTCTTCCGCGGGCGGCGCTGACCGGCCGCGGCCGTCCTGTCGGGCGGCTTAGAACGGCAGCAGGTTGCGGATCTTCGAGCCGAGGCCGTCGTTGCTGGCACCGCGGATGCGGCGTTCCTTGACGCTCTCGTCGACCCCCGGCTCGCCGACCGGCGCGGTGGCGGCGGGCTTGCGGTAGTCGAGCGGCGGCTCGCTGAGATAGCGGCGCTGCGTCGGGCTGCCCTGCTGCGAGGCCTTCAGCCGCTCGCGCATCAGTTCGCCGCGCCCCCTCAGCTCGTCCGGCGAGAGGATCTGCGGATCGTCGTCGTTGGTGAACTCGTAGCCGCTGCCCTTGGTGCGATCGAGATAGGCCTGGGTCACGCCTTCCTTGCGGGCCGAGGCGACGTCGGCCGGCACCGGGCCGTCGCCCTGATAGGCGGCCGCCTGGCGGCGCGCGGCGCGCTGCTCGGGTGATTCCGGCCAGTTCGGGTCGCTGGTCGTGTTGCGCGTCGGCTGCGGCGCCGGGAGCACCGACGTGCTCTCCGGACGCACCAGTTCCGGGCGCGGGCTGTAGGCGATCTCGGAGGTGTTGCTGCTGCCCAGCGACACGACATTGTTGAGGTCGTCGAACAGCGTCTCGCCCTGCGACTTGCCGGTCCCGTAGGTGGGGCCGAGGCAACCGGTCAGCGCCGGGGCGGTCGCAAGCAGCGTCGCGGCATAGAATGCCCTGCGCTTCGTGGCTGAAATCATCGCTTGCGGCCCCCTAAGCCGGTCAGTGTTCGCTCGGGCCCATTCCCCTCGACCCGGACGATCGAAACCCGCCCATGACAGGCAAATCTGGCGAAATTCCGAGCCGTGTCTTAGGACGCGCGCCCGGCCTTGGCAAGCAAGTCCGCCGCGCCAGGCCCAGCCGTCCTGCCGAGGCTCAGGCCGCCGACAGGAGGCCCAGCGCCTTGAGTTCGCGCAGCGCCGCGGCGTCGCGGGCGGTGACGTCCGGATATTCCGGGTCGGAACCGACATCGTCGCTGATCTTCCACGACCGGGCGCATTTGCGCCCTTCCGCCTTGTGGAAGACCACCGCGACGCCCGGCGTGTCGGCGAGCGTGAAGGCATCCGCCGGCGCGGGCTCGGCCGAGATGGTCAGGCCGCTGGTGATGGCGATCTCGGCGAAATCCACCGACGAAGCCAGCGTCCGCAATTCGGCGTCGGCGACATGGACCACCGGTGCCGCCTCGAGCGAGGAGCCGATGACCTTGTCGCGCCGCTTCTCCTCCAGCGCCCCCATGACCACCCGCCGCACCCGGCGGATCTTCTGCCAGCGCGCCGCCAGCGCATCGTCGCGCCAGGCGGGATCGGCGGGGCGGAACTGCTCCAGATGCACCGACTGCGCCTCAGGGTAACGCGACAGCCAGGCCTCCTCCATGGTGAAGGGCAGCATCGGCGCGAGCCAGGTGACGAGCCGGTCGAAGATGATCCGCACCACCTGCAGCGACGCCTTGCGGCGCGTCGCCGACGGCGGGTCGCAGTAGAGCGAGTCCTTGCGGACGTCGAAATAGAACGCCGAGAGCTCGACCACGATGAAGTCGAGCAGCGTCCGGCTGATCCGCTTGAAGTCGAAGGAATCGTAGCCCTTGCGCACGATCTCGTCGAGTTCGGACAGCCGGTGCAGCATCAGCCGATCGAGCTCCGGCATGTCGGCCAGCGCGACGTCGTCGCCGCGGTCATGGGCGAGCGTGCCGAGCATCCAGCGCAGGGTGTTCCGCAGCTTGCGGTAGGAGTCGATGTTGGTCTGCAGGATCGCCTTGCCGAGGCGCAGATCCTCCGAATAGTCCGACGACACGACCCAGAGCCGCAGGATGTCGGCGCCGGACTGCTTGATGACGTCCTGGGGCGTGACGACGTTGCCGAGCGACTTCGACATCTTGCGCCCCTCCTCGTCCATGACGAAGCCATGGGTGAGGACCGCGTCGTAGGGCGCCCGGCCGCGGGTGCCGCAGCTTTCCAGCAGCGACGAGTGGAACCAGCCGCGATGCTGGTCGGAGCCTTCGAGATAGAGGTCGGCGGGCCATTTCAGGTCCAAGCGCTTCTCCAGGCAGAAGGCGTGGGTCGAGCCCGAGTCGAACCAGACGTCGAGAATGTCGCGGACCATCGTCCACTTCGTGCCGTCGTGCTCGTTGCCGAGGAAGCGCTCCTTGGCGCCTTCGGCGAACCAGGCGTCGGCACCCTCGGCGTCGAACGCCTCGAGGATGCGGGCATTGACCGCGTCGTCCTTGAGGATCTCGCCGTCGGCATTGGCGAAGACGCAGATCGGCACGCCCCAGGCCCGCTGGCGCGACAGCACCCAGTCCGGCCGGTCGGCGATCATGCCGCGCAGCCGGTTCTGGCCGGAGGCCGGCACGAAGCGGGTCTCCTCGATGGCCGCGAGCGCGCGGCCGCGCAGCGTGTCGTCGGCGGGGGCCGTCACGCCCGCGTTGATCCCGAAGCCGCCGAGGTCCTTGTCCATGTGGACGAACCATTGCGGCGTGTTGCGGAAGATCACCGGCTTCTTGGAGCGCCAGCTGTGCGGGTAGGAATGCTTCAACCGGCCGCGGGCGAGCAGGTTGCCGGAGGCGATCAGCGCGGCGATGACCCGGTTGTTGGCGTCGCCCTTCTTGCCCTTGTCGTCGATGACGCGGGCCGGACCTTCCGGCGCGTCGGGGCCGAAGCCCGGCGCATCCTTGGTGTAGAAGCCGTCGTCGTCGACGGTGAACGGGATCGCCGTGTCGATGCCGCGCGCTTCCAGGTCGCGGCGCGCCGCCATCCATGCGTCGAAATCCTCCCGGCCATGGCCGGGGGCGGTGTGGACGAAGCCGGTGCCGGCCTCCTCGGTGACGTGATCGCCCTCGAGCAGCGGCACGGCAAAGTCGTAGCCGAGACCGTTGAGCGGGTGGTCGACGACCATGCCGGAGAGATCCGTGGCCGAGACGTCGGCAACCCGGCGGTAGCCGCCTTCGGGGACGCGGGCCTTGGCGAAGACGTCCGCCGCCAGGGCGTCGGCGAGCACGAGCCTCTCGCCGAAAGCCGCCCAGCGCGGGTTCTCGTCATCGTCCGGTGCCGTCACCTCGTAGAGCCCGTAGGCAACGCGCGGCGAGAATGCGACCGCGCGGTTGCCGGGGATCGTCCAGGGCGTCGTCGTCCAGATGACGACCGAGGCCGTCTGTAGCAAGTTAGAGTCGGTCACCGACGGCACTTTTCCGCCGGTATCGGAAAGCCACTGCGCTTTAACGGCAGTTGGAACTTCCCGGATCGGAAACTTCGCCCAGATCGTGTCGCTCTCGTGGTCGGCGTATTCGACCTCGGCCTCGGCCAGCGCGGTCTTCTCGACGACCGACCACATCACCGGCTTGGAGCCGCGATAGAGTTGGCCGGACATCGCGAATTTCAGCAGTTCGCCGGCGATCACCGACTCCGCCCCGAAGGCCATGGTGAGGTACGGGTTCTTGAAGTCGCCCTCGACGCCGAGGCGGCGGAACTCGGCCGACTGCACGCCGACCCAGTGCGCGGCGAACTCGCGGCATTCCTGGCGGAACTCGTTGACCGGCACCTCATCCTTGTTCTTGCCCTTGGCGCGGTAGGCTTCCTCGATCTTCCACTCGATCGGCAGGCCGTGGCAGTCCCAGCCGGGGACGTAGTTGGCATCGTAGCCGCGCATCTGGAAGGAGCGGGTGATGACGTCCTTGAGGATCTTGTTGAGCGCGTGGCCGATATGGAGGTTGCCGTTGGCGTAAGGCGGGCCGTCATGCAGCACGTATTTCGGCCGCCCGGCGGAGGCCTGCCGCAGCGTGCCGTAGAGGTCCATCGCGTCCCAGCGGGCGATCCAGGCGGGCTCGGCCTGCGGCAGACCGGCCCGCATCGGGAATTCCGTCTCGGGCAGGAACAGCGTCGTGGAATAGTCGATGGCGGTCGCCTGGGCAGGCTGGGCGCCGGACTGGGTGTCGGTGTCGGACATGATGCGGTCAACCGTGGCGTTCGCCGCGCAGGAAGAGGCGGCGCGAAAATGGAGTGTCGGGCGAAGACAGGCGTCCCGGTCCTTCGCCGGCTCGCGGGAGCCGATCAGAAGGCCGGGCGGCTAATTCGTCTTGCGACAGGCGACAGGCGCGGACCCAACATGGGCTGGCTTTAGCAACTCCGCGAGACGAAGGAAAGAATGGCCGGTCGCGAGGCGGGAAACGGGGACCGGCAGCGATTGCCGCGGGGCCCGCAAAACCTATGATCTCCAGACGGGCCCGAGTCGCTCCGCGCCCCAACGGTGGCCGCCATGCCGGAACTGCTGCGCTTCCTGCTGCGCAATGCCGCGATCGGCTTTGCCGCGGCCGCCGGCCTCGTCGCCGCGCTGGCGCTCGCCGACATCGGCCGGTTCGGCACGGTGCTGCGGGAGTCGGATGTCGGACTGCCCGCCTTCGCGCTGCTGGTCTATTTCCTCGGCCTGACGTTTGCCGGCGTGCAGGTCGGCTTCGCCCTCATGCTGGGGCTTGCGACCCCCGACGAGGACAAGCGGCACGGTCGGCTCAGAAGGCGATCGCCTGGTCGAGATCGCTGAGCGGGCTCGCCGACGCCAGCAGCGCCTTCGCCGCGACGGCGTCCCGGTCCATCTGCTCCACCAGCGCCGCGGCGCTGTCGAAGCGCTCCTCGCCGCGCAGGAAATCGAAGACAGAGACGTCCACCGTCTCGCCGTAGAGGTCGTCCGAAAAGTCGAACAGGAAGGTCTCGAACAGCGCCGCGCCGTCGTCGAAGGTGGGGCGGCGGCCGAAGCTCGCGACGCCGTCATGCAGGCTGCCGTCGGCGCGGCGCAGGCGCACCGCGTAGATGCCGTGCGCCAGCAGCGTCTCCGGCTCGAGGGTCATGTTCGCGGTCGGGTAGCCCAGCGTGCGGCCGATCTGCGCGCCCTTGCCGACGGTGCCGCGGATCGTCCAGCGGTAGCCGAACAGCGAGGCGGCGGCGCCGGCCTCGCCGCGCGCGAGCAGCCGGCGGATGCGGCTCGACGAGACGGTCTCGCCGCCGGCATCGGCCAGTGCCGGCACCAGGGTGGTGCCGAAGCCGCTGTCTTGCCCGGCGGCCGCCAGCGTCTCCGGCGTGCCGCGGCGCCGGGCGCCGTAGTGAAAGTCGAAGCCGGCGACGACGTGGCGCGCCTTGAGGCTCTCGACCAGCACGGACTGGACGAAGTGGTCCGGGTCGAGCGACGCGAAGGCGCGGTCGAAGGGCTGCTCGACCACGGCGTCAAAGCCGAGCGCCTCGATGAGGCGCGCCTTCATCGGCGCCGGCGTCAGCCGGGCGACCGGCCGCTCGGGATTGAAGACGGTGCGCGGATGCGGCTCGAAGGTCAGGCAGACCAGCGGCAGCCGCTCGGCCTCGGCGATCTGCCGGGCCGCAACGAACACCGCCTGATGGCCGCGATGCACGCCGTCGAAATTGCCGACGGCCACGACGCCGCCCGCGAGGCGGGACGGCAGGTCATGCAGCGAGAAGAGCCGCGCCAGCGCGCCCTGGCTCATTGCAGATCCGCCATCAGATAGTTCGCCGCCAGTCCCTTTTCCGCCAGCATCGCCGCGATCGCCTCGGACGCGGCGTCGGGCCCGCCGAGCTCGGCGCCGTGGATTCCCTCGGTGATGAGCAGCACGTCGATGCCGAAGCGGTTGGCCCCGGCAATGTCGGTCATCAGCCCGTCACCGATGGCGAGGATGCGCGAGCGGTCGACGGCGCCGACCAGTCGAGACGCGACGTCGTAGATCGGCCGATGCGGCTTGCCGGCGAGCCGGACCGTGCCGCCCAGCGCTTCGTAGTCCCGGGCGAGCGCACCGGCGCAGAAGATCAGCCGGTCGCCCCGGTGCACCACGATGTCGGGATTGGCGCAGACCATCGGCAGGCCGCGGGCGGCGAGTCGGGCCAGCATCTCGGCATAGTCCGCGGGGGACTCGGCCTCGTCGTCGAACAGGCCGGTGGCCACCACCGCCTCGGCGTCGGCCTCGGCGACGCGCTCGACCGACACGCCTTCGAACAGGTCGAAGTCCCGCGCCGGGCCGATGTGGAAGACCGGCCCGTCGAGTTCCCCGATGAGGGCCGCCGTGGCGTCGCCCGAGGTGACGATGCCGTCATAGGCGGCGCGCGAGAAGCCGAACGTGTCGAGCTGCGCCGCCACGGCGGCGGCAGGCCGCGGCGCGTTGGTCAGCAGCACTACCTTGAGGCCCGCCTCCCGCGCCGCGGCGAGGGCCGCCTCGGCCGGGCGCTTCTTGGTCAGGCCGTCGTGCACGACGCCCCACACGTCGCAGAAGATCGCGTCATAGCCGTCGGAGACCGCCGCGAGCGACTCGATCCGGCGGGCCGGGCGTTTGTTCGTCATGTCCATGGCGGTCCGGCTCTCGTGGGGGTTGGCGTGGCGATAGAGACGGGGCGGCGGATGGTCAAGCCGGGGCGTACCCCGGGCCGGCGGCCCGGCGTTCGGGCGGGCGATCGGCCGCGCGACGAGCGGGATTGTCTTGACACGAAGGGGTCCCTCGACCTATCTCCGGGTTGTTAGCACTCTCCCTCGGGGAGTGCCAAATGCTTCGAGCCGGATGCCTCAGGGGTCCGGCCGTATCGTCCAAGAAGGGTTCAAACGAACATGGCAGCTGTGAACTTCCGTCCCCTGCACGACCGCGTTGTGGTTCGCCGGGTGGAGTCCGAAGCCAAGACCGCCGGTGGCATCATCATTCCGGACACCGCCAAGGAGAAGCCGCAGGAAGGCGAGATCGTCGCCGTCGGCTCCGGCGCCCGTGACGAAGCCGGCAAGGTTGTGCCGCTCGACGTCAAGGCAGGCGACCGCGTCCTCTTCGGCAAGTGGTCCGGCACCGAGGTCAAGCTCAACGGCGAAGACCTCCTGATCATGAAAGAGTCCGACATCATGGGCGTCGTCGGCTAAGCCAGCGACACCCCGGATCCTTTCCTTCACGAAATTCACAACGGCGCGGCCTTCGATGGCGCGCCCGGGAGAATCAAGACCATGGCAGCTAAAGAAGTAAAATTCGGCCGTGACGCCCGCGAACGCATGCTGCGCGGCGTCGACATCCTCGCCGACGCGGTGAAGGTGACCCTCGGCCCGAAGGGCCGCAACGTCGTCATCGATAAGTCGTTCGGCGCGCCGCGCATCACCAAGGACGGCGTCACCGTCGCCAAGGAGATCGAGCTCGAGGACAAGTTCGAGAACATGGGCGCCCAGATGGTGCGCGAAGTGGCCTCGAAGACCAACGACAAGGCCGGCGACGGCACCACGACCGCCACGGTTCTGGCCCAGGCGATCGTTCGCGAAGGCGGCAAGGCCGTCGCAGCGGGCATGAACCCGATGGACGTCAAGCGCGGCATCGACATGGCCGTCCTGAAGGTCGTCGAGGCGCTGGCCGCCGCAGCCCGCAAGATCGAGACCTCCGACGAAGTCGCGCAGGTCGGCACGATCTCTGCCAATGGCGAGCGCGAAATCGGCGAGATGATCGCTTCGGCGATGCAGAAGGTCGGCAACGAGGGTGTCATCACCGTCGAGGAAGCCAAGACCGCCGAGACCGAGCTTGAAGTCGTCGAAGGCATGCAGTTCGACCGCGGCTACCTGTCTCCGTACTTCGTGACCAACGCCGAGAAGATGGTCGCCGAGCTCGAGGACGCCTACATCCTCCTGCACGAGAAGAAGCTGTCGAACCTGCAGGCGCTGCTGCCGGTGCTCGAGCAGGTCGTCCAGTCGGGCAAGCCGCTGATCATCATCGCCGAGGACGTCGAAGGCGAGGCCCTGGCCACGCTCGTCGTCAACAAGCTGCGCGGCGGCCTGAAGATCGCTGCCGTCAAGGCACCGGGCTTCGGCGATCGCCGCAAGGCCATGCTAGAGGACATCGCCGTCCTCACCGGCGGCCAGGTCATCTCCGAGGATCTCGGCATCAAGCTCGAGAACGTCACCCTCGACATGCTCGGCCGCGCCAAGAAGGTCTCGATCACCAAGGAAAACACCACCGTCGTCGACGGCGCCGGTGAGTCCGAGCAGATCAAGGCCCGTGTCGGCCAGATCAAGGCGCAGATCGAGGAGACCACCTCGGACTACGACCGCGAGAAGCTCCAGGAGCGCCTGGCCAAGCTCGCCGGCGGCGTCGCGGTCATCCGCGTCGGCGGCGCGACGGAAGTCGAGGTCAAGGAAAAGAAGGACCGCGTCGACGACGCCCTGAACGCGACCCGTGCGGCCGTCGAAGAGGGCATCGTGGCCGGCGGCGGCGTGGCGCTGCTGCGCGCCTCCAACGCGCTGACGATCAAGGGCAACAACCAGGACCAGGAAGCCGGCATCACCATCGTGCGCCGCGCGCTCCAGGCTCCGCTGCGCCAGATCGTCACCAACGCCGGTGCCGAGGGCTCGATCATCGTCGGCAAGATCCTCGACAACGACTCAGTCACCTTCGGCTACAACGCCGCGACCGGCGAGTACGGCGACATGATCCAGATGGGCATCGTCGATCCGGTCAAGGTCGTGCGTTCGGCGCTCGAGGACGCGGCTTCGGTCGCAGGCCTGCTGGTCACCACCGAAGCCATGATCTCCGAGGCTCCGAAGAAGGAGTCGGCCGGCGGCGGCATGCCGGGCGGCATGGGCGGCGGCATGGGCGGCATGGGCGGCATGGACTTCTAAAGTCCGACCGACCGGATCCATCCGGACTATCGAGGGCTCGGCAATTCGCCGGGCCCTTTTTCGTTTGACGACTGCAAGGGCGCCGATTTCGCGTTGCAGAAATGCCCGGCTCCGTCCGTCGCTGAGAACGCACACGGCGTGTCGCTCATGGCGCCTTCGCAGGATGTTCCTTCCTGTCCTGCGCGGCGGAACGACCTACCCTGATGCGGTCATCAACTGCCGGACCTTCGCCACATGAGCGACTTCCTTCTCTTTCTTGCCGTCGGCGCCCTCGCCCAGCTCGTCGACGGCGCCCTCGGCATGGCCTACGGCGTGGTTTCCTCGACCGTGCTGCTTTCCTTCGGCGTCGCGCCCGCCGCCGCCTCGGCGTCCGTTCACGCCGCCGAACTGTTCACCACGGCCGCGTCCGGCACGGCCCATCTCGTCCACCGCAATATCGACTGGACGCTCTTCTGGCGGCTGGTGCCGCTGGGCATTCTGGGCGGGGTCACGGGCACCTACGTGCTGACCGGGCTGTCGGGCGATGCGGTGCGCCCGTATGTCGCGGCCTATCTGGCGGTGATCGGGCTTTATCTCCTGTCCCGTTCGATCCGGAAGATCCCCAGCCGGCCGGTGTCCCGGCGGACGGTGGCGCCGCTCGCGGCCTGCGGCGGATTTCTCGACGCCATCGGCGGCGGCGGCTGGGGCCCGATCGTCACGTCCGGCCTGCTCGGTGCCGGCGGCCAGCCGCGCTACGTGATCGGCAGCGTCAACGCCGCCGAGTTCCTGGTGACCCTGTCGGTGTCGCTGACCTTCGTCTTCGCCCTGGTCACGGGTCACTGGGAGGAGGCCGGCGACCTGTGGGTCCACGGCCTCGCGGTGCTCGGCCTGATCGTCGGCGGCGTGATCGCGGCCCCGTTCGCGGGCTACATCGTCCGCCATGTCTCCGAGACGATCCTGCTCCGGGCCGTCGGCCTCCTGGTCTGCGGCCTGGCGATCGCCCAGGTGGTCGGCCTGCTGCGCTGAGCCCGACTTAAGTAGCCGGAACCATAAGCTGAATCGGCCGTTTATCGGCAGAAGCCGGCATCCCCGCCGGCGTGCGAACAAGGAGTGGTCCCATGGTCGACGAGAACCAGATCAAGGGCGGCGCCAAGGAAATCGGCGGCAAGATCAAGGAAGCGGCCGGACGTGCCGTCGGCAACGAGCGGCTCGAGGCCGAAGGCGAAGTCGATCAGGTCGAGGGCAAGACCCAGAAGAACTACGGTAAGGTCAAGGACGCGGTCAAAGACCAGCTCAGCTGATTTCGAACCCAACGGATTGCATCGAGCCGCCCCCTCGGGGGCGGCTTTTTTTGTGGCTGGCAACGGACCACAACCCACGCGAAGCGCCGCGGAGCCGAAAGCAAGCCTTGCTTACGCATTGCTGCCCCGCCCCTTGAAGCCATTGCTGTTTCCCCGGCTTCGGCTAGACTGGAACGAATCCAATAACAGCGGAAGCGCCCCCGAGGCGGCATTCCCTGCAGCCGACCGAAAGGGGGCTCTCGTGGTCACATTCACGCTCAACGGCCAGGAAAAGACGTTCGACGGCGATCCCGATACGCCACTGCTGTGGGTCATCCGCGACGCCGAGCGCCTGACCGGCACCAAGTATGGCTGCGGCATCGCCCAGTGCGGCGCCTGCACCGTCCATCTCGACGGCATGACGCGGCGTTCCTGCGTCACCCCGATCTCGACCGTCGAGGGGTCGAGCGTCACCACGATCGAGGGTCTCGAGGGTCCGGAAGCCGAGGCCGTGCAGGCGGCCTGGACGGCGATCGACGTGCCGCAATGCGGCTACTGCCAGTCCGGCCAGATCATGTCCGCGGTGTCGCTGCTGCAGTTCAATCCGAAGCCGAGCGACGAGGACATCGACGGCGCGATGACCGGCAACATCTGCCGCTGCGCCACCTATGTCCGTATCCGCCAGGCGATCCACGACGCCGCCGACACGCTGGAGGGCTGAGCCATGGGCATTCAGAACATCAGGGTATCGCGCCGGAGCTTCCTCGCCGGCACCGGCCTCGTCATCGGCGTGACGCTGGCGTCGCGGTCGATCGCGGCCAGCGCGCTGCTGCGGGGAACGCCTGCCGGTGCGGCGGGTCCCGTGCAGAACCTCAACGCCTTCGTGCGCGTCGCGACGGACGGCACCGTCACCATCCTGTCCAAGCATATCGAGTTCGGCCAGGGCCCCTATACCGGCCTTGCCACGATCGTCGCCGAAGAACTCGACGCCGACTGGAGCCAGATGCGGGCCGCCGCGGCGCCGGCCGACGACGAGATCTACAAGAACCTCGCCTTCGGCCTGCAGGGCACCGGCGGCTCGACCGCCATCGCCAATTCCTGGGAGCAGATGCGCGTCGCCGGCGCGACGGCGCGGGCCATGCTGGTCCTCGCCGCGGCCGAGATGTGGGGCGTGCCCGCCAGCGAGATCACCGTCTCGAAGGGCCGCGTCAGCCATGCCGCCAGCGGCCGGGAAACCGGCTTCGGCGAGCTTGCCGACAAGGCGGCAACGATGGAGCCGCCCGCCAATCCGCCGCTGAAGGACCCGAAGGACTTCGTCCTGATCGGCACCGACCGGCCGAAGCTCGACACCCCGGCCAAGACCGACGGCACCGCAGTGTTCACGCTGGACGTCCTTGCCGACGACATGCTGATCGCCATGGTCGCGCATCCGGAGCATTTCGGAGCGACGGTGAAGAGCTTCGACGATAGCGCCGCGCGTCAGGTTCCGGGCGTCGTCGACGTCAAGCGGGTGCCGCAGGGCATCGCCATCTATGCCGAGAACACCTTCGCGGCGCTGAAGGGCCGCGCGGCGCTGACCATCGAGTGGGACCTCGCCGCGGCGGAATCGCGCTCGAGCGAGGAAATCTACGACGACTACCGCCGGCTGATCGGCGGCGAACTGCTCGGCGCGACCGACAACGGCGACGTCGAGACGGCGCTGTCCGGCGACGGCATCACCCGGCTGGAATCGGAGCTGGTGTTTCCGTTCCTCGCGCACGCCCCGATGGAGCCGCTCGACGCCGTGCTGATCCGTGCCGACGACGGCTCGATCGACTGCTACACCGGCTCGCAGTTTCCCGGCCAGGACAAGGCGGCGATCGCCGAGACCTGTGGGGTCGATGCCGCCATGGTGCGCATCCATACGCAGCTCGCGGGCGGCAGCTTCGGTCGCCGCGCCCAGTTCGGCTCGCCCTACATGCGGGAAGCCGCGGCGGTGTTCGCCGCCTCCGGCATGAACCGCCCGGTCAAGCACATGTGGACGCGCGAGGACGACATTCGCGGCGGCTTCTACCGGCCGATCTATGTCCATTCGCTGAAGGGCGCGATCGACAGGGAAGGCAACATCGTCGCCTGGGACCAGGTGATCGCCGGCCAGTCGATCATGAAGAAGACCGAACTCGACGACACCACCGTCGAGGGCGCGTCCGACCTTCCCTACACCATCCCCAATCTCAGGGTCCGCGCGAACCAGACCGAACTGCAGGTGCCCGCCCTGTGGTGGCGCTCGGTGGGCCACACCCACACCGGCTTCGCGGTCGAGACGTTCATCGACGAACTGCTCGAGCGTGGCGGCAAGGATGCGGTCGAGGGCCGGCTGGCGCTCTTGTCGGAGCAGCCGCGCCACACCGGCGTGCTGAAGCGGGTCGCAGAACTCGCCGACTGGGGCTCCCCGGTTCCGGACGGGCGCCAGCGCGGCGTCGCCGTCCACAAGAGCTTCAACACCTATGTCGCCGAGATCGCCGAAGTGTCGATCGGCGCCGATGGCGGGCCGCGGGTCCACAAGGTCTGGTGCGCGGTGGATTGCGGCATCGCGGTCAATCCCAACGTCATCCGGGCGCAGATGGAAGGCGGCATCGGCTACGGGCTCGGCGCCGTGCTGTTCGACCAGATCAGCCTCGGCGAGGGCGGCAAGATCATGCAGTCGAACTTCCACGACTACCGCTCGCTGCGGATCCAAGAGATGCCGGAGGTCGAGGTGGCGATCATCGAGTCCACCGAGCCGCCGACCGGGGTGGGCGAGCCCGGTGTTCCGCCGATCGGCCCTGCCGTCGCCAATGCCTGGCGTCGCCTGACCGGTCAGCCGGTACGCCGCCTGCCGATCGTCGGCAGCCTCACGTCGTGAACAACAGGACCAGTCACGTGACGTCACAGTTCTTTCTTGCCGGTCGGCTGACCGGCATCGCGCTCGCGTTCGGCCTGTCGGCGGGGACGGCCTTTGCGCAGGAGCGCGCTCCGGACGCGCCGGAGCCCTCGACGCCGGCGGTGGCGGCACAGCCCGCCGACGCGCCGTCGTTGCGGCCGGTCTCCGATTTCGACAACATCGCCGACGAGGCGGCACGGTCGGTGGCGATCTTCGAGGAGACCGGCAAGGTGCTCCTGCATCCGCGCTGCGTGAACTGCCACCCCGCCGGCAACAGCCCGCTGCAGGGCATGGAGATGCGCCAGCACCAGCCGCCGGTCGAACGCGGCGAGGCGAATTTCGGCGCCATCGGCATGCAGTGCAACACCTGCCATGGGCCGGAGAACGCCAAGGTCGTCGCGCAGGCGGAAGGGATCAAGTCGATCCCCGGCAACCCGAACTGGCACCTCGCCCCGATCGAGATGGCCTGGGAGGGGCGCTCGCTCGGCGAGATCTGCGAGCAGATCAAGGATGTCGACCGCAATGGCGGCAAGACCCTCGCTGAGCTGGTCGAGCACATGGCCGCCGACGACCTGGTCGGCTGGGGCTGGGAGCCGGGCGCCGGCCGCGAGAAGGTGCCGGGCACGCAGGAACAGTTCGGCGCGCTCTACGAGGCGTGGGCCGCCACCGGCGCCCACTGCCCGGCCAGCTGACGTCCTTGCGCTGAACGAGTCGCCGCCGGCGGCGGCTCGTGATGCCGCGCCTGCCTCGGATGCGCCGCTACGCGAGTCTCCGGTTATCCCGTGCCGTTCGCCCTACGCAGGGGTTCCGATTTGCTGCGAAGCGGCATAGGTATCCCCCGGCTGGCCGCCACGCCGCGGCCGCAACAGCTTTGGAGGGGTGGCATGAGCCAGACACGGCGCGAGACTGATTCCATCGGCGCCATCGACGTCGCCGCGGATCGCTACTGGGGCGCTCAGACCGAGCGGTCGCGCAACAATTTCAAGATCGGCGGCGACCGCCAGCCGATGCCGCTGATCGTCGCGCTGGCGCTGGTCAAGAAGGCCGCGGCCCGGGTCAACACCTCGATGGGCCGGCTCGACGGCGCGGTCGCCGACGCCATCGAGAGCGCTGCGGACGAGATCATCGCCGGAAAGCTCGACGACCACTTCCCGCTGGTGGTCTGGCAGACCGGCTCGGGCACCCAGACCAACATGAACGTCAACGAGGTGATCTCGAACCGGGCGATCGAGATGCTCGGCGGGACGATGGGCTCCAAGCAGCCGATCCACCCGAACGACCACGTCAACATGAGCCAGTCGTCGAACGACGTGTTCCCGACCGCCATGCATGTCGCCACCGTGATGGAGACCCGCCGGCTGCTGCTGCCGGCGCTCGACCGGCTGCATCGCTCGCTGGATGCCAAGGCGAACGAATACGACCACATCATCAAGATCGGCCGCACCCATACGCAGGACGCGACGCCGGTGACGCTCGGCCAGGAATTCTCCGGCTACGCGGCGGCGCTGCAGCTGTCGAAGAAGCGGATCGCCGACGCGCTGGACGGCGTCTATGCGCTCGCCCAGGGCGGCACCGCCGTCGGCACCGGGCTGAATGCGCCTGAGGGCTTCGACGTCGCGGTCGCCGCGGAGATCGCCCGGCTGACCGGCGAGCCCTTCCGCACCGCGGAGAACAAGTTCGAGGCGCTGGCCTCGCACGGGGCGCTGGCATTCTTCCACGGCGCGCTGAACACGCTGGCCGCCGACCTGATGAAGATCGCCAACGACATCCGCTTCCTCGGCTCCGGCCCGCGCTCGGGCCTGGGCGAGCTCAACCTGCCGGCCAACGAGCCGGGCTCGTCGATCATGCCGGGCAAGGTCAACCCGACCCAGGCCGAAGCGCTGACCATGGTGGCGACGCAGATCTTCGGCCACGAGACGACGGTGACCGTCGCCGCGTCCCAGGGCCATTTCGAGCTCAACGTCTTCAAGCCGGTGATCGCCAAGGCGGTGCTGACCTCGATCCGCCTGCTCGCCGACGGCATGGAAAGCTTCGCCGAGCACTGCATCGACGGGATCGAGGCCAACGAGCCGCGGATCAGGAGCCTGATGGAGCAGTCGCTGATGCTGGTGACGGCGCTCGCTCCCAGCATCGGCTACGACAACGCCGCCAACATCGCCAAGACGGCGCACAAGAACGGCACGACGCTGCGCGAAGAGGCGATCGCCTCGGGCCTCGTCTCCGGCGAGGACTACGACCGCATCGTCGACCCGGCGGCGATGATCCGGCCGGGCTGACAGGTCACCATCGTCGGGGGCGACGGCGAAAGGCCGTCACCCCTGACGGGCGGATTGTATCGATTTCAGTTGACAATTCGTCGGCTATCGCGCCGGCTGCATTTCGCCCGCAGACCGTTTATTTTGCCGTTTGTCGAAACGAAGGGGTCTTCTGCCCCTCGGGCAATCGGAGACTTCGCATGAACCCTCATCTCATCCTAGCCGGCCGGGTTCTTCTCTCGGTCATCTTCATCGTCAGCGGCTTCGGCAAGCTGGTCGGCGCCGAAGGCTTCTCGGGCTATCTCGCCAGCCTCGGCTTCCCGGCGCCGCTCGCCATGGCCTACATCGTCGGCGCGTTCGAGTTGTTCGGCGGGCTCGCGATCCTCGCCGGCTACCAGGTCCGGGTCGTCGCCATCGCGCTGGCGCTGTTCTGTCTGGCGACCGGCGTCCTCGCCCATCTCGGCGACCAGACCGCGCTGCTCAAGAACATCGCGCTTGCCGGCGGCTTCCTCGTCCTCGCCGGCTCCGGCGCCGGGGCGATGGCTGTCGACAAGACCAAGCGCGAAAGCCGCTACGCCTGAGGCGATTCCGGCGCGGTGCCCGCTCTCAGCGGAACCGCGCCGCGAAATTCTCGGCCAGCGCCGCGTCCTCGGGGTCGCGGCGCCCCGCCAGTGAGCGGACGAGGCACGCCTGTGACCGCAGGATCAGCCCGTCCGACAGGATCCGCAGGTGGTTGGCCGCGAGCGTCGAGCCGGTGGTGGTGATGTCGACGATGATGTCCGCCGAGCCGGCGGCCGGCGCACCCTCGGTGGCGCCGAGGCTTTCGACGATCCGATAGCTCTGGATGCCGTGAAGGCGGGTGAAGAAGCTCTGCGTCAGCCGCCAGTATTTCGTCGCGACCCGCAGCCGCCGGCCGTGGCGTGCGCGCCAGGAGCCCGCGACGTCGCCGAGATCCTCCATGGTCTCGACGTCGAGCCAGGCATCGGGCACGGCGACCACCACGTCGGCCTGGCCGAAGCCGAGCCGGGCGACGATCTCCACCGCCGCCTGCGGCTCGGCCATGGTCTCGCGGATCAGGTCCTCGCCGGTGATGCCGAAATCGATCGCGCCGTCGCGCAGTTCCCGCGCGATCTCCGAGGCCGAGAGCAGCAGCACGTCGAGCCCGGGCGCACCGGTGACGACCGTCCGGTAGCTGCGCTCGTCGGCCGCCGGCGCGACGTCCACGCCGACCCCCGCCAGCGCCGCCAGCGCCTTTTCCTTCAGCCTTCCCTTCGACGGGATCGCCAGCGTCACGCTCATCGCGCATCCCCCGTGAGCGCATCGCCGATCCGGTCGAGCCAGAGCGAGAAGCCGACGGCGGGGATCGGTTCGGCGGCGCCGAGCATGGTCATCATCCGGTCGTAGCGCCCGCCACCGGCCAGCGGCTGGTCGGAGCCATGCGTCCGGACCTCGAAGACGAGGCCGGTGTAATAGTCGATCGGGCGGCCGAAGGCGGCGCGGTAGTGAACCGCGGCAAGGTCGACATCGGCGGCGAGCAGCGCCAGGTTGCGCGTCTCGAAGACGGTGAGCGCCCGGCCGAGATCGAGCCCGGCCTCCGCCGCCAGCGCCCGCAGCGTGTCGGCCGCCTCGGCCAGCGGGCAGTCCACCGCGAGGAAGCGGCGCAGCAGCGCCAGCGAGGTGTCGCTGAGACGCGCCTCGGCGACGGCGACCTTCTCGATCAGCCGCGCGGCGATCTCGCCGGGGGAGCGGCCGGCATGCGGCGGCAGGCCGGCCTCGTCCATGCGGCGGCGGATCGCCCGCGTCAGGGCGCCCTCCTCCCGCTGCCGCGCAAGGTCCAGCATCTCGGGCTCGACGCTCTCGAGCCGCGCGGCGCCGCCGTCCGACAGCGCCTTCAGCGCCGCCTCCAGCTGGTCGTCATGGCCGAAGGTGCGGATCAGCCGGCGCTGCCAGCCTTCCGGCAGGCCGAGCGCGCGCAGGAAGGCCTCGAACAGGCCCTGGTCGCCGAGCACGATGTCGAGCGCCGGCGCTTCGAGCCCGCAGGCGGAAAGGCCCGCCAGCGCGTCGGCCAGCGCACGCGCGTCGGCGGTGGCGCGGTTCTCCTCGCCGAGATCCTCGATGCCGGCCTGGAAGAACTCCGCCGGCCCGCCCGTGCGCTGGCGGAAGACCAGGCCGAGATAGCAATAGCGGCGCGGCAGCTGCTGGCCCTTGGCGACATGGTCGCGGCAGACCGGCACGGTGAAGTCCGGCCGCAGGCAGAGATTCTCGCCGGCCTCGCCGCGGGTCATGAAGATGCGCCGGCGAAACGCCTCGCCGGCGGTGTCGAGATAGGGTTCGGCCGGCTGGATGATCGGCACCCGGACGCGCGTCGCGCCGCGAGCGGCGAACAGCGCGCCGAGGGCGGTCTCGAACGGGATCGCGGCGGTGTCGCTCAACGGCTCAGGCCGTGCCCGGCGCGGCATGACGGGCGAGGATGGCGCGCACCGCCTCGACCATGTCCGCCTCGTCGACCAGTTCCTGGCCGGCGCGGGCCTCGCGCCATTCGGCATTGTCCTCGATCGTCTCGGCGATCTTCTTGCCCTCGATCAGATCCTTGACCTGGACCTTGCCGGCCGCCTTCTCGTCGCCGCCCTGGATGACCACCACCGGGGCGTTGCGGCGGTCGGCATATTGCAGCTGCTTGCCGAACTGCTTGGGGTTGCCCTGGAAGACCTCGACAGGCACCGGCTCGGCGGTCGGATTGCCATCCGCGTCGGTGTTCAGCGCGGCGCGCAGCTTGGCGGCCATCGCCTGGTAGTCGGCCATGCGGTCGCGGTCCATGACGGTGACGACCACCGGGCCGGGCCGCTCCGCCGCCTCCAGCCGGCCGAGATTCTTCAGCGCCGTGATCAGCCGCGAGACGCCGATGGAAAAGCCCGTCGCCGGCACCGGCTGGCTCATGAAGCGCGACACCAGCCCGTCATAGCGCCCGCCGCCGCCGACCGAGCCGAACTGCACCTTCTGGCCCTTCTCGTTGACCACGTCGAACAGCAGCTCGGCCTCGAAGACCGGTCCGGTGTAGTATTCGAGGCCGCGCACGACGGAGGGATCGATGCGGATGCGGTCATCCTGAAAGCCCGCAGCTTTTACAGCGCGAGAAATTTCCCGAAGCTCATCTAGCCCCGCTACCGCAACCTCGCTGCCGCCCAAGTGCGCGTTCAAATTAATGAAAAGTCCTTCGTTGTCGTAAAAAAAGCGATAGGTGCCGCCATCAGTCTTCGCTGGCTCGTTATCCGGGAGCGAAGCAGGCATTTTCATGAACGCTAGTGTTGTAATAATAAATCCTACCTGGTCGTCAGAAAGATTCGCGCCGGGGGTAAAATCTCCACTCTCATCTCTGCGCCCCTCACGAAGCAACGCTTTGACGCCGTCAAATCCCACTTTATCCAGCTTATCCATCGCCCGCAGCACCGTCAGCCGCCTGCCGGCATTCTCCTCGCCCCGGAGCCCGATCGCCTCGAGCACGCCGTCCAGCACCTTGCGGTTGTTGACCCGGATCACGTACTGGCCGCGCGGAATCCCCAGCGCCTCCATCGTGTCGGCCATCATCATCGCCATCTCGGCGTCGGCCGAGACGTTCGGCGCGCCGACGATGTCGGCGTCGAACTGCATGAACTGGCGGAAGCGGCCCGGCCCCGGCTTCTCGTTGCGGAAGACATGGCCGACGCGGTAGCTGCGATAGGGCTTGGGCAGGGTCTCGTAGTTTTCCGCGACATAGCGGGCGAGCGGCGCGGTGAGGTCGTAGCGCAGCGACATCCACGCCTCGTCGTCGTCGATCAGCGAGAACACGCCCTCGTTCGGCCGGTCGGCATCGGGCAGGAATTTTCCGAGCGCGTCGGTATATTCGAACATCGGCGTCTCGACCGGCTCGAAGCCATAGGTCTCGTAGACCCGGCGGATCGTCGCCAGCATCGCGTCCTGGGCGCGCAGATCGGCCGCGTCGCGATCGACGAAACCGCGCGGCAGCCGTGCGTTGACCCTGGTCGGTTTCTTCTTCTTGTCGGCCATGATTGCATTCCGGAGGAGGTTCGACGGGCGCCAGAGGCCGCGTCCCTGCGGCGTTCCCCTACCGCGTGCTCCGGTTTTCGGCAAGGCAAGGGGGTGTGGGGGGCGGAAGGCCCCGACACCCAACAAGGTCGTCATCCTCGGGCCCCGTCCCGAGTATCCAGGCCTGAGCGCATGCTGTCGGAGTTGGGCGGCAACGAGGGGGTCTAAGCTGGATCCTCGGGACGGGGCCCGAGGATGACGTCGTGAATGTGATGGCTCCGGATGCTTCCGCGCAGAGCCCTGCTCGGTGCAGGGCCGTCGCCCCGTCACCCCGGCCGCGCGAACGCCTTCCGCTCGGCCTCGCATTCCGCGCGCACGCAGCAGCCCTCGACATGGTCGTTGACGAAGCCCATCGACTGCATGAAGGCGTAGACCGTGGTCGGGCCGACGAAGGTGAAGCCGGCCTGCTTCAGCGCCTTCGACAGTCGCGTGGCGGCAGGCGTCACCGGGTTCGCCCGCAGCCATTCCCAGTCGACCGCCGCCGGTCGTTCCGAGGCCGGCGGTTCGTGCGCCCACAGGAAGGCGCCCAGCGAGCCGTGCGTTTCCCGGATGGCCAGCGTCCGGCGGGCATTGTTGATGGTGGAGGCGATCTTGCCGCGATGGCGGATGATCCGCGCGTCGAGGACGATCCGCTCGACATCGTCCTCGTCCATCGCCGCGACGCGGTCGACGGCGAAGCCGTGGAAGAGCTCGCGGAACGCCTCGCGCTTGCGCAGGATGGTCAGCCAGGAAAGCCCTGCCTGGAATCCTTCGAGGCAGAGCTTCTCGTAAAGCCGGTCGTCGTCCGCCACGGGCCGCCCCCACTCGTCGTCGTGGTAGCGCCGATAGGCCTCGTCGGTGCCGTGCCACGCGCAGCGCAGATGCCCATCGGGGCCTCGCGTCAGGCCGGCGGACGGTTCGAGGAGCTCGCTCATGGCGCAGTCATCGCAGGCCTTCCGGCGCCTGGCAAGACGCGCCGGGGCCGGCCCGCAACCGCCGCAATGGATGCCAATGCGGGGCGGCGTCGTGGTTACGGCTCGCGGCGGGCAGCCCGCCGTGTCAGCGGCGAAACCGCGGGGACCAGGGTCTCAGGCGTCCGACATGCGGCGCGTGTCGCAGCGATAGCGCTTCAGGTGCCATTTCGGCCGTCCCTGCAGATGCTGCACCGCGGCCGCCTGGCCGAACAGCGCACATTGCATGACGGAGCCATCGAAGGAGACGTTCTCGAGATGACAGTTCGTGGGGGCGGAGTTGAGGCATAGGATCAGGGTGAGAGCGATCATGGGGTGCTCCAGGAGCCGCTTTCTGCGGCCGGTCGTGGTTGATCCCGGACGCCCCGCGCACCGGGACGGCCGAGCTGCCCTGCCTGCGTTTTCCCTTGCTGCGGCTCTGATCGGCCTGCGCGCGGCATCAGCCGGCGTCGCAACAGACTAGCATCTTTGCTGCACCGCACAATGCCTGTTTCGAAGGCACGGCGCCATTCTGCACAGTTGTTGCAAAGATGAATCATGCGGCCGATGCGGCCGCGACTCCGGAAGGCGGTCAACGTTCCCGGTGACCGCTTGTTAACCCTATGAATTGCTTTCCGCAACAACAGGCTGCTGTCCTTACGGCATTTACCGTTCGGTCGGGCTTTGCGGCGAAGCTGCGACAAAACCGGTTGCGGAACGTGCTTGCTCCCGCTGCCCGGAACGGAGATCCGCCATGCGTCGCATTCTTGCCCTCTCGGCCGCCGCCCTTGCCGCCATTTTCGCCCAACCGGTCCCGGTCCCGGCGCAGCAGCTCGCGGTCGAGGCGTCGCCCTCGCTGCGCGGCGAGTGGATCCTGCAGCTCTCGCCCGGCAGCGGCGTGGTTCCGGGCTATCGCCGTCCTCACATGAACAGTCCGACCAACAATCTCTCCGGCGCCGTGCTCGGCACCCGGCCGGTCGCCGTCGGGCGTGCGCGCCCGGTCCTGCGCGGACAGCCCGTGGGCGCGCGGCAGTTGGTGCGTTATCCCTCCCCGGCACTGGACCCCCGCTATGTGCAGGGCGTCATCGGGGCGCGCCCAGGCTTCCGGCCCGGCCAGCCGCAGCAGGTGGCGCTACAGCGCCCGCGCCAGATGGTGCCGCAGCACCATCTCGACCCGGTCTATCTGCCGCAGGACGTCGCCTATCAGGGCAAGGAGACGCCGGGGACGATCGTCGTCGATACCGGCTCGAAGTTCCTCTATCACGTCGGCAAGAACGGCACGGCGCGGCGTTACGGCGTCGGCGTCGGCAAGCCGGGCTTTGCGTGGAAAGGCAGGCATCCCATCACGCGCAAGGCCGAGTGGCCGAGCTGGACGCCGCCGAAGGAGATGATCGTCCGGGAACGCCGCAACGGCCGCATCCTGCCCGCCCACATGAAGGGCGGGGAGGCCAATCCGCTCGGCGCCCGCGCCCTCTATCTCGGCTCCACCCTCTACCGCATCCACGGCACCAACCAGCCCTGGACGATCGGCCAGTCGGTCTCCTCCGGCTGCATCCGGATGCGCAACCAGGACGTGATGGAGCTCTACGAGCGGGTGAATGTCGGCACGAAGGTCGTCGTGCGCTGACCGCCGACAGATAATTCGATCTGAACTATCCGAGAGTGGGAGCCAATCGGGCGCTGGCGCGTTCGAATGGTGGCAGAATTGTGATGGAGCGGCGCCGCAGGGATCGGCCCGCCGGCGAGAGGGAAAAGCATGACAGCCAAGCGATCGATCGGTGTTGGCATCGCCGCCGCCCTGGCCCTGTTGATGACCGTGGAGGCGGGCGCCCAGGAGACCCGCCGCTACGACTACGCCACCGGTTCCTGGCAGACGGTGAGCGCGGCAAGCGGCTCCCAACTTCGCACGATGCAGCAGCGGCGACCGGCCGCGGCCTTCCTGCGCAAGCAGGTGCGGATCGAGACGAACGAGGCGCCCGGCACGATCATCGTCGATTCCCGGCGCAAGTATCTCTATTTCGTCGAGGGCGCCGGCATGGCGACCCGCTACGGCGTCGGCGTCGGCAAGGAAGGCTTCGGCTGGTCCGGCAACATGAAGGTCGGCCGCAAGGCGGAATGGCCGGGCTGGACGCCGCCGGCGGCGATGATCCAGCGCGAGCGCGCCAAGGGCCGCATCCTGCCGGCCTACATGGAAGGCGGCCCGGCCAATCCGCTCGGCGCCCGCGCGATGTATCTCTATCGCGGCGGCCGGGACTCGATGTTCCGCATCCATGGCACCAACCAGCCGTGGACCATCGGCCAGAACATGTCCTCGGGCTGCATCCGGATGATGAACGAGGACGTCGAGCACCTCTATTCGCGCGTGCCCAAGGGCACCAAGGTGATCGTCATCGGCCCAAACGGCCAGGGCTCGAAGGATGTCTATGCCGATCTCGGGCCGGTGCAGTCGAACCTGCTCACCGCCATTTTCGGAGGCTGATCCGCGATACAGCCACACCGACCGTAAGGCCCGCCGGCGACGGCGGGCCTTTTTGCTTTGAGATCTATTCCGCGGCGACGAGAGCCGCCTGCGATCGCGGCTCCACGCCCGCAAGGCTGACCGGCTTCTCGCCGCCGAAGGCCCAGTCGAGCAATTCCACCGTGTGGAGGATCGGCAGGGCGGTCGCCGAGCCGATCTGGGTCATGCAGCCGATATTGCCGGTGGCGACCGCCTGCGGCGCGATGCTCTCGATGTTTCGCACCTTGCGGTCGCGCAGCGTCGCGGCGATCTCCGGCTGCAGGATGTTGTAGGTACCCGCCGAGCCGCAGCACAAATGCCCCTCCGGCACGTCGCGGACGGTGAAGCCGGCCTGCGCGAGCAGCACCTTCGGCGCCATGGTGATCTTCTGGCCGTGCTGCATCGAACAGGCCGAGTGATAGGCGACGACGAGATCGGTCTCGTTCACCGGCAGCGGCAGGTCGAGGCCCGACAGATACTCGGTGACGTCCTTCGCCAGCGAGGACACCAGCGCCGCCTTCTCGGCATAGGCCGGATCGAGCCGCAGCATGTGGCCGTAGTCCTTGATCGTGGTGCCGCAGCCGGAGGTCGTGACGATGATCGCGTCGAGCCCGCCCTCGGCGATCTCGCGGCTCCAGACGTCGACGTTGCGGCGGGCGAAGCCGAGCGCCTCGTCGTCCTGGCCCATGTGGTGGACGAGCGCGCCGCAGCAGCCCTCGCCCTTCGGCACTACGACCTCGACGCCCAGCCGCCCGAGCAGCCGCACCGTCGCCTCGTTGATCTTCGGATCGAGCACCGACTGCGCGCAGCCGCGCAGGATCGCCACGCGGCCGCGACGCGGACCGGACGCCGGATGCACGCCCGGCTCGTTGACGGGCGAGCGCGGCGGCACGGCGACAGGCGCGAGCTTCAGCATCGCGGCCAGCGGCTTCAGCGGCTTGACGGCGGCGAAGAGCGGCGCCAGCGGGCGGGCGATCCGCGCCAGCGTCAGGCTCGCCCGGAAGCGGCCCGGATAGGGCAGCGTCATCGCCAGCACCCGGCGGATCATCCGGTCGACGAGCGGGCGGCGGTAGGTCCGCTCGATATGCGCCCGGGCGTGGTCGACGAGGTGCATGTAGTTCACACCCGAGGGACAGGTGGTCATGCAGGCGAGGCACGAGAGGCAGCGGTCGATGTGCTTGACGGTCTTCTCGTCGGCCGGCCGGTCGTTCTCCAGCATCTCCTTGATCAGGTAGATCCGGCCGCGCGGGCTGTCGAGCTCGTTGCCGAGCGTCACATAGGTCGGGCAGGTGGCGGTGCAGAAGCCGCAATGCACGCATTTGCGGATGATCCCCTCGGAATGGGCGACCTCCGGATCGGCGAGCTGGGCGGGAGAGAAGGTGGTTTGCATGCTATTTCGGCATATGTGTATTGATAAATTTCATGACTTCAATTCCAGAGCTAGTTACATCGGTAGCACCCGCAGATATTAGATCATCGCGCATTTCAACTCCTCGGCTTCCTGCGAAAACCAAGATTGGAATATTTGCATTGATATTTCGCACTTTCTTTATAAGCTCAAATCCTGCGAGCGGATTGTTGATCCCGCGCTCTTTTCTTCCTAAATCAGTAACTATCATACTGTAATCAAGCGATTCAAATCGATTCAGCGCATCCTCGGTATCAATAGAAATATCGACGTCAAAATTTCGTCCTTTGAGATTATTCACAATAAACGCATTATTAGAAGGATAGTCATCCACCCAAAGTATTCTTTTCTTACGCGTCGTCGGCGAAGCCGGCGGAGAATCCGATACAGACCCTGTCGTAATATTATTGACTTCTGTGCTCTGCAACTCGGCTATCTTAGCTTGAAGCTCTGCCACGGACTCGCCTATGCGCTCGGTCGCTCGCTGAACGGATATTTCTTGACCGAAGAATTTCAGATTTACGTGACTCCCGGTCAGTATAGAATCTATCTGCCGCTTGAATGAATGAATTATATATATCACCGCAATAGAGACGGTTACGGTTGATAGAAATGACCAGAAACCATCCATGCAAAGAACCTTTTCGCGACATGGCGTTTCGTTATAATAAATTATTTATACACCCTCGCAGAGCGTGACTTTCTGCTGACAAGATTATCGCAGGCTGCCCGTATTGCTCCTTCGGCCTGCTCTCGCGAGACAGTCGGAAAATTCTTGAGGAATTCCGCCAGGGCCATGCCAGCCGCCAGGTTCTCAAACAGCGCATCGGCGGGCACGCGCGTACCTTTGAAGACCAGTGCACCCGACATGATGTCGGGGTCGCGCGACAGGATCTCGCTTGCGTTCATGGTCGCGGCCTCCTCGTCTTGCATCTTATCCCATCCGGCCCGGATTGAGCACGCCCTGCGGGTCGAACTGCTCCTTCAGCCGCCGCGTCAGGCCGGCAAGCGGTCCCGGCTGCGGCTGGAAGATTTCGGTCGCCGCGCGCACCGGCTCGGACGCCCGCACCAGCGTCGCGTGCCCGCCGCCGAAGCGGCGGACCGTCTCGCGCACCAGGGCAGCCGACGGCTCGCCTTCCATCCGCATCCACACCAGCCCGCCCTGCCAGTCGTAGAAGGCGTCGATCGCCGTCTGCATGCGCAGACTCATGACGATCTCGTGCCCGCGCGTCGGCGTGACGGAGAGGCGCCAGACCGGCTTGGCCGTGCCGTCGGCAAAGGGACGGACGTCGCGAACGTCGCGCCAGAGCGCGCGGGAGGCGTCGGCCTCCAGCCGCTCCAGTGGCGCGACCCGCGCCAGGGCGGCGCCCAGATGCGCAGCGCGCGCCTCCACCGAAGGGCCGAAGCCTTCCAGCCGGATCAGCGTCGCGGCCTCCTTGCCGAGCGTGCCGGACGCGACCCGTGCGGCGACGAACATCGGCAGATGCGCCGCGGCCGAGACCTCCGCCGACGAACCCATCGCAGCGGCCATGGCGCCGGCGGCGGCATCGTCGCCGAGCCCCCGCAGCACGAGCGTGGTCTCGGTCTCGCTCTTCGGCAGCACCTTCACCGTGATGTCGGTCATCACCGCCAGCGTGCCGAACGCGCCGGTCAGCCCCTTGGAGAGGTCGTAGCCGGTGACGTTCTTCACCACGCGCCCGCCGGACTTGAAGATCTCGCCGCGGCCGGAGACGGCGGCGACGCCGAGGATATGGTCGCGCGCCGCCCCCTGCTTCAGGCGGCGCGGCCCGGCGAGATTGCAGGCGACGACGCCGCCGAGCGTGCCCTGCCCCGGCTCCAGCCCGTGCAGCGGACCGTAGTCGAGCGGCTCGAACTCGAGGCGCTGGTTGTTGTCGTCGAGCAGCTGCTCGATCTCGGCGATCGGCGTGCCGGCCTTGGCCGAAAGCACGAGTTCCTCCGGCTCGTAGAGCGTGACGCCGCTCATCGCCGCCAGCGACAGGGTGCGCGCCGCCTGGACCGGGCGGCCGAGCCCCCGTTTCGAGCCGTGGCCCTCGATCGCCAGCGGCTCTTCCGCCGAGATCGCCGCCGCGACGATGTCGCGGACCTCATCCGGGGTAGTCGGACGCAGGGTCGAGGCGGCGGGATGCACGTCAGTCTGGGTCATGCTCATGCGAGATCGGTCCGGGCGTAGAGGTCGCGGAGCCGGCAGGTGAAGCCGAACTCCGGAAGGTCGATAGGGTCGTCCGGTCCTTCGTAGACCGTCTCCGTCCAATCGTTTCGGCGGGCCCAGTGGCGAACACGCATGCGGTCCTGCTCGATCATCAGGACGTGAATGCAATCCGGCTGTTCGACGTAGCGGCGGCGCTTGAAGACCAGGTCGTAGGGTTCGGTCGAAGGCGAAAGCACCTCGGCCACCAGCCTGCAGCTCTTGAGGAACCGCTCGTCGCCAGACGTCAGCTCCTCTTTCGGGTCGAAGACGACGATGTCGGCGACGGGGCGGAAGGTCGGGTCGGAGGGATGGCTGACGCCCACTTCCCGCGTGGCTTCGAGCGGCAAGCCGTTCTGGCTCAGCGCGGAGGCCAGGAGGCGTTCGAAGACGCGCGCGATCGCACCGTGACGCAAGGTGGCTGGCGGCATGTCGATCGGTACCCCGTCAATCAGTTCCCAGCGGCCGCCGTCCCAGCCCGACCGGCCTTCGATCGACTTAAGAAAATCCACGAAAGCGCGCTCATCGAACCGCGTGGCGTTGCGGCGCTCCAGTTCCTCGATCGCGCTCATCGGAAGCACTCGGTCATCAGACCCTCCGCTGATCGGGCAAGGCCAACTGCCCGTCGTGGAGCCCGGCTTTCACAAAGGTGCGGAACCCCATCATTGGCCCTTCTCCGAGATCATACCGAGCAAGGCCTCGCCTCTCGGTGAAAGCCGGTATCCGACCGACATACTCTTCGTCAGCCCGAACTCCTTGAGCTTGCGGATGTCGCGCTTGAGCTTGACCTTGTCCACGGCGAGGCTTCGGGCGAGCGCCGCGGCAGAAACTTCGGGTGTGGCGGCAATCGCATCCAGTATGCGCCGATGGTAGTTCGGCGCGCTATTGGCGCGATCCCATCGGTCGAAGCTTTTGGCCAGCAAGCCTGCCTCCTCGGCACTCAAACCGTCATCCTCACGCAGCGCGATCCGACCGTCTTCTTCCAGCCCGACGATCTCCATGCGGTAGAGGTTCCTGTCTTCTCCGGATTGCAGATCGTCTGTGAGCTCAGCCAGCGATCCGTAACCTGCCTTGATGGCATCGTCTTCGGTCAGGGAACCCTCATCGACTTCCTGAACGCTGCCAAAGATCACTTCCCCGCGGGCGGTCCGCAGCCTGGCGCCGCCGCGGATTGGCTGTCGCTTCCAGCGCCTAAAGGCAAGCGTGACCTCGCCGCTCGCGATACGCTCCAGGATATGCTGCCTGAACAGCATAGCCTCAGAACCTCGGCAGGTCTGGAAAGGCCACCTGCCCCTTGTGGACGTGCATGCGCCCGAGTTCGGCGCAGCGGTGGAGCTGCGGGAACACCTTGCCGGGGTTGAGCAGGTGCTTGGCGTCGAAGGCGCATTTGACCCGCTGCTGGTGCTTCAGATCGTCCTCGTTGAACATCTCCGGCATCAGGTCGCGCTTTTCCACGCCCACGCCGTGCTCGCCGGTCAGCACGCCGCCGACGGCGACGCACAGGCGCAGGATGTCGTTGCCGAATTCCTCGGCCCGGTGCAGCTCGCCCTCCTTGTTGGCGTCGTAGAGGATCAGCGGGTGCAGATTGCCATCGCCGGCGTGAAAGACGTTGGCGACGCGCAGGCCGTATTTCTCCGACATCGCCTTCATGCCGGCCAGCACCTTCGGCAGCTCCTTGCGCGGGATCGTGCCGTCCATGCAGTAGTAATCCGGCGAGATGCGCCCGACCGCCGGGAACGCCGCCTTGCGGCCGGCCCAGAAGGCGGTGCGCTCCTCGTCCGACTGCGAGACCCGGCAGGTCACCGCGCCGTTGGCATTGGCGATCGCCTCGACCTCGGCGAGGAGATGGTCGACCTCGGCGCCAGGGCCGTCGAGCTCGACGATCAGCAGCGCCTCGACGTCGCGCGGATAGCCGGCATGGACGAAGTCCTCGGCCGCGTGGATCGCCGGCCGGTCCATCATCTCCATGCCCCCTGGGATGATGCCCTTGGCGATGATCGCTGCGACGCATTCGCCGGCCTGTTCGGAGGTCGGAAAGCCGATCAGCACGGCGCGCGCCGTCTCCGGCTTCTGCAGGATGCGCACCGTCACCTCGGTGACGACGCCGAGCAGGCCCTCGGACCCGGTCATCAGGCCGAGCAGATCGTAGCCCTCGGCGTCGAGATGCTTGCCGCCGAGCCGCATCACCTCGCCCTCGATGGTCACGAATTCGATGCCGAGGACGTTGTTGGCGGTGAGACCGTACTTGAGGCAGTGCACCCCGCCGGAGTTCTCCGCGACGTTGCCGCCGATCGAGCAGGCAATCTGCGAGGAGGGATCCGGCGCGTAGTAGAAGCCCCGGCCTTCGACAGCCTTGGTGATGCCGAGATTGGTGACGCCCGGCTGCACCACGGCGCAGCGGTTGTCGTAGTCGATCTCGATGACCTTGTTGAACTTCGACAGGACGAGCAGCACCCCGTCCTCGAGCGGCAGGGCGCCGCCGGAGAGCGAGGTTCCCGATCCGCGCGGCACCACCGGAATGTCGTTGGCGTGGCAATAGGCGAGGACCGCCGCGACCTGGGCCACCGTGTCCGGCAGCACGACGACGAGCGGCATCTGGCGATAGGCGGTGAGGCCGTCGGATTCGAAGACCGCCATCTCGTTGGCCGCGTCGACGACACCCTCACCGGGCACGATCGCCCGCAGGGCGGCAACGATAGCCGCGCGGCGCGATAGGATCGCCTGCGACGGCTTGGGCATCATGACCGACATGCACTCACTCCCGATTAAGCCCGAAACTAGGCGTCCGGCCGGGCCGCGTCCACCGGTGGCGCGGCGTCAATGCCCGTCCTCGCCGCTGCCCTTCATGTGGGTGATGCGCAGCCGCCGGACGACGAGCCAGACGATCAGCAGCGCGACCGGGACGAACAGGGCGGTCAGCAGCGTCGCCGACACCGGCGAACCCTCGTGCTCGATCGCTTTTGCGATATAGCCGAACAGGCTGACGACGTAGTAGCCGATCGCAGCCACCGACAGGCCCTCGACGGTCTGCTGGAGCCGCAACTGCAGCCGCGCCCGACGGTCCATCGAGGCCAGGAGGTCGCGGTTCTGGTGCTCCAGCTCGACGTCGATGCGGGTGCGCAGCAGGTTTGCGGCGCGGCTGAGCTTCTCCGAAAGGCTCGCCTGTCGCTCCTCGATGGCACGGCAGGTGCGCATGGCCGGGCCCATGCGGCGCTTCAGGAACGCGCTCCAGCTCTCCTGGCCGACGATCGGCTGCTCGCCGACGGCGCCCAGCCGCTCGCGCACGATCTCGTCATAGGCGCGGCTTGCGCCGAACCGATAGAGGACCGAGGCGGCCGACGCCTCGACCTGCGCGGCGGCGAGCGTGATCTCCTGCAACAGATTGCGGCTGTCCTCGGCGCCGCTCGTCATCTCCTCGGTGATCGTCATCAGCTGGCCCTCCAGCGCCTGGATCGCGGGGCCGACCGACTGGGCGAGCGGCAGGCCGAGCAGCGCCAGCGTGCGGTAGATCTCGATTTCGACAAGACGCATTGCGAGCGCGCCGGCCCGCGGCGGGGGCAGGTCGTCGGCAAGCACCAGCATCCGCGTCAATCCGTCGCCGTCCTGGCGAAAGTCAGTGGCGGCGCGGGCCAGCCCGCCCTCCATCGTCGAGAAGCAGAAGCTGGTCTTGTCGAAGCTTTCGAGCGCCGCCTGCCCCGCCGCGTCGTCGGGTCGCAGCTCGACGCGCACGCCCGCGATGAACAGCCCCGGCGCCCGGAACCCGGAGCCGAACGGGTGCCCGTCCACCGCCTCGCCGAAGCGCTCCGGCGGCGGCCCGTCCCAGGAATAGGTGGAGAATTCGGTGTGAAGCTCCCAGCGCAGCTTGCCCCTGCCGAAGGCGAAGGAATGCGTCCGGGCTCCTTCCGCCGGCGGCGGCACACCCTGGCGCAGCGATAGCTCCGAAAGCACCGCAAGGTCGGATTCGCCATGGTCGTCGATCATGAAGGCGAGAACGACCAAAACGCGCGGCGGCTTGATCAGGGGGAACGGACGGGCGTGCAGTTCCCCGAGCACGGCCGCGCGACGCGGATCCGACGGGAAACGATCCACAGAGGCCTTTCGCAATGTGATCTCGCTCATTTCCAGCCCCCTTGCCGTGCGGCTCTTGCTAGCCGAAGCCGGGGACGGATACCAAGACTGATTTGCGCCGGCGGCAAAACCGGACCAGAACAGAAGCATGACACAAGCGGGGATCGGACTCCGCCAGGAGAAGCCTTTGAACGAGAATGCCGTTCGCCACGACAACCCGCCGCGCGTCGCGCTGTTCGTCACCTGCCTCGTCGATCTCTTCCGGCCGAGCGTCGGCTTCGCGGCGATCAAGCTGCTCGAGGAAGCCGGCTGCGCGGTCAGCGTGCCCACGGCGCAGACCTGCTGCGGTCAGCCGACCTACAATTCCGGCGACCGCGCCGATACCCGCGCCATCGCCGAGCAGGTGATCGCGGCGTTCGAGGACTTCGACCATGTCGTCGCCCCGTCCGGCTCCTGCGCCGCGATGCTGAAGAAGCATTATCCCGAGCTCTTCGCCGGCGATCCGGCCTGGGAAGATCGCGTCGCCGCCTTTTCCGGGAAGGTCCACGAACTCGTCAGCTTCCTCACCGACGTGCGCGGCATGACCGCCGTCGCGGCAGCGGTTTCCGGAACCGCGACCTATCACGACTCCTGCTCGGGACTGCGCGAGCTCGGCGTCAAGCGCCAGCCGCGGCTGCTGCTGGAGAGCGTCGAGGGGCTGGAGCTCGCCGAGCTGAAGGACGCCGAGGTGTGCTGCGGCTTCGGCGGCACGTTCTGCGTCAAGTACCCGGACATTTCCAACGCCATCGTCACCAAGAAGGCCCGCAATGTCGGGATGAGCGGTGCCGACATGCTGCTGGCCGGCGACCTCGGTTGCCTGATGAACATGGACGGCAAGCTGAAGCGCGAGGGCATCGCCGTCGAGGTCCGGCACGTGGCGGAAGTGCTGGCCGGCATGACCGACACGCCGCCGATCGGCGGCAGGCTGTGAGCGACTGATCGCCGCCGAACCGTTCCCGCCCTTCGTCCGAAGCTGTCACGACCGCAGCCGCGACCCCGATTTCCGATAGGCCCGCCCGATGCAGATCACCTCGCAGACCTTCAAGGCCAATTCCGTCAAGGCGCTCGCCGACGTCGACCTGCAGCGGGCGCTGGGCAATGTCGAGCGCGGCTTCATCGACAAGCGGCAGAAGGCGGTCGACGCCCTGCCCGAGTTCGACGCGCTGCGCGACAACGCGGTGGCGATCAAGAACCACACGCTGAAGCACCTCGACCTCTATATCGAGGCCTATGTCGCCAAGGTGCAGGCCTCGGGCGGCATCGTGCACTTCGCCGAGGATGCCGACCACGCCAACCAGATCTTCCTCGACATCGCCCGGCGCCGGAAGGCGAAGACCGTCACCAAGGGCAAGACGATGATCTCCGAGGAGATCGGGCTCAACGCCTTCCTCGAGAAGAACGGCATCGTGCCGATCGAGACCGATCTCGGCGAGTACATCATTCAGCTGCGCGGCGAGCACCCGAGCCACATCATCGCCCCGGCCGTCCACGTCAACCGCGATCAGGTGGAAGCCGATTTCCGCCGGGTCCATGTCGACCTCGACCCGATGCGCAGCTTGGTCGAGCCGGAGATGCTGCTGGGCGAAGCGCGGCAGATCCTGCGCCAGAAATACGGCGAGGCCGACATCGGCGTCACCGGCGCGAACTTCCTGATCGCCGAGACCGGCTCGTCGGTCATCGTCACCAACGAGGGCAATGGCGACCTCACCCAGTTGCTCGGCAAGTGCCACGTCGTGCTCGCCTCGATCGAGAAGCTGGTGCCGACGCTGGAGGACATGGCGCAGATCCTGCGGGTCCTGGCGCGCTCGGCCACCGGCCAGGACATGAGCGTCTACACGACGCTGTCGACCGGGCCGAAGCGCCCCGAGGATCCGGACGGGCCGGAGGAGTACCACGTCATCCTCCTCGACAACGGCCGCTCCAACATGCTCGGCACCGAATTCGAGGACATGCTGCGCTGTATCCGCTGCGGCGCCTGCATGAACCACTGCCCGGTCTATCACGCGGTCGGCGGCCACTCCTACGGCTGGGTCTATCCGGGCCCGATGGGCGCGGTGCTCACCCCGTCGCTGATCGGGGTCGAGAAGGCCGGGCACCTGCCGAACGCCTCGACCTTCTGCGGCCGCTGCGAAAGCGTCTGCCCGATGCGCATCCCGCTGCCGAAGATGATGCGGCACTGGCGCGAGAAGGAGTTCGAGAGCCACCTGCAGCCGACGACGCAGCGCGCCGGGCTCGGCGTCTGGGCGTTCTTCGCGCGGCATCCGAAGCTCTACCGGGCGGCGGTGTCGATCGCCATGCCGCTCCTGAAGCGTGCAGGGGGATCGAAGCGCCGCTTCACCTCGCTGCCGCTCGCCGGCGGCTGGACGAAATGGCGTGACCTGCCGGCGCCGGAGGGCAAGACCTTCATGCAGCAATACGCGGCGCGCACCAACGGAGCCGGCCGATGAGCGCCTCGACCCGCGACGCCATTCTCGGCCGCATCCGCCGCGCCAATGGCGGCCGGCCGCATGATCCCGAGCGCCAGCGGGTGGTCGACGCGCGGCTCGCCGGCAAGGCGCCCGGCATCGTGCCGCAGCGGGGGCAGCTGCCGAAGGACCAGCAGGTGGCGCTGTTCATCGCCATGGCCGAGAAGGTCCACGCCACGACGGCGCGGATCGGCGGCTATGGCGAACTCCCCGCGGAAGTGTCGCGCTGGCTCCGGGAGAACAATTTCCCCGCCGACCTGCGGCTCTGCGAGGATCCGCGCATCGCCGGCGCGGACTTTGGCGCCACCGCCCTGACCATCCGGCGCGGCGCCAGCGACGGCAACGATCTCAACGCCCTGTCGCATGCCGAGGCGGGAATCGCCGAGACCGGCACGCTGTGCCTCGTCTCGGGGCCGGAGAACCCGACCAGCCTCAACTTCCTGCCGGAGAACCACATCGTGGTGATCCGCGCGGCCGACATCGAGGGCGACATGGAGGCGCTGTTTCCTGCCCTGCGCCAGCGCTACGGCGAGGGCACGATGCCGCGCTCGGTGAACTTCATCACCGGGCCCTCGCGCTCCGGCGACATCGAACAGGTGCTGCTGCTCGGCGCCCACGGGCCGCGGGCGCTGCATATCGTCATCGTCGACTGACGGGCGGGCAGCGATCGGGTCTTGACCGGGCCGGCGGGCGGTGGATTGCTGGCGGCGTCCCGCTGGAGATGCCGCCATGCCCGTCGAACCCGCCACCCTTGCCGGCTTCGCCCTCGCCTCGCTGGTCGTGCTGGCGATTCCCGGCCCCACCATCGTGATGGTCGTCGGCCAGGCGCTGGCGCACGGGCGGTCGGTCGCCCTGGCGAGCATTGCCGGTGTCGGTCTCGGCGACCTCCTCTCCGCCAGCCTGTCGCTGGCCGGCGTCGGCGTCCTGCTCTCGGCCTCAGCGACGGGGTTCATGCTGCTGAAATGGGCGGGCGCGGCCTATCTCGTATGGATGGGGATTCGCCTGTGGCGCTCGCAGCCGTCGCTGCCGCCGGGCGTCGAAGCCGACGACTTTGCGCCGGCCCGCGGGCTTTCGGCCCGGGTGTTCCGTGACGCGTTCCTGGTGACGCTGTTCAACCCGAAGGGCATCGTCTTCTTCGTGGCCTTCGTGCCGCAGTTCATCGATCCGGGCCGCGCCTACGCCCCGCAGGCCGCGACCCTCGTGGCGGTCTTCGTCGCCCTCGGCATCGCCAATGCGCTGGCCTACGTGCTGATGGCGGCGGGAGCGCGCGACCTGGTGCGCCGGAAGCGATTCCTGCGCGGCCTCAACCGGCTCGGCGGCACCTGCCTCGTCGCGGCCGGGATCGCCGCCGCCCTCGCCCGGCGGCCGGCACTGCCCTGAGAAGATCCGCGTCCGGCACGGAACGTCGCGCGAGCCGCACCGTTGAATCGCGGACACACAGGAGTTCATGAAATGACGACGCTTCAGCAGCAGGCCGCCGAATCCGCCGGTCCCCGCGACCGTTCGCAGGAAGGCCTGGACAAGGGCATCGAACGGGAGACCCCCGACACCGACGAGCGCTCGGCGGAGGACATCGAGGAAGGCCTGATGACCGACGAGGAAGAGCTCGACGAGGCGCTGGACGAGACGTTCCCGGCTTCCGATCCGGTCTCGCCGAGCCGCATCGACGGCCCGATCTGAACCGAGGCGCCGGCCCGGGCGTCACCCGCTCGGCCGTACTCTCTTGGCGCTCCCGACACGGCGTCGCCGCCGGTCGGGACCGTCTCGCGCCAGCTCCCCGCCGGGGACTGATCTCCCGGTCGGATCGCCGCCCTGCCCCTCGACCCCTCCGGCAAGTTCCGGCATGAGGGGGCGCAGCAGCGGGGAACATCATGCCGAGCCACGACTTCAAGAGCCCCCGACTTCACGTCGACGCCGACCTTGCCGCCGCGGAAGCCGTGCCGGCGACGCCCGTCCAGGCCAACTACCTCCTCAACGTGCTGCGGCTCGCCGAAGGGGACAGCATCCTCGCCTTCAACGGTCGCGACGGCGAATGGCGTTGCGAGCTTCGCAAACCCGCCAAGAAGAAGCTCGATCTCCTGCCGGTGGAGCGGGTGCGCCTGCAGACCCCCGCCCCGGACCTTCTCTACCTCTTTGCGCCGCTGAAGCACGCCCGGCTCGACTACATGGTCCAGAAGGCCGTGGAGATGGGCGCCGGCACGCTGCAGCCGGTGATGACGCAGCACGTCCAGACGTCGCGGATCAATATCGACCGGATGCGCGCCAACGCCATCGAGGCCGCCGAGCAGTGCGGCATCCTGTCCATCCCCGAGTGCCGCGAGCCGGTCGGCTTCGCTCAATTCCTCGCCGGCTGGGACACGGCGCGGCGCCTCGTCTTCTGCGACGAGCGCGAGGATGCCGAGAGCCCGATCGACACGCTGCGGGCCATGCCGGCCAGCCCGCTCGCGCTCCTCGTCGGGCCGGAGGGCGGATTTTCCGAGGACGAGCGGGCGACGTTGCGGGCGCTGCCCTTCGTCACCGTGATGTCGCTCGGCCCCCGGATCCTGCGCGCCGACACGGCGGCGGTCGCGGCGCTCGCGGTGCTGCAGGCCTCGGTCGGGGACTGGCGCCAAGGATAAGGGTTCGACAGAGGCCGCACCGTCAACCGCAAAGGCTCTTGCGTTCGCGCGCGTCATTGGGCAACCCGTTGCGGTTCCGCCCGGACCCCGGGGCCCGGTATCGGAAATCGACCGAAGGAAAAGGACTGCCATGGCGCGCGACACCACCGATCTGACGCCGGTCTCCTCGGTCGATGACCTGACGGCGCATCTGAAATCCGGCGAGAAGCCGGAAAGCGCGTTCCGGATCGGCACCGAGCACGAGAAGTTCGGCTACTACACCGAGGACCTGTCGCCGGTGCCCTACGAGGGCGAGCGCGGCATCGCCACGCTGCTGGAGCGGATGAAGGCGCTGTCCGGCTGGGAACCCATCGTCGACGACGGCAAGATCATCGGGCTCTACGGCAGCAACGGCCAGGGCGCGATCTCGCTGGAGCCGGGCGGCCAGTTCGAGCTGTCGGGCGCACCGCTCGAGACGATCCACGCGACCTGCCGCGAATCCAACGCCCATCTCGCCGAAGTGCGGGCCGTCGCCAAGGATCTCGGCATCGGCTTCCTCGGCATCGGCTCGTCGCCGACCTGGACCCTCGCCGAAACCCCGATCATGCCGAAATCACGCTACGCGATCATGCGGAACTACATGCCGAAGGTCGGCACGCGCGGCCTCGACATGATGCTGCGGACCGCGACCATCCAGGTCAATCTCGACTTCGCGGACGAAGCCGACATGCGCCGCAAGATGCAGGTCGGCATGCGCCTGCAGCCGGTCGCCTCGGCGCTGTTCGCCAACTCGCCCTTCACCGAGGGCAAGCCGAACGGCCTTTGTTCGTGGCGGTCAGAGGTCTGGTCGGATGTCGACAACCAGCGCGCCGGACTCCTGCCCTTCGTGTTCAAGCCGGACTTCACCTATCGCGACTATGTCGAGTGGGCGCTCGACGTGCCGATGTATTTCGTCACCCGCCACGGCCGCTACCACGACACCACCGACGTCACCTTCCGCCAGTTCATGGACGGTGCGCTGAAGGGCCGGATCGACGATCCCGAGCCGCAGCTCGGCGACTGGACCAATCATCTGTCGACGCTGTTCCCGGACGTGCGGCTGAAGACCTTCATCGAGATGCGCGGCGCCGACGGCGGGCCGTGGCGCCGGATCTGCGCGCTGCCGGCCTACTGGGTCGGGCTGCTCTACGACGGTCCGACCCTCCAGGCGGTCGACGAATTCACCCGCGACTGGACCTTCGAGGAGGTCTCGGCGATGCGGGCGGAAGTGCCGCGGAACGGCTTCCGCACCCCGTTCCGGGACGGCACGGTGCTCGACCTCGCCCGCGAGACGGTGCGCCTGGCGCGCCAGGGCCTCGTCGCCCGCAACCGGCGCAACGAGGAAGGCAACGACGAGAGCCATTTCCTCGCGCCGCTGGAGGAGGTCGTCGCGCGCGGCACCACCTCGGGCGAAGAACTGGTCCGGCTCTACGAGGAGCAGTGGGACCGGTCGATGGAGCGGGTCTTCAAGCACCTCACCTACTGAGACCCCGTCGCGGCCCGGCCGGCCGGGCCCGCGCTTCCGGAATATGATGCACGCGCCGCCGAATCATGCTTGGCTGTCGGCGGTGGCGCACCATCTGCTTCTGTACGCATCGTAGGGCGACACAGCCCGTAGCACGCTGCGACCCGGGATCGCGATGACCGACTTCTTCGACTGGCTGACCGCGGGCGATTCCGGCCTCGCCGCCTGTCGCCTGGCCGATTCGTTCAAGCTTTCGCAGCAGGAGATGCGCAAGACCGCCGACGCGCTGGCCCCGGCCTTCACGCTGGCGCTGCAGCGCGCCATGCTCGATCCGGCGGCGTGGACCAACCTGTCGCATCATTTCCGGCCGTTCTGGAACGCCAACGGCGTCACCGACCCGGCGCTCGCGCAGACCCAGGCAGCTCGCGACCTTGCGGCGGCGCTGTTCGGGTCCGGCGAGCTTGCAGCCGCCGTGTCGCGCCAGGTGTCGATGGTGAGCGGCGTTGCGCCGGACACGGTCGAGACGCTGATGCGCAACCTGTCGATCCTGACCATGCAGACCATGGTGCAGACGATGATCGCCAACACCCTCCGCAACCAGCCGAAGGGGCTGGCCGAGGGCAACTACACCGCGGCCATGGCGGAGATGATGCGGCGCGGGGCCAACGCGATGGAGGCTTTCGGCCGGCCGTCCGACGCCGCCGATCCGCGTCAGCCCGTGCAGGCGCCCGGGTCGGAATATCTCAGCACCCTGTTCGGCAACGCCCTGAAGGGCGAGATGCCGTGGCTTCCGCCCGGCGGGTCGGCCCCGCCGCCGCGGCCGGAGGCCGAGCCGACGCCCCCGCCGGCCGATCCGCTGGCCGCGTTCCTGCCGTTCGAGGCGATGATGGGCGGCTTCCTGCGCGGCATGGCGCCCGCCGAGGAACCCCAAGATTCGGCGCCGGATCCCACGCCGGAGGCACCGGACGCGACGCCCGCGGCGGAGGCCGAGAACGCGCCCGGCCCGGACACAACGCGGGCGCAAAGCCAGGACGACTATGCCCAGCAGATGCTGGCGATCTTCCGCCGCTACGGCGGCGGCGACGGGAAGCCCGGCTGACCTCCATCCTCCCGAACCCTCGTTGCCGGACTGACCAGTGCCTTTATTCGAAATCGCCATCATCCTCCTGCTCATCCTGCTCAACGGCTTCTTCGCCATGTCGGAGCTGGCGCTGGTGTCGGCGCGCCGGTCGCGTCTGGAGCAGATGAAAAAGGAGGGCCGCCGCGGCGCCCGGGCGGCGCTGCGCCTCACCGAAGACCCGACGGGGTTCCTCTCGACCGTGCAGGTCGGCATCACCCTCGTCGGCATCTTCGCGGGTGCCTATGGCGGCTCGGTCCTCGCCGCCCCGCTGGCGGCGGTCATGGTGGACTGGCCGCTGGTCGGCCCCTACGCCGAGACCGCGGCCTTCGTCATCGTCGTGGTCGCGATCACCTATCTGTCGCTGGTGTTCGGCGAACTGGTGCCGAAGCGCTTCGCGCTGCGCCGGGCCGAGCAGATCGCCGTATTCGTGGCGCCGTTCATGAGCCTGCTCGCGCGGGTGGGGGCGCCGCTGGTCTGGCTGTTGCGGATCTCGACCGAAGCGGTCTCGTCGCTGCTCGGGTCGAGCGGCGACGACAGCGGCGCGGTGACCGAGGAGGACGTACGGGCGATGATCGCCGAGGGCACCGACAGCGGCGTGTTCAAGCCGAAGGAACGGCAGATGCTGGAAGGCGTGATCCGCATCGCCGACCGCACCGTCCGCTCCATCATGGTGCCCCGGCCGGACGTGATCTGGGTCGACCTGAACGATCCCGCCGATATGGTGCTCGACGAGATCGTCGCGGCGGGACATTCGCGCTTTCCGGTGATCGACACCGGCAGCGACGACGTGGTCGGGCTCGTCCAGACCAAGGACCTGCTGGAGCAGCAGCGCCGGAACGGCAGGATCGATCTCCGTACGGCGATGCGCGACGCGCTTTACGTGCACGAGACGATGCCGATCCTGAAGCTGCTCGACCGGTTCCGGACGACGCAGATCCATCTCGCGGTGGTGCTCGACGAATACGGCTCGCTGGAGGGGATCGTCACGCCGACCGACATCCTGATCGCGATCGCCGGAAGCCTGCCGGAAAGCCACGAGGGCGAGCCCGGCATGGTGCAGCGGCCGGACGGGTCGTGGCTGATCGATGCGACGATGTCGGTGGATTCCGTCGCGGCGTCGCTGCCGGACTTCGGCTTTCCCGAGACCCGCGACTACCAGACGGTCGCGGGCTTCGCGCTGGACCGGTTCGGGACGATCCCGGAAGCCGGCGACCGCTTCATGTGGAATGGCTGGACGGTGGAAGTCATCGATCTCGACGGCCGGCGGATCGACAAGCTGCTGCTGTCGCCGGCCACCGTCGACGAGGCGGAGGGCTCCGGCGTCTGAGACGCCAGAGCCCAGGACATCAGTCGCAGAGGCCGCGGCGGCGGCGCGCCGCCGTCATCGCCAGCCGGTAGGTGGGATCCTGGTGCCAGTCGGCATGCAGCGCCTCGCTGACGTCGTCGCGGCGAAGGCCCAGATCGGTGAGGAGATAGTCCGGCATCTCGCTCAGACGGCGAGCGGCGCGGCGATTGGCCATCGTCCTGACGATCGCGCCGGCTGCGCCGATTACCGTCTTGCCCACCAGGCGGATCGAAGCGGCGGGGGCGTCCCAGAGGGGCTTATGGATGATGGTCATGGCTTGGTCTCCTTTTCGAAAGCCATGTGAAAGCCGGAAAAAGCGGGGGCGGCGACGCCACGCCTTGCAGCGTGCCGACTTGTGCCGACCCCCGAGTTGTTCCTGACAAGGATGAAGGTAGTTGGCCCCGATTGATTAGACCAACGAATGTTCGTAATATGAAGCATCATTCTCAGTGATGGGAAAAACGATGACCGCGCCCCTCGATCTCGACCAGCTCCGCACCTTCGTCGCCATCGTCGACGCCGGCAGCTTCACCCGCGCTGCCGACGACGTGTTCAAGACCCAGTCGGCCGTCTCGATGCAGATGCGGCGCCTCGAGGACCGGCTCGGCGTCAGCCTGTTCGAGCGGACCGGCCGGACGATCCGCATCACCGACGATGGCTCGCGCCTGCTCGCCTACGCCAGGCGGATGATGGCGCTGAGCCAGGAGACGCTGTCGGCCTTCGACGAGGACGCCATGCAGGGCCATGTCCGGATCGGCCTGCCGGACGACTATGCCGAGCGCTTCCTGCCGGAAATCCTGGCGCGCTTCTCGCGCTCCAATCCGCTGGTCGAACTGCAGATCGCCTGCGAGCCGTCCTCCAACCTCACCGAACACGTGGAGAAGGGCCGGCTCGATGTCGCCCTCGTGTCGGACTGCTACCCGGGGGCGAAGCTGGCCGAGATCGTGCGGCGCGAGCCGCTGCATTTCGTCGCCTCCGCCTCGCACGACACCCACAACGAACCGGTGCTGCCGCTGGCGCTCGGTCGGCCGGACTGCGTCTGGCGGACGCAGGGCTGCGCCGCGCTGGACCGGATCGGCCGCCGCTACAAGGTTCTGTTCACCTCCTGGTCGGCGCAGATCGTCACCTCGGCCGTGCTCTCGGGCCTTGCCGTCAGCGTGCTGCCGGAATGCGCGCTGCGCCCCGGCATGCGGATCCTCGGCGAATACGACGACTTCCCGACGCTCATGGACACCGAGATCGGCGTCATCCGCTCGCGCAGCGCCGACGGACCGGTGGTCTCGGCGCTGGTCGAGCACATCCGCGAGAGCCTCGCCAATCTCGCGCCGCCGGAGAGCCAGGCCCGGCCGTCGCATCTGCCCGATACCCGCACCGGGCGCCCGCAACGGGCCCGCGGCATGGTCTCGCTGGTCAAGTGACTGGCCGGCGGCGCCCGATCAGCGGGCGCCGCGACCTTGACCCCGCCGCTGCGAACCGCACAGTGACGCCATGAGCCTTTCCGTCGAATCCGCCACCTCCAACGTCGCCGAGTACACCGTCTCGGAGATCTCCGGCGCGCTGAAGCGTACGGTGGAAGACGCCTTCGGGCATGTGCGGGTGCGCGGCGAGATCTCCGGCTATCGCGGCCCGCATTCTTCCGGCCACGCCTATTTCTGCCTGAAGGACGACAAGGCGCGCATCGACGCGGTCGTCTGGCGCACCGCCTTCGTCAAGCTGGGGTTCAAGCCGGAGGAAGGGCTGGAAGTCATCGCCACCGGCCGGCTGACCACCTTCCCCGGCTCCTCGAAATACCAGATCGTCATCGAGACGATCGAGCCGGCCGGCGCCGGCGCGCTGATGGCGCTGCTCGCCGAGCGCAAGCGCAGGCTGGAAGGCGAGGGCCTGTTCGCGCCCGAGCGCAAGCGGGCGCTGCCGTTCCTGCCGCGGGTCATCGGCGTCGTCACCTCGCCCACCGGCGCGGTCATCCGCGACATCCACCACCGCATCGCCGACCGGTTCCCCGTGCATATTCTGGTCTGGCCGGTGCGGGTGCAGGGCGAGACATCGGGCGCCGAGGTCTCCGAGGCGATCGCCGGCTTCAACGCCATCGAGGCGGGCGGCGCGATCCCGCGGCCGGACGTGATCATCGTGGCGCGCGGCGGCGGCAGCCTGGAGGATCTCTGGGGCTTCAACGACGAAGCGGTGGTGCGCGCGGCGGCTTCTTCCGCGATCCCGCTGATCTCCGCCGTCGGCCACGAGACCGACTGGACGCTGATCGACCACGCCGCCGACCGGCGGGCGCCGACGCCGACCGGCGCCGCGGAGATGGCGGTGCCGGTGCGCGCCGACCTGCTCGCCAATCTCGCGAACCTTCACGCCCGCCACGCCGGGGCGATCTCGCGCCGGCTCGAGCAGGAGCGCAGGGCTGTCACCGCCACCGCCCGCGCGCTGCCGACGCCCGACATGCTGCTGGCCCTGCCGCGGCGGCGCCTCGACGAGGCGACGACCTCGCTTGGCCAGTGCCTGCGCGTCGCGGTCGGCGACAAGCGCCGCGCCTATGGCGAGATCGCCTCGCGCCTGACGCCGTCGAGCCTCGAATCGCTGCTGCGCGAGAAGCGCGCCGACCTTCGCCATCACGAGAGCCACGCGGCGCATGCGGTGCAGGCGCTGGTCGTCGCCCGGCGCCAGCGCTTCGACCGTGTCGCGGCGCATCTGCAGCCGCACATGATCCGCGCCCGGAGCGAAGCGGCCCGGCTGCGGCTCGACGCCTTCGGGGAACGGCTGGCGGTGGCGGCGGCCCGCAGCGCCGATGCCCGACGCCAGCGCCTCGCGGCGGCCTGGCGGGTCGCGACCAGCCTCGACCCGCGCCGCGTGCTGGAGCGCGGCTACGCCATCATCCGCGGGCCGGGCGACGTGCCGATCGTGCGCGCCGACAGCCTTGCGCCGGGAATGCATTTCGAGGTGGAGTTTGCCGGGCGCGAGCGCCGCAGCGCGGTGGCGACGGGGGAGGGCGAAGCGATACCCGCTACGCCGGCGCCGCAGAGGCCCAAGCCCAGAGCGCCGCGCCGGTCACCCGACGCAGGCGGCCAGGGTGATCTGTTCTGAGGCGCCCTCGGTCAGCCCGAGGGGCAGGAATACCAAAAGAAATGGTACGGTTGGGTGGTCTCGAACCACCGACCTCCGGAGCCACAATCCGACGCTCTAACCAACTGAGCTACAACCGCACGGCGGACTGTCGTCCGCGAACCGACGAGATAAAATCTTTCGGCGCCGCACGCAAGCCCATCCGGGCCGTGTCGGCAGGATAGCGCGCCCGCCGGGCCGGTGCGACATGGCCTTAGGCGGCACCGCCGCGGCCCGAACGGCGTTGAGCCATGGGCTTGCGGGCGGCGATCCGCCGCCCCAAGGGCGGCGGGTTATCTGCCCGAGGGCGGAGGCCCCTGTCGGGCCCATCCGCCGTCGGGCGGGGTATCAGCTGGTCTTGCTGGCCTTCTGGAAGGCGTCGCGGCCCGGCTTGATCATGTCCTGCGCCACCGACTGGGTGAGCTTCTGCATGTCCTTGGCCTGGTCCGTCACCATCTCGACCTGCTTGCGCACATAGGCGGTCTGCATCTCGATGATCTCGGAAAACGACTTCGCCGACATCATCTTGTCGAGGTGCTGGAAGCCCATCTCGGCGTTGCTGCGCATCGCGTCGATCGCCTTCTTGGACAGCTGCAGCGAGCCCTGATGGACGTTCTCCATCGTCGACTCCAGCGCCTTGGTCGCCTCGTCGGCGGCAGCCTTCATGCGGCCATAGGCTTCCTTCGACTGCTCCATCGACTTCTGCGTCATGGCGCGGAAGGTCTCCGACATCTGCGCCGGGTCCATCCCGGCCATCATCGCCTGCGGGTTCGGCATGGCGAAGGGGTCGTTCGCGGTATTCTTCTGGTCTGCCATCGACTGTCTCCTCTCGGTCTCGTGCCGCGGCCCATCCTATGGCGCGACTGCCTATTTCAATAGCAGCAATTATTGTGCAGTGCAACATAACGAACGTCGGACGACGCTCGGGCGTTAACCCTTTGGACCGACGGATCGGCGGAAAAGCCGAAGATTCTGGATTCAGCGGCCGGCCGCTATTATGAATCGACTGTTAACATCGGCCCCGAAGAGGTGCGGAATGCGCTGACGCGCAATTTCGACGGCAAGGTTGGAAGCGTTGCTCATGGCGACATCGACGGTGCCCCTCGCACTCGCGATCATGGCACACAGGCAGACGCGCCAGGCAAACGCCTCGGGCGCCGGCATCGCCGTGTTCACGCCGGACCTGTCCGAGTTGCTGTGGACCAATAGCCTCGGCGCCGCCTTCCTGCAGGTCGATGCCCCGGGCCCCCGGTTGGCGAGCGCGCCGCCCCCCGCCTCCGCCGCGGTGCGGCAGCTGCGCGCCTCGGCGCGGATGTTCGCGGCGGGTGCCACGACGGCGAGACTGCGCAGCCCGGGCGGCGCGCTGCTCGACGCCAGCCTGGCCCGCATCGATCTCGATCCGCACGGCGCCTTCGCTCTGGTCATCGTCCCTGCCCTCGCCGCGGAGGCAGAGACGCCGGCCGCGACCGCGCGTCGCCTGCTGGCCGAAGCCGGCATGCCGCTCGCCGAAATCCGCCTGCGGGACGGCACACGCTTTGCCGGCGAGGACTCGCCGCAGGTGGCCATCGACGACGCCACGATCGCCGCGTTCCTCGCCAGCGACGAGACCGTCCGGGTGGATGAAGGCGGGTCGCTCGTGCTGGCCCGGCTGACCGACAACCATGTCCTCCTCCACGAAGCGGAAAGGCCCCCGGCATCCGTTGCGCCCGAAGCCGACGAATCCGCGAGCCCTGCCGACATGCCCGACGCCGCCACCCCCGTGTCCGAACCCGCCGGCCCGGATCGGCGCAAGACCGGGATGAGCGCGCTGCTGACCCGCTGGTATGCCCGCCACCCGGCGAGCGAATCGCCCGTCGAGGCGGCAAACCAGTCGGCGCCGCAGGCAGCGGCGGACGCCACCGACGGGACGGCCGCGCCGGCCATCGATGCCGATCCGGAGAAGCCGGAGGCCGTCGCGATGCCCGACATGGCCCCGGGGCAAGACGACGCGGCAACCGCATCCGATGACCAGCCGACGACCGGCGCCTGGGAGCCCCCCTCGCCGACCAGGCTGCGCCCGCTGCGTTCGGCCTGGGGGCCGGCGGTGACGCTCGCGACACCCGACGAACCCTCCGCAACGGACGTCCCCGAGCCGGATGACGCATTGCCGACGGCGAGCGTCGCTGCGGACGCCGCCCCCGAATCCTCGGCCGATGGAGAGCCCGGGCCGGGCGAAGCTGCGTTCGCGGATGAAGCTGTCGCGGCCGAACCGGATCGGGAGACGGAGACCGACGGCGACGAGCAACCCGTTGCCGCCGACGCCGGCGATCTCGAACCCGCGCTTCCGGAAGCCGCCGCCGAAGAAGAAGCCGACGAGGCGGACGCGCCGGAGCCGCGCAGCCAGGGGCCGAGCGCCCCCTTCGAGCCGCGCTTCGACATCGCCGCCGTGCGCTTCGTCTGGCGCATCGACAGCGACGGGCGCTTCCGGTCGCTGTCGCCGGAATTCGCCGCCGCCGTCGGGCCGCATTCGGCCGACGTCATCGATCGCAGCTTTGCCGATGTCGCCCGTGCCTACGGTCTCGACCCGGACGGCGAAGTGGGACAGTTGCTGGAGCGCCGCGACACCTGGTCCGGCAGGGTGATCCACTGGCCGGTGGAGAGCTCGGACCGCAAGGCGCCGGTCGATCTCGCCGCCCTGCCGGTCTATGCTCGCGACCGCAGCTTCGACGGCTTCCGCGGCTTCGGAGTGGTCCGGCTCGCCGAATCCGTGGCGGATCCCGAACGGCTCGGCCTCGCCCTTGCCGGCGTCACGCCCCCCGACGAAGCTGCTGAGGCCGACCGGCCGGAACCCGCGGGCGATATGGCGGTGCCGCTACAGGACGGTTCGGTGTCCTTCGGCCGCCGCCCGGCAGCGGAACGGCGCCGGGAGGGCGAGACCGTCCCGAAGGTGATCCGGCTGGAGGAGCGTCGGCGCCCCCGCGACGGCGCGCTGAGCCAGTCCGAGGAGGAGGCGTTCCGACGCATCGGCCAGACGCTCTCCGACGAGGAGACGCCGCACGGGCTCGAACAGGCGGTGCGGCTGGCCGCCCAGCGGATCGAGGCGTTCGAGGACGAGGATGCCGAGGCGCAGACTCCGGCCGAGGCGCCCGCTCGCGACGAGGCGACCGCAGAGAGCTCTGCGGACGAGCCCGAAGCCGGTGGCACGCCCGAGGCCGAACGTGCGCCCGAAACGGCGCCCGCTGCGTCGGCTTCGGACGAGGGGCTGGTGCAGGCGCTGGCCACGGTCTACGCGCATCTGCCGCTGCCGGTCCTGGTGCAGGTCCGCGAGACGCTCGCCTACGGCAACCGCGAGTTCCTCGATCTGACCGGCTATGCCGATGTCGAGGCGCTCGAGGCGGAAGGCGGGCTGGCGCATCTCTTCGCCGACCGCGACGACCAGAGCGCGGTGGCCGGAGAGCTGACGATCCGCCGCGCCACCGGCGAGACGATCGCGGTGCGCACCCACATGCAGCGGACGACGATCGCCGGCCGCTCCTGCCTGGTCATGTCGTTCTTCGCCTCGCCCGGCGCCAGCGTGGCGGCCATGCGCGGCGACGCCGTGCGCGAGGCGTCCACCGGCGACGACGCGGAGGTCAAGCGCCTTCGCCACGAGGTCGAGGAGCTGAGCACCGTGCTCGACACGGCGACCGACGGGGTGGTTTTCATCGACTCGGCCGGCAACATCCGGTCGATGAACGGCTCCGCGCACGCGCTCTTCGGCATCGGGGAAGACGACAGCGCCGGCCGGCCCTTCGTGACGCTGTTCGCGCACGAGAGCCAGAAGGCGACGATGGAATATCTCGAGAGCCTGCGCGAGGGCGGCGCCTCGGCGATTGTCAACGAAGGCCGGGAAGTCATCGGACGCGTCGCGCAGGGCGGCTTCATCCCATTGTCGATCACCCTCGGGCCGCTGCCCGACGACCGCGGCTGGTGCGCGGTGATCCGCGACATCGCCCACTGGAAGCGGGTGGAGGAGGAGCTGACCAGCGCCCGCCGGCAGGCGGAGGCGGCGAGCGTCCAGAAGAGCCAGTTCCTCACCAATGTCAGCCACGAACTCCGCACGCCGCTGAACGCCATCATCGGCTTCGCCGACGTGATGGCGACCGAGTGCTTCGGCCCGATCGGCAACGACCGCTATCTGGAATATCTCGAGGACATCAAGCGCTCCGGCCACCACGTGCTCGACCTCGTCAACGACCTCCTCGACATCTCCAAGATCGAGGCGGGCAAGCTGGACCTGTCGTTCGAGGCGGTGTCGCTGAACGCGGTGATGGCCGAGGTCGTGGCCCTGATGCAGCCGCAGGCCAATCGCGAGCGGGTGCTGGTGCGCTCCAACCTGCCCTCCTCGGTGCCGCCGGTGGTGGCGGACCACCGGTCGATCCGCCAGATCGCGATGAACCTCGTCTCCAACGCCATCAGGTTCACCCCGCCGGGCGGGCAGATCATCGTCTCGACCAGCTACGTGGCCGAAGGCGACGTGGCGCTGCGGTTCCGCGACAGCGGCATCGGCATGACCGAACACGAAATCGAGATCGCGATGCTGCCCTTCCAGCAGGTGAACCCGACGTCGCGGCGGCGGGGCGAAGGCACCGGGCTCGGCCTGCCGCTGACCAAGGCGATGGCCGAGGCGAACCGAGCGAATTTCAGCATCTCCTCCACCCCCGGCGAAGGCACGCTGGTGGAAATTCTGTTTCCGCGCCAAAGGGTTCTTGCCAGCTGACCGGTAGAAATCCTGACCCCGGCGATCTAGTTTAGAACCATTCAACTTTAGAACGCCTCCAATCCATTGATATTGTTAGGCATTTCGCCGCAGCTCGCTTGCCTTTGCGGCATGGCTCGGGCATAAAACGCCGGTCGGCGACAATCGCACAGCCGTCATCGCCGCGGAATTCCCGTCCGAAACCGGACCGGTCGAGCATCCGCCGAAACCCGCCATCCGCTGCGAAGGCATGCCGTCGCAGCCAGAGGGAGAGCTTTTCATGCATTTCAGACTGAGCGCACGTTCGACACGCTGGCTGGCCGCATCGGCCGTGATCGCGGCAACCGGCTTCGCGGCCGCCGCGCAGGCCGAGGACGTCAACATTTACACGTCCCGCCAGCCGGACCTGATCCAGCCGGTCCTCGACGCCTTCACCAAGGAGACCGGGCTGACCACGGCGACGATCTTCATCGACAAGGGCCTCGAGGAGCGCATCGCGGCCGAGGGCGCCAACTCGCCCGCCGACCTGATCATGACCGTCGACATCGGCCGCCTCGACGCCGCCAAGCAGGCCGGCGTCGTGCAGCCCGTCGAGAGCGAGACGCTCGAGGCGAACATTCCCGCCGTGTTCCGCGACACCGAGAACGAATGGTTCGGCCTGACCGCCCGCGGGCGCGTCGTCTACGCCTCCAAGGAACGCGTCGGCGACGAGCCGATCACCTACGAGGAGCTCGCCGATCCGAAGTGGCAGGGCCGCCTGTGCACCCGTTCCGGCCAGCATCAGTACAACATCGCGCTTATCGCCGCGTACATCGCCCATCACGGCGAGGAAGCGGCGCGCACCTGGGTCGCCGGTCTGCGCGACAACCTCGCCCGGCGCCCCGAGGGCGGCGACCGCGACCAGGCCAAGGCGATCTTCGCCGGCGAGTGCGACATCGCGATCGGCAACACCTATTACGTCGGCCTGATGATGCACAACGAGAAGGAGCCCGAGCAGAAGGAGTGGGCCGACGCCATCAAGGTCGTCATGCCGACCTTCGAGAACGGCCGCACCCACGTCAACATCTCGGGCGTGGCGCTCGCCAAGAACGCGCCGAACCGGGAGAACGCGGTGAAACTCATGGAGTTTCTCTCGGGCGCCGAAGCGCAGCGCATCTACGCGGAACTGAACTACGAGTACCCGCTGGAGCCGGGTATCGCGACGTCGGAAGTCGTGACCTCCTTCGGCGAGCTGAAGATCGACGACCTGCCGCTGGCCGAGATCGCCAAGTACCGGACCAAGGCTTCCGAGATCGTCGACGAGGTCGCCTACGACAACGGCCCGCAGAGCTGATCGGGGCCTTGCCGTCGACCATCACCTTAGCCCGGGCGAGCATCGTCCCGGGCGCTTCTCCGGCTGACGCGGCGGCGAGTGCGCCGCCGCCTTCGTGCGGGGCGGCCTTCCGTCGCCGCAATCCGGCTTAGCCGGGCCCGCCATGTCCGTCTCCGCACCGCTGCTCACCCCGGTCCCCCGGCCACGCTTCCGCTTCCGCGGGCAGCCGGATCGCGGCTATCTGTTCGGCGCCGGCCTGGTCGCGCTGACGGTGATCCTGCCGATCGCCGCGCTCGCGGTGATCGCGCTTTCCGGCCGCTCGACCAACTGGGCGCATCTCGCCCAGACCATCCTGCCGGAGGCGAGCCAGGTCACGCTGCTGCTGATGCTCGGCATCGCCGTCGTCGCCGGGACGACCGGCGTGGTGACGGCCTGGCTGGTGGCGACGTTCCAGTTTCCGTTCCGGCGAACCTTCGCCTGGGCGCTGGTCCTGCCGCTGGCGGTGCCGACCTACATCGCCGCCTACTGCTTCGTCGAGTTCCTGCATTTCACCGGGCCGGTGCAGGGCGCGATCCGGGCGCTGTTCGGCTTCGAGACCCGCCGCGACTACTGGTTCCCGGACGTGCGCTCGCTGGGTGGCGCGGTGTTCGTGCTGTCCTCGGTGCTCTACCCCTACGTCTTCCTGACGGCGCGCATGGTCTTCGTCATGCAGGGCCGCAAGGCGGGCGACGTGGCGCGGACGCTCGGGGCATCGCGCGCCGCCGTGTTCTTCAAGATCCTGCTGCCGATGGCCCGCCCGGCGATCGCCGTCGGCATCGCGCTCGCCCTGATGGAGGCGATCAACGACATCGGCGCGGTGGAATTCCTCGGCGTCAGGACGCTGACCTTCGCGGTCTACTCCACCTGGCTGAACCGCGGCGACCTGCAGGGCGCCACGCAGATCGCGCTGATGATGCTGGGCGTGATCGTGCTGCTGGTGCTGGTCGAGCGGCTGGCGCGGCGACAGCAGCGCTTCAACATCCATCGCGGCGACCGGCCGCAGGTCGGCCGCGAGTCGCTCGCCGGCTGGAAGGCGATCGCGGCAGCTTTGGTCTGCCTGCTGCCGATCGTCGCCGGATTCGGCATCCCCCTCTACATCCTCGGCGACTACGCGCTCAGCCGGCTCTACCAGCTGGGCGATCCGCAGCTGTGGCGGGCGCTTCGCAACACGGTGATGATCGCCGGATCGGCGGGGCTGATGACCGTCGTCGCCGGGTTCTTCATGGCCTACGGCATAAGGCTGACGCGCAGCCACCGGCTGGCGTCGCTGGTGCGGGTCGGCGCCCTCGGCTACGCCGTGCCCGGCACGGTGCTGGCGATCGGCATCCTCATTCCCCTCGCCGCCTTCGACAATTTCGTCGACGCGCGGTTGCGCGAATGGTTCGGGATCTCGACCGGGCTCCTGCTCTCCGGCTCCGGCTTCGCCATCGTCTATGCCTGCTTCGTGCGCTTCATGGCGATGGGCCACGGCGCGATCGAGAGCGGCTTCTCCAAGCTCTCGCCGCATCTCGACATGGCGGCGCGCACGCTGGGGCGCAGCCCGGGGGCGACGCTTCGCCAGGTGCTCCTGCCGCTGATGCGCCCGGCGCTGCTGACGGCGTTCCTGCTGGTCTTCGTCGACACCGCCAAGGAACTGTCGGCGACGATCCTGCTGCGGCCGTTCAATTTCGACACGCTGGCGACCTTCGTCTACGCCCAGACCTCCCGCGCCGCCTTCGAGGACGGCGCCGTGGCGGCGCTGATGATCGTGCTGGTCGGCATCCTGCCGGTGATGCTGCTGACCCGTTCGATCCTGGCGGAGGCCGAACCGGGCGGATCGTCGTAGCCCGCCTCGCGACGCGGCCGCCGTTCCGGTCGCCGGCATGCATCCTCTCGCGGCCATTACGGAACCGTGAAGTTGACGCGGCGTTTCCTCTTCCCAGTCGACAATAAGAGGAAACACGGGAATGACGCGTCTATCGATTTTGCTCGGGGGCGTTGCCCTCTTCGCCCTGCCGATCACTGCCGCCTCCGCGGATTGCCGCGAGGAACTCGCGATGCTCCAGAACGGCGACGTGACCGCATCCATCGCCGGAACCGGCGCAACCTCGGGTGGCCAGACCACCAATTTCGAGACCGGTGCCGGCGTCGACACGTCCGGTGAAGTTTCGAAGGACGGCAGCACCGCACCGCTCGAGACGGACACCACGGCGGCCGGCAGCACCACGCCGACCGGCGGCGCAGGGGCCGCATCCGCCACTGCCGGTGCCACGACGCCCGCAGCGGGCACCGACACGGCGGCCACCGCCTCGCAGCAGGCGGATGCCGGCCAGCAGACCGGCGAAGTGTCCAAGGACGGCCAGCACATGCCGCTCGAGGACGCCGCGAGCAAGGAGACGGCCATGTCCGGCCAGGACGTGGCGGCGCAGCAGGCGGGTGAAGCCACGGCCGCCAGCGGCCAGGCCGGCGCCAGCACGATGGCAAATGCCGCAGCCGGCGACAGCGGCTCCCAGGACGCCATCCAGCGTGCAGAAGCAGCGCTTGCCGCCGGCGACGAGACCGCCTGCATGGCGGCCGTCGAGGAAGCCAAGGGCATGCAGTCGAAGGCCCAGTAACCGGCTCGAACCTGCTATCTCAAAACAACGCGCCGGCCTCCTCGAGGCCGGCGTTTTTCGTCCTGGCGAACGCCCCGCGCGACGCGGCGGCGCGTCAACTCTGCAGTTCGACGCGGCCGGCGAACAGCGCCAAAGCCTCGGGATTGGCAAGCGCTTCCTTGTTGCGGACCGGCCGGCCCTCGACCACTTCGCGCACCGCGAGTTCCACGATCTTGCCGGACTTGGTGCGCGGAATGTCGGCGACCGGGAGGATCTTGGCCGGCACGTGCCGCGGCGAGGCGCCCTGGCGGATTGCCATCTTGATGCGGCCGGCGAGATCCTCGGTGAGGTCGACGCCGTCAGCCAGCCGCACGAACAGGACGACGCGGACATCGTCGTCCCAGGGCTGGCCGATGCAGATCGCCTCGACCACCTCGTCCATCTGCTCGACGATGTTGTAGATTTCGGCGGTGCCGATCCGCACGCCCTGCGGGTTCAGCGTCGCATCCGAGCGACCGTGGATGACGATGCCGCCGTGCTCGGTCCATTCGGCGAAGTCGCCGTGGCACCACACGCCCGGGAACTGCTCGAAATAGGCGCTCCGATAGCGCTCGCCGGAGGGGTCGTTCCAGAAGCCGATAGGCATCGAGGGGAACGCCCTGGTGCAGACGAGGTCGCCCTTGCCCGCGGCGAGCGGGCGGCCGTTGTCGTCCCACACCTCCACCGCCATGCCGAGGCCGGGGCCCTGGATCTCCCCGACATAGACGGGGCGCAGCGGCACGCCGAGCACGAAGCAGGAGACGATGTCGGTGCCGCCGGACATCGAGGCCAGATGGACGTCCGGCTTGATCGCCGCATAGACATATTCGAAGCTTTCGGGCGACAGCGGCGAGCCGGTGGAGCCCAGCATCTCCAGGGCGGAGAGATCATGGGTGACGCGGGGCTCGAGCCCCTGCTTGCGCGCGGCGTCGATGAACTTGGCGCTGGTGCCGAGGAACGTCGCCCGCTCCCTCGCCATGTAGTCGAAGATCACCGACGGGCGCGGATGGAAGGGCGAGCCGTCATAGAGCAGTAGCGTCGCCCCCGTCGCCAGCGCCGAGACGAGCCAGTTCCACATCATCCAGCCGCAGGTGGTGAAGTAGAAGACCCGCGCGTCCGGCCCGAAGCCGCAATGCAGGCGGTGTTCCTTCAGATGTTGCAGCAGCGTGCCGCCGGCCGAATGCACGATGCATTTCGGCACGCCGGTCGTGCCGGACGAGAACAGGATGTAGAGCGGGTGCGCGAAGGCCAGCCGCTCGTATTCGATCGCGCCGGGGGCAAAGGGTGCCAGGAAATCGTCCATGGCGATGCCGTTGGTGACCGTCTGCGCCACCGCCGCGGCGTTCTCCAGATACGGCACGACGATGGTCCGCCGAGGCGCCAGGCTGGCGCTGATCGGGCCGAGCTTGTCGGCGATCTCGATGCGCTTGCCGGCGTAATGGTAGCCGTCGCAGCAGATCAGCAGCTTCGGCTCGATCTGGCCGAAACGGTCGAGCACGCCGCGTTCGCCGAAATCCGGCGAGCAGGACGACCAGACCGCGCCGATGGACGCCGCGGCGAGCATCGCGGCGACGGTCTCCGGCAGGTTCGGCATCATCGCGGCGATCCGGTCGCCGGCGACCACACCCTCGGCGCGGAAGGCCTGCTGGAAGCAGGAGACGAGATGGGTCAGCTCGCGCCACGACAATCGGCGGTTGACCGCCTCCTCGCCGCTGAAGACGATCGCGTCGCGGTCGGGCGAGCCCTGCCCCGCGTGGGCAAGCAGGTTTTCGGCGAAGTTGAGCCGGGCCTCGGGGAAGAAGCGGTCGTCCCGCATCGTGGCGCCGGGCGCAAGGGCGGTGGCGCCGCGTTCGCCGACGACGCCGCAGAAATCCCACACATGCTCCCAGAACGCGTCACGGCGATCGACGGACCAGCCGTGCAGCGCATCGTAGTCCGGCAGGCTTGCGCCATACCGCTCCCCCGCTCCGGCGGCGAAAGCGGTCATCGGGTGCCGCGCCATCCGCGCCGCGTCCGGTGCCCACAGCAGCTTGCCGCCCATCCTCGTCCCTCCCTGCGCCTATGCCTTGCTGGTGCCATACGGGGTTTGCATTGGCAACGTCCGGAGCGCGCCGCTCCCGCCGGCGGCGGAGGTTTGCCCGGGCTTTGCTTCTGCAGCCCGGACGACTACAAAAAGGCGTGCTGAAGAAGGATGTTTCGTGACGCGGCCCTTCCCCCGAGACAGGCTCGAAGGAGCGGCCCGCGCCCTTGCGAGACAGCGCGTGCGCGTGGCGCTCGCGCTGGGCGTCCTCGTTTTCGTCATCGCCGCCGTCCTGCTGCCCCGGCTTTCGCTGGGGTCCGACGAGGCGCGGCGGATGCTGGTGGGCGAACTGCAGCGCAGCGTCGGCGGAACCGTCCTCATCGACGGGCCGGTGAGCTTTTCGCTGCTGCCCAAGACCCGGATCAGCGCCGACCGCCTGCGCATGGACGGCGCTGGGACGTTGCGGATCGAGCGCGTCGTCGCCGACCTCGATCCCGTCGACGCCCTGTTCGGCAAGGCCAGCATCTCCCGCCTGGTGCTGATCCGGCCCGAGTATCATTCGGCTCCCGCGACCAAGGCGGCCGCTCCTGATCCGGTGCAGCCGGCGGAGGGCCCCCGTGCCACGGCGGAGCGGCTGCTGGCGCAGCTGCCGCATGCGCGCACCGTCGACATCCGCCAGGGCGTGTTCCGGAGCGGTCGCGGTGGGGGCCGGCCGTCCGGCCTCAGCAACGCCAACATCGTCATCAACCGCAGCGCCGTGGGCGACGGCCTCGACGCATCGGGATCCTTCGTCTGGAACGGCGACACGACGACGGTGCGCATCACGCTGGGTTCGAAGACGGCGCTGATGAACGGCGGCTCCAGCAGCGTCGATCTCGAGATGACCTCGCCGACGCTCGACGCGAGCTTCGACGGCGACGCGAGCCTCGATCGCAACGGCGGCATCACGGGCCGCGTCAGGCTGGAAAGTCCCTCGCTCAGCCGCAGCATCGAGTGGCTCGCCAACCCGGGTGCGGCGGTGCCCGATGTCGGCGCCGTCTCGGTCGCCGGTGATCTGGTGTTTGCCGGGGTCGATGCGAGTCTGCAGAATGCCGACGTGCGTATCGCCGGCAGCAGCGGCCGCGGCGCACTCGAGGCGCGCATCCTCGGCGACAGACCGACCGTGGGTGGCACGCTGGCCTTCGGGACCCTCGATCTCACGCCGCTGGTGCGTTCCCTCGCGCCGCTGCCCAACGATCCCTTCGACCTCGCCCGCCACATCGATGTCGGCTTCTCGCACGAGATCGGTCTCGACCTTCGGCTGTCGGCGGAACGCGCGACGCTCGGCGCGCTGGCGGCCAGCGATGTGGCGGCGGCGCTGCTCGTCGCCGACGGCAAGGCGACGATCGACGTCAACGACGCCGTCCTGCTGGGCGGGCATGGCCAGGCGAGCATCGTGGTCGATGCCAACCAGGCCCCGCCGCAGGCGAGCGGCCATCTGGCCCTGGCGGGCGTCGACACGCCGTCGCTGTTTGCCGCGCTCGACGTCGATGTCGTGGGCGTCAGCGGCCGGTCGGACATTTCCGCAGACATGACCGCGCCGGTCACCGACTGGGGCTCGATCGTGCGCAACATCCAGTTCGACACGAGGGTGACGACGCGGAACGGCGTCCTCACCGGCTTCGACCCCGACGTGTTCCGCCGGCCGGGGGCGCGGGCCCTGATCGAGAGCACGTCGGGCGCGACCGTGCCCTTCGCCGAGCTGGAAGCACGTTTGGTCTCGTTCGGGCCACGGATCCACCTGCGCGAGTTCGTCCTCGCCGGCAGCGCCGGAACCGTGCGGGCGGCGGGCGTGATGTCGGTCCTGACCCGCGAATTGCGGATCCGCGGAACCTTCGACACCGCCGCTTCGATGACGGCGTCGACAACCGGCGAGTTCACCACATCGAAACCAGTCGCATTCACGATGGCAGGTCACTGGCCCAACCCGGACGTGACATCGCGCTAGAGACCCGGTCACCCCGTTCGGGGCTCGCCCGGCGATGGCGCGTCCGGCCATCCACGGATGCCCCGCATGACGATGTCCGCCCGAGTGCCCGCCCTCGCCGCCCTGTCGGCGCTGATGCTCTCGCTCGCCCCTGCCGTCGCCGCCGAGCCGGCCTGCCCCGCCCGCTACCACGCGGCGCTATCGGCCATCGAGGCCGATGAATACGCGGCGCTGAAAGCTGCCCGCAGCGTCGCCTTCAGGGGCGACGACGCCATGCCCGGGCGCTTCCTCTTCACGCCGCCGGCCATGCCGCGCAGCCGCGAGGAGATGGCCGCGCTGAAGGAAGCCAATGGCCTCGCCCGCGGACACGGGCGGCCGGCCTGGCGGGCAAGCGCCGATCTCAGCTGGCTGGCGGACAGGGTGACCACCGAACTCGGCGACTATCTCTCCCAGGACCAGACGCCGTTTCTCTGCGACGGCGTCGCCGACTATCTCGGCCTGCTGCGGGAGCAGGTCGCCCGGGTCGGGGGCGACGCGGCGGAGGGCGACAGGCTGGTTTCGGTGCAGACGGCGGCGGCCCGCCAGGCGATCCGCGCCGCCGTCGCGGCCGCGCGTCCGGCGCCCCTGCCCCGATTCGCGCCGCCGTTGCGTAGCCTGCTGCTGTCGATCGTCGACTTCCGGCCGGCCCGCGGCCTGGAACGCAGCGCCACGCTCGACCCGATGCCGACCCATTCCACCGAGAAGGATTTCCAGGGCCCCCGCATCGACCCCGATCTGCCGCCGCTGGCGATGGTCGCGCCGTTACCGCTCGCCACCGATGCGGACCGGCTCGCTGCCGTGGACCGGCTGATCGACATCGCGGAGCGGCGCAAGCTGCTGGCGAGCGGACCTGGCGAGGCGACGGCCAATACGGCGCAGGCGCCAGGCGATTCCGCGTCGCGCCCGGTGCTGACGCGGCTCGCGGCGCTGCAGCCTGCCCTCGCAGCAGCCAAGGGTCCGGCGATCGAGGCGCCCACCCGTCGCGCGCTGCTCGCCGCCTTGTCGGCGATCGAGGCGCTGGACTATTTGGCGCACCGGCCGGCCCCGGGCGAGGACCCAATGCTGGCAGCGATCGAGCGCACCTTCGCGGCGATCGAGGCGGCCCATGCCGCCGCCTGCGACTGCGCCGAACGCACCGCCGCCCGTCGATAGAGGGCTAGCGTCGCGGCGCGATCAGTCGCCCGCCGCGGCCAGCCGTTCGTCGCGCTGCCTGACGAAGGCGCTGCGCTTGTTGGCGAGCGCCGCGAGGATCACGCCCAGCGTCACGATGGCGATCAGGATGGTGCAGACGGCGTTGATCTCCGGCGTCACGCCCAGCCGCACCTGGCTGTAGATCTTCATCGGCAGGGTGGTCGCGCCCGGCCCGGAGGTGAAGCTGGCGATGACCAGATCGTCCAGCGACAGGGTGAAGGCGAGCATCCAGCCGGCGAACACCGCCGGCCAGATCATCGGCAGGGTGATCGACAGGAAGGTGCGCGCGGGCGTCGCACCGAGATCCATCGCGGCCTCTTCCAGCGACCGGTCGATCGAGACCAGCCGCGACTGCACGACGACGGCGACGAAGCACATCGAGAAGGTGATGTGCGCGAGCGTCACGGTCCAGAAGCCGCGGTTGAAGTCGATGGCGACGAACAGCAGCAGCAGCGACAGGCCGGTGATCACCTCCGGCATGACCAGCGGCGCGAAGACCATGCCGGTGAACAGCATGCGGCCGCGGAAGCTGGTGTAGCGGGTCAGCGCCAGCGCGGCGAGCGTGCCGAGCACGGTGGCGACGGTCGCCGACAGCAGCCCGACGCGGATCGTCACCCAGGCCGCGTCCATCAGGCCCTGGTTGTCGAACAGCTGCACGTACCAGTGGATCGAGAAGCCGGTCCATACCGTCACCAGCCGCGACTCGTTGAACGAGTAGATGATCAGCAGCACGATCGGCAGATAGAGGAACGTGAAGCCGACGACGACCGAGGCGACGTTGAAGCCGGACCAGCGGCGGGTCACGCGGCATTCTCCTGGCGAGCCTGGACGCGCTGGAAGATCATGATCGGCACGACCAGCAGCAGCAGCAGCACGATGGCGACGGCGGAGGAGACCGGCCAGTCGCGGTTGTTGAAGAACTCCAGCCAGAGCGTCTTGCCGATCATCAGCGTCCGCGAGCCGCCGAGCAGGTCGGGGATGACGAATTCACCGACCGCCGGGATGAAGACCAGGAAGCAGCCGGCGAGGACGCCGGGCAGCGACAGCGGGAAGGTGATCGTCCAGAACGCCTTGGCCGGTGTCGAGCCGAGGTCGGCGGCCGCCTCCAGCAGCGTGTCGTCCATCTTTTCCAGACTGGCGTAGATCGGCAGCACCATGAACGGCAGGTAGGAATAGACGATGCCGATGAAGATCGCCGTGTGCGTGTTGGTGATGAGCAGCGGCGTGTCGATCACGCCGAGGAACAGCAGGAACTGGTTGAGCAGCCCCTCCGGCTTGAGGATGCCGATCCAGGCGTAGACCCGGATCAGGAAGCTCGTCCAGAACGGCAGGATGACCAGCATCACCAGCAGCGGCCTCAGGCCGAGCGGCGCGCGCGCCATGCCGTAGGCCAGCGGATAGCCGATCAGCAGCGCCAGGAAGGTCGAGATGCCGGCGATGATCAGGCTGGAGATGTAGGCGTTGATGTAGAGCGCGTCATCGACGATCCAGCGGTAGTTGTCGAAGGTGAACTGGCCAAGCGAGTCCAGCCAGGTCGACGGGTCGCCGAAAGTGGGCGTGTAGGGCGGGATCGCCGTCGCGATGTTCGAGACCGAGATCTTGAAGACGATCAGGAACGGCACGAGGAAGAGCGCCGCCAGCCACAGATAGGGCACGGCGATGACGACGCGCTTGAACAGGCTGGATCTTGCTGCTGCCATCGCCGCGCTCCCGTCCCTAGCGGTTGAGGACGAGGCCGGCGTCGGCATCGAACGCGACATAGGCGCGTTCGTGCCAGGTCAGCTGCAGCGGGCTGACCCTTTGCCGGTTGATCATCGAGACGCGAACGATCTGGCCGTTGTCGAGCCGGATGTGGAACGAGGTCATGTCGCCGAAATAGGCGATTTCCCAGACTTCGCCGGAAAACACGTTGGTGCCCTCGATCGGCTCGGCGGAGATCCGCAGCTTCTCCGGCCGCACGGCGTACCAGGCGGTTTCGCCGATCTCGACCGGTGCCGTCGAGGCGACCACAAGTTCGCCGCCCTCGGGAGCCTGCAGCACGATCCGCTCGGCGTCCTTGCGGACGACCTTGCCCTCGAAGAGGTTCACGCTGCCGACGAAATCGGCGACGAAGCGCGAGGCCGGCGCCTCGTAGATTTCCGGCGGCGTCGCCAGCTGGACGATCTGGCCCTTTTCCATGATGGCGATGCGGTCCGCCATGGTCATCGCCTCCTCCTGGTCGTGGGTGACGACGATGAAGGTCATGCCGAGCTCGTACTGCAGGTCGGTCAGCTCGAACTGGGTCTCCTCGCGCAGCTTCTTGTCCAGCGCGCCGAGCGGCTCGTCGAGCAGCAGCACTTTCGGCCGCTTGGCCAGCGAGCGGGCGAGCGCCACGCGCTGGCGCTGGCCGCCGGACAGCTGGTGCGGCTTGCGGCGGGCGAAGGGCTCGAGTTTGACCAGCTTCAGCACCTCGGCGATGCGGTCGGCCCGCTCGCCCTTGCCCATCCCCTCCTGCTTCAGGCCGAAGGCGATGTTGTTCTCGACGCTCATGTGCGGGAACAGCGCGTAGCTCTGGAACATCATGTTCACCGGCCGCCGGTAAGGCGGCGTTCCGGTGAGGTCCTCGCCGTCGAGGACGATGCGGCCCCTGGTCGGCGTCTCGAAGCCGGCGAGCATGCGCAGCAGCGTGGACTTGCCGCAGCCGGACGCTCCGAGGAGCGCGAAGAACTCGCGCCGGTAGATCGACAGGGTCAGGTCGTCGACGGCGGTGAAGTTGCCGAAGTCCTTGGTGACGCCGTCGAACTCGATATAGGGCTGCTGGCTCGGGTCGGCCCAGGGCGCAAAGCTCTTGCGGATGCTGCCAAGCGACTGCGCCTTCATCGTGGGGGATGCCTCCGCCAAATGTTGCCGGAAACCGGGGCGTCGCCGCCCCGGCTTTCGTCGATGCCGGTCACTGGCCGGTGACGACGCGGGTCCAGAGCCGGGTCTGCAGGCGCTGGGCGGCGGGATCCTTCGGATCGATGGCGTAGAGCCGCTCGCGGGTTTCCTCCGGCGGGTAAACGGCCGGATCCTCGAGAATGTCCTTGTTGACGAACTCCTTCGAGGCGGCGTTGCCGTTGGCGTAGTTCACGTAGTTGGTCGCCTTGGCGATGACCTCGGGCCGCATGATGTAGTTGAGGAATTCGTGCGCTTCCTCGACATTCGGCGCGTCGGCAGGGATCGCCATGTTGTCGAGCCAGGTCACCGCGCCCTCCTTCGGGATCACGTACCTGATCTCGACTCCCTGCCCGGCCTCGGCGGCGCGATCGCGCGCCTGCAGGATGTCGCCCGACCAGCCCAGCGCCATGCAGATGTCGCCGTTGGCGAGCGCCTCGATATATTCGGACGAGTGGAACTTGCGGACATAGGGGCGGATCGACAGCAGCAGTTCCTGCGCCTTGTCGAGATCCTCCCGCTCGTCCGAATTCGGGTCGAGACCGAGATAGTTCAGTGCTGCCGGCACCACTTCCTCGGGCGTGTTGAGCACGTAGATCCCGCAATCGGCGAGCTTGGCGGCGGTCTCAGGGTCGAACAGGAGGTCGAACGTGTCGAGCTTGGCATCCTCGCCGAGCCGCTCCTTGACCATCGCGACATTCAGCCCGAGCCCGGTCGTGCCCCACATGTAGTTGATCGCGTGCTTGTTTTCCGGATCGTAGCGGGCCAGGCGCTCCATCACCTGCGGGTCGAGATTGTCCCAGTTGGTGAGCTTGGACTTGTCGAGCGGCTGGAAGACGCCGGCCTTGATCTGGCGGGCGAGGAAGGTGCCGGTCGGCACCACGATGTCGTAGCCGGTGCCGCCGGCCAGCAGCTTGGTCTCGACGATCTCGTTGGAGTCGAACACGTCGTAGACGACGCGGATGCCGGTCTCCTTGGTGAAGTCGGCGAGGATCGATTGGTCGATGTAGTCCGACCAGTTGTAGACGTTGACGACCCGTTCCTGGGCGCTGGCCGGCGTGATGGCGAAGGCGAAGGCCGCGATGGCCGCCCCGAAAAGATAATGCTTCATCGACGAAGCCCCCTGTTTGCGGTGAACCGTTCGGGCCGCCAGGGTGGCCGCCCACCTGCAGATTGTGGTGCAGCGACCATAAGGGCATCGGCACGGGGATTTCCAGCCCCCCGATTGATGACGTTTGCACAACGACGGAGCACTGCTCACCGCGGCGCCATCCGCACCATGTAGCGAGCGTCGCCGCCATAGGAGGCAAGCGCGCCGGGCGCCAATCCCCCGCCCGCCTCGGCGAAGCCGTATCGCGACCAGAACGGCGTGGTGGCATGGACCGACACCAGCGCCGCGCAGCGATAGGCATCCGCCTGTTCCAGCAGTTGCTCGACGGCGCCTGCGGCGAAGCCGTGGCCGCGGGCCTCCGGCGCGACCGCCACGTCGTGGATGTAGAAGCAGTCGGCCGGCTGCGGCAGCGCGCCGAGCGGCGTGTCGAGCTTCGGCGGCGGGCCCTTGGTCCAGGGATGGCCGACGGCATAGCCGAGGCAGCCGCCCTCGGCGTCGGCGAGCACCAGGCAGCCCTGCGGATAGAGCCGGAGCCGGTCGGCGAAGATCGCGACGTCCTCCGGCAGCGACGGGTGGATCCGATCAGCGAGTTCGGCGACGCCGGGCAGATCGGCGCTGGTCATCGGCCGCCACTGCAGACTGTCCATGCGCATCGTCATCGGACCGGCGCTCCTCTCGCCTAGCGGTGCTTGGTGCCCTCGCCGTAGAACAGCTTTTCCCAGGCCTTGTGGGCCTTGTAGCCCTCGCGGATGAAGGGGGTGAACACCGCCAGGTTCAGCACCGCCTTGTTGGTCAGGCTGGCCGGAAAGTTCAGCGGCTTCTCGAAATCGACGAACAGCACCACCCGCACCTCGTCCGAGTGGTTCCAGGCCTCGTGCTCGTAGGCATCGTCGAAGATCAGCGCCTTGCCTTCCTGCCAGTGGCAGGTCTGGTCGTCGACCCGGATGCCGACCTTTTCGGGCTGGTCGGGGACGATCAGGCCGAGGTGGAAGCGCAGCACGCCGTTATAGGGGCCGCGATGCGGCGGCAGGTGCTTGCCCGGCTCGAAGATCGAGAACATCGCCGACTTGAGGCCGGGGATCTTCTGCAGGATGCGCCAGGTCTCGGGGCACTGGCGGATCGCCTCCTCCGACTTGATGCCGTAGCCGCAGAGGAAGAACGTCTTCCAGTTCTGGTCGGACGAGATCGAGCGCACCTCCGAGGAGATCTCGTGGAACGCCGGCAGTTCGCCCTTGCGCACCAGCACCTTGTCGAGCTCGGCGCGGATCAGCCGCCATTCGGCCTCGACCTCGCGGGCCCAGGGAAAGGCGTCGGTGGGGAACACCGGCGGATTGCCGACGGCGGAGTGGCGGAGATTGAGCTTCTCGGCGCCGTCGACGAGGCGCTGGACCGAGCGGGCGACGAAGCCGTCCCGGGTGAGCGTGTCCTCTAGTCCTTCGGTCTTCAGTTTCTGCTGGCTGACGGGCTTGTTCATGGCTTCACTTCACCTGGCATCCGAAGGTCGCGCAGCGACCGGCCTGAGCCAGTCCGCGTGCCGCCGACAGTACATGACGATTTTGCGACGATCGCCGTCGGGCGGATGTGGCTCCCCGCCTACTGGAAGTCAAACGCCGACAGGCCGGTGACCATCTCGTCGAGGCCGAGCGGGCGGGTCAGCGGCGGCTCGGCCCGGGCGAGGCACCCCTGGCGCTCGCAGAGCCGGCAGGCCGGGCCGATCCCGGTGGGGACCGGCGTCGCGCCGAGATGGCGGCCGTAGACGGTCTCGTCCTTGAAGCCGATGTCGCAGCCGAGCAGGATGGCGGTACGGCGCGGCCTTTCCTCGAATCCCGCCTGCAATCCCTCGAGCGTCCGGGCGACGAGCAGGAATTCCGCGCCGCCGGGCATCTGCGCCGCCTCGACGAGGATCTGGCCCGGCTGGGCGAAGGCAGCGTGGATCGGCAGCTTTGGGCAGTCGCCGCCGAAGCGCTGCACGGGAAAGCCTCGCGCGCCCGCACGGCGGAAGCGGTTGCCGGCATTGTCGACCTCGAGCAGGAAGAACGGCACGCCCGGCGCGGCCTGGCGCTGCAGCATGGTCAGCCGGTTGGCGGCCTGCTCGAACGAGACCTGGAAGCGGCCGCGAAGCACGTCGACGTCGTAGGCTGCCCGCTGGGCGGCGGCCTGGAACGCCGCATAGGGCATCATCAGCGCATGCGCCGCGTAGCGCAGCAGCTCGAAGCGGCCGAGCCGGCGCGCCTCGTCGCTGGAGAAGCCGAAGGTCGCGTTCTCGGCGGCGATCACGTCGCCGAAGGCGAGCAGGCAGGCCTCCATCGCGGTCTCGCGCAGGCGGTCGGCGGTGGCCAGCCGCTCCGACAGGAACAGCCGGCGCGAATGGCGGTCGAAGCGCCGGCGCCAGTTCGGCATGGTCTGCACCGGCAGCACCCGCACCGAGACGTCGTGCTCGCTGCGCAGCCAGGCCTTCAGCGCCGCCATCAGGTCGTCGCCCGGCGCCAGCGCCTGGTGAAAGCGCTCGGCGGCGGTCTCGATCGCGGGAAAATGGTTCGGCCGCGTCTCGAATATCTCGCGGACTTCGTCGATCGGCAGGCGCGTCCCGGCGAGCCGTGTCTCCCGCCCCTCGCGCGCGAGCAGCACCGAGAGGTCCGAGAGCCGCGCCTGCTGCTCGCGATAGGCGCGGTAGAGCTTGACGATCCCGGCGGCGGCATTGGGCGCGGCGTCCGCCACCTCGACCAGCTCCTGCTCGCCCGGCAGCTCGCCCGACAGCAGCGGGTCGGAGAACACCCCGCGCAGTTCCGCCAGCGCGTTCTGCTTCTCGCCGCCCTGCAGGTCGCTGAAATCCACCGTGTAGGTCCGCGACAGCTTCAGGATGAGCTGGACCGTCAGCGGACGCTGGTTGCGCTCGATGAGGTTGAGATAGGAGGGCGAGATGCCGAGCGCCTCGGCCATCGCGGTCTGGGTCAGGCCCAGACCGTTGCGGATCCGGCGGATGCGCGGACCGGCGAAGATCTTGTTCTCGGCCATCAGGGCCGGCCGTCGCGGACGGAGAGTGCCGGGACAGCCCGGCCCGGGCGGTCGCGGCGGAGCGCGTCCCGCCTCAGTGGGCGAGCGGCCCGCCGCCCTGCATGCGCCGCAAACACGCCGGTCCGGGACCGCGCATGTAATAGCGCTCCGGACGGTATGGCCGGCGCGATTCGTCGCGGATCAGTCCCAGCAGGCTCAGCACGGTACGCACGGCACGCATCGTTCGCTCCATCATCCATTCGCTCGTTCACCATCGACTGGGTGAACGTTCGCAGAAGGAGGTTTCGAATCATCGAAGCGGACGGCCAATTTATGTTGCGGAACGGGGCTTTAGCGAAAATTCGAACGACTGTGACGGAGCCGCCACACGAGCCGGAGTCGGGCTCGGCGTCCCGGCGATCCGAGGAAATTTCTATGACAAATGTGACAGACTGACAAGCGCAGCTTGTGAAGCCTTCGACAAGCCGACCCGATTTCGCCGCTCCATCGGGACTGCGCGGCTGGAAGGCGGTGCCCGGGGCTGCCATCGTCCCGTTCGAACGCTGTCGCAGAATGTCACTGCGGCGGAGACGAACCCAGAGGATCGCCTGCCATGACCGACTTTTACAATCTCGTCCCCTCGGCCCCCGAAGGCCGCTTCGACAACGTCACCCGCGACTACAGTGTCGAGGACGTGCAGCGGCTGCGCGGTTCCCTGCAGATTCGCTACACGCTGGCCGAGAATGGGGCGAACCGCCTCTGGCAGCTGATCCATTCGGAAGACTTCGTCAATTCGCTCGGCGCGATGACCGGCAACCAGGCGATGCAGCAGGTCCGCGCCGGACTGAAGGCGATCTACCTCTCCGGCTGGCAGGTCGCCGCCGACAGCAACACCGCCTCCTCGATGTATCCCGACCAGTCGCTCTATCCGGCCAATGCCGCGCCGGAGCTTTGCCGGCGCATCAACCGGACCCTGCAGCGCGCCGACCAGATCGAGCACGCCGAGGGCAAGATGTCGGTCGAGACCTGGTTCGCCCCGATCGTTGCCGATGCCGAGGCCGGCTTCGGCGGTCCGCTCAACGCCTTCGAGATCATGAAGGCGTTCATCGAGGCGGGCGCCGCGGGCGTGCATTTCGAGGACCAGTTGGCGTCGGAGAAGAAGTGCGGCCATCTCGGCGGCAAGGTGCTGATCCCGACCCAGGCGCATATCCGCAACCTCACCGCGGCACGCCTCGCGGCGGACGTGATGGGCGTGCCGTCGCTGGTGATCTGCCGCACCGATGCGGAAGCCGCCAAGCTGATCACCTCGGACATCGACGAGCGCGACCAGCCCTTCGTCGACTACGATTCCGGCCGCACGCCGGAAGGCTTCTACCGGGTGAAGAACGGGCTCGAGCCCTGCATCGCCCGGGCAATCGCCTGCGCCCCCTATTCCGACCTGATCTGGTGCGAGACCTCCAAGCCCGATCTCGAGCAGGCAAGGCGCTTCGCCGAGGCGGTGCGCAAGGAGCACCCGAACCAGCTGCTCGCCTATAACTGCTCGCCTTCCTTCAACTGGAAGAAGAACCTCGACGACGCGACGATCGCCAAGTTCCAGAAGGAACTCGGGGCGATGGGCTACAAGTTCCAGTTCATCACGCTCGCCGGCTTCCACCAGCTGAACCACGGCATGTTCGAGCTGGCGCGCGGCTACAAGGACCGGCAGATGGCCGCCTATTCGGAGCTGCAGGAGGCCGAGTTCGCCTCCGAGGCCGACGGCTACACCGCCACCAAGCACCAGCGCGAGGTCGGCACCGGCTATTTCGACGCGGTGTCGATGGCGATCACCGGCGGCCGGTCCTCGACCACCGCGATGGGCGAATCCACCGAGAGCGCGCAGTTCAAGGCCGGCGCGCCGATGAGCGAAGCGGCCGAATAGGCACGAAGCCCGGGACGGGCACCGCGCCCTGCCCCGGGATCGTTCGGCAGGAACAACGGGAGAGAAACGATGAGTGCCACGATCAGCCATAACGACGAGCGTCCGCGCACCCGGGTGAAGGAGCGCGCCGAGGAGCAGTCCTCGGCGATGGACGAGGCGCAGCAGGCGGCGATCCGCATGCTCGCCAACGACCTGCACCGGCTCAACCAGTCGGTGATGAAGGCGGTGGAATCCGGCGTCTCGGTCGAACTGGTGCGTTCCGCCCGCCATCACGGCGGCGACGGAAACTGGGGCGACCTGCTGATTCCGGTCGTGGTCAAGACCGGCGCCTGAGGCAGGCCCCCCGGCGACCGAGGGACAAACACCGGGCCGCGCATCCTCGCGGCCCGTTTCGCCTTCCCACGCCTTCCGTGGCCGGCTATGCTCGTGGCTGCCGAACGGCCCCGCGAAGGACTGCATGCCCGACACGACAAGGACGAAACCGCCCCGTTCCCCGGTTCCCGCGCGACTCGACCGTCGCGCCCCGCGCCCGAAAGGCAGCGGCAACGAGGCAAGCCCGATCAAAGGCGCGCCGATGCCCGTGAAGCGCGACATCGGCCATCTCAAGCTGTCGCCGGACGAGACCCGCGCCTTTCTGGAATCCAAGCGCGGCGTGCGCTCGATGCAGGAAGCCACCGAGTGGCTGGCCGCCCGCGACATCGAGGACCTCGAATGCATCACGCCGGATCTCGCCGGCGTCGCGCGCGGCAAGATGATGCCGGCGAAGAAGTTCGTCGGCGAGACCTCGCTGGCGCTGCCCTCGGCGCTGTTCATGCACACGATCTCCGGCGAGTATCCCGAGGAGAGCGGCGAGTTCCGCTATTCGCCGAACGACGGCGACCTGAAGCTGGTGCCGGACCTCTCCACCCTGGCGCTGGTGCCGTGGGAGAACGATCCGACGGCGCAGGTCATCTGCGACCTCGTCGACCAGTCCGGCGCCGCCGTCGGCTACACGCCGCGCAACGTTTTGAAGCGCGTCATGGCGCTCTACGAGAACCGCGGCTGGAAGCCGGTCGTCGCGCCGGAGATCGAGTTCTACCTCGTCTCCAAGAACGTCGACCCCGACTACCCGCTGGTGCCGCCGATCGGGCGCTCCGGCCGGCAGATCCAGAGCGGCCAGTCCTACTCGATCGGCGGCGTCAACGAGTTCGACGAGCTGATCGACGACATCTACGACTTCTCCGACCGGCAGGGCCTGGAGATCGACACGCTGATCCACGAGGAGGGCGCCGCCCAGCTCGAGATCAACCTGCGCCACGGCGACCCGCTGGAACTCGCCGATCAGGTGTTCATGTTCAAGCGCACGATCCGCGAGGCGGCGCTCGGCCAGGACATCTACGCGACCTTCATGGCCAAGCCGATCCAGGGCCAGCCGGGCTCGGCGATGCACATCCACCAGTCGGTCAACGACGCGCGCACCGGCCGCAACGTCTTCTCCAACGAGGACGGCACGCCCTCGGAGCTGTTCTTCCACTTCATCGGCGGCATGCAGCGCTACGTGCCGGCGGCGCTGATCATGATGGCGCCCTACGTCAACTCCTATCGCCGCCTGACCTACGGGATGAGCGCGCCGACCAACACGGCCTGGGGCTTCGACAACCGTACCACCGCCTTCCGCGTGCCGACCTCCGACCCGGCCGGCCGGCGGGTGGAGAACCGGCTGCCCTCCTCCGACGCCAATCCCTATCTCGCCATCGCGGCGTCGCTCGCCTGCGGCTATCTCGGCATGGTCTCCGGGCTGCGCCCGGACGAGCCAACCGACCAGACGGTCAACGAGGACGGCGGCATCTCGCTGCCGCGCGGCCTGCTCGAGGCGGTCGCCGCGTTCGAGGCGGAGACCGCCTTCCACGAGGTGTTCTCACGGTCCTTCGTCGGCACCTATGCCGGCATCAAGCGCGGCGAGCACGAGACCTTCATGCAGGTGATCAGCCCCTGGGAGCGCGAGTTCCTGCTGCTGCAGGTCTGATCGCTTGGCTCCCTACCAGTCCCCCATCGCGCCGGGACGCTCCTGGTACGAGGACAGCGTCGAGCGGCCGTCCTACCCGACGCTCGCCGAGAGCCTGTCGGTGGACGTCGTGGTGGTGGGCGGCGGCTTCACCGGCCTGTCCGCCGGCCTGCACCTGGCGCAGCGCGGGGTCCGGGTCGCGGTGCTCGAAGCCCACCGCTTCGGCGACGGCGCCTCCGGGCGCAATGGCGGCCAGATGGGCACCGGCCAGCGGCTGTGGCCGAAGGAGATCGAGGCCGATTACGGCTACGAGCGCTCCAGGGCGCTGTTCGACCTCGCCGAGGAGGCCAAGGCGCATCTCCTCGACTTCATCGCGACCAACGATCTCGACGTCGATCTCGGCCGTGGCCAGCTGAACGTCGTCCACAAGCGGCGCCACCTCGACGAATACCGGGCGGAGGTCGAGGACCTCGCTACACGCTACGATTATCCGCACGCGCATTTCATGGACGCGGCCGAGACCGCCGAGCGGCTCGGCTCGACCCGCTATTTCGGCGGCATCCGCGATACGGGCACGGCGCATCTCAACCCGATGAAGCTGGTCGTCGGCAGCGCCCGGGCCGCGGCCGCGGCCGGCGCCCTGCTGTTCGAGACGACGCGCGTCGCCAGCCTGGAGCGCCGCGGCGGCCGGATCGTCGCCCGCACCGCGGCCGGCGAGGTCACCGCCGACCGTGCGCTGATCGCCGTCAACGCCTACGGAACGGGTCTCAACGCGGATGTCGACGCGCATGTCATGCCGATCGGCTCGTTCATCGGCGCCACCGAGCCGCTGGACGATCCGGGCGCGATCCTTGCCGGCGGCGAGGCTTGCGCCGATTCCCGCTTCGTCGTCCGGTATTTCCGCAAGAGCGGCGACGGCCGCCTGCTGTTCGGCGGCCGCGAGGCCTACACTGCAGCGACCGGCGACATCACCCGCCACCTGCGCAAGCAGATCGCCGAGGTCTATCCGCAACTCGCGGGCGTCCGGCTGACCCACGCCTGGGGCGGGTCCGTCGGGATCACGATGGAGCGCCTGCCCTATGTGCGCGAGGTGGAGCCGGGGATCACGACCATCGGCGGCTATTCCGGCCACGGCGTGATGCTGGCGAATTTCGCCGGGCGGCTCTATGCCGACCGGGTAAGCGGCGGCAACCGCGACGGGCTCGCCGCATTCGAAGCCCTGCGGATCCCCGCCTTCCCCGGCGGTCGCCGGCTGCGCTCGCCGCTGCTGTTCCTCGCGATGACGTGGTTTTCCCTGCGGGACCGGCTCTAAGGTAGCGAGACTATTTTCGTTTCCGGCTAAACGATAACCGGCGCCGTCATGTCCGCTGACGCGACAAGCAACGGCTCGGACATGAAATCCCGCCCCGGGACTTTTCGCAGTCGTTTCAGTAGTTTCGAGAAGGTTGCAGGATGCAACGAGGCAGCGTCGGATTGCCGGCGTGCCTGGGGGCACTGGCGAATGCGCGTCGTCGGCCCCATCTACCTTGCCGCCGACCCCCTGGGCCGCGGCGCGGGGCGGCGCAACCGCCCGCGATGACCTTGAAGGGCCTGCCTTTTCAAGGCATTTCCTTGCTCCTGATGAACGATGTGGCGATCCGTCCTGTTGAGAAGCCCGGCCCGGGCCAAACCCGCGCGGCCTCGTCCCTGCGCGCCCTGCTACGGGAGACGACCGCTTCGTCGCATCAGCGGCTCGACCGGCACTTCCTCGGCATGACCGAGGCCGGCGACGCCACCTTCTACCACCGCTTCATCCGCATGAACCACGCCTGCCACACGACGCTCGAGTCGGCACTGGCCGTGATCACGCAACGCCTCGGCGAGCCGCTGCTGGCCCGGCGCGAGCCGTTGCTGGCCGCACTGTCGCAGGACATCCGGGCGATGGACCTCGTCCCCGTCGATCCCGCGCCGCTGCAACTCGGCGGCACGGACCTGCCGGAAGCGGCGGGGCTGGTCTACGTGCTCGACGGCTCGCGGCTGGGCGCCCGCTTCATTCATCGGGAGTTCATCGCGAAGAATCTAGCACGGCGGTGGCCGGGCATCTCGACCGCCTATCTTGCCGGCGCCGCCGCCCCCGACCCGTTCGGCGACCGCATGGATGCCCTGTCCGGCCGGGTCGTGTCGGAGAGCGCCCGGCAGAGGGCTGGCGCCGCGGCGCAAGCCGCCTTCGCCCTGTTCGAAGCTGCTTTCGACGACGCCTGTCGCCGTACGCAACCGGAGACCGCCCCGTCTTGAACCACAGCGACGACCCCACGCAGTTCGCCGTCGACCTGACCAATTGCGACCGCGAACCGATCCATCGGCTCGGCCGGATCCAGGACTTCGGCTTTCTCGTGGCCGCCTCGATGGACTGGATGATCCAGCACGTCTCGGCGAATGTCGGAAGCTTCGTCGACGGCTCGCCCGATACGCTGCTCGGCGAGCCGCTGGATACGCTGCTGCCGCCCGGCGCGATGCATGCGATCCGCGGCCGGCTGCAGTTGCTGACCCACAACGAAGGCTCAGAGCGGCTGTTCGGCTTCGACCTCCTCGGCACCGGCCGGCTGTTCGACGTCGCCGTGCATGTCAGCGGGCATTCGATCGTCATCGAGGCGGAGCCCTCCGCCGAACGGCCGACGACCAATCCCGGCACGCTGGTCAAGAGCCTGATCGCGCGGATCCAGCGTACCGACGATCTGAACGGCCTCTTCCGGGAAAGCGTGCGGCAGCTGCGTGCCGTGACCGGCTTCGACCGGGTGATGCTCTACCGCTTCGCCGAGGACAAGTCCGGCGAGGTCGTCGCCGAATCGGCGCGCAGCGGCCTCGAGAGCTTCCTCGGCCTGCATTATCCCGCGACGGACATTCCGCAGCAGGCCCGTGCCCTCTACGTGCGCAACCAGATCCGTATCATCGCCGACGTGCTCGCCGAGCCGGTGCCGATCGAGCCGGGCCTCGATCCGAACGGCGAGACGCTCGATCTCTCGCTGTCGCTGCTGCGCGCGGTCTCGCCGATCCACATCGAGTATCTGAAGAACATGGGCGTCTCCGCCTCCTTCTCGGTGTCGATCGTCATCGACGGCCGGCTCTGGGGACTTTTTGCCCTGCACCACTACAGCCCGCGCCACCTGGCGATGGAGTTGCGCAGTACGACGGAACTGTTCGGCCAGATGATCGCCCTGATCATCGAGGCGCGGCTGCAGAAGGAGCAGCGGCGCGCGGAGGAAGCGGTGCGCGACCTGCACGACCGGTTCGTCGGCAAGATCGTCTCGGCGACGCCGTCGGTCGAGGCACTGGCGGACTTCGCCGACGACCTGCGGCAGATCGTGCCCTGCCACGGCTTTGCCGTCTACGCCAAGGGCACGGCGCGCAGCTTCGGCCATTGCCCGCTGCCGGACGACATGCCGGCGCTGGCACGCTTTCTCAACCGCGCCGCGGCGAGCCGGATCTACGCCACGGATGAACTGGCGGCGGTGCATCCGGCGGCCGAAGGCTACGCCGACCGCGTCGCCGGCGTCCTGGCGATCCCGATCTCACGGTCGCCGCGCGACTATCTGCTGTTCTTCCGCAAGGAGCTCGTCCAGACCATCCACTGGGCCGGCAATCCGGCGTCGAAGATCGCCGCCTCCGGACCGAACGGGGCGCGGCTGACCCCGCGCAAGAGCTTCGAGGCCTGGCAGGAAACCGTGCGGGGCAAGTCGCTGGCGTTCACCGAGGCCGAGCGCAAGGCGGCCGAGACGCTGCGCGTGTCGATCCTGGAAGTGCTGCTGCGCTTCAACGAGGAGACCGAGCGCCGGCAGTCGCTCGCGGCGCAGCGCCAGGAACTGCTGATAGCCGAACTGAACCACCGGGTGCGCAACATCCTCAGCCTGATCCGCGCGCTGATCGTCCAGAGCCGGCCCGGTGTCCGCACGGTCGACGAGTTCGCGGCGGTCATCGGCGGCCGCATCCAGGCGCTGGCCCGGGCGCACGACCAGCTCACCAAGCAGAATTTCGCCGCGCAGGATCTCTCGGAGATCATCCAGACCGAGGTGCAGGCCTATATCGGCAACAAGGCCGGACGCGTGCGTCTGGAGGGACCGGAGGTCGACGTCGAGGCGCGCGCCTTCTCGACGCTGGCACTGGTCTTTCACGAACTGGTAACCAACTCGGCGAAATACGGCGCGCTGTCGGATTCCAGCGGCTCGGTCGCGGTTGCATGGCATATCGACGCCGACGATACCTGCCGGATCGACTGGCGCGAGATGGGCGGGCCGCCGGTGGCGCCGCCGAGCCGGCGCGGCTTCGGCTCGACCATCATCGAGCGCTCGATCCCGCACGATCTCGGCGGCGAAGCCGAGGTCAACTATCATCTGTCCGGCTTGTCGGCCCGTTTCGGCCTGCCGGCCTCGCACTATCAACTCAGGGACGGCGACTCACCCCGCCCCCGTATCGGGGAAGCCCCCCAGACAGCGGCCACTATGACCGAAACCGGCAGCCTCCACGGCCTCAACGCCCTCATTGTGGAGGACAACATGATCATCGCCCTCGATGCCGAGCAGATCCTGCTCGACAACGGCGTCGCCAAGGTGTTCACCGCGGCCAGCGTCGCCGACGCGCTGACGATCATCGACGCCGAGGCGGTGGACCTCGCGATGCTCGACGTCAATCTCGGCGCCGAGACGAGCTTCCCGCTGATCTCGCCGCTCAACCGCAAGAACATCCCGTTCATCTTCGTCACCGGCTACGGCGAGGTGCTGGACCTGCCGGAGGACGCCGGCCCGGTGGAATCGATCAAGAAGCCGTTCGCCGATCACCAGATGCTGGCGGCGCTGGCGCGGGCACACGCCCGGCGGCAGGCCGCGGGCTGACTGGCCCGACGGCCCTACAGTTGCCCTGACCGACGCTTGCGCCGGGCTTTCGGCGATTTTCTCTCGGCGGTGGAATTATTCAATCGATTAGACTAAAGAGCGGGCTGATCCCTCGCGATCGCGTCGCTTTTCGACAAGGGACACAGCATGTCCAGCCAGATCATTCCGGTCGATCCCTTCGACTACGTCGTCTTTGGCGGCAATGGCGACCTGGCGGAGCGCAAGCTCCTGCCGGCGCTCTATCACCGCGACCACGACGGACAGATCCCGGCTGAAGCGCGCATCATCGGCGCCTCGCGCAGCGAGATCAGCGACGACGACTACCGGGCCTTCGCCCGGGAGGCGCTGCGCCAGCATGTCGGCGCGGCCGACCTGGACGAGAGCGCGATCGAGCGCTTTCTGGCGCGGCTCCACTACCGCCAGATCGATGCCAAGGCGGATGGCGGCTGGGACAGCCTGCGCGCCCTGCTCGACGAAGCCGATCCGACCCGCATCCGCGCCTTCTATTTGGCCGTCGGCCCGGCGCTGTTCGCCGACATCGCCACGCGGATCAGCGAAAAGGGCCTCGCCACGCCGGAGAGCCGGCTGGTCGTCGAGAAGCCGGTCGGCCGCGACCTCGAATCCGCGCGGGCGCTCAACGCCATCATCGGGGAGCATTTCAGCGAGGAGCAGGTCTTCCGCATCGACCACTATCTCGGCAAGGAGACGGTGCAGAACCTGATGGCGCTGCGCTTCGCCAACGCGCTCTACGAGCCGGTCTGGAACTCCGCGCATATCGACCACGTGCAGATCACGGTGGCCGAGTCCGTAGGCCTCGAGGGCCGCGCCGGCTATTACGACAAGGCCGGCGCACTGCGCGACATGGTGCAGAACCATATCGTGCAGCTGATGTGCCTGGTGGCGCTGGAGCCGCCGGCATCGCTGGATTCGGACGCGCTGCGCGACGAGAAGCTGAAGGTGCTGCGCGCCCTTCGCCCGATCGACCAGAGCAATGTTGAGACCCGCACCGTGCGCGGCCAGTACAAGCAGGGAGCCTCGGGGGGCGCGGCGGTTCGCTCGTATCTCGAGGATCTCGGCAATGGCGGCAGCGACACCGAGACCTTCGTCGCCATCAAAGCGGAGATCGGCAACTGGCGCTGGGCCGGCGTGCCGTTCTATCTGCGCACCGGCAAGCGCCTGTCGGAGCGCATGTCGGAGATCGTCGTCACCTTCCGGCCGATCCCCCACAACATCTTCGCGGGCTCGGCCGGCAACGTCATCCAGAACCAGCTGGTCATGCGGCTGCAGCCCGACGAGGGCGTCAAGCAGTGGCTGATGATCAAGGATCCCGGCCCGGGCGGCATGCGGCTGCGGCACGTGCCGCTCGACATGAGCTTTGCCGCCTCCTTCGGGGTGCGCAACCCCGATGCCTACGAGCGCCTGCTGATGGACGTCATCCGCGGCAACCAGACCCTGTTCATGCGCCGCGACGAGGTCGAGGCGGCGTGGGAATGGGTCGACCCCATCCTGCGCGGCTGGGAAGAGAAGGGCATGAAGCCGCAGGGCTACACGGCCGGAACCTGGGGCCCGTCCTCGGGCGTCGCGCTGATCGAGCGCGACGGCCGGACCTGGCACGAGCCGGATTGAGCCGGTCTTGAGCGCCGCCCCCGCCTTCCATTCTTACGAATCGCGCGAGGATCTCGCCGAGGCGCTGGCGGCGGGCGTCGCGGCGGTGCTCGCCGGCGCCATCGCGACGCGCGGGGTCGCGACCCTTGCCGTCTCGGGCGGCTCGACGCCCAAGCGCTTCCTCGAATGCCTCGCGGCGACCGAGATCGACTGGGCCAGCGTCACCGTCACGCTGGTCGACGAGCGATGGGTGCCGGAGACCAGCGAACGCTCCAATGCCGCCATGGTGCGGCGGCACCTGCTCGCCGGCCCCGCCGCCGACGCGCATTTCCTGCCGTTCTACATCGACGCACCTGCGCCGGAAGACGTCGCCGAGGAACTGCGCCTGCGCTTCCTGCGGCTCGCCCGTCCGTTCGACGCGACGGTGCTCGGCATGGGCGCCGACGGACACACTGCCTCGTTCTTTCCGGAAGCCGACGATCTCGCCGCCGCCATCGATCCGCAGACCCGCGAGCCGGTCGCTGCGATCCGCGCGCCGGGCGCCGGCGAGCCGCGCGTCACCCTCACCCTGCCGCTGATCGTCGACACGCGGTTCCTCGCCCTCCATATCGAGGGTGAGGCGAAGCTTGCCGTCTACGAGGAAGCGCTTCGGCCTGGCCCGGTCGAGGCAATGCCGGTGCGCGCCGTGCTGCGCGCCCCGCGGGACGACAAGCTGGCCGTGTTCTGGGCGCCCTGAAACCGCATCTCACGAGGTTCCGTCGATGACCGCAGATCGCCGCATCGAAGAAATCACCGATCGCATCCGCGAGCGCTCGGCGCCGACGCGGGACGCCTATCTCGCGCGCATCCGCCGGAAGGCGAGCGACGGCCCGAAGCGCTCGACGCTGACCTGCGGCAACCTTGCCCATGGCTTCGCGGCCTGCGGGCCGACGGACAAGGAACGGCTGTCGGCCGGCGCGACGCCCAATCTCGGCATCATCACCGCCTATAACGACATGCTGTCGGCGCATCAGCCGTTCGAGCGCTACCCGGAGATCATCCGCGAGACGGCGCGCTCGGTCGGCGCCACGGCGCAGGTCGCCTCGGGCGTCCCGGCGATGTGCGACGGCGTCACCCAGGGCCAGGCGGGCATGGAACTGTCGCTGTTCTCGCGCGACGTCATCGCCATGGCGACTGCCGTCGGCCTCAGCCACGACATGTTCGACGCTGCCGTCTATCTCGGCGTCTGCGACAAGATCGTGCCGGGCCTCGTCATCGCCGCGCTCACCTTCGGCCACCTGCCGGCGATCTTCATCCCGGCCGGACCGATGACCTCGGGCCTGCCCAACGACGAAAAGAGCCGCATCCGCCAGCTCTACGCCGAGGGCAAGGTCGGACGCGACGCGCTGCTCGAGGCGGAGTCGCAGTCCTATCATGGCCCCGGCACCTGCACCTTCTACGGCACCGCCAACTCCAACCAGATGCTGATGGAGATCATGGGCCTGCACACGCCGGGCTCGTCCTTCATCAACCCCAACACGCCGCTGCGCGACGCGCTGACCCGCGAGGCGACGCGGCGGGCCCTGTCGATCACCGCCCTCGGCAACGAATACACGCCCGCCGGCCTCGTGGTGGACGAGCGGGCGGTGGTCAACGGCGTCGTCGGGCTGCACGCCACCGGCGGCTCGACCAACCACACGATGCATCTCGTCGCGATGGCCGCGGCGGCCGGGATCAAGCTCAGCTGGCAGGACATTTCCGACCTGTCGGACGTAACGCCGCTGCTGGCGCGCGTCTATCCGAACGGCCTTGCCGACGTGAACCATTTCCACGCCGCCGGCGGCATGGGCTTCCTGATCCGCGAACTGCTCGACCGCGGGCTGCTGCACGACGACGTGCGCACCGCTTGGGGCGCCGGGCTGCGCGCCTACGCCGTCGAAGCCAAGCTCGGCGGGGACGGCCAGTCGGTGGTCCGCACCGACGCGCCGCGCGAGAGCGGCGACCCGAAGGTGCTGACCACCGCGGACCAGCCCTTCTCCTCCAATGGCGGCGTGCGGATGCTCACCGGCAATCTCGGCAAGGCGGTGATCAAGGTGTCCGCGGTCAAGCCGGAGCGGCGCGTCGTCGAGGCGCCGGCAAAGATCTTCCACGACCAGAACGACCTCAAAGCAGCGTTCGATACCGGCGCCCTGAACACGGATTTCGTCGCCGTGGTGCGCTTCCAGGGGCCGCAGTCCAACGGGATGCCGGAACTGCACAAGCTGACGCCGCTGCTCGGCGTGCTGCTGGATCGCGGCCACCGCGTCGCGCTGGTCACCGACGGGCGGATGTCGGGGGCGAGCGGCAAGGTGCCGGCGGCGATCCACGTGACGCCGGAGGCCAAGGCCGGCGGGCCGATCGCCCGGATCCGCGAGGGCGACATGATCCGGCTCGACGGCGAGGCCGGAACGCTGGAAGTGCTGATCGATGCGGCCGAGTTCGAGGCACGCATGCCCGAGCAGCCGGACCTGTCGGGCAACGAGTTCGGCATGGGCCGCGAGCTCTTCGCCGCCTTCCGCTCGGCCGTCGGCACCGCCGACCAGGGCGCCAGCGTCTTCTGACGGGCCGACCCCTTTTGGGGGTCGGCGTTCCTCGGACGGCTTGGTATCTTCGGCGGCGCGCCCTGCTCAGACGGCCTGGCGTCGGCTGCGGATCTCGGCGATGTGCCGCTTCACCGCCGCGATGTCCTCCTGGAGGCGTTCGACCTCGGCGTCTTCCTCGATCATCGCAAGGCTCGGATTGGCTGGCGCGGGATGTTCCGCGGCCAGCGCCTGGATGCGCTCCCGCAAGGTGCGACGGCGTTCCACCGGGGCCGCGGGTTCTTCCGCCTCGGAGTCCTCGGTCTCCGGCTCCTGCGCCGGCAGGTCGGCCTTGGCCGGAGCCTGCGGCGCCGTCGGCGGTGCCAGCGGCTCGGTCACGGTGGCGGCGACGTCGTCCTCCCTGTCGGCCGAAGCCTCGGCCTTGGCTTCCGCCGTCTCCGCCTCGGCCGGGCGTTCCCGTCGCAGCTCGCCGGCGCCGGCGAGCACGCTCGGCCGGAAGCCGGCCGTCGCGTCCGGGAGCCGCAGGGTGGTCGCGATCGGCGCCGCCGGGGCCACCGGGCGCGAGGCCGGCATGCTGCGGACGAGCACGATGACCGCCCAGAGCACCGCCAGCCCGACGCCCACCATGAGGCCGAGGACGGCGCCGATCAGCACCACCGCCCGGCGCGGAACGCTGGACGGCTCCAGCGGCGGCGTCGCCGAGGAGATCACCCGGACATTGGCGGTATTCAGCATCTCCTGCTCGCCGGTCTCGCGGGCCCGGAGCAGGAACGCCTCGTAAACCGCCCTCGAGGCTTCCACCTCGCGCTCGAGCTCGCGCAGCTTGACGAAGGATTCGCTGGTGGCGACCTGCTTGGTCTTCAAATCGTCGATCTGGGCGGTGAGATTGCGGTTGGTCTCCTCGGCGCGCGAGAGCTCGGTCTGCGCCGCGGCGACGATGCGGCTGACCTCCTGGCTGATCGCGCTGCGGGCCGACTCCAGCGCCTGCCGGCTGGCCAGCAGCTGCGGGTGCCGCGGACCGAGCGTCACGGCAAGGCTCGCCGTCTGCTGGGCGAGCTCGGAATAGGTATTGCGCAGGCGGCTGAGGGCCTCCGAGGTCAGTTCCTCGGGGAACGAGCCCTCGACGACCGCGTCGACGCTGGCATTGGCCATCTGCTCGGCACGCACCCGCAGCGCGGTGATGTCGCTGCGCGACCGTGCCAGCTGGTCGTTCATGCGCAGGATGTAGTCGTCGTCCACCAGGCGGCCGTTGACGCCGACCAGCCCGTTTGCCGACTTGTACTCCTCCACCGCACGCTCGGCCGCGACGACCGACTGGCGCAGTTCGGCCAGGCGCGAGGACAGGGCGTCGCTGGCGCGCCGCGCCGTCGAGGACTGCACCCGGCCCAGCTGGTCGATGAAGGTCTCGGCGACCCGGTTCACCAGCTGCGCCGACTTCTCCGGGTCCCATGTCTCGACGCTGAGATTGAGGACGAAGCTCTTCGGATCGCGGCTGACGGTGGTCGCCTCACGAAAATTGGCGATGGTCTGCAGGCGGCGGCGGGTGTCGATCTGCTCCTGGTCGCCGAACAGGCCTTCGAACGAGGCCATCAGCGAGCCGAAGGCGGTTTCGGCGGTGCCGTTGAACTCCGGGTCCGACACCAGGCCTGCCTCGTCCACGACGCGGCCCAGCACGTCGTTGGAATAGATCACCGCCATCTGGCTCTCGATCAGCGCCAGCGTCGCGTCGGAAGGCAGGCCGTTCGGCGTCACCTCGTTGGCGACGACCTTGATGTCGCGCGGATCGGCGAGGATCTCGGTGGTCGCCGTGTATTCCTTGGGGGTCGACAGCGCCACGGCCGCGGCGATCAGGATTCCCACGATGGTGGTGAAGGCGATCAGCCACTTCGACGCCCAGACCGAGCGGATGATGTAGACCGGGTCGAGAAGCGAGGACGGTGCCGGCGGCGCGGCCCGGCGATCGTGGCGAGCAGTGTCTGGGGTACCGGGAATGCTGGAATTCGAGAACATGGGCTGCCACCGCTTCGCCAAGCGCCCTTACGACAAGGCCGCTCCCGAGACGCCAAAAATCGTCCTTTATGCTCAATAAACGGTTAAGACGGGACGATACTCAGCGACCCTGCCGCAACCGCTCGTCGAGCAGCCGCATCCAGTCCTTTGGTACCATATCGCCATCGAGCGGCAAGGGCCGCTGGGGCGCGCCGTCCGGTCGCGGCAGGACCGCCGGGATCCAGCTGTAGCGGTCGCTGATGCCCCAGACGATCACCGCCTCGGGCGGCTTCCAGGCAAACAGCGCGTCGAGCAGGTCGGAGACCAGCCGATAGGCGGTGGCGTCCTGCGCCTGCGGTTCGGCGGGGCCGTGCCAGTCGATGATGTCGAGCTCCGTCACCAGCAGCCCGACGCCGAGCGCGTCGAGTTCGCGGTTAAAGCGCTCGAGGCCGGGCCCGTCGACCTGGCGGTCGGCATAGAGATGCCCCTGCATGCCGACGCCGTGCACCGCGACGCCGCCATCCTGCAGCTGCCGGACGATCGACAGCATCACGTCGCGGCGGGCGTCGAAGCGCGGGCCGACGAATTCGAGGTCATAGTCGTTGATCACCAGCCGCGCCGCCGGATCCGCCCGCGCGGCAGCGGCGAAGGCGATCGGGATGTGCCGCGGACCGAGCTTGCGCAGCCAGCCGGTGCGGCGCAGCGGGCCCTCCTGCTGCGGGTCGTGGGCGATCACCTCGTTGACGACGTCCCAGCCGGCGAGCTTGCCGCGATAGCGGTCGGTGACCCGCTCGACATGTTCGACAAGCGCGGCCTCGGCCTCGGCCGGATCGTCGATCGCCTCGACCCAGGGGGGCATGGCGTTCCACCAGACATGGCAGGTGCCGCGCGACTGGCGGCCATTCTCCAGGGCGAATTCCACCAGCCGGTCGGCGGGCTCGAAGTTCCAGGCGTCGCGCGTCGGCCGGATCTGGTCGAACTTCAGCTCGTTCATCGGCATGATCAGGTCGCAGTGGTCGAGAAACGCCTGGCGATAGGCCGGATCGGCGTCGAAATACTCGGCCTGGATGGCGCCGCCCAGCGGGACGCGGCGCGGCGCGGCGACGGGCGCGCCCGCCGCCTTGCGATCGGCGGCGCCGGCAACCAGCAGTCCCGCTCCGGCCGCCATGAAGGAACGCCGCGTTAAGAGTGCCGCGCTACTGGTGGGATGGGCGGCCGGGCGATCTTCCGGCACAATCGCGCCGCCGACTGCGGCCGGGCGGTGCCCGACTGGATGCCGATGCGTGATCATCGATGGCCCTATCCCCAGGAAGCGTGAATGGCGGCGATCGCAGTGTGGACAGGAAGGCTTAAGGGCAACCTAAACCTGATGCGCGACTACGCCTCGCTGCTGTCCGGCTCGGCCGGCCGGCTGGTGCTGTCGCTCGCCTATTTCGTCTGCGTCGCCAACGCGCTGTCGGTCGGCGATTTCGGCCTCTTCGCCACCGCCTCGGCCACCGGCATCGTGCTGTCGCGGATCGCCGGCTTCGGCTTCGTCTCGCCGCTCTACCGGGTGGCGACCGCGCGTTCGCGGCTGATCGGGGCCTACACGGCGGGTCTGCTGGCGGCCTTCGCCCTGTCGCTGCCGCTGGTCGCCATCGCGGCCGCCGGCTTCTACCTGTTCTTCTTCCATGGCGAGATGGGCATCGGCGCGTTCGCCGCGATCATCGCGGCCGAGGTGCTGTGCTGGCGCAGCCTGGAGATCGTCACCATCGTCAACAACGGCCTCGGGCGCTTCGCGCGCGGGGCGATCATCGTCATCGCCGGCTCGGCGATCCGGGCGGCGGCGGCGGTGGGCTTCCTGCTCCTCGGCGGCGGCTCGCTGGCGACCTGGTCGCTGGCCTATCTCGGCGCCAACGCGGTCGCGGCGGTGCTCGCGGTGCTGTTCTACTATCCGCGCCAACCGCTGCGCTTTCGCCCGGAACTCTACCTCGCGCGCTGGCGCGACAGCGTCTCGGTCGCCGGGGCGGAAGTGATCTTCTATCTGCAGTCGGAACTCGACAAGCTGCTGGTGCTGTCGCTGGGCGGCCCGCAGGCGGCGGGCATCTACGCCATCCTGATGCGGCTGATCGACCTGACGGCACTGCCGATCCGCGCCTTCAACACGATGATCGTGCAGCGCATGATGCGCAACCCGGCGCTGGTCGGCCGCTGGCCGGTGCGCTGGGGCGTCGAGGCGGGCGTCGCCGTGGTCTCGATCGCGGGCCTTGCCGCCCTCGGCGGCTTCCTCCACGTCTTCCCGACGGCGCTCGGCGACAACGTCGCCGACGCCGCGCCGCTGGTCCTCGCCGCCCTCGCCGTGCCGGCGTTCCGCAACCTCATCGAATACGAGAGCGAGCTGCTCTACGCCCGCGGCCGAACCACGCTGCGCGCGCTGATCCTGGCGATCGTCGGGCTGATCAAGGCGGGCTTTCTGGTGATGCTGTTGCGCACGGTCCCGACGGCCGAAGGCCTGGTGCTCGGGCTCAACGGGCTGTTCTTCGCGCTGTGGATCGTCTCGGCCGCGGCGACCTACGCGGCGCTGGACTGGTCGCGCCCGCCCCGGGCGAGGCGCGCCGTCACGCCAGTCCCGCAGCCCGGCGAATGAGGCCGGGCTCGGTCCCGGTGAAGGACTGGATCCCCGCCGCCACCTGATGCGGCTCAAGCTGGCTGGCAAAATCCGTCAGCGCCTCGGCGCCGAGGGCCGCTCCCGTCCAGTACATGTGGCAGAGGTCGATATCGCCGGGCAGATGCCGGTCCGGCCGCCGCTCCAGCTCGTCGACGAAGCGCCCGTAGAGCGTGCATTCGGACAGCGCGCGGGTAGCCGCCAGCGCCGCTGCCCAGGAACCGCCGGTCCGGTCCTCGATCCGGGCGAGCATGTCGCGGACGCTGTCGCTGCGCCAGGCGATCAGCGTGGCGATATAGACGGTGTCGGTTTCCTCGGGTTCCTCGATGCCGAGCAGCCGCCCCGCCTTGCGCGACCACTTGCGATGCTCCTCGCGGGCGCCGGGCGCCAGCGTCGCCAGCGCGCCGGGCCGGCGGTAGAACCGCACCCTGCCGCCCTCCTCGAACCAGGCGACGTCGAACGGACGCAGGAACACCACGTCCGAATCGACCGAGACCATCACCGTCTCGTCCAGCGCCGCCGCCATGGCGATGCGGCGCAGCTGCTGCACATGCCAGCCGCGCAGCGGCGGGCCCTTCGGCGACAGCCAGAAGCGCCGGCGCCCGAGCGACAGCGGATCGGGAAACGGACGCAGCCAGGCGGGCAGGAGGTCGCGCTCGTCGACGATCTCGCGGCGCGGACCGGCAAGACTGCGGAACAGCGCCACGTCGCGCGCCTCGACCAGGATGAGGTGGCGCGTGTGGCCGGTGACCCGGCGATCGATGCTCTCGCAGAGCAGCCGGCATCGCTCGAAGTCGCCGCGATAGCTCGACGTTACGATGGCTGTCTGCAAGCTTCCTCCGACATCACCCACCGGCTGACGTCAGGCCGCGGTCCGATTCCGCCGCAACCTATCGCGCAAAATCTCCAGCAGAAAGAGCGGATTGCCGAGAATGTAGCGGCGCCACAGCCGGCCGGGCTCGAGCGCCAGCCGCCAGAGCCATTCGAGCCGCAGGGCGCGGACGGCCCGGGGCGCCCGCGCGACATTGCCGGCGAGGAAATCGAACAGCGCGCCGACGCCGACGAACAGCCGGCCGTGGCGGGCGTCGAGATGCTCGGCGATGAACAGCTCCTGCGCCGGCACGCCCATCGCCACGAGCACGATGTCCGGCCGCTCGGCCGCCAGCGATGCCAGCACGGGCGCGCGGTCCGCGCCGAAATAGCCGTCGGAGACCGGGATATAGACATGCGCGGGAATCGAAGCGGCGAGCCTTTCCGCCGCCCGCTCCGCCACGCCGGGCGCCCCGCCGACCAGCGCGACCCGCAGCGGACCGCCCAGCCCGGCGAGCAGGCGCGGCACGAAATCCGTGCCGTTGAGGTTCTCGCGGAAGGCGGCGCCGTGGAGAACCCGACCCGCGATGTCGATCCCGACCCCGTCGGGAAGGACCAGGAACTGCGCCAACGCCTCCCGGTAGTGTGCATCGCGCCGGGCGAGATTGACGCAGTGGGCGTTGAGGAAGGCGAGACGCGTCGGGTGACCGGCGGCGAGCAGCGCGTCCAGCACCCCGATAACCGCTTCGCCGGTGGCGTCGGCGACCGCAATGCCGGCGAGGGTCCGGACCGGCAGGGCCTCCGGCGCCGATGCGGCCGAGCGCGGCGGCGTCATCGCCGTCAACGCGGGTCTCCGGCGAGCGCCGGCCGGAGTCTCGCGCCCTCGCCGAACATCCGGCGCTCGAAGGCGAGGCCGCGGGAGAAATGCGCCAGTCCCGCCGCGATGCCGGCGTCGAGCGCCTGCTGCTGCGAGGCGGCAAAGTCGCTTCCGTCGAGCCGGTTGCCGCCACCTTCCCGTTCCGCCGCGACGCGTGCGGCGAGCAAGGCGGCGAACGCCGCCGGGTCGTCCGCGACGTCGACATTGGCCGGCAGCGCCGCGACGCCCCGCAGGGCCTGCGGCGTTGCGACGGCCGGCATGCCTTCCTCGAAGGCCTCGATGGTCTTCAGCTGCACGCCGGTGCCGCCTTTGGTGGCGAGGGCCAGCACCCGCGAGGCGCGCACGAAGCGCTGCGCGTCGTCGACCCGGCCGAGAAACGCGATGTTCGAGGGCGTTGCGGGCGGCGGCCCGTCGAGCCGGCCGGCGATGGCGACCGTCATGTCGGACGGCAGCCGCGGCGCCACCTCCGCCAGGAACCAGTCGAGGCCGACCCGGTTCGGCGCCCAGCTCCATGTGCCGATCAGCCCGATGTCGTGATCGCGGCGGCCGTCGTCGGCGGTGCGGCCGTGGCCGACCGTCATCGCCAGCGGCACGCATTTCGGGTCGCCGGCAAGGCCGAGGCCGGCGCCATCCTCGGCGCTCAGCGTATGCACCACGGCCGCCTCGCGGCAGAGCCGCGCCTCCGCCCGCTTCAGCAGTGCCGCCTCGCGGCGGTAGAGCAGGCGCGTAGCGCGGTTGCCGGCATTGGCGGCGTTTTCCTCGGCCGAGCGGTGCTCGACATTGTGTGCGACGAAGATTGCCGGAAACGCCGTCAGGAAGGGATAGGCCGTCGGCATCTGCAGCGAGTTGAGGACGAGCCCGTCGAACGGCCCGGCCTCGGCAAGGCGCGCCAGGAGATGCCGCCGCGACAGGCCGGCCAGCTTGGCGGCCGTCACCGGCAGCCCCCTGGCGATGGCGGAGGCCAGCCACCGCGCCTTCTGCACCCTTCCCGCCCCGGCATTCTCCAGCGCGATGTCGCCGAGGCAGATCGAGCCCGCCGGCACCGCCGTCCCGCCCCTGTCGTGCCGGCGGAAGCCCGCAAGGCTCAGCCTGACGCCCTGGCGCCGGTACGCCGCGATGATCGCGCGATTGGCGAGCTCGAAACCCGTCGTCGGGTTCTCCGACGGCAGTAGCGATGAAACGAACAGAAGATGCACAGCCCTATCCAGCCCGGTTCGCCTCGGATCCCGCGCAGCATCGCAGCCTGAGATTGCGATTGCCCTAATCCGGCCCTGCAAATACCCGTAAAGAGACCGGCGTGCCGGCCAAATCGGCGGCATGAGCGCCGATTGCGTCCTTCAGGCGATGGTTTCTTCACCTTCTTCTGTTGTTGATCGGGGACGATCGTCCATCACCGGTGCCCGAATGAACGAAGCCGTCAGCATCGAACGCGTGTCTCCCGGCCTTTCCGGCGAGGGGTTCGACGTGGTGGTGACGCTGCCGACCTTCCGGCGGCCGGAGCATCTCCTGCGCACGCTGGCGTCGCTTCAGGCCCAGGAGACGTCGCACCGCTTCGCGGTGATCGTCATCGAGAACGACGACGAGGGCGGCGAAGGCCGCCGTGCCGCCGATCCGCTGTTTGCCGGCGGCGCGCTCGCCGGGCTGGTCATCACCGCGCATGCGCGCGGCAACTGCTCGGCCTACAATGCCGGCTGGGCAACGGCACTCGAGCGCTTTCCGTCGATGCGCTACCTCGCCGTGATCGACGACGACGAACTGGCCGGTCCCGACTGGCTGGAGCGGCTCGTGGCGACGGCGGAGTGCCTGCCGGCCGACATCGTCGGCGGCCCGCAGATCCCGGTCTTCGAGAAGCAGGCCGGCCGCGGGGTGCTGAGGCACCCGGTGTTCGTGCCGCACTACGCGGTCACCGGTCCCGTGCCGATCCTCTACTCCTCCGGCAACGTGCTGATCCGCCGCGCGGTGCTGGAGACGATGGGCGCGCCCTTCCTCGACACCGCCTTCAACTTCATCGGCGGCGGCGACAGCGACTTCTATTCGCGCTGCCGGGAGCGCGGCTTCAGCTTCGGCTGGTGCGCCGAGGCGCCGGTCCACGAGACCACGCCGCCGCGCCGGATGGAATTCTCCTGGCTCAACGCCCGCGGCATGCGCAACGGCGCACTGTCCTCGATCATCGAGCGCCGTCGGCAGGGCGGCCGCCGCGGCAGCGTCCGGCGCCTCGCCAAGAGCGCCGCCCTGCTCGCCGCCTCGCCGTTCCGGTCGGCGGCGCTCGCGGCACGGACCGGCTCGGCCGTCGCCGGCCTCTATCCGATGCAGGTGGCGATCGGCCGCCTGCTCGCGGAATTCGGGATCGTCAATGAGCAATATCGCCGTCCCGACCAGAACTGACGCGGCCCGCGATCCAGCCGGCTCGTGGCTGCTCGACGCCACGCGCCTCGTCCTCGGCGCCGGCCTGCTGACGCTGCTGCTGATGACGTTCTCGCCCTTCGAGTTGTCGTTCGAGGGCAATCGCAACGCCGGCGACATCGTCAACCAGCTCGGCTATTCCTCGCTGGCGGCGCTGGCGCTGGCCGGGCACGTAATGTTCACCGACCGGAGAGTGGCGCTGTCGCTGCTGCGGCCGGCCTGGCTGCTGATGGCTGCATGGCTGGTCGTCGCCGCGCTCTACGCCTACAGCCCGCAGAACGCGCTGCGGACGGCGGCCTTCACCGTCCTTGCGATGATCGCCGCCACGGGCGCGCTGTCGCTGCCGCGCGACGCGCGCTCCTTCCGCATCTGCCTCGCCATCGCGGCGCTCGCCGTGCTCGGCCTCTCCTATGCCGGCATCGTCCTGATGCCTGGCGCCGCCATCCACGATGGCGGCGGGACGGAGCCGCAGCATGCGGGCCTCTGGCGCGGCATCTACAGCCACAAGAACGTCGCCGGCGCGGTGATGGGCGCCCTGTTCTTCTGCGGGCTCTATCTGTTCCGGGCCGGCCAGCGGTGGACCGGACTGCTGGTGACCGGCCTGTCGCTGCTGTTCGTCCTCAACACCGGCTCGAAGACCGCGACGGCGCTGCTGCCGACGGTCGCCTGCCTGGTGATCTTCCTCAGGCTGTCCGGCGGCAGGCTGCTGCCGGCGCTGGCGGTGGGCGCCGCCGTGGCCGCCATGGGCCTTTTGACGCTGGGAACGGTCTTGTCGCCGACCCTCGATTCGCTGCTCCAGGCGATCCTGCCCGGCACCACCTTCACCGGCCGGACCGATCTCTGGCGCTTCGCGCTCGAGCTGTTCCAGGGGCGGGAATGGACCGGCTTCGGGCTGAATTCCTTCTGGCAGACGAACGTCGCCTATGGGGCAGAGCGCAATTTCGAACTGGCCTGGGACCCGCGCTCCAGCCCCAACGGCCACAACGGCTTCCTCGACGTGGCGCTGGCGACCGGCTGGCCCGGCCTCTGCCTCGCCGTGCTGGTGCTGGTGCTCCTGCCGCTGCGCGACTACGTCCGGATCGGCGGCGGGCCGGAAGACCAGCGACTGGCCGACCTGTTCCTGATGATCCTCGCCTTCCTGCTGCTCAACTCGTTCCTGGAGAGCTTCCTGTTCGAGCGCGCGAACCCGATCTGGATGATCCTGTGGATCGCCGTCGCCGGGCTGCGCCTGCTGTCCTGCCACAGGCTGCAGCGATGAGGCGCTCAGTCGGCGGCTGACAGGCCGGCGCGGCCGGAGAGCGTGCGCTCCACCCGCGCTGCGCGGGCCCGCCTCTCGCGCAGGCGCCGGCCGAGCGCCATGCCCGGCCGCTCGACGAAGCGCCAGGTGAGTGCGCTGAAGACCAGGGTGCCGCCGACGATCAGGCAGAGCGCCAGCAATGCCTGGCCCTCGCTCGCGCCGAGCAGGCGCTTGCCGTCGACGCCGGTCGAGAAGATCGACCAGCCGGTCTTGCCGGCCACCACGGTGGCGACGTTCTCGACGCGCGAGATGACGAAGGCGTGGGTGAGATAGACCGAGTAGGAGACGAGGCCGAGATAGGTCGCGGGCCGCGACCGCAGCAGGCGGCTGACCAGTCCGCCCTCGTGGGCGAAGACGTAAAGCGCGAAGGCGAAGACGAAGGGCGCGGCCAGCGACAGGATGGTGCCGCCCAGCGCCGTGACGAACACCGCGACCATCGTCACGGCGGCAAGCTCCGTCAGCGTCCAGACGAGGCGCTGGTCGGCCGGCACGACCGGCTCGCTACGCGGCCAGAGCACCAGCCGGACGATGGCGCCGAGCGAGAAGCCGACCAGGCAGCGCAGCCAGCCGTAGCCCACCGTCGTGTCGATGGTCCCCTCCGCAGCGCCGATGACGACGATGCCGGCGACGATGCAGACCGCCATCAGCGGCAGCAGCGCGCGCGGCGCCGTGACCACCACCAGCGCGAACAGGCCGTAGGCGAGGAGTTCGGCCGAGATGCTCCAGCTCGGATAGTTCCAACCGAGCGTGTCGAGGACCCCGAAGGAATGCGTCATCAGGAGATTGTGGACGAGCGCCACCGGCCCGTTGCCGGCCTGGAACGCTTCGCCGGGACCGCGGGTGAGATACAGGAACAGCTCGAACCCGACGAACAGCGCCAGCATGAAGAGGTGCAGCGGATAGACCCGGAACAGGCGGCCGCGCAGGAAATCGAACCCGTTCCGCTTGTCCCGGAGGCTGTCGTGGAAGGCGTGCGCGATGACGAAGCCGGAGAGGACGAAGAAGAAGTCGACGAACAGGAAGCCGTGGCGGAAGAAGCTCGACGCGTAGACCGCGCCCGAGACCGGGGCATGGAACAGCACCACCAGGAGGGCGCAGATGCCCCGCAACCCGTCGAGCGCCTGGAACCGCGCGGCCGTCGGGCGGAGCTGGCCTTCGAAACCACCGCGTTCGTCCTGCATCTGAACTCGTCCCGCAATCGCTTCGTCTCGTCGCCCGCGACGATAGACGCAAAGGGTTAACGCCCGCTCATGCGCCGCTCGCAGGGGCGGCAGACGCGACCGCTTGCCCGGGTTGCGTTGTTATCGCCGCCGGCTGCTCTATGTGCGGCGCGTCATGCTGACACGGGGCGGTTCGCCCCCAGGAAACGGATAGCCGCGCGACATGGACCAATTGCGCCTTCTCGCCGTCGACGCCGACGACCTTGCGATCATCTCGGCGCATTGCCAGGACGCCGTCGTCAAGCTGAAGGATTGCCACTTCCGCGCCCACACCGGGCAGTTCGTCATGGAGATGAATCGCTTCGTCTGGGAGGCCGCGCGGGAGCGCAAGCGCTTCCGGGTGTTCGCAAGGTCCAGCTACGAGCGCCGGCGGGCGGTCATGCATTTCGACCGGGTGCGGCAGGTGCAGCGGCTCAATCTCGATCTGGCGGCGAGCGACCAGGTGCTGGTGCTCCTCGCCATCCGCTTCACCGAGACGACGGCGCCGTCAGGGACCGTCGAGCTTGTCTTTGCCGGCGGCTCCGCGATAAGGCTGGACGTCGAGGTGATCGAGGCGCAGCTCGCCGATATCGGCGGCTCCTGGAGCACCGACGCCCGCCCGGATCACGATCGTCCCGACCCCGACGCCTGAGGCGCGGACCGTCGCGCGACGCCGTCGCGACGGGCGACAGAGGAGAGAGGGGTTGCCGCGGTGCCATCGAGACTGAACAGCTCGGATGCCGGATTCGAGGCCGATTTCCGTGCCCTGCTCGGTGCCAAGCGCGAGGCGGCCGCCGACGTGGATGACGCCGTCCGCGACATCATCGCCCGCGTGCGCAGCGAGGGCGATGCGGCGCTGATCGACCTGACCGCACGCTTCGATGCCCTCGAACTGACCGCCTCGACGCTGCGGGTGGACGCGGCGGAGATCGAAGCGGCCTATGCCGCCACCGCGCCAGAGACGCTGGCAGCCCTGGAACTCGCGCATGCCCGGATCAGCAGCCATCACGAGCGCCAGCGCCCGGCCGACGACCGCTATGTCGACGCGATCGGCGTCGAACTCGGCAGCCGCTGGAGCGCGGTGGAATCGGTCGGGCTCTACGTGCCCGGCGGCACGGCGAGCTATCCGTCTTCGGTGCTGATGAACGCTATCCCGGCGAAGGTCGCCGGGGTCGAGCGGATCGCCATGGCCGTGCCGGCGATGCGCGGCGCGCTGAACCCACTGGTGCTGGCGGCAGCAAGGTTCTGCGGCGTCGACGAGATCTACCGGATCGGCGGCGCCCAGGCGATCGCCGCCTTCGCCTACGGCACCGAGACGATCCCGGCTGTCGCCAAGATCGTCGGTCCCGGCAATGCCTATGTCGCGGCCGCCAAGCGCCGGGTCTTCGGCACGGTTGGCATCGACATGGTGGCCGGGCCCTCGGAAATCCTGGTGATCGCCGACGGCGACAACGATCCGGACTGGATCGCGGCGGACCTGCTCAGCCAGGCCGAGCACGACGCCGCGGCGCAATCCATCCTGATCACCGACGATGCCGCCTTTGCCGATGCCGTCGCCGGCGCCGTCGAGCGCCAGCTCGGGCAGCTGTCGCGCGGCGAGACGGCTCGGGCGAGCTGGCGGGACCATGGGGCGATCATCCTGGTGCCGAGCCTCGATGCCGCCCCTGCCCTGTCCGACCGGATCGCGCCGGAGCACCTGGAGCTCGCCGTCGAGGATCCCGAGACGCTGTTTGCCCGGCTGCGCAACGCCGGCGCGGTGTTCCTCGGCCGGCACACGCCGGAGGTCATCGGCGACTATGTCGGCGGCTCGAACCACGTGCTGCCGACCGCCCGCTCGGCGCGGTTCTCCTCCGGCCTTTCGGTGCTCGACTTCGTCAAGCGCACCTCGTTCCTGAAGCTCGGGCCGGACCAGCTGCGTGCCCTCGGGCCGGCGGCGATGGAACTTGCCCGCGTCGAGGGTCTGGATGCGCACGGGCGCTCCGTCTCCATCCGGCTGAATCTCTGAACCGGCGATGGCACCGAACGAATCCTCAGAAGGCGGCCGGCTGATCGACGTCGAACTCGACGAGACGATCGGCCGCGCCACGCCCGACGTGGAGCACGAACGCGCCGTGGCAATCTTCGACCTGATCGAGGAGAACCATTTCGTGCCGGCCGGCGCCCCGGCGGACGGGCGCTTCAAGCTGAAGCTGTCGCTCGCCGACAAGCGCCTCGTCTTCGACGTGCAGGACGAGGCGGGCCAACCGGTCGCCACCCACATCCTTTCGCTCACCCCGTTCCGGCGGGTGATCAAGGACTATTTCCTGATCTGCGACAGCTATTACGAGGCGATCCGCAGCGCGACCCCGCAGCAGATCGAGGCGATCGACATGGGCCGGCGTGGCATCCACAACGACGGGTCGCAGACGCTGATGGAGCGGCTGAAGGGTAAGATCGAGGTCGATCTCGATACCGCCCGCCGTCTGTTCACGCTGATCTGCGTCCTGCACTGGCGGAGCTGAGCGCCGTGGCGCGGGGGAGCGGAATCACGGCGATTTCCGGCCCTGCGGCTTCCGCGCGTTCGTCAGGCGCGGCGGCGGCCGGGATGCGCCCATGAGCGAGCCGAGCGACGCCAAGCCGCTGCCGCGTTCGGTGCTCTTCGTCTGCGGCATGAACGCCATCCGCTCGCCGATGGCCGAGGCCCTCGCCCGCTCGATCCTGCCGGCCTCGGTCTATATCGCCTCGGCCGGCGTCCGCAGCGGCCAGCGCGACCCCTTCGTCGACATCGTCCTGTCCGAGCAGGGGCTGGACCTCGGGGAGCGGCGGCCGCAGCGCTTCGAGGATCTCGAGGACAGCTATTTCGACCTGATCGTCACCATGGCGCCGGAGGCCCATCACGTCGCGCTCGACGCGACCGGTACCTCCGCCGTCGACGTCGAGTTCTGGCCGATGCCCGACCCGTCCGCCGTCACCGGCAGCCGCGAGCAGATCCTCGATGCCTATCGCGACGTGCGCCGGCGCATCGAGGAGCGGATCCGCCAGCGCCTGCTGCCTCCCGGCGGCTGAGCGCCGCGGCGTCAGTCCGCCAGTGAGGCGATCTCGGCCTTCAGTTCGTCGAGGCCGACGGTCTTTTCCGACGAGGTGGCGAGAATGCGGGGAAACGCCGCCGGGTGGCGGGCGATCCCGAGGGCGGTCTCCGCGAGCAGCTTCTCCACCGCCGGCGGCTTGATCTTGTCGATCTTGGTGAGGACGATCTGGTACGAGACCGCCGCCTTGTCGAGCAGGTCCATGACGTCGGCGTCGTTCTTCTTGATGCCGTGCCGCGCGTCGATCAGCAGGAAGACCCGCTTCAGGCTCGCCCGGCCGCGCAGATACGAGAAGACGAGGCGCGTCCAGGCGTCGACATTGTCCTTCGGCGCCTTGGCATAGCCGTAACCCGGCATGTCGACGAGGGCGATCGGCGGCAGTTCCAGCGTCTCGCCGCCGTAGCCGTCCGGCACGAAGAAGTTCAGCTCCTGCGTCCGGCCCGGCGTGTTCGAGGTCCGCGCCAGGCCCTTCTGGCCGAGCAGGGCGTTGATCAGCGACGACTTGCCGACATTCGAGCGGCCGGCGAAGGCGATCTCCGGCGGGCCTTCCGGCGGCAGGAACTTCATCGCCGGCACGCCGCGCACGAACACCCACGGGCGGGCGAAGAAGCGGTGGTCGGCCGGCGGCGGCGCCTCGATGGCCGGCCCTTCGGCGTTCTCGTTCGTGACGCTCATCGGGCGGTCTCCAGTGCTTCGACATCGCCGCCCCGGATCAGGTCGAGGTTGCGGGTGATCTTCTCGGCGGACCAGTTCCACCAGGCGACGGCCCTCAGACGCTCGACCGTCTCCTGGTCGAAGCGCCTTCGCACTTCGCGCGCGGGATTGCCGGCAACGACAGTATACGACTCGACGTCACGCGATACGACAGCAAGGCTTCCCACGATGGCGCCGTCGCCGATCGACACGCCCGGCAGGACGGTCGCCCACTCGCCGATCCACACGTCGTTGCCGACCACCATATCGCCCCGCACCCCGGCGACGATCGTGGCGACGTCGAAGCCACGTTCCCAACCGTTGCCGAAGATGTTGAACGGATAAGTGGAGAGCCCGGTCATCGCATGGTTGGCGCCGTTCATCACGAACCGCACGCCCGACCCGATCGCGCAGAACCGCCCGATCACCAGACGATCACCGAGGTCCGGATAGAGGTGACCGACGCAGGCCTCGACGAACCGTTCCGGGCCGGCAGGGTCGTCGTAATAGCTGTAGTCGCCGATCTCGATCTGGGGATGGTCGACGAGCGGCTTGAGGAAGCCCACCCGCGCCTGCCCGGCCATCGGATAGGGATCATTCGGATCAGGACCGTGCATCGAGGATCACTCCCCTCGGTGGCCGGCGGACCGCGCCCGCCGCCCGGGCGCGGTGATCAGCTCTCCGGCGCCTTCTTCCGGAACATGCCCCTGATATTGTCCCACAGCTCGATCTTCGTACCGTTGCGCTTCATGATCACGCTCTGCTGCAGGATCGACAGGAAGTTGTTCCAGGTCCAGTAGATCACCAGGCCGGCCGGGAACGACGCCAGCATGAAGGTGAAGATCACCGGCATCCAGGTGAAGATCATCTGCTGCGTCGGGTCCGGCGGCGTCGGGTTGAGGCGCATCTGCACGAACATCGTGATGCCCATCAGGATCGGCCAGACGCCGACCATCAGGAAGGTCGGAACGTCGATCGGGATCAGCCCGAACAGGTTGAACAGGCTGGTCGGGTCAGGCGCGGCCAGATCCTGGATCCAGCCGAAGAACGGCGCGTGACGCATCTCGATCGTCACGTAGAGGACCTTGTAGAGGGCGAAGAACACCGGAATCTGGATCAGGATCGGCCAGCAGCCGGCCGCCGGATTGATCTTCTCCTCCTTGTAGATCCGCATCATCTCCTGCTGCTGCTTCTGCTTGTCGTCCTTATAGCGCTCGCGCATCTCCATGATCTTCGGCTGCATGTTCTTCATGCGCGCCATCGACTTGTAGGATTTGCTGGCCAGCGGGAAGAACACCAGCTTCAGCACGACGGTGACGGCGAGGATCGCGAAGCCGAAATTGCCGAACAGGCGATAGAACCAGTCGATCGCGTGGAACATCGGCCGGGTGATGAAATAGAACCAGCCCCAGTCGATCAGCTGGCCGAACTGCTGGATGTCCAGCGTGTCCTCGTAGCTGTCGATGACGTCGACAACCTTGGCGCCGGCGAAGGTGCGGCGGGTCGTGACAGCCGACTCGCCCGGCGCCAGCGTCAGCGGGTCGGCCACGTACTCCGTCTGGTAATGCGGCCGCTGCCCGTCGAGATAGAGGAAGCGTGACTGGAACGGCCGGCCGCCCTCGGGGACCAGCGTCGTCGCCCAGTACTTGTCGGTGATGCCTAGCCAGCCGCTGGACGCCTGCGGCGGCGTGTAGCGCTGGTCGTCCTCGATTGCCGAGTACTTGACCTCTGAGAGCCCGTCCTCGCCGAAGACGCCGAGAAGCCCCTCGAAGAGCACGTAGGTGGATGCGACCTCGGGCTTGGAATAGCGCGTGACTCGGCCGTAGGGCGACAGCGTCACCGGCGCTTCGCCGGCGTTCTGGACGGTGTCTTCCACCGTGAACATGAATTTGTCGTCGACGGAGATCTGCCGCGTGAAGGTGACGCCCGCGCCGTTGGTCGCGGTGAGGGTCACCGGGGTGGAGGGCGTCAGCGTCGCGCCCTCTTCCGCCTGCCATACGGTCGCGGGACCGGGCAGCGTTCCGGCGTTCTGCCCGAGATAGCCGAACTCGGCGAAATAGCCGGTCGTCAGCTGTTCGGGCGACAGAAGGACGATGGTCGGCGATTCATCGTCGACGGTCTCGTGATAATTCTTCAGTCGCAGATCGTCGAGGCGGGCGCCGGTCAGGTTGATCGAGCCGGACAGGGCGGGCGTATCGATCGGTATTCGCTCGCTTGCGGCAAGGGCCTGCTCGCGGCCCAGCGATTCGGGGGCGACCACTTCGCCGCTGGGCACGACGCTCTCGCGTCCGGCTGGAGCTGCGACCTGATCCTGCGGCGTTCCGGCCGGCGTCTGCGGCGTCTGCAGCGACCCCGGATTTTGCGGCGCGGCGGTTTCGCTCGTCTGGATCTGTCGCTGCGCCTCCATGCGCGGCGCCACCACCAGGAACTGCCAGCCCACCAGCACGGCGATGGACAGCGCCATGGCGATCAGGAAGTTGCGGTTGTTCTGCATCAGTCAGACCCCGATCGACGCTCCGGATCGCGCCGTTTGGCCGTCGCCGGCGCGCCTTGCGGCTGTTTCGTGCGGGCAAGCCGCCGGGACAGCTCGTCCTTCAACGCGGCGAAGGGCATGTCGTGGACCTCGCGGCGGGCGACGATCACATAGTCGTAGCCGGGGACCATGTCGGCCTCGGCGCCAAGCCGTAGCGCCTCGCGCAGCCGGCGGCGGATACGATTGCGCACGACCGCGTTGCCGACCTTCTTGGTGACGGTCAGCCCGACGCGCGGTTCGGTCCCGTCGCCCCGGTCGCGCGCCTCGACGAAGAAGCAGGGACCGTTCAGACGCCGGCCCCTGCGCGCCGCCAGAAACTCGGCGCGCTTGCGCATTCTGCCCACGGCCATCGGACGCTCGTCCAACGGCCGGCGTCAGATCAGGCCGACAGCCGCTTGCGACCGCGGGCGCGGCGCGCCGCGATCACCTTGCGGCCACCGGTGGTGGCCATGCGGGAGCGGAACCCGTGACGGCGTTTACGGACAAGGCGGGACGGCTGATAGGTACGTTTCATCGTGGCGATTCCGCGCCCGATTGCGCGGCCCTTCGTCGTTTCCAAGAATGGATGTCGGGGCGAAAAGCGAGCGCGCATCCATTGTCGCGCGGACGCTGCCCGCTCGTATGGAGGCTTATTGGAAGAGCCGGCCGCAAAAGTCAATCGCCGCCTGGCGGCCGCCGGCCGGTTCAATCCGGCGTGATCGCCCCGACGATCGCGTCATCGCCCTTGCCGACCGGCGGTCGGTGACCAACCTGCCAGCCTGAAAGCCGGTCCGCAAATGTCGCCACGCCATCCCCTTGCAGAACCAGAGAGCGCGGACACGGCCCACGAGGCCAGTCCGCGGCCGACCCTTTGGCGTTTTGCGCCGCTCGCGATCATCGTCGCGGCGTTGGCGGCCGCCTATGCCGCCGGGCTGCACCGGCACATATCGCTGCACGCGTTTCTCGAGAGCCGCGAATCGCTGCGCGATCTGGTGATGGACCACGTCGTCATCGCCTCGGCCGGCTTCGTCGCGGGCTATGCGATCCTCGTCGCCGTCGCCTTTCCGGCGGCGGCGATCTTCACCGTGGCGGGCGGCTTCCTGTTCGGCTGGCTGCTCGGCGGCACACTGACGGTGATCGGCGCGACGATCGGCGCCACCGCGCTGTTCCTCGCCGCCCGCTACGCCTTCGGGGACGTGCTGCGCCGGCGCGCCGGCGGTTCGCTCGCCCGCTTCGCCGAAGGCTTCAGGGACGACGCCTTCGCCTATCTCCTCGTCCTCAGGCTGACGCCGGTGCTGCCTTTCGTCGCCGTCAACCTCGCGCCCGCCTTCTTCGACGTGAAGCTGCGGACCTACGTCGCCAGCACCTTTCTCGGCATCATTCCGGGCTCGATGGTCTATGCCTTCCTCGGCAGCGGCATCAACCAGGCACTGGCCAAGGCCGGCAAGGGCGAGATCACGCTGGCGAAGCTGGTGACGATGGACATGACCTATGCGCTGATCGGCCTCGGCGCGCTCGCGGTGCTCGGCCTCGTGCTGAAGAAGACCTATCTCAGGAACCGGCGACCCGGCACTGCGCCGATCGAGACGCAAGGAGACTGACGCCGATGGCGGAGATCCTGACCCCCGACATCTGCGTCATAGGCGCCGGCTCCGGCGGCCTGACCACCGCCGCGGCGGCTGCGGCTTTCGGCGTCCCGGTTGTGCTGATCGAGCGCGGCCGCATGGGCGGCGACTGCCTGAACTATGGCTGCGTGCCGTCCAAGGCACTTCTCGCGGCGGCGCACCATGCCGCGTCGGTCCGCGAGGCGCCGCGCTTCGGCATATCGACGGGCGAGCCGCGGATCGACTTCGCCGCGGTGCAGCGCCATGTCGCCGAGGTGATCGCGGCGATCGCGCCGAACGATTCGGTGGAGCGCTTCGAGGGACTGGGCGTCACCGTCCTCCAGGCGAGCGCCGCGTTCGTCGACGCGCGGACCGTCTCCGCGGGCGGCCGGCTGGTGCGGCCGCGCCGCTTCGTCATCGCCGCCGGCTCCTCGCCGCTGGTGCCGCCGATCGAGGGTCTGGCGGCGACGCCGCATCTCACCAACGAGACGATCTTCGGCCTGACCACCTGCCCCGACCATCTGGTGATCATCGGCGGCGGGCCGATCGGCCTCGAAATGGCGCAGGCGCACCGCCGGCTGGGGGCGAAGGTGACGGTGGTCGAGGGCGAGACCCCGCTCGGCCGGGAAGACGCCGATCTCTCCGCCGTTGTGCTCGACAGGCTGCGGGCCGAGGGCGTCGCGATCGAGGAGCGTGCCCGGGTGGTCCGCGCCGGCGGCGAGGCCGGGCGGATTCGCGTCGACATCGAGCGCTGCGACGGCTCGACCGAGACGATCGAGGGCTCACACCTCCTCGTCGCCGTCGGCCGCGCCCCCAATGTCGCGGGACTGAATCTCGAGGCGGCGGGTATCGACTACAACAGGCACGGCATCACCGTCGGCCGCGACCTGCGGACCAGCAACCGGCGGGCCTACGCCATCGGCGACATCGCCGGGGGCCCGCAATTCACCCATCTCGCCAATCTGCATGCCGGGCTGGTGGTCCGCGCGATCCTCTTCCGCCTGCCGATCCGCACGCCGCGCGACACGCTGCCGCGCGTCACCTATACCGACCCGCCGCTCGGCCAGGTCGGCCTCACTGCGGTCGAGGCCGATGCCCGGGGCATCAACGCCGATGTGCTGACCTGGCCCTATAGCGACAACGACCGCGCCCAGACCGAGCGCCGGACCGAGGGGCTGATCAAGCTGGTGATCGGGCGGCGCGGGCGGCTCGTCGGAGCAGGCGTTGTCGGCCATGCCGCCGACGAGATCACCAATCTCCTGTCGCTGGCGATCGGCAAGGGCCTGACGGTCGCGGACCTCAGGGATTTCGTCTCGCCCTACCCGACGCTCGCGGAAATTGGCAAACGCGCCGCGACTTCCTACTATGTTCCCTATACGCGGCGCCCCTTCGTGCGCCGCGCCATCGCCCTTCTGCGGCGGTTCGGCTGAGGCTGCCGGGGGGACCGGCGATGGCCCTCTCCGGGGCCTGACGAAGGGCGAAGGGGACGCACTTCATTGCAGCAATCGGTCGACAGCCCCGCCGGCGACCCGGCGCCGGTTCCGATGCCCGCGCGCGGCGGCCGACGGCGGCTATCCCGGCGCCTGCTGCTGATCACCATGCTGGCGGTGATGCTCGCCGAAGTGCTGATCTTCGTGCCGTCGATCGCCAATTTCCGCGAAGGCTGGCTCGAGGCGAAGCTGGAGACGGCCGCCGTGGCGGGCCTCGCCTCGCAGGGCAGCGAAGCGGAGGGCGACGCGACGCTGGAGGCCGACCAGGGCACCGGCCTGCTGGTCGCCCTCGACGCCATGCTGGTGGCGATCATCGAGGGCGGCGCGTCGCGGTTGATCGCCAGGGCCGAGACCATCGACGTCGCCGATCTGCAGGTCGACCTCGCGGACCGCAACCCGGTCACGATGATCGTCGGCGCCTTCGACACGCTGCTGCTCGGCGGCGACCGCACGATGCGCATCTCCGGCCCGGTCGGCGACGGATCGCTGGTCGCGGAGGTGGTGATGTCGGAGCGGCCGCTGCGGCGGGACATGCTGATCTATTCGCGCAACATCCTGTTCCTGTCGCTGGCGATCGCCTCGTTCGCCGCGCTCCTCGTCTACGCCGCGATCAGCTTCTACCTGGTGCGGCCGATCCAGGCGATGACCGGCGCGATGATCCGCTTCGGCGAGAACCCGGCCGACCCCGGCCGGATCATCCAGCCGAGCGGGCGGGGCGACGAGATCGGCACGGCCGAGGCGCAGCTCGCCGACATGCAGGCGCGGCTCGCCGGGACGCTGCGCGAACAGCGCCATCTTGCCGATCTCGGCCTCGCCGTCGCCAAGATCAACCACGACCTGCGCAACATCCTCGCCTCGGCGCAGATGGTCTCCGACCGGCTGGCCGACGTGCCCGACCCGCGCGTCCAGCGCGTCGTGCCGCCGCTGGTGCGCAGCCTCGACCGAGCGCTGGCCTACACCCAGTCGGTGCTCTCCTACGGCCGCGCCATCGAGAGCCCGCCGGCCAAGCGGGCGGTGCGGCTGGCACGGCTGGTGGACGACGTGTTCGAGGTGGTGGCGCCGCCGGAAGGCGTCCCAATCGAACTCGTCAACGCCGTCCCGGAAGCCCTGGAGATCGCCGTCGACCCGGACCAGTTCCACCGCGTGCTGGTCAATCTCTGCCGCAATGCCGTCCAGGCGCTGGAAGGCGACGCGGCCGACCTGCCCTCGCTGGTGCGCCGGGTCACCGTCGACGCCCGGCCGGAGCCGCCGGACGAGGTACTGATCAGCATCGAGGATACCGGGCCGGGCCTGCCGGCGCGGGCGCGGGACAATCTCTTCAAGGCGTTTCAGGGCTCGGCCCGCACCGGCGGCACCGGGCTCGGCCTCGCCATCGTCGCCGAGATCGTCCAGGCGCATGGCGGCCGGATCGCCCTGGCCGAGCGTCCGCTGCCCGGCACGCGCTTCGAGATCCGCATGCCGGGGCGCGTCGCAGACGGCGAGGCCGGGCCGTCGCGCGCCGGCTGAGGAGGCACGACAACCACGACAACGGGCCAGCTGCCCCTCGGGACCGGCAAGGAGCCCGGCGTCCGACGCCTCGAAAATCGTCCGGCGTCTGCTTGCATTCGCCGGCCGTAGCGGCTAGTTAGCCCGGCATCGGCACAGGGCGCTCGCCTTCGAGCGTGTGCCGAGCGCGCCCGTAGCTCAGCTGGATAGAGCACCAGACTACGAATCTGGGGGTCAGAGGTTCGAATCCTTTCGGGCGCACCATTTTTCACCATTTCGGACAAGACTGCGCTCGACGGGCCTCGTCTTGTGCCAGTCTCCTGCCAGCACCTCGGCACGGCGTGGAGAAGGCCAACGAGACGTTCCAGGCCGCCGGCTGGATCTTCTTGGTCCTATGACGGGTCCATGATCCTTGTTCGGCTGGCCGCGAGGCCTGTGACCACGCCGACGGGGCGCAGCGGGACGCGTCGCCGCGCGAGGTCCCTGCCTCCCATGGGCCGTACGAAGGCACGATCCGCCTTGCGGCAACGGCCTCGCCCCAGCAGTCTCGCCCGATTTCGACGCGATTGGCATGGGATGGCAGATACCGTTATCCGCATATCCGCGACGGCTGGCTTTCCAGCGAGATCTGCAGGCAATCTGAACCCATGAGTCTTCGCCGCGTCGTCCTGACCGTCGCCCTGCTCAACCTCGCCTATTTCGGGGTCGAGTTTGCCGTGGCGCTGTCCATCGGCTCGGTCTCGCTGTTTGCCGACAGCGTCGATTTCCTCGAGGATGCCTCGATCAATCTGCTGATCTTCTTCGCCCTCACCTGGACGGCGACGAGCCGCGCCCGTGCCGGCATGGTCATGGCTGGAATCCTGCTGATCCCGGGCCTTGCCCTGCTCTGGGCGCTGTGGGGGAAGTTCACCCATCCCGTGCCGCCGGAACCCTTTGCGCTGTCGCTGGCCGGCGCCGGTGCCCTCGGCGTCAACCTGTTCTGCGCCTTCCTGCTGGTGCGGTTCCGGTCGCACGGCGGAAGCCTGACGCGGGCGGCGTTCCTCTCGGCCCGTAACGATGCGGCCGCCAATGTCGCCATCATCGGGGCAGGCCTGGTCACCGCCTATCTCTGGCGATCGGTCTGGCCGGACGTGATCGTCGGCCTCGCCATTGCGGCCATGAACATCGATGCGGCCCGCGAGGTGTGGGAAGCCGCCCGCGAGGAGCACAAGGCGGTTGCCTGAAACCCCGGCCGTCCGGGAAACCGGTGTGCCGCGGCTCCGGGGCCCGGGGCGAAAGCCGGACCCGTGAGGTCCGGCGGCGCGCCTTTCCGGGCGCCGCCAATCGCGGTGGCGGCGCCGCGTCAGCCGGCCCTTGCCTGGGCGACGGCCTGCTTCATGTCGGCCGGCGCCACCACGCCCGGGAACAGCACCGTGCCGATGACGTAGGCCGGCGTGCCCATCAGCCCGAAATTCTCCGCCTGGGCGCTGTTGCGCTGGAGGATGCCGTTGATCCTGTCGCTGTCCGCGTCATAGGCGGCGTTGAGCGCCGCGATCTTGAAGCCGGCCTCGGTCAGCGCCGTCTCGACCTGTTCCGGGGTCAGCCGTCCGGGCGTCGCCATCAGCGCCGCCAGTGCCTTCGGGTGATGCTGCCCGGCGGCAAGCGTGAGGCGGGAGGCATAGAGCGAGGCCGGCCCGAAGATCGGCCAGTCCTTCATCACGTGGCGGATGCCGCCGTCCTCGCGCACCAGCCTGGCGACCTCGGGATGCGCCCGCTTGCAGTAGGGGCACTGGTAGTCGAAGAACTCGACGATGGTAACGTCGCCGTCCCTGTTGCCGAGCACCGGCACCTCGGGATCGAACAGCACGGCCTCCTTCGACATCGGATCGGGCGCGGCGGACGCGGTCCGGGCGATCAGCGGCGTCGCGCCGATCGCCAAAGTTGCGATCAGCAGGCTGCGACGGTCGATCATGGTCATGTCGGGTCTCCTTCTGGGTTAGATTGCGCCCGGCCATCCGGCCCGAGCACCACGATCCGGGTTTTCGGCGGCACCCGCCGGTTGAGATCGATGACGTCCTGGTTGAGCATGCGGATGCAGCCCGAGGAGACGGCCTGGCCGATCGACCATTCCTGGTTGGTCCCATGGATGCGGTAGAGCGTGTCGCGTCCGCCCTTGAACAGGTAGAGGGCGCGGGCGCCCAGCGGATTCTCGATGCCGCCCTCCATGCCGTCGCGCAACTCCCCGCCGTATTTGTCCGGCTCGCGCTTGATCATGTCCTGCGTCGGCGTCCAGCGCGGCCATTCCGCCTTGCGCTCGATGATCCCCTCGCCGGTGAACTCCAGGCCAGCCTTTCCGACGCCGACGCCGTAGCGCATCGCCTTGCCGTCCTCCATGACGAGATAGAGGAAGCGCGCATGCGGATCGACGACGACCGTGCCGACCGGCTCGTCGGTGGCGTAGTCGACCACCTGCCTTATGTTGCGCGGGTCCATGCGCTTGGGATCGACGGCGGGAATGTCCCAGCCGTCGTCCGCCACCGCCCCGTACATCTGCGCGATCCGCGGATCGGTCGGCGGCGGGGTCGGGGCGTAGGCGATCGGTGTCGGGTCGGTCGTGGAACAGGCGGCGAGCGCCAGTCCTGCGACCACCAGCATGGCGGCGCGCGGCAGGGTCTTCAGCATCTTTGTCTTCCTGGGTCTGTTCGAGGGACGGCGCCTAGGCGACGGGTTCCGATGCGCTGCGCACCACGACCTCGGCGCCGACGGGCACCCGGGTCTCGAGGTCGATGACGTCCTGGTTGAACATCCGGATGCAGCCGGACGACACCGAGCGGCCGATCGTCGCCGGCTCGTTGGTGCCGTGGATGCGATAGTAGGTGTCGCGGCCGCCGCGGTAGAGATAGAGGGCCCGCGCCCCGAGCGGATTGCCGAGCCCGCCTTCCAGGCCGCCGGCATAGGGGCCGAAGCGGTCGGGCTCGCGCTTCAGCATGTTGGGCGTCGGCGTCCAGCCGGGCCATTCGGCCTTGCGGGCGATCGTGGCGTTGCCGGCAAAGGCAAAGCCCGCCTTGCCGACCCCGACGCGGTAGCGCATCGCCTTGCCGTTCTCCTCGACGAGATAGAGGAAGTGCGCGGCCGGATCGACGACACTGGTGCCCGGCGCTTCCGGGCCATAGAAGTCGACCAGCTGGCGGACGTTCTCGTCGGTGAGATGCGCAGCGGGGATGGCCGGCAGGGCGCGGCCATGGTCCTCGAAGGCGGCATAGCGGGGGTCGCTGGCCGCGGCCGGCGCGGCATAGCCGAGCGCGGACCGGGACAGGTCGCCGGCGGTCGAGCAACCGGCCATCATGAGCAGCGTCACGGCCAGGAGGCCATGGCGATGGAAGCTTGTGAAAATCATGTCAATTCGCCTTGGCGCTGTCGATTCCCGCCGCGAGGGCTTCGCGCGAGATCTCTCCGAAATGCAGCGAGCGGAGGGTGCCGCCCGCGTCGAGGAACAGCGTCGCCGGATAGCCGGAGACGCCGTAATGCCGTGCCAGCGCATAGGCCGGGTCCAGCAGCACATGGTCGATGGCGAGGTCGGCGCCGGCCAGGAACTGAGACACCGCCTGCGCACCTTCGCCCTGGTTGGCGAAGACGAACGCCGCGTCGTCGCGCTCCGCAGCCATCGTCGCCATCATCGGCATCTCGCGCCGGCACGGCGGGCACCACGAGGCCCACAGGTTGAGGACCACCGGCTTGCCGGCGAAGTCGCCCAGGGAACGGTCGGCGCCCTCCAGCGCGACGAAGCTGCCGGCGGGCGCGGCGACGGCGCTGCTCGCGGCGACCAGCTGCCATGCGGTATTCCAGACCACGAACGCGCCGGCCAGAGCCCCGATCGACCAGGCCCGCAGCCGAGCGTCCCGGAAGACGTAGAGCGTGGTGAGCAGCGCAGCCGCGAGCCCGGCCCCCACCGAGAAGCCGCCCTCCCGGATGCTGAAGACGCGCAGCGGTTCGGGCGCGAAAGTCTCCCAGTGCAGGGCGACATGCCCCAGCCGGGCGGCGACCAGACCGATCGCCACCACGGCCAGCGACCAGTTGCCCAGCCGGCCGTCGACGCGGCGCGTGAGGAGGGCGGCAACTCCGAGGAACACCCCGAAGGCGATGATGGCGGCGAGGCGGTCGCCGGCGAAGACCAGCGGGCCGAGGGTCAGGGCGGTCACGTCAGCTGCCTCCCGCGCGGCGGATGCGCTCGAGGAAGGCCTCGGCGGCGATCTCGCCGACGACGCGCGACCCGGGCGCCTCCGCGCCATCGGGGTCGAGGAAGAGCATGGTCGGCGGCCCGACGACCGACAGCTCCGACATCAGCGCGGTGGACCCCGGCCTGCTCGTCGGTGACGTCGACCTTCAGCAGCCGGTAGCCGCCGAGCCGGGCCTCGACCCGCGGATCGTCGAACACCTCGCGCTCGATCACGTCGCAGCTGACGCACCAGTCGGCGGTGAAATACAGCAGCGTCGGCCGGTCGCCCGTGGCGATCGCCGCAGCCACCGCAGCCGGCGATTGGGCGGTGTCGAAGGACAGCCGTTCGGCCTTGCGCGCGGCGCCGTTCGAGGCGAGCGGCGCCAGCGGATGCAGGGGATCGTTCGCGCCGGCCACCGCGCCGACGGCCAGCGTTCCGCCATAGATCAGCGCCAAGACGCCCGCCGTCTGGCCGAGCCGCCGCACGATGCCGCTCTGGCCGCTGCTGCCGCCGAGCCCGCCCAGCGCCACCCCGACGCCGATCAGCAGCGTCGCCCAGAGCCACAGCGCGACGACGGGCGGCAGGATGCGGGCGATCATCCAGATGGCCAGCACCAGGAAGGCGATGCCGAAGCCGCGGGTGACCGCCTGCATCCAGGGCCCGGCCCTGGGCATGATGCCGGCCCCGAACGTGCCGAAGGCGACCAGCGGCACGCCCTGGCCGAGGCCGAGGGCGAAGAGCGCCGCGGCACCGAGGCCGACATCGCCGGTCTGGCCGATATAGATCAGCGCGCCGGCGAGCGGCGCCGTCACGCAGGGGCCGACGATCAGCGCCGAGGTGAAGCCGAGCGCGGCGGTCGAGCCGATCCCGCCCCGCCCCGGCGTGGCGCCGGCGACGGCGTTGGTCCAGGCGCTCGGCAGCCGCAGTTCGAACAGGCCGAACATCGACAGCGCAAGCCCTACGAAGACCAGCGAGACCGCAACGATCGCGGGTGTCGACTGCAAGGCCATCTGCAGATTCTGGCCCGACCAGGCCGCGACCACCCCGAGGAGGCCGAAGGCGGTGGCCATGGCCAGCACGTAGACCGCGGAATGCCGCAGGCCGCGCCCGGCCGACGGGCGGCCCGCCTGCCGTCCGAGCTGGGCGGCGAGGATCGGATACATCGGGAAGACGCATGGGGTGAAGGCAAGGCCGAGGCCGAGCAGGAAGAACATGGCGACCGCCCAGGCGGCGCCGCCGTCGTCGAGCAGGGAAGTCACGAGGCCGCCTGAGGCGCCGTCGATGCGGATCCCGGAGCCGGCACCCGTGCCGGTGCCGGGCAGCGGAAGATTGCTGACCTGCGTGCTGCCGCCGGCCTCGCGGAGGGCGCCGCGGAAGCCGTCCGCTGTCGATGCGAGCCGTTCCGCTGCGCCGCCTGCGGCGAGCGCCGGCGTCTGCCGGGGATCCGGGGACCCTGCCGGCAGTCCGGCCAGCGCGATCGTCCGCGTCACCGGCCGGTAGCAGATGCCGTCCTCCTGGCATCCCTGGAACGAGACCGCGATCTGTGCGGCGCCGGCCGGGGCCGTGGCAAGCGTCGCGGTCGCGACCTGGTGAAACACCTCCATGGTGCCGAAATTCGGATCGTCCTTTGGCTCGCCGCGCGGCATGTCGAGCACGAGGTCATCGCCGGCCGGGGTCGCCGCCGCAATCCTGTCGCGATAAAGGTAATAACCATCCGCAATCGCCCAGCGCAGTTCGACGCCGCTGGCGGCGGTCGCCGTGCTGGTCAGCGCGAAGGCCTGGTCGACCGGCAGCGGCTCCGGCTGGGCGCGGGCCGCCAGCGGCGCACCGATGGTGGCGGCCATGACGGCCGCGGCCAGGAAACGTCTGATCGCCATGAATTTCTCCGGTCGACTGCTCGGACCGGGTGGTCGGCCGCCAAGCTTAAGGCAGCCTTAAGGTGCGTCGGCAGGATCGCCGTCGTCGGCAGCAATGACGGGAGCAGGCATGCGCATACTGATCGTCGAGGACGACGACATCATCGGCAACGGCCTCAAGGTCGGGCTCGGCATCAGCGGCTTCACCGCCGACCTCGCCGATTGCTGCGAGGCCGGCGAGGCCGCGCTGGCGGTCGGCGGATTCGACGCCGTGGTGCTCGACGTCATGCTGCCCGACGGATCCGGCCACGACATGCTGGCGCGGCTGCGCGGGCGCGGCGACACGACGCCGGTGCTGCTGCTGACCGCCCTCGACGCGCTGGGCGACCGGGTGAAGGGCCTCGACGGCGGCGCCGACGACCATCTCGGCAAGCCGTTCGAGCTGGACGAGGTGGCGGCGCGCCTGCGGGCGCTGATGCGCCGCGGCGCCACGCGCCCCGACAGCTGCCTCGAATGGGGCGGCGTGCGGCTCGACCCGGCGACGATGACGGCATCGAGAGAGGGCGCCGAGATCCGCCTGTCGCGGCGCGAGTTCGCCATCCTCCACGCGCTGATGCAGCATCCGGGCGCGATCCAGTCGAAGCCGCAGCTGGAGGAGAAGCTCTACGGCTTTGACGAAGGCGTCGAGAGCAATGCCGTCGAGGTGCACGTCCACAATCTGCGGGGCAAGTTCGGCAGCCGCTTCATCGAGACGCTGCGCGGCGTCGGCTACCGTCTGCGGGAAGCCTGATGCGCGGCTCGCTGAAGGGGCGCCTGTTCGCCATCCTGGTCCTCGCCACCGGGCTGGTCTGGGCGCTCGCCACCGTCTGGATCTATGTCAGCACGCGCGCCGAGGTCGAGCACGTGCTCGATGCGAGGCTAATGGAGGCGGCGCGGATGGTCTCCTCGCTGGTCGACAGCCAGGATATCGACGTCGCGGTCGCCTCGCTCGATCGCCCGGCGCCGCCGGTCCGGACCGGCGCTTCGTACGAGCGTCAGCTTTCCTGCCAGATCTGGTCGCTGACCGGCTCGCTGATCGGCAAGTCGGACGGCGCCCCGGAGACCCGCCTGTCGGATCACCGGGACGGGTTTTCCGAGCGCGAGATCGATGGCGAGACGTGGCGCGTCTTCGCCGTCGAGAATCAGGCGCTCGGCATCCAGGTGCTGGTCGGCGACAATCTCGACATCCGCGCCCGGCTGGTGCGGGACGTGGTGAAGGGGCTGCTGCTGCCGATGGCGCTGGTGGTGCCGGCGCTGGGAGCGCTGATCTGGTTCGGCGTCGGCCGGGGCATGCGGCCGCTCGACGAGCTGGCCGAAGGCCTGCGACGCCGAAAGGCGGACGATCTGCATCCGATCTCCGCCGACGCGGCGGCGGCGGAGATCCGCCCCGTCGCCACTGCCCTTAACGGCCTGTTCGAGCGGGTGCGCGAGACACGGGAGCGCGAGCGCGTCTTCCTCGCCTACGCCGCCCACGAACTGCGCACGCCGCTCGCCGGCCTGAAGACGCAGGCGGAGATATCGCTGCGCACCGACCGGGAGGACGTCCGCCAGGCGGCGCTCGCCCAGATCGTCACCGCCGTCGACCGGACCTCGCGCCTGGTGCGCCAGCTGCTCGCCACGGCGGAAGCCGAAGCCGTCGGAGCGGCAAGTGGCGACGATCTGGTGGACCTTGCGCGGTTCCTGCGGTCGATGGCGGCCGAGCATTCGGCCCAGGCCGAGCTGCGCGGCATCCGCCTCGAGCTCCTGCCGCCTGCCGCGGCCGTCGTCGTGCGGGCCAGCGAGCCGCTGCTGGCGCTGGCGCTCCGCAACATCGTGGAGAACGCCATCAACCACTCGCCCCCCGGCGCCGTGGTGACGGTGAGCTGGTCGGCGGAGGCGATCGTCGTCGAGGACCAGGGGCCGGGCATGCCGGAGAACGAGATCGCGCGCGCGACGGAGCGGTTCTTCCGGGGCTCGGCCCGATCGCCGGTCGGCAGCGGCCTCGGCCTCAGCATCGCCGCGCTCTGCGCCGAGCGGATCGGGGGAACGCTGCTCCTCGAAAACCGTCAGCCGCACGGGCTGCGGGTCGCGCTCCGCCTGGTCTAGGGACGAAAGAGCGGCGCCGGCAGCAGCCGGTCCGCGAGCACGGGTCAGGACGGCGGATGGTCTCGAGCGACCGGCGGTTTCCGCGGGCCGGGATCGAGGGCCTCGGCGCCCAGGATCGGCCGCCGGTGCGCGCCTCTCGCTCGATCGGCGATGCTTAACGTTACGCGAGCGCCTTCGACGCCACCACGTGGACGCCCGGCCGGGCATCGGCGGCGGCCGCGACGATGGCGTCGGCGATCCGGTCGGCAGGATTGATCCGCAGGGATCGCGGCAGGATCGGGCCGAGGGTCCGCAGGGCGAGCGAAGCGGCTTTCTCGGCGGGACGCGGCTCCGGGCGCTCGCCGCCGATGAGGCCCGGACGGACGAAGGTGAGCGATGGAAAGCCCAGGGCCGCGAGGTCGTGCTCCAGCTCGCCCTTCACCCGGTTGTAGAAGAATCGCGAGGAGGCCGACGCCCCGTGCGCTGTGACGACGACGCAGCATGCTGCGCCATGGGCACGCGCCATGCTTGCTACACGCAGCGCCAGATCGTGGTCGACGTGCCGGAAGGCCTCCTGCGACCCTGCCTGGCGGATCGTCGTGCCGAGCGCGCAGATCACCGCGTCGACCGCCCACCAGTCGGCGTCCGGCGGCAGGGCGTCGAAGTCGACGACCGGCGCCAGGAGTTTTGCCGCCGGGGCGATCGGACGCCTCACCGGCGCGACGATCGCGGTGAAGCGCGGATCGCCGACGAGCCGGCCGAGGACGAGGCCTCCCACCAGCCCGGTCGCGCCGACGAGAAGCACCCTGGTCATGGCGCGGCCCCCGAGCGCGGCAGGGACGGCGCTGCCGGGACCCGCGGCCTACGCATGGGTCCAGACCTGGCCGGGGCGGGCGGCGACGAAGCGCTCGGGCGCGATACCGCGGGCCTGCAACGCCGCCGCCAGCTCCCGTGCCGGCGCGTCGACGGCCTCGTCGGTCAGCTGGAACGTGCCCCAGTGACAGCCGAGCGCGTGCTTCGCGCCGAGGATCTCGAAGGCAAGCACGGCTTCCGCGGGATTGATGTGCTGGTCCTGCATGAACCAGCGCGGCGCGTAGGCGCCGATCGGCAGCAGCGCCAGGTCGATCGCCTCGGCGTTGGCCGCCGCCTGGCGGAACTGCGCCCCGTCGCCGAAGCCGGTGTCGCCGGCATAGTAGACAGTCCGGCCGGCCAGCCGCAGCGTGAAGGCGCACCAAAGGGCGCGATTGCGGCTGCCTGGACCGCGCGTCGACCAGTGGCGGGCGGGCTCGAGACGGACCGATGCGCCCTGCCCGAGCTCGACCCCGTCGCCCCAGTCAGCCGTCACGATCCGCATGCCGCGCTCGCGGCCGCGGATGACGCGGTCGTTGCCGAGCGGCGTCACGAAGAGCGGCGCATCGCGCTCGAAGACGCGCAGCAGGGTGGCACGATCCAGATGGTCGTAATGGTTGTGGCTGACCAGCACGACATCGATCGCCGGCAGGTCGTCGAAGGCGATCCCCGGGACGTTCCTGCGGCGCGGCCCGGCAAAGGCGAGCGGGCTGGCGCGCTCGGACCACACCGGGTCCACCAGGATGTTGAGGCCGCCGCCCTGGATGAGGAAGCTGGAATGGCCGACGAGGACGACCCGCAGCCCGGCATCGACCCGCGACGGCGGGCGGTCGAGCGGAAAGGGGCTGGGATAGCCCTCCGGCCATTCGGTACGCTCGCCGCTCCACTGCCAGCGCAGCAGGTCCCGAAGGCCCTTCGCCGGCGCGTTGTCCGGATTATGGAAGCGTTCGCCATCGAAATGGTCGCTCACCGGATACGGGCCCGCCGCGGCGCCCTGGGCACTGGCCGATGTCGTCGCCAGCAGCGGGAGGGCGCCGACCAGCTTGATCATGGCGCGGCGATCGAGCATGCAACGTCCCATTCTGTCATGCGTGGCGTCATCGGACTTTGCCGTCCGCCAACATCATCCGCGCCGCCTTTTCCGCGATCATGATCGTCGGCGAATTGGTGTTGCCGGAGGTGATGGTCGGCATCACGGAAGCGTCGGCGACCCGCAGGCCGGCGATGCCGCGCACCCGCAGCCGCTCGTCCAGTACCGCCATCGGGTCGTTGTCCGGCCCCATTTTCGCCGTGCCGACCGGGTGGAAGATCGTCGTGCCGAGGTCGCCGGCGGCAACCAGCATCTCCTCCTTCGAGGCGACATGGGCGCCGGGCTTGTATTCTTCCGGCCGGTAGGGCGCGAGCGGCGGCTGGGCGACGATGCGGCGGGCCCATTCGAGGCTCTCGACCGCCACCTCGCGATCCTCATCGGTCGAAAGATAGTTCGGATCGATCTCCGGCGGGTGGTCAAAATCCGGGCCGGACATGTGGATGCGGCCGCGGCTGGTCGGCCGGAGGTTGCAGACGCTCGCCGTGAAGGCCGAGAATTTGTGCAGGCCGGCGCCCCAGTCGTCGAGCGACAGCGGCTGGAAATGGAACTCCAGATTGGCCGTGGCGTAGCGGGGGCCGGACTTGACGAACGCGCCGACCTGGCTCGGCGCCATGGTCAGCGGCCCGTGGCGGCGCAGCGCGTAGTCGACGCCCATCATCGCCCGACGGAAGAGATTGGCGTATTCGGAATTCAGCGTCTTGATGCCGTGCACCTTGTAGATCGGCCGGATCTGCAGATGGTCCTGCAGATTCTCGCCGACCCCCGGCAGATGATGACGGCATTCCAGCCCGTGGGCGCGCAGGCGCTCGCCGTCGCCGATGCCGGAGCGCTCGAGGATCAGCGGCGAGCCGGCGGCGCCGGCGGACAGCACGATCTCGCCCCGCGCCCGCGCCTCGATCGCCTCGCCGTCCCTGCGGTAGTGGACCGCGACGGCGCGGCCGTCCTCGATCGCCACCTTCTCGATGAGCACGCCGGTGGCGACGGTGAGGTTCGGACGATGCAGCACCGGCTTCAGGAAGCCGCGCGCCGCGCTCCAGCGCCGGCCGCCCTTCTGGTTCACCTGGAAATAGGCCGAGCCCTCGTTGTCGCCGGTGTTGAAGTCGACGATCTTCGGCACCCCCGCCGCCTCGGCGGCATCGCGCACGCGGTCGAGAATGTCCCAGCGGATGCGCGGGTGCTCGACCCGCCATTCGCCGCCCGCGCCGTGGAACTCGCTCGACCCGTCGACATGGTCCTCGATGTCCCTGAACACCGGCAGGACGTCGTCCCAGCCCCAGCCGGCGAGGCCCAGCTGGCGCCAGTGATCGTAGTCGGCGGCCTGGCCGCGCATGTAGATCATGGCGTTGATCGCCGAGGAGCCGCCCAGCGTCTTGCCGCGCGGATAGGCCAGCGCCCGGCCGTTCAGTCCCGCCTGCGGCACCGTGCGGAACATCCAGTCGGAGCGCGGATTGCCGATGGCGAAGAGGTAGCCGACCGGGATGTGGAACCAGATCCAGTTGTCCTTGCCGCCGCCCTCCAGCAGCAGGACGCGGTTGCGCGGATCGGCCGACAGGCGGTTGGCGAGCACGCAGCCCGCCGATCCGGCCCCCGCGACGATGTAGTCGAATTCCTCGATCGTCCGATCGTCGGCCATGCCGCTTCCCCTCGCCCGTTCCGCCATCGGCCGGATCACCGCGGGGAGACCGCGGCCCTCGTCATCCGGCCGACGGAGCCCAACGGCTTTAGCGCGACGGGGCGTTGCGGCTCAATGGGCCGACTTGCGTCCCCACGCTTCTGTGACCGTGCCGCGGAAGCGCGCAATGAAGGACCGAAGCGCGCCCGGCCCGTCAGCTTGGGTCGGCAAGGCAGTCGCGCATCGATGCCGCCATGGTCTCGATCAGCTGGAAGTACAGCTCCGGCCCGTCGGCAATATCGGCGCCGAGCGGGTCGAGCCGGCCGGTGCGGGCGTCGGTGCCCTCGGTCACCATCGAGATGATGCGCGGCTCGAATTGCGGTTCGGCGAAGACGCAGGTGGCGCCGAGTTCGCGCACGCGCGCCTGGATCTCCGCGACCCGCTCGGCACCGGGCGGCGTTTCGGGATTGATGGTGATCGAGCCGGACGCCTCGAGCCCGAAGCGGTGCTCGAAATAATGATAGCCGTCGTGGAAGACGATGAAGCCGCGGCCCTTCACCGGCTCGAGCTCGGCCTGCACCTTTTCCGTCAGCGCGTCGAGGCGCTGGTCGAGCGCGGCGGTGTTGGCCGCATAGCGCGCGGCGTTGTCCGGATCGGCCGCAGCGAGGGCGTTCTCGATCGCCCCGGCGAGCGCCTTGGCGTTCTGGGGGTCGAGCCAGACATGCGGATCGAACTCGCCATGCTCATGACCGGCTTCTCCCGCCTCGTGTGCGTGGTCGTGCGGCTCCTCTGCGGCGGCCTCGTGGGCATGATCATGTTCCGCGCCGGCCGCCTCTTCCGCATGGGCGTGCTCATGCGCCCCGCCCGCTTCCGCCGCCTCGTGCCCCTCGTGCGCGTGGTCGTGCTTCTCGAACGCGCCGCCTTCGCGGAAGGGCAGAAGCTCCAGGCCCGGCGCATCGATCAGCGACACGGACGTGGCGCCGGCGCCGATCGTCTCGATCGGACGCTCCAGGAAGGTCTCCAGTTCGTGGCCCATCCAGAAGATCAGGTCGGCCTGTTCCAGATCCGCGGCCTGCGACGGCTTCAGCGCGTAACTGTGCGGCGAGCCGGCGCCGGCGACGATCAGCGACGGCTCGCCGACGCCTTCCATCACCGCCGCGACCAGCGAATGCAGCGGCTTGATGGAGACGACCACATTCGGCGCGGCCGCGGCGATGCCGGCCGTGGCGAGGAGCAGCGAGGTGGACAGGGCAAGCAGGCGGACCATGCGGATCTCCAGAGGATGTTTTGTTATCACGTTACATTGTTGCGTAATGCTATAACGTATGAAATATGGAAGCTCAAGTGCCTTTCCCGCATTCGCCTTGGTTGAACCAATGACCGCCTCGTCCCCTCTCGTCTCGCTCGCCGGTGCCGGCATGCAGCGTTCCGGCCGCTGGCTGGTGCGCGGCGTCGACCTCGAGGTGCGGCCCGGCGAGATCGTCACGCTGATCGGGCCGAACGGCTCGGGGAAGTCGACCACGGCGAAGCTGGCGCTCGGCATCTGGGCGCCGGCCGAGGGTACGGCGCGGCGCGCCGCGGACCTGCGCGTCGGCTACGTGCCGCAGAAGGTCTCGGTCGACTGGACGATGCCGCTCACCGTCCAGCGCTTCATGCAGCTGACCAATCGCCTGACCCCGGACGAGATCGCCGCCGCCCTGGCGAGCACCGGCATCTCGCATCTGCGCCATGCCGAGGTTCGCGAATTGTCGGGCGGCGAGTTCCAGCGCGCCATGCTGGCGCGGGCGATCGCGCGCAAGCCGCAGCTGCTGGTCCTCGACGAGCCGGTGCAGGGCGTCGACTTCTCCGGCGAGATCGCGCTCTACGAGCTGATCGTGTCCATCCGCGACCGGCTCGGCTGCGGCATCCTCTTGATCTCGCACGATCTGCACGTGGTGATGGCGGCGACCGACCGGGTGATCTGCCTCAACGGCCATATCTGCTGCCAGGGCGCACCGAGCGCCGTGGCGGCGAGCGACGAGTATCGCCGACTGTTCGGCGACCGCACGGCCGACGCGCTGGCATTCTACCGCCACCACCACGACCACACGCATCTGCCGGACGGGCGGGTGCGCCAGGCCGACGGCACCGTCACCGACCATTGCGAAGGCCCGCACGATCACGCGGGACACTCCCATGCGGGGCACGACCATGCCGTGGAAACGACCCCCGCGGCCTCGCATCCGGAGAAGACCCATGCTTGACGGCTTCCTCGCCCGCGCCTTCGTGGCGGCGATCGGCGTCGCCCTCGTCGCCGGCCCGCTCGGCTGCTTCATCGTCTGGCGGCGGCTCGCCTATTTCGGCGACACGCTGTCGCACGCCGCGCTGCTCGGCGTCGCGCTGGCCTTGCTGCTCGAGGTCAACGTCACGCTGGCGGTCTTCGTCGTGGCCGCCTTCGTGTCGCTGGCGCTCCTGTGGCTGCAGCGCCGCGCCTCGCTCTCCTCCGATTCGCTGCTCGGCCTCTTGTCGCATTCGGCGCTCGCCATCGGGCTGGTGGTGATCGCCTTCATGCCGTGGGTGCGGGTCGACCTGATGGGCCTGCTGTTCGGCGACATCCTCGCCGTCTCGCGCACCGACATCGCGCTGATCTACGGCGGCGGCGCCCTCGTCCTCGCCGTGCTGGCGGCGATCTGGCGGCCGCTCTTCGCCGCCACGGTCAATGCCGATCTCGCCGCGGCGGAGGGCATGCGGCCCGAGCGCGCCAATTTGATCTTCATGTTGCTGATGGCGGTGGTCATCGCCATCGCCATGAAGATCGTCGGCGTCCTGCTGATCACCGCGCTGCTGATCATTCCGGCCGCGGCGGCGCGGCGGTTCTCGGTGAGCCCGGAGGGCATGGCGGCACTCGCGGCGTTGATCGGCGTCCTCGCCGCCATCGGCGGCCTGTTCGGCTCGCTGCAATGGGACACGCCGTCGGGACCGTCCATCGTCGTCGCCGCGCTGCTGCTGTTCCTGGTCAGCCTGTCGCCGCTGGCCGGCTGGGCCGTGGCGCTGCGCGGCAGGACTGCGGAAGGCGTGCAGCCATGACGCCGGCGCACGCCCATCCCCCGCTGACGCGCAACCAGTCGCTGGTGTACACGGCGCTGACGCGCGCCCCCGGCCCGCTCAGCGCCTATACGATCCTCGACAATCTGCGCGAGGAGGGGCTGCGGGCACCGCTGCAGGTCTACCGGGCGCTCGACAAGCTGGTGGTGATCGGCCTCGTCCACCGACTGGAGAGCCTCAACGCCTTCGTCGCCTGCCATCACGGCCACGGCGACCACGACGCGGCGGTGTTCGCCATCTGCGAGCATTGCGGCAAGGTTCTCGAACTCTCCGACGACGCGACGATCCACCGGCTGGAGACGCTGGCGCGCGACGTCGACTTCGCCGTCGCCAAGACCACGATCGAACTGCGCGGCCGCTGCGCCGCCTGCGCCGCCGCGGCCTGAGGCGAACCGCCGCCGAGGCTTTCGTTCGCGGCGGCGGCGCGCTAGCCTGCCCGCCGCAATGGAACAGCGGACCCGCCCGATGACCGAAACCCATTCCCACGAGCCGCGCTGGAAGCATGACGGCGTGCGCGTCATCAAGGGCGACCAGCTCGATCCCAACACCGCCCAGACCCCCGGCATGTTTCGTCAGGCGGCGATCAATCACGCCCGCGTCGGCGCCCAGAAGATCTGGGCCGGCACCGTGACGATCGAGCCGGACGCCAAGACCGGCGTGCATCACCACGGCGCGCTGGAAAGCGTCATCTTCGTGCTGCGCGGCAAGGCCCGGATGCGCTGGGGCGACCGCCTGGAATTCGTTGCCGAGGCAGGGCCCGGCGACTTCATCTTCGTGCCGCCCTACGTGCCGCACCAGGAGATCAACGCCGATCCCGGCGAGCCGCTCGAATGCGTGCTGGTGCGTTCCGACAACGAGGCGGTGGTGGTCAACATTCCCGACATCGACCCGGTCGAGGCGCCCGAAACCGTCCTTTGGATCGACCCGATCCACCGACACCCGGAATGACCCCGCGATGAGCGTCCAAGCGCCGGCGGCGGCCACGGTCGTGGTGTTCGGCTCGCTGAATGTCGACCTCGTCTGCCGGGTCGAGACCATCCCGCGGCCGGGCGAGACGGTGCTGGCGCCGGGCTACGACCAGCTGTTCGGCGGCAAGGGGGCAAACCAGGCGGTCGCCGCCGCGCGGGCGCTGGGCGGGGAAGGCCGGGTCGCCATGGTGGGTGCCGTCGGCGGGGACGAGCTGGGCCGGGCCGTCACCGCCAATCTCGCGTCGGAAGGCATCGACATGTCGGCCATCCAGACGGTGGCGGACCGCACCGGCTGCGCCTTCATCAGCATCGACGCTGCCGGCGAGAACGCCATCACCGTCGCCAGCGGCGCCAACGGCCGTCTCGCCGCGGCGGGGCTGGACGACGACCGGCTTGGTGCGGGGAGCGTCCTCGTGCTGCAGATGGAGACGCCGCTCGCCGAGAGCCTCGCCGCCGCGACGAAGGCGCGGGCGCGCGGCGCGCCGGTGATCGTCAACCTGGCGCCGGTGCCGCGCGGGCTCGACGCGCCGACGCTCACGCAACTTCTGTCGCTGACCGACTGCCTGGTGGTGAACGAGACGGAGCTGGCCGCCGCCGCGGGTCTGGCGGATCTTGCGACAGGCGACGCCGCCGAACAGGCCCGCAGGCTGGCGGAGCGCTACGGCATCGTAGTGATCGCCACGCTGGGCGCCGAGGGCGCGGTGGTCGCGGACGCCGCGGGGCCACCCAGCCGGATCGCGGCCCACAAGGTGACGGTGGTCGACACGACAGGCGCCGGCGACACGTTCGTGGGCGTGCTGGCGGCCGGGCTCGCGGCCGGACTCGCCCTCTCCGATGCGGCCCGCCGGGCGGTTGTCGCCGGTTCCCTCGCCTGCCGGAAGCTCGGCGCCCAGTCCGCCATGCCAACCGGTGCCGAGATCGACGCCGCGCTGGGGGCCTGACCGGGCACATTATCGCGAGGCTTCGCGCTGCCGCCATCTGCGGGTAAGCTCCCCGAGCCCTGCCGCCTGGAGCCCGCCGATGACGCCGATCGACGCCTATCTGCCAGAGGACCGGCGCTATCCGGTCCTCTCCCGCCTGCTGCACTGGCTGGTCGCCGTCCTCGTCCTCGCGGTCTGGCCGCTCGGCATGGTGATCAAGTTCATCAACGAGGACACCAAGCTCAGCTTCTACATGCTGCACGAATCGCTCGGCTTCCTGATCCTCTGGCTGATGCTGGCGCGGCTCGCCGTGCGGCTGCTACGGCCGCCGCCGCCCGGCCCGCCTTTGCCGGTCTGGGAGGAACGCGCCGCCGCGACGGTGCATGCGCTGCTTTATGTTGCGCTGATCGCCCAGCCCATCATCGGCTTCCTGACCACCAACGCCTTCGGCTTCCCACTCGACTGGTTCGGCCTCGTCACCGTCTGGAGCCCGATCGGCAAATCGGACGCGGCGGAGACGCTGAAGACCGTCCACATCTTCCTCGGCTGGAGCATCCTCGTCCTGTTCGCGCTGCATATCGGCGGCGTGCTGCACCATCACGTCCTGCGCCGCGACCCGACCCTGCAGCGCATGCTCTAGCCGGCCGGCTATTTCGGCAGGGCCAGCACGTCGAGATGGCCGACCCGGCAGAAGCTGGAACCGACCACAGCGAGGCGCGCGTCGAGCCATGCGGCGATCTCCGCCTCGGGCATTTCTCCGGTCTCGCCCACCGCCGTCGCCATGCCCTCGACGAACTTCGTCTGCAGCCCCGTCATGCTGGCGTCGAGCCGCCAGGGGCTCGGCGCGGTGCGGACATCGAGTCCCTGCGCGGCAAGCTCTTCGGCGAGCACGGCGCCCGCGTCCGGCCCGAGCGCCGCGCCGAGGCCCTTGTCGCCGCGCTGGTGCGCGTTGAACAGCGCAATGACGGCTGCGTCCTGCGGATGCGGCAGATCGAAGGCGATCGTCCCGTCGTAGCTGAGCGCGGCATAGAGGCCGATGCGTTCTCGCGCGAGCCGCTTTGCAAGACCGGCGACGAAGTCCCGCGAAGCGAGGTCGAACAGCGCCGATGCCGTGGCGAGCCGGGCCGGCTTGAGTTCGAGCGCATCGAGCTCGCCGAGATCGGCGAGGACGGCCTCTACGGTGCTGCCGGCGGGCCGCCGCCGCTCGGCCTCGGCCAAGAGGGCCGGGTCGTTGTCGACTAGCCGCCAGCGCAGGCCCGGCACCAGCGGCCCGAGCGTCCGCAGCGTCGAACCAGTACCGCAACCAAGGTCGACGGCGAGCGCGTTCGGCCTGGCGGAGAGATAGGCGGCCGCCGCTTCCAGCAGCCCCCTGTCCCTTGCGGCGATGTCGGCCGGCTCCCGCAGGTCGAGCCAGCGTGCCTCGAAGCCGCTCATCGCGCCACTCCTTCCAGGGCTGCGGAGAGCACCGCCGCCGATTGCTGCCACGTCGGCAGCTTCTGCCCCGCCGCATGCGACGCCGCCGCCATCTTCGCCCGCAGCGCCGGGTCGGCCAGCAGCCGGCCGAGACCATCGGCGAACGCGGCGACGTCCCCCGGAGCGACGAGGATGCCGGCGGATTCCGGCACGACGTCGCCGACCGCGCCAGCCCGGCAGGCGACGATCGGCAGGCCGTTCGCCATCGCCTCGGCGAACACCATGCCGTAGCCCTCGTAGCGGCTGGCGAGGGCGAAGATGTCGGCGCGACGATATTCCGGGGCGACGTCCGGCAGGGCGCCGGCGAGTTCGATCCGGTCCGATAGGCCGCTGGCGGCGATCTGGTCGCGCAACGCCGCCGTCGTCGCCGGGTCGGCGTCCAGGCCGCCGACGATGCGGCAGCGCCAGTCATGGTCGGCAAGGCGGGCGAGCGCCGCGACCAGCGTCGCATGGTCCTTGCGGGGGATCGCCGTGCCGACGGCGAGGATCACCGGCGCACCGCCGCTGCCCGTGGCATGCGGCGCCGGGTCGGTACCGGGCAGCGCGACGGTGAGGCGGCCGGGTTCGACGCCCCAGTTGGCGACCAGTTCCCGCGCCGTCGCCGGGCTGGTGACCACCACCTGCTCGGCGACGCCGAGCGCGGCCCGTTCCGAGCGATCGAGCCTTTCCCGCTCCGCCGTCGAGAGCCCCGCCTCCAGCGCCAGCGGATGGTGCACCAGCGCCACCAGCCGGAGCCGGCCCGCCTGGGCGGTGACGATGTTCGGCATCGCCCCGAAGGCAAGCCCGTCGACCAGCACCAGCGTGCCGTCCGGAATCGCGGCGAAGGCGGCCGCCGTCGCTTCGAGATCGGCCGGACTCGGGGCCGGGAAGCTGCCGGGCAGCGCCAGATGCGTCACGTCCCGGCCGAGACCGGCGAGTTCCGCCATCATCCGCCGGTCGTAGCCATAGCCGCCGCTGCGGGTCTCGATGTCCCCTGGGATGGCGAAAACCAGCCGTCGCGTCAAAGATCGGCCTCGTACCACGCCCGGGCGACATGGGATTCGTGCAGCTGGATCTTCAGGCGGACGACCTTCTGCCCGCCGGTGCCGAGGGCGCCGGCTTCGATCCGCTTGGCGATCTCCCTGAAGATGTGCCGGGCGAGGAATTCCGTCGTCGTCACCTTGCCGGCGAAGATCTCCAGCGCGTCGAGGTTCTGGTAGTTCAGCGGCTTCAGCGTCTCGGACAGGATCTGGGTGGCAAGCCCGATGTCGATCGCGAGCCCGTCGTCGTCGATGTCCTCGGTGAAGAAGGCGGCGTCGACCACGAAGGTCGCGCCGTGCATGCCCTGCGCCGGGCCGAACACCTCGCGCGGCAGGCTGTGGGCGATCATCATGTGGTCGCGAACTTCGACGGCGAACATGGGCAGTCCTTTCGGGTCAGTCATAGCGGATGCGATGGCAGAGCGTTGCCGGGTCGGAAAGGATCCCGGCATAGGCGGCGGCGAGGTCGGTGAAGCGCGTCTCGCCGGAAATCAGGATGTCGAGGCGGGGATCGGCCAACAAATCAAGTGCGGCGGTCAGGCGCCGGCGATAGTCCCAGCGTCCGCGCCGCTCCGGCGGCAGCTGGCCGACCTGCGAGGCGACGATCGACAGGCGTTGGCTGTGGAAGGCGCCGCCGAGCGGTACCGCGACGGTCCGGTCGCCGTACCAGCTCGCCTCGACGACCCGCGCCTCGAAGCCGGCGCATCCGAGCGCCGTGGCAAGGCCGGCCTCGCTGGCCGAGGCGTGGATGACCACGTCGCATTCGGTGGGCGCATCCTCGGGCACGGCAAAGTAGCAGCCGAGCGCAACGGCGATGTCGGCGCGGCCGGCATTGCTGTCGACGACGGTGACGTCGCAGCCCGGGATCCGGGCGGCGAGGCTGCCGACCAGCATGCCGACGAGGCCGCCGCCGACCACCGCCACCCGGTCGCCGGGCCCGATCCTGGCGTCCCAGACGATGTTGAGGGCGGTTTCCATGTTGGCGGCCAGCACCGCGCGCTCGGCCGGCACCGACTGGGGAACCGGGACGGCCGCGTCGGCCGGCAGGACGAAGCGGTCCTGGTGCGGGTAGAGGCAGAAGACCGTCTCGCCGATCCGCTCGGGCGGTCCTTCGACGATGTCGCCGACGACCGCGTAGCCGTATTTCACCGGGAAGGGGAAATCCCCCTCCTGAAAGGGCGCGCGCATGCGCTGGTATTCGCTCTGCGGCACCTTGCCGGCCGCCACCAGCGCCTCGGTACCGCGGCTGATCGCGCCGAAGCGGCTTTCGACGGCGACCTCGCCCGCCGCGACGGCCGGCAGGCGTGCCTCGCGCAGCGCCGCCTGGCCTTCGGCTTCCAGCCAGAAAGCGCGACAAAGTGTCGTCATCGGGCCACGGAGGGCGCGCGGATGTGCCGCGACGCGGCTAGGGACCGGCCGCAAATGCTCGCCGAACGGGCAGCGCGCGTCGACGTCGGGAACGGTAGGAGATTGTATTGCAACGGCTAATCCGATGGGAGGGCGCGGTCGACCGCGGGATCACGAGGGTGAAACTGTGGCTTTGCACATCTGCGTCAACGCGGCGCTTCGCCTCTCGCCGTTTTCGGATCGAAGACGATGTTTCTCCCACGGACCGCTGGCGCCTGCGCCGGCAGACCCGACATGCGTGCGTGAGTAAGGGCGAGGACGGGCCATGGGCAACATGATGATCAACGCGACGACCGCCGCGCAGCCGACGCTGCTGCCGGCCGCCGGGTCGACGGCGGCGATCCGCTGCGAGCGGGCGGCGGCGGAACTGCGCTATGGCCGGCCGGTGCTGATCCGCGGCGAGGATGGCGCGACGCTGGCCGCGCTGGCGCTCGACGCCGCCGACCAGACCGCCTTCGCGGCCTTCGGCGCCGCGCTGGGCGGCCGCCACGAGCTGTTCCTCACGGCGACCCGCGCGGCGGTGCTGGGCCTTGCCGCGCCCACCGGCGCGCTGGTGCCGCTCGGCGGCGTCGGTTTCGCCGAGGCCTGCCATCTCGGCTATCTGCGCGGCGCCTTCCGGCTGCGCGACTGGCGGGCCGGCGGCGCCCTGGAGGCGGAGGCGGCTGCCGCCGCGCGGCTGGCGCTGCTGCTGCCGGCGGTCGTCTGCGGCCGGGTCTCGGCGGACAACCCGGCCTTCGCCGACGCCGTCTCGCTCGAGCCCGGCGATCTCGACGCCGCCAATCTCGCCGCGCTCGGCCGCTTCGAGGTGGTGGCGCGCACCGAGGTGCCGCTGAAGGGCATAGGGGCCGCCGAGTTCGTGATCTTCCGCGGCGGCCTCGCTCAGCGGGACCAGGTGGCGATCGTCGTCGGCGATCCCGACCGCAGCCGGCCGGTGCCGGTGCGCGTCCACTCCTCCTGCATCACCGGCGATCTCTTCGGCTCGCTGAAATGCGATTGCGGCGACCAGCTGCGCGGCGGCCTGAAGACGCTCGAGGAACGCGGTGGCGGCGTGCTGATCTATCTCGACCAGGAAGGCCGCGGCACCGGCATCGCCGCGAAGATGCGGGCCTACGGGTTGCAGGGCGCCGGGCTGGATACGATCGACGCCGACGCCCAGCTCGGCTTCGGCGCCGACGAGCGGCGCTACGAGGCCGCCGCGGCGATGCTGTCCGGCCTCGACATCAGCCGCGTGGACCTTTTGACCAACAATCCGCTGAAGGTCGCCTATCTGCGGGCCTGCGGCATCGACGTCGTCTCCCGCACGCCGGTGCTCGGCCCGCTGACGCCTCAGAACACCGGCTACCTGCGGACCAAGGCGCGACGCGGCGGCCACATGCTCGACCAGCTGTTCGAGCGCTGAGCCGTCCCCGCCCGGCTCAGGGCGCGTCGCCGCGGAAGCAGTAGACGTCGCCGGAGTTCGCCGCGTCCGGGAGACCGAGCAGCTTCTCGCGCATCGCGGCGAGCGAGCAGGGCTCGCCGAACACCATCGTGTGGGTTTCGCCGAGCGAGAGATCGAAGCGCCGGTAGCCGAGTTCCGCGGCCCGGGCGAGGCTGCGCAGCGCCACGTCGCGCTGCAGCGTGGTGAACTCGAAGGACAACACCTTCACCGGCCGGCTCAGGCCGGAAAGCACCCGGTCCTCCAGTCCCTCGACGTCGATCTTGATGAAGGTCGGCTCGCCATGGGCGACGATCAGGCGGTCGATGGTGGTGGCCTCGACCTTGACGATCTCGTCCCAGACCTGGCTGCGCCAGCGCTCGTCGCCGGCCGCCGCCGCGACCATCCGGCTCGACGCCGTCGACACCGTCGGGTTGGCGCCGTTGATGCGCAGTTCGATGAGACCGGGCGACGCATCGATCGCGGCCTCGATGATCGTCACCGACCCGTCGCGGGCGAACAGCGCCCTGAGGAGGCGCGCCAGGCGCGGCTGGGGCTCGACCGCGACGACGCGCGCCCCGAGGTGGCGGAGCACGCGGATCCGGTCCCCGACATGCGCGCCGATATCGAAGGCGAGGTCGCCCGGACCGAGCAACGGCCGGTAGAGCCGCTCGAGCCCATCGCGATGGCTGCGATCGCCATGGTAGACGCGCAGGCTCCTCAGGACACCGATCCAGCCGCGGAGCTCGGTACCGAACGGCATCAGCGACGCCCGGATTCGACTTCCGCCGCCAGCGGTACGGCGATCGGAAGCAGTGGCGATGGACGGGCTGGCGCGCCGCGCCAGGGCCGCGCCTCGAACGGCACGAGACCGCGCAGCACCCGCGGCAGGATGGACTCCTCCGGCGTCGCGAACAGACCCGCCCGCGCCACCAGCTTGCCGAAGCGGGCCGACGCGGTGATGACGGTGAACGGCACGGCGAGGCAAAGGCCCGCGACGAACGGCGCGCCCCAGAGCAGCGCCACCGGATCGGCCCTGTAGAGCACCACCGCCATGGCGAAGCCGAGCAGCGTCTGCGGCCACATCGCCTTGAACGCCGACACCCAGCCGACACCAAGCTTGTCGCGGTTCTGGCCGCTCCACGTCACCGAGCGCCCGAACGGCAGGCCCGCGAGGAACAGGGAGACATAGACCGCGACGATCGGCGCCATCAGCATCGAGACCGGAATCTCGATCAGCGCCGAGGCGATGAACCGCACCGGTCCCCCGTAGGCGCGGACGGCGCCGCGGGTCATCAGCACGTCGGCCATGCCGGCGAGCTTCGGCGCGATCGACAGCGTGAAGACGGTGAGAAACAGGCCAAGGCCGAGCTGCAGATAGGCCGGATCGAACGTCCCGGTGACGCCCTTGACCGTTGCGGCGATCGTCATCGCGATCCAGGCCGGCGGCGCCAGATACATCAGGATCGCCTGCAGGATCTGGAATCGGCTGATGGCCAACAGCCCCGAGGCGCGCAGGAAGCGCCAGTACTGCATGTTGCCCTGGCACCAGCGCAGGTCGCGCTTGGCGAATTCCGGCAGGGTCGGCGGGCTGGTCTCGTAGCTCTGCGTCTCGACCGGCACGATCCGCACCTCGTAGCCGGCGCGGCGCATCAGCACCGCTTCCAGCTGGTCGTGGCTGAGCACGTGGCCGCCGAGCGGGGCGCGGCCCGGCAGGATCGGCAGCTCGCAATGGTCGCGGAAGGCACGGGTGCGGATGACGGCGTTGTGGCCCCAGTAGGAGCCGCAATCGGCGGTCCACCAGCTGGCGCCCATGGTGAAGGAGCGCATGCCGTGGCGCATGCCGAACTGGAAGATGCGGGCGAAGCCGCTGGTCGCCGGCGTGCCGACGACGAGGCTCTGCAGGATGCCGAAGCGCGGGTTCGCCTCCATCGTCGCGACCAGCCGGGCCATGACGTCGCCGGACATCACGCTGTCGGAGTCGAGCGGCAGATAGAAGTCGAAATCGTCGCCGTGCGCTTCGAGGAAGTCGCGGACATTGCCGGCCTTGTAGCCGACATTGTCGGCACGTCGGCGGTAAACCGGGCGGGCCGGGTCGCTGTCGGCGAAGACGGTAGCGAAGCGCCGGAACTCGGCCTCCTCCGCCCGCGCCACCTGCGGATCGCTGGTGTCGCTGAGGACGAAGAAGCGGAAATGCTCGCGCAGGCCGGTGCGCTCGAGGCTGATGCGCATCGCCTCGATCCGCTCGAAGATCGGACGCGGATCCTCGTTGCGCAGGAAGACCGTCAGCGCTGTCCGGCTGTTCAGGCGCCGGACCCGACCGGCGGGGCCTGCCGAGTAGTATGGGTAGACGCTGCGCGCCGGATCGGCCGGCCCGTGCATCAGGACGAGGCCGATGACGGCATTCCAGAAGCCGAGCACGGTCCACGGCGTTGCCAGCAGGAACCCGGTCAGCATGATCCATTCGGCCGCGTCGATGGCGCCGTCGGCCCGGAGCAGCGTGACGACACCGGCGGCAAGCGCCACCAGCGTCGCGAGATTGAGCGCGAGCACGATCAGCCGGCGCCGGCCGACCGGCAACCCGGCCGGGCGGAGCTCCGGCGGGCGCTCGGCGCGATGGCGCTCTTGCGACTCGGGAAATGACAGTTCGTCGTCTGCCGACGGCACTCGCAACACGGATGCTTCCTTTTCGATGATGGCATTCGCGGACGGCACCCTTGCGGTACCGCCCGGCTTCGACCAGCGCCCGGGACCTCTAGCTAGAAAGCCATCGCTCCGCGGTGAGGCCGACTACGGCAATCTGCGCGGCCGCGGCACTCACTTTTCCGTAAGAGGCCGAACCCGCCCCGGGTTGCGCCCGCCGCCGCGGCAGATTGACCCGCCCGGCGGCCGGAAGGTGATCAGCGCGCGGCCGCCCGATCGCTGCCGAAGGCCGGCCGGTCGGCATCCGGGTACCAGTAGCGCGCCGCCGGCGCGTCGCGCTCGATCAGCACGAAGCTGTCGGCGAAGACGCGGTAGGGATGGCTCCACGCGCCATCCGGCCACTGCACCCGGATTTCGGCACGCTCGGCGGTGCCGAGGCCGAGATGCACGAAGCCGGAATGGCCCGAAGCATGGCCGCCGCCGACCTGGATCGTGCGGTAGAGCGTCCTCGTGCCGATCTTCACCGCCAGCTTGGCGCCGAGGGCGGTCCGGTTCGCGCCCTTCTGGGCCAGCGACACCTCGACGAAGTTGCCGAGCGGCCGGGTGCCGAAACTGGCTGCAGCGCCGCGGTTGCGGAACAGGCTGGCGGGTTGGCCGCGATTGACGACCAGCAGGTCGAGCGCGCCGTCGAGATTGAAGTCGGCGACCAGCGCGCCGCGTCCCTTGGTGGGGAGGGCAAGGCCCGCTTCGCCGCCGCGCTCGGTGAAGTGCCCGTCGAAGCCGCCCATCAGCAGATTGTCCGGATCGTAGGCGGCGAAGTCCGGCATCGCCTCGACGTTGCCCTTGGCGATGAACAGGTCGAGCGCGGTGTCGTTGTTGAAATCGGCGAACTCGGCGTGCCAGCCTGTCGACGGCTTGCCCTGGTCCTCGACATAGGGCCGGTGCGCCGTGGCGCCGCGATCGAACGCCTCGTCGCGATAGGTCGGCGCGTCCTCGAACTCCCGGTCGAGGAATTGAAGCTTGGTGTCGCCCATCGAGCTCAGCGCGTATTCCGGCGTGCCGTCGCCGTCGACGTCGCCTTCGGCGATGCCCATGCCCCAGATCGACAGATGCTGCCAGCCATCGGCCTTGCGATAGGGGCGCGGCGCGCGCTCCGGCTCGAGCCGCCAGAGCTGCTCGGCGCCGCCGCGATAATATTGCCGGTCGTTGGTGATCCGCAGCGCCGGCTCGCCCGAGCGGTTCCAGTCGGTGAACAGCATCGAAAGCGCGCAGTAGCCGGGCGACAGCGCCAGCGGCTCGGAATAGTCGGGACCGCCGTCGGGGCCGGAACGCGGTCGGATCAGCGCGTTGTCGGCGCAGGTGCCCCAGGGCGAGCCCGGCGCGGCGCGGTCGACGTAATTGCCGAAGGCGAGCGTCGGGAAGGACGCGCCCGGCTCGAAGATCGCCGAGAAGGCCGTCGTCCAGGCGCGGCCGCCGTCGAAGCCCCAGGCGAAGTTCGCCTTCTCGAAGCGGCATTCCGGCCCGCCCTTGAGCAGGACGTTCGCGCCGACCCGCAGCAGCACGAGGTCCTCGAACCCGTCCTGGTCGATATCCAGCGGATAGGCGCCGGTGACGTTCGCGAGGTCCTTCGGGTCGACGGGCTGCGGCAGCTTCTCGAAGGCCAGCGCGCCGGCTTCCTGCGAACGGTTGACGTAGAAGCCGCCCTCGCCCGCGCCGCCGGCCAGGAACAGGTCGGGGAAGCGGTCGCCGTTGCAGTCGAACGCCGCCCCGCCGCCCCCGACGAAGAACTCCCACGGCCCGCCATAGACATGCTCGATGCCGGCGGCCTTCGCCTCCTCGTGAAACAGCGGCGTGTCGGCAGCGAAGCCGGGAGCGGTTTCGGCGGCCGCCGGGACAAGGGCGGCAGTCAATGCGAAGAGCGTTGCAAAGGCCAGACGCGGGAGGCGCCACAGGGAGAATCCAATCGGTCCGAAAGGCGGGTTCGACCCACCCCCCTCTGCCCTGCCGGGCATCTCCCCCACAAGGGGGGAGATCGACCTGCCGCCAAGGCCGCGCTTCTTTCTCGTTCGCGGATCCTTGGCACTCTCCGCAACAGGATTTTGGCGGGCCCTCAAAGCCGCTTCGCTTTCTACGGCACCGGGAGCGCCGGGGCGTCTGCAGAAGAGAGCGAGGCGACGAAGCTGCCGATCTCCCCCCTTGTGGGGGAGATGTCCGGCAGGACAGAGGGGGGTGCTACAGCGCAAATCTGAGCCGCGTTTCGCCGAAACCATCCCCGTCACTCCCCCACCGACAGCGTCTTCAGCCAGGCGATCAGTGCCGAGCGGTCGGCTTCCGGCAGGTCGCGATAGCCGAAAGCACTCGTCTCCGCGGCGCCGCCATGGGCGCGGATCACCTCGTCGAGCGTGGTGACGTCGCCGCGGTGACCGTAGGGCGCAGTGTCCGCGAGGCCCCAGAGCTCGGCGGTCATGAACACGTCGCGCTCGACGAAGCGCTGGCCCAGCGTCTCGTTGCCGAGCGCGGCGGTGCGCGTGTCGGCGATGCGATGGCGCTTCAGGTCGCCGAACAGCGGCACCAGCACGTCGCCGTCGGCATTGCGCGGCAGGCGCGCCGCCCATTCGAGCGTCGCGAGGTCGTAGACAGCCGGCTTCTCGACGTCGCCCTCGCGCAGCGTGCCGGCGAGATCGACCGGGCCCGGATCCTGGAAGGCGAGGCTCTTCAGCGGCAGCGCCGGACGGTGGCAGGTCTCGCAGCCGAGATCGGCGAAGACGGCGCGGCCGCGCTCGGCCGCCTGGCGCCAGGCCGGATCGTCGGGCGCGGCCTGGAGCGGCGGCGGCAGCGTCGCCTGGAACGCCACCATCGCCGAGACCTCGCCGGCGCCGATCTCGTCCGGATATCCATCGCGGTCGAAATCCGCGGTGCCGGTCCAGCGCGTGCCCCAGCGCTCGTCCGGCTGGATGCCGTGATGCTGGTTCAGCGCGTTGACGGTGAACTGCCGCAGCGAGGTCATCACGCCCTTCTGCGTGAACGGGCGGATGACCAGATCCGCATCGACCCCGTCGAGTTCGGCGAGATCGACCGAGCCGTCCGGCTGCGCGGTGATGCGGCCGAAGCCGACGCCCTTGGCGACAAGCGCAACACGCACCGGTTCGCCCGTCGCACGGGCGCGCCGCAGCGCATCCGCCCGGCCAGCGCGGAGCTCGACGGTCATCTCCCGCGCCAGCAGCTCGACCAGCCCGGCGCCGAACAGATGGTTGGTGCCGCGCTCGTTGGAGAATTGCGGGTCGAGCGTGTCGAACTCGGCGCTCTCGAAGCCCTCCGAGACGAAGGCATTGGCGACGAAGCCGCCGGCGCCGCCGGTCACCGGCTCGTTATGGCAGGAGGAGCAGGCGTTGGCGTCGGGGCCGGCGAGGCGCTGGAAGGCGTGTTCGGCCGGCCGACGCGTCGCCGTCGGCACGATCGCCTGCGTGGCGTTCGGCCGCCCGGCCCCGTCCAGCACGGTGAAGCGGGCCTCGAACAGATCCTTGCCCTTGAGCGCCAGCGCCTCGAGGGCGTCACCGGCGATCGGCCCGGCGATCGTCGCCGGGTCGAGGCGCTCGCGGATGGTCTTCTCGCTCCAGGCGGGTTCCTGCGCCGCTGCTGGCAGCGCCAGCGACGCGGCGACGGCGATGAAGGTAACATGGCGGAACATCAGGCAGCCTCCGCGATCTCGGTTCCGGCAAAGCGGGCAAAGCGGTCGTCGAGCGCGGCGAGCGCGTGCGCCGTCGCGGCCGAGAAGATCAGCTGGTCGACGTCCTCGGCGATCGAAAAGGCGGTGTCGGCGCCCGACCCGTCGATGGCGCTCTCGCGGATGCCGCGGCGGATCGCCGGCTCCAGCAGATCCATGGCGTGGGCGCCGGAGCCGGTGAACACGATGGGCAGCGGGTCGATCAGCGTGAAGACGCGGCCGAGCCCGTAGCCGATGGCAAGGCCGGCTTCCTCGAAGGCCGCGGCGGCCTCGCTCTCCCCGCCCCGCGCCAGCGCCGCGAGGCGGTGCATGTCGGCATCGCTGATGCGGCGGGTCGGCACGGCATCGACCTTGCCCTGCGCCCGGCGCCAGATGGCGTAGTCGCCGGCATAGGCCTCGACGCAGCCGTGATTGCCGCAGCGGCAGAGCGCCCCGCCGGGAATGTGGTTGATGTGCCCGAACTCGACCGCCGAGGAGCGCTGGCCCTGGAAGGTCGAGCCGCCAAGCCGCAGCCCCATGCCGACGCCGAAGCCGATGAACAGGGTGGCGAAGTCGCGGCCGCTGAACTCCGGTGTCCAGCGGAACGCCTCGGGCATCAGCGAACAGTCGTTGAAGACCTCGACCGCAGCGCCGGTCGCGGCGGCCAGCGGCGTCGCGATGTCGAGGTCGCGGGCCCTCAGCGCCGGCGACCAGAGGATGCGGGAGAGGCCGCTGTCGGTCTTGCCCTGAACGGCGACGATCAGCTTGCCGAAGTCGGGCCGGGGCCCTTTGCCGCCGGCTTCGTCGAGCAGCGCCAGGAGCGATCCCACGATCTCGTCGCGGCCGAGGCCCGAGAGGTCGCAGTCGCGCCGTGCCTCGCCGCGGACATTGCCGGCGTAGTCGGCAAAACGCACCGAGACCTCGCCGACGGCGAGCTTGCCGATCGCCACCGTCGCCGCCGAGGCGGCCAGCGCCAGCGCCTTGCCCGGGCGGCCGCGCCGCACCGTCCGCCCGTCGTCGTCGACCTCTGCCAGGATGCCGGCACGCAGCAGCGCCGTGGCGATCGCCGAGGCCGCCGACACCGAAAGCCCGGTGGCCTCGCTGACCGCCTTCCGGGTCGAGATGGGGGTGCGCCTCAGGTGGTCGATGACGGCATGGCGGTTGTGTGCGCGCACGTCGTCGGCATCGGTCTTGGCCAGCATTTGCGGCGTTTCCTCCCACCAGAGGCCCGCTCTCCCGGCGGGTTCCCATGGCCTGTGCCCGCCACGTTGACACGGATGAGATTTGCTGTCACCATTTTTTCCGAGGCTTGGAAAAAGTCTCGATCGGCCGGGAGAACGGGCCGTCTTCGAACGATCGGGCGCTGGGGCGCCGGGAGGAAAATCCATGAAGAATCTGAAGCTCGCGCTTGTCGGCGCGGTGTTCTCGATGGCTGTCGTCGGATCCGCGTCTGCCCAGGAGGGCAAGACGGTCGGCGTGTCCTGGTCGAACTTCCAGGAAGAGCGCTGGAAGACCGACGAGGCCGCCATCAAGAAGGCGCTCGAGGCCGCCGGTGCCACCTACATCTCCGCCGATGCGCAGTCCTCGGCCGCCAAGCAGCTCACCGACGTCGAGTCGCTGATCAGCCAGGGCGCCGACGCGCTGATCATCCTGGCGCAGGACTCCGACGCCATCGGACCGGCCGTCGAAGCGGCGGCGAACAACGGCATCCCGGTGGTCGGCTACGACCGGCTGATCGAGAACCCGAACGCCTTCTACATCACCTTCGACAACAAGGAAGTCGGGCGCATCCAGGCGCGTGAAGTGATGAAGGTGCAGCCGGAAGGCAACTACGCCTTCATCAAGGGCTCGTCGGCCGATCCGAACGCCGACTTCCTGTTCTCCGGCCAGATGGAAGTGCTCAAGGACGCCATCGATTCCGGCAAGATCAAGAATGTCGGCGAGGCCTACACGGACGGCTGGCTCCCCGCCAACGCCCAGCAGAACATGGAACAGATCCTGACTGCCAACAACAACGAGGTCGACGCCGTCGTCGCCTCGAACGACGGCACCGCCGGCGGCGCCATCGCCGCGCTGGAAGCGCAGGGTCTCGCCGGTTCGGTGCCGGTCTCCGGACAGGACGCCGACTTCGCCGCGCTCAACCGCATCGCCCGCGGCACGCAGACCGTGTCGGTCTGGAAGGACTCGCGCGAGCTCGGCAAGCGTGCGGCGGAGATCGCCCTCGATCTCGCCGACGGCACCGAGATGAACGCGATCGAAGGCGTCGAGACCTTCAACGGCGGCCCGAACGGCGTCGAGATGCAGTCGATCTTCCTGACCCCGGTGGCGATCACCCAGGAAAACCTCGACACCATCATCGATGCCGGCTGGGTATCGAAGGAAGTGGTCTGCCAGGGCGCGGATGCCTCCAAGGTCCCGGCCTGCGGCTGAACGACCTCGCGCAGCATCGTCAGGCGGCCGCCCCCGTGCGGCCGCCTGACACGTATCGAGGAAAGTCGCGGACCGCAGGTGACGGACGCGCCGGTTCCCGATACCGTCGGCACAACAACGAATGAGCCGAGCATGCGTCATCCCCCGGCGGCAGCCGGGAATGACGCGTAGCTCCGCCAGGGAGGCGGTCATGAGCCAAGCGACAACCGGACAGGCGGCCACCGCCGGCGCGGCCAGGGGCGGCGGCCTCGGCGGCTTCGTCCGCGCCACCGAGGTCGACACCCGCATGCTCGGCATGGTCGGGGCGCTGCTAGTCATCTGGGTGGTCTTCCACGTCCTTTCCGGCGGCATCTTCCTGTCGCCGCGCAACCTCTGGAACCTCACCGTCCAGACCGCCTCGATCGCGGTGATGGCGACCGGCATGGTGCTGGTCATCGTCACCCGCAACATCGACCTTTCGGTCGGCTCGATCCTCGGCTTCACCGGCATGGCGATGGCCGCGCTGCAGGTCGACTTCCTGCCGGACCTACTCGGCTACAACAGCCCCTTCACCTGGTTCATCACCCTCGTCGTCGGCGTCGCTATCGGCGTCGCGATCGGCGGCCTGCAGGGCTACGTCATCGCCTTTCTCGGCGTGCCCGCCTTCATCGTCACGCTGGGCGGCCTGCTGGTGTGGCGGGGCGGCGCCTGGTGGCTGACCTCGGGCCGCACCGTGGCGCCGCTCGACGACACGTTCCGGCTGATGGGCGGCGGCGCGACCGGCTCCCTCGGCGAGACCTGGACGTGGATCCTGGCGCTCGTCGCCTGCGTCGCCGTCGCGGTATCGCTGGTCGTCGCCCGCCGCCGCCGCCTCGGCTACGGCTTCCCGCTGCGGCCGGTCTGGGCGGAGGCGGCCATGGCGATCATCGCGTTTGCCGCGATCCTCGGCGCCGCCTGGATCCTCAACAGCTACCACTGGCCCTCGGCCATCGCCCGTCGCTATGCCGAGGCGCAGGGCATCGAGGCGCCGGAAGGCGGGCTGCAGATCGGCTACGGCGTCGCCGTGCCGGTGCTGATCGCCATCGTCGTCGGCATCGTCATGACCTTCGTCGCCCGCCGCACCCGCTTCGGCCGCTACGTCTTCGCCATCGGCGGCAACCCGGAAGCCGCCGAACTGGCCGGCATCAACACCCGCTGGGTGCTGATGAAGGTGTTCATGCTGATGGGCGGCCTCGCCGCCCTCGGCGCCGCGATCTCCACCGCGCGCCTCAACGCCGCCACCAACGCGCTCGGCACGCTCGACGAGCTCTACGTCATCGCCGCCGCGGTGATCGGCGGCACGTCGCTCGCCGGCGGCGCCGGCACGATCATCGGGGCGATGCTCGGCGCCCTGGTGATGCAGTCGCTGCAGTCGGGCATGGTGCTGCTGGGCGTCGACTCGCCACTGCAGTCGATCGTCGTCGGCATCGTGCTCGTCGTCGCGGTGTGGATCGATACCGTCTATCGCAGGAGGGCCGCATGAGCACGACGACGGAGGCCATCACCGACCACGGCCGTGGCCATCCCGCCACGGTCGACCGCAGCGGCGCGCCGCTGGTCGAACTCAAGGACATCTCGATCTCGTTCGGCGGCATCCATGCCGTGGAGCGGGCCTCGATCGATCTCTTTCCCGGCGAGGTCGTCGCCCTGCTCGGCCACAACGGCGCCGGCAAGTCGACGCTGATCAAGATCCTGTCGGGCGCCTACAAGCGCGACAGCGGCGAGATCTTCGTGCGCGGCGAGGCCGCTGCCATCGGCAATCCGCGCGACGCCAAGGCCTACGGGATAGAGACGATCTACCAGACGCTGGCGCTGGCGGACAACGTGGATGCGGCGGCGAACCTCTTCCTCGGCCGCGAGATCCTCACCGCCTGGGGCACGCTCGACGACGGCGCGATGGAGGCCGAGGCCCGCAAGGTGATGGGCCGGCTGAACCCGAACTTCCGCCGCTTCAAGGAGCCGGTGAAGGCGCTGTCGGGCGGCCAGCGCCAGTCCGTCGCCATCGCCCGGGCGATCCTGTTCAACGCCAAGATCCTGATCATGGACGAGCCGACCGCCGCGCTCGGCCCGCAGGAGACCGCGCAGGTGGGCGAACTGATCAAGGAGCTGAAGAAGGAAGACATCGGCATCTTCCTGATCAGCCACGACATCCACGACGTCTTCGACCTCGCCGACCGGGTCGTGGTGATGAAGAACGGCCAGGTCGTCGGCAGCGCCATGACCGGCGACGTCACCAAGGACGAGGTCCTCGGCATGATCATCCTCGGCAAGTGCCCGCCCGGCGCGACGCCCGGCCCCGGCGCGATGCAGGACTAAAGCGAAGGGGCGCCGAGAGGGCGCCCCTTTTGCTTACGGCATTCCCTTTCCGACGCATCTCGTGCCGGAAGGGATCAGCCGGCCATCGCCGCCTTCACCGCCGGATAGAGCCGGCGATAGCGCTCGTAGGCCGCCCTGTAGGCGCCCGCCTTGTCGCGCTCCGGGGTGAAGCGCCGGGCGATCGGCGGCTCGGTCATCACGGTTCTCGGGTCCTCGCCCGTCGCGGCGCAGAGGCCGAGCCGGGCGGCGCCGAAGGCAGCGCCGAAATCGCCGGCCTCCGGCAGCGCGATCTCGGTGTCCAGCACCGTCGCCATCAGCTTCAGCCAGTAGACCGAGCGCGAGCCCGCCCCGACGGCGATCAGCCGCTGCGGCGAGGTCCCGCCGCCCGCCTCGACGCAGTCACGCATCGAGTAGGCGACGCCCTCAAGCACCGCCCGCGTCATCGCCGCCCGGTCGCTGCCGGCATCGAGCCCGGCGAAGACGCCGCGAATGTCGGCATCGTTGTGCGGCGTGCGCTCGCCCGACAGATACGGCAGGAAGACCAGCCGCCCGGGCTCGCCGAGGTCCTCGCCGAGCGCACCGGTCAACGCCGCCGGCTCCTCCTTCAGGAGCTGCGACAGCCATTCGACCGAGCCGGCGGCCGAGAGCGTCACGCCCATCTGGTGCCACAGGCCCGGAATGGCGTGGCAGAACGTGTGGAGCGCCGTCTCCGGGACCGGATGATAGCCGGCGACCGCGGTGAACAGGACGCCGGAGGTGCCGAGCGACAGGAAGCCGGTGCCGGGTTCGGCGACGCCGACGCCGCAGGCGGACGCGGCATTGTCGCCGCCGCCGCCAGCGACCGCGATGCCCGGCGTCAGGCCGAAGCGCGTCGCGAGATCGGGGCGCAGCTGGCCGGAGACCTCCGTGCCCTCCACCAGTCGCGGCATGTGGTCGATCGACAGGCCGGTCTTCTCCAGCATCCGGCCGGACCAGTCGCGCCGGCCGGTATCGAGCCACGCCGTGCCGGCGGCGTCCGACATTTCCGACACCGCCTCGCCGGTGAGCCACAGCCGCAGATAATCCTTGGGCAGCAGGACGCGGCGGACCTTCTCGAAGATCGCCGGCTCGTTGCGGGCGACCCAGAGCAGCTTCGGCGCAGTGAAGCCCGGAAACACGATGTTGCCGGTGATGGCGCGGGATTCGTCGTCGTCGAGCTTGGCCGCTTCCTGGTGGCTGCGGGTGTCGTTCCACAGGATGCAGGGCCGCAGCACCTGATCGTCCGCGCCCAGCAGCGTCGCGCCGTGCATGTGGCCGGAGAGGCCGATGCCGGCGACGGCGGCGAGCGCCGCGCCATGCTCGGCCTTCAGCCTCTCCAGCGCGGTCTCGCAGGCGGCGATCCAGGCGGCCGGGTCCTGCTCCGACCAGCCGAAATGCGGCCGCTCGACGGTCAGCGGCACCGAGACCGAGGCGATGGGCCGCTGGTCCTCGCCGATGATCAGCGCCTTCAGCGACGACGTGCCGAGGTCGAGCCCGAGATAGTTGGTCATGCCATGTTCGTCTTTTCTGATGTCGCGCTCTCGTGGGACGGGCGGGCTCTTGGCCCGCCCTCCGAGGGTTCAGACGTAGCGGTTGACCACGCCTTCCAGATATTCCTGCCGGCCGGAGCGGGGCTGCGGGTCGAGGCCCAGCGCGCGGTCGGCGATCGTCTCTAGCGTGCGGTCGCCGGCGAGCATCGCCTTCGCCTCGTCGGTCTGCCAGCCGGCATAGCGGTCGGCGAGCGGCTGGCTCAGCGCGCCGTCGGCCAGCATCTGCTCGGCCGCCAGCAGCCCCCGGGCGCAGGCGTCCATCGAGGCAACATGGGCGATCAGCAGATCGTCCGGGTCGATCGACTGGCGGCGGATCTTGGCGTCGAAGTTGAGCCCGCCGGTGGTGAAGCCGCCATGCTGCAGCATCTCGTGGAAGACCAGAGCGATCTCGCGGACATCCATGGCGAACTGGTCGGTGTCCCAGCCGAGCAGGTCGTCGCCGCGATTGATGTCGAGCGAGCCGAACAGGTCGTGGGCGTAGGCCAGCTTGACCTCGTGGTCGAAGCTGTGGCCGGCGAGGATGGCGTGGTTCTGCTCGATGTTCATCTTCACGTCGGCGAGGAGATCGTATTTCTGCAGGAAGCCGAAAACGGTCGCGACGTCGAAATCGTACTGGTGCTTGGTCGGCTCCTTCGGCTTCGGCTCGATCAGGATCGGGCCGGCGAAGCCGATCTTGTGCTTGTAGTCGACGAGCATCGACAGGAAGCGGCCGAGTTGGTCCAGCTCCTGCTTCATGTCGGTGTTGAGCAGCGTCTCGTAGCCCTCGCGGCCGCCCCAGCAGACATAGTTCGCGCCGTTGAGGCGGTGCGTCGCGTCGAGCGCCGCCTTCACCTGCCCGCAGGCATAGGCGAAGACGTCCGGATCGGGATTGGTGGCGGCGCCGGCCATGTAGCGGCGGTGCGAGAAGAGGTTGGCTGTGCCCCAGAGCAGCCGTACCCGGTCGGTCGCCATCTTTTCCTCGAAGATGTCGGTGATGACCTTCAGATTGTCGATCGACTGCTGCAGCGTCTCGCCTTCCGGCGCGACGTCGACGTCGTGGAAGGCGAAGAACGGCACGTCGAGGATACGGAACATGTCGAAGGCGACGTCGGCCTTCTGCTTTGCCAGGGCGAGCGCGTCGCCGCCGTGCATCCACGGCCGGTTGAAGGTCTCGCCGCCGAAGGGATCGCCGCCCGGCCAGGTGAAGGAATGCCAGTAGGCGACGGAGAAGCGCAGATGGTCCTCCATCCGCTTGCCCATCACCATCCGGTCCTTGTCGTAGAAGCGGAAGGCCAGCGGGTCGCGGCTCCCGGTGCCGGCGAAGGCGATCGGCTGGCTGTGGCTGAAGAAGTTTCCTGCGGTCATGACGGCAATTCCTGGGTGGAGCGCGGTGCGCCCATTGGCTGCAGCACGGTATGACGGGCGCCGAAGGGCGCGCGCCGGTGATGAAGACCCGTCCGCCGGTGCCCGGACGGACGGGCCGAAACCCGCTGGGATATCGCGGGCCTTAGCCGGAGATCGCGATCAGAACGGCGAGTCCGGGTAGTAGTACTGGTCGGCGTTCTCCGGGGTCACCAGCACCGAGCCGATGATGAAGCGGCCTTCCATCGGCGCCTGCGACACGAAGCGGTCGGCGGTGAGCCGGATCGCCGTGGCGATCATCGCCGGCGGATAGGTGACGTCCGCCGGGACCATGGTATCGCCGGCCTTCACCCGCTCGATCATCTGCTTCATGCCGGCGCCGCCGAGCACCCACATGTCGTTTTCGCGGCCGGCCTGCTTGATCGCCTCGATGACGCCGAGCGCCATGTCGTCGTCCGAGGCCCAGACCGCGTCGATCTCGGGGAAGCGGGACAGGAAGTCCTGCATCACCTCGAACGCCTTGTCGCGGTTCCAGTTGCCGTGCTCCATCCCGATGATCTCGATGTTCGACCCTTCGAGGGCGGCCTGGAAGGCTTCCACCCGCTCGTTGTCGATGGTCGTCGGAATGCCGCGCAGGGCGACGATCTTGCCGCCGTCGGGCATCTTTTCCTTGAAGTACTCGCCGGCGACGCGGCCGAAGGCGGTATTGTCGCCCGCGACATAGAGGTCCTCGATGCCTTCCTGGGCGAGGCCGCGATCGACCACCGTCACCCACTTGCCGGCATCGGCGACGCGCTTCACCGGCCCGGTCAGCGGATCGGACTCGAACGGCAGGATGACCAGCGCGTCGATGTCGCGCGTCGCCATCATGTCCTCGACGTCGGAGACCTGCTTGCCCGGGTCGCCCGCCGTGGCGAGCACGAACTCGAGCTGCGGATAGGTCTCCGTCAGGCTGTCGATCGCCTGCTGGGCGTGGAAGTTGACCCCGCCGGTCCAGCCATGCGTGGCGGCGGGGATCGAGACGCCGATCGTCACCTTCTCCGCATCCTGCGCCATGGCGAGGCCCGGCAGGGCCAGCGAAGCGGCGACTAAGCCTGCTCCTGCGAGTTTCATCAGTTTCTTCATGTCATTCCTCCCTGTTGCGACGCGAATTCAAGCCGCGCCTTTTCGGCCGCGCTGCAAGACGACGGCCAGAATGATGATGACGCCCTGGATCGCCCCGTTGAGATAGGGGCTGACGAGGTCGGTCAGATTGAGGATGTTGTCGATCAGGCTGAGGATCACGACGCCGACGACGGTGCCCCAGACGCGGCCGAAGCCGCCCTTCAGCACCGTGCCGCCGATGATCACCGCGGCGATCGCTTCCAGCTCCCACAGGATGCCGGTGGTCGAAGAGGCCGAGCCGAGGCGCGGCACGTACATGATCGTCGCGATGCCGACGAGCATGCCCTGCAGCATGTAGGTGGCGAGCCGCACCCGATCGACATGGATCGCCGAGTAGCGCGCCACCTGGGCGTTCGAGCCGACCGCCGCGGCATGCCGCCCGTAGGCGGTCTTGCGCATGACGATCTCGCCGGCGATGGCGACCAGCGCGAAGACGATGATCGGCCAGGCGACGCCCGCGACGCCGCCGTAATAGACCGGCCGGTAGACCTCGCGCAGCTCGAAGTTCAGCGACAGCGTGCCGCCGTCGGCGAGCCAGACGACCAGCGAGCGGAAGATGCCGAGCGTGCCGAGCGTCACGATGAACGCCTCGATCCGCCCGGCGGTGATCAGGATGCCGTTGAGGAATCCGGCGGCAAGGCCCATCAGCAGGCAGGCCGCCATCCCGACGATGATCGTGTTCCAGCCGATGCCGAGCACCGGCGCTAGGGCATTGAGGATGATGATGGTGATGCCGGCGAGGAAGGCCGCCATCGAGCCGACCGACAGGTCGAGCCCGCCGATGGTGATGACGAAGGTCGCGCCCACCGCGATAATGCCGATGAAGGCCGAGCGGGCGAGCACGTTGGTGACGTTGCCGGAAGACAGGAACTGGTCGTTCAGCGACATGCCGAGGACCACCAGCACCACGAGGGCGATCAGCGGCCCGAGGACGTGGAAGTCGAGCCCCTTGCGAGGCTTGGCGACCGAACCCGCTTCAACCGACATGCGATGCACTTCCTTCCAGTCCCATGGCCCGGCGGACGATGGCCTCCTCGGTCACCTCGTCACCGGCCACCTCGCCGTTCAGCCGGCCCGAGCGCATGACGATGACCCGGTGGCAGAGCCCGATCACCTCCGACATCTCGGACGAGATGACGATGACCGCCCGCCCTTCGGCGGCCAGCTGGTGGATGAAATTATAGATCTGCTGCTTGGTGCCGATGTCGATGCCGCGGGTCGGCTCGTCGAGGATGACAATCTGCGGCTCGACCAGCATGGTCTTGGCCAGCAGCAGCTTCTGCTGGTTGCCGCCGGAGAGGTTGCCGACCGGGATCGTGCGCGAGCCGGTGCGGATGTCGAAGCGCTTGATCGCCGCATCCAGCGCCTGGTCCTCGGCCTTCTCGTCGACGAAGATGCCGGTGAAACGGTCGAGGCCGAGCAGCGTCAGGTTCTCGCGCATGCCGTAGCCGAGCAGCAGGCCGCAGCCCTTGCGGTCCTCGGTGAGGTAGCCGATCCCGTGCCCGGTCGCGTCCTTCGGGCTGCGGATTCGCACCGTGGCGCCGTTCCGCTGGATCGTGCCGGTGGCGGGGCGCAGCCCCATGATGCCTTCCATCAGCTCGGTGCGCCCGGCGCCGACGAGGCCGGCGAAGCCGAGGATTTCGCCGCGCCTGAGGTCGAAGCTGGCCGTCTCGACATGGCCGGGCACCGAGAAGTTGCGGACTGAGAGGACGATCTCGGCCGCGGCATCCGGATCCTTGTGCGGGAAGAGATCGCTCAGCTGGCGGCCGACCATCAGCTCGGCCATGCGGTCGGGCGACATCTCGGCGACCGGTGCATCGGCGACGAAGCTGCCGTCGCGCAGGACGGTCACCTCGTCGGCGACGCGGGCGATCTCGTCGAGCTTGTGCGAGGTGTAGAGGATGGCGACGCCGTCGGCCTTCAGCCGGTCGATCTGCGCGAACAGCACCTCCGCCTCGCGCAAAGTCAGCACCGCCGTCGGCTCGTCCATGATCAGGACTCGCGCGTTCCGCGCCAGCGCCTTGGCGATCTCGACCATCTGCTTCTGCGACACCGACAGCTGCGACACCGGCAGCCGGGTGTCGATCGGCGTGCCGAGCTCGCGAAGGAGCTGCCCGGCCTTCTCCCGCATCGCCTTCCAGTCGAGGAAGAAGCCCTTCTTGATCTCCCGGCCGAGGAAGATGTTGGCCTCCGCCGAGAGCTGTTCGGCGAGATTGAACTCCTGGTGGATCAGCACGATCCCGGCATGTTCGGCGGCCTCGCTGTCGGCGAAGTCGACGGCCTTGCCGTTCAAGAGGATCTCGCCGCCGGTCGGCTTCTGGTAACCCGCCAGGCACTTCATCAGCGTCGACTTGCCGGCGCCGTTCTCGCCGACCAGCGCATGCACCTCGCCCGGCCGCAGCGCGAAGTCGATGCCGTGCAGCACCTCGACCGGCCCGAACGATTTTCGCACGCCGCGCGCTTCGAGGATGGGAGAAGGTCGGGCTGTCATTGCGAGAGCCCCCCGGCGCCGACGGCGCAGGACGAAGCGCCCTCTCCCCCCTTGAGGAGGAGAAAGTCTTTTCGCGGAATTGGACCGGGCGAAGCACGGTCCAAACCGCTGAAAAGACAAGAGAGGGGTTGGGGACCTATGCCGCCGCTCGCGCCCTCGAAGAAAGGCGCGATCGCCCCTCGCTTGCGATTTCCATCGCCTGGTGCCTGTGGCCCCAAGACGATGCGATCGCCTTCTCCCCCGCAAGGGGAGAGAGGGGCAGCGGCGGGTTTCACAGCGCCACCCATGCGCCATCCTGCTTCGAAGAGGCCACGCAGGCCTCGATGAAGGCGAGGCCGTCGATGCCGTCCTCGATCGTCGGCAGCGCCAGGCCCTCCGGCGGGGCCCGGCCTTCGTCGGCGGCGCGGATCAGCTCGGCGGCCTCGGCGTAGATCGTCGCGAAGCCCTCGAGATAGCCTTCCGGGTGGCCGGCGGGCAGGCGCGACACAGCGGTCGAGGCGGCATTCGCGCCGGCGCCGTTACGGGTCAAAAGCCGCTTCGGCTCGCCGAGCGGGGTGAACCAGAGCTTGTTCGGCTCTTCCTGGCACCATTCCAGCCCGCCCTTGTCGCCATAGACGCGCAGCGTCAGGCCGTTCTCGTTACCGACCGCGACCTGGCTCGCCCAGAGCATGCCCTTCGCGGCCGTTCCCCCTTTGGCTGCAAAGCGCAGCAGCATCGAAGCGTTGTCGTCGAGCCGGCGGCCTTCGACGAAGGAGGAGAGGTCGGCCGACAGCCGCTCGACCTTCAGGCCGGTGACGAAACAGGCGAGGTTGTGGGCGTGGGTGCCGATATCGCCGATCGCCCCGCCGGCGCCGGCCTTTTCCGGATCGACGCGCCAGCCGGCCTGCTTGGAGCCGGTATCCTCGGTGCGGCCGGCAAGCCAGTCCTGGGCATATTCCGCGACGACGACGCGGATATTACCCAGTTCGCCCGCCGCCACCATCGCCCGCGCCTGCCGGATCATCGGATAGCCGGTGTAGTTGTGCGTCAGCACGAAGACCTTGCCCGACGCGCTGGCGATCGCCGCCAGATCGCGCGCCTCGGCCAGCGTCGTCGTCATCGGCTTGTCGCAGATGACGTGGAAGCCGGCCTCGAGGAAGGTCTTCGCCACCGGGAAATGCATGTGGTTCGGCGTGACGATCGCCACCGCCTCGATGCCATCCTCGCGGGCCTTCTCGGCCGTCGCCATGTCCTCGTAGGAGCCGTAGCTGCGCGCCGGGTCGAGGCCGATCTCGGCGGCCGACGCCTTGGCCTTCTCCGGCGTCGACGACAGCGCGCCGGCGACCAGCTCGAACCGGTCGTCGATGCGGGCGGCGATGCGGTGCACGCCGCCGATGAAGGCGCCCTGCCCGCCGCCGACCATGCCGTAGCGGATCCGCCGCGCGTGGGTCTCGTCGCGTCCTTCGATAGCCATGCCGTCCTCCCTCAGCCGCCGATGCCGAGCATGCGGCGGTTCGCCGCCTCGTCGGTGCCGCCGGAAGCGAAATCGTCGAAGGCCTTGTCGGTGACCTCGATGATGTGCGCGGCGATGAACGGCGCGCCCTCGGCCGCGCCCTGCTCCGGCGACTTCAGGCAGCACTCCCACTCCAGCACCGCCCAGGAATCGTAGTCGTGCTCGGCGAGCTTGGAAAAGATGCCCGCGAAATCCACCTGGCCGTCGCCCAGCGAACGGAAGCGCCCCGCCCGCTTCACCCAGGGCTGATAGCCGGAATAGACGCCCTGCCGGCCGGTCGGGTTGAACTCGGCGTCCTTGACGTGGAAGGCGCAGATCCGCTCGTGATAGATGTCGATGAACTCGAGGTAATCGAGCTGCTGCAGCACGAAATGCGACGGGTCGTAGTTGATCTGGCAGCGCGGATGATTGCCGCAGGCTTCGAGGAACATCTCGAAGGTGGCACCGTCGAAGACGTCCTCGCCCGGATGGATCTCGTAGCCGACGTCACAGCCGGCCGCGTCGAACGCGTCGAGGATCGGCACCCAGCGCTTCGCCAGTTCCTCAAAGGCGGTGTCGATCAGGCCGGCCGGGCGCTGCGGCCAGGGATAGAGGAACGGCCAGGCGAGCGCGCCCGGGAACGTCACGTGGCTGGTGAAGCCGAAATTCGCCGAGGCCTTCGCCGCCAGCTTCATCTGCTCCACTGCCCAGGCCTGCCGGGCGGTCGGGTTGCCGCGCACTTCCGGCGCGGCAAAGCCGTCGAAAGCCTCGTCGAAGGCCGGATGCACGGCGACCAGCTGGCCTTGGAGATGGGTCGACAGATCGGTGATCTCGACGCCGGCGTCGCGGCAGATGCCAGTGATCTCGTCGCAATAGTTCTTCGAGTCGGCGGCCTTCTTCAGGTCGATCAGCCGCGCGTCCCAGGTCGGGATCTGGACGCCCTTGTAGCCATGGCCGGCGGCCCAGCCGGCAATCGATTTCAGATCGTTGAACGGCGCCGTATCGCCGGCGAACTGGGCGAGGAAAATTCCCGGCCCCTTCATCGTCTTCATGCTTGCCCTCCCAGGCGCCTGTCCATCGGCCGCGCGACCGGTATCCTCCCCGGGCGCCACGCAGGCCCGGACCCTCGCACAGGCCATCAGGGTTTTGAAGTGCGTAGCTCAAAAAATTGCATGGCCGCGGCTCAGGGCAGGTTCTCGCGCAGGAAGATGTCGATGCGGATCCGCTCCTGCTCGGCGATGATCGCCTCGTCGAGGCCGCGCGACAGCAGCAGCCGCGCCGCCGAGCGCGCCTCGTGTCCGGGATTCTGCGCGATCACCGCGTCGGCGGTGCCCGAGAGCAGTAATTCGCGCGACAGCGGCGTCAGCTCATGCGCGACGAAGACGAGACGCGGCGTCTTGCGCGCGGCCTTGAGCGCATTCGCGACGCCCTGGTTGCCGGCGCCGGCATTGTAGAGCGCCACGAGATCCGGGTGGGCCTTCAGGAGATCGCGGACGGCGGCCTCGGCGAGATCGCGGTCGTCGCGCATCTCCATCACCGGCAGGATGCGCAGGCCCGGAAACTCCCGGCCGAGCAGCTGCGAGAAGCCGAAGCAGCGCTCCATGTGGTCGCGCAGCGACAGCGACCCGACCAGCACGCCGACGCTGCCGGTGCGGCCGGCCAGGAAGCGGCCCACCAGCATGGCGGCGGTGCGGCCGGCGGCGCTGTTGTCGATGCCGACGAAGCGCAGGCGCCGCGAGGCCGGCACGTCCGAGACCAGCGTCACCACCGGCACGCCGTCGGCGACCAGCCGGTCGATGGCGGCGCGCACCAGCGGATCGTCGAGCGCCACCACCGCGACGCCGTCATAGGCGCGCGGCAGCTCGTCGAGGGCGGTCGCTAAGGCCTGCGGGTCGAAGACGTCGACCTGGACGCGGTCGACGAAGGCACGGCTGCGCGCCAGCCAGTCGCCCATCGTGGCGATGTGGGAGGCGAGATCCTCCATGAAGGCGTTGGTGCCGGTCGGTAGGACGAAGCAGAAGCGGTGCCGCGACCGTCGTGCGAGGCCCGCCGCCAGCGGATCCGGCCGGTAGTGCAGCCGGGCCATCGCCTCACGCACCTTGGCGACGGTCTTGGCCTTGACGTTGGGCCGCCCGTTGATGACGCGGTCGACCGTGGCACGCGACACACCGGCCTCGCGGGCGACGTCGACCAGGGTGCTGTGGGGGCGGTCCTCCATGCGGCGGACGCTAGCCGCAATTGGTTGAGCTACGCAACTCAAAACCGGACGGCGGCGATGCCCCACCACCCGGCCCGCGGTCTGCGGTCAAATGCTGTTGATCGGACAATCAGGGTCCTGGCTGCAACCGGGCGGGCCGGGCGCGGTTGGACCTGCGATGGATATTTGTGCGGCAAGGGAGACGAGAATGACGACGATGGACCGACGACGCTTCATCGGCGGCGCGGCAGCCGGCGCCGCGGCGCTGGCCATCGCGCCGCATGTCGCCCATGCGCAGGCGCAGCCACCTTTGGCCAGGCGCATCCCGTCATCCGGGGTCGCGCTGCCGGTCATCGGCCTCGGCACCTGGATCACCTTCAATGTCGGCAACGATCCGGCCGCCCTGGCGCAGCGCACCGACGTGATGCGCGCCTTCTTCGAGATGGGCGGCGGGATGATCGACTCTTCCCCGATGTACGGCTCGGCGCAGGCGACGGTCGGCCACGGCCTGCGCGAGATCGGGATACCGGAAACACTGTTTGCCGCCGACAAGGTCTGGACCTCCGACGCCGACGACGGGCCGTCGCAGATCGCGGAAACGCAGGCGCTCTGGGGCGTGCCGCGCTTCGGGCTGCTGCAGGTGCACAACCTCCTCGGCTGGGAGGGCCATCTCGAGACGCTCGAGGCAATGAAGGCGGAAGGGCGCATCGGCCATGTCGGCATCACCACCTCGCATGGCCGCCGGCACGACGAGGTGGAGGCGATCATGCGCCAGCGGCCGATCGACTTCGTCCAGCTGACCTACAACATGGCCGACCGGGAGGCCGAGGCCCGGCTCCTGCCGCTCGCCGCCGAGCGCGGCATCGCGGTGATCGCCAACCGGCCGTTCCGCCAGGGCGCGCTGGTCGATGCGGTGCAAAGCGCGCCGCTGCCGGCCGTCGCGGCCGAGATCGGCGCGGCGAACTGGCCGCAGTTCCTGCTGAAGTTCATCGTCTCGCACCCTGCCGTCACCGTCGCGATCCCGGCAACGCGGCGCGTCGAGCATCTGCGCGAAAACATGGGCGCGGCGCACGGGCCGATGCCGGATCCGGCGCTGCGGGCGGAGATGGCGCGCGCCTTCGAGAGCCTGTAAGCCCAACCATGCTCGATGATCTGACGACCTACCGGCTCCAGGACTTTCTGCTGTTCGACGCGGCCACCTATGAGGGGCTGTTCGCCCAGATGAACGGCGCGTTCTGGCTGTTGCCGGCGGCGACCGTCCTGTCCGGTCTTGCAACGCTCGTGGCCATCCGGATGAAACTCCGGGCCGCCATGCGCATCGCCGCGGCGGTGATGGCCGCCGCCTTCACGCTCTCGGCCACGCTGTTCTTCCTCGGCGTCTACGCGACGATCAACTGGGCCGCCGTCTATCCGGCGTGGCTGTTCTACGGCCAGGCCGCGCTGCTCGTTCTGGTCGGGACCCTTGCGGGGCGTCTCGACCCGCTGGTCGACCGGAATTCGCCGCGCTCCCTGGTCGCCACGATCGTCACGATGCACACGCTGCTCATCCATCCGCTGGTGGCGTCCGCCACCGGCCGCGAATTCGACGGCCTCGAATGGTTCGGCCTCGCCCCCGACCCGACGGCCATGGCGGCGCTCGGCCTCCTCGCCTTCAGCCGCTCGCGCTGGCGCTTCCTGCTGGCCCTCGCGCCCATCCTGTGGCTGACGGTCAGCTTCCTGACGCTGTGGACGCTGGAGCTCGATGGCCAGGCGGTCGTGCTCGCGGCCGGCACCGTGCTGGGAATCGTGGCGCTGTCGATGCCGGCGTCGTCGCGGGCGGGCCGATCCTCCGGCCCAACAGACGCCGAGCGCCCGGTGGCCGCGGCGCCCCGCCCTGATGACCGGAGCCGGCGCTCCGTTCCCGCGACGCTGGTGCCGAGCGCCCCGGTCAGAAGCGGTACCAGACGGCGCTGATCAGCCCCCGTTCCCGCAAGGCGTTTTGGCCGGCGACGGTGGCGAAGCCGCCCGCCTGCAGCGACCAGCGGTCGTTGAGGTCGTAGACCAGCGAGCCTTGCGCCTTGTGATAGGCGTAGGAGTCGCCGTCGCTGCCGGCCGAGACCGTCGAGAAGCTCTGGGCCAGCAGCACGATGTCGTCCCACGGCCTGATCCCGAAGGTGACGTCGAGCCGGACCTCGTCGGGACCGTCGCCGAGTGCCAGACGATAGCCGGCCTGGGTATCGACGAAGGCGGGATAGTCGCCGAGCGAAAAGCCGTAGCCCGCCAGCAGTCGCGGCTCGATCTGCGGCGCCGTCCAGTCGAGGCCGGCAAAGCCCTCGTCGCCCACGGCCTGCGCGCGTTCCAGCCGTGCCGACAGCTGGCCGGAGACGACGACGCCGTCCGCCTCGAAGAGGCGCAGGCGCGCGCCGAGCGAGGCGTCGAAGACCGATGGCCGCGCGGCCGGCAGGTCGCCGTCGCGTTCGCTGCCGATCTCGCCGGAGCCGATAAGCGTCAGGCTGTCGGTGAGGCCATACTCCAGCAGCAGGCTGACCGTGCCCTTCTCGAAATCCGGCCGCTCGGTGACGGCCGAGTGCGCGTCGAAGACGCTGTCGGCGGTCGAGTAGAGACCGGTGATGATCGCTTGGCCGGTTCCCTCCGGCAGCGTCCAGGCGCCCGCCAAGGCACCGGTCGGCCAGCACGCGGCCGCGACGATCAGCGCCTGCCTGGCCCAATGCCCACCCGTTCGACGCGACATCAGCCGGCACCGCCCACAACCTGAACGGGGAGTCATGCTGCCGCGGTTGCAGCACCCTGGCAACGGCAAACGCTGCACTGAGCAGCTGTAGCTTTCCTTACGGAAGCTGGTGTCGCTTTCCGGTGACTCCGGCGCTTCGCAGCCGCCGCTTGCTGATGCGAAAGCAGCAGTTCCGTTCCGCCGGGCGGACCGCTAGATTGCGGCCGACGGCCCAGACCGGCGGCAAGCCGGCGAAGCCCCGGGGAGGAACCGCATGACCAGCCGCTACCACGAGACCTATGCCGCCTGGCGCCGCGACCCGGAAGGCTTCTGGCTCGCCGCCGCGGAGGATCTCGTCTGGACGAAGAAGCCGACCGTCGCCTTCGACCCCGCCGCCGGCGTTTACGGGCGCTGGTTCCCGGACGGCGAAGGCAATACCTGCTTCAACGCCCTCGACCGGCACGTCGAGGCGGGGCGCGGCGACGCCATCGCGGTGATCCACGATTCCGCCATCACCGGGCGGCAGCGGCACATCAGCTATCGCGACCTCCTGCGCGAGGTGCAGGCGCTCGCCGGCTCGCTCGGCGAACTCGGCGTCGGCAAGGGCGACCGGGTGATCATCTACATGCCGATGGTGCCTGAGGCGATCGTCAGCATGCTCGCCTGCGCGCGGATCGGGGCGATCCATTCGGTGGTGTTCGGCGGCTTTGCCGCGCCGGAACTGGCGGCCCGGATCGACGACGCGGCGCCGAAGGTGATCCTGTCGGCTTCCTGCGGCCTCGAGCCGACCCGCAAGGTCGAATACAAGCCGCTGCTCGACCGGGCGATCGGGATTGCCGCGCACAAGGTGTCGGCGACGATCATCCTGCAGCGGCCGGAGCTCGAATGCAGCATGGTGGCAGGGCGCGACCACGACTGGGCGGAACTGCGCGAGGCGGGGCTCGCGGCGCTCGACGCCGGCCGCGCCGCGACCTGCGTGGCGGTCAAGGCGACCGACCCGCTCTACGTCCTCTACACTTCCGGTACCACCGGCAAGCCGAAGGGCGTGGTGCGGGACCACGGCGGCACCATGGTCTCGCTGTTCTGGTCGATGCAGGCGATCTTCGACACTGACCGGGGCGAGACCTTCTTCTGCGCCTCCGACGTCGGCTGGGTGGTCGGCCATTGCTACATCGTCTACGGGCCGCTGCTGCGCGGGGCGACGAGCATCCTCTACGAGGGCAAGCCGGTCGGCACCCCGGATGCCGGCGCCTTCTGGCGCGTGATTTCCGAGCATGGCGCCAAGGCGCTGTTCACCGCCCCCACGGCGATCCGCGGCATCCGCAAGGAGGATCCGGAGGGCGAACTGCCGGCCCATTACGACCTGTCGAAATTCGAGGCGCTGTTTCTCGCCGGCGAGCGCGCCGATCCGGAGACGCTGATCTGGGCGGAAAACGCGCTCGACCGACCGGTGATCGACCATTGGTGGCAGACCGAATCCGGCTGGCCGATCGCCGCCAACCCGAAGGGGCTCGGCCTGCTGCCGGTCAAGCGCGGCAGCCCGGGCGTTGCCATGCCGGGCTTCGACATCCGGGTGCTCGACGCATCCGGCAACGAGGTCGCCGCCAACGAGATGGGCGCCATCGTGCTGAAGCTGCCGCTGCCGCCCGGCGCCCTGCCCAGCCTGTGGAACGCCGACGACCGGTTCCGGGAGAGCTATCTCGCGGCGTTCCCCGGCTATTATTCGACGTCCGACGCCGGCTTCATCGATGAGGAGGGCTATGTCTACGTCATGGGCCGTACCGACGACGTCATCAACGTCGCCGGGCACCGCCTCTCCACCGGCGAGATGGAGGAGGCGGTGGGCGGCCATCCGGCGGTGGCCGAATGCGCCGTCATCGGCATGCGCGACGAGCTGAAGGGCGAACTGCCCTGTGGCTTCGTCGTCCTGAAGAACGCCAACCGCCAGGACCGCGCGGAGATCGAGCGCGAGCTCGTCGCCCTGGTGCGCGACCGGATCGGGCCGGTGGCGGCCTTCAAGCGGGTCATCGTGGTGGATCGGCTGCCGAAGACCCGCTCGGGCAAGATCCTGCGGCGCACGATGAAGGCGATCGTCGACCGCGACGAATTCGACATGCCGGCGACGATCGAGGATCCGGGCGCGATCGACGACGTGAAGCGGGCGGTCGAGAGCTGACCGCTAGCCAGACGGAATACGCCCGGCGACGCGGATCGCGCCGTCCGGGCCGAGCGCCACCAGCACGATCTCTCCCGACGCCGGGAAGATGCCGGTGAGCGCGGTGATGTTCACCTGGTGCGTGACCATCACCGCCTTCCGCCCGGCCGCGTCGAGCGCTGCCAGCCGCGATTTCAGCGCGTCCGTCCGGTCGGCGGCCGCCCGGCGCTCCTGGAAGAACGAGTCGAGCGCCGGCTCGGCCGTCACCGGGCCGACCGCGAGCAGTTCGGCCGTCTCGCGGGCCCGGCACCAGCGGCTGGTGAGCACGGCATCGACGGCGACGCCGTTGTCGCGGATGCGCCCGCCGATCTGGCGGGCCTGCGCGCGCCCTTCGTCCGAGAGATTGCGCTGGGTGGCGCAGTCCCCGAGCACGAATTCCGCCGGGTCCCCGGTCCCGGGGGCCAGCGCATGGCGCATCAGGATGTGCGCGCCCGGCGCCTTCGCCGCGGGCCAGGCGTCCTGCGCCGACGCCGGCAACGCCGCGAGCATGGCCAAGGCGCAGAACGCGAAGCGGAGGAGAATGATCGGCATGCAGCGTCTCCGGATGGCTCTCCACTCCAACTGGACCACGCGCGCCATCCCGCCAGCCCGCCGCCCCCGACCAGATCGCCGCGCGACACTCCGGCGCAGCCTGCGGGCGGCGCAACGCCCGCGGCGGGCCGAGGCCTGTTTCGCTCCCCGCCGTTTCCGGCTAGAAGCCGCCGGCACGCCATAAGCAGGGCAGACTTTCCATGACCCAAGCCTCCACCGACAACGGCGAGACCCGCGCCCGGGTACTCGCCGAGGCCCTGCCCTTCATGCAGGCCTACGAGAACAAGACCGTGGTCGTGAAATATGGCGGCCACGCCATGGGCGATCCCGAGCTCGGCAAGGCCTTCGCCCGCGACATCGCGCTGCTCAAGCAGTCCGGCATCAACCCGATCGTGGTGCATGGCGGCGGCCCGCAGATCGGCCGCATGCTCACCCAGCTCGGCATCGAATCGCGCTTCGAGGGCGGCCTGCGCGTCACCGACGAGGAGACGGTGAAGATCGTCGAGATGGTCCTCGCCGGCTCGATCAACAAGGAGATCGTCGCGCTGATCAACGCCGAGGGCGAGTGGGCGATCGGGCTCTGCGGCAAGGACGGCAACATGGTCTTCGCCGAGAAGGCGCGGAAGACCGTGGTCGACCCCGATTCCAACATCGAGCGGGTGATCGATCTCGGCTTCGTCGGCGAGCCCGTCGAGGTCGACCGGACGCTTCTCGACCTCCTGGCGCGCTCCGAGATGATCCCGGTGATCGCGCCCGTCGCGCCCGGCCGCGACGGCGCCACCTACAACATCAACGCCGACACGTTTGCCGGCGCCATCGCCGGCGCGCTGCAGGCCTCGCGGCTCTTGTTCCTCACCGACGTGCCGGGCGTCCTCGACCGCAACGGCCAGCTGATCAAGGAACTGTCGGTCGCCGAGGCGCGCAGCCTGATCCGCGAAGGCACGATCTCCGGCGGCATGATCCCCAAGGTCGAGACCTGCATCGAGGCGATCGACCGCGGCGTCGACGGGGTGGTCATCCTCAACGGCAAGACCCGCCACGCGGTGCTGCTGGAACTGCTGACCGAGCACGGGGCCGGCACGCTGATCGTCCGCTGACCGTCAGCTCGCCGCGCCGAGCAGGGTGATGAGCGAGGCGGCGATGACCAGACAGCCGACGAGCTCGAGCCGGGCGATCTTCTCGCGGAACCAGAACACCGACGAGGCGAAGGTGAAGACCAGCTCGATCTGGCCGAGCGCCCTGACATACGCGACCTTCTCCAGCGTCATCGCGGTGAACCAGCCGGCCGAGCCGGTGACGCCGACGAGCCCGACCAGCAGCGCCGGCCGCCACGCGCGTGCGACGGCGGCGAGTTCCAGGGGATCGCGCAGCAGCATCCAGGCGAGCATCACCAGCGTCTGGATGCCGGTGGCGAAGACCAGGGTCGTCGCCGCCCTTATCAGCACCCCGCCGTCGTCCAGCGACAGCGACGCGCCGCGGAAACAGACGGCAGAGACGCCGAATAGCGCCCCCGACAGGATGCCGATCCCGGCCTCGCGCGAGAACAGCGCCTTGCCGATCTTCACGTCGCCGCGCCCCGCCACCGAGATCAGCGCCACGCCGAAGGCACCGGCAAGGATCGCCGCGAAGGCGAGCCACGTCACAGTCTCCCCGAGCAGGATCAGGCCGAAGATCGCCGCCTGCACCGGCTCGGTCTTGGAATAGGCGGTGCCGACCATGAAGTTGCGGAAGGCGAAGAGATAGACGAGCAGGAAGGTGGCGAGCACCTGCGCCACGCCGCCGACCGTGACGGCCAGGAGGAAGGCGGGGTTCGGCGCCGGCATGGCGAGGCCGCCGATACGATGCAGCGCCAGCAGATACAGGACGGCGAAGGGAAAGCCGAAGCCGAAGCGGGCGAAGGTGGCGCCCGTCGAGCCCATCCGTCCCTTCAGCTGCCGCTGCAGGCTGGAGCGCAGGTTTTGCAGGAAGGCGGCGGCGATGGTAATGGGGATCCAGAGCGGCACGGCGGACCTGTCAGGTTGGGCTCATACACCCGCTCCACCATTCGGCGACGCTTGGCAAGGCCGCCTTAGCTTCTCACCCCCGGATCACATGACCGAACAGACAACCATCCGCCAGACGGCCGAGGCGACGCCTCAGGATTTCGCCCATGTGCGCGACTGGGTGTTCGACCTCGACAACACGCTCTATCCGCGCCACTCGAACCTGTTCTCGCAGATCGACCTGCGGATGACCGAGTTCGTTGCCGAGTTCCTGTCGCTGCCGCCGGAAGAGGCCCGCATCGTCCAGAAGGATTTCTACCGCCGCTACGGCACCACGCTGCGCGGCCTGATGCAGGAGCACGACGTCGATCCGGACGCGTTCCTGCAATATGTCCACGACATCGACTATTCCTGGATCGACCCCGATCCCAGCCTCGGCGACGAGATCAAGGCGCTGCCCGGCCGCAAGTTCATCTTCACCAACGGCGACCGCGGCCATGCCGAGCGGGCGGCGCGCCAGCTCGGCATTCTCGACCATTTCGAGGATATCTTCGATCTGGTCGCGGCCGGTCTCGTGCCGAAGCCGGCGAGCGAGACCTACGACAAGTTCATGGGGCTGCACCGGGTCGAGGCGTCCCGCGCGGCGATGTTCGAGGATCTGGCACGCAACCTCGTGGTCCCGAAGGCGCTCGGCATGCAGACCGTGCTGATCGTGCCGCACAATCTCGAAGAGACCTTCGGCGAGATCTGGGAGCACGAGGGCCGCGAGGGCGAGCACATCGACTACGTCACCGACGATCTGAAGACGTTCCTGCGCTCGATCCGCTGATCAGCGGCTGACGCCAACGGCGGACCGTTCCGCCGCCAGCCGTGTCACTCACCGAGCAGCGAGCGATCGCGCCGGGCGAGCCCCTTGTCCGCCTCGTCCGTGGCGCTGCGATGGTCCGGCTCGACGGAGCGGTCGCCGGCGTCGCCGCCATTCTGTTCGAGGATCGATGCCATCTGCTCCTGGCCATTCGGCGCAAGGCCGGCCTTTGCGCGTTCGCGGTCGCGGCGGCTCTGCGTGTCGCTGTCGCTACGACCGGCAGTCTCACGGGTCTCATCCGGGGCGATGTGTTCCGGCGTGTCCTTGTCCTGCTGACTGCGGATCAGTGTCGAGTCGGAAGGCTGGTCTGCTTGGCCTGACATGGTCTGCTCCGTCTGCATCGGGGATTGCTTCATTGCGGAGCAACGGGTGACGGAACGAGCCGTTCCGCGAAACGGTACCGCTTGTCAGGATGCGACGTGTCGGAGGGAAGCCGGCGGCTCAGCCGCCGACGCAGATGACCGGGAAGATCGAGTCCTTCACCTCGGCCGTGGCGTCCGGCACGCTGGCGAGCGGCTCTGCCGGGTCGGCCTCTTCGTAGTCGATGCCGTTGGCCTCGAGGAAGGCCGTGGCGGCGCCCGGACGGATGGCGAAGTTGATCGACTGCGGGATGTCGCCGGTGGCGTCGGCCACCGCGACGGCGTTCAGCTTGGCGGTCACGACGCCGACGACGCGGCCGGCGAGGTCGACAAGCGGGCCACCGGAATTGCCCGGCTGGACCGGGGCCGAGATCTGCAGATAGCGCTCGTCGTTCATCAGGCCGAGCAGCGAGGAAACGTTGCCGCGGGTGACGTTGAGGGAATCGGCGAGGATCGAGCGAAGCGGGAAGCCGAGGGCGAGGATGTCCTCGCCGAGACGCGGCTTCTCGACCGAGATCTCCAGCGGCTCACCGATGGCCCGGTCGACCTTGATCAGCGCGAGATCGTTCGTCGGATCGATGATCGTCCGCGACACGACATCGCTCTGGCCGACGAGGACCTTCGTGCAGGCGTTGACGACATGAGCGTTGGTCAGGAGCCAGCCGTCGCGCGACACGACGAAGCCCGATCCCGCCATGTCGAAGGCCGGGGCTTCCTGCGGCACTGCCTCGCCCGGCACCTCGAAGAGGTTCGGCTGGGTGGGGTCGATGGAAGCCATCGCGTACTGCGCGTCGGCGGCCCCACCAATGCCCTGCTCGCGCTTGCGCGCCAGCAGCGAGGAGAAGGCATTCGGCTGGTTGGCGGCCACCATCGGCGCCTGCGGCTCTGCGGCGAAAGGATCGAACAGGTTGGCGGCAACGACGACATAGGGCGCGATACGGCTGGCCTCGTCAGCCTCGTACGAGACCGCGAAGCCCCTGAGGTCGCCGCCGCGGCCGGCAAAGCGCATGTAGTAGCTGCGACCGGCATCGCTGCCGCGAACGACGAACCACTCGCCGCCGAAGGTGGCGTCGGCGACGGTACGGTCGTCGGTGGGCTCGCTCAGCACTTCGAAGAGGCCGTTCAGCGTCTGGCCGGTGTCGGCGATGCGGATCGTCTCGATCTCGATGGACTCGTCGGCGGAGCGCCAGACATTGCCGACCTCGGTCTCGCCGCGATCCTCGGCCAGCGCCAGGGGCAGCAGGAGCCGCGCGCCGGTCGTGCCGTCATCGACGAGCGTGGCGCCGAGGCGCGCCTGCGCTTCGTCGGAGAGGGTGACCAGCAGCTTCAGCATCGGCTCGTCGATGATGCCGGAAGCGACCATGCCGTGGCGTGCCTGGAAGTCGCGGATGGCACGCAGCGACGACGCGCCGATCTCGCCATCGAAGGCGCCGGCGTAGTCGCCCGTCCAGGCAAGCCGCGTCTGCAGGCCCTTGCGGAACGCGGCGTCGGTCTGCTGGTTGTAAGCGGAGATCAGTTCGAAGGACTGTGCGCCGGCCACATGCGCGACCACCGGCGTCGTCGCCAGTGCCATCGCTGCAATAAGAACCCGGGCCCGGCGCCACATGTCATCCCCCTTTGACCAAACGGTGACAGCCCAAGTAACGCGGCTCTTTCCGTTTGGTTGCGACGAGGATTTACTTTTTCTTAAGACGGTTGCGTATGCAATTTTCCGTGTGCCGATGCGCTCACGCGAAGTTGAATGCGGGCGAGTGCTTCGCCGCGACTCTCAAAGGGTGGCGCTCCGGTGCGGCAGGGGCTCGAGGCCGCCCTCATCGCCCAGTCCGACGGCCTCGATCCGCTCGCCGCGCCGCATCAGCTTGTCGGTCGAGACGAGGATCTGGTCGATGTCGCGGCCGGCCTGGCCGAAATGCCCCTTCAGCGCCGTCACGCGGGCGTCGAGACGGGCGAGGTCTTCGGCGAGCAGCCGCACTTCCTGCTGGATGCGGCCGGCCTCGGCCCGCATGCGCGAGTCCTTGAGGATCGCCTGGACGACCTGGATCGACAGGAGCAGCAGCGACGGCGAGACGATCACCACCCGGGCGCGGTGCGCCTTCTGCACCACGTCCTCGAAATGCTCGTGGAGGTCGGCGAACACCGCCTCGGACGGCACGAACAGGAAGGCGGTGTCCTGGGTCTCGCCGGGGATCAGGTATTTCTCGGCGATCGCCTTCACATGCACGTCCATGTCGCGCCGCATCCGGCTTGCGGCGAAGGCCCGCGCATCGTCGGTGGCCGCCTCGCGCAGCGCCGAGAAAGCCTCCAGCGGAAACTTCGCGTCGATGGCGAGGCCGGGCGCGCCGTTCGGCATGCGGATCAGGCAGTCGACCCGCTTGCCGTTGGAGAGCGTCGCCTGGAAGGAATAGGCCGCGCTCGGCAGCGCGTCGGCAACGATCGCCTGCATGCGCCCCTCGCCGAAGGCGCCGCGCGACTGCTTGTTGGCGAGGATATCCTGCAGCCGCACCACCTCGCCGGCAAGCCCCCTGATCTCCCCCTGCGCCCGGTCGATGACCGCCAGCCGCTCGGCGAGCGCCGAGAGCGAGGCCTTGGTGTCGTGAGTGGTCTGGAGGATCGACTGGCCGACCCGGGAGGACAGCCCGTCGAACCGCTCGGCTAGCGTGCGGGTGAGATCGGCCTGCCGCGCGCCGAAGATCTCGGCCATGGTCTGCATCCGGCCGGTGATCTCGGCCTGCGATTGCAGCACCGCGTCGAGCCGGTCGGCCGCTTCCGCCTCCCGCTCGGCCGCCTCCCCCGCCCGTCCGGCACGGCGGGCGGCGCCGCGCCAGAGGACGAAGAAGAGGAGGGCGAGAGCGGCCAAGGCGATCTCGGTCGGCAGGATCGGATGGCCGAACAGGTTGCCGAGCGGGCGGGCGATGAAGTCGGCGAAAGCGGCACTGTCCATGTCGCGACCCTAGCGGCGATTCGTAAACGAATCGGACCAAAACAGGAACATCCTGTCACGCGCGTCGAATCCCGGCCAGCGCATCGCCGGCAGGCGCCGGCGCGATTGACCGGCCCCGCGCCAGCGATTACCTGAGCGCCATGACGATCCGACCCCTCATCATCCTTCCCGATCCGGTCCTGCGCCAGGCCTCCAGGCCGGTCGAGCGCGTCGACGCAGCGCTCAAGAGCCTCGCCGACGACATGCTGGCGACGATGTACGACGCGCCCGGCATCGGCCTCGCCGCCATCCAGGTGGGCGAGCCGCTGCGGCTGCTGGTCATCGACGTCGCCAAGGAGGACGAGGAGAAGACGCCGCGCGTCTATCTCAACCCGGAGATCCTCGCCCAGTCGGACGCGGTGAACGTCTACGAGGAAGGCTGCCTGTCGATCCCGGACTACTATGCCGAGGTCGAGCGGCCGGCCGAGGTGACGGTCCGCTATCTCGGTCTCGACGGCAAGCTGCACGAGGAGAAGGCCGACGGCATCCTCGCCACCTGCCTGCAGCACGAGATCGACCATCTCAACGGCGTCCTGTTCATCGACCACATCTCCAAGCTGAAGCGCGACATGGTGGTGAAGAAGTTCACCAAGGCGGCGGCCCGCAAGACGACGGCCTGAGCGATGGCGCTGCGCGTCGGCTTCATGGGCACGCCCGCCTTCGCGGTGCCGACGCTGCAGGCGATCGTCGCGGCCGGGCATGAGGTGGCGGCGGTCTACACCCAGCCGCCGCGCCGGGCCGGCCGCCGTGGCCTGACCCTCACCCCCTCGCCGGTCCAGTTGGCGGCGGAGCGCCTGGGACTCGCTGTGCGCAGCCCGATCAATTTCCGCGACCCGGCCGATGTCGAAGCCTTCGAGGCGCTCGGTCTCGATGTCGGCGTGGTCGTCGCCTACGGCCTGCTCTTGCCGCAGGAGATCCTCGACGCGCCCCGCTTCGGCTGCCTCAACGGCCACGGTTCGCTGCTGCCGCGCTGGCGCGGCGCGGCGCCGATCCAGCGCGCGATCGAGGCCGGCGACGCCGTCACCGGCATGATGGTGATGCGGATGGAAGCCGGGCTCGACACCGGCCCGGTGGCGCTCACCGCCGAAACGCCGATCTGCGAGGCCGAGACGGCGGGCGAGCTGCACGACCGGCTGGCCGAAATGGCGGCTTCGCTGATGGTCGAGGCGCTGGCCAAGCTCGAGGCCGGCACGCTGACCTTCGAGGACCAGGACGCGCTGGCGGCACGCACCGGCCGCGAGCCGGTCTATGCCCGCAAGCTGACCAAGGCCGAGGCGGCGATCGACTTCGGCGGCGATGCGGAAAGCATCGCGCGCAAGATCAACGCCTTCGCGCCGGCGCCGGGGGCGTTCGTCGAAATGGCGCTCGCCGGCGCGTCGGAGCGGGTGAAGATCCTTCGGGCGAGGGCCGAAACGGGCTCGGGCGTCGCCGGCACCACGCTCGACGACCGGCTGCTCGTCGCCTGCGGCACCGGCGCGGTTCGGCTTCTGGAACTGCAGCGGCCGGGCGGCAAGCCGATGCCGGCCGAGGAATGGCTGCGCGGCTCGCCGTTCGCCGCCGGAACCCGGCTGGTCGCCGCCAGCGGCACGTAGCGGAAGGACGGCGCCGTGCCCCGGTACCGTCCGGCGCGGGTCCCATGTAGGACAGGATCGCTTCGCATGCCGCAAAGGGCGAATTGCCGCTGATGCCCCGATACAAGCTCACCATCGAATATGACGGCACGCCTTATTGCGGCTGGCAGCGCCAGAAGGCCGACCTGTCGGTGCAGGAGGAGATCGAGCGGGCGGTGGCGGGGTTTACGGGCGAGGCGGCGACGCTGTTCGGCGCCGGCCGCACCGACGCCGGGGTGCATGCGACCGGACAGGTGGCGCATCTCGATCTGGCCCGCGACTGGGAGACGGACGTGGTGCGCGACGCGCTGAACGCGCATCTGCGCGACAAGCCGGTGGCGATCCTCGCGGTCGAGCGCGTCGGCGAGGATTTCGACGCCCGCTTCTCCGCCCGCCAACGGCATTATCTCTACCGCATCTTCAACCGCCGCGCCCCGCCGGCCCTGCTGGCCGGACGGGTCTGGTGGGTATCGCGGCCGCTCGACGTGGGCGCCATGCACGCGGCGGCGCAGCGGCTCGTCGGCACGCATGATTTCGACACGTTCCGCTCGGCGCACTGCCAGGCGAAGAACCCGATCCGCACGCTGGAACAGCTGGACGTCGTCCGCGGCCCGGAAGACGAGATCCACATCCACGCGAGGGCCCAGTCCTTCCTGCACAACCAGATCCGCTCCTTCGCCGGCACGCTGAAGCTGGTCGGGGAAGGGCGCTGGAGCGAGGCGGACCTCGTCGCCGCGCTGGAAGCGCGCGACCGCACGCGCTGCGGCCCGGTGGCACCGCCGGACGGGCTGTACCTGACGCAGATCACCTACGGCACCGCGCCAAAGCGGACCCTGCCGCCCTATCCGCCGGCAGGCGGCGAGGCCGGGACGGAGCCCCCCGGCAAATAATCCGGCGAAACGCCCCGCTGCCTTTTATCCCAAGGGGATAGGCACCGGCTGCCGCACCCGTTTGCCTCCATATTGCCGCCTTTCTGACACCGGGCGGTTGAAAAACATCTCAAAGCATATATTCTGCCCCTCTCAATCGAAGCCAGAATGACCGGCGCCGCGACGGCTGATCGGACGATATATTCTGCGCTGACCCACCGTTCCCCGATGCACCTGTCGAACAGGTTTGCAGGTTTTCCGGCCGGGACGACTGTCCAAGATGGAGTCATCATGACGAATATTCTTCGCAATAGCCTTCTCTCGACCGTGGTTTCCGCGGCTGTTCTTGTAACCGGCGCCGCCTCGGCGGCCTCGCTGGCCGAAATCAAGGAAAGCGGCACGGTCCGGATCGCGGTCGCCAACGAAATTCCCTACGGCTACATGGACATGAGTGGCGAGGCCAAGGGTGCCGGACCGGACGTCGCGCGGCATGTCTTCGAGCAGATGGGCATCGACGACATCGAATGGACGAGCACGAACTTCTCGTCGCTGATCCCCGGCCTGCGCGCCGACCGCTTCGACGTCGCGGCCGCCGAGATGGCCGTGCTGCCGGACCGCTGCCAGAGCGTGATCTACTCCGAGCCCAACAGCTCCTACGGCGAGGGTCTGCTCGTCGCCGCTGGCAATCCCAAGGATCTGCACAGCTACGGCGCCTTTGCCGAGGGCGACGGCAAGGTGGCGATCATGGCCGGCGCCGACCAGCTGGAAATGCTGCAGAAGCTCGGTGTTCCAGAAGACCGCATGGTGACGATCTCCAGCAATGCGGATGCGATCTCCACCGTGTCGACCGGCCGCGCCGATGCCTATGCCGCCACCAGCCTGACGGTCAGCGAACTGGCCGGCAAGGATGACGGCGTGGAAAGCGCCGGCTCGTTCGAGGATCCGGTGATCGACGGGGAGGAAGTCCGCAGCTGGGGCGCCTTCGCCTTCGCCAGCGACTCCACCGAGCTGCGCGACGCCTTCAACGAAGAGCTGACGAAGTTCAAGCAGACCGACGAGTGGCGCGAGATCCTCGCGGGCTACGGCTTCTCCGAGGCCGACATCAAGGGCTCCGGCCAGCGCACGACGCAGGAACTCTGCGACGCCTCCAGCTAACAGCTGGGTTCAGACAGAATTGGGGCGCTGGCGGGCAAAAGCTCGCCGGCGCATTTCGGTCGTCCGTCAGGATCGGCCACCGGCCGGTTGGAACACTGACGCATGGAATGGTTAGCCTATCTCGGGCCGCTCGCTGAAGGCGCCCTCGTCACCGCGCAGATCGCGGTCGCCTCGATGCTGCTGGGCGCGGCATTTGCGTTCATCTTCGGGATTGGCCGGCTGTCGCGGGTGGGGGTGCTCCGCTGGCTGTCGATCTCGTACATCGAGATCTTCCGCGGAACGTCGCTGCTGGTGCAGCTGTTCTGGCTGTATTTCGCGCTGCCGCTGGCGGGCGAGGCCGCCGGCATCGACCTGCGCTTCGATCCCGTCACCGTCGGTATCCTCGCCCTGGCGCTGAACATCGGCGCCTACGGGGCGGAAGTCGTCCGCGGCGCGCTGCAGGCGGTGCACGGCGACCAGTTCGAGGCCGCCAAGGCGCTCAACTTCACCGACCGCCAGGCGATGTGGCGTATCGCCCTGCCGCAGGCGATCCCGGAGATGATGCCGACCTTCGGCAATCTCGCGGTCCAGAACCTCAAGGATACCGCTCTGGTATCGCTGATCAGCCTTGCGGACCTCGCCTTCCGGGCCGAGCAGATCCGCAATTTCACCCAGGACAGCGTCACGGTCTACTCGCTGGTGCTGCTGATGTATTTCGGCATGGCGCTGGTGCTTGCCGGGCTCATGAAGCTGCTCGAGCGCTCGGTCGGGCGCTGGCGCCGGACGGGAGTGTAGGCCATGCTGTTCGGATACGAATGGGACACCTCCGGCGGCCTCGCCTTCGCGGTGTCGATCCTGCCGATCCTGCTCTGGGGCATGCTCGTCACGCTGCAGGCGACGGCGCTCGGCTTCGTCATCGCGCTGGTCCTCGGACTGGTCCTCGCCGTGCTCAAGGCCGCCCCGACGCGGCTGATCGCCTGGCCGGCCAAGGCGATCGCCGAATTCCTGCGCGACACACCCCTCTTGGTGCAGCTGTTCTTCCTCTATTACGTCCTGCCGGAGTTCGGCATCGTGCTGCCGGCCTTCATGACCGGCGCGCTGGCGCTGGGGCTGCAGTACAGCGCCTATATTTCCGAGGTCTATCGCGCCGGGCTCGAGGCGGTCGACCACGGCCAGCACGAGGCGAGCCGCGCGCTGAACATGGCCTCCGGCCGCACCTTCAGCCGGATTGTGCTGCCGCAGGCGATCCCGCGGGTGGTGCCGGCGCTCGGCAACTATCTCGTCTCGATGATGAAGGACGTGCCGATCCTGTCCGTCGTCACCGTGCTGGAGATGCTCAACGTCGCCAAGATCATCGGCGACCGGACCTTCAACTACCTGATCCCGCTGTCGATGGTCGGCGGTCTCTACCTCATCCTGACGCTCATCGCCGCCGCCGGCGTGCGGGCGCTCGACATGAACCTGCCGAAGAGGGGGCTGCCGCTCCGATGACCCAGCCGATCATTGAATTCGAAAACGTCGTCAAGCGCTTCGGGCCGGTCACGGTGCTCGACGGGCTGAACTTCAGCGTCCAGCCCGGCGAGAAGGTGACGATCATCGGCCCGTCCGGGTCGGGCAAGTCGACGGTGCTGCGCATCCTGATGACGCTGGAGACGATCGACGAGGGCATCGTGCGGGTCGAGGGCGAGCCGCTGTGGCACGAGGAGAGCGGCGGCGAGCTGAAGCCGGCGGGCGAGGCGCATCTGCGCCACATGCGCGAGAAGCTCGGCATGGTGTTCCAGAACTTCAACCTGTTCCCGCACATGACGGTGCGGCGCAATCTCACCGAGGCGCCGCGCACCGTGCTCGGCCTGCCGAAGGGCGAGGCCAACGACCGGGCCGAGGAACTGCTCGACATGGTCGGCCTGGTCGACCAGGCCGACAAGTTTCCCGGCCAGCTCTCCGGCGGCCAGCAGCAGCGCGTCGGCATCGCCCGGGCGCTGGCGATGCGGCCGAAGGTCATGCTGTTCGACGAGCCGACCTCGGCGCTCGATCCCGAACTCGTCGGCGACGTCCTCAACGTCATCCGCCAGCTCGCCGAGGAGCACGACCTCACCATGCTGCTGGTGACCCACGAGATGCGCTTCGCGCGCGAGATCTCCGACCGGATCCTGTTCTTCGACGGTGGCACGATCTGCGAGGAAGGCACGCCCGCGACGATCTTCGGCGAGCCGAAGGAGGAGCGCACGCGCGAATTCCTCAAGGCGGTGCTCGACCCCGCCTGACCGTTTCGGTCAGACCAGCGGCACGCCGGTGAGGTCCATGACCGCGCCGTAGCTGACCAGCGACGAGACCACCATCAGCGCCGTCACCGCCGACGCGCCGCCGAGGTCCTTGCCGGTGGCGACATAGATCAGCCGCACCGTCAGCCCGATCGAGGCGAGGCTGACGATGACGCCGAGCAGCGCCGTCGCTTCGCTCGCGCCCAGCAGCAGGAGCAGCATCCAGTAGGGCGCGAAGGCCCAGGACAGCAGCGCCCCGCCCCAGTTGGTCGCCACCACCACCGGCACGATCTTCTTCGAATAGCCGATGCGCTTGGCCACCAGCATCAGCACGACGATCGGCAGCAGCCAGCCGGTGACGTCGGCGAGCGCGTGCGCGGCATAGATCGTCATCGCGCCGGTCTCGGCGACCGGGCCGTCGCGCTCGACCGCCTCGTACTCGATCCAGGACAGCGCGATCGGCGGCAGCGCCACGACGATGGCGGAGAAGGACTGCCAGAAGCCGTCGGCCGACAGGTCGAGGCGCCGCAGCCCCTCGCTCTTCCCGCTCATCAGCAGCAACGCGCCGGAAAAGAACCGCAGCACGTCGTCGAAACTCGGCATCAGATCAGGGGCGGGCGGCAAACCAGCGGGTGATGAAGGCTTCATAGACCTGCGTCAGTCCTTCGAGATCGACCAGAGCAACCCGCTCATTGGCCATGTGCATCGTCTTCCCGACAAGCCCGAATTCGACGACCGGACAACAATCTTTGATGAAGCGGGCGTCGGACGTGCCGCCGGAGGTCGACAGTTCGGGCGTCCGCCCGGTCACTTCGGCGATCGCCGCCGTCAGCGACTGCGTCAATGCATCGTCGCGCGTCACGAAGGCGTCGGCCGGCCGCTCGCGCCAGACGGTCTCCACCGAAGCGGCGGCGCGCCCCGGCCGCAGCGGCGAGGCGCCGGCCGCCAGATCGATCCGGCGCTGCAGTTCCTGCGCTAGGGTTTCGGGGGTCCAGCGATCGTTGAAGCGGACGTTGAAATAGAGCCGCGCCCGCGCCGGGATGACGTTGACCGACGGGTTGCCGGTGTCGATCGAGGTGATCTCGAGATTCGACGCCGGGAAGCGGTCCGTCCCCTGGTCGAGCGGCTCGGCCATCAGCGCCTCGGCGATGGCGACGATGGCGCGCACCGGGTTGTCGGCGAGATCGGGATAGGCGACGTGGCCCTGGACCCCGGTCACCCTCACCTCCCCCGACAGCGAGCCGCGACGGCCGATCTTGATCATGTCGCCCAGCGCGGCGCGGTTGGTCGGCTCGCCGACGACGCAGGCGTCGAAGCGCTCGCCGCGCTCGGCCGCCCAGGCCAGCAGCTTCACCGTGCCGTTCACCGCCGGCCCCTCCTCGTCGCCGGTGATCAGCAGCGAGATCCGGCCGGGCGGCAGTTCGCCGCGACGCTCCAGCCGCGCCACGGCGGCGACGAAGGCGGCGATGCCGCCCTTCATGTCGACGGCGCCGCGCCCGATCATCTCGCCGTCGACGATCTCGGCGGCGAACGGATCGTGATGCCAGTCGCCGCGCTCGCCCGGCGGGACGACGTCGGTGTGGCCGGCGAAGACCAGGTGCGATCCCGCCTCACCCCTGCGGGCGAAGAGGTTCTCGACGTCCGGCGTGCCGGCCTCGCTGAACACCGGGCGCGCGACGGCGAAGCCGAGCGGCGAGACCATCGCGGCGAGCGTGGCCAGCGACCCAGCCTCCTGCGGCGTGACGGAGGGGCAGCGGATCAGTTCGGCGAGGACGGCGGAGGGATCGGTGATATCGGTCATGCACCCCAGATAGCCGAGATGATGCGGGCTTGCCACAGATGCCGGGGGACTTGCGCGCGCCCTGGTTCTCCCGGACTTTGTGGCGGCAGTGCCACGTTTCCGCCGCGTTCCCGGCGGAAACGCTGAGCCGGGGACAACTGCCGCGAGGGGACTGCATGGGATCGGGAGATCGGGCCGCCATCGGCGCGCAACGGCTACGTCTGTTGCCGCTCGCCGGCATCGCAGCGTTGATGGCGCTTTCCGGCTGCATCGCCGACGGGCCAGGGGGTTCGCCGCTGGCGCTGGGGGCCGCCGCCACCGAGGCGGACGCGACCGAAGACACCAAGACCGCCGAGGCCACTCCTGCTGCCGCACCGTCCGACAAGGACGTCAAGATCGCCGCACGCGAAGCCCGCCAGGCCGCCGAGACCGGCACGATCTCGGGCAGCGCCGCGCTCGACCAGCTGATCGAGAAGCACGCGATCCAAGCCGGCATTCCGCCCGCGCTCGCCTATGCCGTGGTCCGGGTCGAAAGCCGCTACAATCCCAAGGCCAAGGGCGCCGGCGGCGTCTACGGGCTCAGCCAGATCAAGCCCGCGACGGCGCGCAGCATGGGTTTTGCCGGATCGCCCAGCGATCTGCTCGATGCCGACACCAATCTCACCTACGGCATGAAATACCTGAAGGGCGCCTGGGAACAGGGCGGCCATGACGTCTGCAAGACGTCGATGAAATACAAGGGCGGCCACCGCACCACCCGCATGAGCCAGTCGGCGGCGCGCTACTGCTCGGCGGTGAAGGCCCATATGGCCGAGGTCAACAAGCGGCGCGGCGTGGCTGCGCCGGCCGAGGCGGCACCCGCCGAGGAAAAGGGCCTGCTCGGCACGATGATCGCCGCGATCCAGCCGACGCCGGCTGCCGCGAAGGAAAAGCCAGCCGCGACGGCGCCTTCCGTCAAGGTCGAGGCCAAACCGGCCGAAGCCACCGCCACGGCGTCGGCCGCGGCACCGGCGAAGACGCCGGCAGAGGCCGCCGTCGCGACGGCCCTCGCGCCGACGGAAAAGACCGTGGTTCCCTCCCTGCCCGCGTCCGCTCCAGCGACCGAGGTCGCCGCTGTGGCGGCACCGTCGGCCGAGAAGGGTGGCCGGGTCGCCGAAGTGACCGAAAAAGCCGGGATCGACGACGCGGCGCTGGCAGCCCGCATGGGCTTCGACGAGGAAGTCGTGCCGCTGCTTCGCGGCGCCGACGCGCAGTAACACCAGGACAGGGTGACGCCCGGCTGCCTCAGCCGGCCGGGCGGTCGGTGACCACGAGCATCGGCCCCAGCCGGTCGCGGCGGTAGTTGATGCCGGCGTCGGGGTAATAGAGGCTCGAGACCTGGCCGTCGAAGAACAGCGCGTCGCGGCAGCCCAGCCGGTCGCGGAAGAACAGCCCGAAGTCCCAGAAATTCACCGCCTGGCGCGACAGCACGAGTCGAACGGTGCGCCCGTCCTCGCTGGCGCAGACGCCGTTGCGGACGTAGCGGCTGTCGGAGCCGTCGATGAAGCGCGGATGCAGCTTGCCGTCGATCAGCAGCATCGGCCCCGACTGGGTGGCGAGATCCGGCTCGTGGGTGCCGGCGATGTAGGCGCCGGTCTCCATCACCCTCGCCTTGCCGTCCTCGACGAAGAACACCCCGTTCGGCTGCAGCGAGTAGTTGCCGGTCCCGGTGCCGCGCACCAGCGAACTGACCTCGCGGCCGTCCTGCACCGCGAGACCCACGGCTCGCCGGTCCTCGTGGTACATGCCGGCATTCATGATCAGGCGGACGCGCGCGCCGTCGACGCTGGCGCTCGCCCGTTCGAAGGTCTCGTAGGGCCGGCCTTCGGCATCCTCGGCCCGCAAGGAAACGTCGTAGCGATCGAGCGGCACGTCGCAGACGATGTACTCTATGCCGGACGCCGTTTCGGTGCGGCAGATGCCGTCATGGCCGGCCGGAATGCTCGGCATCGGCTGCAGCCAGCCGAGCAGGCTGCCGAAGGCCGCCAGCGAGACCGGCCAGACGCTGTTCAGACGATGACGCCCGGCCATGATGATCTCCGTCGCGATGTTTCGGGCCCGACGCGAATTCGGGCGGGCGCCCGAGCCGCCGCGATCAGCTGCGCAGCAGCTCGTTGATCGAGGTCTTCGAGCGGGTGCGCTCGTCCACCCGCTTGACGATCACGGCGCAATAGAGGCCGGGGCCCGGCTCGCCGTTGCCCATCGGATTGGCCGCCGGCAGCGAGCCCGCGACGACCACCGAATAGGGCGGCACCTCGCCATAGGTTATCGAGCCGGTGGCGCGATCGACGATCTTGGTCGACTGGCCGATATAGACGCCCATGCCGAGAACCGAGCCCTCGCGCACGATGCAGCCCTCGACCACCTCGGAGCGGGCGCCGATGAAGCAGTTGTCCTCGATGATCGTCGGACCCGCCTGCAGCGGCTCCAGCACGCCGCCGATGCCGACGCCGCCGGAGAGGTGGACGTTCTTGCCGATCTGGGCGCAGGAGCCGACCGTCGCCCAGCTGTCGACCATCGTGCCGGTGTCGACATAGGCGCCGAGATTGACGAAGGACGGCATCAGGACGACGTCCTTGCCGATGAAGGCGCCCCTGCGGACGATCGAGCCCGGCACGGCACGGAAGCCCGCCTCGCGGAAGCGGTTCTCGCCCCAGCCCTGGAACTTCGACGGCACCTTGTCCCACCAGGTGGCGCCGCCGGCGCCGCCCTCGATGACGCTCATCTCGTTGAGCCGGAACGACAGCAGCACTGCCTTCTTCAGCCACTGGTGCACCGTCCAGGTGCCGTCCCCACCGCGCGTCGCGACCCGCGCCTCGCCGCTGTCGAGCATCTCCATCGCCGTCTCGACCGCCTCTCGCACCGGGCCGGTGGTCGAAGCGGAGACGTTGTTCCGCTCCTCGAAGGCGCGTTCGATGGTCGATTCGAGGGCGGCGCGGTCCGGCGCGGTCATCGGCGGGCTCCTGGAAAAGCGGGAGAAACGGGCGGCTGGCGCCCTGTCGAAATCGGTGCGGACCCTAGTTGAAGGCCCTTGAGGAATCAATTCGAGCAGGCGAGGCATTCGTGACGCAAGAGACACCCCGCGACCAGAACGGCTGGGATCCGTTTCCCAGTTCGCAGCGGGACCGGCAGGACGTGGAAGCCATCCCGGCGACGGCGCAGACACGATCGCCCACCTATCGCCTCGCCTTCGACGACTCCGACTTCCTGACCCGCGAGGAGCTGCGCGGCGTGCGGCTGCAGCTCGAACTGGTGAAGCCCGAGATGGCGCTCAACGAGGCGGGCATCCTCTCGACGGTGATCCTGTTCGGCGGCGCGCGCATCCCGGAACCCGGCACCGCAGCCTGGGCGGCGCGCAACCCGGTGCAGAAGCGCAATCTCGAGGCGAACTCACGCTATTACGAGGAGGCGCGGCGCTTCGCCCGCTTCGCCTCGCAGCACTCGGCCGACACGCATGGCGGCAAGGAGTTCGTCATCGTCACCGGCGGCGGGCCGGGCGTCATGGAGGCCGGCAATCGCGGCGCCGCCGATGTCGGCGCGGTGTCGATCGGCCTCAACATCACGCTGCCGCACGAGCAGGCGCCGAACCCCTACACGACGCCGGAACTCTCGTTCAACTTCCACTATTTCGCGATCCGCAAGATGCACTTTCTCTTGCGGGCCAAGGCGATGGCGATCTTCCCGGGCGGGTTCGGCACGCTGGACGAGTTGTTCGAAGGCCTGACGCTGATCCAGACGCGGCGGATGCAGCGCATCCCGGTGATCCTGTTCGGCGAGGAATTCTGGCGCCGCGTCATCAATTTCGAGGCGCTGGCGGAAGAAGGCACGATCGCGCCGTCAGACCTCGACCTGATCACCTTCGCCGACACGGCGGAGGACGGCTGGAAGGCGATCCGCGACTTCTACGAATTCTGAAACGCCCGGCCTGAGCTTCCGGCTCAGTCGGCGGTGCGGCCCATCCGCTCGCGCAGCGCGGCGCAATGGTCGGTGACGTCGGCGCGCGGCGTGAAGATGGTGAAGTCGTACGGCGCTGGCGAATCCTGCTTCAGGCCGTAATCGGCCTGCGAGCCGGCCGCGTCGCTGACTTCAACCATCTGGACCGAGACCGATTTCGACTCCGGCTCGCGGGCCGCGAGGATGGCGGGCACCGCCCGGTCGGTGCGGACATGGCCGGCACCGGCGATCAGGACGGCGCTGCCGCTCTCTCTCGCCGCACCGATCAGCGCATCGGCCATCGCGCCGTCGCGGGCGCGCTGCACGACGCTCATCGGCTCGATCGCGGCATCCGGCATCAGGCCGCAATGCGCCTCGCGGATGGCGTCGGCAAGTTCCTCGGACTGTGCCCGGGGCAGCGGGTCGTTCAGCGACAGGCGTGCGACGTCTTCCGCCGACAGCGCCTTCAGGCCGCCCTTGGAGATCGCGCCGACCATCGCGTCGTCGAGATTGCCGGGTGCCATCGAAAGATCGTTCTGAACGGCGGCCTCAAAGATCGGCCGGTAGATCGAGAAGTCCGGCCAGCCGCGCTCGGTCCATTCGAGCTCGCGGGCAAGCGCCGCCAGATCGCTCCCGCCGGATTCGCGGAAGCTGTCGAGGGCCGCGCCGAAACGCTCGGGGATCATCTCGAACACCACGGAGGGCGTCGTGCCGGCCCGGGCGAGGTCGGCCACGATGTCGGCCTGCAGCCGGTGATGGTCCGGATTGTCGTGGATCTCGCCGAGCAGCACGTAGCGGGCGGACCTTGCCTCCTCGAGCAGCGCGCTGGCGCTCGACGGCAGGCCGTCGCCGCGGAAGACGCCGCCGACCAGCGGGTTCTCGACGAAGTGCCGGGCGGTCCAGCGCGGCGCGTCGGAATCGAACAGCTTGGTCGCGGTGACCGCCCCGTCGTCCGCGAGTTCGGCAACGTCGAGGGTTTCGGCAGCCGCGTCGCCGGCAGCGGCAAGCCGCGCCAGCTCGGCGACGGAACTGCCGTCGTCGTCGAGGGAAACCGTCGGGGCCGGGTCGGCCGCGACCGCGCCGCCGAAGGGTGCCGCCGTCGCTACCGCGATGAAGGTGGCGCTGCCGTCCTTGCTATAGGGAAGCCGCACGCGGTCGTCGGGTGCCGGCGGGACGAAGGTCGCGTCGTCGGTCGCCGCGATCGGAAGCTTTGCCACGATGCGCTCGACATTGCCCGCCGCCGCGAAGCCGAGGCCCGCGAAGACGGTGATGCCGGCAGGTATCCAGACGTAGCGTCCCAATTCGGCATGTCCCCCATGTCAGATTGCCCGGCGCGAATCGGCAGCGTCGGATCGCGTAGAGATCGGTAACGGATGTGGCGAAACTATTGCAGGCCGGGGCTTTGGCGAAGATTTTCCGCGGCTCGTGGATGAAACCACCGAAACGGTGAAAATTTCGGTAAATTCGCGCTCGCCACGAGGGTGGAGAGGGGCGGACGGCCCGACCTCGGCCGGACCGTCCGCGTCGCCTCCCCAGGCAACTCCCGCCGCTTGGCAGGCCGAATCACGGCCCACTCTCCTCGGGTACCACCCATCCTGCGTACAAGCGGCTCGCGCCGCGCGATAGGCGCCCGGCGCCACAACCCAAAGCTTTTGGCAAGGATCGACAACGAAACGTTAAATCAGTTGGGGACAAGCCCCTGCCTAGAGGCGCGCCGCCAGCGCGCGGCTCGGCCAGCAGGTCGGCGCCATGCCGTTCTTCGCCTCGAATTCGCCGATCGAGCGGCGGGTCTTGAAGCCCGCCAGCCCGTCGGCGCCGCCGACATCGTAGCCGAGGGCGATCAGCTTCTGCTGCATCCGCGCGACGTCGCCGCGGGTCAGCCGGTCGGTGTCCCGCCACTGCCCGGCCAGGGGGCCCGCCCCCTGCTTGCGGTCGGCGGCATGGCCGACGAACAGGGCGTAGAGGTCGGAGTTGTTGTATTCCTTGATGACGTAGAAGTTCGGCGTGGCGATGAAGGCCGGCCCGTGGCGCCCCGCCGGCATCATCAGATGGCCGCGGGCGGCAAGCTCGTTCGCCGGGAACGGCCGGCCGGAGACGCGGGTGACGCCGGCCGCGGCGAATTCCGATATCGGGCGGCCGCGATCCGGGCCCTCGTTGGCGCAGGAGACGCTGGCCGGCACCACCACCTCGAAGCCCCAGTCGCGGCCCGGCTGCCAGCCGGCCTGGCGCAGGTAATGGGCGATCGAGGCGAGCGTGTCGGGCACCGAGTTCCAGATGTCCTTGCGGCCATCGCCGTCGAAATCCACCGCCAGGTCCAGGAACTTCGTCGGCATGAACTGCGGCTGGCCGAGCGCCCCGGCCCAGGAGGACTTCATCTCCGACACCTTGAGATGCCCGTCGGCGACGATCTGCAGCGCGGCCAGCAGCTCCTCGCGGAACATCGCCTTGCGCCGCGCCAGATAGGCCTTGGTGCCCAGCACCTGAAAGGCGTTCTCCGGAATCCTCGCGGTGCCGAAGCCGGACTCACGGCCCCAGATCGCGACGATGATCGGCGCCGGCACGCCGTAGCGGGCGACGATCCGGTCGAGCAGCGCCTTGTGCTTGCGAAGCAGCGCCCTGCCCTGGCTGACATTGCCGGCGACGTTGCGCTCGGAAAGATAGTCGGCGCCGCTCTTGAACTCGGCCTGGAAATTGGTCTCGGCGACCCCCTCGCCCGAGCCCGGAAGCTGCAGGTCCGGCAGTTTCAGGTTGAGGCGCACGCCCTCGAAGGCCTGGTCGAAGATCGGGCGCGGCACGCCACGCTGGCGCGCCGCCGGCCAGATGTCGGATTCCAGGAAGTTGCGGAAGCCGGCGTCGAGGTTCTGCGCGCCGGCCGGGGCGAGGGCGCAGAGGAACAGGGTCACGGCGAGCAGGGTGCGGAGCATGGCTTCCCATCGAAGGTCGGCCGCGGACGAAGCGCCGCGGGAGCGTCACGCACCGTTAGCGGACGATGCAGGATCGAAGCTGCAGGTTTCGATGGCGATATCACGGCGGCGACGACACGGTGCCGCGGCGGATCCCGGCATTCCTGCCGCGACCGGGTTCCCGCTGCTCAGAGCCCCGTTCGCGAGCGCATGGCGGCGGCGAGCGTGCCCTCGTCGAGATAGTCGAGCTCGCCGCCGACGGGCACGCCGTGGGCGAGCCGCGTCACCTTCACGTCGAGCCCCTCCAGCTGGTCCATCAGGTAATGCGCCGTGGTCTGGCCCTCGACGGTGGCATTGACCGCCAGAACCAGTTCCCTGATGCCGCCGCGATGCACCCGCTCGACCAGCTGGCGGATCGTCAGGTCATCGGGCCCGACGCCCTCCAGCGGCGACAGGACGCCGCCGAGAACGTGATAGGCGGCATTCAGCGCCCTGGCGCGCTCCAGCGCCCAGAGATCGGAGACGTCCTCGACGACGATCACCGTCGTCTGGTCGCGCGAGTGGTCGGTGCAGACCGTGCAGGGGTCGAACGTGTCGATATTGCCGCAGACCGAGCAGATCGTGACCTTGTCGCGCGCTTCCGCCATCGCCGCGGCGAGCGGCGACAGCAGCTGTTCGCGCCGCTTGACGAGATGAAGGGCGGCCCGACGCGCCGAGCGGGGGCCAAGGCCCGGAAGCTTCGCCAGCAGCTGGATCAGCCGCTCGATCTCCGGGCCTGCAATGGGTTTTGCCATGAATGACGAGCCGGTCGGCTATCCTCTGTCGCGGCGGGGGCGCGGCCCTGCGGCCGCCCCTCCCGCCAGTGTCCGCCGCAGATCCGCGGGCGCGGTCGGCCCCGTCAGAACGGAAACTTCATACCGCCGGGCAGCTGCAGGCCGGCGGTCATTTCCTGGGTCTTTTCCTGGATCGCCAGGTCGAGCTTGCCCTTGGCGTCGTTGTGGGCGGCGACGACCAGGTCCTCGACGATGTCCTTCTCTTCCTCCCGCAGGAGGCTCGGGTCGATGGCGATGCCCTGCATCTCGCCCTTGCCGTTCAGGCTGACGCTGACCACGCCGCCGCCGGCCTGACCGGTCACCTCGATGCGGGCGACCTCTTCCTGCAGCCCGGCCATCTTCTCCTGCATGGCCTTGGCCTGCTTCATCATCCCCATCAGGTCTTTCATCGCTTATCTCCTATTCGTCGTCGTCCACTTCGGACGGATCATCCAGAATGTCATCGTCCACCATAGCGGCGAGTTCCTCGACGACCACCGCCGCCTCCGCCTCGCCGCGCAGCCGCACGTCGACGATCTTGGAACCGGGAAAGGCCGACAGGACGGCGGCGACCTCCGGATCGAGCGCCGCGTCCGACAAAAGCGTGGCGCGGCGCGACGTCGCGGCTTCCTCCAGCGTCGGCATCGCCTCGCCGCTCGAGATCGCCACGACCCAGCGCTGGCCGGTCCATTCGTGCAGCTTGCGGGTGAGGTCGCTGATCAACGTGCGCGGCGCCTCGGGCGTCAACGCGACTTCCAGGCGGCCGGGCACAAGTTTCACCAGCCGCAGATAGCGGTGGATCGAGACCCGCATCAGCGAGTCGCGCTTGGTCTCGGCCAGCGCGACCAGGTCCTCCAGCGATGCGATGGCAATTTCCGGCGCCGCGGCCTGCTGGGGCGAGGCCCGCTCTGGCGACGGGCTGGTCGAGGCGAGGGCAAGATGCGCCCGCGAGGGGGATGCGCTGGGTGCCGGCCCCGGCAAGCGCGCTTGTGCCGAGGCCGCCGAACCATTGCCGCCGCCGCCACCGCCGGGCGGATCGCGCGGCTCGGCCGGGCGGGTCGGCTGCGCCGCCGGCGCCGGCAGGGCATCGGTGCCCTCCTTGCGGATCAGCCGCACCAGATCGTCGGGCGACGGCATGTCGGCGGCGTGGGCGATGCGGATCAGCGCCATTTCCGCCGCCTGCCGCGGCGTCGTGGCGTTGCGGGTCTCCTCCAGCGCCTTCAGCAGCATCTGCCAGACCTGGCTGAGCGTGCGGATCGACAGCGTGGTCGAGAAGGCAAGGCCCCGCTCGGCCTCCATTGGCGACAGCGCCGCGTCGTCGGCCGCTTCCGGCACGTAGCGCAGCGTGGTGACCAGATGGGTGAAGTCGGCAAGGTCGGCGAGGACGACGGCGGGATCGGCGCCGGCCTGGTACTGGTCGCGCAGTTCGGCGAGCGCCGCCCGGCCGTCGCCGGCCATCAGCTTCTCGAACAGGTCGATGACCCGGACGCGGTCGGCAAGGCCCAGCATGTCGCGCACCGCGACGCCGGAGATCGCCCCTGCCCCGTGCGCGATGGCCTGGTCGGTCAGCGACAGCGCGTCGCGCACCGAGCCTTCCGCCGCCCTTGCGATCAGGCGCAGCGCCTCGGCGTCGATGGCGACGCTCTCGGCATCGGCGATCTTCTGCAGATGCGCGATCAGCGTCTGGGTGTCGACGCGCCGGAGGTCGAAGCGCTGGCAGCGCGACAGGACGGTGATCGGCACCTTGCGGATCTCGGTCGTCGCGAAGACGAACTTCACATGCTCCGGCGGCTCCTCCAGCGTCTTCAGCAGGCCGTTGAAGGCCTGGTTCGACAGCATGTGGACCTCGTCGATGATGTAGACCTTGTAGCGCGCCGAGACCGGGCGGTAGCGCACCTGCGCGATGATCTCGCGCACGTCGTCAATGCCGGTGTGGGAGGCGGCGTCCATCTCCACCACGTCGACATGCCGGCCTTCCATGATCGCCTGGTCGTGGATTCCGGGCTCCACCATGTGGATGGTCGGCTGGTCGATCGTGTCGGTCTGGTAGTTCAGCGCCCGGGCGAGGATGCGGGCGGTGGTGGTCTTGCCGACGCCGCGCACGCCGGTGAGCATCCACGCCTGGGCGATCCGGCCGGTCTCGAAGGCGTTGGTGAGGGTGCGCACCATCGGCTCCTGGCCGATCAGGTCCTCGAACGAGGCGGGGCGATATTTGCGGGCGAGGACGCGGTAGGGTGTCGCAGCGCCCTCCGGTGTCGTCGCTGTGCCGCTGTCGGTATCGCTCATTGCGTCAGGTCCGGATCTCGGGAAGCGCGTGCCCCGGTCGGCAGATACCGCCCGCTCGGCATCGCCGCCCGCCGGGATGCCACGCTCCGCCCGGTTCTGAAGCGAAAGGATTGACGGCGCAACCCCCGTCGCACAGATGCGGCATGGCCGTCGTTTTGCCTTGAATGAAGCGGACGACAGTCGCAAACATCGTGCTGCCGCAACCGGCGGGGGCACGCCGGGCGGCAGGACGCGCCGCAGAGAAACATCATGGCCCTTGGACGATACCAGCGACAGCGCAAGCTGGCGCTCTTTGCGATTCTCTTCGCCGCCTTCATGGCGCTGCTCTTCGTCGGCTCGGCTTGGCCGGAGGAGATGCACGAATCGGTCGAAATGGCAGGCCTGGCGCTGATCGTCATCGGCATTGCCGGCCGGATCTGGTGCACCCTCTACATCGGCGGGCGCAAGGCCGCCGAGATCGTCGCCGAGGGTCCCTACTCGATGTCGCGCAATCCGCTCTACGTGTTTTCCAGCATCGCCGCCGGCGGCGCCGGGGCGGCCACGGGCAGCATCGTCCTCGGCCTCGTCTTCGCGATCGGCTGCGCCGCGGCGTTCCGGATCGTCATCCTGCGGGAGGAGGCCTATCTCCGCGACGCCTTCGGAACGTCGTTCGACAGCTACGTCACCCGCGTGCCGCGCTTCCTGCCGGATATCTCGCTGTTCCGGGACGCGCCGACGATCACCGTCGACATGGCGCTGGTCTACCGGACGCTGGGCGACGGGCTGGTCTTCTTCCTGGCCGTGCCGTTCTTCGAAACGGTGGAGATGCTGCAGGCGGGGGGCTATCTGCCGGTGCTGCTGCGGCTCTATTGAGCGGCGGCAAGGGCAGCGCCGCTGCCCCCTCGCGACACGGGTAAGAAGGTGGGAGGCTGGCACGATGACCCGTGCCATGCTCGTTGGGGCTGCTTCCTTCCGGACCTGACCCGGTTGGCGAGTGGCTCGTCCACCACCAACCTCCCGGCCTCCATATCGATGATCGCCGTCCTAAATGCAAGACGGGCGCTTCTGGAGATCACGCGATGCAAGCCTTCGAACTCGACTCCCGTCTGGCGGCGGACACCGTGGCGGTGAGCAGGCTCGGGCTGTGCGAATTGCGGCTGATGAACGACCGGCGATGGCCCTGGGTGATCCTCGTGCCGCAGCGTCCCGGCATCACCGAGTTTCATGAGTTGACGCCGCTCGACCAGACCATGCTGACCTTCGAGATGGGGCTGGTCGCCAAGGCGCTGAAGGCGGTGACCGGCGCCGGGAAGATCAATATCGGCGCGCTGGGCAACGTCGTGCCGATGTTCCACCTGCACGTGGTGGCGCGCAGCGCCGGCGATCCGAACTGGCCGGGACCGGTCTGGGGGTTCGGCGCGCGGGAAGCCTATGGCGGAGCGGAGGCCGAACGGTTCTGCGAAACGATCCGCCAGGCGGTGCTGCCGGCATGAGAGACGACGATCACCGTCCCGACACCGCGCAAGCCGAACTGAGCGCACGCACCGGCTTTGCCGGCAACCGTCTGTCGCGCGACGGCGAGCACCGCACCGATGCCAGCCTTGCCGAGGCGCTGGCGCATCCGGCGGCACGGCTGTTCCTGGCCAGCGGCGACAAGTGGCTGCTGCGCACCGGCACGGCGGCGGACCCGCTGTTCAGCCGGGCGGAGGCGGAGGCGCTCGGCGCCGGCCTCGCCGGCAGCGTGCTGCTCGGCACCGACATGGCGGGACAGCCGCATCTCGCCGCCCGTCTCGCCGAGGAGATGGCGCCGGCGGACGGCATGGCGCTGGTCGACCTGCGGTCGATCGCCATGCAGGGCCTGCTCGATCCCGACAGCGAGGGCCAGCTCGGCCAGGCGGCGCATCTCCTCGGCTGGCACGCCCGCAACCGCTTCTGCGCCCGCTGTGGCGGCGAAACGGTCGCCGAGGCCGCGGGCTATCGCCGGCGCTGCCCGGCCTGCGGCGACGTGATCTTCCCGCGCACTGACCCGGTGACGATCATGCTGGTGCATGACGGCGAAGGCCGCTGCGTTCTCGGGCGCCAGCCGCGCTTTCCGGAGAAGTTCTGGTCGTGCCTTGCCGGCTTCGTCGAGGCGGGCGAGACCGTCGAGGACGCGGTGCGCCGCGAGACGCTCGAGGAAGCGGGACTCGCGGTGAGCCGCGTCGACTATCTCGCCTCGCAGCCCTGGCCGTTTCCCGGCAGCCTGATGATCGGCTGCATGGCGCTGGCGCCGGCGGCGCCGATCGTCTTCGACGCCACGGAGCTCGAGGCCTGCCGCTGGTTCGGCCGCGACGAGGTGCGCGCGATGCTGGCCGGCACGCATCCGGACGGCCTCGCGGTGCCGCAGCGCTTCGCCATCGCCCATCACCTCATCAAGGCCTTCGCCGACGGGTGAGCCCTACTCCCCCGGCGCCCCGACCGGCCCCTCCAGCCGGCCTTCCGCGGCGGGATAGACGCCGAGGATCTGCACGCGGCGGGTGAAGAAGGCGAGTTCCTCCAGCGCCAGCCGCACGGCATCGTCGTCGGGATGGCCCTCGACGTCGGCATAGAACTGCGTCGCGACGAAATGCCCGCCGATCTGGTAGCTCTCGAGCTTGGTCATGTTGACGCCGTTGGTGGCGAAGCCGCCGAGCGCCTTGTAGAGCGCTGCCGGCAGGTTGCGCACCTCGAAGACGAAGGTGGTCACCGTGCGGCCGCCCTGAGGCGCCCACAGCGCCTGCGGCGCGGCATCGGGTCGCGACAGGATGACGAAGCGGGTGATGTTGTTTTCCGAATCCTCGACGTTGCGCTCGATGATCTCGAGCCCGTACCGGCCTGCCGCGAGTTCCGGGGCGAGCGCCGCCCGGCTCGGGTCCTTCGCCTCGGCGACTTCGCGCGCCGCGCCCGCCGTGTCGCCGGCGACCTGCGGCTTCCAGCCATTGCTGCGGATGAAGTTGCGGCACTGGCCGAGCGCGTGGATATGGCTGTGGACGCTGCGGATCGCCTCCCGCCCGGTGCCCGGCAGCACCATCAGCTGGAAGTGGATCGGCATGAAATATTCGCCGACGATCTGCAGGCCACTATCCGGCATCAGGTGATGAATGTCGGCGACGCGGCCGGCCAGCGTGTTCTCGATCGGGATCATCGCCCGCTCTGCCTCGCCGGAACGCACCGCCTCGAAGGCGTCGTCGAAGGACGGGCACGGCAGTGGCTCCATCGTCTCGCCGAAGACCTGCCGGCAGGCCATGTCGGAATTGGCCCCGAACTCGCCCTGGAAGGCGATCAGCGGCAGCTTGGTGGCTTGATGGCTCATCAGACGGCAACTCCATACATGGCGCGGGCGCGTTCCAGGTCGTCCGCCGCGTCGACCCCCAGCGGCACGGTGTCGACGATCTCGGCGTCGATGCGCATGCCGTCCTCCAGCGCCCGCAGCTGCTCCAGCCGCTCGCGCACTTCCAGCGTGGACGGCGGCAGCGCGACGAAGCGCTCGAGGCTGGCGCGCCGATAGGCGTAGAGCCCGACATGGTGGTAGAGCGGCCCCTCGCCCCAGGGCGCGGTGGCGCGGGTGAAATACAGCGCCCGCAGCCGCGACGGGCCGACCGGCGCGCCGACCAGCTTGACGACGTTGGGATTGGTCTTCTCGGCCTCGTCGCGGATCTCGACGCAGAGCGTCGCAACGTCGCAGCGCGGGTCCTCAAAGGGCGCAAGCACCTGGCGAATCGCCTCCGGCTCGATCGTCGGCAGGTCGCCCTGGACGTTGACGATGGTCTCGACCGCGCCGTCGGGATCCACCGCCCGGAGCGCCTCGAAGATCCGGTCCGAGCCGGACTGGTGGTCCGGCGAGGTCATCACCGCATCGAAGCCCGCCGCTGCGACGGCGTCGCGGATTTCCGCCGCATCGGTGGCGACGACGACGCGGCCGATCCCCGCAGCCGCCGCCCGCTCGGCGACCCTGACCACCATCGGCTTGCCGGCGATATCGGCGAGGGCCTTCCGGGGCAGGCGCGTCGAGCCGAGACGAGCCGGTATGAGCACGAGAATGGACATGGGCGATTCGTGAACCGAAGGTGAGTGCGAAAGCGCTTGAATGCGGCCGTCATGGGTGACAATAGACGCGGCGGAACCGCCTCTTACCGCTGTTGCCATCAAACCGCAAAAGACCTAGGTTCCGCGCGTTTTTTGCTCGATAAAGCGTCGGCGTCCACCGCCGACATCGCAGAGAGGTTCCCTCCGCCCATGGATTCGTTCGAGGCCAACAAGATCTTCGGCGCCGTTCTCGGGACGATCTTCGTCCTGTTCGGCGGGAGCATCCTCGCGGAAGGGCTGTTCCACGCGGAGGCCCCCGAGACGCCGGGATTCGAGATCGTCGTGGCCGAGGCTCCGGAGGGCGGCGAGGGCGCGCCGGCCGAAGAAGCCGCCGTACCGATCGCGGCGCTGCTGCAGACGGCCGACGCCGAGGCGGGCGCGGCCCAGTTCCGCAAGTGCGGCGCCTGCCACACGGGCGAACAGGGCGGCGCCAACAAGGTCGGCCCGCATCTGTGGGACGTCGTCAACCGGCCGATCGCCAGCGTGTCCGACTTCTCCTATTCCGCCGCCCTGCAGGAGTTCTCCGAGGGCGGGTCGGTGGTCTGGGACTATGACCATCTCAGCTACTTCATCGAGGATCCGAAGGGCCACGTGCCCGGCACCGCGATGGGCTTCGCGGGTCTCAAGGATCCCGAGGACCGCGCCAATCTGATCGCCTATCTGCGCACCCTCTCCGAAAACCCGGCGCCGCTGCCGGAAGCCCCGGCGGCGGAAGCTGCGCCGGCGGAGGCCGCCGCGGAAGCCACCGACCCGGCAGCCTCGAGTGACCCGTCGGCCGCGGCCGGCGAATCCGCACAGGCACCCGCCGTGACCGACACCGATGCCGCGCAGCCGGCCCCGGGCGCCGAGGCCGCGCCGGTCCAGGCGGCCGATGCGCAGCCGCAGACCCCGGCCGAGGCCCAGCAGGCCGCGGATGCACCGGCCGCGCCGACCGCCGGCGACACCAGCGCCGCCGCCGAGGGCACGGTTGCCGCCGGCGCCGAAAGCGCTGCTCCGACGGCAGCCGCCCCGGCGGTGCCGCCAGCCGCCCCTGCACCAGTCGCTCCGGCAGCCCCGGCAGCCGTTCCTGAAGCGGCGGCTCCCGCAGCGGCGGTCCCGGCCGCCGAGCCCGTGGCTCTCGCGGGAGACCCCGCGGCCGGCAAGTCGGCCTTCCGCAAGTGCCAGGCCTGCCACGCCATCGGCGAGGGTGCGGTCAACAAGATCGGCCCCGAGCTGAACGGCATCGTCGGCGAGGCCGTCGCCTCGGTCGAGGGCTACAGCTTCTCGCCGGCCCTGACGGCGTTCGCCGCCGAGCATCCGACCTGGACCCCCGAGCTCCTGACGCAGTGGCTGGAGAACCCGCGGGAGTTGGTGCCGGGGACCAAGATGGTGTTCCCGGGCGTCAAGGACCCCGAGGAGATCGCGAACATCATCGCCTATCTCGCGAGCTTCGACGAGGCCGGCGCGCCGGCCAACTGAGCCTCGCGCCGCGGCATCCTGCCACCTGCCTTCGAGCGAAAGGCCCCGGTCCGCGCCGGGGCCTTTCGGCGTTCGGGGGGTGCGCGGCGCGTGGCGCCGCCCCGCGGGGGTTCCGCATTACGGGATCGTCAGGTGACTTGGCATCGCACCTTGGTCATAAATGTCCTGAAACGTCTTCGCTTTCGACGCCCGCTATCCTGACGGAGGTCCCGATCTTGCCATTGCCGATGCGCACCGCCCGCCTCGCCTGCCTCCTCGCCATGCTGATGGGCCTGAGCCTCGGAGCCGCCCCGGCGCAGACCGAAAGCGGATCGACGGCGAGCCCCGCGGCGGCGCCATCGGCAGCCGATCCGGCCGCCGGCGAATGGCAGGAATCGGACTCGCTGATCGCGCCCTCGAAATATCCGGCGGACTTCGCGCATTACGACTACGTCAATCCGGACGCGCCCAAGGGCGGGCAACTCGACGAAACCGTGGTCGGGACGTTCGACAGCTTCAATCCCTTCATCGTGCGGGGAACGCCGGCGGCCGGCCTGGCGACGTTCGGCGGCGGGCTGCTCTACGACACGCTGACGGAGCAATCGACGGACGAGCCCGGCGTCTCGCATGGCCTGATCGCGGAGGCCCTGCGCTTTCCCGCCGACTATTCCTCGGTGACCTTCAGGCTCAACCCGGAGGCGCGCTGGCACGACGGCGAGCCGATCACCGTCGAGGACGTGATCTGGAGCTTCGAGACACTGACCGAGCTGCATCCGCAGTGGACCGCCTATTACAAGAACATCACCAAGGTCGAGAAGACCGGCGAGCGGGAGGTGACCTTCACCTTCGACCAGACCGGCAACCGCGAACTGCCGCATATCGTCGGCGACCTGACGGTGCTCCCGAAGCACTGGTGGGAAGGCACCGACGCCAGTGGCAAGAAGCGCGACATCACCCAGCCGACCTCGGAGCCGCCGCTGGGTTCCGGTCCCTACCGCATCTCCGGCAGTTCGACCGGCCAGTGGATCGAATGGGAGCGGGTCGAGGATTACTGGGCGCGCGACCACCCGACGCGCGTCGGCCGCTACAATTACGGCAGCATCCGCTACGTCTATCTGCGCGATTCCAATGCCGCCTGGGAGGCCTTCAAGAAGGGCGGCCTCGACGACTGGCGGCTGGAGAATTCCGCGCGTCGCTGGGCCGAGGGTTACGAGTTTCCTGCGGCCCAGAACGACGAGGTGGTGCGCAAGACGATCGAGTCCGAGCAGGTCCAGTCGATGCAGGCCTATGTCCTGAACAACCGGCTGCCGAAGTTCCAGGACCGCCGGGTGCGCAAGGCGCTCACCCTCGCCTTCAATTTCGAGGAAATGAACCGGACACTGTTCTACGGTCTCTACGAGCGGATCGGGAGCTATTTCGAGAACAGCGAACTGGCCGCCAAGGGCCTGCCGAGCGAGGCGGAACTGAAATATCTGGAGCCGCTGCGCGGCCAGATCCCGGACGAGGTGTTCACCGAGGAATTCAAGCTGCCGGTCTACGGCGATGCCGGCTCCGCGCGCGATCATCTGCGCGAGGCGCTCAGCCTGTTGCAGGAAGCCGGCTACGAACTGCGCGGCACGACCCTGGTGAATGCGGCTACGGGCGAGCCCTTCACCATCGAGTTCCTCGGCAACGACCCGCAGGATACCCGCGTCCTCGAACCGTTCGCCCGGCAGCTGGAGCGTCTCGGCATCAAGACCAACGTGCGGATCGTCGACACCAACCAGTATATCGAGCGGATGAACAATTTCGACTTCGAGGTGGTGGGCATGGCCTACTATCCGCAGTCGCTGTCGCCCGGCAACGAGCAGCGCGACTTCTGGAGTTCGACCGCCGCCGACGTGCCCGGCAGCCGGAACTTTGCCGGTCTGAAGAACCCCGCGATCGACAAGCTCATCGACGCCATCGTCTACGCCAAGGACCGCGAGGACCTGGTGGCGGCCACGCGCGCGCTCGACCGGGTGATGCTGTGGGAATATTACGTCGTGCCGCAGTGGTACAAGTCGGAGGACTGGCTGGCCTACTGGGACAAGCTCGGCATGCCCGAGACCGGCCCCTCCTATGCCGGGCTTGATCCGTATTCCTGGTGGATCAAGTCCGCCGCCGGCGACGCGGCCGCCAGCAACTGATGGCGACGGCGCTGACGCACCTCACCCGCCGCCGCTTCACGCAGCTGGCGCTGGCCGCCGGCGCGGCCCCGCTGCTGCTCCGCGACGCCTTCGCGAGGGTTACGACGGGCACGCCGCTGCACGGCCTGTCGGCCTTCGGCGACCTGAAATACGGCCCGGACTACACGCATTTCGACTATGCGTCGCCGGACGCGCCCGTCGGCGGGCAGATGAACCTTGCAGTGTCGAACTGGGTCCTCAACCAGTCGCCGGAGACCTTCGACACGCTCAACACCCTCGTCTTGCAGGGCAATGCGCCGCCGCGGATCGAGAGCCTCTATGACGGGCTGATGCTGAGCTCGCTCGACGAGCCGGACGCCGTCTACGGCGGCCTCGCCGAAAGCGTCACCCTTTCCGAAGATCGCCGCAGCTTCACCTTCCGGCTGCGGCCGGAGGCGCGCTTTTCAACCGGCGCACCGGTGACGGCGGACGACGTCGTCTTCAGCTACGAGACGCTGAAGGAGGAGGGTCACCCGAGCCTGCAGGTGACGCTGCGCGAGCTGGAGGAAGTCGTCGCCGTCGATCCGGAGACGGTGCGCATCCGCTTCACCGAGCGCCAGAGCTACCAGGACGCGCTCGGCGCGCTCAGCCTGCCGATCATGCCGCGGACGTATTTCGCCGACAGGGAATTCGCCCGCGTCGGCCGCGAGGGGATCCCCGGGAGCGGGCGCTTCGAGGTGGCGCGCTTCGAGTTCGGCCGTTTCATCGAATACCGCAAGCGGCCGGATTACTGGGCAAAGGACCTGCCGTTCTCGCGCGGGCTGGACCTCTTCGAGACCATCCGCATCGAGTTCTTCCGCGACCGCCAGCCGGCGCTGGAGGCCTTCAAGAAGGGCATCATCACCTTCCGCGAGGAGTTCACCTCGAAAGCCTGGGCAACCGAGTACGATTTTCCGGCCGTGGCGCGCGGCGAGGTAATCACGCGCGAATTCCCCGGGGAGAAGCTCCCGAGATTCCAGTGCTGGGCGCTCAACCAGCGCCGCGAGCGCTTCGCCGACAGCCGCGTCCGGCACGCGATCAACATGTGCTTCGACTTCGAGTGGACCAACGCCAACCTGATGTTCGGCCAGCGCATCCACTCCAACTCCCCCTTCCAGGGCTCCGACTTCGTCGCCGAGGGGACGCCCTCCCCGGCCGAGCTGGCGCTGCTCGAGCCGCTGCGCGGCAGCATCCCGGACGCGGTGTTCGGCGAGGTCTGGGTGCAGCCGGTGAGCGACGGCAGCGGCCTCGACCGCGCCCTGCTGCGGCAGGCGACGACGCTGTTCGCCGAAGCCGGCTGGCGGCTCGACGGCAACCGCATGCTGAACGAGGCCGGCGAGGCCTTCCGCCTGGAGTTCATGACCTACGGCCAGGAGCAGGAGCGCGTCTACGCCAAGTTCATCGACACGCTGCGGCGGATCGGCCTCGACGCCTCCATCCGCTTCGTCGATCCGGCGCAGTACCAGGACCGGGTCAACCGCTTCGACTTCGACATGATCCTCGCCGCCTTCAGCCTCACCCCGACGCCTACGCGGGAAGGCCTGACGCTGTTCTTCGGCAGCGATGCGAGGGACCGGCCCGGGGCGTACAACTATCCCGGCATGGCGGACGAGGCGGTCGACGCGCTGATCGCGGCGGCGGGGGCAGCGCAGGACCGCGCGGACCTCGTCACCGCCATGCGGGCGCTGGACCGGGTGCTGCGCTGGCGGCTCGACTGGCTGCCGAACATCAGCTCGAACGTCCGTCGCGCCGCCTTCTGGGACATATTCGGGTTCAAGGAGACCAAGCCCGACTATGCCTGGCCGGTGGAGCGCCTGTGGTGGCTCGATCCCGCCAAGGCCGGGGCGGTCCGGCGCGGCTGACCGGCACGCCGGCGGGACCGGCAAAGCCCGGCTTTTGCGGAACCCGCGGATGCGGGCTATCAAGACGAAGCATCGTGATACGGCCCGAATCGGGCACCAAGCGCGACCACTCGGAGACGACACCCGGCCATGGGCGCCTATATCCTCCGCCGCCTTCTTCTGATGATCCCGACGCTGCTCGGGATCATGGCGATCTCCTTCATCGTGATCCAGTTCGCGCCGGGCGGCCCGGTCGAGCAGGTGATCGCCAGCCTGCAGGGCGACGCCGGCGGGGCGACCGACCGCGTCTCCGGCGGCGGCGGCGATTTCGGCGCCAGCCAGGGCGCCGGCGAGAACTCCGGCTATCGCGGCGCGCAGGGGCTCGACCCCGCCTTCATCGCCCGGCTCGAAAAGCAGTTCGGCTTCGACAAGCCGCCGCTGGAGCGCTTCGGCCTGATGCTGTGGAACTATGCGCGCTTCGATTTCGGCGAGAGCTATTTCCGCTCGATCTCGGTGTGGGAGCTGATCCTGGAGAAGCTGCCGGTGTCGATCTCGCTGGGGCTGTGGATCACCCTCCTGTCCTACCTGATCTCGATCCCGCTCGGCATCCGCAAGGCGCTGAAGGACGGCTCGGCTTTCGACGTCTGGACCTCGGCGATCGTCATCGTCGCCTACGCGATCCCGGGCTTCCTGTTCGCGGTGCTCCTGATCGTGCTGTTCGCCGGCGGCTCGTTCTACGACTGGTTCCCGCTGCGGGGCCTGCTCTCGGACGGCATACGCGGCGACTGGTGCGCGCCGTGGTCGGACGCGTTCGACGCCTCGCGCTGCGTGTCGCAGACCATTCCGGACTATTTCTGGCATCTGACGCTGCCGCTGGTCTCGCTGGCGCTGTCGGCCTTCGCCACGACGACGCTGCTCACCAAGAACTCGTTCCTCGACGAGATCCGCAAGCAGTACGTCACCACCGCCCGCGCCAAGGGCCTGTCGGAGCGGCAGGTGCTCTACGGCCACGTGTTCCGCAACGCCATGCTGATCATCGTCGCGGGCTTTCCGGGGGCGTTCATCTCCGCCTTCTTCGCCGGCTCGCTGCTGATCGAGACGATCTTCTCGCTCGACGGTCTCGGCCTCCTCGGCTTCGAGAGCATCTACCAGCGCGACTATCCGGTGGTGTTCGGCACGCTCTACATCTTCTCGTTGATCGGCCTCTTCACCGCGCTGATCTCCGACCTGACCTATACGTGGATCGATCCCCGGATCGACTTCGAACGGCGGGAGGTCTGAGCATGAGCGTGATGACATCCCTCGACCTTCGTCATCCTCGGACCCCGTCGCTTCGTCATCCTCGGACCCCGTCCCGAGGATCCAGGGCAACGCCTGCATGGCATGCAGGGCCGGTCGTGACGGGCGTCGCTGCTCGCTTGGACCGACACTGGATCCTCGGGACGGGGCCCGAGGATGACGTCGTGCCGGTGTCACGCGGCGCGTCGTCTGCATGCGTCGCCTTTTGCCAGAGCACGAGCGCCCGACTTCCAACCGCGATGGGAGGGCGCTGAACATGGACGACGCACTCAAGGACCGGCAGAAGCAGGACGAGGCGCGCCGGCAGGGCGGGCCCGACACCGTCCCCGAGGACCGCGCCGCCGAGATCGCGCGCGAGGAGACCGCCGGCATCGCGCAGATGGCGCCGGAGGCGGCGCTGACGCGGCGTCCGCGGCTGTCGCCGCTGAACGTCAGGCGCTGGGAGAACTTCAAGGCGAACAAGCGCGGCTACTGGTCGCTGTGGATCTTCCTCTTCCTGTTCGTCGTCACTTCCTTCGCCGAACTCGTCGCCAACGACCGGCCGCTGCTGGTCGAGTACAAGGGCGAGTTCTACTACCCGGTGCTCGTCGACTATCCCGAGGAGGTGTTCGGCGGCTTCCTGCCGGTGACCAATTATCGCGACCCGTTCGTGCAGGACGAGATCGCCGCCAATGGCTGGGCCGTGTGGCCGCCGATCCGCTATTCCTACCAGACGGTGAACAACGAGATCCCCACCCCGGCGCCGTCCGCGCCGTCCTGGATGTTCACCGAGGAGGAGCGCTGCCAGCGCTATCCGCTGGGTGTCGAGGATCCGAACTGCAATCTCGGCAACATGAACTGGCTCGGCACCGACGACCAGGCCCGCGACGTCGCGGCGCGGCTGATCTACGGCTTCCGGATCTCGGTGCTGTTCGGGCTGATCCTGACCGGCGCCTCGGCCGTCATCGGCGTCGCCGCCGGCGCGGTGCAGGGCTATTTCGGCGGCTGGGTGGACCTGTTGTTCCAGCGCTTCATCGAGATCTGGTCGTCGATCCCGGTGCTGTACCTGCTGCTGATCATCGCAGCGATCCTGCCGCCGGGCTTCTGGATCCTGCTCGGCATCATGCTGCTGTTCTCCTGGGTCGCCTTCGTCGGCGTCGTGCGGGCGGAGTTCCTGCGCGCCCGCAACTTCGAATACGTCAATGCCGCCCGGGCGCTCGGCGTCGGCGACTGGACGATCATGGTCCGGCACCTGCTGCCCAACGCCATGGTGGCGACGCTGACCTTCCTGCCGTTCATCCTCAACGGCTCGATCACCACGCTGACCTCGCTCGACTTCCTCGGCTTCGGCCTGCCGCCCGGCTCGCCGTCGCTCGGCGAACTGCTGGCGCAGGGCAAGAACAATCTGCAGGCGCCGTGGCTGGGCTTCTCCGGCTTCATCGTCCTGTCGCTGATGCTGTCGCTGCTGGTCTTCGTCGGCGAGGCCGTCCGCGACGCCTTCGATCCCCGCAAGAGCTTCCGGTGAGGCAATGAATTGGTTTCCCGGAGAAGCGTCATGAGCGCTCACGACCACGGGCACGACGACCACGACCATGCCGGTCACGCCAGCGAGAGGCGCCTGATCTGGGCAGCCGCGCTGACCGGCGGCTTCATGCTGGCGGAGGTCGCCGGCGGCCTGATCTCGGGTTCGCTGGCCCTGCTCGCCGATGCCGGCCACATGTTCGTCGACTTCGCCGGCCTGGGGCTCGCCTTGTTCGCGATGCGCCTGGCGAGGCGCCCGGCGGACGCCAGCCGCAGCTACGGCTATGACCGCTTCCAGATCCTCGTCGCCTATTCCAACGGGCTGATCCTGTTCGGCATCGCGCTGTTCATCGTCATCGAGGCGTGGCGGCGGCTGTCCGAGCCGGTCGTCATCCTCGGCGGCCCGATGCTGGTGGTCGCGATCGGCGGCCTGCTCGTCAACATCGCGGCCTTCTTCGTCCTGCATGGCGGCGACAAGGAGGACCTGAACATGCGCGGCGCGCTGCTGCACGTGATGGGCGACCTGCTCGGCTCGGTCGCCGCCATCGCCGCCTCGGTGGTGATCCTGACGACCGGATGGACGCCCATCGATCCGCTCCTGTCGGTGCTGGTCGCGCTGCTCATCCTCGGCAATGCTTACGGTCTCGTTCGCGACTCCGGCCATATCCTGCTGGAAGGCACCCCCAAGGGCGTCGACAGCACCGCGGTCGGCCCGCATCTCAGTGCCGAGATCGAAGGCGTCGTCGACATCCACCACGTCCATGTCTGGTCGATCACGCCCAAGCGCCGCGCCGCCACGCTGCACGCCCGGATCGCGCAGGATTTCGAAGCGGCCGCGGTGACCCGGGCGATCAAGCGCGAGCTGTCGAAGCGCTTTTCCATCGACCACGTGACCGTCGAGATCGAGCGCGGCCATTGCGCCGATGCGGCGGACGACCACGCCCATCACGGCCACGGGCACCCCCACACGGCATGAAAGGTATCGCGTCTTGAGCAGCATCGCCGCCGCGCCCGCGCCCGGCCCTCTCCTGTCGGTGGAGAACCTCTCGGTCGCCTTCCACCAGGGTGGGAAGACCAACCTTGCCGTCGACGACGTGTCGTTCTCGATCGACCGCGGCGAGACGCTGGCGCTGGTCGGCGAGTCCGGCTCCGGCAAGTCCGTCTCGGCGCTGTCGATCCTCAAGCTGCTGCCCTACCCGTCGGCCAGCCATCCCGGCGGGGCCGTCATGTTCGACGGCGAGAACCTGATCGACGACGACGAGCGGGACCTGCGCCGGGTGCGCGGCAACCGCATCTCGATGATCTTCCAGGAGCCGATGTCCTCGCTCAACCCGCTGCACACGATCGAGCGGCAGGTCGGCGAGGTGCTGAGGATCCATCGCGGCCTGCGCGACCGCGCCGCGAAGGAACGCACCCTCGAGCTGATGCACCAGGTCGGCATCCGCGACCCCGAGAAGCGGCTCGGCGCCTATCCGCACCAGCTCTCCGGCGGCCAGCGCCAGCGCGTGATGATCGCCATGGCGCTCGCCAACGAGCCGGACCTGTTGATCGCCGACGAGCCGACGACGGCGCTCGACGTCACCGTGCAGGCGCAGATCCTCGAACTCCTCAAGGTGCAGCAGCAGAAGCGCCGCATGGCGATGCTGTTCATCACCCACGACCTCGGCATCGTGCGGCGCATCGCCGACCGGGTCTGCGTGATGTATCGCGGCAAGATCGTCGAGCACGGGCCGACCGCCCGGATCTTCGCCGACCCGCAGCACGAATACACCAGGCACCTTCTGGCGGCGGAGCCGAAGGGGCGGCCGCCGGCGGCCAACGCCAACGCGCCGCTGGTCATGGAAGCGAAGGACCTGAAGGTCTGGTTTCCGATCAAGACCGGCTTCTTCCGCAAGACCACCGACCACGTGAAGGCGGTGGACGGCGTCGACATCGCGGTGCGGGCCGGCCAGACCGTGGGCGTCGTCGGCGAGTCCGGCTCCGGCAAGACGACGCTGGGTCTCGCGCTCTGCCGGATGATCTCCTCCAAGGGCGAGATCCGCTTCGACGGCGAGCGCATCGACGAGCGCTCCTTCAAGGCGATGAAGCCGCTGCGCGAGCGCATCCAGATCGTCTTCCAGGATCCTTTCGGCTCGCTCAGCCCGCGTATGACCATCGCCGACATCGTCGCCGAGGGGCTCGGCATCCATGAGCGCAGCCTCGATGCCGACGGCCGCGACGCCCGCGTGGTGCAGGCGCTGAACGAGGTCGGGCTCGATCCTTCGACGCGCTTCCGCTACCCGCACGAATTCTCCGGCGGCCAGCGCCAGCGCGTCGCCATCGCAAGAGCCATGGTGCTCAACCCGCGCTTCGTCATGCTCGACGAGCCGACCTCGGCGCTCGACATGAGCGTGCAGGCGCAGGTCGTCGACCTGCTGCGCGACCTGCAGAAGCGGCACAACCTCGCCTATCTGTTTATCAGCCATGATCTGAAGGTGGTGCGCGCCTTGGCCAACGAGGTGATCGTCATGCGCAACGGCCTCGTGGTCGAGCGCGGCCCGGCCGACCAGATCTTCGATCGCCCGCAGACCGACTACACCAAGGCGCTGATGGCGGCCGCCTTCGATCTCGCCGCAGCACCCACCGGAATCGTATCGGAATGACCACCAGCCACTATCGCGACCAGCTGACCGACCAGCCTCTGCCGTTCGTGCTGGACAGCGACGTGCTGCTGCACGAGGGTTTCCGCGACTTTCGCGTCGCCACGCTGCGTCACGCCCGGCTCGACGGCGAGGGCGACATCGGCCCGATCGAGCGCGAATATCTCGCGACGGGTCCCGTCGCGACGATCATTCCCTACGATCCGGATCGCGACGCCATCGTGGTGATCCGGCAGTTCCGCTTCGCCGCCGCCCTGCAGACCGCCAACGCCGCGGCGCTGGAACTGCCCGCCGGCATCGTCGATCTCGGCGAGAGCATCGAGGCGGCCGCCGCCCGCGAGCTGACCGAGGAAACGGGGCTGGTGCCCCGGGCGATCGAGGCCTGCTTCCGGATGCTGCCGGCGCCGGGGCTCACCACCGAGCATGCGACGATCTTCCTCGCCATCGTCGACGCCGGGGAACTCGCCGACGCCGCCGGCAAGGCCGACGAGCACGAGGACATCAGGCCGATCCTCGCGCCGGTCGACGATCTCATCGCCGCGGTCGACGAGGGCCGCGTCGAGAACGGCTATCTCATCGCCTGCACTCACTGGTTCGCGCGCAAGGGCCGGGCGCGGGCGCAGGCGCTGCTGGGCACAATCGATATCAGGGACTGAGCATTGACCATTCTTCTCTCCGTCACCGGTTTCGACCCGATGCGCTGGCTGGCGGCGCTGCAGCAGGCCGGCAGCCAGCGCGACATCGTGCTCGAGCCAAAGGATTCGACCGACCCGACGATCGAATATGCCGTGGTCTGGAAGCAGCCGCCCGGGCTGCTGGAGAACCTGCCCAACCTCAAGGCGATCTTCTCGCTCGGCGCCGGCGTCGACCACATCCTGGCGGACAAGCAGCTGCCGGACGTGCCGGTGGTGCGGATCGTCGCCGACGACCTGTCGGGGCGGATGAGCGAATACGTCGTCTGGCGGGTGCTCGACCACTTCCGCCGCGGCCGCGCCTATCGCACCCAGCAGGCGCAGAAGATCTGGCACGAGCGCATGCAGCCGGCGGCGCGCGAGATCACCGTCGGCATCATGGGCTTCGGCGAACTCGGCCGGGACGCCGCGGACAAGCTCAAGGCGCTCGGCTTCCGCGTCGCCGGCTGGGGCCGGTCGCCGAAGCCCGCCGAGGGCGTCGAGATGTTCGCCGGGACCGACGGGCTCGGGCCTTTCCTGGCGACGACCGACATCCTCGTCGTGCTGCTGCCGCTGACCGAGGCGACCCGCGGCATCATCGATGCAGCGCTGCTGTCTCAGCTGAAGCGCGACACGCCGCTCGGCGGCCCGGTGCTGATCAATGCCGGGCGGGGCGGACTGCAGAACGAAGCGGCGATCCTCGACGCGCTGGACCGTGACACGCTGATGGAGGCCTCGCTGGACGTCTTCACGGTCGAACCGCTGCCGGCCACGAGCCGGCTGTGGACGCATCCGCGGGTGTTCGTGACGCCGCACATCGCGGCCTCCTCCGATCCCGACGCCCTCGCCCCGACGATCATGCAGCAGATCGCCGCGCACGAGCGCGGCGAGCCGCTCCGCCATCTCGTCGACCGCGCCGCCGGATACTGAGCCGCCGCCCCGCCCCGCCGGTCAGAACCGGTCGTCCCGCTCCGGCCGCCTGAGCGAAGGGCCGCGCCCGTCCATCAGACCGAGATCGCGCTTCATCGCCTCGGACAAATTGTCGGCGTCGAGCCGGCGCCGCGCCGCCGGCGGGTTCGCGTCCGGCGGCATGCGGCCGATCGCCAGCCCGATCAGGGCAGGCAGAAGTCTTCCGATTTCCCAGGTCATGCTGACCTCCCGTGGCTTGCCGTCTGAGCGGCATCTCTGGGGAGGATGGCCCCGAATGGGCTTGCCAAGCCAATCGAAGCTCGATCAGCTGGCATAAGGAGAGCTTATGCGAGTGAGGGCGAGCGATGAGTGGACGGTCGATCCCGCCCCTGGCAGCAATACGCGTGTTCGAGGCCGCCGCCCGGCATCTGAGCTTCACCCGCGCCGGCGAGGAGCTCGGCATGAGCCAGGCGGCGGTCAGCTACCAGATCAAGCTGATCGAGGAACGTGTCGGTGTGCCGCTGTTCCTGCGCCGGCCGCGCGGGCTGGTGCTGACCGACGCCGGCGAGCGCCTGCGGCCGATCCTGACCGAAGCCTTCGACCTGATCGCCGCGGGCTTCGGGCAGATCATGGCGGACGACAACACGCTGCTGCAGATCAGCGTCGTGCCGACCTTCAGCGCGGCGTGGCTGGCGCCGCGGATCGGCTTCTTCCAAATGCAGCACCCGACGATCGGGGTGCGCATGGTGGCGACGCGGCAGGTCGTCGACTTCCTTCGCGACGAGGTCGACGTCGCCATTCGTGCGGGGCGCGGGCCGTGGCCCGGCCTCGTCCAGCACCGGCTGTTCCCGACCGGCTTCACACCGATCCTGGCGCCGTCACTGCTCGAGCGGCTGGGGCCGCTCGAGGGACCCGCCGACCTTCTCGACGCGCCTCTCCTCGACCCCCACGACCAGTGGTGGCCGCTGTGGTTCGCGGCGGCGGGGGTCAGCGGCTTCGATCCCGCGAACCGCCCGTTCTCGGACATGGGGGACCAGCATGTCGTCGCCCGCGCCGCCATCGCCGGGCACGGCATCGCCATCCTCACGCCGGTGTTCCACGAGGAGGCGCTGCGCGACGGCAGGCTCGTCCAGCCTTTCGAGCTCGTCGCCGACGACCAGCACTACTATTGGCTGTGCTACGCGGAGTCGCGGCGCAACGTCGCGAAGATCCGTGCCTTCCGGGATTGGCTGTTGGCCGAGATGGCGGCCAAGCCGTCGCCGATGACCGGCTTCGGCGCCCGGCCGGAGGCCCCGGACGGGGGCGCCACGAGCGCCTAGCGCCTCAGTGGCCGTGCGCCGACAGCCACGCCTTCATCGCCGTGATCTCGGCTTCCTGGGCCGCGATGATGGTCTCGGCGAGTGTCCGCAGCTCCGGATCCTTGCCGTATTCGAGCTGGATCCGCGCCATGTCGATGGCGCCCTGGTGGTGCGGGATCATCGAGCGGACGAAATCGACGTCGGCATCGCCCGTGAGATCGGCACCCATGGCCGCGTGCATGCGATCGTTGGCCTCGATGAATGCCTTGCTCGACGGGCTTGCGCCGGCATCGGGATTGGCCTCACCCATCGCGCCGTGGTCCATCGCGGCGGCGCCTTGGCTGTCATGGTCCTGGGCGGCAGCCGCCGGGACGAAGGCAAGAGCGGCAAGCAGAACAAGCGGCTTCAGCATCGGGTCTCTCCATGTCAGTAGAGCCCCTTGTCGAAGCTTCCTGCAACGGGAGGGTCAAATCACGATCGGCGGAGCGTCGCCGCGGGTCACGGCAGCTGCCCTGAGCCGGCGGACGCCGGTAACCGCCGAACCGCGCGAGGCGATCCGCGCGACAGCCTCGGCCAGCGGCTCGACCGCCGTCATCATGTGATGGGCGTTGGCGTGCAGAAGCCGCGAACCGTCCAGCATGATCCCGACATGGCCCTTCCAGAACACCAGGTCGCCGCGCTCCAGCGCCTCGATGCCGGCGAGCCGCGTGCCGAGTTCGCGCTCCTGCATGTCGGTATCGCGCGGCGCGTCGATCCCGGCCATGGCGCAGGCGATCTGCACCAGCCCGGAACAGTCGATGCCGGCGACGGTCTTGCCGCCCCACAGATAGGGGGCGCCGAGGAAGCGTTCGGCGACGGCGACATAGTCCGGCGCCGCACCGCCGACCGTCTCGAGATGCTGCTCGACGACGAAGCCCCCGCCGACGAGTTCGGCGTAGCTTGCATTGTGGTCGGCGGCGGTGCCGGTCGCCGTGACCAGCGCGCCCATCGGCAGGAACGACAGCGGCGGACGCTTGATGTCGGGCGCCGGGAACACCAGCGTGCGCGGGACACAGACGCGGTGCGTCGGCGCCTCGACCGGCCCGAGCGCAGCCGCCGGCAGATAGCCGACATAGGCGCTGGCGGCCGAGTCCGGCGCGAGCTTGGCCCACGCCCAGCCGCCTTCCTCCGCCAGGATGGTCACCGTCTCCCCGCGCAGCGCCTCGGTCTCGAGCGGCGCGTCGGGATCGGGCCGCCGCCGCAGCGGCGCCACCGGCGCGGCGACCTGGCGGCGGACGCCGGCGGTGAAGCTTGCGGCCTCGACGCGGCCTTTGAGGCCGGTCTCGGCGAGGTCGGCCCGGAAGGCGTGGCGGCGCGGATCGAGGTCCGTCATGGTGTCGCTGTCCTGTGTCGTCTTGCCCGTGGCCGCATCGTTGCCGTCAGGCCTGATCGCCCGGATAACGCTGCTTCAGCACTGCGTAGAGGGCGCGGATGCCCTGCGCCTCGCCGCCGACCGGGCCGGTCGGGCCGGGCTTCGGCCGCCAGCCGAAGATGTCGAGATGCGTCCAGCTTTTCGCCTTTTCGACAAAGCCCTGCAGGAACAGCGCGGCGGTGAGCGAGCCGGCGAAGGCGTCGCTGGTGACGTTGTTGGTGTCGGCGATCTTCGAGGCCAGGTTGGCCACGTAGGGCTGCCAGAGCGGCATGCGCCACAGCGGGTCGGCGGTGCGCTGGCCAGCTGCGGCGAGATCGGCCGCGAAGCCCTCGTCGGCGGTGTAGAAGGGCGGCAGGTCCGGGCCCAGCGCCACGCGGGCGGCGCCGGTCAGCGTCGCCATGTCGATCAGCAGCTCCGGCGCCTCCTCGTCGGCGAGCGCCAGCGCGTCGGCGAGCACCAGCCGTCCCTCGGCGTCGGTATTGCCGATCTCGACGGTCTTGCCCTTGCGGCTGGTCAGCACGTCGCCGGGCCGGAAGGCGGCGCCGGCGATGGCGTTCTCGACCGCCGGGATCAGCACCCGCAGCCGCACGCCGAGGCCGCGCGCCATCACCATCCGCGCCAGGGCAAGCACGTTCGCCGCCCCGCCCATGTCCTTCTTCATCAGGAGCATGCCGGCGGCCGGCTTGATGTCGAGCCCGCCGGTGTCGAAGACGACGCCCTTGCCGACCAGGGTGACCTTCGGATCCGACGGCTTGCCCCAGACGAGATCGATCAGCCGCGGCGCCGACGCGCTGGCGCGCCCGACGGCGTGGATCATCGGGAAATTGCCGGCCAGCAGCGCGTCGCCCTCGACCGTCTCGACCGTTGCGCCGAATTCCTTCGCCAGGCCGCGCGCCGCCGCCTCCAACTCGGCCGGGCCCATGTCGTTGGCCGGCGTGTTGATCAGGTCGCGGGCGAGGAACACGGCATCGGCGATCGCCGACAGTTCCGCCGTGTCGACGCCCTGCGGCGCCTGGAAGCGGATCTGCGGCTGCTTGTCGTCGCCCTTCGCCCCGGTGCGATAGCGGGCGAAGCGGTACTGGCCGAGCAGCAGCGCCAGTGCGGCGACGTCGCGGTCGACAGCCGCCTCCGCCGCGAAACGCCAGTCGCCGTCGGGCAGATGGCGCGCCAGATTGCCCGCGAGCAGCGCTCGCCATTCGGCCGCGTCGGGGCGGGAATCGGGCTTGCCGAGCCCGAGCACGGCGCCGGCCGGCGCGCCGCCCTCTCCCGGCACGACGAGGACGCTGCCCGCTTCGGCGCCGAACCGCGCGACCTTCGCCCAGGCGCGCGCCGCGTCCGGCAGGGCCTCGAGACCGCCGGCTTCGGCCAGCCAGACCGGCAGGGCTTCGTTCGTCTCGTCGATCAGGGAGATTGGCATCACATGCAGTCCAGGATTGCGCGGCCGGGCGTTAACCGGGCGTTAGGGTTAACAGATTATGACTTGCGACGAAGCGTGGCTCAATGAGCCGAAACTTCGGACCATCGCGGACGACACGGGGAGCAGGTGATGATCGCGCGGCACGATAAAGCGATTCGCGGCCTGCGGCAGGCTCTTTTCGTGGCGGCAGCCGCCACCGTCCTGGCGAGCCAGGGCTGCGCCTCGGTGTCGCGCGAGACGACGGGCTCGATCGGGCGATCCTCCGGATCGGCCCCGGTCGCCTCGATGAAGGCGAGCCAGCTGCAGAGTGCCGTCCAGTCCTACGGGGCGGCCTACGAGCGCGATCCGAAGGCGAAGGGCGTCGGCCTCTCCTACGCCGCCTCCCTGCAGATGATCGGCCGCAACGACCAGTCGCTGGCGGTCATGCAGCAGGTGGCGATCGCCCATCCGAAGGACCGCGACGTGCTGTCCGCCTACGGCAAGGCGCTGGCCGCGGCCGGCGACCTGCCCAAGGCGCTGGAGACCGTGCGCCGGGCGCAGACTCCGGACTATCCCGACTGGCGGCTCTATTCCGCGGAAGGCGCGATCCTCGACCAGATGGGCCAGTCGGCCGAGGCGCGGGTGCTCTACCGCAAGGCGCTGGACCTCGCCCCGAACGAGCCGACGGTGCTGTCCAATCTCGGCATGTCGCACCTCCTCAGCAACGATCTGGCGACCGCCGAATCCTATCTCCGGACGGCCGCCGGCCAGCCCGGCGTCGACAGCCGCGTGCGCCAGAACCTGGCGCTCGTCGTCGGCCTGCAGGGACGCTTCGAGGAGGCCCGGAAGATCGCCTCGGCGGAACTGTCGCCCGATGCCGCCGAAGCCAACGTCGCCTATCTCCAGAAGATGCTGGCCCAGCAGAACACCTGGTCGATGCTGAAGGAGAAGGACGGCAAGGAGGGCTGAGGCCGGCCTGCCTTCTCCGCCCTCCCGACCGCTCTTCCCGCGCCGGGTCACCTGCCGCCTGCATGGCATCGGCCAAGGCGGCCCGCCCCGTCGACGATCACGCTGACACGCCTGTGCCTCGCGCCGCAGCTATTGCAGCTTCATGATCTGGATCGCCGCGGGCCCGATGATCACCACGAACAGCACCGGCAGGAAGAACAGGATCATCGGCACGGTGAGCTTCGGCGGCAGCGACGCCGCCTTCTTCTCGGCGAGGTTCATCCGCATGTCGCGGTTCTCCTGGGCCAGCACCCGCAGCGCGTTGCCGAGCGGCGTGCCGTAGCGCTCCGCCTGGACGAGCGCGGTGGTGACGGCGCGCACGCCCTCGAGCCCGGTCCGGGCGGCGAGGTTGTCGTAGGCGACCTTGCGGTCCGGCAGGTAGGAGAGCTCGGCGCAGACCAGCACCAGTTCCTCGGCGAGCGGGATCGACTGGATGCCGATCTCCTCGGCGACCCGGCGGAACGCCGCCTCGATCGAATTGCCCGATTCGACGCAGATCAGCAGCAGGTCGAGCGCATCCGGCCAGGCCCGCTGGATCGACAGGCGCCGCTTGGTCGCCTGGTTCTTCACGAACAGGATCGGCGCGTAGAAGCCGAGATAGGCGATGCCGATGCAGGCCGCGACGCGCATCATCGTGCCCTGGGCAGCCAGGAGGCCGATACCGAAGACGTAGAACACAGCGATCGCCAGCATCACCAGGGGCAGCACGGCGCGCGCGAACAGGAACAGCGTCAGCGGCCGCTGGCCGCGATAGCCGGCGACCCGCAGGCTGGCGACGGTGCCCTCGTCGGCGAGCGCGGTGCGCAGGTTGAGCCGCTCGACGACCAGCGCCGCGATGCCCTTGTTCTGCTGCTGGCGCAGCCCGGCGCCGCGCCCGTTCTCCTTCTCGGACGCCAGGCGCGCCCGCTCGCGCGCCCGCATCTCGTCGCGCTCCAGCGCCACCGAGCGCATGCGGTTCTGCAGGCGGTTGCCCGAGAGCATCGGCATGGCGAAGGCGAGGAAGGTGGTGAACACCGCGATGGCGATGACGGTGCTGAGCACCAGCGAACTCGAGACGCCGAGATAGTCGAAGAGCGATTGCATCAGATGGCGGCCTTTCCCGGCTGTACTCCGCGGCCGGCGATCCCCGCGCGGCCAGTTCGCTCAGAAGTCGAAGCTGATCATTCGTTTCATCGTGAAGACGCCGATGGCCATCCAGACCGCCGCGACGATCATCAGCAGATTGCCCGCATTGGTCGCGAAGAGGATGCCGATATAGTCGGGCGTCGTGAGGTAGACGAGGAAGCCGACGATCACCGGCAGGGCGCCGATGATCGTCGCGGAGGCCTTCGCCTCCATCGACATCGCCTGGATCTTGCCCTTCATCTTCTTGCGCTCGCGCAGCACCTTCGAGAGGTTGGCGATGGCCTCCGAGAGGTTGCCGCCCGCCTGGGCCTGGATGGTGATGACGATGGAGAAGAAGTTGGTCTCGGCGGTCGGCACGTTGCGATAGAGGCGCTCGACCGACTCGGAGGTCGACACGCCCATCTGCTGCGTCTCGACGATCTTGCGGAACTCGCTCCGGACCGGCTCGGCGGCCTCGCCGGCGATCATCCGCAGCGTGTCGTTGAGCGGCAGGCCGGAGCGGATGCCGCGGACGATCAGGTCGAGGGCGTTGGGGAACTCGTCGATGAATTTCTGCAGGCGCTTTTTGCGCAGGTGGGAGAGCACGAAGCGCGGCACGCCGAGGCCGCCGACGATCCCGGCGCCGACCGACACCAGCAGCCCCGCCCCGAAGACCAGCGCCAGCAGCAGGCTGACGAAGCCGGTACCGATGCTGATCCAGACGTAATGCCGGACGGTCAGCGTCAGCCCCGCCTGTTCGAGGCGCCGGGCCAGCGACAGCTTGCCGTTGAGCTTGTCGCGCTCGCGGGTGCGCGCTTCCAGTTCCTTCAGCGAGGACTGGATGGTCTTGCGGCGCTTGTCCTGCTCGCGCAGGCGCTCGCGCGCGAACTTCACCGCCACCCGGTCGTTCTCGTCGCGGCTGTACTGCGAGCGCCGCGCCTCGACCTTCTTTTCCGAGGTGATGCGCGGCTGCAGCACGGCATAGGCGAGGCCACCGGCGGCCACCGTCGACAGCAGGACGAAGAGGATGCCGGCGGCCGGTGTCAGCATCAGCGTGCCCCCGCCGCATCCGGGATGTTGCTGGCGTCGAGCGCCTGGGCGAGCCGCTGCTCCTCGTTGTAGTAGCGGGCGCGGTCCCAGAACGCCGGGCGGCCAACGCCGGTGGAGCGATGCCGGCCGATGATGTTGCCCTGCGCGTCCTCGCCGAGAATGTCGTAGACGAAGATGTCCTGGGTGGTGATCACGTCGCCTTCCATGCCGAGCACCTCGGTGACATGGGTGATCCGGCGCGAGCCGTCGCGCAGGCGGGCGGCCTGGATGATGACGTCGACCGAACCGACGATGATCTCCTTCACGGTGCGCGACGGCAGCGAAAAGCCGCCCATCGCGATCATCGATTCCATGCGGTTCAGGCACTCGCGCGGCGAGTTCGAGTGGATCGTGCCCATCGAGCCGTCATGGCCGGTGTTCATCGCCTGCAGGAGGTCGAACACCTCCGGTCCGCGCACCTCGCCGACGATGATCCGCTCGGGCCGCATACGCAGGCAGTTCTTGACGAGGTCGCGCATGGTGATCTCGCCCTCGCCCTCGATGTTGGGCGGGCGCGTCTCCAGCCGCACGACATGCGGCTGCTGCAGCTGCAGCTCCGCGGAGTCCTCGCAGGTGATGATACGCTCGTCGGCGTCGATGTAGCGCGTCAGGCAGTTCAGCAGCGTCGTCTTGCCCGAGCCGGTGCCGCCGGAGATCACCACGTTGCAGCGGACCCGGCCGATGATCTGCAGGATCGCCGCGCCCTCGGGCGTGATGGCGCCGAACTTGACCAGCTGGTCGAGCGTCAGCTTGTCCTTCTTGAACTTGCGGATGGTCAGCGCCGCGCCGTCGATGGCCAGCGGCGGCGCGATGACGTTGACGCGCGAGCCGTCCGGCAGGCGCGCGTCGCAGATCGGCGAGGTCTCGTCGACGCGCCGGCCGACCTGGCTGACGATGCGCTGGCAGATGTTGAGGAGCTGCTGGTTGTCGCGGAACCTTATGTTGGTCTCTTCGATCTTGCCGCCGACCTCGATGAAGGTGTGGCGCGAGCCGTTGACCATAATGTCGGCGATGTCGTCGCGGGCCAGCAGCGGTTCCAGCGGGCCGTAGCCGAGGACGTCGTTGCAGATGTCGCCGAGCAGTTCCTCCTGCTCGGCGATCGACATCGCGAAGCTCTTGATCGCGATGATGTCGTTGACGATGTCGCGGATTTCCTCGCGCGCGCTCTCGGCGTCGAGCCGGGCCAGCTGCGACAGGTCGATCGTGTCGATCAGCGCCGTGAACACCTGCGCCTTGCGCTCGTAATAGCTGTCGGGGCGCACGCCCGGCATGCGCTCGCCGGACCGCTGGACGTCGCGGGCGGGTGCCGGCGCCGCGGCCGGGGGCGGCGCTTCCAGGGTCGCGACGCTGCCGCGCGGCGCCGAGGCCTGGCTCGACGGCGCAGGCTGCGGCGAAACCGGCTGCGTCGCAGCCGGGCGAGCGAGCGGCGTCTCGTTCCCGCGCTTTCCGAACATGGTGATCTCCGCTCCTGCCCTTGTACCGATGCCGGACTACTTGCCGCGAAGCCGGCTCAGCAGGCCGGTCTTCTTCGGCTTGCGACCCTCGTGGCGGCCGGTCAGCACGTGGGCGATGTGGTCGAACGCCGCCACCGCCACGTGCTTGGGGTCCGTCTCCACCACCATCTGGCCGTTGTTGGCCGCCTTGCCGAAGATCTGCGGGTCGAAGGCGATCTGGGCGATCGGCTCGAGGCCGAGCGGATCGCAGAATTCCCCCGGCTCGATCTCCGGGCGCTTCGGCATCGCCAGCTGGTTGAGCACCAGATGCGGCGGCGGGTCGTTCGGCCGCAGCTTGCGCAGCGTGTCGACGAGGTTCTTGGTGTTGCGCAGATTGGCGAGGTCAGGGGTCGCGGTGATGACGATCTGGTCGGCGCGCATCAGCACGTTGCGCGTCCAGTCGCCCCAGGCGTGCGGCACGTCCAGCGCCACCACCGGCGCACCCCGCTGGGCCGCCTCGATCAGCGCGTTGAAGGCGTCGCCGGCGAAGTCGTAGGTGCGGTCCAGCGCCGACGGCGCGGCCAGCAGCGACAGGTGCTCGGCGCATTTCGACAGCAGCCGGTCGAGCAGCACGTCGTCCATCCGGTCGGCCGAGAAGATCGCCTCGGCGATGCCCTGGGCCGGGTCCTGGTCGAAATTGATGTTGGCCGTGCCGAAGGGCAGGTCGAGATCCGCCAGCACGACATCGCTGGAAAAGCGCTTGGAGATCGCCCAGGCGACGTTGTGCACGATGGTCGACGAGCCGACGCCGCCCTTGGCCCCGACGAAGGCGATGGAGCGGCCGAGGGGCTCGGCGTCCGGGGCGGTGAACAGCGTGCCGATCACCTCCATGACGTCGGCGATCGAGATCGGCGCGACGAGGTATTCCGAGATGCCCCGCCGCATCAGGTCGCGATAGAGCGTCACGTCGTTGTAGTGGCCGATGACCACGACCTTCGAGCCGGGGTCGCAGACGTCGGCCAGCGCTTCCAGCTCCTCGACGAGTTCGCCGGGCGCAAAGCGCGACTCGAGGATCACCAGGTTCGGCGTCGGGGCGCTGGAGAAATGCTCGGCCGCGGCCCTGATGCCGCCCTTGTGGACCCTGAGATGCGCCTTGGCCATGCGCCGGTCGAGGCCCGCCTTCTCGATCGGCTTGGCCACCCCGTCGGTCTCGCAGAAGGCCTGGATCGAGACCCGCGGAATCGGACGGACGTCGTTCAGCGCGTCCGGCGACGCCTCGGGGGCGACGGCCTCGGCCTCGGGAAGGGGCAGGTCGATGATGCTCTCCGCTACTACCATTCGTAATCGCTTTCGGTCTCGGGGGCTTCCGACGTCGTGCGCTCGCCCCGCCGGTAGTGGTCGAGCACGGTAGTCCGGCGTTCGGCGTCGATCGTGTCGACGCCGCGCGGCGACAGGAGATCGCGCGGATCGGCGATCTGTGCCGCGAGGTTCTGCTGCGTGGCGCAGCCGAAATTGTGGTAGTTCTTGTTCTCCGACGTCTCCGTGAGATCCGCCGGCCAGCGCCCGCACGGGCCGGTCTTGGCGACGAGGGTGGTGAAGGCCAGCCGGATCGGGGTCGGCCCGCTGGCGCCTGGTGCCGGATAAGGCTGCACGAAGATCCGATCGCGGCCGATGCGGCGCCCCTTCAGGACCTTGACGATGTCATGCGACACCCGGTCCGCCGCGTACTGGTTCATCGAACCCGACGGCAGCTGCACCTGGATGAAGTCGGCCCCGGAGGCACGGAAGCGGTCGGCAAAGTCCTCGACCCTTCCGCGGTTGGCGAAGGACAGCGCGCCGTCGGAGACCACAACCGGAATGTCGACGGCGGTCTCGGCCTCGGACACGACGATCGGATGGCGGGTGCGGTAGTCGTCCGGGATCGCGCCGACCTCGACGTGATGCACATTGGCGCAGCCGCCGGCGAGCAGCAGCGCCAGCAGCGGCAGGCAGCGCACCCGGGGGGCGCGGGTCCGGCGCGCGGCGCCGGGGAATCGGATGGGCGGTGTCACGTTCGATCTCCCCGACGCGCTCATTTGTAGATGAAGCCGACGACGCCGTGGTACCGGCCGGGCGGCAGCTTGGTTTCCATGTGGCCGTAGACGCGGTTGACGCGGCCGAGGAAGTTGCCGGCGCCGTCGCTCGATATCGCAAATCCGTCGTCCGGCCGGGCGAGCGCCTGCCGCGCAACCGGTCGCACCAGATAGGGCGTGACGATGATAACCAGCTCGGTCTCGTAGCGCTGGAAGTCGCGGGAGCGGAACAAGGTCCCGAGCACCGGGATCTCCGACAGGCCGGGGAAGCCCGATATGACCTGGCGGGATTCGTCGCGGACGAGACCGGCGATCACCAGCGACCCGCCGGACGGCAGCTCGACGGTCGTGTCGGCAAGACGCTTGCGAATGCCGATGATCGCGGAGCCTTTCGTCGATCCATCGCCGCCAAGATTGAAGGGCGTTTCGAAGGTCGGCTCGGAGACGCTGGTGCGCACCTTCAGGCTGATGCGGCCGGGGGAAAGGACAACCGGGGTGAAATCCAGCCCAATGCCATAATCGACACGGCGGCTGTCCAGTTCGATAAGCGCGCCTTCGATTTCGGTGTCGACGATGCGACCCGAGGCATCGCGGATGTTGGTGCGCTTTTCAGGGGTTATGGTCTGACCGTCGGGAATGGTGAACTCGCCGCCGACCTTGAAGCTCGCCTTCTCGCCGCTGATAGCCGTCAGGCTCGGTTCGGCGAGCGTACGCATGACGCCCGCCTGGTTCATGGCGCGCAGCTGTGCCTCGATCGTGTTGCCGCCGGAACTGTTCCGGACTGCCCCGAAAGTATTCGAGAGAGGGTTGCCGAGACCAAACAGGCTGTTCGTGGCGGCCGAATAGGCGACGCCGTCGATGGAGCCGCTGGCGAGGGAATCGATACCCAGCTGCTTGACCACCGAGCGCTGGACCTCGGCAACCGTGACTTTGAGTGTGACCTGATCCTCGCCGGCGATCTGCAGGAGGTTGACGATCTGGCTCTGCCGCCGGTCCTCCTGCGCGAAGGCGACGTCGCCATCGCCGCCGCCGGCGCCGCCGGAAGCCGTCGCCGACTGGATGTACTGGCCGGTCGTCGCCTCGCCGCCGGTGACAAAGATGCGGGCCAGGCGCTCGGCCTTGGCGGCGTCCTGCGGCGTCTGCACGCTGCCGGTCAGAACGACGTTGTCGTTGAGCATCTCGACCTGGACCTCGGAGCCGGGCACGTATTTCCGGATCGAGGCCTCGAGGCCGCCGATGTCGCGCTCGATGCGCAGGTCGATCGAGGCGATCTGCCGGTTCTGGCTGTCGAAGACGACGATGTTGGTCTGGCCGACCTGCTTGCCGAAGATGTAGATCCGGCGCGCGTCGCGGGTCACCGCGTCGGCGACGGTCGGATTTGCGACGAGGATGTCATGCGCGTCGGAGGAGAGCACGATGACCTTGGTCTTGTTCAGCCCCAGGCTGATCGGCTGGACGCCCTGGCCGACATTGACGACGGTCTGGGCGGCCGCCGGCAAAGGCGAGAGCGGTGCCAGGCCCATCGCGGCGGCGCCGAAAGCGAGCACTGACCGGCGCAGCCCGGTCCGGAGCCGGTGATATCGGGAGGAGGCGATCATCGGGCGGCTCGTCATTTGTTCGTGGTGATGTCGGTGGTCTGGCCGTAGCGGATGACCTTGATCTTCCCGTTGGCGGCGCTCTCCTGGGCAAGCAGGAAGGCGGCGTAGCCGGGCGAGCCGGGAAGCGAATCCGCCAGCGAGCGCAGCGACAGCACGAGGCGGTCGGCCATCTGCTGGGCGGCGGTCAGCGCCTCGGCCTGGTCGGGATCGACCTCGAGTGTGGCGGTGGAGCCGACGACCACCTTCTGGCCGTCCTGCTCCTCGATGGTCTGGTCGATGGCGAGCACCCGCAGGTTGCGCAGCACCGTCTCGGTGACGAACTGGTCGGCCTCGCCATTGGTGCTCGGCTTGCGGCGGGTCATGATGACGTCGACATGGTCGTTGGGCAGCACGAAGCCGCCGGCCGAGGTCTCGGCGGCGATCTGGATCGCCAGGGCGCGCTTGCCGGCGGGAAGGATCGCCGACATGAAACCCTGGTCGGTGCGGATCAGCTTGGCCTCGCGGACCGGTTCCCCGGCGAAGAAGGACTGCCGGGCGATGGAGCCCTTCAGTTCCTCGATGGCCTCCGGCCGGTCACGCTTCAGGATAAGCGTCGGCCCGACGCCGTCCTCCGGCCATTTCTGCCAGGACAGTGCGCCGTCGACGGGGGTGCCCATCGCCAGGTCGGTGGTTGTGGCGAGAACGTCGACGAGCTTGATCGGCGGCTCGGCCGGCTCGGCGGTGATGATCACCGGCTCGACCGGGGCCGGCTGCGAGAGGTTGAGGGCGAGGATGCCGGCGCCGGCGGCGGCGACGAGAGCGACGGCGATCACCGCGAGACGCGCAAGTTTCATCCGACCGACCTCCGCCAACAGTGCCGCAGGGAACGCAGCTCGTTGACGACGGTTATCGCCGGGAAACTCTCAATGTATGGTTAACGAAACCTGTAAAGCCCGCCTGGGACGACGGATAAGTGTTCAGAAGGCCCCGCTGGCCAGGCCGGCAGCGGCATGGTCCATCCATATGCTGTCGGAGAAGACGACAAGGCCTGCGGCACCCAGCGCGATACCGTAGGGAATGCCGGTGTCGCGGTCCAGCAGGCGATCGACAAAGCCAATGCCGGTCACCGGGGCAAGGCTGGCGCGGGAAAGCAGGATCGCCAAGGTGAGAACGCCGCCGAAGACCGCGCCGAACAGCATATACTCGAACACTGCCGGCGTCGGGCCGAACCACAGGGCGGTCGCGGCCAGCAGTTTGGCATCACCACCTCCCATCCAGCCTGCGGCGAACATGCCGAAGGTGACCGCGAGGCAGGCAAAAGCCACGGCGAAATGCAGGCCGATCATGCCGGCGGGCAGGCCAACGAGCAGAGCAGCCGGGGGAAAGGCGACGACAAGAGCAACGGAGACACGGTTGGCGATTGTCATCGAGACGAGATCGCTCATGGCCGCATAAACCATGGCAAAGGGAAAGAGAAGGATCAGCAGAGCTGCGAGCATGGTCCGGGTCCTTCCCGCAACACGGCATCAGAATGGCGGACATTTGCCCGCCATTCCGATGCGATAGGCATTCTGCCGGAGACCGTGCGGCCGAGGCCGGTGGCCCCAGTCGGCAGGATCTTACTTCTTCGGCTGCATGGTCGAGCCGATTTCGTCGAAGGCAGTGGACATCTGGGGCGTCAGGGCACCGAAGATGGCGATGAGCGCGGTAGCCATCAGGCCGGCGATCAGGGCGTATTCGATGGCCGTGGCGCCGGATTCGTCTTTGGCGAAGCGAACGAAAAGCTTGGACATGGGAACTCCTTGAAAACCCGTTTTCAGCACTCCCGTCGACTGTTTTCGTCGATCGGATGGTTCACTGTACCGACAGCCCGTTGCGAACGACTTAAGCGACTTGGTTGAATTTGCGTTACATTGAAGGCTTCGTTTGTCGGGTTCATTTGAAGCGATGCTTCGTTAATCGGCCGTTTACGGCGGACAACTATGACTGTTGCAACCGCCCTCGCATGCAGGCCTGCCCGATGACGACATCCCCCTGCCGGATCCGGCTCCTTCTCGTGCTGGCCGCCCTCACCCTCGCGGCCGGCGGCGCCCGCGCCGCGGACACCGGCGACGTTCTCGGTGTCGCCGTCGACCACGCGCGCATCCTCGAGATCGACCGCCCGGCCGCCACGGTGATCGTCGGCAACCCGGCGATCGTCGACATCGAGGTGCTGAGTTCGGAGCGGCTGGTCCTCACCGGCAAGAGCTATGGCATCACCAACGTCGTGATCCTCGACGCCGGCGGGCAGACGATCCTCGACGAGCAGGTCGCCGTGCAGAGCTTCGAGGCCAGCACCGTGCGGGTCTATCGCCAGGCCAACCGCATCACCTATGCCTGCGCCCCCAAATGCGAGCCGACGGTGACCATCGGCGACAATCCCGACAGCTTCATGCAGGCGACGCAGCAATATGCGACGCGCCAGCAGATGGCCGCCGACGCCGCCAAGCGCTGACCCGCGCCGGCCGGGCGGCCGCGCGTCGCTGCACGTGATCCGTGAAATCCGCCCGCCGGCACCTATCTTCCGGCAAGCAACGCCGCCCGCCGGCCGCTGATCGCGGCGTCGGGACAGGCAGCGTATCGGCAGGGAGACGGCTTTGGGTCGGGCAATACTGATCGTGCTTGATTCCGTCGGAATCGGCGGGGCGCGGGACGCCGAGGCGTTCGGCGACGCCGGCGCCGACACGTTCGGCCATGTCCTCGCGGCGGCAGAGGCCGGCAAGGCCGACCGCCCCGGCCTGCGCCACGGCCCGCTCGCCCTGCCGAACCTTCGCCGCCTCGGCCTGTTGCGCGCTGCCGGACAGCAAGATGCCGGCCCCGCGGCCGCCGGACGCTACGGCTCTGCCGGCGAGGTCTCGCGTGGCAAGGACACGCCGTCCGGCCACTGGGAGATCGCCGGGGTGCCGGTGCTGTTCGACTGGGGCTATTTCCCGCGCACCGTCCCGACCTTCCCCGCCTCGCTGATCCAGCAGATCGTCGACGACAGCGCCATTCCCGGCATCCTCGGCGACCGGCATGCCTCCGGCACCGAGATCATCGCGGAACTCGGCGAGGCGAGCGTCGCCTCCGGCAAGCCGATCTTCTACACCTCCTCAGACAGCGTCCTGCAGATCGCCGCCCACGAGACGCATTTCGGGCTGGAGCGCCTCTACGATCTCTGCGCCGTCGCCCGCCGGCACGTCGATCCGCTGAATATCGGCCGGGTCATCGCCCGGCCGTTCACCGGCGAGGACGCGTCGAGCTTCCGGCGCACGGCCAATCGCCGCGACTATTCGGTGCCGCCGCCGGAGCCGACCGTGCTCGATCGCGCCCTGGCCGCCGGCCGCCGGGTGATCGCCATCGGCAAGATCGGCGACATCTTCGCCGGCAAGGGCATCAGCGAGGTGCGCAAGGGCGACGGCAACATGGCGCTGTTCGACGCGCTGCTCGGCGCGGTGGACGAAGCGGCCGACGGCGACCTGGCGTTCGCCAATTTCGTCGATTTCGACATGCTCTATGGCCACCGACGCGACGTCCCCGGCTACGCGGCGGCGCTCGAGGCATTCGATGCGCGGCTGCCGGAACTGGAAGCGCGGTTGCGGCCCGGGGACCTTGCGATCATCACCGCCGATCACGGCTGCGACCCGACCTGGACGGGCAGCGACCACACGCGCGAGAACGTGCCGGTGCTGGTCTTCGGGCCCGACGTTTCCCCCGGCCCGCTCGGCCACCGCGAGACCTTCGCCGATATCGGCGAGAGCGTCGCGGCGCATCTGAAGCTGCCCGGCGGCCGGCACGGCGCGAGCTTCCTGTGAACGAGGCGCCTTCGCCGGCCGTCGCCCGCGCAAGGCGCGGCGGCGCGCTCCCGATGGCGGAACTGCACTGCCATATCGAGGGCGCCGCGCATCCCGATCTCGTGGAGGCCCATGCGGCGCGCCACGGCATCGACGTCAGCGCCATCATCCACAACGGCCACTATGTCTGGCACGATTTCACCAGCTTCCTCGCCGCCTACGACCTTGCCTCCAGCGTCTTCCGCACCGAGGCGGACTACGCCGACCTTGCCGCCGACCATCTCGGCCGGCTCGCCGCGGCGGGAACGATCTATGCCGAGTTCTTCATCTCGCCCGACCATGCGCGCGAGGCGGGGCTGTCTCCCGAGGCCTATGTCGCCGGCCTGTCGCGCGGCATCGCGCAGGCGCGCCACGACCACGACATCGAGGCGCGGATGATCGTCGTCGGGGTGCGCCATCTCGGGGCCGAGGCGGTGGAGCGGGCGGCACGCTTCGCCGCGCGGCCGGGCCAGCCGCTGGTGACCGGCTTCGGGCTGGCGGGCGACGAGCGGATCGGCGCGCCCGCCGACTTCGCCCGCGCCTTCGCCATCGCCCGCGACGCCGGGCTCGGGCTCACCGCCCATGCCGGCGAACTCTGCGGGGCCGAGAGTGTGCGGGCGACGCTCGATGCGCTGAAGCCCTCGCGCATCGGCCACGGCGTGCGCACCGCCGAGGACCCCGACCTCGTCCGGCGCATCGTCGCCGAGGGCATCGTGCTGGAAGTCTGCCCGGGCTCCAACCTCGCGCTCGGCCTCTATCCGGACGCCGCCGCGCATCCGCTGAAGCAGCTGGTGGCAACCGGCGCGCGGGTGACGCTGAATTCCGACGACCCGCCCTTCTTCCGGACCAGCCTTGCCGACGAATACGCCTTTGCCGCGCAAGCCGGGATCGACGCCGGCACCCGCCTCGGCTTCACCCGGCAGGCGGTCGAGGCGGCCTTCGTCGACGAGGCGACGCGGCGGCGCCTGCAGGATCGTCTCGGCCTCGTGGCGATCGCACTTGGCGCGCCTTCGGCGGGCGGTTAAGCAGGAAGCCGAACCGCAGCCAGAAAGCGAGGCCTCATGGACGGCGTCACCGTCATCGACCACCCGCTGGTCCAGCACAAGCTCACGCTGATGCGCAACAAGGAGACCTCGACGGCGAGCTTTCGCCGGCTGCTCCGGGAAATCTCGACGCTGCTCTGCTACGAGGTCACGCGCAATCTCGACCTGACGATGATCCGCATCGAGACGCCGCTCGAGCCGATGGATTCGCCGGTGCTCGAGGGCAAGAAGCTGGTCTTCGCCTCGATCCTGCGCGCCGGCAACGGTCTCCTGGAAGGCATGCTCGACCTGGTGCCGGCGGCGCGCGTCGCGCATATCGGCCTCTACCGCGACCACGCGACGCTGCAGCCGGTCGAATACTATTTCAAGGCGCCCGAGGACCTCGCCAACCGCCTGGTCATCGTCGTCGACCCGATGCTGGCGACCGCGAACTCAGCCATCGCCGCGATGGACAAGCTGAAGCAGCGTGGCGCGAAGAACATCCGCTTCCTCTGCCTGCTGGCCGCGCCGGAGGGCATCGAGCGGTTCCGGACCGCGCATCCGGACATTCCCGTCTTCACCGCCGCGATCGACAGCCATCTCAACGAGAAAGGCTACATCGTCCCCGGCCTCGGCGATGCCGGCGACCGGATGTACGGGACGAAATAGCGCTGGCAGCGGCCGGGATTTCCGGCCGCCCTTAACCTTTCGGCAACCCCCGCGGCAGAATCCGGGCGGGGCAGACGCCGCCCTTGCCGAAACCTTAAGCCCGACGTCGGAGCCTGCCTGCCAACCCGCAATCGCGCAGGCCGGCCGCCATGTCGAAATTCGTCCTGATCCTTGTCGTCTCGTCCCTCGTCGGGCTTGCGGCCCCGTCGGTGTTCGAGCGCTACCGGGCGCAGATGCTGTCCGGCCAGGTCGAGACGCTGGATCCCGCGCCGACGCTCCAGGATGCGGCCGTAGCCTCTCCGGTCCCCGGCCGGGTGGCCCGGCTGACCGCCGACCGCGAAGGGCATTTCCGCGCGGACGTCCGGATGAACGGGCGGCCGGTACCGGTGCTCGTCGACACCGGCGCGACGCTGGTCGCCATCGACGAGGCGACCGCCAGGCGCCTCGGCATCGTCCTGAGGCCCGCCGACTGGCGCCACAGCGTGCAGACCGCCAACGGCACCGCCCCTGCCGCCGTCGCCCGGCTCGACCGGGTCGAGCTCGGGCCCCTCGCCGTCCGCAATGTCGACGTGATGATCATGCGCGACGGCAATCTGCCAACCGCGCTGCTCGGCATGAGCTTCCTCAACCGCCTGCGCTTCGAGAGCGACGGCAGCCAGCTGACGCTTCGCCAGTGACGGCGGCTGCCGGCTCGGCCGACGCTCAGCCGATCCGCTCGATCACCGCCGCGGCCGGTTCGCGGGCGGGCATGTCCACCAGCCCATAGGCCGACCGGACGGTCGCCGCGGCTTGCGCCAGTGATGCCTCGTCGCGGGCGTGGATGCGGGCGAGCGTCTCGCCGCGCGCTAGGTGCCGGCCGATCGGCGCGAGATCGCTCAGGCCCACCGCGTGGTCCACCGCGTCCTGCGGCCGCGTCCGCCCGCCGCCGAGTTCGACGACGGCAAGCCCAAGGCGCCGGGTTTCGACGCTGGCGACGGTGCCGTCCCGCTCGGCCGTCACGTCGCGGACCAGCGACGCCTGCGGCAGGTGCGCGTCGACCCGCTCGACGAAATCCGCCGGGCCGCCCAGCGCCGCCACCATCCGGCCGAAGCGTTCCGCGGCGCGCCCGTCCTCCAGCGCCGCCATCGCCATGCGTTGGCCGTCGGCGAGCGTCGCCGCGAACCCGGCGAGCACCAGCATCTCGGCCGCGAGCGCGAGCGTCACCGCCTGCAGCGCCGGGTCGCGCTGCGCGCCGGTGAGGAAACGGACGGCGTTGCGGACCTCGACGGCATTGCCGGCCGCCGACGCCAGCGCCTCGTCCATCCGCGTGATCAGCGCGGTGGTGCGGAGACCTGCGCCATTTGCCACGCCGACCAGGCTCGCCGCCAGGGACCTTGCATCCTCCGGGCGCGGCATGAAGGCGCCGGAGCCGGTCTTGACGTCGAGGACGAGGCCCTGAAGCCCCGCCGCGAGCTTTTTCGACAGGATCGAGGCGGTGATCAGCGGGATCGACTCCACCGTCGCCGTGACGTCGCGGATGGCATAGAACCGCGCGTCCGCCGGGGCGAGACGGGCGGTCTGGCCGATGATCGCGCAGCCGATGTCCCGCACCGTCCGGCGGAAGGTCGCGTTGTCCGGCGCCACGCTGTAGCCGGGGATCGACTCCAGCTTGTCGAGCGTGCCGCCGGTATGGCCGAGCCCGCGGCCGGAGATCATCGGCACGGCGGCGCCGCAGGCCGCGACGATCGGCGCTAGCATCAGCGAGACGTTGTCGCCGACGCCGCCGGTGGAGTGCTTGTCGACCACCGGCCGGTCGAGGTCCGACCAGTCGAGCACATCGCCGGAATCGCGCATCGCCTCGGTCAGCGCCACGGTCTCGGCGGTTTCCATGCCCCGGAAGAACACCGCCATGGCGAAGGCCGCCACCTGGCCCTCGGTGACCCGCTCGCCGGCGAAACCGGCGATGAATGCCTTGATGTCGGCGGCGTCCAGCGTCCCGCCATCGCGCTTGGCGCGGATCACCTCCTGCGGCAGCATCAATAGGTGGCCTTGTGGGTGGCGCGGGCGGTGCCGCCGGCGACCGCCAGGAGATCGCCGAGCACAGAGGAGGCGCCGATGCGGAAGCGCGCCGGGCCGGCCCAGCCGGCGCCGCAGACGCTTTCCGCCAGTTCGCGGTAGGACCGGGCCTCCTCGAAGGAGCGTATGCCGCCCGAGGCCTTGAAGCCGACCGTGCCGCCATCGGCGGCGATCGCCTCCAGCATGATCCTCGCCGCGTCGAGGCTGGCGTGGCGGGCGGTCTTGCCGGTCGAGGTCTTGAGGAAGTCGGCGCCGCCCGCCAGCGCTTCCCGCGCGGCCTGCGCGATCAGCTCCGGCGTCTCCAGTTCCCCGGTCTCGAGGATCGCCTTCAGTAGCTTCGGCCCGGCCGCCTGTTTCACCGCCCGGACCTGGCGTTCGACATGGCCCGGTGCGTCCGCCAGCAGGCGATAGTCGATCACCATGTCGATCTCGTCGGCACCGGCCGCCAGCGCCGATGCGGCATCACGTGCGGTCTGTTCCGGGTCGTCGGAGCCGTGCGGAAAATTCACCACCGTGGCGATGCGCAACTGCGGGGCCGTCGATCGCGCCAGCGCGACGAAGCGCGACCAGATGCAGATCGCCGCGACGCGTCCCTGCGGCGTCTCGGCGCGCTTGCAGAGGGCGGCGACGTCGGCCTCGGTGCAGTCGTCGTTGAGGTTGGTCAGGTCGAGGCAGGCGATCAGGGCGCGCGCCGCATCGGCTTCGGAATGGTCGGTCATCGTCAGGCTCTCTCAGAATTCCGGCGGGCCCGACTACGGGCAGGGATCACGGTGAATGCCTCAGAAGCGCGGCAGCGCCGCCGCGAGAATGCGGGCGAGGATCGCGCCGCCCTTCGGCGCCACGTCCTTGGTCTCCTGGTGCGACAGCTCGGCGCCGGTCATGCCCGCACCGTAATTGGTCAGGACCGAGGCCGCCACCACCCTGAGGCCGAGGAAGCGGGCGAGGATCGTCTCCGGCACGGTCGACATGCCGACGGCATCGGCGCCGAGGATGCGGGCCATGCGGATCTCCGCCGGGGTCTCGAAGGAGGGGCCGGAGAACCACATGTAGACGCCGCCGGAAAGCGTCAGCCCTGCCGCCGCCGCGGCCTCCCGCATGTGGCCGCGCAAGCTCGCGTCATAGGCCTCGGTCATGCCGGTGAAGCGCGCGTCGGAAGCCTCGCCGATCAGCGGGTTGCGGCCGGAGAAGTTGATGTGGTCGTCGATCAGCATCACCGAGCCGGGCGCAAGCTCCGGCCTCAGCGACCCGGCGGCATTGGTCAGCACCAGGATCTCGACGCCGAAAGCCTTCAGCGCCGCCAGCGCCGGGCGCATCGCCGCGGCATCGCCGGCCTCGTAATAGTGGATCCGGCCGGACAGGACGACCACCGGCACGCCGTTCAACCGGCCCCAGACGAGTTCGCCGGAATGGCCGCTGACGCCGCTCTGCGGGAAGCCCGGCAGGTCGCCATAGGCAATGCGCAGCGGATCTTCGAGCGCGTCGACGAGCCCCCCGAGCCCCGAGCCGAGCACCAGCGCGATGCGGGCGCGGCGTTCCCCGAGCCGGCTTGCCAGAAGGTCGCGATCGTCGCTCACCCGAGATCGTCCGCAGCGAAGCCGCGCGGGAAGAGGTCGCCGAGCAGCAGGGTTTCCCGCACCCCGGTCTCGTCGCAGAGATGCACCTTGGTGCGCGGATCGGCGAACTCGGCGATGCGCTGGCGGCAGCCGCCGCAGGGCGTGCACAGCGCCAGCTTCTCGGCGAGCACCGCGATCTCGGCGATGCGGCCGCCGCCGTCCATCACCATGTGGGCGATCGCCGTCGTCTCGGCGCACCAGCCTTCCGGAAAGCTCACCACCTCGATGTTGCAGCCGGCATAGATGCGCCCGTCGCTGGTGCGGATCGCCGCGCCGACGGGAAACTTCGAATACGGCGCGTGCGCCTTGCGCATCGCCGAACGCGCCAGCGCGAACAGATCGTCAGCCATCGCCGTTTGTCCTCGTCGGCCGGCCGCGTCGCGCGGCGGCATCATCGTTCTTTCACGTAGGGAATGCCGCCGGCCTTGGGCGGCGTCGCCTTGCCGACGAAGCCGGCGAGCAGCACGACGGTCAGGATGTAGGGCAGCGCCTGGACGAACTGCGCCGGGATCTCGCCGATCAGCGGCAGGGAGATGCCCTGGATGCGGATCGAGGAGGCGTCGAGAAAGCCGAACAAGAGGCAGGCGAACATCACCGGCATCGGCTTCCAGTTGGCGAAGATCAGCGCGGCGAGCGCGATGTAGCCCTTGCCGGCGGTCATGTCGCGGGTGAAGCCGGCGGCCTGGGCGACCGACAGATAGGTGCCGGCGAAGCCGGTGAGGATGCCGCAGATGATCACCGCCCGGTAGCGCAGCCAGGTGACGGAGATGCCGGCCGTGTCCACGGCGGCGGGGTTCTCGCCCACCGCCCGCAGCCGCAGGCCGAAGCGGGTGCGGAACATCACCCACCAGGTGACCGGCACCATCAGGAAGGCGACATAGACCAGCAGCGTCTGGCCGGAGACGATCACCGCGTAGATCGGCCCGATCACCGGCACGTCGGCGATCGCGCCGGCGCCCGGCAGGTCAATCGACGCGAAGCGGGCATCGCCGGTGAGGCTCGGCGTGCGGCCGCCCTGGGCGAACCAGGCCTGGCCGAGGATCATGGTGAGGCCGGCCGCGATGAAGTTGAGCGCCACGCCCGAGACGATCTGGTTGCCGCGATAGGTGATCGAGGCAAGCCCGTGCACCAGCGAGAAGGCGGTGGCGGCCAGCACCCCGACCAGCAGGCCGAGCAGGGCCGAGCCCCAGACCGCCGCCGCCGTGGCGGAGGCGAAGGCGGCGACCAGCATCTTGCCCTCGAGCGAGATGTCGAAGATGCCAGCCCGCTCCGAATAGAGCCCGGCGAGCGCCGCGAAGAGCAGCGGCGTCGACAGGCGGATGGTGGCATCGAGCACGTCGATCCAGGCGCCGAAATCCATCATCGTGCCTCCTCCGCGCCGGCAACCGGGGCCCGGCGCAGGCTCGCCCAGCGGTAGGCGGCGCCGACGCCCGGCCGGAACATGTTCTCCAGGGCACCGGCGAAGAGGATGACCAGGCCCTGGATGATGACGATCATGTCGCGGGAGATCGCCGGCATGTCGAAGGCGAGTTCCGCCCCGCCCTGGTAGAGCACGCCGAACAGCAGCGCCGCCGGAAGGATGCCGGCCGGGTGGCCGCGGCCCATCAGCGCGACGGCGATGCCGACGAAGCCGGCGCCGCCGGGAAAGTCGATCAGCAGCCGGTACTGGTCCCCCATCACCGGATTGAGCGCCATCATCCCGGCGAGGCCGCCGGAGATCAGCATGGTCACGACGACCAGCCGCGTGCCAGGCATGCCGGCATAGCGCGCGGCGCGCGGCGAGAAGCCGAGCGTGCGGATCTCGTAGCCGAGCCGCGTCCGCCAGATCAGCACCCAGACGAAGAGGGAGGCGGCGAGCGCCACGAACAGCGAGACGTTGAGCGGCGCGCCGCCGAGACTGGCGCCGAACAGCTCGAACAGGCCGTCGAGCTTGGGCAGCTGGCCCCCGGCCTCGAACGTCCGGGTCTCCGGCGCCATCGTCCCGGCGGGCTTCAGCACGTTGACCAGCAGATAGACCATCAGCGCCGCGGCGATGAAGTTGAACATGATCGTGGTGATGACGATGTGGCTACCGCGGCGGGCCTGCAGCCAGGCTGGGATCAGCGCCCAGAGCGCCCCGAAGGCGCAGGACGCCGCGACGGCGAGCGGCAGGTTCAGCCACCACGGCAATATGCCGCCGAGGCCGAGCGCCACGGTGGCGACGCCGAGACCGCCGAGATAGGCCTGGCCCTCGCCGCCGATGTTGAACAGGCCGCCATGGAAGGCGACCGCGACCGCCAGCCCGGTGAAGACGAAGCTGGTGGCGTAATAGAGGGTGAAGCCGATGCCCTCGCCGTAGCCGAAGGCGCCGCGGATCATCAGGGCCGCCGCCTCGACCGGGCTTTCCCCGACGAGCAGCACGACGAGCCCCGCGACCGCGAAGGCGACGACGAGATTGACCAGCGGGATGAGGCCATAGTCGATCCAGGCCGGCAGCTTGACGAAGGGACGGCTCATCGCGGCTCTATTCGGGGGTCTTCAGGAGGTCGATATGGCCGCGCTTGGTCAGCTTGAAGAACGGGTTGTGGGCAAGCTCCCAGAGATGGCCGTCGGGATCGGAGAAATAGCACGAATAGCCGCCCCAGAAGGTCGGCTCGGGCGGCTTGACCGGCGCGGCGCCTGCCGCCACCGCCCTGTCGAACAGCCGGTCGACATCCTTCTCCCCGGGCATGTTGATCGCCAGCGCGACATTGGGAAACGGCGCGTCACCGCCCTTCGTCGCGCGGCCGACATCGGCGGCGAGATCCTTGCGGCCGAACAGCGACAGGACCATGCGCTCGCCCTGCATGAACACCACCGTCTCGTTGCCGGCCTTGGTCCGCGTCCAGCCGAGCGCCTCGTAGAAGGCCGCCGAACGTTCGAGGTCGTCGACGGCCAGCGTCACCAGACAGATCCGCGCGTCCTTCACTCCGCCGCCTCCCTTTCGTGCACCCCGGCCATCAAGAGGCCGATCTCGCCCTCGCTGGCGTCCGGGCCGCGCTCGCCGACGATGCGGCCGGAAAACATCACCAGGATGCGGTCCGACAAAGCGCGGATCTCGTCGAGCTCGACCGACACCAGCAGGATCGCCTTGCCGGCGTCGCGCATGGCGATGATGCGCTTGTGGATGAACTCGATGGCGCCGACATCGACGCCGCGGGTCGGCTGGCCGATCAGCAGAACCTCCGGGTCGCGCTCCATCTCCCTCGCCAGCACGATCTTCTGCTGGTTGCCGCCGGAGAAATTCGCCGTCTTCAATCGGCAGTCCGGCGGGCGGATGTCGTAGGCCTCGATTTTTTCGCGCGCGTCGCGGCGCATGGCGTTCAAGTCGAGCAGCGGGCCGCGGGCGAAGCGCCTGTCGCGCTGGTAGCCGAGCATGGCGTTCTCGTTTTCCTCGAAGGCGAGGACGAGACCCATGTGGTGCCGGTCTTCCGGCACGTGGGCGCAGCCGATCCGCCGCAGCATCGCCGGGTCGGCCTCGACGCAGGGGTCGATGTCGTGGCCGGCCATGGCGATCCGCCCGGCCTCGGCGCGGCGGATGCCGGACAGCGCCTCGAGCAGTTCCGACTGGCCGTTGCCGGCGACCCCGGCAATGCCGACGATCTCGCCCGCCCGCACCGTCAGCGAGACATCGTCGACCATGGTCACGCCGCGGCCGTCGCGGACGGTGAGGCCCCGCACGTCGAGCCGGACGGCACCCGGCGCCGCCGGCTGCTTGTCCACCGTCAGCAGCACCCGTCGTCCGACCATCAGCTCGGCGAGTTCGCCGACCGAGGTCGCGGCGGTCTCGCGCGTCGCCACCATCTCGCCTTGCCGCATCACCGAGACGCGATCGGTGATCGCCATGATCTCGCGCAGCTTGTGGGTGATCAGGATGATCGTCTTGCCCTCGTCGCGCAGCTGCCGCAGCACCGCGAAGAGGTGATCCGCCTCGGCCGGGGTCAGCACGCCGGTGGGCTCGTCGAGGATCAGGATCTCGGCGCCGCGATAGAGCGCCTTGAGGATCTCGACCCGCTGCTGCCGGCCGACGGGCAGTTCCTCGACCACGGCGTCAGGATCGACGTCGAGCGCGTGGTCGGCCTCCAGCCGCTTCAGCTCGGCGCGCACCTTGGCAATGCCGGATCTGAGGAGCGGCGACTGCTCGGCGCCGAGCATGACGTTCTCGACCACGGTGAAATTCTCGACCAGCATGAAATGCTGGTGGACCATGCCGATGCCTGCGGCGATGGCGGCATTCGGATCGGCGATCTCGACCTTGCGGCCGCCGACCCTGATCTCGCCGGAATCGGCCTGGTAGAAACCGTAGATGATCGACATCAGGGTCGACTTGCCGGCGCCGTTCTCGCCGACGATGCCGTGGATCGTGCCGCGCTCGACCGTCAGGTTGACCCGCCGGTTGGCCCGGACGAGGCCGAAACGCTTGTCGATGTCGATCAGCTCGATCGCCGGCTCGGCCATGGGCGCACTCTGCACTCGTCCCTCGTGGCAGGACAGTAGTCAGCACGTCCCGCGATGGCCAGCGGAAAGCGCCTCGGCACGGGGTGCAATTCATGGCATAGGCGAGTGCAGCGCGCCGGCCACAGCCGACGCGACGGCGGACCCGGGAGGAACGATGTCAGCCGCAGAGGATCGCACCGGCGGGCGGGCGAAGCCCGGCGCGCGCAGCGCCTACGCCGCCTTCGTGACGCTGCCGACCCGCTGGTCGGACAACGACATCTACGGCCACATGAACAACGTCGTCCACTACGCGCTGTTCGACAGCGCGGTGAATGGCTGGCTGATCGCCAACGGCCTGCTCGACATCCACGCCGGCGAGCGGATCGGCATGGTGGTCGAGACCGGCTGCCGCTATTTCGCCGAGCTCGCCTTTCCCGATCCGGTCACCGCCGGCATCCGCGTCGCGCGGATCGGCAACAGCTCGGTGCGCTACGAGGTCGGCCTGTTCGGCGGCGACCGCGACATCGCGGCGGCCGAAGGGTTCTTCATCCATGTCTATGTGGACCGGGCGACACGCCGCCCGGCGGCGCTGCCCGGGACGATGCGGGCGAAACTTGCGGAGATCGCCCGATGAGCAGCACCGACGAGCCGGCGACCAGCCGGATCGAGGATCTCGAGATCATGGTGGCGCACCAGGCGCAGACCATCGAGGAACTGTCCGAGGAACTGCGCCGCGCCTTCGAGACGATCGAGCGCATGCAGCGCGCGCTGAAGGCGCTCGGCGAGCGCTTCGAGGCGCTGGAGTCGGTGGCGACGCCGAAGGCCGAGATCACCAAGCCGCCGCACTACTGACGTCGTCCGAAGTCTCGGGCGACCCTCAGGGCAGCCGGCCGACCCGCTCCGTCAGCAGGGCGAAATAGGCGTCGGCATCGCCCGAGCGGACCCAGAAGGCGTTCTTCTCCCGGCCCGTGACGCCCCAGTAGTCGGTAACGGTCATGCCGCGCGTCAGCGTGCTGCCGGTCTCTATCTCGACATTCACCGAGCGCCCGGCGAAGATTTCCGGCGCGAGCACGAAGGCGGTAACGCAGGGATCGTGCAGCGGCGCGCCCTCCCACTGGTATTTCTCGACGTCGAAGCCCTCGGAGAAGTCGAGCATCGCCGCCACGGCCGTGCCCGACCGGTTGCCGAGGCCGCGAAACGCCGCGATGCGTTCGCGCGTCGAGCGCATCTGGTGGGTGACGTCGAGGGAGAGCACGGTGATCGTCGCGCCGCTCGCGAACACGATCGCCGCCGCCTCCGGGTCGACATAGATGTTGAACTCGGCCGCCGGGGTGATGTTGCCGACCTCGAAATAGCCGCCGCCCATCAGCACGATGTCCTTGAGGCGCGGGGCGATGTCGGGCGCCTTGCTGAAGGCGACGCCGATATTGGTCAGCGGCCCTAGCGCCAGCAGGCGGATCGATTGCGGCGGATGCGCGCGGATCGTCTCGATCAGGAAGTCGACGCCGTGCTGGTCCTGCGCCGTGACCACCGGGGGCGGCAGGTCCGGGCCGTCGAGGCCGGTCGGGCCGTGCACGTGCTCGGCGGTGACCAGCTGGCGCAGCATCGGGCGTTCGCAGCCGGCGAACACCGGCACGTCGGTGCGGCCGGCGAGCTCGACCAGGCTGAGCGCGTTGCGGGTAGTGTGCGACAGCGGGATGTTGCCGGCGACGGTGACGATGCCGAGCACCTCGATCGCCTCCGGCGAGGCCAGCGCCGCGAGCAGCGCGACGGCGTCGTCCTGCCCCGGATCGGTGTCGAAGATCACCTTCTCGCTCATGCGCCTCGTTCCCTGGGATGGCCTGCTTGACGTTCGACAGCGGCCTTAGCACCCGGATGGAGCGCTGCGAAGTCGCCGCCCCGCTGGCTCGACGAAAAGGGGCGCCCCGCTGCCGGGACGCCCCTTCACTGCGGTAGCCGCGTCAAGCTCAGTACGGACAGCTCGAATCGCTCGTGTAGTCGTGCACCGTGATCGTACCGTCGATGATCTCCTGGCGCGCCTTGTCGGCCGCCGCCTTCATCTCCGCGGTGACGAGCTCGGCATTGTTCTCGTCCATGGCGTAGCCGACGCCGTCCTCTTCGAGGCCGAGCACCACCGTGCCGGCGGTCCAGTTGCCCTTCGCCGCGTCGTCGAAGGCGTCGTAGACGGCGTTGTCGACGCGCTTGACCATCGAGGTCAGCACGTGGCCCGGAAACAGCATGTTCTGGTTGGAATCGACGCCGATGCCGAACTTGCCCTCGTCGGCCGCCGCCTGCAGCACGCCGATGCCGGTGCCGCCGGCGGCATGGAAGATGACGTCGGCGCCCTGGTTCATCTGCGAGCGCGCCAGCTCGCCGCCGCGGACCGGATCGTTCCAGGCCGCGCCGGTGGTGCCGGTCATGTTCTCGAACACCTCGCCGTCCGGCTTCACCGACTTGAAGCCGCCCTTGTAGCCGCAGGCGAATTTCGAGATCAGCGGAATGTCCATGCCGCCGACGAAGCCGACCTTGCCGGTCTCGGACTTCAACGCCGCGAGGATGCCGACGAGATACGAGCCCTCCTCTTCCTTGAACAGGATCGAGCGCACGTTCGGCGCGTCGACGACGGCGTCGATGATGGCGAACTGGGTGTCGGGATATTCGGCGGCGACCGTCTCCAGCGCCGCCGCCTGGGCGAAGCCGACCGAGACGATGGGGCTCGCGCCGTCGCGGGCGAAGCGGCGCAGCGCCTGCTCGCGCTGCGCCTCGGTGGTGATCTCGAATTCGCGATATTCGGTGCCGGTATCGGCCTTGAACTTCTCGGCGCCGTTGAACGCCGCCTCGTTGAAGGATTTGTCGAACTTGCCGCCGAGATCGTAGAGCACGGCAGGGGCGAAGTCGGCGGCGGTGGCGGCCGAAGCCGACAGGACGGTGGCAGCCAGGAGTCCGGCCAGGAACTGTTTCATGGGTGACGCGATCCCTCTTGCGGGGTGACGGGAGAGGCCGCCCTACGGTGGCGGGCGGCCCCGCGCGGCAGCCGACAAGGCGCCGCGACTGCGCCGAGACTGGCACGCCGCAGCGCAAGAATCACCCGAAATCCGCGCGGCCCGCGGCGGCCCCGCGGCCACCCTCGCCCGGCCCGCCGTCGCTCGCGTCAGGAGGCGGCCGCCACCCCGACCCCGATCGGGCAGGCGACGCCGGTGCCGCCGACGCCGCAATAGCCGCTCGGGTTCCGCGCCAGATATTGCTGGTGGTACTCCTCGGCATAGTAGAACGGCCCGGCGGGCAGGATCTCGGTGGTGATCGAGCCCCTGTGGCCGGCCGCGGCAAGCGCCTGCTGGTAGCGCGCCTTCGAGGCCTCGGCGGCCTCGCGCTGGGCCTCGTCGAACGTGTAGATCCCCGAGCGGTACTGGGTGCCCATGTCGTTGCCCTGGCGCATGCCCTGGGTCGGATCATGGCCCTCCCAGAAGGTCTTCAGCAGCTCGTCATAGGAGATCACCGCCGGATCGTAGACGACGAGGACGACCTCGTTCTGCCCGGTCTGGCCGGTGCAGACCTCCTGATAGGTCGGGTTGGGCGTGGTGCCGCCGGCATAGCCGGCCGCGGTGACGTAGACGCCCGGCAGCTGCCAGAACTTGCGCTCCACGCCCCAGAAGCAGCCCATGCCGAACACCGCCGTCTCCAGCCCCTCCGGGAACGGCCCCTTCAACGGCCGGCCGTTGACGAAATGGCGTTCCGCCGTGGGGATCGCCTCGGGGCGGCCCGGCAGCGCCTCGGCGCCGGTGGGCAGCTTCATCTTCTTGGAAAACATGTCGAGAATGTACATGCCGAATTCCTTTCTGGGATCGGAGTAATCGGTCAGCGCAGCGCGTCGCGCCGCACGCGCCGGACGCGGCGCAGCGCCCTGGCAAGCAGCAGGAACAGGATTCCGAGGGCACCCGCCGTGATCGCCACCGACCAGCCGCTGATCGCCGCATAGGAGACCGCGACGGTGGCGCTGCCGGTCACGGCCGGGTCGACGCCGATGCCGAGCAGCGCCAGCGCCTCGCTCACCGGCAGCAGGCGCGGCGCATCGGCGGCCAGCGACCGGGCGATGTCGCCGACGGCGAACACCACGCCGACCGCCAGCAGCAGGGTGCCGAGGACGAAAGACAGGCTGCCGGCGAGGCGACGAAAGAACTGCATGGCTGCTTGCTCCCCCCGGGGATTGTCGGGCCGCGACGCCCCTTTGATTGTCTGCGCATCGCACCGGCGGACAGCCCGGCGGCAGGAGTGCGGCTCGCCGCCCTATGTGGGCATCACGGCGAGCCTCGGCAATGCGCCGGCCGGCGGTGCCGGGCTGACCATTCCGACGCAGGCCCGACCGAGCGGCCGATGCGGCTGCGGCGCGATCGCGAAATCGGCGCTTGAACCGCGAGGCGTTCTGGCTATAGTCCGCGCCGTTCGAGTAGCGGGTTTCGTCGCTGGCCGACCGATGCGCCGGGGCGACCCGGCCGGTTGGCCTTTCGATGGTCCCGAACCGTCCCGGCAAGCCCCGGAGCGGTTGCGTGAAGCGGGTCCAACCCCCCGCCTTCCAGCCCGGACCTGCGGTGAGGTGGCCGAGTGGTTGAAGGCGCACGCCTGGAACGCGTGTATACGGGAAACCGTATCGAGGGTTCGAATCCCTCTCTCACCGCCATCTTCCTGAAATCGAACGTCGTCTGATCCCCGATCGATCGAGGGGAGAGATCCTCGGGACCGGTTCCGATCGGTTGTTCAACGCACGGCTTCGACAAGCTGCAGCGCGTTGGCCGTCGCAGCGCCGAGCGTGGTGTTGTCGTAGATCGTCCAGACATCGGCCCCACGCGCGCCGAGCGACGCGACGAGATCCGCCTGCGCTTCGATGGCCTTCTCGTCGTAGGATGACCGGTAGATGTCGGGGGAACCGTGCAGCCGGAAATAGGCAATGTCGCTGGAGCCTCCCGGGATCGCCGCAGCTGGCAATCTGGCCGGATCAGCCGCGACCCGTGATACCCGCTGCCTTTCCAGCATCCGGTCCACCTCCGGCTCGAACCAGCTGGCATGCCGCGGCTCCAGGACGACGGCCCCGCCGATCACCGCCTTTAGCTCGTCGAAAAACCGTATGGCGATATCGCCGGGGTAGAGAAAGCTCGGGGGAAGCTGGACCAGCACGGGACCGCGCTTCTCGCCCAGGCCGCTCGTCTCCTCGGCGAAGCGCTCGATCAGCGTCCCGCAATCAACGAGCCGGCGCTCATGCGTGATCGCCTTGGGAAGCTTGACGCTGAACCGGAATCCCGGCGGCACGCTCGCCGCCCATCGCTCGTAGGTCGTGCGGCGGTGCGGCCGATAAAAGCTGCTGTTGATCTCGACACATGAAAAGCGTGAGCCATAGCGTTCCAGGTGCGTGCCGACCGAGGCGAACGGCTCTGACAGCGCCGATGGGATCGACCAGCCGGCAACGCCGACGCGAATGGGCACAAGCAGTTCCTCCTGTCCCTGATGGACTGCCGCAGCGTCCTTGCCCGTGCAACTGGACGCGGGGGACAGCGCAGGCTTTCGGCCTCCGGCCGCGTCGCATGAGGCTCTACCGCTGCATATTACAAGCTGGCTGGAAAGGCCCCCGCCTTCGATCCGTTCGGCGACGTCGCGTGTGGCCGTTCGCGGCGAAGGCCAGGCAACGGCCCCTGTCAGCGCGTCAGCCCAGATGCCCCGGCGACCGCCTGGAACGATGGAATTTTCATTGTTTCGGACTCGCCATACCCCGGCATGTCCGGCGCGATCACGAAAGCCACCTCGGCTAGCGCAGGGATCACGTCTCGGAAAGTTCGCGAGGAGCTTGGAAACCCACGGATCAGAAGAAATGCCGGCTTGCTGCGATCGCCCGCGGTCAGGTTAGATCAAGTTCTTTCAAGGCCTGCTCTTCGTCCTCGTGCGAAAGTGCGAGCAGTATTTTCAACCGGCCGTTCTGCTGTCGCACGACATAGCTTATTCGAAACTTCTTTTCGGTCCGCGTCTTGCCAGGCGGTTCGAACGCCAGCCGCCACTCGACGTCGACCAAGAGGTGGTTTGGCGCCAGCGGCGTCGTCGCCACGACCTCGGCCGCCGACAAGACGAGCCCCAGATGGCGCATCGCCTCGGCTTTGACTTCCACGGCGCGCCGATAATTCGCGTCGATTTCAAACGACTCGACACCGGAGGGGGCTGTCTCGATGTAAGGGGAGAAATACGCCGCGCTGATAGTCTCGGCATCGCCTGACGCTGCTGCTCGTGCGTAGGAGTCGAAGAACGAGATCACGCGCTCGGAAGTGGCAGCATCCATCTGTACAATCCTTGCGCCACGAGCCTCGCCATTCCGATCAACTGAATTGCATGGACCAGTTGGGTTCCCATGTCTCGCCGCCGTCGGCGGAGAATGCCTGTTCCCAGATTGGACCTTCTGCGGCTTTCTTTAACCACACGAATTTCACCAGGATCGGTCGCCCGTCCCATTGGTCGGCGGCGACGAATTCACCTCGATCGCCGGTAAACCGGCCGACGACAGGGGGACCGATTTCCGGTGACCGCTGGTCGAGCCACCATATCCGCCAAAGCCCGGTGTCCGCTTCGAATGCGCGTAGAGCGGCAGCGTGGTAGGCGCCGCGAGGGTCGTCGATGAAGTTGTCTTCGACATTCCCGAAACCCGCCAGTAACGGCCGGGTCGAGCTCGTACCGTCGAACTCCACCCAGTCAGACGCATCGGCGAGCCTCGTGGTCAGTTTCCGATGGCGGACCCTCCAGTCGCGATGCAGAAAATCAAAATCGTGCTCGCCGGTCATTTCGCGTTCCTCCATCGGGTCCGGGTCCAATGCAGCGATGTCCGCGTCGCTTGCGACATAAGCCGTTCAGCTTCGTCGCGACATGGAGCCCGGTTTCAGCTCACGAGCATATCCACGCGCGAATGATAAGGTCTATTTCAAAATCGTGGAGGCTATTGTAAGAATATCTTAATGTTCGATCTGGATCGACTGAGGCTCCTCCGTGAGCTCTCCCACCGGGGAACGATGACGGCTGTGGCTTCCGCCAGCCGTCTGACCCCTTCTGCGGTCTCACAGCAGCTGGCGACGCTGGCGGCCGAGGCAGGTGTTGCTCTTTTCGAACCCACAGGCAGGCGGGTGAAGCTGACTGCCGCCGGGCTACGGCTCGCTGCGCATGCCCAGACCATCCTCGACGCCGTGGAAGCGGCGCAGATCGACATGGGCCTGTCGACCGCCGAACCCAGCGGAACGCTGGTGGTCGGATGCTTCGGGACTTTCGCCAAGGCGCATGCGGTGAGAGCGATTGCCCGCGCCCAGACGCTGTTTCCCGGCTTTCACGGCATTCTGCACGAGCTCGAGCCGGAGGACGCCGTTCACGCCCTGCGCGTCGGTCGCTGTGATGCCGCGATCGTCTACTCTCACAGCCTGGTGCCGAGGCCGGTGGAAGCGAACTTGTTCTCGCGGCCGCTCCTGGAAGAACCCGTGCTGCTTGCCCTTCCCGAGAGCCTCTCGCATCTGCCGCTGACGGTCGAACTGGCAGATCTGGCCGACCAGAGCTGGATAGGCGGCTCGCGCGGTACCGGCGGGTTTGACCTGACGAGCCGGGCCTGCGGGCTGGCAGGCTTTGCGCCGCGCGTCACCCACTCGATAGATGATTACGAGCTGCTGCTGCAGATGGTGTCGGCCGGTTTGGGCGTCAGTTTCGTGCCGTCCATGGCGCTCGAGCTCTTTGGGAACACCGGTGCCATCGTCCGGACGCCTGCCGGTCCATCTTTGCGTCGCACGATAGACATTGTCACGCGACCAGCCGTTGCCTCGTCACCGACTTTCTTGGCGTTCGTCGATGCACTGGGGATGGGCGGTCCTCGACCTTCCGTCGTGCCGGATGCGCGTCCTGATCGGTCAGGCAGGTAGGCTCCCTCCGCCGGCAGGCGGAACGCCGCTGGTCTTCGTGCCGCTTGGATAGATGCGCGCGAGGCGCCCGCCGGGCTGCCCGGGGACCTGCTGCGCGAGGCCGACGAGGCCCTCTACACGGCAAAGGGAGAGGGCCGGAACCGGGTGGCGGTCGCCGGTCCTGGAAGCCCCGCCTAACGCGGTCCAGCAGCTATCGCGCCCTGCGCGCCGCCGGGAGGCGGCTTCGGGCCCATGCCTGAAACCCGACCGACGGCGCTGCCCTCCTTGCCGCGATCGAATCGCCGGGCGCCATGGAAGTGCTGGAGCCCGCTGCAGGGGTGCTGGTGCCAGCCTGCCAAGCTGATGACGTGCTCGCCGGGTAATTTTTCGCGGCGACCCGTTTGGTCGGCCAGGACAAACGGGACGCGATCATGAGGTGTGGCGGCGAAGCAATCCCGCCGGAAAGGAACCTGTGCCGGCTCGAACGTGTATGGGTAGTGCGCTGTCGCCGAGATGACAGATGACCGCCACCCCGTTCCGATGGCGGAGGCGTGCCAGCCAAAGAATTTCAGGATCCGATGTTTACGCTGCTAATCGCCTTTGCGCTTCTTTCGATTGCCCTTTCCTTCATCTGTTCGCTCTGGGAGGCGGTGCTGCTCAGCATCTCGCCCTCCTACATGCAGGTAAAACTCAACGAGGGCAGCAAGACCGGCCGGATCCTCAAGGACTTCAAGGGCAATATCGACCGCCCGCTGGCCGGTATCCTGACGCTGAACACCATCGCCCATACGGTCGGCGCCATCGGCGTCGGTGCGCAGGCGACCCGGATCTGGGCCGACGGCAATCCGTTGATCACCGGCCTGGTGGTCCCGGCCGTCATGACCGCGTCGATCCTGATCCTGTAGGAAATCATTCCCAAGACCATCGGCGCCACGCAGTGGCGAGCGCTCGCGCCGTTCACGGTCCGCTCGCTGAACATCGTGCTGAAGGTGCTCGCGCCGATCATCTGGGTCTGCCAGCTGATCACCAGGGTCTTCACCTCCAAGGAAGACGTGCACATCTTCAGCCGCACCGATTTCCTGGCGCTGGCCCAGATCGGATCGCAGGAGGGGCGTCTCAACGAGAACGAGACGCAGTTCATCGAGAACATCCTGCACTTCCGCAACATCACGGCGCGGGACGTGATGACGCCGCGTACGGTCATGGTCTCGGCCCTGCAGACCATGACGGCCCGGGAGTTCTACGACAATCAGCAGGAACTGGCCTTCTCGCGGATCCCGCTGCGGGAATCGGCAAGTTCCGAGACGATGGTCGGCTACGTGCTCAAGGACGACATGCTGGAGCATCTTATCGACGACGCCAAGGAGCGCCCGCTCAGCGACTTCATGCGCAAGATCGTCGCGGTGCCGGAGGACTACAACCTGTTCCAGCTGTTCAACGACTTCATCCGCGATCGCGAGCAGATCGTCCTCGTCGTCGACAGTTACGGCGGGACGGCCGGCGTGGTCACCATGGAAGACGTGATCGAGACGCTGCTCGGCGAGGAGATCGTCGACGAGACGGACACCGCCGTCGACATGCAGGACAAGGCGCGGCAGCAGCGCAAGAAGCTGTTCGCCGACGCGCCGTAAGCGCGAACGCCGCCCGCGGCGGGGCGCGCCCGGAAAGCACGAGCAGCGTGCGGCGGCGCCAGCTTCGGAGGCTCGGGGCCGACCTTACGCCCAGTTCAGCCAGACCGTCACCGGCACCGCCAGCATCAGCGCGAGCGAGGCGCCGGCAAGCAGCCCGTCACGGGTCAGCAGGCTGGCGGCGAACAGCGCGATCACCGCCGAGGCGATCGAGCCCGACGTCGGGATCACCTCCATCAGCGGCATGAACAGGGTCAGCGCGAGGATCAGCAGCAGCGGCAACCAGAGCCAGGGACGGTGCAGCAGGAACGTCATGCGCTTCTTCAGGAACCGCTCGACGAAGCGCACCGGCTTGCGCAGCCAGCCGATGCCCTTGCAGAGCTTTTCGGTGGACATTTCCTGCCTGGTGACGAAGCCGGGAAGCCAGACGCTTTTGCGCCCGGCGATCATCTGCACGACCAGGATGAACACGATCGCCGCGACGACCGTGGTGATGCCGGGAATGGCGCTCGCCGGCGAGGTCGAGATCAGCGAGAAGACCAGCATCAGTGCCGCGAAGGACCGGTTGCCCAGCTCGTCCACCACCTCCTGCACGGTGATGCTGCCACCGTGGGCTGCGGCTTCCAGGCGATCGAGAACGTCGCTGAGGGCGTGGGTGCGGGCTTCGGGCATGCTTTTCCTCCAGTCGTACAGCCAATGTGCCGGCGACCGAGGGGTTCCTGAGCACGTCGTGATCCGTGCCGCGCCCTCGCCTTTCCCAAAGGCTTGCAGGCGCCGCGCAAATCGCCTCCAAGTGCCGGCATGAACCAGCTTCCGGATGAGCCGCGCCTGCGGCTGCGCATCGTCTTCGGACCCGACGAGATGATGGGGCCGGGCAAGGCCGAGCTCCTCGAGCACATAGCGGCGACCGGCTCGATCGCAGCCGCGGGGCGCCAGATGGGCATGAGCTACAAGCGCGCCTGGATGTTGGTCGAGACCCTGAACGCGATGTTCCACGCGCCGCTGGTTAGCAGCACCCGTGGCGGGCCGGGTGGCGGCGGCGCGGAACTCACCGACACCGGGCGATCGGTGCTGCGGCTCTATCGCGACGTCGCAGCAAAGGCGGCGACGGCCGGAGCCACGGAGCTGGCCGCGCTGCAGGCAATGCTGAGCGATATTCCCGACGGAAAATAGCGGTTGCCACCGCCTCGCCGGAAGGGCGATATGTTTCGCCGGACATGTCAGGAGCGTCGCATGCGCAGAGTTTTTCGGACAGCCGCCAGGGCCGGCCTCCTGGCCTTCGGCCTTGCGATGGCGCCTATGCCGGCGGCGGCGGACGAGGTGGTGGTCTTCGCGGCGGCCAGCCTGACGACGGCGCTCGACCGCATCGCCGCCGAATGGGCCGCGGCGACGACGCACACGGCGGTGATCTCCTATGCCGGCTCGTCGGCGCTGGCGCGGCAGATCCAGCAGGGCGCGCCGGCCGACATCTTCATCTCCGCCAGCATCGACTGGATGGATGCGGTGGCCGATTCCGGCGACCTGCGCGCGGGGACGCGGCGCGACCTCCTCGGCAACACGCTGGTGCTGATCGCGCACGGCCGGGATGCCGCGCCGGTGACCGTGGATGCAAGTCTCGACCTGGCCGGGACGCTGGGCGACGGACGGCTGGCGATGGCGCTGGTCGATGCGGTGCCCGCCGGCATCTACGGCAAGGCGGCACTGACCAGCCTCGGCCTGTGGGACGGCGTCGCGGCGCGCGTCGCGCAGACCGACAACGTCCGCGCCGCGCTGGCGCTGGTGGCGCGGAACGAGGCGCCGCTCGGCATCGTCTACGCCACCGACGCCGCGGCGGAAGACGACGTCAGCATCGTCGGCACGTTTCCGGCGGAAAGCCACGCGCCGATCGTCTACCCTGCCGCCATCACGGCGGAGAGCCGGAGCCCGGCCGCGCAGGAGTTTCTCGACTATCTCGGCAGCGAAGCGGCGCGCGCGATCTGGGAGGCAGAGGGTTTCACGGTGATCGAGTGAGCGGGGACGCCGTTACAGGCTGGCTGGGTCCGGAGGAATGGCAGGCGGTCGGCCTGTCGCTGCGCGTTGCCTTCTGGGCGACGCTCGCCAGCCTGCCGCTCGGCATCTTCGTCGCCCACGTGCTGGCGCGCTGGTCCTTCCCGGGCAAGCAGGTGCTGAACGGCCTGGTACATCTGCCGCTGATCCTGCCGCCCGTCGTGACCGGTTACCTGCTGCTGCTCAGCTTCGGGCGGCGCGGCGCGGTCGGTGGCTTTCTCGAGAGCTGGTTCGGCATCGTCTTCGCCTTCCGCTGGCCGGGCGCGGCGCTCGCCGCGGCGGTGATGGCCTTCCCGCTGATGGTGCGCGCCATCCGGCTCGCCATCGAGGCGGTGGACCCGAAGCTCGAACAGGCCGCCGCGACGCTTGGCGCCTCGCGACCGTGGGTGTTCGCCACCGTCACGCTGCCGCTGATCCTTCCTGGCATCATCGCCGGCGCGATCCTCGCCTTCGCCAAGGCGATCGGCGAGTTCGGCGCGACGATCACCTTCGTCTCCAACATTCCCGGCGAGACCCAGACCATTCCCTCGGCGATCTACGCCCTGCTGCAGGTGCCGGACGGCGAAGCCGCGGCCGGCCGGCTGGTGATCGTCTCGATCGTCATCGCCATGGGCGCCCTCCTCGTATCGGAGTTCCTGGCGCAGCGCGTCGCCCGTCGCGTGGCAGGCGGATGACGCTCTCGGTCGCGGTCCGCCACGCATTCGGGGGCTTTTCCCTCGATGTCGCCTTCGAGGCGCCGAAAGGCGTCACCGTGCTGTTCGGCCGCTCCGGCTCGGGCAAGACGACGCTGGTCAACGCCGTCGCGGGGCTGCTGCGGCCGGATGCCGGCCGGGTCGCGGCCGACGACTGGCTGCTGTTCGATACCGCGGAAGGCTACTGGCTGGCCCCGCATCGCCGCCGCATCGGCTACATCTTTCAGGAGGGGCGGCTGTTCCCGCATCTGTCGGTGCGACAGAACCTTGCCTATGGCCGCCGCTTCGCGCCGAAGGCCGCGCCCCGCGAGGACCCCGCCCGGGTGGTCGACATGCTGGGCATCGGCCATCTGCTGGATCGCCGCCCGGCGATGCTCTCGGGCGGCGAGAAGCAGCGCGTCGCGATCGGCCGGGCGCTGCTGTCGGCGCCGCGGCTGATCCTCGCCGACGAGCCGCTGGCCTCGCTCGACGACCAGCGCAAGGCGGAGATCCTGCCGTATTTCGAGCGGCTGCGCGACGAGGTGGCGATCCCCATCCTCTATGTCAGCCATTCTGCCTCGGAGGTCGCCCGGCTGGCGACCACCGTCGTCGCCCTCAGCCACGGCCGGGTGAGCGCCGTCGGCACCGCGCAGGACGTGCTCGGCGATCCGCAGCAGCTGCTCGGGATACGCGAGGCCGGCTCGCTCCTGACCGGCCGCGTCGTCGCCCATCACGCGGACGGGCTGAGCGAACTGGCGACGGCCGGCGGGGCGCTGTTCCTGCCGCGCGTCGCCGCGTCCGTCGGTACCCGTGTCCGGGTGCGGATCGCGGCGCAGGACGTGATCCTGTCGCGCGCCCGGCCCGAGGGCCTGTCGGCGCTCAACATCCTGGCGGGGCGCGTCGTCGACATCCGTCCGGGCCAGGGCCCCGGCGCCATGGTGGCGCTGCGGCTGGGCGAGGAGACGCTGCTCGCCCGCATCACGCAGCGCTCGGCGGGCGCTATGGACCTGCGGCCGGGCGAGACCTGCCACGCGGTCCTGAAGACCGTGGCGGTGGCGCCGGAGGATGTCGGCCGCGCCATGCCCGAGATCGAGGCGCCCTGAACGGCTGGTTCCACGCCGGGTTGCCTGCAACTTCATCACAATGCCTGCCCCTGCGGCAACCTTTCACCGATCCGCGACGAAGCCCCGCGTCGTTGCTGCCTCGGATGATGGCACGGCTTTTGCACCGCTGAGGAGACGCTCCTCTCGCGCGGGACAGATCGACCTTGCCCACCAACGCCACCGACCTGGAACTTGCTGCCGTCACCAAGGCCTACGGCGAAACGGTCGCCGTCGACCGGGTGTCGCTGAAGATTCCGGCCGGCACCTATTGCTGCCTGCTCGGGCCCTCCGGCTGCGGCAAGACCTCGACGCTGCGGATGATCGCCGGCCACGAATTCGTCTCCGACGGCGACGTGATGATCGGCAACACCATCGTCAACGACCTGCCGCCGGCCAAGCGCGGCACCGCGATGATGTTCCAGAGCTACGCGCTGTTTCCGCATCTCGACGTGCGCGACAACGTCGCCTTCTCGCTGAAGATGGCGGGCGTCGGCAAGGACGAGCGGCGCCGCAAGGCGGACGAGCTGCTCGCCCTCGTCGACATGGGATCCTATGCCGCGCGGCTGCCGACGCAGCTTTCCGGTGGCCAGCAGCAACGCGTCGCGCTGGCCCGGGCGCTGGTCACCAACCCGTCGGTGCTGCTGCTCGACGAGCCGCTCTCGGCGCTCGACCCGTTCCTGCGCATCCGCATGCGCGCCGAGCTGAAGCGCTACCAGCGCGAGTTCGGCATCTCCTTCGTCCACGTCACCCACAGCCAGGAGGAGGCGATGGGGCTCGCCGACATGGTGGTGGTGATGAACGACGGGCGGATCGAGCAGGTCGGCAGCCCGCGCGAGATCTTCAACGCGCCGCGCACCCGCTTCGTCGCCCAGTTCATGGGCGGCCACAATGTCGTGCCCGACGAGGGCCGGACCTACGCGATCCGCGCCGACCATCTGCGGCTCTATCGCGGCGGCGAGGCGGATGCCGAGATGCGGCGCTCGCCGGCGACGGTCACCGGCGTCGAGTACCAGGGCATGACGGTGCACGTCTCGCTCGCCCGCCCGGACGGTCTCGAACTCGTCGCCACTCTGCCCGAACGGGAGTTCGACCGGACCCCGGTCGTGCGCGGCGAGGAAGTCCTGGTCGGCTGGGCCGCTTCCGACCGACACGAACTCGCCGCCTGAACCACAGCATCAGCAACAGGGAGATCATCGGATGATCAAGGAAACTCTCGGCCGCGGCATCGACCGCCGCTCGGTACTCAAGGGATCGGCTGCCCTGCTGGGCGCCGGCGTGGTGACCAAGGTCACCGGCTTTCCGGCGATCGCGCAGGAGAAGGTGACGCTGCGCTATCTCTCGACGGCGGTGAACCAGTCGCCCGGCATCGCCGCCAAGGCCGGCGAGGATCTCGGCATCAACATCGAGTACATCGCGGTGACCACCGACGACGTCGCCAAGCGCGTCATCACCCAGCCGAACTCGTTCGACCTCGTCGATACCGAATATTTCGCCCTGCCCAAGCTCATGCCGTCGGGCAACATCATGGGGCTCGACGCCTCGAAGATCACCAATGCCGGCAAGATCGCCAGCGTCATCCGGGAGGGCAAGGTCGGCGGCAAGGCGATCGGCCTCGACGGCACCGCGCCGGCCGAAGTGTTCTACCTGCCGGACGAGAAAGCGACCTCCTTCGCGACCGAGGAGACCGGCTGGATCACCCTCATCCCGACTACCTACAACGCCGACACGCTGGGCATCCGGCCCGACCTGATCGACAAGCCGATCGACAGCTGGGCGTCCCTGCTCGACCCGGACTTCAAGGGCAGGGCGGCGATGCTCAACATCCCGTCGATCGGCATCATGGATGCGGCGATGGCGCTCGAGGCGCGCGGCGACATCACCTATGGCGACAAGGGCAACATGACCCGCGAGGAGATCGACAAGACGATCGCCGCGCTGATCGAGGCCAAGCGCGCCGGCCAGTTCCGCGCCTTCTGGACCGACTTCAACGAGTCGGTGAACCTGATGGCCTCGGGCGAGGTGGTCATCCAGTCGATGTGGTCGCCGGCTGTCACCGCGGTGCGCACCCAGGGCATCGAGTGCAAGTACCAGCCGCTGAAGGAAGGCTACCGCGCCTGGGCGTCGGGCTTCGGCCTGCCGGTGGCGATCGCCGACCGCGAGAAGGACGCGGCCTACGAGTTCATCAACTGGTTCCTGTCCGGCTGGGCCGGCGCGCACCTGGCCAAGCAGGGCTACTACACCGCCGTGCTGGAGACGACCAAGGAGGCGATGGAGCCCTACGAGTGGGCCTACTGGTTCGAGGGCAAGCCGGCCGAACAGGACATCCACGCGCCGGACGGCAAGCTGCTGGAGAAGGCCGGCGCCACCCGCGACGGCGGCTCCTACGAGGAGCGCATGGGCGCCGTCGCCTGCTGGAATGCCGTCATGGACGAGAACATCTACATGATCCGCAAGTGGAACGAGTTCATTGCCGCCTGAGGCGATCACCACGACCATGGACGCGCCGGCCGGTGCCGGGGCGTCCAGTCGGGCGGGCGCCGTCGCCCGCCGGCGCGGCGGCCGCACCAGCTGGTCGCCGCGCTGGCTGCCCTATGCGCAGGCGGCGCCGCTGGCGCTGGTCTTCCTGTTGTTCTTCGTCCTGCCGCTGGCGACGACCTTCGTGGTCTCGTTCTGGGAATACACCGAGTATTCGATCGAGCCGGCCTTCGTCTTCACCAACTACACCGACGTGTTCTATGGCTGCGTCGCCGACCTGCCGCGCCTCTGCACCACCTTCGCGACCTATCTGTCGACGCTGAAATTCGTCGCGATCATCTGGGCGATCACGCTGACGCTCGGCTTCACCATCGCCTATTTCCTCGCCTTCCACGTGCGCACCTTGCCGATGCAGATCGCGCTGTTCCTGGTCTGCACCATCCCGTTCTGGACCTCGAACGTCATAAGGACGATCTCCTGGATCCCGCTGCTCGGGCGCAACGGCCTCGTCAACGAGACCCTGCAGGGTCTCGGCATCACCAGCCAGCCGCAGGAATGGCTGCTCTATTCGGACTTTGCTGTCGCCCTAGCCCTCGTCCATCTCTACACGCTGTTCATGGTCGTCCCGATCTTCAACTCGATGATGCGGATCGACCGCTCGCTGGTCGAGGCGGCGACCGATGCCGGGGCGAGCGGCTGGCAGACGCTGACCAACGTCATCGTGCCGCTGGCCAAGCCCGGCATCCTGATCGGTTCGATCTTCGTCGTGACCATCGTCACCGGCGACTACCTGACCATCGGCATCATGGGCGGCCAGCAGATCGCCTCGGTCGGCAAGATCATCCAGACCCAGATCAACTTCCTGCAGTTTCCGATCGCCGCCGCCAACGCCATCGTCCTGCTCGCCGTCGTGCTGGTGACGATCTGGGGCATGCTGCGCCTCGTCGACATCCGCAAGGAGCTCTGACCATGAACCGACGCCAGGAGGGCAGGCCCTTCAGCTTCTACGTGCTGGCCACGATCTTCGCGCTGTTCGTGGTCTTCCTCTACGGCCCGGTGGCGACGATCCTCGCGCTGTCGTTTCAGGGCCCGTCCGGCGGCCTCACCTTCCCGATGAACGGCGTCTCGCTCTACTGGTTCGAGCGGCTGTGGAGCGGCGGCGGCGTGGTCGACATCGGCAGCGCCTTCCGCCGCTCTCTCAGCCTCGGCCTCGTCGTCATGCTGCTGACGGTGCTCATCTCGGTCTCAGCGGGGCTCGCCTTCCGCAAGCGGTTCCGCGGCGCGGCGGCGCTGTTCTACGTGGCGATCGCCAGCCTGATCGTCCCCTCCATCGTCGTCTCGCTCGGCATCGCGCTGGAGTTCCGCATCCTCGACGATCTCCTCGGCCAGGCGGCGACCGCGCTCGGCATGACGGCGCCGCGCAACTCGATCGGCCTGTTCACCTCCGGCCTCGGCGCGCATCTCAGCTGGACCCTGCCCTTCGGCCTCCTGATCATGTTCGCGGTCTTCAACCGGCTCGACAAGAGCTACGAGGAAGCCGCCCGCGATCTCGGCGCGACGCCCTGGCAGAGCTTTCGCTTCGTCATCCTGCCGATGATCGCGCCGTTCCTGATCGGCATCTCGCTGTTCGGCTTCACCCTCTCCTGGGACGAGATCGCCCGCTCGAGCCAGACGATGGGATCGACCAACACGCTGCCCCTGGAACTCGCGGCGCTGACCACCACCGTGACGACGCCGGAGATCTACGCGCTCGGCACCTCGGTCACCGCGGTGTCCTTCCTCGTCATCTTCGGCACGCTCGGGCTCTTCCTCCTGATGCAGCGGCGCCGCGCCGCGCGCGGCCTTCCGGGTGCCTGACAATTCATGCGCATCGCCGTCATCAACCCGAATTCGACGCGCGCGATGACCGAGACGATCGCGCTCGCCGCGCGCCGGGCGGCGGCGCCGGGCACGACCATCCTCGCCGGCCAGAACGACGACGGCCCGGCCTCGATCGAGGGCCATGTCGACGGGGCGCTGGCGGTGCCCGGCCTGCTGCGGGCCATCGCCGCTGCCGAGGATGACGGCGCGGACGCCTTCGTCATCGCCTGTTTCGACGACACCGGCCTCGACGCCGCGCGCTCGCTCGCCGCGGGCCCGGTGATCGGCATCGGCGAGGCGGCGGCGCACATGGCGAGCCTCGTCGCGCGGCGGTTCGCGGTGATCACGACGCTCTCCTGCTCGGTGCCGATCCTCGCCGACAATCTCGCCCGCAACGGCCTCGCCGCGCTCTGCTGCGGCGTGCGCGCCAGCGAGCTGCCGGTGCTGGCGCTGGAAGCCGACCCGGAGGCCGCCGGCCGGCGCATCTCCGAGGAGATCGTCCGCGCGATCGACGAGGATGGCGCCGAGGCGATCGTGCTCGGCTGCGCCGGCATGGCGGATTTCGCTGCAGAGCTTTCGGAACGGCACGGGCTGCCGGTGATCGAGGGCGTCGCCGCGGCGGTCAAGCTCGCCGAGGCGGCCGTCTCGCTCGGCCTGAAAATGTCGAAGCGCGGCGGCTACGCCCCGCCCCGCCCGAAGCCCGGCGGCTTCGTCCGCCCGGCGGGCCAGCTCGTCCGGTGAGCGACCTCGCCATCCGCCCGATGACCGAAGCCGAGATGGCGCTCGCGGTCGACTGGGCGGCAGCGGAGGGCTGGAACCCGGGCCTTTCGGACGCCGCGCTGTTCCGGCAGACCGATCCGGACGGATTCCTCGTCGCGGTCGAGGCGGGCGCGCCGGTCGCCTGCATCTCGGTGGTCGCCTATGGCGAACGGCTCGGCTTCCTTGGCTTCTACATCGTCCGCCCGGACCGGCGCGGCCGCGGTCTCGGCTGGCGGATCTGGCAGGCCGGGATGGCGCGCCTCGCGGGCCGCACAATCGGGCTCGACGGCGTCGTAGACCAGCAGGAGAACTACCGGCGCGCCGGCTTCGCGCTGTCCCACCGCAACATCCGCCATGCCGGGCCAGCCGGCGGCGCCGCCAGGGCCGATCCGGACCTGCGCGCGCCGGCACCGGCGGATCTCGACGCGCTCGCGGCCTTCGACGCGGTGCATTTCGGGGCGATGCGCCGCGATTTCGTCGCACGCTGGATCGCCGCGCCGGGCCATCGCGCCCTCCTCTGTCGGGAACCCGGCGGCGCCCTCTCCGGCTACGGGGTCGTCAGGGCCTGCCGCGACGGCTTCAAGGTCGGCCCGCTCTTCGCCACGTCTGCCGAAAGCGCCGCGCGGCTCTTCGGCGCACTTGCCGACACGTGCGGGCCGGACGCCATGGTCACCCTCGATATTCCCGAACCCAACGTCGCCGCCCTGCAACTCGCGGTGGATTGCGGCCTTCGCCCGATATTCGAGACGGCGCGGATGTGGCGCGGCACGGCCCCCGATTTGCCCCTGCGGCAGATCTACGGTGTCACGACGTTCGAACTCGGTTAGCCGAACAACGAGATTCAGCTCAGAGAGCTTTAAGCCCGTCGGCACCCTCCTGCGCGGGGAGGGTGCTGCACCACCCCCTTTCTATACTTCGATTCTCTAGGGGGCGGCTGCGTTCCCCAGTAAGCCTCACCCGCGATCAAGAAGCGGATGCAACTTTTGCGAAAACCCCGCTACTGCGTCTTTTCGGCAACTTCGGTAACTTCTCCATGTAAATCAATATTATAAGCATCGATTGCAGCGACTTCGGTATTCCCTCTGCGGTGCTCGGCTCACGTAAGGGAGTCCTGGCCTCAAGCTGCTCTCTACGCACTTCCTCAAAGTTGTGTTTCATTCCTCCGCAGAGTCCGATCGGCGGTGCGGATCGGAGGGGGACCGACCTTCATGCTTTCAGCGCGATCGCAGCATTTGATGGCGAGCAGTTGCCTGGCCGCCCTGGTTTGCATGTCGGGGACTGGTCTGGCCCGGGCGCAGGGCGCCGCTTCCGGCGCCACCCAGCCGCTGTGGGGCGCGCATGCCGACATTGTCGGCCGCACCGCGCAGGAGCATTCGGCGGCCGGCGTCGAGTTCTTCGTCCCGATGCTGCAGGACCAGGACTCGCTGATCTTCATCGACGCCGGCATCAACGGCGACTTCGATTCCGAGGTCTACGGCACCTTCGGCGTCGGCTTCCGCCAGATCATCAATCCCGGCCTGATCCTCGGCGGCATCGTCGCCGTGGACGTGACCCGCACCGACGAGGAGAACACGTTCGGCGCCATCTCGCTCGGCGCCGAGGCGATCGGCACGGCGGCCGAGGCGCGGATCAACGTGCAGCTGCCGTTCTCGGGCGCCAGCCAGATCTCCGACGAGACCGTCCTGATCAGCCAGCCGGGCACCCTCACCCTGCTCGGCAACCAGCTGGTCGAACAGGCCGCGAGCCGGCGGATCACCGTCGACGAGGTGCCGCTGACCGGCGTCGAGGGCGAGGTCGGCGTCAACCTGCCGATCGGATTCGAGCGTTTCGACGACCAGCTGAAGGCCTTTGCCGGCGCCTATCACTATGACGGCGACGGCGTCGACAGCTTCACCGGCGTCAGCGGCCGCCTCGAATACAGCGTCCGCGACGTCCTCGGCGACAGCCTGCCCGGCGCCGAGCTGATCCTGTCGGCCGGCCTCACCCACGACGAGGAGTACGGCACGAACTTCGCCGGCGAGGCCCGCCTGCGCATCCCGCTCGGCGTTCCGGCCGGCCGCGACGCCAACGCCCGGGCGCTGTCTCCGATCGAGGAGCGGATGACCCAGCGCGTGGTCCGCACCACGCGCATCCATACCTCGGAGCGCACCCGTACCGAGACGGGCGCGCCGGAGACCCGCGTCGTCGTCGACCCCCTCACCGGCCTGCCGCTCGATTCGATCTTTTTCGCCGACGGCGCCGAGACGGTCGGCGCCGGCACCGCGTCCGACCCGACGACGCTGGAGGACGCGGTGCTGCGGGCCGGGCTCAACGGCACGATCGTCGCGGAAGGCAACAACGGCACGATCGACACGCCGGGCGTGACGCTGGCCAACGGCCAGCGGCTGGTCGGCGGCGGGGTCATCATCCCGGTGCGCCTCGCCGACGGGACCATCGCCAGCTTCCAGCTCGGGCAGGCCGTGCCCGTGATCTCGGGCATACCGACGGCGAACGTCGTCACGCTCGGTTCGGGCAACCAGGTCCAGGGCCTGATCATCAACGGCGGTCTTTCCGGCATCGCCGGCACCAATGTCGGCGCGCTGACGCTGCAGCAGGTCACCCTTGCCGGCAGCGCGGGCGCCGGCTTCTCGATCGTCAACACCACCGGCACCAACAGCCTGTTCGTCGCCGGCCTGCAGGTTTCGGGCACGGGCGGGCCCGGCATTGCGGTGAACGGCCTCGGCGGCGGCACCACCACGGTGACCGAGTTCAGCAGCGTCGGCGTTGCCAGCGCCGGCGGCGGCGGCGTGCTGTTCGACGGGGTCGCCTTCGACGCCAACCCGCAGGCCGCCGGCTTCCAGCGCGTCGAGGCCGGCAACCTGACGATCGGCGACCAGGCCAATCCGGCGGCGATCGTCGGCGACGGCCTGCGGCTCAACCAGGTCGCGGGCGACCTCAACTTCGCCAGCCTGCTGATCGCCAACAGCAACGGCGCCGGCCTGTTCATCCGGGATCGGGGCGGGCCGGGCGGCGATTTCAGCTTCGGCAACACCGGCGGCGCGATCACCACGGTCGGCGGGACCGCCATCGACATCGACCCGGTTTCCCTCGCGTCGCGCTTCGGCAGCGTCGCCTCGACCCGCGCCAACGGCCAGGGCTCCGGCGGCACCGAGGGCCTCTTCCTCGACAACATCCTGGCACGCGACGCCGGCACCCCCGCGCTGGTCATCGATTCCCTGCTGATCAGCGGCGCCGCCGGCGACGGTCTGGTGGCCACCAACAATGCCGGCAACCTGGTCTTCGGCACGACGACGATCACCGATGTCGGCGGCGACGGCATCGCCGCGGAGAACAACAGCGGATCCCTGACCTTCGGCGCTACGTCGGTGACCAACGCGGCCGGGGACGGGATCGAGCTGACCGGCAACGCCGGCCCGATCACCTTCGGCGCAACCACCATCACCCGTCCCGGCGGCACCGGCATCCTGCTCGCCGACAATGCCGGCAGGGTAAGTTTCGCCGACACCGCCATCACCAGTCCCGGCCTCGACGGCATCGACATCGCCGGCACCAACGGCAGCGTCGGCTTCGGTAATGTCGACATCACCGGCCTCGGCGCCGGCATCGGCCTCGACCTCACCGACGAGGCGGGCTTTGCCTCGACGCGCGTTGCGCTCGCCTTCCAGACGCTGGACATCGCCGGCACCGGCGCCGCCGGCTCGGTCGGCATCGACTATTCCGGAACGACCAATACGTTCGATGTCACGACGGCCGATTCCGGCAGCATCAGCGGCGTCGCCATCGGCATCGACCTCCGCGACGCCGCCGCGACCGGGCTGTTCCAGTTCGGCGACGGCTCGGCCACCGACGCCGACGGGCGCGCCAGCCTGATCACCGCCGACCGCCCGCTGGAAATCGCCGGGCTCAACGGCACGACCGGCCTCTACAATCTCCGCGACGTCGCCTATGTCGGCGACATCTCCAACCTCACCGGCATCACGGTCTTCTATGTCGACGCCGACGGCGGCAACGATGCCGGCATCGCCGATGGCTCCGCCGACGATCCCGGCACGCTGGCGCAGGCGATCGCCAGCGGCGCCGACGTCATCGCGCTTGTCGACAACCAGGCCGCCGGGCAGGACGTCATCGACGCCGGGGCCGCCATCCAGGGCGCGCCGGGTTCGCTGACACTCGCCGCCGGCCAGCGCGTCGTCAGCTTCCTCACCGAGGACATGGTGGATACGGGCGGCGGCAGCGGCACACCCAGCAACCTGCTGCTGACCGGCATCGACGCCAACATCGTCCGCAATCCCAATTCCGGCAACGGCGCACCGAGGCTGACCACCACCGAAGGCGGGTCGAACACGCTGGTGCTCGACAGCAACAACGCCCTGCTCGGCACGGTGATCGACAACGGGGCCGGCGCGATCGCCGTGTTCGGCAGCGGCATCAGCGGACTGACCGTCCGCGACAGCCAGATCGCCTCGCTCTCCCTGGACGCGGCGACCGGAAACGGGCGTATCGAGGACACCCTGCTCGGCCAGCTGGCGGTCCAGGGCGGCACGATCGCGCTGACCGGCACGAATGTCGACATCGTTCATTCGGGCGCCGGCGCCGCGCTTTCCGTCGGCGGCGGCCATTCCGGCAGCATCGGCTTCGACGCGGCTTCCGCCATCACCGTCACCGGCGGCACCGGCCTGCGCTTCACCGGCACGAGCGGCGCCTACGCCTTCGGCGGGCCCGCGACGCTGGGCGGCGGCGCCAATCTCGCCCTGCTCGGCGCCGCCGGCAGCCTGTCCTTCGGCGATGTCACGATTACCGCTCCCGCCGGCAACGCCATCGACACGGCCGGCACCAATGGCGCCGTCAGCCTCGGCAACGTCGTCATCGCCGGCGTCACGACCGGGGCCGTCGGGCTCGACTTCAACGGGGCCGCCCTCACCGGCGCCTTCACCGCGCGGTCGCTGGTCGCGGCCGGCGCCGGGGGCACGCCCCCCGCCGGCTCGATCGGCATCGACCTGCGCGGCGTGACCGGCGGCCAGGCAATCCGCATCGGCGTCTCGCCGGCACCGAACCCGGCAGCCGACACGCCGTCGAGCCTGAACAATTTCGCCACCGGCGTCTTCGTCGATGCCGCCAGCAATGCCCAATTCACCTTCGGCGACGGCGAGGACGCGGTCGACCAAGGGAGCCGCATCCGCGCGACGACTCGGATCAATGCCGCCAGCGCGCCGACGCTCGGCAACTACAATTTCCTCGACGTCGACTTCGAAAGCGCCTCGCCCGGCGCCGGTTTCGTGCCGGCCACCGTCTACTATTTCTCCGAGACCGGTACCGGCACCGGCGCCACCCAGAGCGACCCGGGGTCGATCGCCGGCGCCGAGGCGAGCGGCGCCGACGTCCTGGTGCCGATCGGCCCCACCACCATCAACGCCGCCAATGGCGGGGGCGGCGGCAGCCTCGACCTCGCCGCCGCACAGCAGCTGCGCGGCTTCAATGCGGCCGGCGGCACGCTCGACGTCGGCTTCACCGGTCCGTCGACCATCCAGATCTCGGCAAGCAGCTCGACGATCACCGACCTCAACAACCAGGGTTCGCCGACCCTGACGACGAGCGCCGCCCAGAGCGTCGTCAATCTCTCCGACGGCAACACGCTGTCGTTCATCTCGATCACCGGCAGCACCGGCGGCGCCGCCGGCATCGCCGGCATCGGCATCAACAACCTCGTCGCCAACAACATCACGATCGCGGGCACCCCGGGCGCCGGCATCTCGCTCACCGGCACGACCGGCAACATCACCTTCACCGGCACGACAAGCGTGACCGCGACCGGCGGCGCCGGTGTCTCCATCGCCGCCACCGGCGGTGACGTCAGCTTCGCCGCCTTGTCGGTCGACAACTTCACGACCCCGACGGCCGGCGGCGGCATCGCAATCAGCGGCCCCGGCAGCTTCAGCTTCACCGGCGGGCTCGACATCCGGACGAGCGCGGGCACCGGCTTTGTGGCGAGCGGCGGAGCCACCGTGACCGTCGCCGCCACCGGCACGCGCCAAGTCAGCACCACCGGCCCGATCCTCGCTTGGAACGGTGTCAGCATCGGCGCCGACGGGGCCAGCTTCAGCAGCCTCGCCGCGACCGGCACGATCGGGGCCGACGCGATCAACCTGACCGGCGTCAGCGGCGGTGTCTTCTCCGGCGGCGCCGTGGCGATTGCCGGGACGGGCGCCGGCTTCGACGGCATCGAGATCAACGGCTCCAGCGCCAGCTTCAGCTTCGCCTCCGCGACGATCGACAACACCGCCGGCAATGGCATCAACCTCGTCGGGGCCAACGGCGCGGTGAGCTTCGCGACGGTCGACATCGACGGCGCCGGCGGAGCCGGCATCCGGGTCTCCGGCTCGACCTCGAGCGTCGACATCAACGGCGGCACCATCGGCGCCACCGTCGCGACCACCGGTCCCGGCGTGCTCATCGAGAACTCGCTCGCCGGCAGCGAGATCACCACCCGCTTCCTCGACGTGACCGCCAACGGCGCCGACGGCTACACGCTGACCAACAATGCCGGCCTGGTGTCGGCGATATTCGGCAGCGTCACCCAGACCGGCGCCGGCGACGGGCTGGAGGTCAACGGCGGCAGCGGCGGCGTCTGCTTCGGCTCCGACATCAGCCATAGCGGAACCGGCGCGGGCGATCGGGCGGTGCGGATCACCGGCACCAGCGGCGACATCCAGATCTGCGGCAGCCAGGTGACGAAGACCAATGGCGGCCTCGTCGTCGAGATCAGCAACGTCTCCGCCGGGGCGATCAGCTTCGACGCCGCGATCGCCGCCAATGGCGGTGCCGGCGGCATCGCGATGGCGAACAATACCGGCGGGTCGACGACATTCAACAACACCGTCACCCTGGCGACGGGCGCCTCGGGCGGCGTCGCGCTGACCAGCAATGCCGGCCATCCCGTCACCTTCGGCGGCGGCCTCGCGATCACCACGACCAGCGGCACCGGCTTTACGGCGAGCGGCGGCGGCACGATCACGATCACCGGCTCCGGCAACACGATCCAGACGGCCACCGGCCCGATCCTCGCCTGGAACGGCGTCGGCATCGGCGCGGGCGGCGCCAGCTTCGACAGCCTGACGGCGACCGGCAGCGTGCTCGGCGACGCGATCAGCCTGACGAACATAGCGGGGCCCGGCAGCTTCAGCGGCGGCGCGGTGTCGATCGCCGGGGCGTCCGGCGCGGGCGCGGACGGCATCGCGGTCACCGGCGCGTCGACTGCCATCGGCTTCGGCACGACGACGATCGGCGCCACACAAGGGAGCGGCATCCTCCTGTCCGGCAATGCCGGCACGGTGACCTTTGGCGGAACGACGACGCTGACCAATCCGGGCGCCGCCGGCGTCGTCGTCACCGGCGCCAATGGGGCGATCGCCTTCGACAGCCTGCAGATCGCGCTGCAGACGGACAACACGACCGGCGTCGCACTCGCGGGCACCAATCTCGACGCCGGCTTCGCGGCGACCGATTTCGACCTCACCAGCACTTCTGCGGCCGGCACCACGGCGATCGATCTCTCAGGCACGACCAGTACCGGCACCGTCCGGTTCGGCGACACGAACGTGGCGGGCCAGAGCGCCACGATCGCCGGCGCGGGCGCCAACGCGACGGGCCCGACCACCGGCATCCAGCTCGCCAACGCCAACATCGCCAACTTCATCTTCGGTGACGGCGAAAGCTCGAACGACCAGGGCAGCCGCATCACCGCCATCAACCGTCTCGACGCAAGCCCCGGACCGCTCGGCGGCAGCTACAACATCCTCGACGTCGATTTCCTGGGCGCGGCCCCCGGCCCCGGCTTCGTGCCGGCAACCGCCTATTATTTCTCCGCGACCGGCACCGGCACCGGCGCCACGATCGACGATCCCGGCTCGATCGCCGGTGCGCAGGCGAGCGGCGCCTCGCTCCTGATCCCCGTAGGCAACGCTCAGATCGACGCGGCCGGCGCCGGGGGCAGCCTCGACCTCGACGCGAACCAGCAACTACGCGCCTTCGACGCCCCGGGCGGCACTCTCGACGTCGGCTTTACCTATGGTGGTCTCGGCGTCATCCAGACCACCGCGACAGCCGGCAATATCAACGACACCGCCGGCGACGGCTCGCCCGAGCTGACCACGACGAGCGCTGCCCCGGTCGTCAATCTCTCCGACGGCAACACGCTGTCGCGCATCCGCATCAATGGCGGCGCGGTCGGCGTGGCCAGCACCGTCGCCATCAACAGCCTCACCGCCGATAACCTGACCGTCTCGAACACCACCGGCGCCGGTATCTCGCTCGCCGGCACGACCGGGAGCATTGTCTTCGGCGGCACGACGTCGGTGACGGCAACCGGCGGCCCGGGCGTCTCGCTGTCCGCGACCAGCGGCACGATCAGCTTCGCGACGCTGTCGGTCGACAACGCCACCACGGCAGGCGGCGGCGTCGCAATCAGCGGCGCCGGGAGCTTCAATTTCACCAACGGGCTCGCCATCCGCACGAGCACGGGCACCGGCTTCTCCGCCAACAGCGGCGGGACGATCCGGGTCGCGGCGACGGCGGGTGCCGAAACGATCGTCACCGGGTCCGGGCAGGCGATCAGCCTCAGCGGCGTCTCGGTCGGCGCCGGCGGGTTCAATTTCGACGAGGTCTCCGCCAACGGCCCCAATGTCGGCATCGGCCTCATCAATGTCGGCTCGGTCGACGGCGGCGCGATCAATCTGGGTACCGTCGATCTCGACAACATGATCGTCGGCGGCGTCCGCATCGTAAACACGCTGGGTGCCGCCCTCAATTTCGGCAGCCTTGCCGTCAGCTTGGCGGGCGACACCGGGACAGCGTTCATCCTCAACGGCGTGGCACTCGGCGCGGCGGTCACGGCGGACGATTTCGACGTCACCAATGCCGGGGCGCGCGGCACCACGGTCGGCATCGACCTCACCGGCGTCACCGGCAACCAGATCGTGCGCCTCGGCGACAGTAACCCCGGCGGCGCGTCCTCCAGCATTGCCGGTGTCGCGACCGGCGTCGTCATCAGCAACACGTCCTCGGCGCAGTTCACCTATGGCGACGGCGAATCCGCCACCGACCGCGGTTCGACGATCGAGGCGACGGTCCGCATCGCGGCGCCGGGCTCCGTCTCCCCCGGCGCCAGCTTCAACTTCCGCGACCTGCTGCTCGACAATGGCGGTCCGGGCACCGGCTTCGGCATCGGCCGGATCATCTATGTCGACAGCGACGGCAATGCGACGGGCGGCGGGGACGGGACCGGCCGCGACGGCGCCAACCCGACGACACTCGCGGCCGCCGAAGCGCTCGCGGTGGCCGGCGACATCATCGTCCTCGTCGACAACGGCCAGGCGATCACCGCCGCCGCATCCGGCGCCGACGACACGCTGCAACTCCTTGCCGACCAGCAGCTGCTCGGCTTTGCCAACGGCAGCGTTTCGATCAACTTCACCGCCCCGACCGGGATCGACTTCGGCAGCAGCAGCTTCACGCTGGGCGACCCGACCGGGAACGGCGCGGCTACCCTGACGTCGGCCGCCGGCGCCGACGTCGTCACGCTCGGCGCCGGCGGTAATCGGGTCGACGGCTTCATCCTTGACGGCAGCCCGGACGGCGCATCGCGCGGCATTACGAGCACGGGCTCGTCGGACACGACGATTTCCAACATGACGGTCCGGAACTTCACCGGCCCGGCGCTGCAACTCGGAAATCTGACCGGCACCACGACCCTGACCAATGTCTCGGTCAGTGGCGGGGCGGGCGGCGCGATGCTGCTTCAGAACGCGCTCGGCGCCGTGAACGCGACGAATGTCGACCTGACCGGCTCCTCGTCGCTAGCGGTCACCGGCGGCAACGCCGCCTTCAGCTTCGACGCCACCAGCTCGATCAGCAACACCGGCGGGCTGGCCGTCAGCCTGGCCGGGCGGACCGGCGGCAGCTTCACTTATGCCGGCACGGTGACCTCGGACGGCGCAACGGCCGGCGGCATCAGCATCGCCGGCGCCACCGCCGCCGATACGGTGAGCTTCACCGGGACGGTCGATCTCGGCGGCACGACGGCGCTCGGAGCGTCGGGCGTCTCTATCAACAACAACGGCACGGCTTCGGTCATCAGCTTCGCCGATCTATCGGTGGCGACGGACGGCGTCACCGCGTTCGCGGCGCTCAACGGCGGCACCGTCAATGTCACGACGGGCAGCCTGTCGGCCCTCGGCGCGACGGCGATTTCCCTCGACGGCCTTGCCGCCGGCATCAACCTGGCGTCGACCAGTTCCACCGGCGGCGTCAACAATGTCGCGCTGACCAACGTCACCGGCACGGTCGCGCTCGGCGCCGGCGCGCTGAGCGGCGCCACCGGCACCGCCTTCGCCATCACCGGCGGCAACGCGACCGTCAGCTATGCGGGGTCGGTCACGAAGACGCTCGCCGGCCAGATCCTCGCCATCGACAACAGCGCCGCCTCCGTCACCTTCTCCGGGGCGTTCAACGCCAGCGGCGGCTCCGGCGGCATGCTGCTGCAGAACCTCACCGGCTCGGCCACCTTCTCCGGCACCGTGACGCTGAACACCGGCGCTTTCGACGCCGTGGCCATCGTCAACAACAGCGGCGCCATCGCCTTCAACGGCGGCCTCGTCATCACCACCACCAGCGGCACCGGCTTCGCCGCCACCGGCACCGGCACCGTCAACGTGGCGGCCACGACGGGCGCCGAGTCGGTGACGACGAGCACCGGCCGAATCCTCGACTGGAACGGGGTCGGCATCGGATCGAATGGCGTGCGGTTCGACAGCCTGACGTCGAGCGGCGTCGTCGCCGCCGATGCAATATCGCTGGTCGATGTCGGCGGGACGAGCATCTTCAGCGTCGGAAGCGCGTCCATCGCCGGAACGAGCGGCGCCGGTTCGGACGGCCTGGCGATCGCCAATTCCGCCGCGGCCTTCACCTTTGGTTCGGTGACGATCAACAACACGTTCGGCAACGGCATCGACCTCGTCGGCACCAACGGCACGGTGACGGCGTTGAACACGACGGTGAACGGCGCGGCCGGCGCCGGCGTCCGCGTCAGCGGCACGACCGGCTTCGTCTTCCTGGGCGGCTCGATCGGCGGCACGACCGTCAATGGCGGGCCTGGAATGCTGGTGGAGAACACCGTCTCCGGGATGGTGCAGACCTCCGGCCTCAGCGTCAGGGCAAATGGCGCTGATGCGGTCCAGCTGACGAACAACAGCGGCGCCGTCCTGTTCGACTTCCCTGGCCCGATCACCCAGCTGGGCACCGGCGATGGCGTCGACATCAGCGGCGGCACCGGCAGCGTCGATATCAACGCCGACATCGTCCACAGCGGCGCTGGGGGCGCGGCCCTGCGTATCGCCAATACGTCCGCGAGTATCACCTTCGACGGCGACAACATCACCAGGACCGGCGGCGGCGTCACGGCCGACATCAGCAGTGCCACCGGCGCCGTGCAGATCGGCGCCGTCTTCGCCACGGGAAGCGTGACGGCCAGCGGCGGCGCCGGCGGCATCCTAATCGACAACAGCAACGTCGCCTTCGGCATGCAGGTGTCGCTGACGACGGGAACGGCGAATGCCGTCACGATCACCAACAATGTCGGCCGCACCGCCGCCTTCAACCGCGGCCTTTCGATCAACACCACCTCCGGCGCCGGCTTCACGGCGAACAGCGGCACCGTCCGGGTCGCGGCGTCGAGCGGCACAGAGACGATCACCACCGGCACCGGCCAGATCCTCGGCCTGAGCAACGTCGGCATCGGCACGGGCGGGTTCAACTTCGAAAGCCTGACGGCGACCGGCACCGTCGGCGCCGACGCGATCTCGCTCGCCACTGTCGGCGGGCCGGGCAGCTTCTCGGCCGGCAGCGTGTCCGTCGCGGCCACCAGCGGTGCCGGCTTCGACGGCATCTCGATCGCCGGCTCCTCGGCGACGGTCGGTTTCGGGCCGACGACGATCGGCGCCACGGGCGGCAACGGCATCCTGCTCTCGGGCAATTCCGGCCCGGTCACGTTCACCGGGCAGACCACGATCGGCAATCCCGGCGCCGCCGGCGTCGACATCGAGGGCACCAACGGCGCGATCAGCTTCGCCAATCTCGACATCACGCTGGGCACCGCGGGCACGACCGGCCTCGACCTGTCCAACGCGGTGCTGGCCGGCAACATCACGGCCGTCGATTTCGACGTCGTCGGCACGACGGTCAACTTGACGCTGGGCGTCAATCTCGCGGACACGACGCGTACGGCAGCCGAGGTCCTCCGGCTCGGCGACACCGTCATTTCCGGCGGCCAGAGCGCGAGCATCGTCGGCACGGGACGTGGCGTCCTGTTCTCGGAGAACACCGACATCGATTTCGTCTTCGGCGATGGCGAGGGCGTGGTGGATACCGGATCGCTGATCGACGTGGCCGGCCGCGCCATCGACAGCACCGGCCTCCTCCTGCCGGCATCCGGGACCTACAATTTCCGGGACGGGACGTTCGGAAACAGCGTCATCGAAAATCTGGCCTCGATCTCCGTCTACTTCGTCGACCAGGCCAACAACGGCGCGGGCGCCGGCACGCTTGCTAATCCCGGCAGCATCGACGGTTTCGAAGCTTCGACCGCCAACGTGCTGGTGCTGATCGACAGGGCCAACAACGCGACGTCCGACCTGATCGACATGGGCACCGGCTCGCTCGACCTCGCCGACGGTCGCGTCGCCATTTCGTTCGCTTCGGGCGATGCTGCCATCGACGTGTCGACGCTCGGCGTCGATGGCACCGGCGCGCCGCCCTCCTTCACCTTCACGGGCATCGCCAACTCGCCGTTAATCCAGGCACCGGGCGGCATCGACTCGGTGCGGCCGACGCTGACCACGGCGGGCGCAGGCAACACGATCAACCTGCCGACCAGTGGCACCGGCACGATAACCGCCGGAGTCGGGCGTGTGATCGTCCGGAACACGGGCACCGGCGCCGGCATCGCCGCGAACGCCACGGCAGGCTCGGTGTTCGCGATCCTCGGCAACGACATCGCCACCACCGGCGGGCAAGCCTTGAGCCTCACCACCACTGGCGGCACGGCCGACATGCTGCGGGCCTTCGTCAACAACAACCGTTTCGAGCGGTCCACCGCCGGTTCAGCCGTCTCGTTCAACGGCCAGAACATCTCGGCGACGCAGAACTCGATCGCCCTTCGCTCCTTCGGCTCCAACACCGTCACCGGCAACGGGACGGGCGGCGGCATCCTGTTCAACAACGTACGCTTCGATGCCGACGGAGCCGGCGCGGCGGTCAATGCCACCGCGCTGACGGTCGGTGCGCCCGGTGCGCCTGGCACCCGCGTCCAGGGCGACGGCGTGACGTTCCTCAACCCGATCGGCACCTTCGACGCCGGCACGCTGAACATCGCCAACAACGGCGGCACGGGCCTCGTGGTCGACACCAAGGGCGCCGGCACCACCTTCACCCTGAACAGCACCGGCGGCGCCGTCGACACCACCAACGGCACGGCGATGAACCTCGACCCGCTGACGGTCGGCATGACGCTGGGGTCGGTCACCGCCACCGGCGGCGCCAACGGCATCATCTTCGACCAGGTCGCCGGCACGTTCAACGTCACCGGCGCGACCTCGGTCACCGGGACCTCGGGCTACGGCATCACTGCGATCAACACGAATACCGGCACGTTCACCTTCAACACCTTGACCGTGAACAACGGCTCGACCGCCGGCGGCGGCGTCAACGTCGCCAGCGGCACGCTGAACTTTGCCGGGAACACGAACCTCACCACGGCCGGCGGCACCGGCATCAACCAGAGCGGCGGGACCATCGCTTCCACGGCGGGCACGCTCGCGCTGAGCACCGGCGCGGGCACAGGCATCGCCACCACCGGTGGCTCGCTCACGGCGACGAACGTCGGCAACACGCTGAGTTCGACCTCCGGCGCGGCCGCGATCCTCAACGGCAGCACCGCGAACCTTCTCTTCTCCGGTACCTCGTCCGGCGGCACGCCGGCGGCCAACATCTCGCTGACCAACGTCGCCGGGTCGCTGGACTTTGGAAACGGCTCACTCGTCGGCTCCACCGGCACGAGCGTCCTCGTCAATGGCGGGACGGCAGGCGTTTCCTATGCCGGTTCAATCACCAGCGGCACGGGGCAGGCCGTCGAGATCAACGGCCGGACCGGGGCCTCGGGTGCGATCACGCTGTCGGGCGCGATCACCCACAACGTCGCGGCGAGCCGCGGCATCTACGTCCACGACAACAGCGGCGGCACCATCACCTTCTCGGGCGCCACCCAGTCGATCACGACGACAACCGCGAACGCCGTCGAACTCGCCACCAACACCGGCGCGACGATCAACTTCACGGGTGGCGGGCTGGACATCGACACGACGACCGGCACCGGCTTCAGCGCCACCGGCGGCGGCACGGTCAACGTCTCGGGGGCCGGTAACACGGTCACGGCGACGGCCGGCCGGGCGGTGCTCGCCACCGGCGTCGGCGGCACGATGACCTTCGCGTCGATCGCCTCGACCGGTTCGCCGACCGACGGCGTCAACCTGGCGCTCAGCACCGGGGCCAGTTTCACCGTCACCGGCAACACCGTCATCTCGACGCCGGTGGAGTCCGGCGTCGAGATCGCCGGCGCCGGGACGATCGCATTCCAGGGAGCCGGCTCGTCGATCACCGGCGCCGGGGCGGTGCCCTTCCTGGTCACCGGCGGCACGGCCAGCGCGACGTGGAACGGCTCCATCACCCAGGCGCTCAACGTCGCGATGGTCAGCATCAGCAACCATGCGACGGGGACGATCACCTTCAACACCGGCACATTGTCGGCCACCAACGGCACCGGCCTGCAGTTCGACAACGCCGACGGCGTCTACAACTTCAACGGCACGACGACGCTCAACGGCGGCGACGCCGGGGTGGACATCCTGAACGGCTCCGCCGGCTCGTTCAGCTTCGGCACCGGCACCACGATCACCAGCCCCACCGGGACGGCCTTCAACGTCGGCGGCGGCGCGGCGACGGTCACCTACAGCGGCACGATCACCCAGGCGACCGCCAGCCAGCGCATGATCGCGATCGCCGACACGACCGGCGGATCGGTCAGCTTCAACACGACGACGGCCAACGGGCTGAACAATTCGGCGGCGACGGGCACCGGCATCCTGATCGACGGTGCCGCCGGCGCGGTCACCGTCGCCAACGCCAGCCTGACCGGCGCCCGCGGCATCACCATCCTCGGCGACTCGACGAACAACGCCACCGGCACGTTCACCTTCACCAACGTCGCCATCGACACGGCGGCGGGGGCGACGAACCATGCCTTCGTGATCGACGGGGACCAGGGCACCCCAGGCAATGACGACGTCAACGCCACGGTGATCCTGAACAATGTCGACATCGTCAACCCCGGCGGCAACGTCGCCAACATCCAGGGCCTGGCCGGCGGCGCGGTGACATTCGATACCGCCAGCACGATCACCCGCAACGACGGCGGGCTCGGAATCCTGGTGACCAGCAATGCCGGCGGGACGATCACCTTCGGCGGCGCGACGAAGACGCTGACGACAGGGACCAACGTCGCGGTCAACCTGACCAACAATACCGGCGCGACGGTCAACTTCACCGGCGGCGGTCTGGCGATCAGCACGACGGCCGTCGGCTTCAACGCGACCGGCGGCGGCACGGTCACCGTGCAGGGCGGCGGCAACACGATCAACTCCGGCTCCAACACCGCGCTCAACATCTTCAACACGACGATCGGCGCCGCGGACCTGACGTTCCAGAGCATCACGTCCGTCGGCGGCAGCGCCACCGGCATCATCCTCGACAACACCGGTTCGATCGGTGGCCTGCACGTGACCGGCACGGGCACAGTCGGCTCGGGCGGCACGATCGCCAACAAGACGGGCGCCGACGGCGCCCTGACCACGGGCAACGGCATCTATCTGAACAACACCGCCGACGTGCGGCTAGCCGGGATGCAGCTCAACGATTTCCAGAACAGCGCCATTCGCGGCTTCGCGGTGAACGGCTTCTCGCTGGAGGACAGCGTGATCAGCGGGGCGGTGGGCAACAATACCGGCGCGATCGAGGGCGCGATCGCCTTCGGCGACGTCCTGGCCAGCGGGACAGCCGGCCTCACCGGCAGTTCGCTGATCGACAACGTCAATATCAGCGGCTCCATCGAGCACCAGATCGAGATCTACAACCAGATCGGCACGATGAACCTGACGATCAGCAACTCCAGCATCCACGATGGTGGGGTCGACGGCCTCCAGCTCGAGATCAGGGGCAGCGCGCAGGCCATCGTCGACATCGACAACAACCAGATCTTCAACATGGGATCGCAGGCGATCCAGATGTCTGCGCTGGAACAGTCCTTCCTGCAGGCGACGATCCGCAGCAACACCATCACGCGCGGCACGCAGGGCAACGAAGGCATCGTCATTTCGAATGGCGGCGATGCCGACGCCAGGGTGCTGATCGGCGGACCGACCCTTGCCGACGGCAACACCATATCCGGTTTCGGCGGTGTTGCCATCTTCGTGGGCCAGGTTGCCGGTCAGGGCACAGCCGCTTCACTGCTCGAGGCGACGATCCAGAACAATACCGTCACGTCCCCCGTCACCGCGACGAACCATGCGATTCTGGCTTTCGTGAGCAGCGCGACCGGACAGGTGTCGCAGGCCCGCTTCCTGATCGACAACAACAATGTCACCTACAATTCCGGCGCCGCGCGCGCCATTCTCGTCGATGCACCCGATGTGGGCAGGACGCCGAACTTCTACGCCACGGTGACCAACAACACGGTCACGGCTACGGACGTCAATGCCGTGACGATGATCTCGGTCGCGGCGCGCAACGGGGCCACCGGCAGCGCCGACGTACGCGGCAACGTCGTGACCTACACGTTCGGCTCGCCGCCGATCGGCCTCAACGTCCGGGAGGCAACCGGCGGGAGCATGGTACTTGCCCGTGGAGGATCAGGGTCCAACGATTCCGCCGCGGTGCTGGCCGCGAACAATCCGGGGTCCACGACGGCGGTCCTTCCGAGTGCGGTCGACATCCCCGTCGTCGAGAACAACACCATGCTGCTCCCGGCAATCCCGACGCTGCCGAGCCTGCCCTGATGACCGGCGGCGAGGCGGTGGGCGAGGACTTCGGCGGCAAGACCTTGCCGGCGACACGTCGGACCCGGTCGCCCATACGGCAAGCTTTGGCTGGGGCCGGCCTGATGCGGGCGCAAGGCGCCGGACGATGCGCCGTCCGAGGTCGCCGGCGCAGGAGAGGAGCGACGACGTGAAGAAATTTCGGCGGGCGGCGACCACGACAGGTACAGCAAATTTCGATGTGGTTGATAAAAAGTCGGGCTAAAGGTAAGTTTATCTCTTAATATCAATAGTTTAAATCGGAATTTTCATACGATTACTCCTCTACGTTATTCTCCTTCGCCCCGACCGCCGGTTTCCGTCCGAATTGATCGGAATCGACGGAGCAAATTTATCTTTCACGTGCAGCAGATCTAGTAGACGTTGGCATGGGCCGGTATATAATAGACTGAGGGGACATGAGGGGGGGGGCCTATGGCAGAGCCGTTTCTATCTGAAATCCGCCTCATGTCGTTCGTTTTTGCGCCCAAGGGATGGGCGCTGTGCAACGGCCAGTTGCTGCCGATCAATCAGAACCAGGCGCTGTTCTCGCTGCTGGGAACGACCTTCGGCGGTGATGGCAGGGTGAATTTCGCCTTGCCCGATTTTCGAGGCCGCGTGCCCATGCATGTCGGCTCGGGCCACACGCTGGGAGAACGCGGCGGCGAGCAGGCGCACACGATCTCCATTCCCGAACTTCCGACGCATACGCACGTGCTGCAGGCCACCAGCGGCAACGCGACGGCCGCCGTACCCGCCACCGCGCTGATGCTCGCTGCCTCCGTCAATTACGAGGCCTATCGGCCGGCCTCGGCCCTGGTGGCCCTGCAGCCGGCAAGCGCCGCCAATCTCGGCGGCAGCCAGGCGCATCTCAACATGCAGCCGTTTCTCGCGCTGTCATTCTGCATCGCCCTGCAAGGCATTTTCCCGTCACAGAACTGAGGAGATCGCGATGGCCCAGCCCTACGTCGGCGAGATCCGGATGTTCGCCGGCAACTTCGCGCCTGCCGGCTGGATGTTCTGCGAGGGCCAGCTCGTGCCGATCTCGGAGAACGAGACGCTCTTCCAGTTGATCGGCACCACCTATGGCGGCGACGGCCAGAGCACCTTCGCGATGCCGGACCTGCGAGGTCGTCTGCCGATGCATCAGGGCAACGGCTTCGTCCTGGCGGAGACGGGCGGCGTCGAGGAGGTGACGCTGACGGTCAACCAGATCGCCGCGCACAACCATCCCATGCTGGCCTCGTCGGACCCGACGACCACGCCCAATCCGCAGGGCAACGTCATCGGGACGCCGCAGACGGCCACCCCGTTCTATGCAGCGCCCCCGACCCTGGCTCTTGCCGCCCAGTCGGTCACCCCGGTGGGCGGCAACCAGCCGCACACGAATTTCCAGCCTTATCTGTGCGTCAATTTCATCATTTCGTTGTTCGGGATCTTCCCGTCGCCGACCTGAGAGGCATCCATGGCCGACCCCTTCGTGGCGGAAATACGCATCTTTCCGTTCAACTTCGCGCCCAAGGGCTGGGCGTGGTGCGACGGCCAATTGTTGCCGCTATCGCAAAACACCGCGCTTTTCTCGCTCCTGGGCACAACCTACGGCGGCAACGGAAAATCGAACTTCGCCCTGCCGGATCTGCAGGGAAGCGCGCCGATGCACCCGGGCCAGGGGCCAGGCCTGGCGCTCCACGATCTGGGCGAAGTCGGCGGAACGGAGACGGTCACGCTGCTGGAGTCGGAAATTCCGGCCCATAGTCACGCGGTCAACACTTACAACGACGTCGGCGAGGATCGCATCGCGGGCCCGACCGAGGCGCTCGCCCGGTCGACTGGCGGACTTCTCTACGGAACCCCCGCGACATTGGTCGCAATGGCGCCAAATGCGCTGTCCCTGGCCGGCGGCGACCAGCCCCACAACAACATGATGCCCTACCTCACCTGCTATTTCTGCATCGCACTGCAGGGCGTGTTTCCGCCACGCCAATGAGCAGCAATCGGCCGTGATGTCGCACAAAGCAGCTTCCGGGCCGAATGTCGGCGACGCGCGCCTCGGCACGGCGGTCCGGGCAGCGCGCCCGGCCCCGCCCGGCACGCGTTTCCGCGCCGCCACGAGCGCCGACGACGCGTTTTTCGCCGCCCTCTACGTCTCGACCCGCATCGAGGAACTGGCGCTTTCCGGCTGGCCGGAAGCCATGCAGGCGGCGTTCCTCGCCCAGCAGGCGGCCGCCCAGCAGGCGCATTACGTCCGGCACTACGACGATGCCGAATGGTGGGTGCTGGAGCGGCACGGGCAAGCCATCGGCCGGCTGATCCTGGCGCGCTGGCCGAGCCAGCACCGCATCGTCGACATCGCGCTGCTGCCGCACGCGCGGCGCGGGGGCCTCGGCGGCACGATCCTCGCCGGCGTGATCGCCGAGGCGGAAGCCGCCGGCAAACCGGTGTCGATCCATGTGGAGAAAGCCAACAAGGCGATGCGGCTCTACCGCCGCCTCGGCTTCGCGACCGTCGAGGACAAGGGGGTGTACGACCTGATGCTGCGGCCGGCAGGCGGCGCCGCGGCGGTCGACGCCGCCGACGGGCGCGAGGCCGTCAATTGAAGATGGCCTCGTAGAGCATGCGCCCGCCCTGCCGCCCGACCGGGACGAGGAAGACCGGCGTGCCCTCGCCCGCCTCGCCTGCAGGCAGGATCTCCACCGTGCCCTGCGACAGCGCCGGGGTTGCCGGTCCGGAGAAGGCCAGGCTGAAGCTTTCGCCGTCCGCGCGGATGCCCTGGCCGAGCCCGGTCACCGCGTCGAGGACGAGCGGCACGACCACCCCGCCGGCGCGCGCCTCGAACGCCCGTCCCGCCAGCGTCCGCGCCGTTTCCAGTGTCGTCAGCATGCCCGCCCGCGCCCCCACTTCGCCCTGCCGCGGCAGGATAGCGGATTTCCCGGGCGCATCGAAAGCGGCGATTGCCGCGCCGCCCGAAATCCCTCAACCTGCCCCTGACGCCCGATCGGAAGAGAATGTGACATGAGCCAGACCCAGCCCGTCATGCCGCTGTTCTACGAGCGGCCGGAGGCCCTGCAGCCGGAGCGGCACGGCGCCCTCGGCCTCAAGCCCGAGCCGGATTTCCGCTTCGCCTCCCGGGCCGTGTCGGTGCCGATCAGTGCCGCCGAAGCGCCTTTCGTCGCCCGCCACTATCCGATCGTCTTCGCCACCGCCGGGGAGTTCCTGCCGCTGGCGGTGCTCGGCCTGTCGAACGGCGAGAACCTGTTCGTCGACGCGGCGGGCGCCTGGGAGCCGGGCACCTACGTCCCCTCCTATGTCCGGCGCTACCCGTTCGTCTTCGCCACCGGCGAGGACCAGGGTCGGCTGACGCTCTGCGTCGACCGGGCGGCCGGGCGGATCGTCGAGGACGGCGGCGAGAAGCTGTTCGCGGACGGCAAGCCGACCAAGGTTACCGACAACGCGCTGGAGTTCTGCGCCGCCTTCGAGCGCGAGATTGCGGCGACCCGCAAGATCGTCGAGCTGCTGCGCAAGCACGGCCTCCTCACCGAGAACCAGGCGACGCTGACGCTGCCGAGCGGTTCGAAGGTGGCGCTGAAGGATTTCATGGTGATCGATACGGCCGCGGTCGACCGGCTCTCCGACGACGGCTTTGCCGAGCTGCGGCACAACGGCGCCCTGCCGCTGGTCTTCGCGCAGATCGGCTCGCTGCCGGGCTGGGGAGATCTCGCCCGGCGGCTGCCGGCGGCCAACACCGCGGCGCAGCCCGCCTAGGCGCGGCGCCCGCCCGGCTGCCGCCAGTCAGGGCGTCGCGGTGGGCCGGCCGGCGGCGTAGTCGTCGAAGGCGGCCGAGAAGCCGGCGAGCGTCACCGGGACGGTGACGGCCTGCTGCTGCGCCGACTGGAAGGTGACGTCGAGCAGGCTGCCGCGCTTCAGCTGCTCGAGCAGTGCCGGCTCGATCGCCGTGCCGGCATAGCTGCCGTTCTGGTCGGCGGTCTGGATGACCAGCTTGCGGGCCTCGCCCTTGTCGATCTGCAACTGCACCCCGGCCGGCAGGAACAGGCCGTGCGGCAGCGCCAGCAGCAGCGCCGGCTGGCCGTCGCCGCCCGGCTGGATCATCACAGTGAGCAGCCGCTGCTGCCCCTGGCCCTGGTCGGCCACGAGGTTCTGCAGCACCGTGCAGCGCTTCGCCGTACCCTCGCCCTCGCAATTGACCCGCCAGTTCGGCCCCGCGGCCGCGGCCGGCGCGGAAGCGGGCGGTGCGGCGGTCGGCGGCGAAGGTGCGGGGGTGGGAGCAGGTGTGGCGGGGGTGGCCGGCGCCGGCGCGGGCGCGGCGGGCGCCGTGTCCTGCGCGCCGGACGGCAGGGCCGACGCCGCCAGCAGCGCCAGAGCGAGAACCGGTCCGAGGGCTATGCGCGCAGGGGCCATCGCTGATCTCTCGTTATTCGCTCGCGATGCGGGTGGAACAAGCGGCAGACAACTGTCCCATGATTAGCCCGAGGCGCCGCGCCAGGCAAGGCAGCGACGCCCGTCGGCGCGCGACGGGACCGGCCCGGTCAGGCGGCCGAAGCGCGGCGCCCGTTCCGCAAAGCCTCGTCGATCAGCCGGTTGGCCACCTGCATGCGGATGGTCGCCGCCTCGCGGTGCTGCGGCGGCATCAGGTCGGGGTGGTTGGCGCCCGCGAAGGCCCGCCGGATGCCGTTCAGCTGCGCCGCGGCAAGACCCGGCCGGATGGCGAGGTCCCGCGCGATCGCGGCCGGGTCGGTGTCCGGCGGCGGGGTCAGTAGGCTCTCGAGCGCCTCGCCCGGCTGGGGGGCGCCTGCTTCGTCGCCGCGCGCGACCGTCGGCGCGGCCTGCATGGCGCCCAGCACCGACCAGAAGCCCGGCCCGGTCGCCACCCGGCCGGTTCCGGCATGGTCGGACAGGCCGGCGGCTTCCATGCCGCCCAGTATCGCTTCGAACCCCTCACCGGTCATCCACAGGTCCCGCCCGCCGCTTCAAGACGCCGCAGCATGGCCGATCCTGGTGAAGCGTCGGTGAATCGCCGCCGCTTCGGACCCGACCCATGGAGACGCCGCCGGTTCACCCGGTGCCGCGCGTCAGGCAGCGCTGATAGGCCCGATCACCGTCGGCCAGCGCGGACTGGCGCTTCAGCGCCCGCGCGCCGAACTCGTCCTCGCCGCGGTCGACCAGATTCTCGTACTGGTTGGCGGCCGTCTGCCGGGCATATTGCCGGCAATAGGCTTCCGACCCGCGCGGATTGGGGTTGGCGGAAACCTGCGCCCCGGCGATCGGCGAGAGGTTGGGATAGGGCGTTCCGGTATTGCAGCCCGCCAGGCCGACGAGAAGGCCGAGCAGGATTGGCGTGACGTTGCGCATCGGAGTGTCCTCAAGAGTCGCGGAGGAATCTGGGGTCGCCGCCCCGCGCACCAAGGGGCATCAAGCGGGCGTGATCCGGCCATGTCGATGGACGGCGATCGATCCGACGCGGGGTTTGACCGCGCGCCCGCCATCTGACCATCTGGCGCCATGCTCTACGAAGAGATCGAACCCCTGGATCCCGCGGTCGCGGCCGGCCGGCTGAGGCGGCTCGGCGGCCTCGCCTTCCTCGACAGCGCCATGCGCCACGAGACGCTCGGCCGTTACGCCTTCGTCGCCGCCTCGCCCTTCGCCGGCTTCAAGGTCGACGCCGCGGGAGCTACGCTCGACGGCGCGCGCCTGCCCGGCCCGCCGCTGGCGGCGCTGGCCGGCGTGCTGGCCCGCCACCGCTGCGAGACGGTTGCCGGCCTGCCGCCGTTCCAGGGCGGCGCGGCGGGATTCGTCGCCTATGATTTCGCGCATCACCTGGAGCGCCTGGCGGTGCCGCCGGATCTCGATCCGGCGCTGCCGACGATGCGCTTCGGCCTCTACGACACGGTGCTGGCGTTCGACCTCGTCGATCGCCGCGCCTTCCTGATCTCGACCGGCGACCCGGCCGAGGGCGCCGGGCGGGAGGCGCGGGCCCGCGCGCGCATCGCCGCCTTCCGGGAGGCCCTGGCAACGCCGGAATCGGCAGCCGCCGCGATGCCTGCCGGCGGCCTCGACTGGCACTCGAACTTCTTTGCCGCCCCCTATCGCGACGCGATCGAGCGGGTGCGCGAATACATCCTCGCAGGCGACATCTACCAGGCCAATATCGCGCAGACGTTCCAGACGGCGCTGCCCGAGGGCTTCGACGCCTTCGAGCTGTACCGGCGGCTGCGGCAGACCAATGCCGCGCCCTTCGCCGCCTTCCTCGAATATCCCGACCTTTCCATCGCCTCCTCGTCGCCCGAGCGCTTCCTCAAGCTCGCGGGCCGCACGGTCGAGGCGCGGCCGATCAAGGGGACCGCCAGGCGATCCGCCGACCCCCAAGAGGATCGCGCGCTGGCGGAGGCGCTGCTCGCCTCGGAGAAGGACCGGGCCGAGAACGTGATGATCGTCGACCTGATGCGCAACGACTTGTCGCGCGTCTGCGAGGCGGATTCGGTCGAGGTGCCGGTGCTGTGCGGGCTGGAATCCTACGCCGCCGTGCACCATCTCGTCTCCGTCGTCACCGGCCGGCTGCGGGCGGGGCAAACCGCCGCCGACCTCGTCGCCGCCACCTTTCCGGGCGGTTCGATCACCGGGGCGCCGAAGCTGCGGGCCATGGACATCATCACCGAGATCGAACGCACCGCCCGCGAGGTCTATTGCGGGTCAATCGGCTATCTCGGCTTCGACGGCACGATGGATCTCAACATCGCCATCCGCACCGTCAGCTTCCGCAACCGGCGAGCACGGCTGGCGGCCGGCGGCGGCATCACGGTGCTGTCGGATCCCGCGGCGGAATACGAGGAGACCTTCACCAAGGCGGTGAAGGTCTTCGCCTCGTTCGAGGCGCCGCGATGATCCTCGTTCTCGACAACTACGACAGCTTCGTCTTCAACGTCGCCCGCTACATCGAGCGGCTCGGCGGCGAACTGACGATCCTGCGCAACGACGCGACGACGGTCGACGCGGTGGAAGCGCTGCGACCGGAAGCGGTGGTCATCTCGCCGGGGCCGTGCAGCCCCCGCGAGGCCGGGATCTCGCTGGAACTCGTCCGCCGCCTGTCGGGCCGGCTGCCGATCCTCGGCGTCTGCCTCGGCCATCAGGTGATCGGCGAAGCCTTCGACGGCAAGGTGACGCGCGCTATCCGGCCGATGCACGGCCGCGCCTCCGTCGTGAGCCATGCCGGGACGCGGCTCTTCGCCGGGTTCGAGGGCCCGACGACGGTCGGTCGCTACCACTCGCTGATCGTCGAGGAGACCGCGGCGATGCACGCCGCCCTCGCCGTCGACGCGCGTTCCGCCGAAGGCGAGATCATGGCGCTGTCGCACCGGGCGCATCCGACCTACGGCATCCAGTTCCACCCCGAATCCGTGCTCACCGAGGACGGCGAGCGCATCTTCCGTAACTTCCTCGATCTCGCGGAGCGATGGCATGGCCGAGTTCTGGCTTGACGGCGGCTTCGTCGCGTCCGGCCCGGCGGTCGGCGCCGACGACCGGGGCCTGCTGCTCGCCGACGGCGTCTTCGACACCTCCCTGGTGCTCGGCGGGCGGGTGTTCCGCTCCGCGGCGCATCTCGACCGGCTGGCGGCGGCGGCGGCACGGCTGGAGATCCCGGTGGCGCGCGCCGATCTCGCCGCCGCCCTCGACGCGCTCGCCGCCCGGCAGCAGAACGGCTCCATCCGGCTGACCCTGACGCGGGGTCCCGGACCCCGCGGCCTCGGCTATCCGCCCGAGCCGCATCCGACGCTCATCGGCGCGTCGGCCCCCCTCTCGGCGGCCGCGATGTTCGCGCCGCTGCGGCTGGCGCTGTCGCCGATCCGGCGCAACGAGACGTCGCCGACCGCGCAACTGAAGTCGCTGGCCTATCTCGATGCCGTCCTCGCGCAGCGGGCGGCGCGGCAGGCGGGGGCCGACGAGGCGCTGTTTCTCAACGGCGTCGGGCGCGTCGCCTGCACCGCGCTCGCCAATCTGTTCCTGCTCACCGGCGACGAGCTGGCGACCCCGCCGCTCGACGACGGCTCGCTGGACGGCATCACGCGGCGCTGGGTGCTCGCCCATGCCGCCGGCTTCGGCCTCACCGCCCGCGAGCGTCCGCTGGCGCTCGACGATCTGGCGCGCGGCTCGATCCTCCTCACCAACAGCCTGCGACTGCTGGCCCCGGCCACGCTGGAGGGACAGGACGTACCGGGCGACCCGCGGATCGCCGCGATGATGCGCGGCCTCTGCGCGGCGATCGAGGCCGAATGCGGGATCGACCCGCGCAGCCTCGGGGCGGTGATCCGTCCGGCCTGAGGCCGCTCAGCCCGGCGGGCGGGATCGGGTTCCGGCGGCCAGCAGCCAGGCCGGATCGAACCAGGTGTCGGCCTCGCCGTCATAGGGCAGCGTGTTGATGTCCCAGTGCCGCACGAAGCGGGCGTAGACGTCCCAGACCGCCGGTCCGCCGCCGACATAGACCACCCGGCCGGGAAAGCGCGACAGCACTTCCTCGGGATCATCGGACGAACGGATCTCGACCAGGGTCCGGTCGCGATGGGCGAAATCCGGAAAGGATGCGATGGTGCGGGGGCCGGCGATGACCACGTGGCCGCGGGTGATCTCGAAGAAGCGCTCGACATCCTCGGTGTAGACCCGCTCCGGCCGGCCTTCCCACGGCATGCCGCCGTCGAGGCCAAGCTGCCCGCTGCGCCCGATCGCGCAGATCACCCTCACATCCGCCATTCCGCTCCCTCTCCGCTGCCGTTGCATGATCGTGGCCGCCCTGATGCTTCCGCCCGAACCGGGGTCCGAAGCGGTGGGCCGTGCCGGACGGCGGAACCGTGCCGGCCAAAGAATAGTTGCCTTCACATATACCAATATAATGTTCGTCACCCGGCTATCGGTTCTAAGCGCTGCATGGACATGCAACTGACTTCCCCCACTTCCGCCGACTCGCGACGCCCGGATATCGGCGCGCCAGTCATCGTTCCGTCGCTGCTGTCGATCGCGAAGTCGACGCGGGCCTTCCTCGCGCTTCTGCTTGCCGAGATCGGCCTGCACCCTGGCCAGGACCAGTTGATCGACCGGCTGGACCCGAACGCGCCGGTCAGCGTCTCGACGCTGGCCGAACAGCTAGCCGTCCGGCCATCGACCGTCTCGAAGATGCTCGACCGGCTGATCGAGAAGGAACTCGTCGCCCGCATCGCCAACAGCCGCGACGCCCGCCGGACGATGGTCCAGCTGACGCCGCTCGGCGAGCAGGCGCAGACCTCGATCCGCAACCTGTGGCGGCGCCTCGAGACTGATCTCGTGGCCTCGATCCCGGTGGAGGACCTGGAAATCCTCGACCGCTCCCTGGCGCGGACCGGCGAGCTCCTCACCCAGAAGCTTCGCCGGCTTCGCTGAGACGATCACCGTGCCGCGCTCGCATTGACGCCCGTCGCGGCGCCTGCGATGGCAAGCGGAAGGCGCGGCAGGGGAACGGCGGCTTGGACCAGACCATCATCATCGACAGCGGCACGCTGAGCGCCGAGATCGTCACCGCCGGCGCGGCGATCCGCGCCCTGCGGCTCGCCGGCTTCGACCATTCGCTGGTCGTCGGCGTCGGCGACCTCGCGCATTACGAGACCGGCAACCGCGACTATTTCGGCGCGACGGTCGGCCGCTTCGCCAACCGCATCGGCGGCGGGCAACTGACCATCGACGGCGCCCTCCACCAGCTGGCCTGCAACGACCCGCCGAACCATCTGCATGGCGGACCGGACGGCTTCTCCACCCGCTTGTGGTCCGTCGAGGCCCGGCACCGCGATCGCGTCACCCTCTCCTATGTGTCGGAGGACGGCGAGGCGGGCTATCCGGGCCGCCTGTCCTGCCGCGCGACGTTCTTCGTCTCGCCGGAGGGCGAACTGTCCATCACCTACGAGGCGGAGACCGACCGGGCGACCGTCGTCAATCTCAGCTCGCACCTCTACTTCAACCTCGACGGCAGCGAGGATGTCGGCGACCACCTGCTGCAGGTCTTCGCCGACGACTATCTGCCGATCGACGAGGGCACGCTTCCCGACGGTCGCATCCTGACGGTGGAGGGCGGCGGCTTCGACTTCCGCGCCCCGCGCAAGCTGCGCGATGCGCCGGCGCTTCTCGACCATAACTACTGCCTGGCAGGCGATCGCTCCGCGACACTGCGGCCGGCCGCGATCCTCACCGGGCCGGAGACGGGTCTCAGCATGACGCTGCAGACCAGCGAGCCCGGCCTGCAGGTCTACGACGGCTCCAAGCTCGACGGCAGCTTCGCCGATCTCGCCGGTCGGCCGATCCGCGCGCGGGCGGCGGCGGCGCTCGAGCCGCAGGTCTGGCCGGATGCGCCCAACCGGCCGGACTTCCCGCAGGCGCTGCTACGCCCGGGCGAGCACTATCGCCATTTCAGCCGGTACCGGTTCACAAATCCGGGCCGAATCTGACGCCCGGGAGGGGCGGCGCGGGCGCCTTTTCGAAGGCGTTCATCATGCACTGCAATATTCGGCCGGCCGCCCCGGCTTCGCTATTCAAAAGTCGCAATCGCGCCTATTCTGGGCGCCAACGTAAATCTCGCCAGAGCCGCTAGCGCCCCGTGAAGAACCTGAATAACGCGTCCCGCCGCACTGCACTCAAGACGGCGCTCGCCGCCGGGCTGGCATCGCTCCTTCCCCCCTCCGTTTTCGCCCAGGATGCCGCGCCGACTCCGCCGGCCGGCACCACCGTCGGAACGACGGATGCGCCGTTCACCTTCGACAGCCTGTCGGAGCAGATGCGCGAGCGGGCCACCCGCCCCTACGAGGCGCCGGCCAACGAACTGCCCGACGTCGTCGCCAATCTCGACTACGACCAGCACCGGGCGATCCGCTACCGCCCCGACCATGCGCTGTGGCGCGCCGAGCCGGTCGACTTCCACCTGCAGGCTTTCCACCCCGGGTGGATCTTCCGGGAAACCACCCACGTCTTCATCGGACGCGACGGCATCTACGAGCCGCACACCTTCACGTCGGAGGATTTCGAGTACCGTCCGCCGCTCGACCCGGCGGCGTTCCAGGGGCTCGGCCTCGCCGGTATCGCCGGTTTCCGGATCCACGCGCCGCTGCAGCGGCCGGACTACTACGACGAGCTGGTGACGTTCCTCGGCGCCAGCTACTTCCGCGCCCTCGGCGTCGGCAGCCGCTACGGCCTGTCGGCGCGCGGCCTGGCGATCAACACGGCGACCGGCGAGCAGGAAGAGTTTCCCCGCTTCAACGCCTTCTACATCGACGCGCCGCGGCCGGGCGAGCGCTCCATCCGGCTGATGGCCGAGCTCGACAGCCCCAGCGTCGCGGGCGCGTTCCTGTTCGTCATCACCCCCGGCCTGCAGACCGAGATCGAGGTCTCCAACCGCCTGTATTTCCGCAACGAGGTGTCGCGGCTCGGAATCGCGCCGCTGACCTCGATGTTCACCTTCGGCGAGAACGACCGGGCGGGCCGCGACGACTTCCGGCCCGAGGTCCACGATAGCGACGGCCTCTGCATCGAGCGGGCCGACGGCGAGCGCCTCTGGCGCCCGTTGAAGAATCCGCAGACGCTGTCGCTGTCGTTCTTCCGCGAGACCAGCCCGCGCGCCTTCGGCCTCTTGCAGCGCGACCGCGCCTTCGCCAGCTACGAGGACACCGAGGCCCGCTACGAGTTGCGGCCCTCGCTGCTCGTCGAGATGCTGGGCGAGTGGGGCGCCGGGACGATCGCGCTGGCGGAGATCCCGACCGATTCCGAGGCGAACGACAACATCGTCGCCTTCTGGGTTCCGGAGACGCGGCCGGCCGCCGGCAGCGCGATGGAATTCCGCTACCGCATGTCCTGGGGCCTCGACGCGCAGGCGCCGACGAGTCTCGCGACGGTCACCGGCACCTTCGTCGGGGTCGGCGGCAACGCCGCGGCCACGGAGACGGATCCGGCCATCCGCCGCTTCGCCATCAACTTCGAGGGCGGCACCATCGCGAACCTGCCGGAGGATGCGGAACTCCAGCCGCTGATCGACATTTCTGCCAACGCAGTGCTGCTGCACTCGGGAATGTCGCGGCTTCCAGGTGGAGGCTGGCGCCTGTCGCTCGAAGTCGAGCGGCAGGATTCCGAACCCGTGGAAATGCGGGTGAAACTTTCCATGCTGCAGCGCATTATAAGCGAGACTTGGCTCTATCAATGGACGGGCACCCTATGAGCACCGTGGCAAATAACGACATGCAGACCAATCTCGGCTCGCTGATCGGCCGCCCCGATCTCTCGGACGACGTGATCGCGAGCGCGCTTTGCGAGCGGCTGCGCGCCGAAGGCCGGCCGGACGGGGATGTCGAGCATATACTGCATTCGGCCCGCCATTCGGAAACCGCAGCTTCCTTGCTGCGCACGATCGCGGTTCCGGCGCCGTCGGCGAAGCTGCCGATGCCGACGCAGCAGCTGGCCTCCGCGCGCCGGCGGTTTTCGTTCGGCGGCGGTTTCGCCAAGCTCTCGGTCGGCCGCTGAGCCACGGTCGCATTGAGCTTGGCGGGCGATCGCTGATCGCCGCCGGCGGGACTGCCAGGGAAGGAAGACGGCGTTGATCACGCTGAAGCGGATTGTCTTCGCCGTCGCCTCGGCCCTCCTGGCGGCGCTCGCGACCTACCTGTTCTTCGTCGTCGTCACCGTCAACGGCGTGACCAATTTGCACTTCGTGCAGGTCGGCCTGCTGATGCTCTGCTGCCTCTGGCTGGCCTGGGGCTTCAACATGGCGCTGGCCGGCATCCTGGTGCCGCAGAAGAAGCGGCTGACCGTCGATCCCGTGCGCTGGCGTAGCGACAGCCGCACCGCGATCCTCATCCCCGTCTACAACGAGGACGCCCGCGCGGTGTTCGCCCGGGCCGCCGCGATGATCGAGGGGCTGCGCCGCATCGGCCAGCTCGACCGCTTCCACGTGCACGTGCTGAGCGACTCGACCCGATCGGAATGCGTCGACGCGGAACGCGAGGGCACTCGGCTGCTGCTCGCCGAGCTCGGCGTCGCCGGCCGCCTCTACTACCGGCATCGCGAGAAGAACATCGGCCGCAAGGCTGGCAATATCGAGGATTTCGTCACCAATAGCGGCGGCGCCTACGACTACATGCTGGTCCTCGACGCCGACAGCCTGATGCGACCCGAGACCATCGTGCAGATGGTGGCGCGGATGGACGCCGATCCCGAACTGGCGCTGCTCCAGACGCAGCCGCTGATCATCGGCCGGCGGACGCTGTTCGGCCGCGCGCTGCAGTTCTCGGCCGCTCTGTTCTCGCCGATCTTCTCGCGCGGCATCGCCGCGCTACAGGGCCGCGAGGGCCCGTTCTGGGGCCACAACGCCATCATCCGGGTGCGCGCCTTCGCCGCCTGCTGCGGCCTGCCGACCCTCAAGGGCCGGCCGCCCTTCGGCGGCCACATCCTCAGCCACGATTTCGTCGAGGCGGCGCTCCTGGCGCGCGGCGGCTACAAGGTGCGGGTCGATCCCGATCTCGAGGGCTCCTACGAGGAAGCCCCGTCCAACATCATCGAATACGCCAAGCGCGACCGGCGCTGGTGCCAGGGTAATCTGCAGCACGGCAAGCTGCTCGGCGCGCCGGGTCTCAAGCCCTGGAGCCGCGTCGCGCTGGTCAGCGGCATCATGGCCTACGCCGCCTCGCCGATCTGGCTGATGTTCCTGATCGTCAGCCTGCTCGATCCGATCCTCGCTCCCGAACCCAACTATTTCCCCGCCGACTCGCTGTTCCCGGTGTTTCCGCGTCCGGAGACGCAGAAGGCGCTGCTGCTGCTGTTCGGCATCTTCGTGCTCCTGCTGCTGCCCAAGACGCTGATCACCTTCGGCAGCGCGCTGACACGGCGGCGGCGGCGTTTCGGCGGCGCCCTGCCGGTTATCGCCGGCGCCACGGTGGAGCTGGTGATGACCAGCATCCTCGCCCCGGTGATGATGATGTTCCAGTCGAAGGCGGTCGCCGAGATCCTCGTCGGCGCCGACGCCGGCTGGCCGGCGAGCGAGCGCGAGGACGGCAGCCTGCCGCTCGCCACCGCCTTCCAGGCCAGTTGGTGGATGGTGCTGGCCGGCGCCGCGGTGCTGCTGGCGACGATCAGCTACGCCCCCGACCTCCTGCTCTGGACGCTGCCGATCGCCGTGCCGCTGGTCACCGCGCCGCTGCTGATCAGCGCCACGGGCAGCCCTGTCCTTGGCGACTGGGCGCGCCGCTGGCATCTGTTCGAGACGCCCTTCGAGGCCGATCCGGAGCCGGTGATCCGCGACGCCGCGGTCTGGCGCCAGCGCCTCGCGGTTCTCGACCGCCATCGCCCCGACCTTGAGAATGACATGATGAAGGGACCAGGGATGCTGCCGGATCCCGCTTGAGTCCTATTTCATCAGCATGACCATCGCCGCATCGCCTGTTCCTGCCCTCCCGTCCCGCGACCAGCGGGTCGATTTCTGGCGCGGCATCGCGCTGGCGATGATCTTCATCAATCACATTCCCGGAAATTTCTGGGAGGACTACACGTCCCGCAATTTCGGCTTTTCCGATGCGGCGGAGGTGTTCGTCTTCCTCGCCGGCTTCGCGTCGGCATTCGCCTACGGCCGTCTCTTCCTCGCCGGCGATCGGCTGGTCGCCTCGCTGCGCGCGGCGCGCCGGGCGGGCGTCCTCTATCTCGTCCACATCACCCTGACGGTGGCGGCCGTGGCGATCTTTTCCTGGGCCGCGCTGGCGCTCGGCGAGGGCGCGATGATGCGCAATATCGGCCTCGCCCAGTTCATCGCCATGCCGCTCGAGACGATGATCGGCTTCGCCGGGCTGGGGCACCAGCTCGGCTACGTGAACATCCTGCCGATGTACTCGGTGCTGCTTCTGATGCTGCCGCTGCATCTCTGCCTCGTCGCGATCGGCCGCAACGTCATGCTCGCCGCCGCCGTGGCGATGTGGATCGCGGCCTATCTCTGGCGCATCGACGTGCCCGCCTACCCGCTGCCGGGCGGCTGGTTCTTCAACCCGTTCGCCTGGCAGCTGATCTTCGCCGCCGGCCTCTATTGCGGCTTCCGCAGGATCGAAGGCAAGCCCGGCTTTCCCTATCGCGCCTGGCTGTTCTACGCGGCGCTCGCCTATGTCTTCGTGTCGTTCCTGACGATCCGCCTCGATCTCTGGTGGCTGTGGGGCGCCTACCCGCTGCCGACGATCCTGACCGGCTTCGACAAGACCTATGTCAGCATACCGCGGCTCCTGCACATCCTGGCGATCTGCTACCTTTTCGCCAATGCGGCCCCCAGTTCGCCCTTCTCCCGGGTGACGCGGGACAACGTGTTCACGATGATGGGGCGGCACTCGCTGCCGATCTTCGCGGTCGGCACCGTCCTGTCGCTGGCCGGCCAGGTGATCAAGCACGGCGAGGCGCCGGATTTCCTGTTCGACACGCTGCTGATCGGCGGCGGCCTGTTCGTCCAGGTCCTGCTGGCGCGCTATCTCGACTGGTGGCAGGTGGCCTCGAAGGTCGCGCGCCCGGCCTCAGGTCTCAAGCCGGCGCGGCCGGTGCCGGGCCATTCGCCCGTGCCGCTGCGGCTTCCGCCCCGCCCGGCCCCGGCCGCCGCGCCCGCCGAGAACACCAAGCCCGGCATCGCCTGAACGAAAAAGGGCGCCCGTTGCGGGGCGCCCTCGTCTGTTGTGCGGCGATGTGCTGGCTCAGCGCATGACCGGCATGATGAACTCGGCACCGTCCTTGATGCCCGACGGCCAGCGGCTGGTGATGGTCTTGGTCCGCGTATAGAAGCGGAACGCGTCCGGGCCGTGCTGGTTGAGGTCGCCGAAGCCCGAGGCCTTCCAGCCGCCGAACGTGTAGTAGGCGAGCGGCACCGGGATCGGCACGTTGATGCCGACCATGCCGATATTGATGCGGCTGGCGAAGTCGCGGGCCGCGTCGCCGTCGCGCGTGTAGATCGAGACGCCGTTGCCGTATTCGTGCTCCATCGGCAGCGACAGGGCCTCCTCGTAGTCCTTGGCGCGGACGACGGACAGCACCGGGCCGAAGATCTCGGTCTTGTAGATGTCCATGTCGCGGGTGACGTTGTCGAACAGGCAGGCGCCGACGAAGAAGCCGTTCTCGTAGCCCTGCATCTTGAAGCCGCGACCGTCGACGACGAGGTCGGCGCCCGCCTCGACGCCGCTGTCGATCATGCCGAGGACGCGCTTCTGCGCCTCGCCGGTGACGAGCGGGCCGAAATCGACGTCGTCGCCGGCCGTGTAGGGTCCGATCTTCAGCGCCTCGACCTTAGGGATGAGCTTCTCGACCAGCCGGTCCCCCGTCTCCTTGCCGACGGGTACCGCGACCGAGACCGCCATGCAGCGCTCGCCGGCGGCACCGTAGCCCGCGCCGATCAGCGCGTCGGCCGCCTTGTCGAGGTCGGCGTCCGGCATGATGATCATGTGGTTCTTGGCGCCGCCGAAGCACTGCACGCGCTTGCCGTTGGCGCAGCCGCGCGAATAAATGTAGTGCGCGATCGGCGTCGAGCCGACGAAGCCGATGGCCTGGATGTCGGGGTCGTCGAGGATCGCGTCGACCGCGCCCTTGTCGCCGTTGACGACGTTGAGGATGCCCGCCGGAAGCCCGGCCTCGAGCATCAGTTCCGCCAGCATCAGCGGCACCGACGGGTCGCGTTCGGAGGGCTTGAGGATGAAGGCGTTGCCGCAGGCGATGGCCGGGGCGAACTTCCACATCGGGATCATCGCCGGGAAGTTGAACGGCGTGATGCCGGCGACGACGCCGAGCGGCTGGCGCACCGAATAGATGTCGATGCCGGGACCGGCGCCCTCGGAGAATTCGCCCTTCAGCAGATGCGGTGCGCCGATGCAGAACTCGACCACCTCGAGGCCGCGCTGCACGTCGCCCTTGGCGTCGGGTACCGTCTTGCCGTGCTCGCGCGACAGCGTCTCGGCGAGCTTGTCCATGTCGCGGTTGAGCAGTTCGACGAACTTCATCATCACCCGCGCCCGGCGCTGCGGGTTGGTCGCCGCCCAGGCCGGCTGCGCCGCCTTGGCGTTCTCGACCGCGGCGCGCATCTCGTCGGCGCTGGCCAGCGCGACCTGTGCCTGGACCTCGCCGGTGGCGGGATTGAACACGTCGGCGGTGCGACCGCTGCTGCCGGCGACGCGCTTGCCGCCGATAAAGTGACCGATCTGTTCCATGGGATCCTCCTCCGGATTTTTGGTTGGGTCCTTTCTCTGCCGCCCGCCGGCAAAAGCCAAGCCTCCCCAGCGCCCATCCGATGTGCGTATATTGACGTCCCTTCCGCATAGGGATGAGCAATGAACGTCAATTGGGACGATGTCCGGCTGTTCCTCGCGGTGGCGCGGGCCGGCCAGATCCTCGCCGCGGCGCGGCGGCTGGAACTGAACCACGCCACCGTCGGCCGGCGCCTCACGGCGCTGGAGGCCGGCTTCGGCGCCCGTCTCCTCGACCGGCGCCCGAACGGCTGCGAGCTGACCGAAGCCGGCCGCACCTTTCTCGAGCAGGCCGAGCGGATGGAAGCGGCGATGCTGGCGGCCCGCGCCGGGGTGGGCGGCGCCGACGTCGCCCTGTCCGGCAGCGTCCGGGTCGGCGCGCCGGACGGCTTCGGCACGATGTTCCTCGCCCCGCGCCTGTGGCGGCTGACCGACACGCATCCGGACCTCACGGTGCAGCTGGTGCCGGTGCCGCGGGCCTTCTCGATGTCGCGGCGGGAGGCCGACATCGCCATCACGATCGAGCGGCCGCAGGCGGGACGGCTGGTGGCGGCCAAGCTGGTCGACTATTCGCTCGGCCTCTATGCCGCCTCCGCCTATGTCGCGGCCCACGGCGCGCCGCTGTCGCTGGCAGACCTGCCGCGTCACCGGCTGGTGGGGGCGGTCGAGGACCTGCTCTACAGCCCGCGCCTCGCCTATCACGCCGACATCGTCGCCGACTGGCCGGCACGCTTCGAGGTGTCGAGCGCGCTGGGCCAGACCGAGGCGGTGGCCGCCGGCGCCGGCATCGGCATCCTGCACGGCTTCATGGCCGGCGGGCGGCCGGGTCTGGTGCGTGTCCTGCCGGCCCTGTCGATCCGGCGCAGCTACTGGCTGGTGTTCCACGAAAGCGTCCGCGACGTCCGCCGCATCGCGGCGGTGGCGGACTTCATCCGCGGCGCGGTCGAGAAGGAGCGCGGGCTCTTCGCCTGACACCCCCGGGGCGTCAGGCGGAGAGCCGGGCGATCAGCCGCCGAAGTCGGGCAGGTTCTCGATCTCGTCCTTGGTCAGTGCGGTCCGCAGCCGCCCCAGATCCAGCCGGACATCGGTGAGCATCAGGATGACCGTCTTGCCGCCGAAGCCGAGGAAGCCGCCGATCTCGACGCTGATCGCCTGCGGCTGGCCGTTCTGGTCGCCCAGCACCGCATTGACCTCGCCGATCTCCTCGTCGTCGGCGCCGATCACCTGCAGGTCCTTGACCTGGCCGGTCATCAGGTTGAGCGAGATCACCGGCGTATCGTCGGAATCGATCGCCGCCATCACGCCCGAGGCCGGCGCCGCCGGCGCTTCGGCGGGAGCGGCAGGCGCCTCTGCCGCAGGCGCCTCGGACGGAACTGGTTCGGCCTGCGTTTCGGCAGGGGCTGCCGCAGGCGGCGTGGCCGCGGACGGGGTACTGGCGTCCTGGGCCAGCGCGGAAAGGGCGGAGGTCGAGAGCAGCAGGGCGGCGAGCAGGACAGGCTTCACGGATACGGTTCCTTCAAGTGGGCAGCGCGGCGCGCATGCCTCGCCAATCCTGATCGATGTAGGGCGCGCCGGCATGACGGGCAGGTGCGTGGGGGTCGCCCCGAACCGCGTCAGCCGCGGTTCGACACCGCCGCTTGCTCGAAGGTCGCCATGCCGCTGTGGCAGGCGGCGGCGGCTTTGACGATGCCGGCGGCCAGCGCCGCCCCGGTGCCCTCGCCGAGCCGCATGCCGAGCGCCAGCAGCGGCACCTTGTCCATGCGCTCCAGCGCCCGCATGTGGCCGGGCTCGGCCGAGACATGGCCGAACACGCAATGGTCGAGCGCCGCGGGGTCCATGGCGTAGAGCACCGCCGCAGCGGCGGTGGCGACGAAGCCGTCGACGATCACCGGCACGCGCTGCGTCCTTGCCGCGAGGATCGCGCCTGCCATCGCCGCGAGTTCCCGTCCGCCGACCCGGCGCAGCACTTCCAGCGGGTCGGCGAGGTGCCCGGCGTGGTGGGCGAGCGCCTTCTCGACGACCGCCGCCTTCCGGGCGATGCCGGCGGCGTCATGGCCGGTGCCCGGCCCGACCCAGTCCGACGCCGCGCCGCCGAACAGCGCCGCCAGCACAGCGGCGGCGACGGTGGTGTTGCCGATGCCCATCTCGCCGATGCACAGGAGATCCGGCTCGCCGGCCAGCACCTCCATGCCGAAGGCCATGGTCGCCGCGCAGGTCCGCTCGTCCATCGCGGCCTCCTCGCTGATGTCGCCGGTCGGCAGCTCCAGCGCCAGGTCGTAGATCTTCAGGCCCAGGTCGTAGGTGGCGCAGATCTGGTTGATGGCGGCGCCGCCGGCGGCGAAATTCGCCGCCATCTGGGCGGTGACCTCGGCGGGATAGGCCGAGACGCCGTGCCGGGCGACGCCGTGATTGCCGGCGAACACCGCGACGAGCGGCCGCCGCACCGCCGGGGCACGGCCCTGCCAGGCGGCGAGCCATTCCGACAGCTCCTCCAGCCGGCCGAGCGAACCGGCCGGCTTGGTCAGCGTCGCCTCGCGCTCGCGCTTGGCCCGCACCGCCGCCATGTCCGGCCCCGGCATGCGGCGGACGAGTTCGCGGATATCGTCGAAAGGCAGGCCGGTGATGGACATGGGACATTCCTGGCGAAAGTGTTGCGGGCGTCGCGGCGGACCGGGTACGGCTAGGCGAAACGCCGTCATGCGGCGCGACAGGACGGGGAGCAAGAGGCCGCGATGAGAGAATTCGCCGATGCGACGCTTCGCTCCCTGGTTTTCCTGACGCGGTTCCCCGGGCGCTACGCCTCGTTCCCCGCCGGTTATGCGCTCGGCGCGGACGCCCAGGCTTTCCCGCTCGCCGGGCTGCTTGCGGCGATTCCCGCCGCTTTGGTGCTCCTCGCCGCGGACGCCGCCGGCCTGTCGCCGCTGGTGGCGGCGACGCTCTCGGTCGCGGCGCTGGTGCTGACCACCGGCGCGCTGCACGAGGACGGTCTCGGCGACGTGGCCGACGGGCTCGGCGGCCATCACGAACGCGAGCGGGCGATCGCGATCATGAAGGACAGCCGGGTCGGCACCTATGGCGCGCTGGCGCTGCTGCTCTCGGTGGCGCTGCGGATCGGCCTGCTGGCACAGCTGGTCGAGGCGGATCGGGGCGGGGCCGCCCTCGCGCTTTTCGCAGCTGCCGCGGTGAGCCGCGGGGCAATGGCCTGGCTCTGGTCGGCGCTGCCCTCGGCCGATATCGGCGGGCTGGCCGACCGGATGGGCCGGCCCACCGCGGCGATCGGGCTGCGCGCCCTCCTCCTCGGCGACGGCATCTTCCTCGTCCTCGGCGCGCTCGCCTTCGGCATCCTGCCGGCCCTGGCGGGCCTTGCCCTCGGCGGCCTCGTGCTCCTGTGGTTTCGCGGCGTCATCTGGCGCCGGCTGGGCGGGCAGAGCGGCGACTGCCTCGGCGCGGTGCAGCAGCTGACCGAGATCGCCGCGCTGCTGGGCCTTGCGCTCGGCGCCTGAGACTCAGCCGAAAGACAGCGCCAGCAGGCCGAGCAGCGTCGCCGCCAGCAACAGATTAGCGAGGGTCGAGAACAGCGCCAGCCCCGCCCGGATGTCGGCGCTCTCTGCCTCCCGCCGTCCCTCCGGGTTGAGCATCGGCGCCTCGACCATCAGTTCGCCGTAGCGCCGCGGGCCGCCCAGCGAGAGGCCGAGCCCCGCCGCCATCGCCGCCTCCGGCCAGCCGGCATTGGGCGAGCGGTGCGACGGCGCATCGCGGCGGGTCACGGCCCAGACGGCGCCGATCTTGACCCTGCCGCGGAGCCCGGCCGCCAGCGCGAACAGCAGCGCCGTCAGGCGCGCCGCCGGCCAATTGACGACATCGTCCAGCTTCGCCGCCGCCCAGCCGAAGGCGCGGTGGCGCTCGCTCATGTGGCCGATCATCGAGTCGGCGGTGTTGACGACCTTGTACGCAAGCAACCCCGGCAGGCCGAGGACGAGGTACCAGAGCAGCGGTGCGACGATGCCGTCCGAGGCGTTCTCCGCGAGGCTCTCGATCGCCGCGCGGCTGACCCCGGCCGCATCGAGCTGTTCGGGATCGCGCCCGACGATCATCGCCACCGCTTGGCGCCCGGCCGCGAGCCCTTCGCCGTCCAGCGCGTCCGCCACGGCGCGCACGTGGTCGATCAGGCTCTTCTGCGCCAGGAACACCGCCAGCACGACGGCTTCGAGCACCAGGCCCACGGGACCCGCCGCAGCGAAGATCGCGGCCAGCAGGAAGCCCGAGACGAGCGCGCCGGTGACCAGCAGGGCGATCGCTAGGACGCCGCGGCGGCGCCGCGCGGCGTCCTCCAGCGCCTCCCGGTTGAGCCGTCGGTCCAGCGTCCCGATGAGATTGCCGATCAGCACGACCGGGTGCGGCAGGCGTCGCCACAGCCAGTCGGGATCGCCGACCAGCCGGTCGAGGAGGAGGCCAAGGGCGGCCACGGCCAGCCGGTCGATCACGCCGGCGGCCCGATTTCGCCGAGCGCGTCATCCAGCGCCGCGCCGAGCCGCCCTGCCTCCGCTTCGTCCGCGACATTGCCGATGCGCAGCCAGTCGGGGCGATAGGCGAAGGGCCGCGCCAGGATGTGCCGCCGGCAGAGCGCCGCAAACAGCGCCGATGCGTCCGGGTGGCGGATCGTCTGGAACAGCTGCGTGCCGCCGACAGGCGTCAGGCCGGTTGCCGCCAGCGTCGCGGCCAGCAGCCCGTGCTGGCGGGCGATCGACGCCCGGATGTCGGCGCAGAGCCGCGCATCGCCCAGCCAGGCGGCGCCGACCGCCAGCGCCGGCCCCGACACGGCCCAGGCGCCGAGCTGCCCGCGCAGCGCATCGGCGAGCCCCGGCGTGGTGAGCGCAAAGCCCAGGCGCAGGCCGGCGAGGCCGAAGAACTTGCCGAAGGAGCGATGGACCAGCAGGCCCGGCCGCCCCGTCGCGAAAGCCACCGACCGCCCGGGATCGGCATCGGCGAAGGCCTCGTCGACGACCAGCAGCCCGCCGCGCGCCGCCAGCCGCTCCGCCAGTGCCAGCAGCTCGGCCGGCTCGTGGACGCTGCCGTCCGGGTTGTTCGGGTTGACCACGACCGCGATCGTGGCCTCCGCCGGCACCTCGGTGAGCGCAGCAATGCCGATGACGGCATGGCCGGCGGTCTCGAAGGCCAGCCGGTGCCCGGAATAGGTCGGCTCCAGGATTGCCACCCGGCCGTGCGGCAGCAGCGACGGCAGCGCCGCGATCAGCGCCTGCGTCCCCGGCGCGGCGACGATGCCGGCTTGCAGCGGCGCGCCGTAGCAGGAGCGTGCCGCGGCGATGGCGCTGGCCCCCAGCTCGGCTTCCGGCAGGCGCTGCCACAGCGCCGGCGACAGATCCGGCAATGGCGGCGGCGCCGGGTTGATGCCCGTCGACAAATCGAGCCATTCGGCGCGCTGCCCGCCGAAGCGGGCGATCGCCGCGTCGAGCGCGCCGCCATGGCGCAGGGCCGGATCGAGCGCTGCCATCACGCCTCCCGGTCGATGACGTGCAGGAAGGAGCCGCAGACGCCTCCCTTGCGCCGTCCGAACCGGCCAAGGTCGGCGCCGCGCGCATCCTCGGCGGTAAACAGCGCCTCGCCCGGCCCCTCCGAGATGATCGTCGCGTAGTGGAACTCGTGGCCCCGCAGCCGCCCGGGCCAGACGAACCCGTCCGTCTCCTGCAGCCGCCGGTAGCCGAGATGCAGGCGGCGGGTGGCGAAGCTGGTTTCTAGCGGCAGGAGGTCGAGCATCGGATGGCGCGTCCCGTCGCCATCCGTCAGGCCGGCGCCGAGCACCATGTAGCCGCCGCACTCGCCATAGATCGGGATTGCCCGCGCGGCGGCCTCTCGCATCCCCCGGCGAAACGCGCCGGCCGCGGCGATCGTCCCGCCGTGGAGTTCCGGATAGCCGCCCGGCAGGTAGATTGCGTTGACGTCCTTGGCCGGCGCTTCATCGGCAAGTGGCGAGAAGAAGTCGAGCGTTGCGCCAGCTCGGCGCCAGCCGTCGAGGAGATGCGGATAGGCGAAGGCAAAGGCCTCGTCGCGGGCGACGGCGATGTGCTGGCCTAGCGGCGCGAGCGGTGCGACAGCCGCCCCGCCGCCGCTTGTAGCCGGAGCCGGAGCCTGAGCCGCCAGTGCCGCCAGCGCATCGAGGTCGCAGCCTGCCGTGACCCAGTCGGCCGCCCGCTCGAGGAACGCCGCCAGCTCGGCGTGCTCGCCGGCCTGCACCAGCCCCAGATGCCGCTCCGGCAGCGCCAGTTCCGCGGCGCGCGGCAGCACGCCGAGGACCGGGATCGCCAGCGGCGCCAGCGCCTCGCGCAGCAGGGCCGCGTGCCGCGCCGAACCGACGCGGTTGAGGATCAGCCCGGCGAGCGCGACACCCGGCCGATGCGTCGCGAAGCCGCGAACGAGCGCGGCGACGGAATGCGACTGTTTCGCGCAGTCGACGACGAGGACGACGTTGAGGCCGAGGAGGGCGGCGAGGTCGGCGGCCGAGCCGGTGCCGTCGGCCGCGCCGTCGAAGAGGCCCATCATCGCTTCGACGACGAAGGCCGACTCCCCCGCCGGCGCGGCAAGGCTGGCGACCAGCTCCGGCCGCATCGCCCAGGGGTCGAGATTGACGCAAGCACTGCCGCTCGCCGCCGCATGGAAGGCCGGATCGATATAGTCGGGCCCCGCCTTGGCGGAGCGCACGTCGACGCCCTGCCGGGCGAGCGCCCGCAGCAGCGCCAGCGTCACGGTGGTCTTGCCGGCGCCCGATTGCGGCGCGGCGATCATCAGCCCCGTCACGATCGGGCTCCCTGCTTTGCGGCCGTCCGGGCGCGGCCTATAAGCCTGCCATGAACGTCAGGCGCGGCGAGGACAAGAGCGATCAGGCGGCAGCGGACCGGCCGCTTCGCCGCGGCTGGACGACGGGCGCCTGCGCCACCGCCGCGACCAAGGCGGCGCTGACGGCCCTCTTCACCGGCGCGTTCCCCGATCCGGTGACCATCACGCTGCCGAAGGGCGAGACGCCGGCCTTCGCGCTGAACCGGCAGTCGCTCGGCGGCGACACCGCCATGGCGACGATCATCAAGGATGCCGGCGACGATCCGGACGTGACGCATCTGGCCGAGATCGTCGCGACGGTGCGCTTCGGCGCCCCCGGCACGGGCATCGTCTTCCGCGCCGGCGAGGGCGTCGGCACGGTGACGCTCGCCGGTCTGCCGCTGCCGCCCGGCGAGCCGGCGATCAACCCGGTGCCCCGCCGGATGATCGGCGAAATCGTCGAAGCACTCTGCGCGGCGCATGGAAGACCCGCCGACGTCACGGTTGAGATCGGCGTCACCGGCGGCGCGGCGCTGGCGGAAAAGACCTGGAACCCCCGCCTCGGCATCGTCGGCGGCCTGTCGATCCTCGGAACGACCGGCATCGTTCATCCGTTCTCCTGCGCCGCCTGGATCCACTCGATCCACCGCGGCGTCGACGTGGCGCGGGCGGCAGGGCTCGCCCATGTCGTCGGCGCCACCGGTTCGACCAGCGAAGCGGCGGCCCACGCGCTCTATCCGGAGCTGCCCGAGATCGCCTGGCTGGACATGGGCGACTTCGCCGGGGGCCTTTTGAAGTATCTGCGCGCCCATCCGGTCGAGCGGCTCACCATTGCCGGCGGCTTCGCCAAGCTGACCAAGCTGGCGCAGGGGGCGATGGATCTCCATTCCGGCCGCAGCCAGGTCGATCTCACGTTCCTCGCCGACATCGTCACGACGGCCGCGCCGGAGCGCGCCGATGCGCTGCGCCCCGCGATCCTCGCCGCCAACACCGCCAAGGCCGTGCTCGACTCGGCCCGTACCGAGGGCATCGACCTTGCCGCGCCGGTGGCGGAAGCGGCCCGCCGGGCGGCGCTGGAGATCCTGCGCGGCGCGCCGGTGGTTGTGGAGATCCTGGTCGTCGACCGCGACGGAGGCGTGCTTGCCCGGGCCGGCTGAGACCTTCCTGGTGCTGGGCGGCACCGCCGAGGCCAACCGCCTGGTCGCGGCGCTCGGCGCGGCACGGCCGGCGGCGCGGATCATCCTGTCGCTGGCCGGGCGGACCACGACGCCAGTGCTGCCGGCCGGTTGCGAAATCCGCGTCGGCGGCTTCGGCGGCAGCGACGGCCTCGCCGCGCATCTGAGCCGGGAGGGCGTGACCTGGCTGCTCGATGCCACCCATCCCTTCGCCGCCCGGATCAGCCGCAATGCCGCCCGCGCCGCGCACGATGCCGGCACGCGCCGCCTCGCGCTGGTGCGGCCGCCATGGATCGCCGATGCCGGCGACCGCTGGACATCCGTCGCCTGCCTTGCCGGCGCCCGGGATGCTTTGCCGGCTAATGCGCGGCCCTTCCTCGCGCTGGGACGCCAGCATCTGGCGCCGTTCGCGGCGCGGCCGGATCTCAAGCCCGTCGTGCGGATGATCGAGGAACCGGAGCCGCCGCTGCCGTTTGCGGCAGAGATCGTGCTGGCGCGGCCCTCGGCGGATGTCGCGGAAGAGGCCGGGCTGCTGGCCCGGCTCGCCGTCACCCATCTCGTCTGCCGCAATTCCGGCGGCAGCGCGTCCTTCGCCAAGATCGCGGCGGCGCGGAAGCTCGGCCTGCCCGTGATCATGATCGACCGTCCGCCGGAGCCGCCCCCGCCGGTCGTCCGCTCGGTCGCCGAAATCATCGCCGCCATCGCGCCCTGAGCCGCCTCAGACCGCCGCCTTGCGCTTCGGCCGCAGCAGATGCACCTGCGTCGCGTCGTAAAGGTGGGAGTCGACGAAATCCTCCGCCCCCAAGGCGCGGCCGACGAAGATCAGCGCGGTGCGCGTCAGCTTGGCCGCGCGGGCCTTGGTATGGATGTCCGCCAGCGTGCCGTGGATGAAGGCCTCGTCCGGCCAGCCGACGCGATAGGCAACGATCGCCGGGCAGTCCGGCCCGTAGGCCGGCAGCGGCAGCAGCTCGCGCTGGATATGCGGGATGTTGCGCACCGACAGGTGGATCGCGAGCGTCGCGCCACTCTTTCCGAGCGTCGAGAGTTCCTCGCCCTCCGGCATGCGCGAGGATTTCATCGCGGTGCGGGTGAGGATCACCGTCTGGCAGATCTCCGGGACCGTCAGTTCCTTCTGCAGCGCCGCCGCCGCCGCGGCGAAGGCCGGCACGCCCGGCGTCACGTCGAAGGGGATGTCCAAGGCCCTCAGCCGGCGCATCTGCTCGGCGACGGCGCCGTAGAGCGAGGGATCGCCCGAATGCACCCGCGCGACGTCCTGGCCGGCGGCATGCGCGGCTTCCATCTCGGCGATGATTTCGTCGAGATTCATCGGCGCGGTGTCGAGCACGCGCGCGCCTGCGGGCGCCGCCTTGACCACCTCTTCCGGCACCAGCGACCCGGCATAGAGGCAGACCGGACAGGCCTCGATCAACCGCAAGCCCCGCACGGTGATCAGGTCGGGCGCGCCGGGGCCGGCGCCGATGAAATGGACGGTCATGCGGCGTGTTCCAGCTTGAGTTCGGCGGTGATGCGCGACCAGGGCACGCTGCTCTTTCCGGCATCGTCGCGCACGATCAGGCCGAGATCGAGCAGCGCGGTGACGTCGGCATGGACGCCGCGATAGTCACGGCCGAGGCTTGCGGCCAGCGCCCGGATCGAGCCGGGCCCGTCGCTGCGCAGCCGGCGCAGCAGCTGCCAGCGGTTCGGCGTCAGCACACGCAGCAGGGTTTCGGCTCCCTCGAAGCCAATCTGGGGCACCGCAGGTGTCCGTTCGCCGCGATCGAGAGCGGCCGCCAAAGTCCGCACCTCGGAGAAGAAGGTCTGACTGTCGGTGACGTGGAGCGTCACTTCGTTCATGCTTGGCCTCCTTTCCACATCTTCCAAGGCTCCCGAACGCACATTAGCGCGTCGTCGCCATCCCCGTCCCGGCCTTCCCCGCATAGCCGCGCGGCGTATAGGCCCAGGCCTTGCCGTCACCCGTCGTGAAACAGCGGCTTTCGGACGAGCCGACGATCACCACGGTCAGCATGTCGACATCGTCGACGTCGAGCTCGGCGAGCGAGACGATCCGCACGCGCTCGCCCGGACGGCCGAGATTGGTGGCAAGGATCACCGGCGTCTCGGCCGGGCGGTGCTTCAGCAATTCGTCGCGGGCGAAGGCCAGCTGCGTCCGGCGCTTGCGCGAGACCGGGTTGTAGAAGGCGATGACGAAATCCGCCTCGGCCGCGGCGCGGACGCGGGTCTGGATGTCGGCCCAGGGCGTCAGCAGGTCGGACAGCGAGATGGTGCAGAAATCGTGGCCGAGCGGCGCGCCGGCGCGGGCGGCAGCCGCCTGCAGCGCGGAGATGCCGGGCGAGACGACGATCTCGGCGCGCCGTGCGCCGTCGTCGAGCCCACCCTTTTCGAGAAGCTCGAAGACCAGCGTCGCCATGGCATAGATGCCGGCGTCGCCCGAGCAGATCAGGGCGACCGACTTGCCCTCGCCGGCGAGAAGCATGGCGTGGCGGACGCGGGTCTCCTCCTCGCCGAGCGCGAAATCGTGGCGCGCCTTGCCGTCGGCCAGCGGGCCGAGCAGGTCGAGATAGAGCGAGTAGCCGACGAGGTCGGTGGCCTCCGCCACCATGCGGCTCACCTCCGGCGAGCGCCATTCGGCGCCGCCCGGCCCGATCCCGACGACGAACAGCGCGCCGCGCGAGCGGCCGATGGTCGAGGCGTCGACCGGATGCGGCGCTTCGCCGAGCGCGGCGGTGACGCGGCGGCTCTTGCGCTTGGCAAGGCGCAGCCGGCCGGCCGGGCCGACGGCAGCCAAGGCCGCGCCCTCGGCGACGCCGTGGCAGCCGGTCTCGGCAAAGACGATTTCCGACGGAGTTTCGAGGCGCGGCGCCTCGGCCTCCAGCGCGGCGGCCGCGAAGAACCGCGCCGGGACGCCGAAATGCGCGGCGACGGCATGCACGGCCGGCTCGTCCGCCTTGAGGTCGATGGAGACTACGCAGGCGAGCGCCAGGCTGCTGACGCCGGCTTCGGCCAGCGTCGCCTCGGCCAGCGCGATCGCCTCGTCCGCCGGCGCGCCACGCTCGCTGCCGATGCCGAGCACCAGCGTCTGCGGCCGGTAGAGCAGTTCCCCGGGGTCGGGCGCGCGGGCGGCGTTGGTGACCGTCAGCAACACGTCGCCGTCGGCGGCGAAGTTCAGCCGCGCGGCCTCCAGCCACGGTGCCGCGCCGGCCAGCCGCGCCGTGCCGCCGGCGACCAGCTCGGCCATCGCCGACTTGGCGAAGTCGGGGTTTTCCAGCCGCCATCCCGGCGGCGGCGCGTCCAGCGCGACGCCGAAGCGCAGATCGCCGGCGGTGGTGATCGCCGCCGCCGTGTCCAAAGCCGCGGCGATCGCCCGGGCGAGATCGTTGGCGCCGTGATGGCCGCCGAGCAGCGGCACCACGGCCGAGCCGTCCTCGGCGACGGCGACGACCGGCGGTTCGCGATGCTTGTCGGCGAGAAGCGGCGCCAGCATGCGCACCAGCGCTCCCGTCGCCATCAGCGCGACGATCGGTCGGCCTTCCGTGTAGAGCGCCTGCAGATGTGCGGCGGCGCTGTCGAAGCCGACGGCGACGTCCGGGCAGCGGGCCTTCGCGCCATGGATCGTGCCGCCGGTGGCGGCGGCGATGCGCTCGGCGACGGGACGCGCGGAATCGGAGAGGATGACGATGGCCGGCTTGGTCATTCTGCAGATTCCGCTGCTGACTGGGTCCCGAGCCCGCGCAGGATCGCCGCTTCGGCGCCGCGATAGCCGAGGATCATCGAGAAATACGGCACGTCGCCATCGATCTCGGCCAGTGGCACGATGCGCTCGGCGTCGAGCGTCACCCGCTCGCAAAGCGCGCAATGATCGGCAAGGCCGAGCCGTTCGAGCAAAGCGCGGACACGGGCGAAATGCCGGCCGAGCTTGATGATCGCGAAGGCCTCGCAGGCGCCGATGCGCGCTTCGAGCGCCGCGTCGTCGAGCGGCGCCGGCAGCACGGTGAGGACGTCGTTGCGCGCCGCCAGCGGGCGCTGCAGCCGCGCCGAGGCGGCGGAAACCGAGGTCACGCCGGGGACGATCTCCGCCGGGAAACGGTCAGCCAGCCGCTCGAAGAGATACATGAAGGAGCCGTAGAAAAACGGGTCGCCCTCGCAGAGCACGGCGACGTCCCGGCCAGCGGCGAGCCGGTCGGCGATCGTCTCGGCCGCCTGGTCGTAGACCGCCGAGGCCGGAAACCGCTCGACGCGCATCGGCACGACGATCGGTATCTCTTCCTGGTGCGGCCCCAGATGCGCGGCGACGATCGCGCGGGCAAAGCTGGTGCCGTGATCGGGCGCCGGATAGGCGACGACGGGCGCCGCCTTGAGGATGCGCAGCGCCTTCAGCGTCAGCAGCTCGGGATCGCCCGGCCCGACGCCGAGCCCGTAGAGCGTGCCGCTCATCGGCTGCCGCCCTTGGTCACGTGCCAGTGGACGACGGTCATCGACGGCTTGAAGCCGCGATAGGGGCCGACCTTCTCGGCCCTCTCCACCGAAACGCGCATCAGCTCCCCGCCCAGCCTCTCATGCAGCGCGATCAGCAGCGCCTCGGATTCCAGCGTCACGGCATGCGCGACCATGCGCCCGCCCGGCCGCAGCGCCTCCCACGCCGCGTCGAAGACGCCGTCCGTCAGGCCGCCGCCGATGAACACGGCGTCCGGCTGGTCGAGCCCCTCGAAGGCGGCGGGCGCGGCATCGCCGACCACGGCCAGCTCCGGCACGCCCAGCGTCGCCGCGTTCTCGGCGATCAGCGCCCGGCGCGCCTCCACCGGCTCGATGGCGATGGCGCGGGCCCGGACGGCGCCGCGCAGCCACTCGACCGAGATCGAGCCCGAGCCGGCGCCGACATCCCAGAGCAGTTCGCCGGACATCGGCGAAAGCGCCGCGAGGGCGAGTGCCCGCAGGACGCGCTTGGTCATCTTGCCGTCGTGGACGAAGGCGTCGTCGGGCAGTCCGGCCACCAGCGGCCGCGGCTCGGCCGCCCGGCCGGCGACGCAGGCCACCGCCACGGTGTTGAGATCGGCGATGTTGTCGAAATCGAAGCCGATGGCCGTCGTCTCGCGAACCCGCTCGCGCTCGCCGCCAAGATGCTCCAGCACGATCATCCGGCTCGGACCGTAGCCGCGCCCGGTCAGCAGCCGCGCCAGCGCCTGCGGCGACTGGCCGTCGGCCGAATAGATCAGGAGCTGGGCGCCCGGCGCCAGGGCCCGCGCGACGGCCTCCACCGGCCTTCCATGGACGGTGAGGCAGGCGCAATCCTGCAGCGGCCAGCCGAGCCGTGCCGCGGCCAGCTGGAAGGCCGCTGGCGCCGGCAGCACCCGCATCGCCTCGGGCGGGAAATGCCGCGTTAGCGTCGCGCCGACGCCGAACCACATCGGGTCCCCGGTCGCCAGCACGACGGTCGGGGTCCCGGCGAAGTTCGCCAGGCGCTCGAGCGAATCCTCGAAGGGCGATGCCCAGGGGATCGTCTCCGCGTCTGTGTCACCGAGCATGGCGAGGTGCCGCTCGCCGCCGAACACGGTCGTCGCGTCGGCCAGCAGTTGCCGGGCTTCTTCCGATAGGCTGTCCAGCCCGGCGTCGCCGATGCCGATCACCGTCAGCCACGGCCTGTCCGGCATGGCCTCGGCGGGCTTGTCGCCGTGGTCATGGTCCGCCAGCCAGGGCCGCATCGGGTCGGCCATGGTCAGTCGAGCCCCTTGGCGAGCGCGTTCACCGCCGCCGCCGCCATGGCGCTGCCGCCGCGCCGTCCGGCGATGGTGATGTACGGGATGCCGCGCGAATCGCGCACCAGCTCGGCCTTGGATTCGGCCGCACCGACGAAGCCGACCGGCATGCCGATGATCAGCGCCGGCCTTGGCGCGCCCTCGTCGAGCCGCTCCAGGAGCCGGAACAGAGCGGTCGGGGCATTGCCGATGGCGACGACGGCGCCTTCGATCAGCTCGCTCCAGAGGTCGACCTGGGCGGCCGACCGGGTCGTCCCGTCGCGCTCGGCGATGCGCCTTGTACGCGGGTCGGAGAGCCGGCAGACGATCTTGTTCTGCTGCGGCAGCCGGCCGGGGATGACGCCGTGGGCGACCATCTCGCTGTCGCAGAGGATCGGCGCGCCGGCGGCCAGCGCCGCCTTGCCCGCCGCGATGGCGTCCTGCGAGAGCAGCAGGTCGGCGACGATCTCCGGCATCCCGCAGGCATGCACCAGCCGGATCGCCAAATCCTGCGCGTCGTCCGGCAGTTGCGACAGGTCGGTCTCGGCGCGGATCAGCCGGAAGCTCTCGGCATAGATCGCGGCGGGATCGCGCAGATAGTTGAGCCGCGCGCCCGGCGCGACATAGGCCTCCGGATCGTCCTCGCCGAGCGCCTCCGCCAGGCGGTGGCCGAGGCCGACGATCCAGCCCTCTTCCGCCACAACCGTCGCGGCCTGGTCTTCCGGCAGGTCGGTGGGCGCGGACAGCAATTCGCCGAAGCGCCCGTCGGCGTCGAAGCGGCTGAAGATCGTCGCCAGCGTCTCGACCTGCGCCTCGTCGATGGCGGACTTGTCGCCCTGCTCGATCTTGATCAGGCCGGGATAGATCTCCGCCAGCACGATCGGCGCATTCAGCGCCGAGGCAAAGCGCGTCTCGAACGGCCAGACGGCGACGTGGTCGGCGAACTCCGGGTTGCGCCGCAGTTGCTCCAGCCGGGCGATGCCGGTGATCGCCTGGCTGCCGACGCTGCCGGTGAAGTTGAGCTTCCAGACCGGCTGCGCCTTGCCGGCGCGAGCCTCCGCCACGCGCTTCTCCGGCAGGCCGGCCGGATAGGGATCGGGCTTGGTCGCGGACAGGCCCGGCACCACCTGGTGCATCGGCCGGCCCCAGTACATCGGCATTGCGGCCAGCTGCTCGCGGTTCAGCCGGCCGGCCACCTCGAAGCGATTGTTGGTGTTCGTCTCCAGGTCCTGCAGCGCATCGGCGAAGAAGCCCCAGAGGACGCGCCAGTCGGGGCTGCCGGCGATCGCCGCGGCGCCGCCGGCCGGATAGCCGAAGGGAAAGTCGAAGCCGGCGAAGACGCGCTTCTCGTCCGCCAGCGCCTGGCGGAAATAGGCCTCGAGCCGCGCCATCGCGGCGGCCCGGGTCGGCGGGTTGATCGTCTCGACCAGCCGCGTCTCGGTGCCCTCGCGCTCGGCAAACGCGATCCAGACCGAATCCTTGCCCCTGGCCGGCGCGTTGGCGGCCGACCAGTCGACGATGACGTAGCGGTCGAAGAGGGCGCTCATGCCGGGCTCATGTCGCGCAGGCGGGACAGCGCGTCACGGGCGACGCATCGAGCGGGGCCCGAGCGGATGGTCGGCATGCGGATAGGGGTGGTGGTGGTGATCGTGGGAATGGTCGTGTCCGCCGTGCGAATGCGAGTGGGGATGGGGGTGCCCGCCCGCCTCGCCGTCGGCATGCGGGTGGACGTGGCCCGGCGCGTGGGTGTGTGCATGGTCGTGATCATGCGCGTGGTCGTGTGCATGTGCATGGTCGTGATCATGCGCATGCCCGTGGTCATGCCCGTGCGCATGGGCGGTTTCGTGGCGCGGCGCGGCCGGCGCGACATTGCGGCAGGCGCCGGTGCAGACCGTGTCGCAGAGCGTGCAGTCGGCCGAGGAGCCGACGCCCTCGACGTGATGGTGGTGGCTCTCCTGCGCGAGCCCGACCTCCGCCTCGAAGCCCAGCACCTGCTCGCGGTACTTGCACATCTGGCAGTTCATGTTGTTGGTGCCCTCGAGGATCTCCCCGAGCCGGTCGACGAAGGTCTCCACCACCAGCTCGTGCGCGCCGAGATAGGGCGCCTTCAGGAAGCGGATCTCGGGATGGGCGGCAGCGACCACGTCGGTCTGGTCGTAGATCCGCCGCACCAGCACGCCGGTGAAGAGGAAATACGGAAAGACGACGATCCGCTTGTAGCCGAGGCGGCTTGCGTGCTCGAGCCCCGGCTCGACCAGCGGGAAGGTGACGCCGGAATAGACCGTCTCGCCCCAGGCGAAGCCGAGGCCCTCCCACAGCATCCGCATCACCTTGGCGACGTTGGAATTGGCGTCGGGATCCGACGCGCCGCGGCCGACCACGACCAGCATCGTGTCGTGCAGCTTCTCGCCGTCCCGCCAGCCGTCGGCGCGCAGGCATTCCTTGATGCGCTCGCCGGCGGCGCGGATCATCTTCAGGTCGACGCCGAGCTCGCGGCCGTATTCGATCCGCAGGCCGTTGGCGGCGGCATAGGTGTTGAGCACCGAGGGGATGTCGTTCTTGGCGTGGCCGGCGGCAAACAGCATGCCGGGCAGCGCCAGCACCGTCGAGGCGCCGCTCGCCTTCAGCTTGTCGAGGCCGTCGCGAATCACCGGCTTGGCGAACTCGAGATAGCCGTGCTCGACGGACCAGTCGGGCAGGCGGGTGCGCAGCTTGTCGGCAAGCCCGCCGAATTCGACCATCGCGGCCTGGTCGCGGCTGCCATGGCCGCACAGCATCAGGGCTTTCATCACGCACTCCTCGCAACGCCGGAGGAGACGCGCGAGACTATCCCACGCGGACCGATCCGACAGCTCCGTCCTGGCCCCCTGCTTGGGTCGGCCTCACCGGAATTTCTCTCAGCCCGCCTTCGGGCACCGTCAGGCGGGTCGACCTAAACAGCACCGCGGGCCGGGCGTCAAATCAAGTTGGCTTTGCAGGGGACGCGCGATACCAAGGCGCGGCGGCACCCTTCTCCGCTTCTTCATCCCGAGCCTCGACCGGGACCCGTTCCCGGCCTCGTTTCCCGCGCCCGGCGGAGGCGGACGGGGCCGTCCACGGGCCATTCGGCGGCCCGGCCGGCGATCGCGGATCAGGCTCGGCATGAGGAAACGGAACGCTCCCTGCCCTCTCGTCGGGCGCCCCGCACCGACCACGCCGTCCGATCGCGCTCGAAAGTCCGCCATGCTGCCCGAGATCTTCGCCCTCCTCGTGCTCGCCGCCTTCGTCGCCGGCTTCGTCGATTCGATCGCCGGCGGCGGCGGGCTGGTGACGATCCCGACGCTGCTGCTGTCCGGCGTCGACCCGCTGACGGCGCTCGGTACCAACAAGCTGCAGGCACTGTTCGGCTCGGGTTCGGCCTCGATCAGCTACGCCGCCAAGGGCCATGTCGACCTGCGCAGGCTGATGCCGACGGCGCTCATCGCCTTCGCCGGCGCGGTGGTGGGCGCCCTGGCGGCGATGGTGCTGCCGACCGACGTGCTCGAAACCCTGCTGCCGTTCCTGCTGATCGCCGTCGCGGTCTATTTCGCCTTCAAGCCGGGCCTGTCGGACGAGGACGCCGAGCGGCGGATCTCGCCGGCGCTGTTCGCCGGCTTCCTGGTGCCGCTGATCGGCGCCTATGACGGCCTGTTCGGCCCGGGCGCCGGCTCGTTCTTCATGCTCGCCTTCGTGACGCTCGCCGGCTACGGCGTCCTCAAGGCGACGGCGCATACGAAACTCCTGAACTTCGCCTCCAATCTCGGCGGCTTCGTCATCTTCGCCTTTTCCGGCGCCATTCTCTGGAAGCTCGGGCTCGCCATGGGCGTCGCGCAGTTCGTCGGCGCGCGGATCGGCTCGGGCTTCGCCATGCGCTTCGGCGCAAGGTTGATCCGGCCGCTGCTGGTGGTGGTGTGCCTGGCGCTCGCGACGAAACTGCTGCTCTCATGACCGGCATGAAGCGAACCCCCGCCATCATGCTGCAGGGCACCGGCTCGGACGTCGGCAAGACGGTGCTGGTCGCCGGGCTCTGCCGGCTGTTCGCGCGCCGCGGCCTTTCCGTGCGGCCGTTCAAGCCGCAGAACATGTCCAACAATGCCGCCGTCGCCGCGATCCCCGGCGCCGACGGATTCGGCGAGATCGGCCGGGCGCAATGGCTGCAGGCTCTGGCCTGCGGCACGAAGCCGACCGTCGACATGAACCCGGTGCTGCTCAAGCCGCAGTCGGAGACCGGCAGCCAGGTCGTCGTGCGCGGCAAGGTCGTCGGCGAGGCGAAGGGCCGTGACTACCAGCGGCTGAAGGCCGGCCTCCTGCAGACGGTACTGGAAAGCTACGCCCGTCTGTCGGCGGAGGCCGATCTCGTCATCGTCGAGGGCGCCGGCTCGCCGGGCGAGATCAACCTTCGGGCCGGCGACATCGCCAATATGGGCTTCGCGACGGCCGCCGGGGTCAAGGTGATCCTCGTCGGCGACATCGACCGCGGCGGCGTCATCGCCTCGCTGGTCGGCACGCATGCCATCCTGCCGGAAGAAGACCGGGCGATGATCGCCGGCTTCCTGATCAACAAGTTCCGCGGCGACGTCTCGCTGTTCGACGACGGGCTGTCGGCGATCACCCGTTTCACCGGCTGGCCAAGCTTCGGCGTCGTGCCGCATCTGGCGGCCGCCGCGCGGCTGCCGGCGGAGGATTCGGTCGCGCTGGAGCGGTTGTCGGCACCCGGCGCCCAAAAGGCGCTGACGGTCGCCGTGCCGCTGCTCGGCCGCATCGCCAATTTCGACGATCTCGACCCGCTGAAGGCCGAGCCCGACGTCGAGGTCGCCTTCGTGCGGCCCGGCGAGCGGCTCCCCGCGGACGCCGCGCTGGTCCTGATCCCCGGCTCGAAATCGACGATCGGCGACCTCGCCGGCTTCCGCGCCAATGGCTGGGACCGCGACCTTCTCGCCCATCACGCCCGCGGCGGCCATGTCGTCGGCCTCTGCGGCGGCTACCAGATGCTCGGCCGCACGGTGCGCGACCCCGACGGCATCGAGGGCCCGGTGCGCGAGGCGGAAGGGCTCGGCCTCCTCGACGTCGAGACGGTCATGGAGCCGCAGAAGACCGTCCGCGAGGCGAAGGCGACGACGCCCGACGGCGCGCCGCTCGAGGGCTACGAGATCCATCTCGGCCGCACCTTCGGACCGGACTGCGCCCGGCCGGTCTGCCTGCTCGACGGCCAGCCCGACGGCGCGATCTCCGCCGACGGCCGGGTCTCCGGCACCTATCTCCACGGCCTGTTCGGCGCCGATTCCTGGCGCCGCGCCTTCCTCGCGCGGTTCGGGCTCACGGGGTCGACGGCGGGTTATCGCGCCGGCGTAGAAGCCGCGCTGGACGAGATCGCGGCGCAGCTGGAGCGGGTGGTGGACGTCGACCGCCTGCTCGCGGTGGCGCGGGAGGGCACGTCCGGGATCAGTCCGGCTTCGCCGCCCAGGCCTTGAACTTCTCCGCCCAGTCCTTGTGCCAGCGCGACAGCGGCGGGCGGTTCTCGATGATGTCGCCGGCGGTCCAGGCGATGCGCTTCTGGTCGATCGCGCGGGTCACCTCGCCGTCCGGGCAGAGGATGTAGAACTCCTCCGTGCCCAGCCGCTCCAGCATGAAGTCGACGGTCTGTTCCGGCGTCCATGCGCCGGCCGGCTTCTCGGTCCGGTCGCCCTTGGTCAGCGCGGTATAGACGAAGCCGGGGATCAGCAGCCGCGCCTCGACCCGGCAGCCGTCGCGATTGCGCAGGTCGTGCTGCAGCGCCTCGGTGAAGGCCTTCAGCCCGGCCTTGGAGACGTTGTAAGCGGGGTCGCCCGGCGGCATGGTGATGCCCTGCTTGGAGCCGGTGACGACGACGAGACCCGGCGCGCCGCTCGCCACCATGCGCTCGCCGAAGATCTGCGCGACGCGGATGGCGCCGACCAGATTGGTCCGCAGCACCGCGTCGAAGGTGCCGCGCGTGTCGAAGATGTCGCTGCCGGGCTGGATGCCGGCATTGTCGAGCAGCAGGTGCACGGCGCCGTAGCGGCCGAAGAGGTCGTTCGCCAGCGCCTCGACCGCGTCACGGTCGCCAATGTCGGTGTCGAAGGTGAGGACCGTCGCGGCCGGCGCGGTTTCGGCGATCGTCGCCTTGGCCGCCGCCAGCCTTTCCGGGAGCCGGTCGACGATCGCCACGACCATGCCGGCCTCGGCGAAGCGGGTCGCAGCGGCAAGGCCGATGCCCGAGCCGCCGCCGGTGACGACGGCGATGTTTCCTTCGGCGATGACGGGATGCGTCATGGTGATGTCCTTTCAGGCATGGAGAGGCGGCCGGAACGCTCCCCGGCGCGCACGCCGGATCAGGGAAGCGTCAGCCGTGCAGCTTCATCGCCGGGCCGCTGGTCGGCGAGATCATGTCGGCGAGGATCGCCACGGAGCCCCGCAGCGGCCCCAGCACCGACCATTGGTGGCGGCGCTGCAGGCCGTGATAGGCGGCGGTCGCGAAGCGGCCCTCGACGAGGAAGTCATTCTTGCGCATGAACCCGACAAGGCCGACCGAGCCGGCGCCGCCGAGCGACAGCAGGCGGCCGCGGTCGTTGTAGACGAAGGGTTTCGCCGTGCCGCCCGCCAGAAGCTCCGGCAAGGCGGAGACGAGATAGTCGGCCTGCTGGCTGGCGCACTGCGCCGTCGGCGGCAGCGGCGCCTCGGCCCCTGCCGGGGTGAAGCTCGCGGCGTCGCCGATGACGTAGATCCCCTTGTCGATGGTCGAACGCAGCCGGTCGTCGACGACGATGCGGCCCTTGTTGTCGATCGCGAAGTCGGCGAGATGCTTCAGGCGCGGGTTGCCGGTCAGGCCGGCGGCCCATACCGTTACGTCGGCCGGGAACACCTCGCCCGTCCTGATGCGGATGTCGGTCTCGCCCACAAGGTCGACCGCCGCATTCGTGCGCACGACGATGCCCAGCTGCTCCAGGCGATCGCTGACGCTCTTGCGCAGGCCCTCGTCGGCCCCTGGCATCAGCTGCGGCGCCGCCTCGAGGATGGTCAGCTTCAGCAGCGGGCGCATCTCGTCGCTGCCGGGCTCGTGCGCGAAGGCCCGCTCGGACAGGCGCAGATGCGCGGCGAGCTCGGTGCCCGTCGCGCCGGAGCCGACGATCACCACATGCGCCGGCTCGCGGCTCTCGCGGGCGTGGATCATCATGGCGATGAACAGGTCGCGGAATTCCTCCGCGTCGCTCTTCTCGTCGAGCCGGATCGCGTGCTCGGCGACGCCTTCGGTGTTGAAGGTCGCGGTCATCCCGCCGAGCGCGACGACGCAGGCGTCGAAGGCCAGCGACCGGGCGGTGGTGACGAAATGGCCGCTCGGGTCGCGCATCTCCGCCAGCCGCACGCTTCGCGCGCCGCGGTCGATCGTCTCGACGTCCCCCTGCTCGAAGCGGAAGCCGTGCATCCCCGCCAGCGTGTAGAAGCTCATCTCGGCGAGGCTGGAATTCACCGTGCCGGCGGCGAATTCGTGCAGCCGCGGCTTCCACAGATGCGTGCTGACGCGGTCGACGAGGGTGACGTCGAGATCGTGCCGGCGCGCCAGGCCCACCGCCAGTTCAAGGCCGCCTGCACCGCCGCCTAGGATGACGACGCGCTGCTTGCCCGCGACGTCAGCCAATGGAGCCAAGGCCGTCGAAGATGCCGGGGAACAGGCCGACCAGCCCGATGAAGATCAGGTAGAAGGCGACGATGTAGTTGAGCAGCCGCGGGATCACCAGGATCAGGATTCCGGCGATCAGCGCGACGATCGGCTGCAGGGTGATGATTTCCATGGATTCGGTCCTCCTGGGGATGAAGTTAGGACGGGCCCGCCGTCAGACCATGTGCCAGCCGTGGCTCGGCACGATCGACTGGCCGGTGAGGGCGTTGGACGGGAAGCCGGCGAGGAACACGGCCACCGCCGCCACGTCCGCCATGGTGGTGAATTCCTGGTCGACCGTGTTGCCGAGCATCACCCGGTTGACCACCTCGGCTTCCGGGATGCCGAGGCTGGCGGCCTGTTCGGGGATCTGCCGCTCGACCAGCGGCGTCTTCACGAAGCCCGGGCAGATGATGTTGGAGCGCACGCCGTGGCGGCCGCCCTCCTTCGCCATCACCCGCGCCAGGCCGAGAATCCCGTGCTTGGCCGCGACATAGGCCGATTTCAGCGCCGAGGCCTCGTGGCTGTGCACCGAGCCCATGTAGATCAGCGAGCCGGAGCGCTGCGGATACATGTGCCGGACGCAGGCCCGGGTGAGCAGGAACGACCCGTCGAGATGGATCGTCACCAGCTTGCGGAATTCGGCATAGGAGAATTCCTCGATCGGGTGGACGATCTGGATGCCGGCATTGGCGACCATCGTGTCGATGCGCCCGAAATGCGCCGCCGCGCGGTCGACGCCGGCATCGACGGCGGCTTCGTCGGTGACGTCCATCGTGATCGCGATGGCCTCGCCGCCTTCCGCCTCGATGGCGCCGACAGTGGCATCCGCGCCGTCGCGGTCGATGTCGCAGACCGCGACCCTGGCGCCCTCGCGCGCAAACGCCTCGGCGATGGCCCGGCCGATGCCGGAGCCGGCGCCGGTGACGACGGCGACATTGCCATCAAGCTGCATGAAGAGGTCTCCGCGATCTGCCCGCGGCATCAAATGGGCGGCGCGCGGGGTCCAGCAACCCCCGCGCGCCGCCTCTCACATCATTCGCGACCGTCCAACCGAAGCAGGTGCGGTCAGAACTCCTCCCAGCTGTCGCTGTCGGCGTGGGCGGCGGGGGCGGCGCCGCCGCGGCCGGAGGTCTTCATCTGCGTCACGGTGCGGCTGGCGATGCGCTGGACCCGCGAGGCGTTCGCCGGCGCAAGGCGGCCGGCAGAGCCGGCCGGGCTCGCCGATGTCCGGAACTTCGCCATCGCCGCGGCCAGTTCCTCGGTCTCGTTGGTCAGCGTCTGGCTCGCCGCCGTCGCCTCTTCCACCATCGCCGCGTTCTGCTGGGTCACCTTGTCCATCTGGTCCGCCGCGCCCGACACCTCGCGAAGGCTCGTCGCCTGTTCGCGGGCCGAGGACGCGATCGAAGAGATCAGCTCGGCCATCGAGCTGACTTCCGTCACGATCTCCTCCAGCGACCGGCCCGACGCCGTCACCAGCTCGACCCCGGCCTCCACCTGCTCGCGCGACGTGGCGATCAGCGTCTTGATCTCCTTGGCCGCTTCCGCCGAACGCTGGGCCAGGCCGCGCACCTCCTGCGCCACCACCGCGAAGCCACGGCCGGCATCGCCCGCCCGCGCCGCCTCGACCCCGGCGTTCAGCGCCAGGAGGTTGGTCTGGAAGGCGATCTCGTCGATCACCCCGATGATCCGGTTGATCTGCGCCGAGGACCGCTCGATCTGGCTCATCGCCTCGACCGCCCGCGACACCACCTCGCCGCCCTTCTCCGCCTTCTGCCGCGCGCCGCCGGCGACCAGCTGCGCCTTGCCGGCGCCGTCCGCCGTCTCGTTCACCGCCTGCGTCACCTCGCCCAGCGCCGCCACCGTCTCTTCCAGAGAGGCCGCCTGCTGCTCGGTGCGCTGCGCCAGGTCGTTCGACGCCGTGTTGATCTCGGAAAGACCCGTCCGGATCGAGCCGATCGAGGTCACCACCCCGCCGATCGCCGTCTCCAGCTGCGCGACGCTGTCGTTGAACTTGGCGCGGATCGGCTCGAATTCCGGTGCCACCGCCTCGGTCATCCGCACCGTCAGGTCGCCATCCGACAGGCGCTCGAAGCCGACCTCGATGACCCCGACGAAGGCCCGCAGATCCTCGGCCTTGGCGTCTTCCAGCGCCGCCTGCCGGCGCTTGGCCTCTTCCTGGTCGATGCGCGCGCGTTCGGCCGCCTGGGCGAGTTCGTCGCGCTCGATGGCGGCCTGCTTGAAGGCCTCGACCGCACCGGCCATCTCGCCGATCTCGTCGCGGCGGCCGACCGCCGGAATCTCGACGGACTTGTCGCCGGACGCGAGGCGCTGCATGGCGTCCGTCATCTTGTTGATCGGCTGCGAGATCGACCGCGCCAGGGGGATGGCGCAGGCGATCAGCATGGCGAACAGCAGGCCGGACCAGAGAAGCGCCTTGTAGACCTCACCCATGAACTGGGCGTTCAGGTCGTCGACATAGAGACCGGCGGCCACCGTCCAGTCCCAGGGAGCGAACAGCTTCGCGTAGGAAAGCTTCGGGGAGATATCGTCCGACCCTTGCAGGCGCGCCCGGTAATAGGTGGTGAAGCCGCCGCCGTTCTGGGCGTTCTGGACCATTTCGCGATTGTAATAGACGCCCTTCACGTCCTTCGACGTGAAGGCATCGGTGCCCTGAAGTTTGGGATCGGGATGCATCACGCGGATCCCGTCCGAGCGCATCATGAAGAGATAGTCGTTCTCGCCGAAGCGGATCGGCAATGCCGCCTCGCGGGCGCGATCCTGCGCTTGCTGCAGCGTCATCTCCCCCGCTTCGACCTTCGCCTGGAAGCCGCCGAGCATCGAGATGGCACTCTCGACCTGCGAGATGATCAGATCCTGCCGATCCTTCCAGATTGTCTGATGCAGCGAGTAAAGCTGGAGGGTCATCGCGGCGATACTGGCCAGGGCGGCAACCGCGATGAGGGTGGAGAGTTTTCGACTGATGGAGAAATTCATGACGTACCCGCTGCGGCCATAGGCCATTTGAGATGCGGCTGATCTTCTGGCGGGAAATCGAGAATAATCGGTTTACGCGTGGTCAGTTGGCGTCGTCGTCAGAACTTTGGCGACGGCAGCAACCGGCCGAAGGGCCTCGGCCGGTTGCAGATGATCGACAATCCTGAGGAAGGGGGCGGGGCTTCCCGGCGCCGTGTCCGGTCAGAATTCCTCCCAGCTGTCGGTCTCGGCGTGGGCGGCGAGGGCGGCGCCGCCGCGGCCGGTGGTCTTCATCTGCGTCACGGTGCGGCTGGCGATGCGCTGGCCCCGCGAGGCGTTCGCCGGCGCAAGGCGGCCGGCCGGGCTCGCCGAGGTCCGGAACTTCGCCATCGCCGCGGCCAGTTCCTCGGTCTCGTTGGTCAGCGTCTGGCTTGCCGCCGTCGCCTCTTCCACCATCGCCGCGTTCTGCTGGGTCACCTTGTCCATCTGGTCCGCCGCGCCCGACACCTCGCGAAGGCTCGTCGCCTGTTCCCGCGCGCTCGCCGCGATCGCCGAGATCACCTCCGCCATCGAGCTCACCTCGGTGACGATCTCCTCCAGCGACCGGCCCGACGCCGTCACCAGCTCGACCCCGGCCTCCACCTGCTCGCGCGAGGTGGCGATCAGCGTCTTGATCTCCTTGGCCGCTTCCGCCGAACGCTGGGCCAAGCCCCGCACTTCCTGCGCCACCACCGCGAAGCCACGGCCGGCATCGCCCGCCCGCGCCGCCTCGACCCCGGCGTTCAGCGCCAGGAGGTTGGTCTGGAAGGCGATCTCGTCGATCACCCCGATGATCCGGTTGATCTGCGCCGAGGAGCGCTCGATCTGGCTCATCGCCTCGACCGCCCGCGACACCACCTCGCCGCCCTTCTCCGCCTTCTGGCGGGCGCCGCCGGCGACCAGCTGCGCCTTGCCGGCGCCGTCCGCCGTCTCGTTCACCGCCTGCGTCACCTCGCCCAGCGCCGCCACCGTCTCTTCCAGAGAGGCCGCCTGCTGCTCGGTGCGCTGCGCCAGGTCGTTCGACGCCGTGTTGATCTCGGAAAGACCCGTGCGGATCGAGCCGATCGTCTCGACGACGCTGGCGAAGGCCATTTCGAGCTTGGAGACGCTGTCGTTGAACAAGGTCCGCACGCCCTCGTAGTCGGGTGTGAAAGCCTTATCGAGCCGCGCCGTCAGGTCGCCGTCGGCGAGCCGCTGGAAGCCCTCGGTGACCTCGGCCATGAAGAACTCGTGCGCCTTGACGTAGCCTTCGCCGAGCTTCTCCTGCTCGATCAGTTCGAGCTCCTTGGCGGCGCGGGCCGCGGCGGCCTGCTGCCGCAGGTCCTGCTGTTCGATCACCGCATGCCGAAGAGCCTCCACGGACCGCGCCATCTGGCCGATCTCGTCCTGGCGCTTGAGCCCGACGACCTCCCCGTCGGTCTTGCCTTCCGCCACATCGCCGATCGTCCTGCATAATGCGGAAAGCGGCAGGAACATGCGGCGCGAGAGCCAGAGAGTTCCCAGCCCGATGGCAAGCGCCGCCAGCAGGGAAATCAGGCCGAGGCGATACTGCAGGCCCTCGATGGAGGACAGGAACTCGCTCTTCGGCACGCCGACATAAAGGACGCCGATCGTCTCGCCGGCCGCATTCTTGATGGGATCATAAGCGGTGAAGAATGCCGTCCCGAGAATGTCGGCCTCGCCCCGGAAGGGCACGCCGTCGCGCAGCACCGCGTCATAGACCGGGCCGGGCGCCAGCGTCGTGCCGACGGCGCGGCTGCCGTCGGGCTTCATCACGTTGGTCGTTATCCGCGTATCGCCCATGAAGACCGTCGCCGTGCCGCCGACCAGTTCCTTGACCCGGTCGACCGGCTGGGCCAGGCCGTTCAGCCTCTGGGAACCGACATAGAGATCGTCGCCCTCACGGCGGAAATCGCTGCCGTACCGGCCCAGCGCATCCCACGCGACCCGCATGTTCACCTCCTGCCGCTCGGCCGCGCGTTCCGCCCCGTCGCTCGACAGGATGACGGAGCCGGCGATCGCGAACAGCAGGGTGAGGATTCCGAGGGAAGCCACCACCATGGCGGAGACCTTGACGGACAAAGAGGACTTGAAGACCACGGGAATTCTCGCTTTCGAGATCGGCGCGCGCGGGGCGACGGAAGCAAAGATCGACGATGCGCAACGTCTCGCGACACATGAATCGCATCGTCTCGCGACGATCAACTTTGCGCGATTGCGTGAAGATTTGCTTGCTGGCCCGATGGAACGGTGCCGGGCCGTTACCGACCAGGCGTGGCAAAGCCGCCTGCGCTACGGCGATCGCCGTCGGCGGGGCTGAAAACCGGCAGCGTCGAAGGCTCGACCGGCCGCTCGTCAGGTCAACAGTATGCCGATCGACGGGATGACAGACCGGATCGCTCAGCCCGGCTCGATCGCTTGCCGGCTTTCGTCCTCGACGTGACCGGCGGCGCATCTCCGCCGCGGTCCTCCCGGTCCACGCCGCGTGCTGTTGCGGCCTCCCGGGCAGCACGCCGCGGCCCGGGAAGAGGCTGGAACGCGTGTGCGTTCAGGTTCTGGCGCTGCTCCTCAAGCGGCTGGTCCGTAGCCGCCGGGCGTCGGGGTCGTGACGATCACTGCCTCGCCGGCTTCCAGCACCGTCTGGTCGCAGCCCTCCAGACGCTCCAGCGTGCCGTCGAGGCGGCGCACCTCGGTGCGGCCCATCTGGCCGTCGCCGCCGCCGGCGATGCCCCTGGGCGGCAGCGTGCGGTGGGAGGAGAGGATGGCGCAGTCCATCTGCTGCAGGAAGCGGATGGTACGCCTGGTGCCGTCGCCGCCGCGCTGCTCGCCGTCGCCGCCGGACCCCGTCCGGATGTGGAAGTCCTCGAGCACCACCGGATAGCGCATCTCGAGGATCTCGGGGTCGGTCAGCCGCGAATTGGTCATGTGGACGTGAACGCCCGAGGTGCCGGCGAAGGACCGCCCGTCGTTCATGCGCCCGGCCGGGGAGCCCGAGCAGATCGTCTCGTAATACTGGTAGCGGGCGTCGCCGAAGGTGAGGTTGTTCATCGTCCCCTCCGAGTTCGCCAGCGCGCCCAGCGCCTGGAACAGCGCGTTGGTGACGTGCTGCGAGGTCTCGACATTGCCCGCAACGACCGCGGCCGGATAGCGCGGCTTCAGCATCGAGCCGTCCGGCACGACGATCCTGACCGGCCGCAGGCAGCCGGCATTCATCGGGATCGGCTTCTCGACCATGACCCGGAAGACGTAGAGCACCGCCGCCCGCGTCACCGGCTCGGGCGCGTTGAAATTGTTGCCCATCGACGGCGAGGTGCCGGTGAAGTCGACGGTCGCCTCCCGTGCGGCGCGGTCGACGGTGATCTTCACCTTGAGCACCTGGCCGCTGTCGGTCGGGTAGTCGCACTCGCAATCCTCCAGCCCGTCGATGAGCTGGCGGACGGCCTCCGCGGCGTTGTCCTGGACATAGGCCATGTAGGCGTCGACCGTTTCGAGGCCGAAGGTCTCGACCATGCGCCTGAGTTCCGCGACACCCTTCTCGTTGGCGGCGATCTGCGCCTTGAGGTCGGCAATGTTCTGGTCGGGATTGCGCGCCGGGTAGGCGTGGTCGGTCAGCACGTGGCGGAGCTCGTCTTCCTGGAAGACGCCGCCATCGACCAGCCGCAGATTGTCGATCAGGACGCCCTCCTCGTCGACGCGCGTCGCCCGCGGCGTCATCGATCCGGGCGCGATGCCGCCGACATCGGCGTGGTGGCCGCGCGAGGCGACGTAGAAGAGGATTTTCGGCTCTTCTTTCGTCCCCCTCGTGCCTTCGGCACTCGACGCCTCTTGCCTCGCGTCGTCGAAGACCGGCGTCACCACGGTGATGTCCGGCAGATGCGTGCCGCCATTGTAGGGCGCGTTCAGCGCGAAGACGTCGCCCGGCCGGATCCTGCCCTCGTTGAGGGTGATGATCGTCTCCACCGAGCGGTCCATCGAGCCCAGATGCACCGGCATGTGCGGGGCGTTGGCGACCAGCGCGCCGGTGGCGTCGAACACCGCGCAGGAGAAGTCGAGCCGCTCCTTGATGTTGACCGAGGAGGCGGTGTTCTGGAGCGTCACGCCCATCTGCTCGGCGATCGACATGAAGAGGTTGTTGAAGACCTCGAGAAGCACCGGATCGGCGCCTTCGTCGGCCTCGCCGCCGGTTCCCGCCTTCGCGGTGCCGAGCGCGGCGTGGCGCGGCTTGCGCTCGGTGCGCGACAGCAGGAAGTCGTCGCGCGCCGTCAGCTCGGCGGCCCAGCCGGGCTCGACGACGATGGTCTGGTTCGCCTCGACGATCAGCGCCGGGCCGGCGATGCGCGCGCCGGGCCGCAGCGCCTCGCGGCGGAAGATCGCCGCCTCGTGCTCGGCGCCGCCGGTATAGATGCGGCCGGTCTCCGCGGGCTCAGGCCGGTAGCTCGCGGCCGCGGTCGCGGTGCTCGCGTCCGCCTCGTCGCGGCGCTCCGCCGCCTCCACCGTGACGTTCTCGACGACGATCGGCCGGTTGTCGTAGATGAAGCCGAACTGCGCCCGGTGCGCCACCTCGAAGCCGCTGCGCGCCGCCGCGAGGTCGCCGGCATAGGGCACCGGCAGCGTCGTATCCGTCCCGTCGTAGCGCAGCTGCAGGAGCACCGTCTGGTCGATCCGGCCGCTCGCGACGCCCTGGCCGGCGAGCTCGGCCTCGACCGCCGATGCCAGCCGCTCGGCGAGCGCCTCGATCTCCGCCTTCCTGTCCTCGGTCAGCGGCGCCACCAGCGCCTGGTTCTTGGTCGCGAACAGCGAGGAGAGGCCGATGCCGTAGGCCGACAGCAGCCCCGACATCGGATGGATCAGCACCCGCTCCATGGAAAGCGCATCGGCGACGAGGCAGGCGTGCTGGCCACCGGCGCCGCCGAAGGAATTGAGCAGGTAGCCCGAGACGTCGTAGCCGCGCTGCACCGAGATCTTCTTGATGGCGTTGGCCATGTTCTCGACGGCGATGGTCAGGAAGCCTTCCGCCACGGCACGCGGATCGCGGCCCTCGCCGATCCCCGCGGCAAGCGCCTCGAACTTCTCGCGGACGATTCCTGCGTCGAGCCGCTGGTCCTGCCCCGGCCCGAACACCGCGGGGAACAGCTCGGGCTTCAGCTTGCCGACCATGACGTTGGCATCGGTGACGGTCAGCGGCCCGCCTTTGCCGTAGGAGGCGGGGCCGGGATTGGCGCCGGCGGAATCGGGACCCACCTGGAACCTTCCCTGGTCGAGATGCAGGATCGAGCCGCCGCCCGCCGCCACCGTATGGATCCGCATCATCGGCGCGCGGATGCGCACGCCCGCGACTTCCGAATCCAGCGCCCGCTCGTAGGTGCCGGCGTAATGCGTCACGTCGGTGGAGGTGCCGCCCATGTCGAAGCCGATGACCTTCTCCTCGCCGGCGAGCCGGGCGGTCTCGGCCATGCCGACGACGCCGCCGGCGGGGCCGGAGAGGATCGCGTCCTTGCCCTGGAAGAGGTCGGCGGCGGTCAGCCCGCCCGACGACATCATGAACTGCAGCGACGGCGCGGCTTCATCGCCGGCGTCGGCGCCGAGCGCACCGGAAACCTTGCGGACGTAGCGCGACAGGATCGGCGTCAGATAGGCGTCGACCACCGTCGTGTCGCCGCGGCCGACGATCTTGACCAGCGGCGAGACCTCATGGCTGACCGAGATCTGCGCGAATCCGGCTTCCTCGGCGAGCTGGCGGGCCCGCCGCTCGTGCGCCGGGAAGTGCCAGGAATGCATGAACACGATGGCGACGGCGTCGATGCCGTCCGCCTTGGCGGCGGCGAGCGCCGCGCACGTTTCGGCCTCGTCGAGTTCGGCCTCGACCGTCCCGTCGGCGAGCACCCGCTCGGCGATCTCGTCCACCCGCTCGTAGAGCTGCTCGGGCAGGATGATCTCCTTGGCGAAGATGTCCGGCCGGGCCTGGTAGGCGATCCTCAGCGCATCGCGGAAGCCGCGGGTGATCAGGAGCAGCGTGCGGTCGCCCTTGCGCTCCAGCAGCGCATTGGTGGCGACGGTGGTGCCCATGCGCACCGTGCCGATGCGGCCGGGCGGGATCGCGGCGCCCGGCTCAAGGCCGAGCAGGTCGCGAATGCCTTCGAGCGCGGCGTCGTCATAGACGCCGGGATTTTCCGACAAAAGCTTCTTTGGCGTCAGCGTGCCGTCGGGCGCCCGGCCGATCACGTCGGTGAAGGTGCCGCCACGATCGACCCAGAAGTCCCATTTGCCGTCCGCCACTGCCTGCATGTTCGGCACTCCGCCAAAAGATTGAGCTGTTATCGATAAACTATCGGCAGATTATCAGCGTGTTTGACCGGTGGCAATTTTCGTGGAAATCTTCCGCATCATTGCCACGGGAGATCGTCATGAAGCATCTGCGCACGTTCCTACTCGCCACCGTCGCCACGGCCCTGCCGGGCATCGCCCTCGCCCAGACCGCCTGGGACATGCCGACCCCCTACCCGGAAGGCAATTTCCACGAGAAGAACATCGCGACCTTCGTCGCCGACGTGAACGAGGCCGCCGGCGACGCGCTTGCGATCACGCCGCACTACAACCAGTCGCTGATCAAGCATCCGGACATCAAGAGCTCGGTGCGCGACGGCATCGTGCCGATCGGCGAGCTGCTGGTCTCGCGTCTGGAGAACGAGAACCCGATCTTCGGCGCCGATTCCGTGCCGTTCCTGGCGACCAGCTACGAGGACGCCCGCAAGCTCTACGACGTCCAGAAGCCGCTGATGGAAAAGGCGCTCGCCGCCGAGGGGCTGAAGCTGCTGTTCTCCGTGCCCTGGCCGCCGCAGGGCCTCTACACCAAGGATTCGGTGGATTCGGTCGAGGCGCTCGCCGGCCGCAGCTTCCGCGCCTACAACACCTCCACCGAGGCGATCGCCAACGCCGCCGGCATGGTGCCGACGCAGATCGAGGCGTCGGACATCGCCACCGCCTTCTCCACCGGCCGCGTCGCCGCGATGATGACGTCGCCGTCGACCGGCGTCGACTCGCAGGCCTGGGACTTCCTCTCCTACTACTACCCGCTGAACGCCTGGCTCCCCCGCAACATGGTGATCGTCAACCAGGCCGCCTTCGACGCGCTGCCGGCCGAGGCGCAGACCGCCATCACCGAGGCGGCGGCCGAGGCCGAGACCCGCGGCTGGGCGGCGTCCGAGGAAGAGACCAAGCGCACCACCGATCTGCTCGCCGAGAACGGCATCACCGTCGCCGAACCCTCGCAGGCGCTGACCGACGGCTTCAAGGCGATCGGTGAAAAGCTCACCGAGGCGTGGAAAAGCACCGCCGGCGAAGACGGCGCCGCGCTGATCGAAGCCTACCGGCAGTAAGACCGTCTCAGGCAGCGGGCGCCGAGAGATGCCCGCTGCCTGCTTCGTCCGCCGATCGCCATGGGAGCCTCGATGCGCCGCGTTCTGGATACGCTCTACAGTGCTGCCGCGGCGGTCGCGGCGCTCTGCCTGCTCGCCATCCTGCTGCTGGTGGCCGCGCAGGTCGGGGCCCGCACGCTCGACGTGCTGCTGGTCGCGGCGGGGATTACGCCGACCCGCTTCGTCGTCCCGTCGCTGGCCGAGATCGCCGGCTTCCTGCTCGCCGGGGCGACCTTCCTGGCGCTCGCCGACACGCTGGCGAAGAACGTCCATATCCGCGTAGACCTGCTCACCGCCCGCCTGCCCGACGGGTTGCGGCAGAATGTCGATGGCGTCGTGGCGCTGCTCGGGGCCGGCGTCGCCGGCTTCGGCGCCTATGCCACCGGCGCGCTGGCGCTGAAGAGCTTCTCCTTCGGCGACGTCTCCTACGGCATGGTCGCCGTGCCGCTGGCCCTGCCGCAGGCGACGCTGTCGCTCGGCCTCCTGATCCTCGCGGTGGCGCTGGTCGACGAGGCGGTGCTGGCCTTCACCGGGCGCGACCGCATCGCCGGCGGCGGGGGCGGCGTCTGATGGGCGTGTTCGAGGTATCGCTGATCGTCCTCGCCGTCCTGTTCGCGGCGCTCGCCTCCGGCCTCTGGGTCGCCCTCGCCCTCACCCTGACCGCGCTGGCGGCGCTGCTCACCCGCCCGGTCCTGCCCGACGCGCAGATCCTCGCCACCTCCTTCTGGTCGGCCTCGACGTCCTGGGACCTGACGGCCCTGCCGATGTTCATCTGGATGGGCGAGATCCTGTTCCGCTCCAAGCTGTCGGAGGATCTCTTCGCCGGCCTGTCGCCGCTGATGCGCCGGCTGCCCGGCCGCCTCGTCCACGTCAACGTCGTCGGCTGCGCGATCTTCGCGGCGATCTCCGGCTCGTCGGCCGCGACCACCCAGACGATCGGCAAGATCTCGCTGCCGGAGCTGAAGCAGCGCGGCTACGACGACAGGATCGCCATCGGCTCGCTCGCCGGCGCCGGCACGCTCGGGCTGCTGATCCCGCCCTCGATCATCCTGATCGTCTACGGCGCCGCGGTGGAGCAGTCGATCGCCCGGCTGTTCATCGCCGGCGTCGTGCCGGGCATCGTGCTGGCGCTGCTGTTCATGGGCTACGTGGCGCTCGTCTCGACGCTCAAGCCGTCGCTGATGCCGCCCGCGGCCGACGTCATCGCGCCGGAGAGCGCCTTCCGCTCGCTCCGCCGCATCCTGCCGACGATCCTGCTCATCGCCGGCGTCATCGGCTCGATCTACGGCGGCATCGCCTCGCCGACCGAGGCGGCGGTGATCGGCGTGGTGCTGGCGCTCGCCATCACCGCGGCCCAGGGCATGCTGACGCGGGCGAACTTCATCGAGAGCCTGATGGCCGCCACCCGCGTCTCGGCGATGATCGCCTTCATCCTCGCCGGCGCCGCGGTGGTCACCACCGCCATGGGCTTCACCGGCCTGCCGCGGGAACTCGCCGCCTATATCGGCTCGCTGGAGCTTTCGCCGCTGGCGCTGCTGGCGGCGCTGACGCTGTTCTTCATGGTGCTCGGCTGCTTCCTCGACGGCATCTCGATGGTGGTGCTGACCACCTCGGTGGTCATGCCGCTGGTCACCGAAGCCGGCTTCGACCTGATCTGGTTCGGCATCTATCTGGTGATCGTCGTCGAGATGGCGCAGATCACCCCGCCGGTCGGGTTCAACCTGTTCGTCATCCAGGGGCTGACCGGGCAGAACATCTTCAAGATCGCCGTCGCCACCGCGCCGTTCTTCGGCCTCCTGGCCCTGATGGTGGTGCTGCTGGCGCTGTTCCCCGACCTCGCGCTGTTCCTGCCGCGCACGATGTTTTCGGGTGGCTGAGATGGCGGATCGAGACACAACCGAGCCACCCTTCGGCCCGATCGTCTCCTCGGCCCATCTCGCCGACGGCGCCATGCCGGCACTGTCGGAGGTCGAGTTCGGGATGATCCTCTGCGGCCACGCCTTCGAACGCTGGATGGAACGCTGCATGACCGCCGCCGGCCAGCCGGGGCTGACGGCGACGGAGATCCTCGTGCTGCACACCGTCACGCATCGCGGCAAGGCCAAGCGCCTCGCCGACATCTGCCTCGTGCTCGGCATCGAGGACACGCACCTGGCCACCTACGCCATCCGCAAGCTCGAGGCCAAGGGCCTCGTCGCCCGCGAGAAGGCCGGCAAGGAGCGCCTGATCTCGGTCACCAGCGAAGGCGAAGCCGCCTGCCGACGTTACCGAGACCTGCGCGAGCGTATCCTTGTCGCTGGCGCCGCCGAGCTTGGCGTTTCGGCTGAGGCGATGTCCAGCGTCGCGCGACTGATGCGCGTGCTCTCCGGGCACTACGACCAGGCTGCGCGGACGGCTGCCAGTCTGTGAGCGCCCGCCCGACCGGCACGGCCACCAGGAACGGGCAGCCGGTGTAGCGGTGCAGCCGCACACGCTGCGAGCGGCTGCGGCGCACGTGGCGGCGCGCGGTGATCCTGATCCGGGAAGGCGCCGGCTGCTGCCGGTGCGCCTGCTTGCGGATTGCCCGGCGCTGCCGGGCGCGACTTTCCCGCCGCTCACGCATGCCAGAACGGCTTCCGGCATTCGCCCCGCGCGGTGTCGCGCGACAGGCCGACATCGGCCAGCAGGCGGTCGTCCAGACTGGCGAGCGCGGTGCGCTGGCGGTGGCGCTGGAACCAGACCACGGCAAGCGCCCTGGCAGGTTGGATGCTGATCGGGGCGCGACGCCCGTAGCGGGTCATGCTGATGTCACTCATGGGATTCCCTCCTCTTCGCCAGGTCAGTTCGCGAACGCCTGGAGTTGCTGGTGGCTGGGCGCGCTGATCGTCACGATGTCGCCGGCGCGGGCGAACTCGACTTCGGTCCAGGCCATGCCGAAGGCGCGCGGGACGGCGATGACCGCCCGCTGGCCGTCGGCCAGCGTCGTCACGAACCGCATCGGTTCGGGGCTGCCGCGACCGGTGAGCGTCGCCTCGACGCGAAAGCCGTGCGCCTCGGCCGTGTAGACCGCCGATCCGCGGACCCAGTCGAACTCGATGCTGGCTGGCTGGCCCGGCTGCATCTCGCCGCCATTGGCGACGTCGGCCGCGAAGATCGCGGACAGGAAGACGAGGGCACAGATTGCCTTGACCATGACCCACCTCGACGGCTGGGTGTGCCGGGCTGCCCCGGCGCGGAGCGCCATTGCTCTCGCAAGGGCAAGGTCTCACAATCGACCTCGCGGACCTGTGATGGCGGTCACATCGGATGCGCATCGCCTGGCGGGTCCGGCTCGTTGAGCCAAGCGAAACCAAGGGAGCGGGGTGCCATGACGATCGTCGATTCCCGCGCCGGGCCGGACAAGATCCGGCTGCTGCGCGACTGCCTGATCTTCCGATCGCTGGACGAGGCGGCGCGCCAGGAGCTGGCGGGCCGCGCCTATTTCAAGCGCTTCGCGGCCAAGGAGCCGATCTTCCAGATGGGCTCGCCGGGCCAGAGCATGATGGCGATCGCCAGCGGCGTCGTGCGGATCAGCGCGCCGATGGAAAGCGGGCGCGAGATCATCCTTGCCGATCTGCCGGCGGGCGAGGTGTTCGGCGAGGTCGCGATGCTCGACGGCAAGGAGCGCTCCGCCGGCGCCACGGCGCTGACCAATTGCGAGCTGCTGGTGCTGGAGCGGCGCGACGTCGTCTCGCTGATCCGCCACGATCCGGACGCCGCGCTGCGCCTGCTCGAGCTCCTGTGCGGCCGGCTCCGCCGCTCGGAGGAGCGGATGACCGAGATCGCCTTCCTGGAAGTACCGGCCCGCCTCGCCCGCACCCTGATCCGCGCCGCGGCGGAGGCGGCGGAGCGCTCGCGGGTGCAGCCGGTCAAGCTGTCGCTGGCGCAGGGTGAGCTCGCCCGGATGATCGGCAGCTCCCGCGAGAACGTCAATCGCTGCCTCAAGGAATGGCAGCGCCACGGCCTGATCGACCTCAAGGACGGCTGGCTGCTGGTGCTCGACCCGCAGGGGCTGGAGGCCCACGCCCACCGCTAGGCCGCTGGCGGAAGCCTCCGGAACGTCCGGTTCGCAGAATCCGGTTTCCTCCGGCCGGCTGCTTCGCCTAAGAAGCAGGCGGCACCGGGCAATGGCGAGGGGTGGTCTGCATGGCCGAGGCACGGCGGATCGACGGCAAGGCCGTCGCGGCGGGTATCGTGGAAAAGGTGAAGAATGCGGCGGCGGCGCTGGTCGCCGAAGGCGGGCCGCAGCCCGGCCTCGCCGTGGTCATCGTCGGCGAGGATCCGGCGAGCCAGGTCTATGTCGGCTCGAAGGAGAAGATGGCGCGCGAGTGCGGCTTCCACTCGGTCAAGCACGAGCTCTCCGCCGACACCAGCGAGGCGGATCTCCTTGCGGTCGTCGAGAGCCTCAACGCCGACCCGGCGATCCACGGCATTCTCGTCCAGCTGCCGCTGCCGAAGCAGATCGACGAGGCGAAGGTGATCGAGACGATCGACCCGGACAAGGACGTCGACGGGTTCAACCTGATCAATGTCGGGCGGCTCGCCACCGGCGCCCTCGACAAGGCCTTCGTGCCCTGCACGCCGGCCGGCTCGATGATCCTCATCCGCGAGGTGCTGGGCGACGATCTCTCCGGCAAGAACGCGGTTGTCGTCGGGCGCTCCAACATCGTCGGCAAGCCGATGGCGCAGTTGCTTCTGGCCGCGAACGCCACCGTCACCATCGCCCATTCGCGCACGAAGGATCTCGCCGCCGTCTGCCGCAACGCCGACATTCTCGTCGCGGCGGTCGGGCGCGCCGAGATGCTGACCGGCGACTACGTGAAGGAAGGCGCGGTGGTGATCGATGTCGGGATCAACCGCGTCCCCGCGCCGGAAAAGGGCGAGGGCAAGTCGCGGCTGGTCGGCGACGTCGACTATGCGTCGGCCGCCGCAAGGGCCGCGGCGATCACGCCGGTGCCGGGCGGCGTCGGGCCGATGACCATCGCGCTCTTGATGGCGAACACGCTCGCCTCGGCCTACCGCGCGGCAGGGAAGACGCCGCCCCGGCTCTGAACGCCCGGGGCGGGCCGGATCAGCCGGCCTCGGCGGCGCCCTCGACCGGCTTGGCGTCGCCAGCGGTCTGCTTCGGTCCGCCCTTGGAGACGCCAACCATCGCCGGACGCAGCACCCGGTCGCCGATGGCGTAGCCGGCCTGGACGACCTGCACGACGGTGTTGTGGGGCACCTCCGGGTTGGGGATCTCGAACATCGCCTGGTGGAAGTTCGGGTCGAAGCGCTGGCCTTCCGGGTCGAGCCGCTTCACGCCATGCTTCTCCAGCGCCGAGATCAGGCTGCGCTCGGTGACCTCGACGCCGTCGATCAGCGCGTTCAGCCCGTCGTCGCCGTGCGCCTTGGCCTCGGCCGGCACCGCCTCGATGGCGCGACGCAGATTGTCGGCGACCGACAGCATCTCGCGGGCAAAGCCGGTGACGCCGTAGACCCGCGCATCCTTGATCTCGCGCTCGGTGCGGCGGCGCAGATTCTCCATGTCGGCGGCGAGCCGCAGCAGCCGGTCCTTGACGTCGGCATTCTCCGCCTCGAGCCGGGCGATCCGCTCGGCGTCGGCGCCGGCCGCCGCGTCCGGATCGGCAAAACCGCTCGGTGTTGCGGTGTCGGAGGCAGCGTCGTTCGCCGCGTGACCGGCGTCGGCGGCGCCCGTCCGGGCCTCGCCTGCCGTGTCGTCGGTGTCGCTCTCGTGGCGCTGGCCGTTCTCGATCGTCATTCCGTCCTCAATCCCGTCTCAGGCTGGCGCCGCGGCGCCGACGCGCTCCCTTTCGGGAAACGTGGCAGGCTGCGGCGCAAAAAAGGTCTTCGGTGCCGCATATCGAAGCGGCGCGCGGCAAAATCAAGCCTGCCGCTCCGCCGCTCCCTTGGAGAGCAGCCGCGAGACGATGCGGGCGGTGTAGTCGACCATCGGCACGATCCGCCGGTAGTTCAGCCGGGTCGGGCCGATGACGCCGACGGCCCCGATCACCGCCTCGGTGCCGCCCTTGTAGGGCGCCACCACCAGCGACGAGCCGGACAGCGAGAACAGCTTGTTCTCCGAGCCGATGAAGATGCGGACGCCATTGCCGGTCTCGGCAAGGTCGAGCAGTTCGATGATGCCGCTCTTGGTCTCGAGGTCGTCGAACAGGAGCCGCAGCCGGTCGAGATCCTCCGACGCCGTGACATTCTCGAGCAGGTTGGCGCGGCCCCGCACGATCAGCCGTGCCGGCTGGTCGGCCGACGCGCCGGACCAGACGGCGAGGCCGCGGTCGACCAGTTGGCGCGACAGGAGGTCGAGCGCGTTGGCGGTGTCGTCCTTCAGCCGGCCGATCCGCTCGCTGGCTTCGCCGAGCGTGCGACCGACCACATGGGCGTTGAGGAAATTGGCGGCCTCGACCAGCTGCGAGGCGGTGACCCCGGCCGGCAGGTCGAAGATGCGGTTCTCGACCTCGCCGTTCTCGCCGACCAGCACGGCGAGCGCCTTCAGCGGCTCCAGCCGGATGAACTCGATATGCTTGAGCCGCAGGTCGGATTTCGACGTCAGCACGATGCCGGCGCCGCGCGACAGGCCGGACAGGAGCTGGCTCGCCTCGGTGAGCAGCGATTCGAACGGCCGGCCATCGCCGGACAGCCGCACCTTCTCCTCGATCTCCTCGCGCTCCGACGAGCCGAGGTCGCCGACTTCCAGAAAGGCGTCGACGAAGAAGCGCAGGCCCAGCTCGGTCGGCATCCGCCCGGCGCTGACATGCGGCGAATAGATCAGCCCCAGCGCCTCGAGATCGCTCATCACGTTGCGGATCGAGGCCGGCGACAGCGAATTGCTGATCAGCCGCGACAGCATGCGCGAGCCGACCGGCTCGCCGATGTCGAGATAGCTTTCGACGATCAGCCGGAACACCTCGCGTGAGCGATCGTCGAGCGGCAGCGCGCCGGCCGCGACGAAGTCACTGATGGGGAGGCGGAATTCGGTCATCGAGGGGCAGGTCTCTTCCGCATGACGCAAGTATAAGGAGCGCGGGCCGCCGCGCCAAGCGGCAAGCCGGGCGGGGCGCCGACGCGGCATCGATTCCGGCGCGCCGTCCTGCACACTCCGGAATGCCGCCGCGCGAGGCTTGCCGGCGAGGGTGCCCTCGGAGCGGGCCGCCGATGCCGGAATTATTTTGCTCCCCCGCCGCAACGCCGGTACAAGCCCGGCACAACCCGAAGCAACTAAGCCTTAACCATCGAGCGATCGTCAGGACATATCATGCGGCCATCCAAACGCGCCGGCGACCAGCTGAGGCAAGTCAGCCTCGAGCGGAACTTCTCCCGCCACGCCGAGGGCTCGTGCCTGGTGAAGTTCGGCGACACCCACGTGCTCTGCACCGCCAGTCTCGAGGAGCGCGTGCCCGGCTGGCTGCGCAATTCCGGCAAGGGCTGGGTGACCGCCGAATACGGCATGCTGCCGCGCGCCACCGGCGACCGCATGCGCCGCGAGGCGGCTTCCGGCAAGCAGTCCGGCCGCACCCAGGAGATCCAGCGGCTGATCGGCCGCTCGCTGCGCGCCGTGGTCAATCTCCCGGCGCTCGGCGAGCGCCAGATCACCGTCGACTGCGACGTGATCCAGGCCGACGGCGGCACCCGCACCGCGGCGATCACCGGCGGCTTCGTGGCGCTGGCCGACTGCCTCGCCTGGATGGAGGCGCGCGCCATGGTCAAGCGCAAGGACGTGCTCACCAGCCATGTCGCGGCGATCTCCTGCGGCATCTACAACGGCGAGCCGGTGCTCGACCTCGACTATCCGGAGGATTCCACCGCCGAGACCGACGCGAACTTCGTCATGACCGGCGCCGGCGGGATCATCGAGATCCAGGGCACCGCCGAGGGCGCGCCGTTCTCGGAGGACGAGTTCCTCAAGCTGCTCGCTCTGGCGCGCAAGGGCATCAACGAGCTGGTCGAGATGCAGCGCGAGGCGCTCGGAGGCGAACTTTGAACCGGCTCGACCCCGCCGACGGCCCGCTGCTCGTCGCCAGCCACAATGTCGGCAAGATCTGGGAAATCCGCGAGCTCATGGAGCCGTTCGGCTTCACCGTGGTGTCAGCGAAGGACAAGGGCCTCGCCGACCCGGAGGAGACCGGCACGACCTTCGAGGAGAACGCCGAGATCAAGGCGCTCGCTGCCCTCGAGGCGACGGGCCTGCCGGCGCTGTCGGACGATTCCGGCATCGCGATCGAGGCTTTGGGCGGCGATCCCGGCATCTACTCCGCCCGCTGGGGCGGGCCGGAGCGCGACTTCGCCATGGCGATGCGCAATGTCGAGGAAAAGCTGCAGGCGGCCGGCGCGACCGAGCCGGCGCAGCGGCGGGCGACCTTCGTCGCCGTGCTCTGCCTAGCGCTGCCCAGTGGCGAGCGGCACTTCTTCCGCGGCGAGGTGCACGGCACCTGCGTCTGGCCGCCGCGCGGCACGCTCGGCTTCGGCTACGACCCGATCTTCCTGCCGGATGGCCAGGACCGCACCTTCGGCGAGATGATGTCGCTGGAAAAGCACGCCTGGAAGCCCGGCCAGCCCGACGCGCTGTCGCATCGGGCGCGGGCGTTCCAGAAATTCGCACGCGAGGCGCTCGGGACGACATGACCCTGCACATGCCCCCGCGCGGCGCCGTCCTCGCCTTTCCCCCGGTTCCCCGCGACCCGGGCTTCGGCGTCTATATCCACTGGCCGTTCTGCGCGGCGAAATGCCCGTATTGCGACTTCAACAGCCATGTCCGGCAGAAGCCGATCGACCAGGATCGCTATGCCGCGGCCTTCGAGCGGGAGATCGCCGAGGCGGCGCGCCGCTCGCCCGGCGAGAAGGTGACCTCGATCTTCCTCGGCGGCGGTACCCCCTCGCTGATGGAGCCGGCGACGGTCGGGCGGATCCTCGACGCGGTGGCGGCGCGCTGGACCATCGCCGACGGCGCCGAGGTGACGCTGGAAGCCAATCCTTCGAGCGTCGAGGCGGAGCGCTTCCGCGGCTATCGCGCGGCGGGCGTCAACCGGGTGTCGCTCGGCGTCCAGGCGCTGAACGACCGGGACCTCAGGCGGCTCGGCCGGCTGCACGACGTCGAGCAGGCGCTCGGCGCCATCGACCTTGCCCGCGCCACCTTCCCGCGCCTCTCCTTCGACCTGATCTATGCGCGGCCCGAGCAGACCGTCGCCGGCTGGGAAGCCGAGCTCACCCAGGCCATCGACCTCGCCGCCGACCATCTGTCGCTCTACCAGCTGACCATCGAGGAAGGCACGGCCTTCCACGCGCTGCACAAGGCCGGCAAGCTGATCGTCCCGGACGGCGAGCTGTCGGCCGATCTCTACGAGGCGACGCAGTCGCTGACCGCAGCCCGCGGCCTGCCGGCCTACGAGATCTCCAACCACGCGGTGCCGGGCGCCGAATCGCGCCACAACCTGACCTACTGGCGCTACGGCCTCTATGCCGGCATCGGCCCCGGCGCTCACGGCCGGCTGATGGGCGAGGACGGCCGCCACGCCATCGCCAACGAGCCGCTGCCCGAGACCTGGCTGAAGATGGTGGAGGCCTGGGATTCCGGCGCCATCACCGACGAATTGCTGACCGAGACCGAGCAGGCGGACGAGCTGCTGCTGATGGGACTGCGCCTGACCGAAGGCATCGACCTCGCCCGCTGGCGCCGGCTCACCGGCCGCGACATCGACCCGGACAGCGAGGCGGAACTGCGGGCCCACGGCATGGTCGAGCGCATCGGCCCCGACCGCCTGCGCGCCACGCCCGCCGGCATGCTGGTGCTGGATGCGGTGGTCGCGGATCTGGCGTGAGGGTGCTGTCGACAGTTCGACCGGCCGGCGGTAAATTCCCTAGCGCCATCCATCGGAGTGCCTGACAGTGGCGCGGAGCAGCTCTCCTCTTCTGGTCGAACTTGGAACCCAACGGGCCAGTCTCGACGCTCATCTCGAGAGCGGCGACTTTGCGGACGCGAGTGACGTGCTCCGGGCCGGCCTGCGCGCCCTGGATCGTGAGACCGCCGCACGCGATGCGGTCATGAAGGCGGGGATAGAGGAGGCTCTCGGAGACCCGCGTCCGTCTGTGCCCGCCCCGGATGTCTTCGATCGCTTGCGCCGGAAGCAGGATCGCCGGGTCGAGCGACCGGACCGCGATCCTGACTGAGGTCCACTTTCATCCGCTCGCGGAAGAAGATCTCGATCAGATCGACGACTTTGTTGCCATGCGGAGTCCTTCGGGCGCGCGTCGGCTGGCAGAACGGCTCGAGGGCGCCATCGAACGGCTCTCCCGATTTCCCGACAGCGGCAGGCCAAGGGACGACCTCGCTGCCGGAATCAGGACGATTGCCGTCGATCACACACTCCTCGTTGCCTACAGGGTCGATCCCGGTCACATCCTGATCCTGCGGATCTTCTATGCCGGCCGCGACTTCGAAGCCGATCTGCGCGAAGACGAGCAGGACCTGTCCGACAGAGAATCGTGAACGAATGACCGAGACCGATGCGCCCGCCCGCAGCTACAGCGTCCGCGATGTCGCCCACACCGCCCCGCGCCCGGAGCCCGGCCTCTATCTCGTGGCGACGCCGATCGGCAATCTCGGCGACATGACGCTGCGCGGCCTGGAGATCATCGCCGGCGCCGACCGGCTCGCCTGCGAGGACACGCGCGTCACCGCCAAGCTCCTGCAGCGCTTTTCCATCAAGCGGCGGATGACGCCCTATCACGAGCACAATGCCGAGGAGTCCGGCGCCGCCCTGCTCGCCGAACTTCACGCCGGAGGGTCGGTGGCGCTGGTGTCGGATGCCGGCACGCCGCTGGTGTCCGATCCCGGCTACCGTCTGGTGCAGCAGGCGCTCGACGCCGGCATCAAGGTGGTGCCGATCCCCGGCGCCTCGGCCGTGCTCGCGGCGCTCTGCGTCTCGGGCCTGCCGTCGGACGCGTTCTTCTTCGCCGGATTCCTGCCGCAGAAGGAACAGGCCCGCGCCGCCCGGCTGCAGGAGCTGGCCCGGGTGCCGGGCTCGCTGGTGTTCTTCGAGGCGCCGCACCGCATCGCCGCCAGCCTCGCGGCGATGGCCACGGCGCTCGGGGATCGCCCGGCGGCGGTCTGCCGCGAGCTGACCAAGGCCTACGAGACCATCTATCGAGGCACGCTGCCCGAACTGGCGGAGACCTTCGCGGCCATGGAGCAGGTGCGCGGCGAGATCGTCGTCTGCATCGCGCCACCGCCCTCCGAGGCGGTAGCGAGCGCGGCCGATACCGACGGCATCCTCGCCGGGCTGCTCGCCGAGATGAAGCCGACGCAGGCCGCGCAGGAGGCGGCGCGGCTCACCGGCCTGCCGCGCCGCGCCCTCTACCAGCGCGCCCTGGAGCTGAAGGACCGGACATGACGGCTGACGCGGCCGACCGGCGACGCCGCGATCTCGGCCGCGGCCATCGCGGCGAGCGCCTTGCCTGCTGGGCGCTGCGGCTGAAATTCTACCGCATCCTCGCCCTGCGCTACCGCACCAGGCTCGGCGAGATCGACATCGTGGCGCGCCGCGGCGACCTCGTCGCCATCGTCGAGGTGAAGGCGCGGCCGAGCGTCGTCGAGGCAATGGATGCGGTGGGGCCGGCGGCGCAGCGGCGCATCGAGGCGGCGGCCGATCTCTGGCTCGCCCGGCAGAAGGATCACCACCGCCTGTCGCTGCGCTTCGACATCGTCGCCGTCCGGCCCTGGCGCTGGCCGGTGCACGTGCCGGGCGCCTGGGCGCCGCGCCGGCTCTGAGCGCCGCACGAGGCGCTTCAGCGCGGCAATATTATCGCAATGGCCTCGAAGCACGCTGGGCGGATAGGCATCCGCCGTCGCACTGTTTATAGACCGGCGATGAAACCAGACGACAGACTGCGGAGCCTTCGCCCGGCGTGAAGAAATCCATTTCCCTGACGAAGCCCGACGAGCGCGGGCTGGTTGTCCGGCTGCTGAAGCGGATCGTTGCCGAGAACGGCCGGCTGTTCCTCCGGCAGTATTCGGTGGCGATCGTCTGCCTGGTGCTCGTCGCGGCCAGCACCGCCTTCCTCGCCTGGATCATGCGCGACGTCATCGACGAGATCTTCGTCAAGCAGAACCGCGCCGCCATCGTCACCCTGCCGGTGGTGGTGTTCCTCGCCTTTGCCGTGCGCGGCCTGGCGACCTACGGCCAGGGCGTCATCCTGGCGCGGATCGGCAACAACGTCGTCGCCCGCTACCAGCGGCGGCTGTTCGCCCATCTCACCGAACTGTCGGTGGACTTCTTCTCGGAGAACCGCTCGGCGCATCTGGCCGCCCGGATCAACCAGAACGTCTCCGGCATCCGCGACACGCTGAACCTCACCGTCACGACGCTGGCGCGCGACGTCCTCAGCCTGGTCTTCCTGGTCTTCGTGATGATCTACCAGGACCCGGTCCTGTCCGCGATCGCGCTGCTCGCCGGGCCGCCGATCGCGCTGATGATCGCCGGCCTCGCCCGCAAGCTGCGCTCGGCCACCCGCCAGTCGATCGACCTCAATGCCCGCGTCCTCGCCTCGATGCAGGAGGCTGCCCAGGGCATCACCGTGGTGAAGGCGTTCACCATGGAGAAGCCGCTGCGCGATCGCATCGAACGGCTGATCGTCGCCGCCGAGGAGCGCTCCAACCGCATCGCCACCATCACCGAGCGCACCACGCCGGTGACCGAGATCGTCGCCGGCCTCGCGATCGCCGGGGTCATCGCCTATTCCGGCTACCGCGCCATCGTCTACGGCTATTCGCCGGGCTCGATGTTCGCCTTCATCACGGCGCTGCTCTTCGCCTACGATCCGGCGCGGCGGCTCGCCAAGCTGCAGGTGCAGCTGGAGCGGGCGCTGGTCAACGCCCAGATGATCTACGAGATCCTCGACCTCGAGCCGCGCCAGTCGGACCGGCCGGACGCCGCCGAACTGGTCGTCTCCGGCGGCGAGGTGGTCTTCGAGAATGTCGGCTTCTCCTATTACGAGAACGAGCCGGTGCTGCGCGGGCTCGACTTCGTCGCCCCGGCCGGCAGGACCACCGCGGTGATCGGCGCCTCGGGCGGCGGCAAGTCGACCCTCGTCGCGCTGCTGCAGCGCTTCTACGACGTCGAGGCGGGCCGCATCCTGATCGACGGCCAGGACATCAGCACCGTCACCAAGCGGTCGCTGCGCCAGAAGATCGCCTATGTCCCGCAGTCGCCGTATCTGTTCGAGGGCACGATCCGCGACAATATCCGCCTCGGCCGGCCGGACGCCACCGACGCGGAGATCGAGGAGGCGGCGCGCCTCGCCCAGGCCGAGGAGTTTATCGTCACCCAGCCGGCCGGCTACGACACGCCGCTCGGCGAGAACGGCGTGACCCTTTCCGGCGGCCAGCGCCAGCGCCTGTCGATCGCCCGGGCCCTCGTCCGCGACGCGCCGATCCTGCTGCTCGACGAGGCGACCTCGGCGCTCGACACCCGCTCGGAGACGCTGGTGCAGCTGGCGCTGGAGCAGGCCTCGCAAAACCGCACGGTCATCGTCGTCGCCCACCGGCTCTCGACCATCGTCGGCGCCGACCAGATCCTGGTGGTCGACGGCGGCCGGATCGTCGAGCGCGGCACGCATCGCGAGCTTGTCGATCGGCAGGAAGGCCACTATGCCCGCTTCTACGGCCTGCAGGGGCGCGAGGGGCGCGACCCGGCGCGGGCTTTGGCGGAGACCGTCCGGCCCTGAGGCCGAACGAGGGAGGGACATCGCAATGGGCGAGATGAGACTGGTCGTGCTCGGCGCGGCAGGCCGCATGGGCCGCACCCTCGTCGACATCATCGCCGCGACGCAAGGCGCCCGGCTCTCCGGCGCGCTCGACCGGCCGGACTCGCCGGCGATCGGCAGCGACGCCGGCACGCTCGCCGCCATCGGCCCGCTCGGGGTGATCGTCACCAGCGATGTAGACGAAGCGCTCGACGGCGCCGACGGCATCATCGACTTCACCGCGCCGGCCGCCTCGGTCGCCTTCGCGGCGATCGCCGCCGAACGCGGCCTCGTCCACGTCATCGGCACGACCGGCCTCGGCCCGGACGCAGAGTCCGCCATCGCCGCGGCGGCCGCACGGGCCCGCATCGTCAAGTCCGGCAACATGAGCCTCGGCGTCAATCTCCTCGCCGGGCTGGTGGAGAAGGCGGCAAAGGCGCTTGGGCCGGAGGCGTTCGACATCGAGATCCTCGAGATGCACCACCGCCACAAGGTCGACGCGCCCTCCGGCACGGCGCTGCTGCTCGGCGAGGCGGCGGCCAAAGGCCGCGACGTCGGGCTGGCGGAGGCCAGCGTACGCGTGCGCGACGGCCAGACCGGACCGCGCGCTCCGGGCACGATCGGCTTTGCGACGCTGCGCGGCGGCTCGGTGGTCGGCGAGCATTCGGTGATCCTCGCCGGCGAGGGCGAGCGCCTGGTGCTCAGCCACATCGCCACCGACCGCGCCATCTTCGCGCGCGGCGCCGTCCGTGCCGCCCTGTGGGCCCGGGACAAGGCGCCCGGCCTCTACGGCATGCGCGACGTGCTCGGCCTCGCCGACTGACGCCCCTTTCCAGTCTTCGATCCCAACCACAAAGGTCCGCCGCGATGTCCCGAACCCTCGTCCTCGTCCGCCACGGCCAGAGCGAATGGAACCTGAAGAACCTGTTCACCGGCTGGAAGGACCCGGACCTGACGGAAAAGGGCGTCGAGGAGGCGCGCGCCGCCGGTCGCAGCCTCAAGGCCGCCGGCCTGACCTTCGACCTCGCCTTCACCAGCGAGCTCTCGCGCGCCCAGCGCACGCTGGCGCTGATGCTCGATGAACTCGGTGCACCGGACCTGCCGACGATCCGCAACGTCGCGCTCAACGAGCGCGACTACGGCGACCTCTCCGGCCTCAACAAGGACGACGCCCGCAAGAAATGGGGCGAGGAGCAGGTGCATGTCTGGCGCCGCTCCTACGACGTGCCGCCGCCGGGCGGCGAGAGCCTGAAGGACACCGGCGCGCGCGTCTGGCCCTATTACATCCACGACATCCAGCCGAAGGTGCTGGGCGGCGGCACGGTGCTGGTGGTGGCGCACGGCAACTCGCTGCGCGCCCTCGTCATGGCGCTGGACGGGCTCAGCGGCGAGGAGATCGTCGGCCAGGAAATCGCTACGGGCGTGCCGATCCTCTACCGGCTCAACCCCGATTCAAGCGTCGCCGAGAAAATCGTGATGGAAGGCTGAGATGCCGCCCGGCCGCCGGCGCCTTTGAATGCGCCGGCCGGGGTGTTAGGCACGCCCCGGGCGCCGGAAACAGCTGAGAGAATGCCATCATGACCGATCGAATCGTTCTGCGCACCGGCGAGGCCCTCGTTGCCGGCGGATCTCCTGGCACCGCCGCCGAGCCGGAAGTCGTCATCGGCGCGCTCGACGGCCCGGTCGGCACCGCCATCGCGACGCTGACCGGCGACCAGGTGAAGGGCCACAGCCGCGTCTTCGCGCTGCTCAACACCGACATCATGGTCCGCCCGGTGACGCTCTGCGTCTCGAAGGTCACCGTCGACGATCCGAAATACACCAACATCCTGATGGGCACGGTGCAGTTCGCCATCGCCAACGGCGTGCTCGACGCGGTGCGGCAAGGCTTCCTGCCGAAGGACCAGGTCAACGACCTCGGCATCGTCTGCTCGGTGTGGCTGGCGCCGAGCATCGTCGACGTCGTCGATCTCGACCACAAGATCCTGTTCGACATCCACCGCAAGGCGATGACGGAGGCGATCCGCAAGGCGATGAGCAACGAGCCGTCGATCGACTGGCTGCTCGAGAACCAGGAAAAGATCGTCCACAAATACTACCAGATGGGCCTCGACGGGAAGATCTGAGACCCGCCCGCCAAAGCCCGGCGCGCGCCGTTCAGGGGCGCGCCAGGAGGCCGCATTCCCAGCCGAGCATCGCCCGCTTGCGGGTGATGCCCCAGTGGTAGCCGGTCAGCGCGCCGGCCTTGCCGACGACGCGGTGGCAGGGCACCACGAAGGAGATCGGGTTGCGCCCGACCGCCGCGCCCACCGCCCGTGCCGCCTTCGGCGCGCCGATGCGGCTCGCCACCGCCGCATAGGTCGTCGCCTGGCCGAGCGGGATCGTCAGCAGCGCCTCCCAGACGCGGACCTCGAAATCCGTGCCGATCAGCACGATCCGCAGCGGGCGCTCGCACTGCCAGCTTTCCGGCTCGAAGATCCGCTGGGCGAGCGGGCGCGTCTCCTCCGGCTTCGGCACGAACGAAGCCTTCGGCCAGCGCCGGCGCATGTCGTCCAGCGCCGCCGCCTCGCCGCCGTCGCCCGGTTCGGCAAAGCCGATGCCGGCAAGGCCGCGCTCCGTCGCCACCACCAGCGCCAGGCCGAAGGGCGTCGGGTGGAACCCATAGGCGAGCGTGATGCCCTCGCCGCGGGCCTTGTAGGCGCCGGGCGACAGCGCCTCGTGCTTGACGAAGAGGTCGTGCAGCCGCGACGGGCCGGAGAGCCCGACCTCCAGCGCCGCGTCGAGCAGCGAGGCGCCGTCGCCGAGCAGCCGCCTGGCATGATCCAGCGTCACCGCCTGCAGGAAGGCCTTCGGCGTCAGGCCGGACCAGCGGCGGAAGATCGTCGCCAGCGCCGCCTCGTCCATGGCGAGCGCCGCGGCGATCTCGCCGAGGCTCGGCTGCTGGCGGTAATGCGTCGAGATGAACTCGATGGTGCGGCGGACGACGTCGTAGTCGGACAGCGCCGCGCGGGCGGCGGGCGCCTCAGAAAGCAGAGCCGGCTCGAAGGCGGCGGGGGCGATGGACAACATGGCGATCTCCTTCGTCCCCATCACTGCACCCGCGGGCCGGCCCTCGCCACCCGTTTTTCCGGCAGGGGCAGCGGCCGTCAGTTGCCCTTGGCCGTGAGCAGCGCGCGGTTGAATTCCCGGGCGAAACTCTCGCGGTCGTCCGGGTTGAGGAAGCTGCCGATCTCGGTGGACGCGCCCTTGGACTCGACGCTCATCCTTGTGATGCCGATCTCGTCGTGCCTTGCGACGCGAAACCGCGCCCAGAACGGGTTGTGGTGTGCCTCGCGCACCTCGCCGCGCGGCGAGATCTTGCGGATCGACAGGTCGCTGCGCGACACGGTGACCTCCTCGCGGGCCTTGGCCGAGCGGTAGCTCGCCGCGAACGCCCACCAGACCAGCACGACGTCGAGCCCGAGAAAGCCGAAGACCGGCCAGGCGCCCTTGGCGAGGAACAACAGGCCGCTGCCGAAGCTCACCAGCGCGAAGCCCGCCATCATCACGGTGAAGCCGCGCCGCCCGAGCGAGCGGTACGGCACCAGCAGCGCCGCAAAGATCGGCCGCTCGGCGTCCGGCGTCTCGCGACTGTCGACAGTCTCGTTCATCGCGCGCCTCCCGGCCGCCAGCGGGCGCCCCGCAATGGCGCCGACGGTCCCTGTCCCCAGCGATCCCGGCCAAGGGTGTTTCCCCGGCGTCCGGTCCCGCTGTATGGGACGGTCATGGCAGAGAAGATCGGTCGCCCCACCTCATCGGTCAAGCGCGCCGGCGGCGGCACATCGTCCCGCCCGGGCGCCCGACCCGCCGCGCGCCGGCCGCGCATCCCCTACACGCGGGACGAGATCGCGGAGATCTTCCGGCGCTTCTCGGTGCAGCGGCCGGACCCGCAGTCGGAGCTGGAATACACCAACCCCTTCACCCTGCTCGTCGCCGTGGTGCTGTCGGCGCAGGCGACCGACGCCGGCGTCAACAAGGCGACGCGGGCGCTGTTTGCCGCCGCCGACACGCCGGCGCGGATGGCCGCGCTCGGCGAGGACGCGATCCGCGAGTATATCCGCACGATCGGCCTGTTCCGCACCAAGGCGAAGAACGTTCAGGCCCTGTCCGAGGCGCTCGTCGCCCGCCACGGCGGCGAAGTCCCGGCCGACCGCGCGGCGCTGGAGGCGCTGCCCGGCGTCGGCCGCAAGACCGCCAATGTCGTCCTCAACGTCGCCTTCGGCGCGGAAACGCTCGCCGTCGACACCCACATCTTCCGCCTCGGCAACCGCCTCAGGCTCGCCCCCGGCAAGACGCCCGAGGAAGTCGAGACCCGCCTCCTCGCCGTCATCCCGCCCCCCTACCGCCGCCACGCCCATCACTGGCTGATCCTGCACGGCCGCTATGTCTGCAAGGCCCGCAAGCCGGAATGCCCGGCCTGCGTCATCGCCGATCTCTGCAAGGCGGCGGAGAAATGGTGCGACGTCCCCGCGCCTTCGGTCGAACTGGGCGTGGGGATGGCGGTGGCGGGGGAAGCGGGCCCCCAGCCTCCGACAGGCACACCGCGCCACGCGCCCGAAGACTCGCCCGCCGACCCCGGAAAGCCGCTTGACGCGGGAGCCGGGTGACGCACTCTCCCCCGCAGCCGTTCTGACATAACGAAGGAAGCCGCATGGCGAGATCCCACAAGCGCAGTTTCGCCGTGATCGGCCTCGGTTCCTTCGGCTCGACCGTGGCCACGGCGCTGGCCGCCAGCGGCGACGACGTCCTCGGGATCGACCTCGACGAGGAGCGGGCCGGACGCTACGCCCGGGACCTGTCGCAGGTGCTGATCCTCGACGCCCGCGACGAGGACGCCCTCAAGGACGCCGGCCTTGCCGACTACGACGTCGTCGTGGTGGCGATCGGGGAGGACCTCGAGGCGAGCATCATCTGCACGATGAACCTCAAGCTCGTCGGGGCGAAGTGCATCTGGGTCAAGGCCTTCTCCAAGACGCATCACCGGATCCTGTCGCGGATCGGCGCCGACCGGGTGATCCAGCCGGAACGCGACATGGGCCTGCATGTCGCCGAGACCCTGCACACCCCGTTCGTGTCGGATTTCATGAGCGTCGGAAACGGGTTCCACGTCGTCACCATCGTCGCCCACGACATCATGGCCGGGCGATCGTTGCGCGAGCTGCGGAACCTCGCCGGCGACAGCGTGCAGCTGCTCGAGGCCATGCGCGGCTCGCAGCATCTCTCGCACGGCAAGGACGACGTGCTCATCGAGGAGGAGGATCGCCTGCTGCTGCTCGGCCGAAGCGAGGATCTCCGCCGCTTCACCGACATGTTCTGATGGCGATCTTCCTTCGCGAGCGCCGACGGCCGAGCATGCTCAACCTGCCGCCGCCGGCCATCCTGATCATCATCTATGCCGGGCTCGTCGTCGCGGGAACACTTCTGCTGAAGCTGCCCTTCGCCAGCAACCTGCCGACGGACTGGATGACCGCGCTGTTCACCGCCGCCTCGGCCGTGACGGTGACGGGGCTGGTCCTCGTCGACACCGGCTCGCATTTCACCTTCTTCGGCCAGTTCGTCATCATCGGGCTCATCCAGCTCGGCGGGCTCGGCCTGATGACGTTCGCGGCCTTCGTCCTCAGCGTCTTCGGCATGCGCGTGCCGCTCCGCCAGCGCCTCGTCCTGAGCGAGGATCTCAACCAGACCGATCTCGGCGGCCTGCTCGATCTCGTCGGCATGATCCTTCGCGTCGTCGTCGTCTTCGAGGCGATCGGGGCGCTGCTGCTCGCCGTCACCTTCGTGCCGGAACTCGGCTGGCGCGACGGCCTGTGGAACAGCGTCTTCCACTCGATCTCGGCCTTCAACAACGCCGGCTTCGCCCTCTATCCGGACAGCCTGTCGCGCTGGGTCGCGGATCCGGTCGTCAACCTGACCATCCCGGTCCTCTTCATCGTCGGGGGCATGGGCTACGTCGTCCTGGCCGACCTCTGGGAGACCCGCAACTGGCACGGATTGTCGCTGCATTCGAAGCTGATGCTGACCGGCACGCTGGCGCTCGTCGTGCTGGGGGTCGCCGCCGTCGCCGTGCTGGAATGGCGAAATCCGCAGACCCTCGGCGGCATGCCGCTGGAGGCCCGGCTCTGGGGGGCATGGTTCCAGGGCGTGACGACACGCACCGCCGGCTTCAACACGATCGACATCGCCGCGCTGCACGACAGCACGTCGCTGACGATGATCGCCCTGATGATGATCGGCGGCGGCAGCACGTCGACCGCGGGCGGCATCAAGGTCACGACCTTCATCGTGCTCTGCCTCGCCACCGTCGCCTTCCTGAAGCGACGCGAGACCGTCTCGGTCTTCGGCCGCAGCCTCGGCGCGGAGGAGGTACTGAAGGCCCTCGCGCTGGCGATGCTCAGCGTGGCGATCCTCGCGATGGCGCTGTTCGTCCTGTCGATCGCCAACGACATCGTCTTTCTCGACCTGCTCTTCGAGGTCGCCTCCGCCCTCGGCACGGTCGGCCTGTCACGCGGCGCCACCGGGCAGTTGGGTCCTTTCGGCCAGGTCGTCATCATCGCGGTGATGTTCGTCGGCCGCGTCGGCCCGCTGTCCCTCGGCTTCTTCCTGGGAACGCGGCCGGTGGCCCGCATCCGCTACCCGGCCAGCCGCGTGTATCTGGGGTGAGGGGGAGAGGCGGACTGTCCGGCGGTCACCACGGGACGGCGACCGCCCCTGCCCCCACCCCCATCACCGGCTGATCCTGCACGGCCGCTACGTCTGCAAGGCCCGCAAGCCGGAGTGCCCGGCCTGCATCATCGCAGATTTGTGCAAGGCGGCGGCGAAGTGTTGCGACGTGCCCGCACCGCTGGTGGAGCTGGGCGTGGGACGCGGTGGCGGGGGTGGGGCCGGCCAATAGGCGCGAGGGCGAGCGCTCAAAGAAGTACATCCATTAACGGCATCAGCCGATCGGCGCCTTCATGCCTTGCCGCCAGAGCTAGTCTATGGCCCCATGACTCGATCTTTGTCGGGGCTTCACGTGCGCATTCTCGTCTTCCTCTGCTCGCTGTTCGTCTTTCTCGCCGTCGGCGCCGGGGCCCCCGGTCCGGCCCATGCGGAAGTCAGGACCTTTGGCCCATTTTCGGTGGATGACGCCCAGCCGAATGTCGTCCGCCTCGACGGCGACATCGACGGGGGCGCAGCGCTGAATTTTCGTCGGGCGCTGACTGCGGCTCCGAATGCAGAGCTGCTCGTCTTGAACAGCACCGGCGGCCTTGTCTCGATGGGACTGCTGATTGCCGACGATGTGCACACGAGGAAGCTGGCCACGCTGATCCCCGACGGCTCGGGCTGCTACTCCGCCTGCGCCCTGATCTTTCTCGCGGGCGTCGAGCGTCGCGCCGATGGCGAGCTCGGCGTCCATCAGATCTCCTCTGACACCGCTGACCTCGTCAGCGCGCAATACTCGATTTCGGACATGCTCGACGTCCTGAACCGCTTCGACACGCCGATCGAGGTGCTGACGATCATGTTCAAGACCCGGCCGGAGGACATGCATGTCTTCTCGCAAGCCGAGATCGACCGATACCGGATCAATCGCACCGCTGAGAGCCCGCCCGAGAGCCCTGCCGATGAGACCGTCCTTGCTCAACCGGACGCATCACAGGATCCCATCGATGCACCGGCCGACGCCGAGGCTTCGGTAGCGGAGCTCGAACGGAAAGGACCGGAGCTCGACAACGCGTCGCTCTCCAAGCTTTCGGCATTGGAGGCATACACCCGTCGTCCGACGCGGCTGGCGCTCTATAGCGGCCTCGACTTCTTCGGAGAGGACATCGCCTCGATGCGCGTTGCCGACGGAGCGGCGTGCGCGGCCGAATGCGTGACCATGAGCGATCGTTGCCGCGCCTTCACGTTCAACACGGACGACCGCATCATACGCGGGCCGAACTGCTTCCTGAAATCAGACCCCGGCATACGCGACGGTAACGGCGTGGCGATCTCGGGCGAGCTCCTGCGCGCGTCCGACCCATCCCCGAAGGCCTTTTCGATGGGCGTCATCGACCCGGGGACGGACCTCTACGAGAATATCGACATCCCGGGCGGGGACCTGTCACCGCGTCCGTATGCCGAGGCGGCGAACCCGTTTCAGTGCCGGGTCGCCTGTGTCGCCAGCGATCGGTGCGTCGCCTTCACCTACGTCAAGCGCAGGAACGAGTGCTGGCTGAAAGGAAGCGTCGGCCAGCCGCGAACGATGCAAGGCGTCGTCAGCGGCGCCAAGCGGATGCAGACGTTCGAGGCGTCGACGGTTATCGACCTCGATTAGGTCGAGATGGCAGGACCGAGGCGCGGTAAGCCTCGACAGAATGGCAGCATCGGGCCTCGCGGACGACGAAACCGGCGGTCCGGCCCTCGACCAATCTTTGTCCGTCGCTACTAAAAGGAAACCGCTCAAGTCGGACCTGTCACTCGCTGCTTCGGATGATATCCGTCGCAGCAGTCAGCTGCGGAAGCTTCCTTCCGTCGGCCGCTCTGCGGCGGACACCGCGCGAAGCGTGCGGTACTGTCTGGGGCTGAGGCCGGTTTCCCGCCGAAAGACCATCGCGAAGTGGCTGGGGCTTTCGTAGCCCACGGTCATGGCGACGTTGATGACCGGTTCGTCGGTGTCCCGCAGCAGGGCCTTCGCGCGCTCGACCCGGCGAAGGACGAACCAGCGCGACGGGCTTTGTCCCATCGTGTTGCGGAACGCCCGGCTGAAGTGGAAGCGGCTCATCAGGCACAGACCCGACAGCTGATCGAGATCGAACGGCGCCGCCAGATGCGCTTCCATGTGATCGACCGCCCTTTGCAGCTTCCAGTTCGGAAGTTGAGCCGTCCTTCTCTCGGTGGCTGCGCTCGTCGCGCGGTAATGGCGCAGAAGGTGCACGGTCAGGCTGTCGAGAAGCCCTTTCACGAACAGAGGGCTGGCCGGATGCGAGGCCCGCAGTTCGTTGACGAGACCCGCCAGGATACCGGACACGAGGGCGTCCCGGCCGCCCGACACTTCGCGCATCCGGAGCCGGGACGGCCGGAGGTCCAAAGACAGGGCGGCGCGGTTCACGAGATCCGACCCGAGATACAGGTGCATCACCTCGAACGGGTCCTCCGGCCCTGCCTGCCAGCGCATCAGGTACGGCGCGTCCGCCTGGGTCAGATAGAACGAACCCGGCCCGACCACGCCGCCGTGCCATTCGCCGTCGAGATCGCGCTCCTCTATCCTGGCGTCACCCGATATGACCCAGACGAGCAACGGTTCGGCCACGGCCGGCACCAGCACCTCGTCTTCGTGCCGGGCGCGGCGGAATATCTGGGCCTCGACGTCCTCCCAGGCCCTGCCGGCACTCTGCGCGACCTTGTGACCGCGAATGTGCTGCTCCAGGGAGTGGCTGGCCGAGTGCAGGGATGATCGACGCCGGTCGGGCATGGGTGCAGAGGGCCTTTCGGCGACGGGGACAACCATTTTCCGGCTTGGCCGGACCCGCGCCACGGGGGCAGTCATCCACCGGGCGCAGTTTCGCGCAAGATCGCGATAGTCTTAGCAAGGCCGCGGGCGAAGCGACAGGGCAGTGTCGCTAGCTTCTCCTTCGACGTCCGAACCGATCCCGGTGGACGATAAAAAGGAGAAGATCATGGATATCAAAGGCAAGGTCGCCCTCGTCACGGGCGCATCCAGTGGCATCGGCGCTGCAACCGCGCGCAAACTCGCCGCAGAGGGCATCGCCGTCGGACTGGCGGCGCGGCGCCGCCAGCGGCTCGACGCTCTGGTCGAGGAAATCACCGCCGCCGGCGGTCAGGCCGTGGCGCTGGAATGCGACGTCACCGATCCCGCCTCCTGCCAGGCGGCGGCCGACGCACTCGTCGCGCAATTCGGCCGGATCGACATCCTGGTCAACAACGCGGGCCTCATGCCGCTCTCGGATGTCGACAGCTTCAAGGTCGACGAGTGGCGCCGCATGGTGGATGTGAACGTCTCCGGCGTCCTCAACGCCGTGGCCGCCGTCCTGCCCCAGATGATCGCGCAGCAATCGGGCCACATCTTCAACATGTCGTCGATCGCTGGACGCAAGGTGTTCAAGGGCCTGACGGTCTATTGCGCGACCAAGGCGGCGGTCACGGCGTTTTCCGATGGGCTGAGAATGGAAATCGGGCCGAAGCACAACGTCCGCGTCACCTGCATCCAGCCGGGCGCGGTCCGTTCGGAGCTCTACGACCACATCACCGACGCCAACTACCGCCAGCAGATGGACGATCTGGCGGCCACGATGACCTTCCTGGAGGGCGAGGACATTGCCGACACGATCCTCTTTGCGCTGAGATCCCCCGCGCGCATGGATGTGGCCGAACTGTTCGTCATGCCGACCGAACAGGGGTGGTAACCACTGGCAGCCGCCGGCTCTGGCCGGCGGCTGCATTACAGAGCGAGCTCAACATAAAAGTTCGGCAGAACCTCGCCCACACCCACCCTTCCGCCCCCGCCGCCTAACCTGCTATGCCCCGGCGATGAACGCCCCCGCCCCAAGCAGCGCCGTCTATGGCGCGCCGCCCGTTGATCTCGTGGAGGTGCCCGAGGGCGCCGTGCAGCTGTCGCCGCTGCGGCCCGGTGCCGAGGCGCTGGAGGCGCTGCCGGATGCCGCGCTGGAGGCGATCGTCGTCGCCGCCCCGCCCGGCTCGATCGAGCGGCGCTTCGTCCTGGCGCAGGCGCTGAGGGCGCTCGCCCCCGGCGGCGCGCTGACGGTGCTGGCGGCCAACGACAAGGGCGGCCAGCGCCTGCGCGGCGAGCTCGAAGCCTTCGGCTGCAGCGTCGCCGAGCGCTCTAAGGCCCGCCAGCGCATCTGCACCGTCGCTCGGCCGGACGCGCCGACCGGGCTCGACGCGGCGATCGCGGAAGGCGGGCCGGTCATGGTCGAGGGGCTCGTCTCGCAGCCGGGGATCTTCTCGTGGAACCGCGTCGATCCGGGAACGTCGCTGCTGCTCGCCCATCTGCCGAAGCTTGCGGGCCGCGGCGCCGATCTCGGCGCCGGGCTCGGCATCATCGCCAGAGCGGTGCTCGCCGCCCCGTCCGTCACGGAACTGACGCTGGTCGAGATCGACCGCCGCGCCGTGGAAGCCGCAAAGGCGAATGTCGCCGACGCGCGGGCGCAGTTCCTCTGGGCCGATGCCCGCGAGACGGCGCTTTCCGATCTCGACTTCGTCGTCTCAAACCCGCCCTTCCACGCCGAGGGGATCGAGGATCGCGGCCTCGGCCAGGCCTTCATCGCCGCCGCCGCCCGCATGCTGCGCCGCGGCGGTTCGCTGCATCTCGTCGCCAACCGGCACATGCCCTACGAGGCGGTGCTGCGGGCGAAGTTCAAGAGCGTGAAGACCGTCGTGGACGTCTCCGGCTACAAGATCTTCGAGGCCCACAAGTGAAGGTGCCGACCGCGCGGCTCGACCGGCTCATCGCCAACATGGGCTACGCCTCGCGCCGCGAGATCCAGGCGCTGGCGAAGAACGGCCACATAACCCTCGACGGCGCCGCGCTCACCGCCGCCGACAGGCGGATCGCGCTGACGCCCGACCTCGAGACCCGGCTGGTGGTCGACGGCGAGGCGCTCGATCCGCTGCCGGGCTTCGCGCTGATGCTGAACAAGCCGCTCGGCGTCACCTGCTCGCGCAAGGAGGCGGGGCCGCTGGTGTACGACCTCCTGCCCGAGCGCTGGCGCCGGCGCGACCCGGCCATCTCGACGGTCGGCCGGCTCGACAAGGAGACCTCGGGCCTCCTGCTGATGACCGACGACGGCGCGCTGCTGCACCGGATCATCTCGCCGAAGCGCCACGTCGCCAAGCGCTACCGCGTCGGCCTCGCCCGGCCGATGACCGGCGGCGAGGCGGAGCTCTTCGCCGCCGGCACGCTGATGCTGGACGGCGAGGACAAGCCGCTCGCCCCGGCGGAACTGGAAGTCGTCGGGCCGCAGGAGGCGCTGCTCACGGTGCACGAGGGCCGCTACCATCAGGTGCGCCGGATGTTCGCCGCCGCCGGCAACCATGTCGAGACGCTGCACCGCGAATCCATCGGCGGCCTGTCGCTGCCCGCCGACCTCGCCCCCGGCGCCATCCGCCGCCTGAGCGAAGCCGACCTCGCCGCGATCTTCGCGGCCGGCGGCGGCTGACCGTCGGGAGCGGCCCGCCGGGCGCCGAAGACGCCGAGCGCTCCGGCCCGGCCCTGGCTCCTAACGGACCGGCCCCCTGCCGCCGTCGAGGTCTTCCCGCGCCACAAGCGGCGCCGCGGGCGCCCTGCCGATCAGCCCGCCCTCCTTCCTGGCGACGCGCTGGTGGAGATGCACCATCAGCGCCGCGGCGAAGAGCGGCGTCAGAAGGTTGAGCAGCGGCACGGCGAGGAAGCCGGCGATGACGAGGCCGGCGAAGAACACCGTCGTGCCGTAGCGGCTCCTGAGCGCCTTGGCGTCGGCCTCGGACCGGTATCGCAGCGCCGCGAACTCGAAATATTCCCGCCCCAGAAGGTAGCCGTTGACCAGGAAGAAGGCGGCGATGTTGACGCCCGGCACCAGCAGCAGGGCGAAGGCGAGCAGGTTGCCGAGGATCACCACGCCGAAGAACTTTATCGACAGGACGAGGCCCGGCAGGATGGCCATCGCCTCGCCCTGCGGCGCCTCCGGATAGCTGTCGCGCTCGACCACTTCCGCTACGTCGTCGAGGAACAGGCTGGCGATCACCGCGCTGACCGGGCCGATCAGGAAGGCGAGCAGCACCGCCAGCGCCAGCCCCGCGGCCCAGCCGGCGAGCGTGCCGGCCTGGTCGACCCAGGCGGGCGCGTCGGGGAAGAGATTGGCCAGGAACGGCAGCGCCAGCCATTCGAACAGCCAGCCGACGCCGAACCACAGGGCGATCAGCACGACGGCGGCAAGGCCCAGCGTCTTCCACAGCGCCGCGCGGAACGGGGCGGAGAAGATGTCGCGGAAGGCGAGGGCGGCGGAAGTGAGGATCATCGGGCTCTCCTGGCGTCCCGGGGCAGATAGGCGCCCCGCCCTGCGCCCGCAACGCCGCGGCCTCCGCGGCTTCCGGCGCTGGCCATGCGCCGCCGCAGCCTCTAGAAGGGCGGCAATTCACCAGCAACGGAACGGATCATGGCCGAATACGACGTGCTGACGATCGGCAATGCCATCGTCGACATCATCTCCCGCACCGACGACGAATTTCTCGAACGCGAGGGCATCCAGAAGGGCGGCATGACGCTGATCGACGCGGCAAGAGCCGAGCATCTCTACGGCGCCATGGGCCCGGCCATCGAGACTTCCGGCGGCAGCGCCGGCAACACCATCGCCGGCCTCGTCAGCCTCGGCGGCACCGGCGCCTATTTCGGCAAGGTCAGCAACGACCAGCTCGGCGACATCTTCAAGCACGACATCCGCTCGCTCGGCGTCCACTTCGCCACCACCCCGCTGGAGGGCCACCCGCCGACGGCGCGCTCGATGATCCTCGTCACCCCGGACGGCGAGCGCTCGATGAACACCTATCTCGGCGCCTGCGTCGAGCTCGGCCCGGAGGACATCGACCCCGCCGTCGTCGCCGCCGCCAAGGTCACCTATTTCGAAGGCTATCTCTGGGATCCGCCGCGCGCCAAGCAGGCGATCGTCGAGGCCGCCGGCATCGCCCATGCCAACGGCCGGGAAGTCGCGATGACCCTGTCGGATTCCTTCTGCGTCCACCGCTACCGTGACGAGTTCCTGGAACTGATGCGCTCGGGCACGGTCGACATCGTCTTCGCCAACGAGAGCGAGGCGATGTCGCTCTACGAGACCGAGACGCTGGAGCCGGCGCTCGACCTCCTGGCGAAGGACGTCAAGGGCTTCGCCATCGTCACCCGCAGCGAAAAGGGCTGCATCGTCATCGACGGCGACACCCGCATCGCGGTGCCGGCGACCGCCGTCGACCAGGTGGTGGACACGACCGGCGCCGGCGACATCTTCGCCAGCGGCTTCCTGCGCGGCTACACGTCGGGCCTCGATCACGAGAAGAGCGCCCAGCTCGGCGTCGCGGCGGCCGGCCACATCATCGGCCAGATCGGCCCGCGCCCGCAGACCCCGCTGGTGCGCCTGCCGGAGGTGGCGGCCCTGCTCCAAGGCTGAGACTCGCCGCGCGGCATCTGCCGCCCCAGTTTCCGTCCCGCCGCCGCGACCGGCGGCGGGTACTCACTCTTCCGGGGATCGAGATGCTGAACTGGGGAATCCTCTCCACCGCCAAGATCGGGCGCGAGCGCCTGATCCCGGCCATCGCCGAGTCGCGCAACGGCTCGCTCGCCGCCATCGCCAGCCGCGACGGCGAGCGCGCCTTCGAGGTCGCGGCGACCTACGGCATCCGCCAGGCGCTGGGCAGCTACGAGGCGCTGCTCGCCTCGCCCGACGTCGAGGCGGTCTACATCCCGCTGCCCACCGCCCAGCATGCCGAATGGACGCTGAAGGCGATCGCCGCCGGCAAGCACGTGCTGTGCGAGAAGCCGATGGGGATGAATGCCGGCGAGATCGCCGAGATCGAGGCAGCCGCCGAGGCCGCCGGCGTCGTCGTCGCCGAGGCCTTCATGGTCACCTACCACCCGCAGTGGCTGACGGTGCGCGACCTGCTCGCGGCCGGCGCCGTCGGGCGGCTGCGGCACGTCGAGGCGACGTTCAGCTACCACAATGTCGATCCCGCCAACATGCGCAACCGGCCGGAGCTCGGCGGCGGCGCGCTGCGCGACATCGGCGTCTATCCGCTGGTCACGGCGCGCTTTGCCACCGGCCTCGAGCCCGAGCGGGTGCGCGCCACGATCGGCATCGATCCGGAATTCGGCACCGACAGCTTCGTCACCGGCACGGTGGATTTCGGCGACTTTTCCATGAGCCTCACGCTCGGCACGGGCCTCGCGCATCGCCAGATCATGGTCTTCCACGGCGAGGACGGCGTTATCGAGATGGCCGCGCCGTTCAATGCCGGCCTCTACGACGCCGACAGCGTCACGCTGCACGACCGGCCGCGCCGCAAGGCGGAGATCTTCCGCTTTCCCGGCGTCAACCAGTACCGGCTGCAGGTCGAGGCCTTCGCCGACAAGGTGCGGGGGCGCGAGGCCGAGCTGTTCCCGCTGGCATCCAGCCGCCGCAACCAGGCCGCCATCGACGCCCTGTTCGAGGCCGGCCGCACCGGCGACTGGGTCGACGTTTCCCGCTGAGCCTGCCTTCAAATCGGCTCATCGCGCCGGCAGGGTCGGCACCCGGCTGCGGCGACGCGGCCGGGAGAGAACCCGGCAAGGCCCGCAAGGCTCGGACCATGCGCCGACGCTAGCCTCGCCGCGAGAGACCGACAGGGAAGACCGCAGATGATGGCGACAGGACGAATGGCCGGGCGGATCGCCGCCGCGCTGCTGGCACTCGTCGTCGGCGCCGGCGCCGCTGAAGCCGAGCCGCCGGCCAAGGAGCTGTTCGCCGCCCGGACCAGTCCGGCCGCGCTGGCCCCGGAAAGCATCGGCTTCTACTCCAAGGGCTGCCTCGCCGGCGCCGCGGAGCTCGCGCCGGACGGGCCGCACTGGCAGGCGATGCGGCTGTCGCGTCAGCGCCGCTTCGGCCATCCGACGACCATCGCCTTCCTCCAGCAGCTGTCGGAAGAAGCCGCCCGGCGCGGCATCTGGCCGGGGCTGCTGGTCGGCGACATCTCGCAGGCCCGCGGCGGCCCGCTGCCCTACGGCCACGCCTCCCACCAGATCGGCCTCGACGCCGACATCTGGCTGCAGCCGATGCCGGCGCAGCGGCTGACTCGCGAGGCGCGCGAGGATTTTCCCTTCCGCTCGGTGCTGCGGGAGGGCACGCTCACCGTCGACGACCGTATCTGGACCGACAACTACCGCGACCTCATCCGCCTCGCCGCCGAAAGCCGCGAGGTACAGCGCGTCTTCGTCCATCCGGGCATCAAGAAGAAGCTCTGCGAGACGGCCGGCCGCGACCGCGCCTGGCTCAACAAGGTGCGGCCGATCTACGGCCACCACGAGCATTTCCACATCCGCCTGCGCTGCCAGCCGGGATCGGACGGCTGCACCCCGCAGGCCTCGACCGGCAGCGGCGACGGCTGCGACGAGCTCGGCTGGTGGTTCAACGTGGCGCTGAAGCCGCCGCCGCCCAACGCCAAGCCGGGCAAGCCGAAGCCGCCGCTGCGGCTCGCCGACCTGCCGAACCAGTGCCGCGTCGTGCTGAACGCGCCGGCCACCGGCTCCGGTAATCCGGTCATGGCGGCCGCGCCCCGCGACGCCATCCCCGCCGTCCTCTCCTACGCCCCGATCGCCTCGGTGCCGATCCCCACCAGCCGCCCTATACAGTAGTCGCGGACTCCGCCGATCGCACGACCGTCGGCGATCGGGCGCGCCGACCGTGTCGGCCGATCTCCCCCCTTGTGGGGGAGATGTCCGGCAGGACAGAGGGGGGTCCACGCCCTGTCGGCCCTACCGATAGGCACCCGGAAAGGCCCCTCTCGAAAACCCTCGACACGCAGTAATCCCCGCCCCTCCCCGCCGCCCCCATACTCTCCCCATCGCCGCCCAGGCGGGCACGGACGATCGCCGGGATCGGCCGGGGCGGCGAGCGGTGTCCGCGACGGACGCGCCTTCCGGAGGCGCGCCCGGCCCGGACGGTTTCGAGGCGCCGCCGGACCGTCTCCCACCACGAGGAGGCTGCGGATCGGTCCGCTTGACCGGGGACACCCGGGAAGAGCCGGCCGCCAGCGCTCCCTGCCCGCGGCGCGGTGGCGTCGCATCACGGCGGGGAAGCGCTCATTCGGAACCGCAAAGACATCGCGCGGATCGCCGGGGGCGTGCCGCAATTTACATTCTTCCGAGGGCGTGCCCTCGGCGATCCGCTGCTCCGCGCGCGGGCAGCCAGACTGACGCCAGCCGCCGGCCCGGCAGCAACCGGGCGCGGCGCCGCTCCCGCGCGCCCCGTCGGTCCGGCGCCCGAATTCTTCCGACCCGTGGAAATTTTGCGTCGCGCTTCGGGAAGCGCTATGGACGGGCCTACTCCCAACCCAGACAGGCGGGCAGCAATGGCGGAGCGACGCGGCGGCAACGACGCCCTGAATTTTCCGATCCTGATCGGCGATATCGGCGGCACCAACGCCCGGTTCGCCATTCTCGTCGACGCCTATGCCGAGCCGAAGATGTTTCCGGTCGTCCAGACCGCCGACTTCGAGACCATCGACGAGGCGATCCAGGCGAGCGTGCTGGACAAGACCTCGATCCAGCCGCAATCGGCGGTGCTCGCCGTCGCTGGCCCGGTCGACGGCGACGAGATCGACCTCACCAACTGCCCCTGGGTGGTCCGCCCGCGCCAGATGCTGGCCGGCCTCGGGCTCGGCGAGATCATCGTGCTCAACGATTTCGAGGCGCAGGCTCTGGCGATCTCCTCGCTGCCGGCCACCGCCCGGACCCAGATCGGCGGCGGCACCGTCCACGAGGGCGCCAGCCGCGCCGTGCTCGGGCCCGGCACCGGCCTCGGCGTCGCCGGCCTGGTGCGGGCGCGCGGCATGTGGATCCCGGTCGCCGGCGAGGGCGGCCACATCGACCTCGGCCCCCGCACGCCGCGGGACCTCTCCATCTGGCCGCATCTGAAGACCATCGAGGGGCGGGTCTCGGCGGAGCAGATCCTGTGCGGGCGCGGCCTGGTCAATCTCTACCAGGCGATCGCGGCGGTGAACGGCACCGACCCGCAGCTCGCGACGCCCGCAGAGATCACCGACGCGGCGGTCAACCGCCGCGACGCGGCGGCCGGCGAGGCGGTCGACCTGTTCGCCACCTATCTCGGCCGGGTCGCCGGCGACATCGCGCTGATCTTCATGGCACGGGGCGGCGTGTTCATCGGCGGCGGCATCTTCCAGCGCATCATCCCGATCCTCAAGGCGGACGAGTTCCGCGCCGCCTTCGAGGACAAGGCGCCGCACAGCGCGCTGCTGCGCGACATTCCGCTCTACGTGGTGACCGAGCCGCTGGCGGCGCTGGCGGGGCTTGCCACCTTCGCCCGCACGCCGCGCTTCTTCGGGCTGGAGACCACCGGCCGGCACTGGCTCGCCGCCCCCGGCACCTGACCCTGCCGCCATCGCCGTTGCCTGAACGGCGAGACGGCGCTACCACAGCGGCACGACCGCCCCCTCCCCAGTCAAGGACAGCCGCCATGGCGCTCAACGTCGCCGTCCAGATGGACCATGTCTCCTCGATCTCGATCAAGGGCGACTCCACCTTCGCGCTGTGCCTCGAGGCGCAGCGGCGCGGGCACACGCTGTTCCACTACACGCCCGACAGGCTGTCGCTGCGCGACGGACGCGCCACGGCCCGCGGCGAAGCGCTGGAAGTGCGCGAGGAAGAGGGCAACCACTTCACCCTCGGGCCCACCGAGAAGATCGACCTCGCCAGCATGGACGTCGTGCTGCTGCGCCAGGACCCGCCCTTCGACATGGCCTACATCACCTCGACGCACATTCTCGACCGCATCCACCCCAAGACGCTGGTGGTCAACGACCCCGCCTCGGTCCGCAACGCGCCGGAGAAGATCTTCGTCACCGAGTTCGCCGACCTGATGCCGGAGACGCTGATCACCAAGGATCCCGAGGAAGTCGCGGCATTTAGGGCGGAGTTCGGCGAGATCGTGCTGAAGCCGCTCTACGGCAATGGCGGCGCCGGCGTCTTCCACATCACCCGCGGCGACCGCAACCTCACCTCGTTCCTCGAGACCTTCGGCCTGCTGTTCCGCGAGCCGTTCATCGTGCAGCGCTATCTCGAGGACGTGCGCAAGGGCGACAAGCGCATCATCCTGATCGACGGCGAATATGCCGGCGCGATCAACCGCGTCCCCTCCGAGACCGACGCGCGCTCCAACATGCATGTCGGCGGCCGCGCCGAGGCGACGGAACTGACCGAGCGCGAGCGCGAGATCTGCCGGCGCATCGGCCCGGCGCTGAAGGAGCGCGGCCTGATCTTCGTCGGCATCGACGTGATCGGCGACTATCTCACCGAGATCAACGTCACCTCGCCCACCGGCATCCGCGAGATCAAGCGCTTCGGCGGCCCGGACATCGCGGCGCTGCTGTGGGACGCGATCGAGGCCCGGCGCTGAGATCTGGCGGAAAGCTGAACCCCAGCTAACAGCCGCGTTCCGGAACCGTACGGGTTCCATATGGCTTAGTGCTTCCAGACACCGGACGGGTTCCGGGCGATTTCGAGGAAAGCACGAAATGACCAAGTTGCTCTTCGCCGCGCTGGCTCTGGCGGGCGCCTTCACCATCCCTGCGCAGGCCCAGGCCCAGTCGCGCGCCATCGCCGTCACCGACGTCAACCTGCGCGCCGGGCCGTCGACGGCCTACCCCGCCGTCAACGTCGTCGGCGCCGGCGAGCGCGTCCGCGTCTTCGGCTGCCTCGACACCCGCTCCTGGTGCGACGTCGGCTATGACGGCCAGCGCGGCTGGATGTCGTCGAACTATCTCGCCGACGCCGGCGAGCGCCGCTACACCGGCCCGCGCTATGTCGAGCGCATCCGGGCGCCGGTGATCAGCTTCTCGGTCGGCAGCTACTGGGACAACCACTATCGCGGCCGCTCCTTCTACCGCGACCGCGACCGCTTCGACGACCGCGGCCCGCGCCGGGCCGAGCGCCGGCATGACCGCCGCGACTTCCGGGAAGACCGGCGCGAGGACCGCCGCGACTTCCGCGAGGAGCGCCGGGACGATCGCCGGGAATTCCGCGAGGATCGTCGCGACGACCGCCGTGACCGTCGCGGCGACCGCGCCGATCGCCGTGATTACCGCGGCCCCGTCGCCGCCGAGCCGGTGGTCCCGCTCTACCGCGTCGACTGACATCGGCTCCTGAGATCGACGGCGCGGGCGGCGACGCCCGCGCCGTTTCGCGTTCGCCGCCTTCGTGAACCGCTCCAATCTTCAATAAAATCTTCATCTCTGGCCGCGCCGAATCGGCAACCGCGATTCGTCGTGGATTTGTTCCGCTCCTGTTCTTGTTTCATTCCTGATATCGTGCTTACCTAGAGGCACGTGGACGGGTGTTCCGCTGCCGGGCAGCGGGCAGGCAGGGAGTGTCGGCATGGTCTCGCGCGTCAGGACCGTGGCTTTCCAGGGGGTCGATGCGGTTCCCGTGGACGTGCAGGTGATGGTCGCCCCCGGCAAGGTGGGCATCCAGATCGTCGGCCTGCCCGACAAGGCGGTCGCCGAAAGCCGCGAGCGGGTGCAGGCTGCGCTGCACGCCTCCGGCCTGTCGATGCCGCCGAAGAAGGTGACGGTCAACCTCGCCCCGGCGGACCTGCCCAAGGAGGGCAGCCACTACGATCTGCCGATCGCGCTCGGCCTGATGGCGGCGCTCGGCGCGATCCCGTCCGACGCGCTGGCCGGCTATCTGGTGCTCGGCGAACTCTCCCTCGACGGCATGACCACGGCGGTGGCCGGCGTGCTGCCGGCGGCGATCGGCGCCAACGCGCTCGGGCTCGGGCTGATCTGCCCGGCCGAATGCGGCGCCGAGGCCGCCTGGGCGAGCGGCGACATGGACATCGTCGCAGCGCGCAGCCTGATCCAGCTCGCCAACCATTTCCGCGGCACCCAGCTGATCGCCCGGCCCGAACCGTCGATCCGCGCCGCGCCGGCCAACCTGCCGGACCTCGCCGAGATCAAGGGCCAGACCGTCGCCAAGCGCGCGCTGGAGATCGCCGCTGCCGGCGGCCACAACCTCCTGATGGTCGGGCCGCCCGGCTCCGGCAAGTCGATGCTGGCGCAGCGCCTGCCGTCGGTGCTGCCGGCACTGGCGCCGCGGGAGCTCCTGGAAGTGTCGATGGTCGCCTCGATCGCCGGCGAGCTCTCGGGCGGCAAGCTGTCGGACCGCCGGCCGTTCCGGGCACCGCATCACTCGGCCTCGATGGCGGCGATGGTCGGCGGCGGCCTCAGGGCCCGGCCGGGCGAGGTGTCGCTGGCGCATCGAGGCGTCCTCTTCCTCGACGAGCTGCCGGAGTTCTCCCCGGTGACGCTGGATTCGCTGCGCCAGCCGCTGGAGAGCGGCGAAAGCGTCATCGCCCGGGCCAACCACCGCGTCACCTATCCCGCCAAGTTCCAGCTCGTCGCGGCGATGAACCCCTGCCGCTGCGGCATGGCGGGCGAGCCGGGGCGCAGCTGCGCCCGCGGCCCGCGCTGCGCCGCCGAGTACCAGGCCCGCCTCTCGGGGCCGCTGCTCGACCGCATCGACCTCAGGGTCGACGTGCCGGCGGTGACCGCGTCGGACCTGATCCGCCGGCAGCCGGCCGAGACGTCGGAGACGGTGGCGGCGCGGGTCGCCGCGGCCCGGGCGCTCCAGGCCGAGCGCTATGGCGGCCTCGGCCTGCCGGCCGAGACGCTCAACGCCCATTGCGCCGCCGCTTTGGTCGAGACCGTCGCCGAACCCGACGCCGACGGGCTGCGGCTGCTGCGCGAGGCGGCCGAGCAGATGAAGTTCTCCGCCCGCGCCTATCACCGCATCCTCAAGGTGGCGCGCACCCTCGCCGATCTCGACGGCGACGGACCGGTGCGGCGCATCCACCTCGCCGAGGCGATCTCCTACCGCATGGCGGGCGAACGCCTGCCCGTCGCTGCATGAGCGCGCGGGCGATGTCTTCGGGCAGGAGTTTCGACCTCAGGCACCCGGCCGTCGCCGCCTACGACGTGATCGCCGACAGGTTCGAGGCGGCACGCCGGGTGAAGCGCTGGGAGCTGCGGTATTTTGCCGAGCTCGCCGGCCGGCTGGCGCCCGGCGACCGGGTGCTCGACTGCGGCTGCGGCACCGGGCACGCCGGCGTCGCCTCGCTGGTGGAGGCGGGGTTGGCGATCACCGCGCTCGACGGCTCGGCCGCCATGCTTCGGCATTTCCGCCGCCGGCATCCCGGCATCGCGACGATCCGCTGCGACATGCTCGCCTACGAGCCCGATACCGACTTCGCCGCGATCATCGCCTGGGACAGTTTCTTCCATCTGTCGCACGGCGAGCAGCAGCGCATGATGGCGCGCTTTGCCGCCTGGCTGCGGCCGGGTGGCCTGCTGCTGTTCACCAGCGGCCCGGGCCACTCGGCGATCCGCGACACGATGTTCGGCACGCCCTTCGCCTATGCGAGCTTCAGCGACCAGGCCTATCGGGAGCTGCTCGGCGCGAACGGCATGTCGGTGCTCTCCAGCGACTTCGACGAGCCCCATGCCGCGATCCACAAGGTCTGGCTGGCGCGGCGGGAGTGATGGACGGAGGCTGACGGGCGGAGCGACGGATGGGCGGGGCGACGGCACGCAGCGCGGCACATTGCCGAAGAGACGGGCGACATGCCCTAGCTCTCCCCGGCCCGCGGTCGTCATCCTCGGGCCCCGTCCCGAGGATCCAGACTCCCGGGCATGACGAACTGCGGAAGGCCCACGCAGCCCGATCGCCCGCCGATGAAACAACACGCCCGCCGCCCTGGATCCTCGGGACGGGGCCCGAGGATGACGACTTTTCGATGCCCGGCCCCGACGCGCCCGGTCGCCGACGGCCTCGGCGATCGCCGTCAGGCCCGCAGCGTGCCGCCGGTGGCCTTCTCGACCTGCGCGACGATGCTGCGCGACACCGTCTCGAGGTCTTCCTCGGTGAGCGTGCGGTCGAGCGGGTTGAGCGTCACCTCGATGGCGACGGACTTCTTGCCCTCGCCGAGCGCGGCGCCGGTGAAGACGTCGAACACCCGCACCTCGCCGACCAGCTTCCTGTCGGCGCCCTCGGCGGCGCGGACGATCTTCAGGGCCGCGACGGCCTCGTCGACGACGAAGGCGAAGTCGCGGCGCACCGGCTGGAACGGCGACAGAGTGAGGATCGGCTTGGTGCGCGTCGGCTTGGCCTTCGGCTCCGGAATGGCGTCGAGAAACACCTCGAAGCCGCAGGCCGGGCCGGCCACGTCGAGCCGCTTCAGCGTCTGCGGGTGCAGTTCGCCGAACTCCGCCAGCACCACCTTCGGCCCGAGCTTGATCCGCCCCGAACGGCCGGGATGGTACCAGGGGCTGGCCGGCGCCTCGATCATCAGCCGGTCGACCGGCGCCCCGGCCGCCTCCAGGGCGGCGATGGCGTCGGCCTTGGCGTCGAAGACCGAGACGCTGGCGGCGGTGCCGTCCCAGGCGCGGCCGGCGCCGGCCAGCCCCGCGGTGCCGCGCCGCACGCCGCCCGCGACGCGCTTCTGCCCGTCCGGCTGGTCGCTGAGATAGATGCCGGCGACCTCGAACAGCGCCGTGTCGCCCTGCCCGCGCGCGGCGTTGCGGCCGGCGGCAGCGATCAGGCCCGGCAGCAGCGACGGCCGCATGTCCGACATGTCGGCGGCGATCGGGTTCTCCAGCTTCAGCGCCTCGGTGCCACCGCCGAAGGCCTCGGCGTGGTCCGCCGGGATGAAGCTGTAGGAGACCGTCTCGACCATGCCACGCGCGGCCAGCGCCCGGCGCGCGGCGCGGTCGCGGATCTGCGGCAGGGTCAGGATGCGGCCGTTGACGGTCGCCGCCGCCGGCAGCGGCTGCGGCGCGATGCGGTCGACGCCGACAAGGCGCATCACCTCTTCGACGAGATCGGCCTTGCCGTCGATGTCCGGGCGCCAGCTCGGCGGCGTGACCTCGGCCGAGGCGCCGGCCGGGCGGACGGCAAAGCCGAGGCGTTCGAGGATTTCCACCTGCCGGTCGGTCTCGACCGCGAGGCCGGTCAGGCGCTCGACCTCGGTGAAGGGCAGCGTTATCGGCGGCGCCTCGGCCGGCCGCCCGGCGACGACGCGGCGCTGCGACGGCGTGCCGCCGCAGAGCTCGAGCACCAAAGCGGTCGCGAGATCGAGGCCCGGCTCCATGAAGGCCGGGTCGACGCCGCGCTCGAAGCGGTAGCGGGCGTCGGTGACGATGCCGAGCGCCCGGCCGGTGCGGGCGATGTCGAGCGGCTCCCAGAGGGCCGATTCGATCAGCACGTCGGTGGTCGTCTCGTCGCAGCCGGAATGCTCGCCGCCCATGATGCCGGCGATGGACTCGACGCCGTTGTCGTCGGCGATGACGCACATGCCCTCGGCGAGCGTGTAGGTCCGCCCGTCCAGTGCCAGCACCTCCTCGCCGGCCCTCGCGCCGCGCACGACGAGGTCGCCCGAAACCTTGGCGGCGTCGAAGACGTGCAGCGGCCGGCCGCGGTCGAAGGTGACGTAGTTGGTGATGTCGACCAGCGCGTTGATCGGGCGAAGGCCGATGGCGCGCAGCCGCTTCTGCATCCAGGCCGGCGAGGCGCCATTGCTGACGCCGGAGACGCGCCGCAGGGCAAAGCCGGTGCAGGTCGGGCTCTCGACGCGCACGGAGACGGGGCAGGCGCCCTCGCCCTCGATCCGGGCCGGCGCCGCGGTGAGGAGCGTGCCCATGCCGGAGGCGGCGAGATCGCGCGCGATGCCGGCGACGCCGGTCGCGTCCGGGCGGTTGGGCGTCAGGTTGATCTCGATCACCGGGTCGGCGAGATCGGCATAGTCGGCAAAGCGCGTGCCGACCGGCGCGTCTTCCGGCAGGTCGATGATCCCCTCATGCGCGTCGGAGAGCTGCAGCTCGCGCTCGGAGACCATCATGCCGTGCGATTCGACGCCGCGGATGCGGCCGACCGACAGCGTCGTGTCGATGCCCGGCACGTAGGTGCCCGGCAGCGCCAGCACGCCGACCAGGCCGGCGCGGGCGTTGGGCGCGCCGCAGACCACCTGCACCGGCTTGCCGTCGTTGACCGCGGGACCCGCATCGACCGTCAGCACCCGCAGCTTGTCGGCGTCGGGATGCTTCTCGGCGGTCAGCACGCGGGCGATGTGGAACGGCGCGAAGACGGCACGATCGTCGACGGCTTCCACCTCGAGCCCGATCATCGTCAGGCGCTCGCAGATCTCGGCCAGCGTGGCGTCGGTGTCGAGATGGCTCTTCAGCCAGGAAAGCGTGAATTTCATCGGGCTCGATCTTGTTGCGGCGGAAACGCCCTGCCGGCGGGGCGTAACGGTCTCGGGCGACGGCGATGCCGTACGGGCAGCGGGTCGGGTCGGCGGTTTCGTAGGCCGTGCCGGGCAGCCGCGTCAATCGCGGCGGCCCTCGCGGGATGTCAGGACGCGCTTCCGTCCCGGCCGGCGACGTCGGCGGCCACCTTGCGCACCGTGCCGTTGGCATGGACGAAGCGGTAGGTGAACAGCGCCACGAGCGCGAAGACCGCATAGAGGAACAGGATGGTTCCCCAGGAGAACACCGTGTCGAAGCCGAACTTCTCGATCACGGCCGGCAGCCCGACGCCGGTGAAGAAGGAGGCGAGCGCCGCCGGCGTCGGCGGCATCGAGGAATAGTAGAAGGCGAACAGCCCGACCGTCACCAGCGCGACTAGCAGCCGCCCGAGCGAGGCCAGCATGGTGAAGGCGGCGTTCTCGGCGAACACGAAGCTGAGGATGTCGACGACCAGCGTGCCGATGATGGCACCGGCGACCACGGCGATGATCTCGATCACGAACAGGCGGGGCGACATGGCGTTCAATCCTTGCGGGTTCTGAATAGCAGGCCGGAACCGTGCTTCCACAGTCAACGGCCCGAGATCATCCGATGGCCTCTAGCTCGACAACCCCCCGAACAGGGTCGGCATGTCGAGCGGGCGGAAGCCGTAATGCTGCAGCCAGCGGACGTCGGCGTCGAAGAAGGCGCGCAGGTCGGGCATGCCGTATTTCAGCATGGCGATGCGGTCGATGCCCATGCCCCAGGCGAAGCCCTGATACTCGTCCGGATCAAGCCCGCCATGGCGCAGCACGTTCGGATGCACCATGCCGCAGCCGAGGATCTCCATCCAGTCGCTGCCCTGGCCGAAGCGGACCTCGCCCGGGTTGGAGCGGTCGCACTGGATGTCGACTTCGAGCGAGGGCTCGGTGAAGGGGAAGAAGGACGGACGGAACCGCATGTTCAGCGACGGCACCTCGAAGAACGCCTTGCAGAACTCCTCCAGCACCCACTTCATGTTGGCGACGTTGGCGGTCCGGTCGACGACCAGGCCCTCGAGCTGGTGGAACATCGGCGAATGGGTGGCGTCGGAATCCTGCCGGTAGGTCTTGCCGGGAATGACGATGCGGATCGGCGGCTTCTGCGCCTCCATGGTGCGGATCTGCACCGGCGAGGTGTGGGTGCGCAGCACCTTGCGCTCGCCCTTGGCGTCCGCCTTCAGGAAGAACGTGTCGTGCATCTCGCGCGCCGGATGGCCTTCGGGGAAATTCAGCGCGGTGAAATTGTAGTAGTCCGTCTCGATGTCCGGACCTTCGGCGATGGCGAAGCCCATGTCGGCGAAGATCGCGGTGATCTCGTCGATCACCTGGCTGATCGGGTGGATGCGGCCGCGCGACGCCGGGCTGGGGCGAACGGGGAGCGAGACGTCGACGGTCTCGGCGGCGAGGCGGGCGGTGATGGCAACCTCCGCCAGCGCCTCGCGCTTGGCCGAGATGCGCTCGGCGACCCGGTCCCTGAGGCCGTTGAGCACCGGGCCGGCCTCGCGCCGCTCGTCGGGGCTCATGCGGCCGAGACCCTTCAGCAGCTCGGACAACTCGCCCTTCTTGCCGAGCGCGGCGACGCGCACGGCCTCCAGCGCCGCCTCGTCCGGGGCATCGGCGATCGCGGCGGTCAGCCGTGTCTCGAGTGCGTCGATGTCGCTCACCCTGTCACTCCCTGCTCATGCTGTCGTCCGGCGGCGGCACGCGCCCGCCGGGATGCGCCGGTCGCCGGCGCCGAACACGAAAAGGCCCGCGCGGCGGTGTGCCGGCGCGGGCCTTCGAGATCAAGCGGCCGACGGTGTCAGGCCGCGCGCTTCTCGCCGACGGCGCGCTCATAGGCGCCCTCGAACTCGGAATCCTTCAGATAGGCGAGAGCCGCCTTGGCCTGCTCGACCAGCACCGCGAACGCTTCCGGCTCGTGGATGGCGATGTCGGACATCACCTTGCGGTCGACCTCGATCCCGGCCTTCGCCAGACCGTCGATGAAGCGGCCATAGGTCAGGCCATGCTCGCGGACGGCGGCGTTGATGCGCTGGATCCAGAGGGCGCGGAAGTTCCGCTTCTTCACCCGGCGATCGCGCGTCGCATACTGCTTCGAGCGGTCGACGGCGGCCTTCGCCGCGCGGATGGTGTTCTTGCGGCGGCCGTAGAAGCCCTTCGCCTGCTTCAGCACCTTCTTGTGCTTGGCGTGGGACGTTACGCCCCGTTTCACTCGTGCCATGATGTCGCTCCTGAAATTCGTTCGTTACCCACGCCGCTCAGCGGTTGTAGGGCATGTAGATCTTGACGATCCGCTCGTCGGGCTTCGACAGGATCTTCGTGCCGCGTGCATCGCGAATGAAGTCTCTGGAACGCTTGATCATGCCGTGACGCTTGCCGGCATGACCTGCCTTGACAAGGCCGCTGGCCGTCATCCGGAAGCGCTTCTTGGCGCTCGCCTTGGTCTTCATCTTGGGCATTTTGCTCTCCATCGTGTGGGGATCGCGACCATGTCGGGCTGCCCTGGGGCCGGCCCGGCTCGTTCCGTCATAGAGTCGGAAGGGTCGCGAAAGCATTATGAACCGCCACGGCATGCCCTGCCGGCCGGTTCCGTTTCGACGGTGCGCTTATAGGCGGGACACGGCCCCGGCGCAAGGCCCGGCGAGACCGGCTTCGTCGCCAGGCGAACAAGTATCCGTCATCCCGTGCCAGCGGCGGTGCTTGCAGCGACAAATATTATCGAGATTCCGGCCGCGCGTAGCTTGCCAGCATCGATATCAGGTGGGATCATGTGGTCAGGGCATAGGAATGATAAGCAATGGTGCTCATTAATTTTCCTGGTCGCCTCGATTATGTTCGAGAGCGCGTCGTTCTTGCATCCATCCTTCCGTCATCCTGGCCGCTAGTGCTGCGTTGCATCGAAGAATTCTTCCCGCTGGCATCGGTAGGGGTGGAGCGGATTGCGGTGCAGCCGATTCCGCCAGTGGTCTCGACCCCACCCCGGCAGCGGATGGCTGTCGGCATGTCTTCGCCCCCGGAAGCGGCCGTTTTTCGCGTCGATAGCGGTATGGTCGCGGCCGGCGCGATTATTCGGCTGGGCCCTACCGGCGCCCCGCAGCCCGGATCGGCCCAGGATGGCGCCGGCCTGGTGCTGGAGGTGGAGCGCGGAGAAGCCGTTCTGCTTGCCGTCCGTTTCCCGACCCGGCTCGGCCCCCGATATGACGCGGCGATCGCGACGCTGCTGAAGCGGCTCCGCGACGACCTGATCCTCAGCTATCGCGCGACCCGAATCCTCACGCAGGGCGGCCGCCTCGACCGCCCCACGCTGGAGGCAGGCTGGGACCGGCTTCTGGCCGGCGTTGCGCTGCTGTCGTCCCGCCTGCGCATCCAGGCCGCGAACGTCGCGACAGACGATCTCCTGGCCGATCGCCGATTCTTCCTCCCGCCTGTGGCAGGCGTGGTTCAACCGGCGGTGAAAGCCGACGCCGAGCGTATGCTCGATGCGGCGGGGCGGATCCTGCAGGGCGGCAGTGCCGGGGAGAGCCTTGTCTTCGCGGCGCTTCGCGGTCCGCAACGGCTGCTGATGCGGCTTTACCGGCTGGATCGGAGCCCGCCCTTCGGGGACGCGCCCGATGCCGCGCCGCGCGTCGCCGCCCGGCTGCTTGCCGTCATCGAAGCCGAACAGCCCGGCGTGGCGGAGCAGGCCAGCCCGCTGGCCTCCACCATTGCCTGCCTGACGCCGGAAATGCCGCGACCCGAGGCCTTGCAGACGGGCCTCTGCCGCGCCTGAGCGGCCCGGCGCGACATGAACGGGGCGTGGCAGTCGTCGGCTCGATGTCAGCCGGACGCTGCGCGCGAACCGCCGCAATCGGCAGACGGACATGGCTTCGGCGAAGATCGCCCGATCCCGGCGCCCGCAATCGCGAGCAGCAGCGCCAGGGTCAAACGCGGCGTCTCCCGCAGGAGCGCCGCGCCGGTATCAGCCGCGCGGCGCGAGGACCATCATCATCTGACGGCCTTCGAGCTTCGGCTCGGCCTCGACCTTGGAGATCTCCGCCGTCTCCTCGCGGACCCGGTTGAGCAGCCGCATGCCGAGTTCCTGGTGCGCCATCTCGCGGCCACGGAAGCGCAGCGTCACCTTGACCTTGTCGCCATCGTCGAAGAACCGGCGGACGGCCTTCATCTTGGTCTCGTAATCATGCTCGTCGATGTTCGGACGCATCTTGATCTCTTTGACCTCGATGGTCTTCTGGCGCTTGCGCGCCTCGGCGGACTTCTTCTGGTTCTCGTATTTGAGCTTGCCGAGATCGAGAATCTTGCAGACCGGCGGGTTGGCGGTGGGGACGATCTCCACGAGATCGAGGCCCGCCTCCTCTGCCATCGACAGGGCTTCCTGGGTAGCGATCTGACCGAGGTTCACGCCCTCGACGTCGATCAGCTGAATCATCGGAACGCGGATCTCCTTGTTGGAGCGCGGTCCTTCCTTTTGGGCCGGTGGGGCACGAAATGGTCTGCGAATGGTCGTTGACTCCAGTTGTTGACGACGCTTGACGGGCGGAAGGGCACGCAAGGGCCACCGGCTCCTCAAGGAGCTCAGGGCGGCCAGCAGGGAGCGGTGCCTCCACGCGGGCAATTTCTATAGCATCGGCAGAGCCGTTTGGCACGCCGCGCCGGCACAAAATGTACCCGACCCCTCCCCGGGACAAGAGGACCGCCGTCAATCTGCCGCTGGGTCAGGCAATCGACGGACGCCACGGCGGTGCCGCAAGGGCGCCGCGCCGAAGGGCTATCGCTGCACGTCGGACGCGGCTAAACGCGCTCCATCACCAAGGAGCACGCCGATGGACACCGCCCCCGAGATTTCCGGCTCCCTCGTCGTCGGATCCGGCGAGGCTGCCCGCCGCATAGCCTACGAGAGCCGCGACGGCGAGGGCCCCGCCCTGGTCTGGCTGGGCGGCTACCGCTCGGACATGCGCGGCACCAAGGCCGAGCACCTCTGCCGGCTCGCGGCCGAGAACGGCCTCGCCTCCTGCCGCCTCGACTATTCCGGACACGGCGAATCCGGCGGCAGATTCGAGGACGGCACGATCAGCCGATGGGTGGAGGAAGCCGCCGCGGTCCTCGCCGCTGCGGTGGACAAGCCGGCGATCCTCGTCGGCTCGTCGATGGGCGCCTGGATCGCACTGCGCCTCGTGCAGCGGGCACGCGCCGCGCGCGGCGGCACGCCGATCGTCGGCCTGCTGCTGCTGGCGCCGGCGCCCGACTTCACCCGGCGCCTGATGGAGCCGCAACTGACGCCGGCGCAGCGGCAGGAACTCGTCGATAACGGCTTCCTGTCGGAGCCCTCGGCCTATTCCGACGCGCCGACGATCTACACGCAGGCGCTGTTTGCCGACGGCGCCGCCAATCTCGTCATGGAGGGGCCCATCGAGACCGGCTGCCCGGTGACCATCATCCAGGGCATGGCCGACCCCGACGTGCCCTTCCAGCACGCGCTCGACCTGGTCAGCCACCTGCCTTCCGACGGCGTGGTGGTGACCCTCGTCCGGGACGGTGACCACCGCCTGTCGCGACCGCGCGACCTGCAGCTGATCGAACGGGCGGCGCTCGATCTCGTCGCGGCAGCCCGGGACGCGGGTACGGCGTGATCAACAGGCTCGTTGCTTCTGCCTCCACAGATTTCGGAGAATGTGATGAAATTGTCACCTTCTCCCCGACCGTGCCTCGAAACCATTCAATTTCCACAAGTTAGACGGCTGACGACCGGTCCGTAAGTCCTTTGCCACAGGGTCAGGGAGGGCTTTAGTCTGCCCAAGCTTGTACGAAGCTGCCGCCTGTCACGCGACTGACACACAGGGTGCGTTGACAGCATTGTGCGTTGCACCGAACATCCCTCGATCAGGCCAGCCATCGTTCGCTCTTGGGGGTGCGAATGTCGAGACTCTGCGCATTCGGCGCCACGCTATCGCTTTGCCTTTTACTGCTTGCGGGGCCCGCGGCAGCCGACCCGGGCCCCGGACACATGCCGGTCGGCCGGGCGACGACGCAGCCGATCGGCCACCACCTCTTCTGCCTGGAAAACGCGGCGGAGTGCCGTCCGCTGGAATCGCGCGGCCTGGTGACGCCGCTCAAGCTGGATCACGACCTCATCCTCGCCGTCGCCGAGGTCAACACGAGGATCAACGCCCGGATCGAGCCGCGCTCCGACGCGGAGCTCTACGGCACGGAGGAGCGCTGGACCTACCCGACCGATGCCGGCGACTGCGAGGACTTCGCCCTGCTCAAGCGGCGCGCGTTGCACGAGATGGGAATCGACCTCGCCAATCTTCTCCTGACCGTCGTGCGCAAGCGCAGCGGCGAAGGGCATGCGGTGCTGACGCTGCGCACCGACCGCGGCGACTTCATCCTCGACAATCTGAACTGGCGGGTCGTCGCCTGGACGGACACGCCCTACCGCTTCGTCAAGCGCCAGAGCGGGAGCGATCCCGGCCGATGGCTGGATATCGGCGTGGCGTCCGAGGTGGTGGTGGGCGCCGTCGCGAAGTAGCGGGCGCCGGCAGGACGCGGGGATTCCTCCCGCTGGTTGCTCACGCGGAATTTTCAACGGGTTAAAGCACTTGATAGTCCGGCGGCGAAATCCCGCTACGGTGAGGGATGACTTGTCTCTCACCGCAAGGTCGGATGCCCGTGTCCAACGATGACGACAAGGAACTCGCCAGCGAGGTGGAGGATGCGCTTCGCGCCCTCGGCATCGCCAGTAGCCGCAACAGCTCCGACCGGCAGGTAGAGCGCTTCGTGCGCGAACTGCGCGGCGGCGAGATCGAGGCATCCACCGACGAGAGCGATGGCGGATCGCAGCAGGCCGATCCCGGCCTCTGATCCCTCGCGCAGCGTCTGCCGGCCGTTGCAGGCCGGCGGCCATTCACTTGGGCTCGCCCGTCTCCGGGTCCGACGGCTGCTCTTCCGTGCCGGGGATGACGTAGGCGCCGGTCAGCCAGCGGTTGAGGTCGACCGCCTTGCAGCGCGCCGAGCAGAACGGGTAGTTCTCCCGGTCCGACGGCCGCCGGCATTCGGGACACTGCCGGCGCGGACGCAGCGGCGTGACCGTCGCCGGGCCGCCGCTCATGCGTCCTCCGTCTGGACCGTTGCGGCCTTCCACCGTCCGTGGATGTCGTAGCCCTCGCCCGCCAGCAGCGCGAGCGTCTCGTAGAGCGGCAGGCCGACGACATTGGTGTAGGAGCCGACGAGCCGCACGACGAAGCTGCCGGCGAGGCCCTGGATGGCATAGCCGCCGGCCTTGCCGCGCCATTCGCCTGAGCCGAGATAGCTGTCGATGTCCTCGCGCGACAGGCGCTTGAAGCGCACGCGCGTCTCGATCAGCCGCTGGCGCAGCGCGCCCTTCGGCCCGACCAGGCTGACGCCGGTATAGACGCGATGCGTGCGGCCGGAGAGGGTGCGCAGATTGGTCAGCGCATCCTCGATCAGCTCGGCCTTCGGCATGACCTGGCGGCCGACGGAGACGACCGTGTCGGCCGACAGCACGAAGGCGGGGCCGAGATCCATCTCGGCGAGCGTCGCGATCGCCGACTCGGCCTTGGCCCGGGAGAGCCGCTTGGCCAGCGAGCGCGGATGCTCGTTGCGCTGCGGCGTCTCGTCGAGATCGGCCGGCAGCAGGCGGTCCGGCTCGATTCCGGCCTGATTCAGCAGCTGCAGCCGCCGGGGCGAACCGGAGGCGAGCACCAGAAGGGGGCGCGCTGGCATCGATCCGTCCCCGTTCTCGGGCTTACTTGAAGCGATAGGTGATGCGACCCTTGGTCAGGTCGTACGGGGTCATCTCGACCAGCACCTTGTCGCCCGTCAGCACGCGGATGCGGTTCTTGCGCATGCGGCCGGCCGTATGGGCGATGATCTCGTGATCGTTCTCGAGCTTGATCCGGAAGGTCGCGTTGGGCAGCAGTTCGGTCACCACCCCCGGAAATTCCAGAACTTCTTCTTTTGCCATCGGGACATGCCTTGAAAGTTGTTTGGCGCGCGGCGTATCGGCGCCACGCACGACTGTCGCAGCGAAAGCGGCGACGAAACGGAAATCGGGGCCCTAGATCGGAGGAAACGGCCGAAAAAGCAAGCCACCGTCGATATTGTGCCGCCTGGGCCGGCGCGCAGGGATCAACCGCTGATGCGGACGATGTCCGCCCCGCAATTGCCGAGCTTCTCCTCCAGGCGCTCGAAGCCCCGGTCGAGATGGTAGACGCGGTTGACCGTCGTCTCGCCCTCGGCAACGAGGCCGGCGATCACCAGCGAGACCGAGGCGCGCAGGTCGGTGGCCATCACCGGCGCGCCGCGGAGCCGCTCGACGCCCTCGATCGTCGCCACCTGGCCGGACAGCGAGATGCGGGCACCCAGCCGCGCCAGTTCCTGCACGTGCATGAAGCGGTTCTCGAAAATCGTCTCGGTGATGTGCGAGACGCCGCTGGAGCGGGTCATCAGCGCCATGAACTGCGCCTGCAGGTCGGTCGGGAAGCCGGGATAGGGGTCGGTCACCACGTCGACCGGCGAGATGCCGCCGCCATTGCGGTAGACCCTGATGCCGTTCTCGACGCTCTCGACCGTCACGCCGGCGTCGCGCAGCGTGCCGACGGCGGACTGGAGCAGCGCGGCGCTGGTGCCGGTCAGCGTGACGTCGCCGCCGGTCATCGCCACCGCCATGGCGTAGGTGCCGGTCTCGATACGGTCCGGCAGCACCGGATGGCGCGCCCCGGAGAGGGCCGCGACGCCCTGGATGGTGATGGTCGAGGTGCCGGCGCCGGAGATCTTGGCGCCCATCGCGTTGAGGCACTTGGCGAGGTCGACGATCTCCGGCTCGCGCGCGGCGTTCTCGAGCAGGGTCTCGCCCTTGGCCAGCGAGGCCGCCATCAGCATCACGTGGGTGGCGCCGACCGAGACTTTGGGGAAAACGAAGCGGTTGCCGACGAGGCCGCCCTTGGCCTCGGCGACGGCATAGCCGGCGTCGATGTCGATCGTCGCGCCGAGCGCCCGGAGCCCGTCGATGAACAGGTCGACCGGCCGCGTGCCGATGGCGCAGCCGCCGGGCAGCGAGACCTTGGCGCGGTGCATGCGGGCCAACAGAGGCCCGATGACCCAGAAGCTCGCCCGCATCTTCGAGACCAGCTCGTAGGGGGCGGTCGTGTCGACGATGGTGCGGGCGTTGAAATGGATGGTCCGGCCGAGGCCCGGATCCTGGTGCAGGCGCTTGCCGGCGACCGCGTAGTCGACTCCGTGATTGGCAAGGATGCGGATCAGCTGCTCGACATCGGCCAGATGCGGCACGTTCTCGAGCGTCAGCGTGTCGTCGGTCAGCAGCGCGGCGATCATCAGCGGCAAGGTGGCGTTCTTGGCGCCGGAAATCGGGATCGTCCCGTTCAGCTCGTTGCCGCCGCGAATGCGAATGCGATCCATGTAATGTCCTGATCCCGCGTCGAAGTCCCCCGCAACGGCGGTTCCTACACCAGCCGGCAGCGGGAGACAAATGCCGCGGCGCCGGGCAGCCGCTCAGACGTGCAGGGCGTGGCCGAGCGCCCGCATCGCCGCCTCCTGGAACGCCTCGCCCTGGGTCGGGTGGGCGTGGACGGTGCCGGCGACGTCCTCGAGGCAGGCGCCCATCTCCAACGCCAGCGAGAACGCCGCGGCGAGCTCGGCGACGCCTGCCCCGACCGCCTGGATGCCGAGCACCAGATGGTCGTCGGCGCGCGCCACGACCCGCACGAAGCCGTCCTCGCGGTGCAGCGTCATCGCCCTTCCGTTGGCCTGGAAGGGAAAGCTGCCGAGCTTGACCGCCAGCCCCTGCGCCTTCGCCGCCTCCGGCGAGAGGCCGACGCTGACGATCTCGGGATCGGTGAAGCAGACCGCCGGGATCGCCCGCTTGTCGAAGGCGCGGCGCTCGCCGGCGACGATCTCGGCCACCATCTCGCCCTGCGCCATCGCCTTGTGGGCGAGCATCGGCTCGCCGACGAGATCGCCGATCGCATAGACGCCGCGCATCGCCGTCCGGCATTGCTCGTCGACCCTGACGAAGGCGCCGTCCATGTCGAGCACGAGCTCCTCGCGCCCCCAGCCCTCGGTGAGCGGGCGCCGCCCGACGGTGACGAGGATCGTGTCGGCGCCGATGCGGCGTTCGCCGCCATCTTGCGTCTCCACCACGAGGTCGCGGCCCTCCCCGGCGAGGCCCTTGGCCCTGGCGCCGGTGAGGATCTCGACGCCGAGCGTCTCCAGCCGGGCAAGGACTGGCCGCACCAGCTCGGCGTCGTAGAGCGGCAGGATGCGGTCCATCGCCTCGACGATGGTGACGGCGGAGCCCGCCTTGGCGAAAGCGGTGCCGAGCTCGACGCCGATATAGCCGCCACCGACCACCGCGAGCCGCGCCGGCGGCGCATCGAGGCTCAGCGCCGCCTCCGAGGAGATCACCTTGCCGCCGAAGGGCAGCATCGGCAGCTCGACCGGCACCGAGCCGGTGGCGATGACGACCGATTCCGCCGTGATGCGCTGGGTGCCGGTCTCGCCGTCGACCTCGACGGTCTTGCCGTCGAGGAAGCGGGCGCGGCCGGCGACCAGCTTCACCCGGGCCCGCTTCAGCAGGCCGGTGACGCCGTTGTTCAGGCGGTTGACGATCCCGTCCTTCCAGTCGACGACGCGCGGCCAGTCGAGCGCCGGCGTGCCGGCGGTGACGCCCGGGATCGCCCGGCCGCCGGCGGCCTCGCGCAGCAGGAAATACTCGTCGGCGGCGTGGATCAGCGCCTTGGAGGGGATGCAGCCGATGTTCAGGCAGGTGCCGCCCGGCTTGCGGTCGTCGACGATCACCGTGTCGACCCCGAGCTGGCCGGCGCGGATCGCCGCGACGTAGCCGCCGGGACCGGCGCCGATGACGAGAAGCTGGCAGGTCATGTCGGCCATGGCGGCGCCTCAGCTCTCGGCGAAGATCATCGCCGGGGTTTCCAGGAGCGCCTTGATGCGCTGGACGAAGACCGCCGCGTCGTAGCCGTCGACGACCCGGTGGTCGAAGCTCGAGGAAAGGTTCATCCGCCGCCGCGGCACGAAGCGCGCACCGTCCCAGACCGGCCGCGTCTCGATCTTGTTGACCCCGACGATGGCGACCTCCGGATGGTTGATCACCGGCGTCGTGACGATGCCGCCCAGCGCGCCCAGCGAGGTGATGGTGATCGTCGATCCCGACAGTTCCTCGCGCTTCGCCCGGCCGGTCTTCGCCATCTCCGACAGCCGCGCCACCTCCTCGGCGCAGCCCCAGACGTCGCGCGCCTCGGCGTGGCGCACCACCGGCACGACGAGGCCGCCGCCGGTCTGCGCCGCGACGCCGACATGGACGCCGCCGTGCTGGCGCAGGACATTCGCCTCGTCGTCGTAATGGGCGTTCATCAGCGGCTGGTCGCGGATCGCGATGACCATCGCGCGCATCAGGAAGGGCAGCAGCGTCAGTTTCGGCCGGTCGTCGCGGCGGTCGCGGTTGAGGGCGGCGCGCAGTTCCTCCAGCGCCTCGACGTCGATCTCCTCGACATAGGTGATGTGGGCGATGCGGCGCGTGGCGAGCGCCATCTTCTCGGCGATCTTGCGCCGCAGCCCGACGATCTTCACCTCCGAGACGGAATTATCGGCGACGAGGCGGCCGGGACCGGCGGTGGCGGCGCCGCCGGCGAGATAGGCGTCGAGATCGTCATGGCCGATTCGCCCGGCCGGACCGCTGCCCGGCACGCGGCGCAGGTCGACCCCCGCATCCATGGCGCGTCGCCGCACGGACGGCGAGGCGAGCGGCCGCTCGCCGGGCTTGCGCGGCACGCCGGGGTCGAGCCGCGCAGCGCCCGATCGTGCCGGGGCGGGTCGCGGTTCCGGCGCGGCTTGCGGGGCAGCGTCGCGCGTCTCTGCGCGATCTTCCGCCTCCGGCTCAAGTTCCGGAGCCTGCGGTTCGGCGTGCGGCGCCGGGGCAGCCGCGACGACCGCGTCGGCCTCCCCGCCGGCGACCGCCAGCCGGACCAGCGGCGCGCCGACAGCGATGGTCTCGCCGATCTCGCCGCCCAGCCACTCCACCGTGCCGTCGACGGGCGCCGGAATGTCCACCGTCGCCTTGTCGGTCATCACCGCCGCCAGCACGGTGTCCTCGCGCACGACGTCGCCGACCGCGACGTGCCATTCGACCAGCTCGGCCTCGGCGACGCCCTCGCCCACGTCCGGCAGCTTGATGGTGACGCTGCCCATGCTCAGGCCTCCATCGCCTGCTTGAGCGCCGCGCCGACGCGCGCGGGGCCCGGAAAATAGTCCCACTCCTGGGCGTGCGGATAGGGCGTGTCCCAGCCGGCGACGCGCCGGATCGGCGCCTCCAGGTGGTAGAAGCAGGTCTCCTCGACCAGCGCGCAGAGCTCGGCGCCGAAGCCGGCGGTGAGCGTCGCCTCGTGGACGACGACGCAGCGCCCGGTCTTCCTCACCGAGGCCTCGATCAGCTCGAGATCGAGCGGCACCAGGGTCCTGAGGTCGATGATCTCGGCGTCGACCGCCACCATCGCGGCGGCCGCCTCGGCGACATGCACCATGGTGCCGTAGGCGAGAACGGTGACCGCCTCGCCGGCGCGCCGCACGATTCCCTGGCCGAGCGGCACGACGTAGCGGCCCTCCGGCACCTCGCCCAGCGCGTGCTTCGACCACGGCGTCACCGGCCGGTCGTGATGGCCGTCGAAGGGTCCGTTATAGAGGCGCTTCGGCTCCAGGAAGATCACCGGATCGTTGTCCTCGATCGCGGCGATCAGCAGGCCCTTGGCGTCGTAGGGATTGGAGGGCACGACGGTCTTCAGCCCGGCGACATGGGCAAACAGCGCTTCCGGCGACTGGGAATGGGTCTGGCCGCCGAAGATGCCGCCGCCGGTCGGCATGCGCACCACCAGCGGGGCGGTGAAGTCGGCGGCGGAGCGGTAGCGCAGGCGCGCGGCCTCCGAGACGATCTGGTCGTAGGCGGGGTAGACGTAGTCGGCGAACTGCATCTCGACCACCGGCCGCAGGCCGTAGGCGGCCATGCCGATGGCGGTGCCGACGATGCCGCTCTCGTTGATCGGCGCGTCGAAGCAGCGGTTGCGGCCGAAGCGCTCCTGTAGGCCGGCGGTGCAACGGAACACGCCGCCGAAATAGCCGACGTCCTCGCCATAGACGACGACGTTGGGGTCGGCCTCCATCGCCACCGCATGGGCATCCCGGATCGCCTCGATCATCGTCATGCGCGGCATGGCGTCAGTGCCCTCTGCCGCGTGACCGGGCGACGCCGGCGGGGATCGTTGCCATCGTCAGTACCCCGCCTGCTGGCGCTGGCGCCGCAGATGCGGCGGCATGGTCTCGTAGACGTCTTCGAACATGTCGCGCACCGAGGGCTTGGGGCCGGTGTGCAGCGTGCCGTGGGTTTCCGCCTCGCGCTGCGCTGCCAGTACCTCGGCGTCGATCTCGGCCTCGGCCTGGACATGGCGCTCCTCGCTCCAGGCGCCGGCGAGGATGAGGTGGTTCTTGAGCCGCTTGACCGGGTCGCCGAGCGGCCAGGCGTCGGATTCCTCCTTCGGGCGGTAGGCGGAGGGGTCGTCCGAGGTCGAATGCGCCGCGGCGCGGTAGGTGACCCACTCGATCAGCGTCGGGCCGAGATTGCGGCGGGCCCGCTCCACCGCCCATTGCGCCGCGGCGTGGACGGCGAGGTAGTCGTTGCCGTCGACCCGCAGCGAGGGAATGCCGAAGCCGAGCCCGCGCGCCGCGAAGGTGCCGGATCCGCCGCGCGCGATGCCCTGGAAGGTGGAGATCGCCCACTGGTTGTTGACGATGTTGAGGACCACGGGCGCCTTGTAGGTCGAGGCGAAGACCAGGGCGGAGTGGAAGTCGCTCTCGGCCGTCGAGCCGTCGCCGATCCAGGCGGCGGCGATCTTCGTGTCGCCCTTGATCGCCGAGGCCATGGCCCAGCCGACGGCCTGCACGAACTGCGTCGCCAGATTGCCCGATATCGAGAAGAAGCCGTGTTCCTTCGAGGAGTACATGATCGGCAGCTGCCGGCCCTTCAGCGGGTCGCGGCGGTTGGAATAGATCTGGCACATCATGTCGACCAGCGGGTAGTCGTCGGCGATCAGCAGCCCCTGCTGGCGGTAGGTCGGGAAGTTCATGTCGCCCGGCGCCAGCACCTTGCGGAAGGCGCAGGCGATCGCCTCCTCGCCGAGGCACTGCATGTAGAACGAGGTCTTGCCCTGGCGCTGGGCCATCAGCATGCGCCGGTCGAAGGCGCGCACCCGCATCATCGTCTTCAGGCCGGCTAGGACCGCCTCGTCGTCGAGCGTGCCGGCCCATTCGCCCACCGCCTCGCCGGCGCGGTTGAGGACGCGAATGATCGAATAGGCGAGGTCGCGGATCTCGGCGGGGTCGACGTCGACCGGCGGGCGCCGCACTGACCCGGCCTTCGGGATGTTGACGCCCGAAAAATCCGGCCGACCGCCGGGCCGGACCTCCGGCTCGGGTACGTGCAGGCTGAGGGGATGGGTGTCTGCCATGTCCGTCCTCCCGCGCCGGCGGGACGGCGCAGGAGAGCATCTAATCCCGACGCGGCGGGAGGGAAGCCTTGCTATTCCGGCCGGATCAGCACGACGACGCCGAACACGAAGAGCCCGACCAGGGCGATCTTCCAGAAGTCGCCGCGCCGGCGCAGCCCCGGCAGCCCGAGCGGGCGGACGAGATGGACCGCCATCAGGATGATGAAGAGGACCGAGAAGAGCTTGTTCATCGCCAAGGGGCGTAGACGATCGACGGGGCTTGCGCCAGCGCCGCCGGCCGGCCGGCCGCGTCAGATCGAGTGCAGCGCCCCCGATGCCACCACCGGGCCGGTGGGCAGGCCGGTGGGCGAGCCGCCCTCCGGCTCCATCGAGACCGCCAGCGCGGCGTCGGGCATGGCGAGCCCGTTGCCGTCGAGGGCGACGTGCAGCGGCCGCGCCATGTCGATCAGGCCGAGTGATTTCGGCGCGGCGCCGCCCGGCGGCACCAGCCAGAGTTCCGGCACCCGGCCGGGCTCCTCGGCATGGACGATCGGGATCAGCGTCGCCATCGAGGTCGCCGTGTCGATGACGACGGTGACCAGCGGCGTGCCGTCCTCGGAGGACAGGGTCGCGGTCATCATGCCGTCGGCGGGCGGGGCGAGGTCGCGGCCGGCAACCAGGACCAGGGCGGCGAGGCTGGCGACGGCGAGCCCCATGCCGGCAAGGCCCAGCCACTGCCAGATCGCGGCGACGCGGCGGCCCTTCGGACGCTCCGCGACAGCAGGCTCCGCCGGGCGGCGGGTCATCCGTCCGAGGTCCGCCTCGATGCGCGGCCACAGGTCCTGCGGCGGCACGACCGGCTCGACGGCCTCGGCCATCGGCCCCAGCAGCGCGGTCCATTCGGCGAGCACGGCCGCGAAGGCGGGATCGCGCAGGGCACGGCGCTCGACCGAGCGGCGCTCGCCGCCACTCAGCATGCCGAGCACGTACTCGGCAGCCAGATGCGCATCCTCCCGTCCGTGATCGACCGCGTCGCTCATGACGACAGGCACTCCTTCAATCGCAACAATCCGCGCCGGATCAGGCTCTTCATCGTGCCGAGCGGCATGCCCGCCCGCGCCGCCAGCTCGTCATAGGTATGGCCGCCGAAGAAGGCCGTGACGATCGCGCCGCGCGTGCGCCCGTCGAGCCCGTCGAGGCATTCGGCCAGCCGGCGGGCCTCGTCCGAACGGTGCAGCAGGGACAGCGCGTCGGGAGACGCGTCGGCGATGTCCACAGCCTCGTCCACCGGCCGGTCCTGGAGGCGCGGGCCGATCTGGCGGCGGCGGTCGATGGCGCGGTTGCGCGCGATCGTCGCCAGCCAGGTAATCGGGCTCGCCCGCTCCGGGTCGAAACTGTCGGCGCGGTTCCACACCGTCAGGTAGACGTCCTGCAGCACATCCTCCGCCTCTTCGCGGCTGTCCAAGATACGCAGGCAGACGCCGAATAGCTTCGCCGCCGTGCGGTCGTAGACGGACCGCAGCGCCTCGCGGTCGCCGTCGGCGACGGCGCGCAGCCGCTCGACGAGGAAGGCGCGCCCCTCGTCGGGGGTCATCGAGGACATGCAGCCCGCATCGGGGTGGTTTCGCCGTTCATCGGGGCAGCCGAACAGGCTCGCGGGCGGAAAGTCAACGCCCCGGCCGTCCGCGCGCGTCGCCCGACCGGCACGCCGAGCCTTTGCTCATCAGTACGGCGCCTCGCTGGTGCCCATCTCGACATAGACCGACTTGACCTGGCTGTAATGCGCCAGCGCCTCGCGGCCGTTCTCGCGGCCGATGCCGGAGCGCTTGACGCCGCCGAAGGGCATCTCGACCGGGGTGAGGTTGTAGGCGTTGATCCAGCAGGTGCCGGCCTGCAGCTTTGCCACCACGCGGTGGCCGCGCTGGAGGTCGCGCGTGTAGACGCCGGCGGCGAGGCCGAACTCGCTGGCATTGGCCCGGGCGATCGCCTCGGCCTCGTCGTCGAAATCGAGGACGCACATCACCGGGCCGAAGATCTCCTCGCCGGCGATGCGCATCCCGTCGGTGACGTCGGTGAACACCGTCGGCTCGACGAACCAGCCCTCGGCGAAGCCCTCGACCGTGGCGGCGCCGCCGCCGCAGGCGGCCGTCGCGCCCTCGCCGCGGCCGATGTCGAGATAGGACAGCACCTTGTCGTACTGCGCCTTCGAGACCAGCGGGCCGAGATCGGTGGTCAGCTTCATCGGGTCGCCCAGGGCGATGGCGCGGGTGCGCTCCACCAGCCTCTCCACGAAGGCGGCGCGCACCGAGCGCTCGACGAAGACCCGCGTGCCGTTCGAGCAGATCTGGCCGGTGGAGTAGAAATTGCCGAGGATCGCGCCGGAGACGGCCGCGTCGAGATCGGCGTCGGCGAAGACGAGGATCGGCGACTTGCCGCCGAGTTCCAGCGTCACGTGCTTGGTGGTGGCGGAGGCGGCCTGCATGACTCGGGCGCCGGTCGGCACCGAGCCGGTGACCGAGACCTTGGCGATCCGCGGATGGGAGGCGAGCGCCGCGCCGACCGGCCCCAGGCCCTGGACGACGTTGAAGACGCCGGCGGGAAGCCCGGCCTCCGAGAGGATCTCGGCGAGCTTCAGCGCGGTGAGCGGCGTCGTCTCCGACGGCTTGAAGATCATCGCATTGCCGCAGGCGAGCGCCGGGGCGGCCTTCCAGGAGGCGATCTGGATCGGATAGTTCCAGGCGCCGATGCCGGCGCAGACCCCCAGCGGCTCGTGCCGCGTATAGGCGAAGGAGCCGCCGAGATCGATGTAGTCGCCGCGCAGGTCGGCGGCGAGCGCGCCGAAATATTCCAGCGCGTCGGCGCCCGAAGCGGCATCGGCCACCAGCGTCTCGGCGAGTGCCTTGCCGGTGTCGAGCGTCTCGAGCTCGGCCAGCGCCTGGTTGCGGTCGCGCATGATGGCGGCGGCGCGGCGCAGGATGCGGCCGCGCTCGGCGCCGGTCATCGCCGCCCACACCGCCTGGCCGCGCTCGGCGGCCGCCACCGCCTGCTCGATCAGCGCCGGCGTCGCCGCGTGCAGCCGGGCGATGGTCTCGCCGGTCGCCGGATAGACGCTGTCGAAGCGCTCGCCGGATCCGTCCTCGACATAGAGGCCGTCGACATAGTGGGAGGCCGGGGGCTGGGCGCGCATGGGAGATCCTTCGGCAAGCATCGTGTTGCCCGGCTTTCTACGCGTCACAGGCCGGTTCGGCTACACGCCGCTCGCCGGGGAGAGCGCCGCGAACCGGGCGATATGGCGGATATTGACGCGGCGGCGAGGAACCCCCATTTCGGCGAAGGGCCGAGGGACCCTGCCGCTCGCGGGCGAAAGCCATGGTGAACTCCCTTCCCCGTCATCCGTGATGTCCCATCGAGAGGCATGCGGCCGGCCGGCAAGCGCGAGCCCCCGTAGCATCGACGCCGCATGCGACGACCTCGAAAGGTTCAGCAGATGACCGGCATGACTTCGACCATTCCCGCCTTCAAGGCGCAGGCGCGGCGCCTGCGTACCGGCCTTGCCGATGGCGGCCACACGCTCAGCCATGGCGCCGCCCTCGAACTGGTGGCGCGCCAGCACGGCTATCGCGACTGGAACACGCTCAGCGCGCTGGCCGGGCGCGGCCCGACCGTCGCCGACCTGACGATCGGCGCCCCCGTCGCCGGCCGCTACCTCGGCCATGACTTCACCGGCCGGCTGATCGGCCTGCAGGTGCTGCCGAAAGGCGGGCGCTACCGGGCGACGATCCAGTTCGACGAGCCCGTCGACGTGGTGGCCTTCGAGAGCTTTTCGGCGTTCCGGCGCCGCGTGACGGTGGTCGTCGACGCCTCCGGCGCGACCACGGAGAAGACCTCGAACGGCCAGCCGCATTTGGCCCTGACGCTGTAGATCGCGTCGCCGACGGGGCCGGGAGCCATGCTTCCGGTCCCGCTGCGGGTCCCGGCCGGACGGCCGGGGAACCCGTTGCGGCAGCGATGCGTACCCGAGGCGAAGCCACAGCAACGATCCGAGGATGACATGACAGCCGACCCGAGCGACACCGGCGAGCGCATCACCATCGAGCCTTACGACGGTCCGGTGGTGGTGAACTTCCACGACGCGATCATCGCCGCCACCGACCACGCCCTGATCCTCAGGGAACGCGGCTACGACCCGGTCTTCTACATTCCGAAGGACCGGGTGGAGATGGCCTTGCTGCAGGAGACCGACCGGCACACGACCTGCCCCTACAAGGGCGAGGCCCGGTACTGGTCGATCACCGCCGAAGGCCAGGCCGCCGCCAACGCCGTGTGGGCCTACGACACCCCGAAGGACGGCGTCGCGGCGATTGCCGGCCATGTCGCCTTCGACCGGCGGTTCGTCACCATCGACGCCGGCTGACCGGCCCGGCGGCTGCCGGTTAGCGGTCGCTGTGGCCGAGATCGCGCCCCGGATCGAGCCGGTCGCGCACCCGCTGCTTGAGGATCTTCGCCTCGGGAAAGCCGCCGTCGGCCTTGCGCTCCCAGATCGTCTCGCCGTCATAGTGGATCTCGAACACGCCGCCGGTGCCCGGCACCAGCGCGACCTCGCCGAGATCGGGGCCGAAGGTCGAGAGCAGTTCCTGCGCCATCCAGGCGGCGCGCAGCAGCCACTGGCACTGGGTGCAGTAGGTGATGGCGATCCGCGGCCGCGGGGGCATCTGCGTCATTTCTGTACTCCTCGTGCTTCCTGCGCTAGGACCCCGACGATCCGGGCACGCGCTTCAGCGTCCCGCTTCGCACCATCGGCCGTCATGCAGCGATCCCTCCGCCCCCATCCCGGCACGCACCGACGCCGACTGCGCACGCGCGTCGCGCGCGCCCGCGTCCACCTGCGCCGGCTCTACCACGGGCATCGGCCGAACGCGCTGCGATTCCAGGTGGCGGTGCTGATCGTCGACCTGGTGATCATCGCGTTCTTCATCGCCAGTCCGGTGCTGCGCGAGATGCCGACGTTCCTGGTCATCGACTACTCGGTGGCGGCGATCCTCGGACTCGACATCGCCGCCCGCTGCTTCGCCGCCCGCGAGCCGCTGCGCTGGCTCCGGCAGCCCTTCGTGCTGCTCGACCTGGTGATCCTGGCGACGCTGCTGTTTCCGAACGAGCTGGTCAATTTCGGCTTCCTGCGGATCGTCCGCCTGTGGTCGATCTCGCAGAGCGGCGCCCTCTGGCGGCCGCTGCGCCGGTGGGGCCATCCGGAATGGGAGACGCCGGGGCGGGCCATCGTCAATCTGATGACCTTCCTGTTCCTCGCCACCGGCTTCATCTACACGACCTTCTTCCGCTACGGCTCGGGCCTGGAAGGCTATATCGACGCCTTCTACTTCACCGTCGCCTCGGTGACGACGACCGGCTACGGCGACATCACCCTGCCGGGGACCTGGGGCAAGCTGACCTCGATCGTCATCATGATCATCGGCATCTCGCTGTTCGTGCGCCTCGCCCAGGCAGTGTTCCGGCCGTACAAGGTGATGTTCCCCTGCCCCGATTGCGGCCTGCAGCGCCACGACGTCGACGCCGTCCACTGCAAGGCCTGCGGGCACATGCTGAAGATCCGCGACGACGGCGTCCACTGACGCAGCGTCTTGCATTCTGCAAAAATCCTTGTAGGGTTGCAGGATGATCGAAGACAACGCCGTCGTCACCCTGGCCGCGCTCGCCCACGCCGACCGCCTCGACGCCTTCCGGATGCTGGTCAAGGCCGGGCCGAACGGCGTGCCGTCCGGCGAGATCGCCACGCGGCTCGCCATCGCGCCGACCCGCATGAGCTTCCACCTCAGCACGCTCGAACGCTCCGGCCTCGTGCGGTCGTGGCGCGAGGGACGCCGTATCCGCTACGCCGCGCATTTCGAGGCGATGCGCGGGCTGCTGGCGTTCCTCGCCGAGGATTGCTGCGAGGGCCACCCGGAAATCTGCGGCATCGCGGCCGATCCGTGCGGCTGCGAGGACGGCGGGTCCGGCGAAAGATCACTTGACGTCCAGGCGGCGGAGGAGACCCGATGACGACCCAGGCCGGCCCGCTCAACGTGTTGTTCCTGTGCACCCGGAACTCGGCGCGTTCGATCATCGCCGAGAGCATCATGAACCGCGACCACGCCGCCCGCTTCCGCGCCTTTTCCGCCGGCAGCGATCCGTCCGGCGAGGTCAATCCGATGACCCTCGACCTTCTGTCCCGCCTCGGCTTTGCAACCACGGGCCTGCGCTCGAAGCCGTGGGAGGAATTCGCCGAGGGCCGCGACGGCGCGCCGAAGCTCGACTTCGTCTTCACCGTCTGCGACGACGCGGCGGGCGAAGTCTGTCCGGTCTGGCCGGGCCAGCCGATGACCGCGCATTGGGGCGTGCCGGATCCGGCGCGGGTGGAGGGGACGCCGGGCGAAAGGGCGCTTGCCTTCGCCGACACGTTCCGCATGCTCAGCAACCGCATCTCGATCTTCGCGAGCCTGCCGCTGGCCAGTCTCGACCGGATCAGCCTGAAGCGCCGGCTGGACGCGATCGGGAGCAGCAACGAAGCCGCGAGCGGCCAGGAAACCGCCGCGTGATGAAAGGCCGAGCATGACCGTCACGATCTACCACAACCCGCAATGCGGCACCTCGCGCAACACGCTGGCGATGATCCGCCAGTCCGGCGAGGAGCCGGAGGTGATCGAGTATCTCAAGGACCCGCCGAGCCGCGAGACGCTGATCGAGCTGCTCGACATCCTGGGGATGAAGCCGCGCGACCTGCTGCGCCGGAAGGGCACGCCCTATGCCGAGCTCGGCCTGGACGATCCCAAGCTCAGCGACGAGGAACTGCTGCAGGCGATGATGGAGCATCCGATCCTGATCGAGCGGCCGATCGTCGTGACGGAGAAGGGCGCGCGGCTCTGCCGCCCGTCCGAGAAGGTGCTCGACATCCTGCCGCATCCCGCCATCGGGCGCTTCGTCAAGGAAGACGGCGAGATCGTCACGAGGGAGGCGTGACCGGCACCCCGCCGGACAGCGGCGCCACCGCTTTCGACCTGCCGAACATCGACATCGCGCAGCTGCGGCGCATCGATAAGGCGGCGCTGGCCGGGCCGGACGCGCCGGCGCATCCGCCGCGGGTGCTGGTGCTCTACGGCTCGATCCGCGAGCGCTCCTATTCGCGCCTCGTCGCGGAGGAGGCCGGCCGGCTGCTGCGCTGGTTCGGCTGCGAGGTCAGGACCTTCGATCCGCGCGACCTGCCGCTGCCGGACGGGGCCGAGCCCGACCATCCGCGCGTCAAGATGCTGCGCGACCTCGCCATGTGGTCGGAGGCCATGGTCTGGGTGAGTCCGGAGCGCCACGGCGCGATGACGGCGATCATGAAGGCACAGATCGACTGGCTGCCGCTGTCGCTCGGCGGCGTCCGCCCGACCCAGGGCAAGACGCTCGCCGTCATGCAGGTCAGCGGCGGCTCGCAGAGCTTCAACGCGGTCAACCAGATGCGCATCCTGGGGCGCTGGATGCGGATGGTCACCATCCCCAACCAGTCCTCGGTGGCGAAAGCCTTCAACGAGTTCGACGAGGCCGGGCGGATGCGGCCCTCGCCCTACTACAACCGCATCGTCGACGTCTGCGAGGAGCTGGTGAAGTTCACCCACCTGACCCGCGGGCGTTCGGCCTATCTCACCGACCGCTATTCCGAGCGCGTCGAAACCGCCGAAGCCGTCTCCCTTCGCGTCAACCAGCGCGCCATCTAGGCCGGATCCCCACCCATGCTTGCCTTCGCGATCTTCATCGCCACGCTCGTCCTCGTCATCTGGCAGCCCAAGGGGCTCGGAATCGGCTGGAGCGCGCTCGCCGGCGCCGCCGTCGCGCTGGCGCTCGGGGTGGTGGATCTGGGCGACCTCGAGATCGTCTGGCACATCGTCTGGGACGCGACCTTCACCTTCGTCGCGCTGATCATCATCTCGCTGATCCTCGACGAGGCCGGCTTCTTCCACTGGGCGGCGCTGCACGTCGCCCGCTGGGGCGGCGGACGGGGCCGGCTTCTGTTCCCGCTGGTCATCGTGCTGGGCGCGGCGATCGCCGCGGTGTTCGCCAATGACGGCGCGGCGCTGCTGCTCACGCCGATCGTGCTCGCCATCCTGCTGCGGCTCGACTTCCGGCCGGAGGCGGCCTTCGCCTTCATCATCGGCACCGGCTTCGTCGCCGACACGACCAGCCTGCCGCTGGTCATCTCCAACCTCGTGAACATCGTCTCGGCGAATTATTTCGGCATCGGCTTCGACCGCTACGCCGCGGTGATGGTGCCGGTGAACTTCGTCGCGCTGGCCGCGACGCTGCTGGTGCTGTGGGCCTATTACGGCCGCGACGTGCCGGAAACCTACAGGGTCGACGATCTCGAACCGCCGCGGGGTGCGATCCGCGACCATCACGTCTTCCGCGCCGCCTTCCCGCTGCTCGGGGTCCTGCTCGCCGCCTATTTCGTCACCGCCCGCTTCGAGGTGCCGATCGCGCTGGTCACCGGCGCCGCCGCGCTGATCCTCGTCGCCATCGCCGGGCGGTGGTTCTCGCGCGAGCAGCCGGTGGTCTCGGTCCCGGGCGTCATGCGCCACGCGCCCTGGCAGATCGTGCTGTTCTCGATCGGCATGTATCTGGTGGTCTACGGGCTGGGGAATGCCGGGCTCACCGACCTCGCCGCCGGGCTGCTGGTCTGGCTCGCCGGCCAGGGCACCTTCGTCGCCACGGTCGGTACCGGCTTTGCCGCCGCCATCCTCGCCTCGGTGATGAACAACATGCCGTCGACGCTGGTCGGCGCGCTCGCCATCGACCGGGCCGACGTCGCACCGCTGACGCAGGAGCTGATGGTCTACGCCAACGTCATCGGCAACGATCTCGGGCCGAAATTCACCCCGATCGGCAGCCTGGCGACGCTGCTCTGGCTGCACGTCCTCGCCGGCAAGGGCGTGCGTATCGGCTGGGGCCAGTACATGAAGGTCGGCCTGCTGATCACGCCGCCGGTGCTCTTGGCGACGCTGGTCGGCCTGTGGCTGTGGCTCCCGGTGATCAGCGGCTGACGGCGGTCAGACCGCCGGCCACTGGTGGTGGAAGACGCCGTCCCTGTCGAGGCGGTGGAAGGTGTGCGCCCCGAACAGGTCGCGCTGCGCCTGGGTGAGGTTGGTGGTGCCGCGCGGGCGGCGGTAGTCGTCGAGATAGGCGAGCGCCGCCGACAGCGCCGGCACCGGGATTCCAGCGAGGCTGGCCTTGGCGACGACGCGGCGCAGGGCTTCCTGGCCGGCCGAGACGCGGGCGACGAAGTCCTTCGCCTGCAGGAGGTTCGGCACCGTCTCGCCGCTGTCGTAGGCGCGGGCGATGTCGTCGAGGAAGCGCGAGCGGATGATGCAGCCGGCGCGCCAGATCCGTGCGATCTCGGCCAGCGGCAGGTTCCAGGAGAACTCCTCCGACGCTGCCGCCATGGTGGCGTAGCCCTGCGCATAGGCGATGATCTTGGCTGTCTCCAGCGCCTGCTCCAGCTCGCCGAGGCTCGCCGCATCGCCGGTAAAACCGCCGGCTTCGGTCGGGATGCCGGCATAGAGCGCGCCGGCGGCGGCGCGTTCCTCGCGGCGCGCCGAGACGCCGCGGGCCGACACCGCGGCCTCGATGGTGGTGGCGCCGACGCCGAGCTTCTGCGCCTCGATGACCGCCCAGCGGCCGGTGCCCTTCTGGCCCGCCTCGTCGACGATCACGTCGACCATCGGCTGGCCGGTCTCCGGATCGGTCTCGGCCAGCGTCACGGCGGTGATCTCGATCAGATAGGAGGAGAGGCCGCGGGTGTTCCAGTCGGAAAAGATCGCGGCCATCGCCTTCGGCGCGAGCCCGATGCCGTCGCGCATGATGCCGTAGATCTCGGCGATCATCTGCATGTCGGCATATTCGATGCCGTTGTGGATGGTCTTGACGAAGTGGCCGGCGCCGTCCGGCCCGAGCCAGGCGACGCAGGGCTCGCCCTCGTATTGCGCGGCGATGCGCGTAAGGATCGGCGACAGCAGGCCGTAGGTCGCCTCGGCGCCGCCAACCATGATCGAAGGGCCGTGCCGGGCGCCGAGTTCGCCGCCCGAGACGCCCATGCCGACGAACTGCAGCCCGGTGCCCTCGACCGCCTGGGAGCGGCGGATCGTATCGTTGAAATCGGCATTGCCGGCGTCGATCATCACGTCGCCCGGCGACAGCAGTGGCGCGATCGCTTCCATCTCGTCGTCGACGACCTTGCCGGCCGGCACCATGAACAGCACCAGCCGCGGCGTCTTCAGCGACGCGACGAAGTCCTCCAGCGAGGCGGCCGGCACGACATTGTCGCCGATGCCGGGATTGTCGTCGCGCAGGGCGAAGGACTTGGCGCTGGTGCGGTTGTGGACCGCGACCGTGAAGCCCTTCTCGGCGATGTTCAGCGCCAGGTTGGAGCCCATGGTGCCGAGGCCGACGACCCCGATATCGGCGGTTTGCTCACTCATCCGTCACTCTCCTGTCCGGCCGCCAGAGCGGCCGACGAAAACACTCCGCGCCGTCAGCTCTTCAGCCGCCACCCGGTGCGGAAGATCCAGCCGATCACCACGAGGCTGGCGACCATGAAGACCAGCGTCATGCCGAGGCTGATGCCGATCGATACGTCCGAGGTGCCGAAGAAGGCCCAGCGGAAACCGCTGATCAGGTAGACGACCGGGTTGAGCAGGCTGACGTCCTGCCAGAACTCCGGGAGCATCCGGATCGAGTAGAAGCTGCCGCCGAGAAAGGCGAGCGGCGTGACGATCAGCAGCGGCACGACCTGCAGCTTCTCGAAACCGTCCGCCCAGATCCCGATGATGAAGCCGAACAGCGCGAAGGTGATCGCCGTCAGCAGCAGGAAGACGATCATCCAGACCGGATGCTCGATCCGCAGGTCGACGAACAGCGTCGCGGTGGCGAGGATGATCAGCCCGAGCATCACCGACTTGGTCGCCGCCGCCCCAACATAGCCGAGGACGATCTCCATCCCGGAGATCGGCGCCGACAGGATCTCGTAGATCGTGCCGGTGAATTTCGGGAAGTAGATGCCGAAGGAGGCGTTGGTCAGGCTCTGGGTCAGCAGCGACAGCATGATCAGGCCCGGCACGATGAAGGCGCCGTAGGAGACGCCGTCGATCTCGGTGATGCGCGAGCCGATGGCCGCGCCGAAGACGACGAAATACAGCGAGGTCGAGATAACCGGGGAGATGACGCTCTGCATGATGGTGCGGAAGGTCCGCGCCATCTCGAAGCGGAAGATCGCGACGACGGCCTGGTAGTTCATGGCTTTTCCTCCACCAGGCCGACGAAGATCTCCTCGAGCGTCGACTGCTTGGTCGACAGGTCGCGGAACCTTATGCCGGCTTCCGCCAGCAGCCGCATCAGCGTAGCGATGCCGGTGCGGTCGGCCTGCGTGTCGTAGCTGTAGGTGAGCGTCGTGCCGTCGGCCGACAGCGCCAGATCGTAGCCGGCGAGGCTTTCAGGCAGGCCGGAAACGGCGTCCTGCAGATGCAGCGTCAGTTCCTTGTGGCCGAGCTTGCGCATCAGCTCGTTCTTCTCCTCGACGACGATCAGCGCGCCCTGGGAGATCACCCCCACCCGGTCGGCCATCATCTCGGCCTCCTCGATGTAGTGGGTGGTGAGGATGACGGTCACGCCGCCTTTGCGCAGGCGCTGGACGACAGCCCACATCTCGCGGCGCAGCGCCACGTCGACGCCGGCGGTCGGCTCGTCGAGGAACAGCACTTCCGGCTCGTGCGACAACGCCTTGGCGATCATCACGCGGCGCTTCATGCCGCCCGACAGGGTGCGGATCTTGGCGTCCTTCTTGTCCCACAGCGACAGGTCGCGGAGCACCTTCTCGATATGGGCGGGATTTTTCGATCTGCCGAACAGGCCGCGGGAGAACGACACCGTGTCCCAGACGGACTCGAACGCATCGGTGGTCAGTTCCTGCGGGACGAGGCCGATCATCGAACGCACCGTTCGATAGCCCTTGTCGATGTCGTGGCCGGCGACCGTCACCGTGCCGGTCGAGCGGTTGACGATGCCGCAGATGATGGAGATCAGCGTCGTCTTGCCGGCGCCGTTCGGCCCGAGCAGCGCGAAGATCTCGCCCGGCGCGATGTCCAGGTCGATCGATTTCAGCGCCTGGAACCCACCCTTGTAGGTTTTCGAGACGTTGCGGACGGAGAGGATCGGCGGGGGGGATTGGGTCGCGGACATGGTGCCATGGGTTTGAGCAGGCGCTGGCGGAGCCTGGCCGGATCCAGCCTGGTGGCTTGCCGATCCGGCAGATAGGCAGTTCGGCGGCGAGGAAAAGGCCGGCCGCCGCGCGTTCGCGTCCGCGCATGATCGCGCGGGATGCTTCGGGGCCTTTCGGCCCCGACCGTCAGATGGTCAGAACGGGTAGTTCCTGCCGCGGAAGCGGCCGGAGTCGATCTCGCGCTGACGGCGCTCCAGATCGGCGAGCGAAACGGACTGGTCGAGATACTCGCGGACGACGTCGCGCCGTCCGGTACCGCGGAGCAGGCCGCGCAGGGTGTTGGTGATGTTCATGGCGTGTCTCCTTTCGTCCATGAAGGTAAGCGGCGTTGTGCAATGCAACAACGCGCCGGAATGCAACGCTGCCATGTGGTTACCGGGTAGCCGCGCTGCTGGCGGCGCGCGGATCAGCCGGTCCTTGGCGCCGGGGCGCGTTGCCTCCGCCGCCGCGCCCGACTAGATGTCGGGCGACGTGATCGACGCCCAGCCGACGAGGCAGACATGGCCGGCCCCCTCTCCCGCGACGCCTCCCCGGCGCAGCGCCCCCCGGCGGTGGTCCCCGGCACGGCGGCGGCGCAATGAGCCTTTCCGGCAAGCACATCCTGCTGATCATCGGCGGCGGAATCGCCGCCTACAAGTCGCTGGACCTGATCCGGCGGCTGCGCGAGCGCGGGGCGGTGGTCCGGCCGGTGATGACGACGGCGGCGCGCGAGTTCGTGACGCCGCTGGCGGTGGGCGCGCTCGCCGCCTCCAAGGTGTTCGGCGAACTCTTCGACCGCGAGGACGAACATGATGTCGGCCATATAAGGCTGGCCCGCGAGGCCGACCTCGTGCTCGTCGCGCCCGCCACCGCCAATCTGATGGCGCGGGCGGCGAACGGGCTGGCCGACGACCTCGCGACGGCGGTCCTGCTGGCGGCCAAGGCGCCGATCCTGATGGCGCCGGCGATGAACCCGGCCATGTGGGCGCACCCGGCGACGCGGCGCAACCTGGCGCAGCTGACCGCCGACGGCGTGCGCTTCGTCGGGCCGAATGCCGGCGAGATGGCCGAGGCTGGCGAGGCGGGGACCGGGCGGATGGCCGAGCCGACCGAGATCGCCGATGCCGCGGCGGCGCTGCTGGGCAGCCGGCCGCGGACGCTTGCCGGCAAACGCATCGTCGTGACTTCCGGGCCGACGCACGAGCCGATCGACCCGGTGCGCTACATCGCCAACCGGTCCTCCGGCCGCCAGGGCCACGCGATCGCCGCCGCGCTGGCGGCGCTCGGCGCCGAGGTGACGCTGGTCAGCGGGCCGGTGGGCATCGCCGATCCGGCCGGCGTGACCGTGCGGCGCGTCGAGACGGCGCGCGAGATGCTGGAGGCGGTGCGCGGGGCGCTGCCCGCGGACGCCGCGATCTTCGTCGCCGCCGTCGCCGACTGGCGGGTCGAGGAGGCCGCGACGCGCAAGCTGAAGAAGGCGGCGGATGCGGCGCCGGCGCTCGCCCTCACCGAGAACCCCGACATCCTCGCGACGATCGGCCATGGCCCGGAGCGGCCGCGCCTGGTCGTCGGCTTTGCCGCCGAGACCGACGACCTGCTCGCCAACGCGAGGCGCAAGCTGGATCGCAAGGGCGCCGACGCCATCGTCGCCAACGACGTCTCCGGCGAGCACGGGGTGATGGGCGGCGCCGACAATACCGTCCACATCGTCACGCGCGACGGCGTCGAGGCCTGGCCGACGCTCGACAAGCGCGAAGTGGCGCGGCGGCTGGCCGACTGGATCGCCGCGCGCCTCGGGGCCGAGGCGCGGCCATGAGCGACTTGCACGAGGCGCCGACGATCGGCGTCAGCCGCCTGCCGCATGGCGCCGGGGCCCCGCTGCCGGCCTTCGCGACGGCGGGCGCGGCCGGCGCCGACATACGGGCGGCGCTGGCCGAGCCGCTGACGCTGATGCCGGGTGGCCGCGCGATGGTGCCGACCGGCCTCGCCTTCGAGATCCCCGCCGGCTTCGAGGTGCAGGTGCGGCCCCGCTCCGGGCTTGCCGCCTCGCACGGCGTCACGGTGCTCAACGCGCCCGGCACGATCGACAGCGACTATCGCGGCGAGGTGAAGGTGATCCTGGTCAATCTCGGCGATGCGCCGTTCCGGGTCGTCGACGGCGACCGGATCGCGCAGCTGGTGGTGGCGCCGGTCGTCGCCGCGCGCTTCGAGGCCCGCGAGACGCTGGACGAGACGGACCGCGGCACTGGCGGCTTCGGCTCGACCGGGCGCGGCTGACGCGACCGGGACCCGTTACAGCCGTCGCCCGAAAGAGGACGGTTTTCCGCCGCCGCGGCCGGTTTTGGACACGCCGACCTCACAAACCGCCCACTTCCGTCCTACGTTGATCCGCAGACAGGGGTCGCGGCCGGTGGCGCGCGACGAGGGAAGGAGGCGAACATGGACAGACCCGAGACCGAAGCCACGGCGCGCACGCACGGCCGCGGACGCATCTACGATTCCATCGTCGACACGATCGGCGACACGCCCATCGTCCGGCTGGGCAAGCTCGCCGCCGAGAAGGGCGTCAAGGCGAACCTGCTCGCCAAGCTGGAATTCTTCAACCCGATCGCCAGCGTCAAGGACCGCATCGGCGTCGCGATGATCGAGAAGCTCGAGGCGGACGGCAAGATCACGCCCGGCAAGACGACGCTGGTCGAGCCGACCTCCGGCAACACCGGCATCGCGCTGGCCTTCGCGGCGGCGGCCAAGGGCTACAATCTCATCCTCACCATGCCCGAGACGATGTCGGTCGAGCGGCGCAAGATGCTGCGCCTGCTCGGCGCCGAGCTGGTGCTGACCGAGGGCGCCAAGGGCATGAAGGGCGCCATCGCCAAGGCCGAGGAACTGGTCGCCGGCATCCCCAACGCGGTGATGCCGCAGCAGTTCGAGAACCCCGCCAACCCGCAGATCCACCGCGTCACCACGGCGGAGGAGATCTGGAACGACACCAAGGGCGAGATCGACGTGCTGGTCTCCGGCATCGGCACCGGCGGCACGATCACCGGCGCTGGCCAGGTTCTGAAGGCCCGCAAGCCGGGTATCTGGATCGTCGCCGTCGAGCCCGAGGCCTCGCACGTCCTGTCGGGCGGCACGCCCGGCCCGCACAAGATCCAGGGCATCGGCGCGGGCTTCGCCCCGGCGATCCTCGACCGGGAGGTCTATGACGAGGTCGTGCAGGTGACCAACGAGGAATCCTTCGAGCTCGCCCGGCTCGTTGCCCGGCTCGAGGGCGTGCCGGTCGGCATCTCCTCCGGCGCGGCGCTGTCGGCGGCGATCAAGATCGGCCAGCGACCCGAGATGGAGGGCAAGAACATCGTGGTGATCATCCCCTCCTTCGCCGAACGCTACCTGTCGACCGCGCTGTTCGACGGGCTGGGCGACGAGGAAGAGGCCGAACCGCGGAAGGGCGCGCCGTCGATCTGACGGCGATCGCCGGCGGGTTCGGGCGCCAGCGCCCGGCCTGCCGGCGCTCCAGCGCCATGGACCTGTTCGCGGCACTCGAACGGCTGATGCGCATGGACGATCAGGTCTGGCGGCGCCATGCCAGCCCGTGGAGCGTCTGGACGCGCGTTGCCGCCGTGCCGCTGCTGGTCCTGGCGATCTGGAGCCGGATGTGGATCGGCTGGTGGGCGGCGCCCGCCGTCGCGGCGATCGTCGTGTTCCTGTTTGCCAACCCGCGCCTGTTCCCGCCGCCCCGGCAGCCCGACAACTGGGCGTCCAAGGCGACCTTCGGCGAGCGGGCGTATCTCGCCCGGCGCAGCGTGCCGATCCCCGCGCATCATCGACGGGCGGCCGTCGTGCTCACGACGGTGTCTTTCATCGGCGCAGCCGTGCTGGTCTACGGGCTGGTCAGGCTGGAGATCACGGCAACGCTGGTTGGCCTCTGCCTAATGGCAGGGGCCAAGCTCTGGTTCGTCGACAGGATGGTCTGGCTGTTCGAGGACATGTGCCGGACGGAGCCCTGCTATCGAGACTGGCTGGTGCCGGAACCGACCTCGCAAGAACCCTGCCGCACACGATAGCGACCGGACGAACGCCGCCAGGCGACGGAATGAGGACCGCCTGCAGCCCCATGCCAAGACATGGAATCACGCCGTCGCTTCCCGTCGGCATCAGCCCAAACGGAACCGCCGCGCGGCGACGGGGTCGCGCGCACGGTTCCGGAGCGATCAAAGAGCCCTGACATCACAGGACCACGGCGACGAAAGACCTCGTTCGGAGCCGGCCGGGAGGCAATGCCTCGCCGCCGGTCGCCCGATCAGCCCGTCATTCAGCCGTAGGCGGGACGCGGCGCGGGAGCACCACCCGGACGCGCGGCGCCGGGAGCACCAGGTGCGCCGGGACGCAGCTTGCGCTTCGGGCCGGGCAGCAGGCCTTCGCGCTGCGCCTGCTTGCGGGCGAGCTTGCGGGTGCGGCGGATCGCTTCCTGCTTCTCGCGGGCGCGGCGTTCCGAGGGCTTCTCGTAGGCGCGGCGCGCCTTCATCTCGCGGAACACGCCTTCGCGCTGCAGCTTCTTCTTCAGGGCCCGGAGGGCCTGATCGACATTGTTGTCTCTGACGTCGACTTTCAAAACAGCTCCTTCGTTCAAAAAACGGCAAATGCCCGCGAACGCGGGTCATTGCCTTGCACTCTGGGTCCTATGACCCTTGTTGGATCAGGCGACCGGCTTCTTGGCGCGCGCAGCGGGTTTAGCCGCTTTCGGCGCTGCCTTGGCCTTGGTCGCCGTCTTCGCCTTCGCCGCCGGCTTCTTCACCTTGACGGGTGCCGGCGGCTCGGCGGCGTCCCGCTCCAGCCGAAGCTGCTTGAGACGGGCCGTCTTCTCGCCGCGAGCCTGCGTTTCCGCAGCGATTATCCCGACCGCCGAACCTTTTACGGGACGGTCCGGAGGACCGGAAAGGACGGCTTCGGCGCGTTCCCGCGCCCTTCGAGAGTTGTCCATCGCATGGACCTTCTTGTTCGTCTTGTGTCGAAGCGATGCAGGCATCGACAGGAAGGCAACGGCTGAGGCGGCCGACGGATCCCGTCAGCCGCCTCGCCGGATATCAAAGGCGCTGGACGTTGATCGCCTTCGGGCCCTTGCCGCGCGTGTCCGGCTCGGTGTCGAAGCTGATCTTGTCACCCTCGTTGAGCGAGGAGATGCCTGCGCGCTCGAGAGCGGAAACGTGAAGGAACACGTCCTTCGCGCCGCCATCGGGCGTCACGAATCCGAAACCCTTCGCCTCGTTGAAGAATTTGACGGTACCAGTCTGGCTCATGGAATGACCTTCTGTCGCTTGCCGGCCGCTTCCGGACACGGCTGAAGCCGTCGCACTGCGAACGCCTTCCAGGTTGCTTGTAGACGCGGCAAGCCGCGGCCGAAGTTCGGAAGTTCACAAGGATTCGGCGCAAGGGTCGGTTCCCTGGGCCCGTCGGAGATCATCCGGGGGCGACCCCTTGCGTGGTCGGAACGTCTGCCAAACTCCGGGTCTGCAAAATACCCGAAGCTCCATTATGAGCCGCGGCAACGCCAGACGCAAGGGCAACCCTCCGCCTCGGCCCTCTCTGCCGCGATGTCAGCCCGGCCCGCGTCCGCGAGGACGCGAGCCAAATGACCCGGTCAGCGCCGGGAAACCCGCATCGGCATGCCGCCCAGCGGCTGGATGGTGATGCGCTGGACCACTTCCGGCGCCGCCGTGCCGGCATAGTCGAAGCGCAGGCCGCGCAGCAGGCTGGCCAGCGCGATGACGCCTTCGTTGAGCGCGAAGCCGGCGCCGATGCAGACCCGTGGGCCGATGCCGAAGGGCAGATACTGGAAGCGGTCGATGGATTCGCGGTTGCCGGGCAGGAAGCGGCTCGGGATGAAGTGATCCGGCCGGTCCCACAGCATCTCGTGGCGGTGGATGAGCCAGGGCATCACCAGCACCGTCGAGCCGGCCGGAATGTCGACGCCGCCGGTGCTGTCGGCCGCAAGCGCCGTGCGGTTGAGCGAGGGCGCCGGCGGGTAGAGGCGCAGCGCCTCCTCGAAGGCGGCGCGCGTATGGACGAGCTTGTCGGCCCAGTCGTTCGGATCGGCGAGCGTCGGCAGCAGCGTGTCCAACTCGGCCTCGACCAGCGCCCGCTCCTCCGGCGCCTGGCTGAGCAGGTAGAGCGTCCAGGTGAGCGAGCGGGCGGTGGTCTCGTGGCCGGCGCCGATAAAGGTGATGATGTTGTCCTCGATCTCGGCCGAGGAGAGCCCGTCGGCCTTGACCAGCAGCGACAGCAGGTCGTTGGGCGCGCCGTCCGGGTCGCGCTCGATCTGGGCGCGCCGGCGCGCCACCGTGTCGGCGATGAGGGCCCGGAAATAGAGCATCGACTTGCGCCCCTTCAGCCGCCGCAGGCGGGGCAGGAAGGCGGGGGCGCCGAGCAGGTCGAGCGGGTCGATCCGGCCCATCGAGCCGAGGAACTGCTGCGTCGAGCGGGCGAAGGCCTCCGGCTCGCTGGCGATGTCGTCGGAGAACAGCGTCGCCTGCAGGATATCGAAGGTGAGCAGCGTCATCTCGTGCGCGGCGTCGGTGACGCGGCCTTCCAGCCGTCCCAGCCGCTCGGCGGCGCGGCGGGAGCGCAGCTCCATGGCGCCGGTGAAGCCGGCGATGTGGCGCGGCGTGAAGACCGGGGCGATGGCCTTGCGGGTGCGCCGCCACAGCGGGCCCTCGGCGGTCAGCAGCCCGTCGCGCAGGAGCGGACGCAGGAGGCGCTGGCGCAGCGGCTGCATGACGTAGTTGCGGGCATTGTCGACCATGCAGTGGCGCACGCCCGCCGGGTCGTTGATGACGATGTTGGGGACGCCCAGCCAGCTGCCGCGGATATACGGCTCCTTGAACGCACGGGTGCCCCAGATCTCGATCGGGTTGCGCGTCGCGGTCCGCAGGAAGCCGGCAAAGCCGAGCGGCGTGGCATGCGGCACCGGAGCGGGCGCGCGGAACGGCCGGGCGGGAGAGGCGATGGGATGGTCCATGGGCGCGGGAATCCTTGCGTTCCGACGCATATGGGCGCGGCGGGCGCCGGCGTCGAGAAGCGACCGCCGCCAGGGCCGGCCCGAGCGCGCCCTTCGCCTTTCAAAAGCCCCTGCGACACTCTATATACGGCGCACGCGAGAGGCGATTCGTCGCGGCTCGCCGTGCCTGCCCGAACCCAAGGAACATCATGTCCGCTGCGAACGACACGAACCCCAGCGCCGAATCCGATTATGGCGCCGATTCGATCAAGGTGCTCAAGGGTTTGGACGCGGTTCGCAAGCGTCCCGGCATGTATATCGGCGACACCGACGACGGCTCCGGCCTGCACCACATGGTCTACGAGGTGCTGGACAACTCGATCGACGAGGCGCTGGCCGGCCACGCCACCGGCGTCACCGTCACGCTGAACCCCGACGGGTCCTGCACCGTCACCGACAACGGCCGCGGCATCCCGACGGATATCCACACCGGCGAGGGCGTCTCGGCGGCAGAGGTCATCATGACTCAGCTGCATGCCGGCGGAAAGTTCGACCAGAATTCCTACAAGGTTTCCGGCGGCCTGCACGGCGTCGGCATCTCGGTGGTCAACGCGCTGTCGGTCTGGCTGAAGATGACCATCAAGCGCCAGGGCAAGATCCACGAGATGTCGTTCACCGAGGGAGTGCCGGACGCGCCGCTGAAGGCGATCGGCGATTCCGGCGGCGAGACCGGCACGACGATCACCTTCCTGCCCTCGCCCGCCACCTTCACCGGCGTCATCGACTTCGACTACGCGACGCTGGAGCACCGGCTGCGCGAGCTCGCCTTCCTCAACTCGGGCGTACGCATCGTGCTCTCCGACCGGCGCCACGCCGACGAGAAGCGCACGGAGCTGTTCTACGAGGGCGGCCTCAAGGCCTTCGTCGAATATCTCGACCGCGCCCGCAAGCCGCTGATCAGCGAGCCGATCGTGCTGCACGGCGAGAAGGACGGCATCGTCGTCGAGGCGGCGCTGTGGTGGAACGACAGCTACAACGAGAACGTCCTCTGCTTCACCAACAACATTCCGCAGCGTGACGGCGGCACCCACATGGCCGGCTTCCGCGGCGCGCTGACGCGCCAGGTCACCGGCTATGCCGAGGCCTCCGGCATCCTGAAGAAGGAGAAGGTCTCGCTCACCGGCGACGACAGCCGCGAGGGCCTGTCCTGCGTCCTGTCGGTGAAGGTGCCGGACCCGAAATTCTCCTCGCAGACCAAGGACAAGCTGGTCTCCTCCGAGGTCCGGCCGGTGGTCGAGAGCCTCGTCAACGAGACGCTGTCGAGCTGGTTCGAGGAGCATCCGCAGGAAGCCAAGATCGTCATCGGCAAGGTGGTCGAGGCGGCTTCCGCGCGCGAGGCCGCCCGCAAGGCGCGCGAGCTGACGCGCCGCAAGGGCGCCCTCGACATCACCTCGCTGCCCGGCAAGCTCGCCGACTGCCAGGAGCGCGATCCCGCCAAGTCGGAGATCTTCATCGTCGAGGGCGATTCGGCCGGCGGCTCGGCAAAAGGCGCGCGGTCGCGGCAGAACCAGGCGATCCTGCCGCTCCGGGGCAAGATCCTCAATGTCGAGCGGGCGCGCTTCGACCGGATGCTCGGGTCGGACCAGATCGGCACGCTGATCACCGCGCTCGGCACCTCGATCGGCAAGGACGAGTTCAACGCCGACAAGCTGCGCTACCACAAGATCATCATCATGACGGACGCCGACGTCGACGGCGCCCATATCCGCACCCTGCTGCTGACCTTCTTCTTCCGGCAGATGCCGGAGCTGATCGAGCGCGGCCACGTGTTCATCGCCCAGCCGCCGCTCTACAAGGTGACGCGGGGCAAGCAGAGCCAGTACCTGAAGAACGAGAAGGCGCTCGAGAACTACCTGATCGAGGGCGGTCTCGACGACGCCTCGCTGACGCTGGAATCAGGCGAGGTGCGGGTCGGCCGCGACCTGCGCAGCGTCGTCGACGACGCGCTGCAGCTGCGCCAGGTGATGGCCGGGCTGCATTCGCGCTACGACCGCAGCGCCGTCGAGCAGGCGGCGATCTGCGGCGCGCTGACGGCGGAGATCGCCGAGGACCCGGCGCAGGCTCCGGCGATGGCGCAGCGGATCGCCGAGCGGCTCGACCTCGTGGCCGAGGAGACCGAGCGCGGCTGGACCGGCGAGGCCATCGACGGCGGCTACCGCTTCGCCCGCACGGTGCGCGGCGTGACCGAGGCGCAGACCCTCGACGCGGCACTGATCAATTCCGGCGACGCGCTGCAGCTCAACCGCCTGGCCGGCCGGCTGGCGGAAGTGTATCGCGGCCTTCCCGTATTGCGCCGCAAGGAGACCGAGCGGCCGCTTTCCGGCCCGCTGGAGCTGCTGCTGGCGGTCTTCGAGGTCGGCCGCAAGGGCATCGCGACGCAGCGCTACAAGGGCCTCGGCGAGATGAACCCGGAGCAGCTCTGGGAAACGACGCTCGATCCCGATGCGCGCACGCTGGTGCGGGTGAAGATCAACGACGCCACCGACGCCGACCAGCTGTTCTCGCGGCTGATGGGCGACGAGGTCGAGCCGCGCCGGGAGTTCATCCAGGACAACGCCCTGTCGGTCGCCAACCTCGACATCTGAGCGGGCGTCTCGGCGAGGCGGAGAACGCTCCGCCCCGGGTCGGGGTCTGACCCGGATGCCGCCGACCGCCGACTACAGGCGGCGTCGGCCGTCCTCGTCGTCCAACGACCACCGCGGCGACCTGCCCGTTGCAGGCGTCGCCGGCGTTCGACAGTGCGATCGCATCGTGGGCGGGCCGGCCGCGATCAAGAACGATGGCCGGCTCCGCCACATCCGGCCGGCAGCGGCTCCGGCTCATCCGGGCCGCAGCATGCGCATCAGGAGCCCGTCCTTGCGCCAGAACTGGTGATAGAGCGACGCCACGACATGGAGCGCGATGAGGCCGATGAAGAGCGGCTTTCCCAGTTCGTGAACTTCGCCGAACGGGTCGCCGAGATAATAGGCGAGCAGCCCCGTGACCGGCACCACGACCAGCAGCGCGTAGAACAGCCAGTGGGAGATCCGGCCCGCCACTTCCAGCGCCCTGCTCGCCTCGGGCGCGGCCGGCGTTCCCCGTCCGACGCGCAACGCCAGGCGGATGGCGACCAGCCCGAGGATGGCGATGCCGAAATAATAGTGCACGCTCGCAAGACGCGCATCGAGCGCCGATGCGGCACGTCCCTCCTCCGCCGCCTCGACGAACGCGGTCATGCTTTCGCCGAAGACGAGCTGGACGAGAACCAGCGCGGCGATCAGCCAGTGCAGGCCGATCTGGAGGGTAGAGTAGCCTCGCACGTCATCGATGCTGTCGCCGATCATGGTCGTCTCCTGCGCGTTTCGAACCGAGGATCATCGCGCCGCGAGGGCGGGCCCGCCGGCACCCGCCGGCCGGTGCAGGCGCCGGAGCCTTGGCCGATCACTGCTGCGGGCGCGGCGTGTCCGCGGTGCTGGGCGGCAGCGTGGGATAGACGATCCGCGGCATCTCGCCGGTCAGGCTGTCGAGAAACGCCGCGATGCTCGCCTCCTGATCGGCGTCGAGCGCCGACCCGAGCTGGGCCGAACCCATGACCCCTACGGCCAGTTTCAGATCCCAGACCGCGCCCGAATGGAAGTACGGCGGCGTGACGGCGATGTTGCGCAATGTCGGCACCTTGAAGACGTAGGCGTCCTCCTCGGCGCGGGTGACCGCGAAGCGGCCCTTGTCGCCGGGCGGCAGGATCGCCCAATCCGGCTTCTCGACGACGCCGAAGGGCCGGTAGCTGTTACCGCCGAGATTGATGCCGTTGTGGCAGGCCGCGCAACCCTGGTCGATGAACGCGCGCAGGCCGGCCTGCTGTTCGTCGTTCAGCGCCGCGTCGTCGCCGCGCAGAAAACGGTCGAACGGCGCGTCCGGCGTGATCAGCGTCTGCTCGAAGGCGGCGATCGCGGCTTCGGCATTGGCAAAGTTGACCGGATCGGGGTCGGCCGGAAAGGCCGCGGCGAAGAGCGGCCGATAGCCGGGGATGCCCTTCAACTGCTCCACGACATGTTCCTGCGTCGAGCCCATCTCGACCGGGTTGACCATCGGTCCGCCCGCCTGCTCGGCCAGGTCGGCGGCCCGGCCATCCCAGAACTGCGCGGTGTTGAAGGTCGCGTTCAGGACGGTGGGAGAGTTTCGCCCGCCCTTCTGCCAGCGATGACCGAGGGATACCGGCGCGAGGTCCGCACCGCCGGTGCCGAGATTGTGGCAGGTGTTGCAGCTGATGTTGTGCCCCTCGGAAAGCCGGGGCTCGAAGAACAGCGCCTTGCCGAGTTCCACGGCGGCCGGATCGGGCGCCGGGTCCGGGGACTGGGGGATCGGCTCGAAGAGGGCGAGGGCTTCCTCGCGCAGACCGGGGCCGGCGGCGGACGCCACACTGCCTGCGATGCCTGCAAGCACGGCCGTCGCGGAAACCATCAACGCATTCCGTCTCATGCGCAGCCTCCGTCGATCTTCAGAAGACCAAAGGATCGCCGAACGGAGGTCAGCTTCCTTGATCCAGGTCAATTACATTCGGCTCGCCGTAAATCGAAGCGCCAAGGCGGCGTAACCGCAAGCAACAGGAGCGGAACGACCGGTGCCTGTCGGGCACCGGGCGGCCCCGATCGCATCTGACGTGCCGGCCCGACAGGGACGGGTCCCGACATCTCACGAGGTTCAGGCAGACTACTGCCGGGATGCAGCGGAGCGGGCTCTCCGGTGCCGGACCGCAGGCCGACGTCGACGCGAGGGCGGATTGACGGGGATCAAGGACGCGACATGGCCGCTGCCGCACCGTGGCGGCCATGCGCCCCGAGACGACCGCAAAGGAAACCCGCCATGGGACTTCACATCGGCGATACCGCGCCCGACTTCACCGCCGACACGTCCACCGGGACGATCTCGTTCCATGACTGGATCGGCACGTCCTGGGTGTTCTTCTTCAGCCATCCCGGCGATTTCACACCCGTCTGCACCACCGAGATCGGCCGGACGGCGCAGCTCGCCGGCGAATTCGCCAAGCGCAACGTCAAGCCGCTCGGCCTGTCGACGGACAGCGCCGAGGACCACCGGAAATGGATCGCGGACGTCGACGACACCCAGCACACGACCGTGACCTTTCCCATCGTCGCCGACCCGGACGGCACGGTGGCGAAGCTCTACGACATGATCCATGACGGCCAGAGCAGCACGCAGGCGGTGCGGTCGGTGTTCATCATCGACCCCGACAAAAAGATCCGCCTGACCCTGACCTACCCGATGAACGTGGGGCGGAATTTCGAGGAGATCCTGCGCGTCATCGATGCGCTGCAACTGGCCGATGCCAGGAAGATCGCCACGCCCGCGGACTGGCGGAAGGGCGGCGAGGTGATCATTCCGACCTCGATCGACACCGCCGCCGCGAAATTGCTGTTCCCGCAGGGCTGGACGGAAATCCGCCCGTATCTGCGCACCACGACGGTCTGAAACCGTCTCGAGGCGCGGCGACGTCGACTCCGATGAGACAGGTGGAACCATGACCTACACGATCAATCGGCTGATCTCCGGCGCCACCATCGACGACGTCGACCGGCGCACGCGTGCCGCCCTCGCCGAGCATGGCTTCGGCGTGCTCACCGAGATCGACGTCAAGGCGACGATGAAGAAGAAGCTGGATGTCGAGATGCCACCCTACCGCATTCTCGGCGCCTGCAATCCGGGCATGGCCTACCAGGCCATCGGGCTGGAGCCGCGTCGGGTCAGCCGACCTGCGCCGGCAACGGCGCGCAGCCGGCGCTCTCGCGCACCGCCATCGCCTCGGCGAGGTGACCGGAAAGCTGGGCGATACGGGTCTCGTGCGCCGGGTGGGTAGAGAGGATCTCCGGCGAGGCGCGGCCAAGTTCCGCCATGCGCTGCCATATCTGCGCGGCCGCCCGTGGATCGTAGCAGGCCCTCGCCATCAGGATCATGCCGATCCTGTCCGCCTCGCTCTCGTGGGTCCGCGAGAACGGCCGCAGGATGCCATATTCCGCTCCGAGCCCGAGCGCGCCGGCGATCGCCGCCTGCGCGGCCGGATCGGCATCGGCGAAGAACAGCGAGGCGGCGAACTGCCCGAGCCGGGCGAATTCCTGCTGCGTCAGGCGCTCTTCGGGATGGCGCGCGATGACGTGCGCGATCTCGTGGCCGACCACGGCGGCCAGCCCGTCCTCGAGGCCGGTGACCGGCAGCAGCCCGGTCTGCACCGCGAGATTGCCGTTCGGCAGCGCGAAGGCGTTGGGCGCGGGATCGTCGATGACCGCGAAGTCCCAGTCGAAGTCGCGGCCGGCAAGCGCGTTGGCGTGCGGGGCAAGCCGCGCCACGATGTCCCTGACCGCCTCGACGGCAGGTCCCTCCGCGACGACCGGCTCGCGCGCCAGGACCTCGTCGAAGGCGCGCTCGCCGAGCGACGCCGCGGTATCTGCATCGACGCCGATCACGTGCCAGCGGCCGGTGTGCGGCACCGTGTCCCAGCCGAAGACCAGGGTCCAGCCGGCGCTGAGAACGGCGAAGACGAAGGCGAAAATGTACACGGCAACTCCTGAGGGTCGCCCGGGGCGGGCGCGCTGCCGCTGATATGGGAACGCCCCGCCGCAGCGCCATGTCGGGCGGGACGAACGGCGCGGTCGCGGGCCGATGCCGGACGGCGGCCGCTACACGGCGAACTGCTGCCCGAGCTCGATGACGCGGTTGGTGGGCAGGCAGTAGAAGCTGGAGGCGTCGGCGGCCGAGCGCGCCATGGTGATGTAGAGATTGTCCTCCCACAGCGGCAGGCCGGAATGCGAGGAGGCGACGAAGGCCCGCCGGCTGAGGAAGAACGAGGTCGACATGATCTCGAACTTCAGCCCCATCTTCCTGGCGATGGCGAGCGCCTTCGGGACGTTCGGCTCCTCCATGTAGCCGAAGGTCAGGGAGACCCGCTTGAACGAGCCGGTCAGTTCCTCGATCCGCACCCGCTCGGCAATGTCCACCCGCGGCCGGTTGGCGATCCGGATCGTCAGGATGAGGTTCTGCTCGTGCAGGACGCCGTTGTGCTTGAGGTTGTGGAGCAGGGCGCTCGGCGCAATGCCGGCGTCGGAGGTCAGGAACACCGCGGTGCCCCGCGTGCGCAGCGGCTTCGACTGCTCCAGCATGCGGCAGAGATCGTCCAGCGGGATCGCGTCCTTGTGCGCCTTGGCAAAGGTCCGCGCGGTGCCACGGATCCACACCGCCATCAGCAGCGACAGGAGCACGGCGATGCCGAGCGGGACGTAGCCGCCGTCGAACACCTTCAGGAGGTTCGCCCCGAGGAAGACGAACTCCAGCGCGATCAGCGGCGCGATCACCAGGGCCGCGAGCCAGAACGACCATTTCCAGAACTTCCAGAACACCAGGAAGGCGAGGACCGATGTCACCACCATGTCGCCGGTCACCGCGATTCCGTAGGCGTTTGCCAGGCCGCTGGAACTCCCGAACGTCCAGACGAGCAGCATCACCGTCACGAACAGCATCGAGTTCACCGCCGGAATGTAGATCTGGCCGAACTGCTCGGAGGAGGTGTGGCGGATCTCGAGCCGCGGCAGCAGGCCGAGCTGGATCGCCTGCTGCGTCACCGAGAAGGCGCCGGTGATCACCGCCTGGCTGGCGATGATCGTGGCGCCGGTGGCGAGGATGACCAGCGGCAGCAGCGCCCATCCCGGCGCCAGCAGGAAGAACGGGTTCTCCAGCGCGTCCGGACGCGACAGGATCAGCGCGCCCTGCCCGAGATAGTTCAGGGCGAGGGCCGGGAAGACCACCAGGCCCCAGGCGACCCGGATCGGCCGGCGGCCGAAATGCCCCATGTCGGCGTAGAGGGCCTCCGCGCCGGTGACGGCGAGGAACACCGAGCCGAGGACGACCAGCGCCAGCGAGCCGTGCTCGGCGATGAAGCCGAGCGCGCTGAGCGGGCTGAGCGCCAGCAGGATGTCCGGGCGGTCGCCGATATGGACCACGCCGAGTCCGCCCATGACGAGGAACCAGACCAGCGTGAACGGCCCGAAGAAGCGGGCGATCTTGCCGGTCCCGCGGCTCTGGACAAGGAAGAGGGCCACCAGGAAGACGCTGGTGATCGGCAGCACCCATCCGTCGAAGGCCGGCGTCACCAGCTTCAGGCCTTCCACCGCCGACAGCACGGAGATCGCCGGGGTGATGACGGCATCGCCGTAGAACAGCGAGGCGCCGAGGACGCCGATCGCCAGCAGGAAGCCGCGCCGGCCGAGCGTCTTCTGGGCCAGCGCCAGCAGCGACAGGTTGCCGCCCTCGCCGTTGTTGTCGGCCTGCAGCGCCAGGACAACGTATTTCAGCGTGACGATGAGCGTCAGCGTCCAGAGCAGCAGCGACACGACGCCAATGATTTCCGCGTCGGCGAGCCCGTCGCGGCTGACCGGTGCCAGCGACTCCCGCAGCGCGTAGAGCGGGCTGGTGCCGATGTCGCCATAGACGACGCCGATCGAGCCGATCACCAGCGGCCAGAAGCGGGCGGTCGATTGGATGGCAGGGCCGCCGGATCCCTGGTCGCCCAGTGCCGGTTCGCCCGCGTCGGTCGTCGTTGTCATGGCGTACTCAAGTCGGCAACAGGGCTCGGCGCCGGACGCGTTCCACGCCGCGATCGGCACGCTCCGCCGCACAAATGACCGTCGGGGACGGTCCCATAGGGGATTCCCCCACGCATCTCAACGCGGCAACTCCGTTTGCCAAGGTCTGTTCATCGTAGCCGGCACCACAGATCGAGAGGCCGCGAGCGTGCTTTTGCCGGAGGATGATATCCCTCCGGCGCCGGGCTGGACACGCCGGAGCCGACGAGCGCACCGAGGCCGGGGCAGCGGATGGCCGCCCGTCCGTATCACCGTTGTTGCACAAGGGGATAGCATGGGCGTAGGTGACGTCCGTCGCTGTTTCAGCGGTTGAAATCGCGGCGGGTGCAACCGCGGCCATCCTGGCCGCCATTGGAGGATGCCGTGCGCGGTACCCAGCCTGGCGACGCCACGCAGCACGTTGCGGCGGATCCATCGGACATCGTCAGGATCGCCGCCTGGCTGGTCGTCGTATCGATCATCGTGGCGGCGCTCTATCTCGGGCAGAACGTCCTCACGCCGCTGGCAATCGCGTTCCTCATCGGTTTCGCGCTGAAGCCGCTGGTGACCTGGCTGACGCGGCGCGGGCTGCCGCGACCGGTGTCGGTCATCGTCGTCATCCTGACGCTGGCGATGGCCCTCACCGCCTTCGGCTTCCTCGTCGCCTCGCAACTGGCGACGCTGAGCGCCCAACTGCCGTCCTACCAGACCACCATTCGCGAGAAAGTCCGCGACGTCGGCGCGAGCATCCGCGCCCCGGGAATGTTCGACGGGGTCATGCGGACCGTGGATTCGGTCCAGCAGGAAGTCGAGACGGACCAGCCGGAGGAAGTCCCGCCGCTCCGCGTGCAGACGGTGGAGTCGGAGGGAAGGCCGCTCGAGACCGCCCTCGAATGGCTGACGCCGGCGCTGGAGCCGCTGGCGACCGCCGGCATCGTGATCGTCTTCCTGTTCCTCGTGCTGCTGGATCGCGGCGACATGCGGGACCGCCTGATCCGGCTTCTCGGCGGCAACCTGCACCAGTCCACCGACGCGCTGGAGGACGCCGCCAAGCGCATCTCGAAATACCTGCTGATGCAGGTCATCGTGAACGTCTCCTACGGCGTGCCGATGGCGCTCGGCCTTTGGTTCATCGGCGTCCCCGGCTGGCTGCTCTGGGGGGCGCTCGCGGCGGTGCTGCGCTTCATCCCCTATCTCGGGCCGCTGCTGTCGTCGGTGTTCCCGCTGGCGCTGGCCTTCGCGGTCGGCGACGGCTGGCAGATGGTCATCTGGACCCTGGCGCTGATCCTGTTCCTGGAACTGATCAGCAACAACGTCGTCGAGCCGCTGCTCTACGGCACCAGCACCGGGCTGTCGGCGATGTCGCTGATCGCCGCGGCGACCTTCTGGACCGCGCTCTGGGGGCCGATCGGGCTGATCCTGTCCACCCCGCTGACGGTCTGCCTGCTGGTCCTCGGCCGCGGCAACCCGCAGCTCGGATTCCTCGACACGCTGCTCGGCTCGACGCCGGTGCTGGACGTGCCGACGCGGATCTACCAGCGGCTGATCGCCGACAAGCCGGAGGACGCCATCGAGATCGTCGACGACACGATCGAGGACGACGACGTGGTGGAATTCTACAACGACCACGGCATCGAGGTGCTTCGCAAGGTCAGCGAGGACTATCTGAGCAATGCCCGCCCGGAGCATCGCCAGCGCGTCTTCAACGGCATGGACGCGCTGCTCGACGATCTGAAGGAAGAGTATCCGCCGGCGATCGCACCGGGCGACGCCCCCCGGATCGCCTGCATCGGCGGGCGGTGGGAGATCGACAGCCTGGCGTGCGAGATGCTCGTCCATGCGCTCGGACTGGCGGGGCTGCCGGCCGTGCAGCGGCGCGAGGGAGTGGTGAGCACGCGCTACGTCAACAATCTCGACCTCGACGGGATCGACATCATCTGCCTCAGCTATTTCAGCCGGGAGCCCGCCCTGTCGATCAAGGCGTTCTGCCGGCGGTTGCGCAACCGCTGGCCGGACAAGCGGATCGTCGTCGCCCTGTGGAACGCGCCGCCGGCGATCCTGGAACCGGGCGCGATCGCTTCGCTTGGCGCCGACGAGATCGTCACGACGGTGCAGGAGGCGGTCCTGCGGATCCAGCGGATGATCGCGCCGGAAAAGGCCCTCGCGCGTCCGGTCTCCGACCTGCCCGAGAACGAGGCCGCGCGGGTGCAGGCCCTGATGGAGACCCACATTCTCGACGGCCACGCCCGCGAGGACCTCAACGCCCTCGCCAAGCGGGCGGCGGCGGTCTTCGACGTCAAGTTCGCGGTGATCTCGGTGATGAGCGCGGCGGAGGAATACGTCATCGGCCAGAGCATCGACCTCGCCGGCACGAAGACCGACGACGGCACCGACATGATCATCCTGCAGCGCGACCAGGCCTTGTGCGATCACGCGGTGGCGGAGGGCGATCTGCTCGTCGTCAGCGACACGCGGCGCGACCCGCGCTTCGCCGACCATCCGGCACTGCGGCTCTGGGGAACCAGCTTCTACGCCGCCGCGCCCCTGAAGACGGCGGACGGTGTGGTGCTGGGGGCGCTCAGCCTGTTCGACGCCAAGCCGCGCAAACTGTCGGAAGAGGAACTGACGCTGCTGGAATCCATGGCCGCCGACGTCGTCTCGGCCATCACCGGAGAGGAAGCGGTCGAGCCCGAGCCGCGCGAGCCGGAAAAGCCCTCGACCGCGGTCGCCCAGCCGGTTCCGGACTGAGCTGGGCTGGCGACGGCAGGCGGCGCCCGCCATCGCCCGATCGGGCCGGACGGTGCCGGGGCAGGCAATCGCCGCCGGCGACAGCCCGCCCGGCCGCCCAGCCGGTCAGGACCGGATGAAGGCGAGCAGGTCCGGGTTCACGATGTCGGCGTGGGTGGTGCACATGCCGTGCGGCAGCCCCTCGTAGACCTTCAGCGTGCCGTTCTTCAGCAGCTTCGACGACAGATGCGCGGAGGCGCCGATCGGCACGATCTGGTCATCGTCGCCGTGCATGACCAGCGTCGGCACCTCGATCGCCTTCAGATCCTCGGTGAAGTCGGTCTCCGAGAACGCCTTGATGCCGTCGTAATGCGGCTTGGCGCCGCCCATCATGCCCTGGCGGACCCAGTTGCCGACGATCGGCTCCGACACCTTGGCGCCCGGCCGGTTGAAGCCGTAGAAGGGCCCGCTCGCGACGTCGGTGTAGAAGCCGACCCGGTCGGCGGCGAGCGCCTGGCGGAAGCCGTCGAACACCTCGAGCGGCAGGCCGCCCGGGTTGGCCTCGGTCTTCAGCATCAGCGGCGGCACGGCGCCGATCAGGACGGCCTTCGCCACCCGGCCTTCGCCGTGGCGGGCGACGTAGCGCGTCACCTGCCCGCCGCCGGTGGAATGGCCGACATGCACCGCGTTGCGCAGGTCGAGATGCGCCACCACGGCGGCGGTGTCGGCGGCGTAATGATCCATGTCGTGGCCTTCGCCCACCTGGGTCGAGCGCCCGTGGCCGCGCCGGTCATGGGCGACGACGCGATAGCCCTCGGCGAGGAAGAAGAGCATCTGGGTGTCCCAGTCGTCGGCGGTCAGCGGCCAGCCGTGGTGGAACACGATCGGCTGGGCGTCCTTCGGCCCCCAGTCCTTGAAATAGATTTCGACACCGTCCGTCGTCGTCACCATGCCCATGCTATGCATCCTTTCGGTATGGGAGGCCGGAGGGTGCGGGTGGTCCAGCACCGCTGCCGGCATGATTGCGCGAATGCCATGCTGCGGCCTGCCGGGACATCCTGGACGGGCCGGGCCGGACCATCCGGCCCGGGCGGTATATCGTGCCGTGCCCGACGGTTTTTTGACAGCCGGGCCGGGTGCCCGCGCCAGGGCCGAAATCCGGTCGTAGCCACCGACCTGCGACGATCGGACCGCGGCTGGATGGACCCGCGAGCCGCCGTCCGCGTTAGGCCCCGACAACAACGGAGCCTTTCCATGAGCCAGATGACCTTATCCGACCTTGCCGAGGCGATGCGCGACATCGACTTCGCGATGCTCTCCACCAAGACCGCCGCCGGCGACATCGCGGCGCGGCCGATGAGCAACAACCGCGACGTCGACTACGACGGCGATTCGTTCTTCTTCACCTACGAGGAGGCGCGCACCGTCGCCGACATCGAACGCGACCGGAAGGTCGGCCTGTCGTTCCAGGGCAAGGCGGGGCTGCTCGGCAAGCCGCCGCTGTTCATCTCGGTGGAAGGCAGCGCGGAGCTGATCCGCGACAAGGCGCAATTCGAGGCGCACTGGAATGCCGACCTCGACTACTGGTTCGAGGACGGCATCGACACGCCGGGCGTGGTGCTCATCAAGGTCCATGCCGACCGCATCCACTACTGGAACGGCAAGGACGAGGGCGACATCACGCCCTGACCGCGCAGGTCACCTGATCGGACATACCGGCGCCTCCCAGGAAAAGGCGGCGCCGGGTTCCGTTCGTTAGGAGCCTCAGAGCCGGCGGTCAGCCGAAGACCAGCGATCCCGCGATGGTCAGCAGCGACAGGGCGATCACCCACTGGGCGACGCGCCCGGACATGATGCTCGCCCGCTTCTCGGACGCCAGGTCCTTCAGCGTGTCGTCGTTGAGTCTTATGCCGTTCTCGATGAGATCGGGCATCTGCTTGGCGAGGATCTCGAGGCCGGTGGCGAGCTCCGGCGCCCGCCGGGCAAGCCGCAGCATCGCCTCGACGCCGTCGCGGGCCTCGCGCAGCTTCGCCGCAGGGCCGAGCTCGTGGAGGATGTAGTCCGAGACGACCGGCTCGGCGGCCACCCACATGTTGAACTTCGGGTCGAAGGTGCGCGCGACACCCTCCACCACGACCATGGTCTTCTGCAGCAGCACGAGTTCCGGCCGAGCCCGCATGTCGAAGAGTTCGGTGACCTCGAACAGCAGCGCCAGGAGATGGCCCATGGAGATGGTCTCGGCCGGCTGGCCGTAGATCGGCTCGCCGATCGCCCGCAGCGCCTGGGCGAAGCTCGCGACGTCCTGCGTCCGGGGCACGTAGCCGGCCTCGAAATGCAGCTCCGCGACGCGGCGATAGTCGCGCCGGATGAAGCCGTAGAGGATCTCGGCGAGGAAGCGCTTGGACTCGTCGCTGAGCCGCCCGACGATGCCGAGATCCACCGCCACCACGGTCCCGTCATGCGCGACGAAGAGGTTTCCCTGGTGCATGTCTGCGTGGAAGAAGCCGTCGCGCATGGCCTGGCGCAGGAACGACTGGACCACCGTCACGCCGAGCTGCTTCAGATCGTGCCCCGCCTCGGCGATCGCCGCGACATTGCTCATCTTGATGCCGTCGATCCACTCCATGGTGACGACGTCGCGGCCGGTGCGCTCCCAGTCGATCGCCGGCACCCGGAAGCCGTGATCGTCTGCCGTGTTCTCGGCCATTTCCGAGGCCGCCGCCGCCTCCAGCCGCAAATCCATCTCGATGCGGGTCGACTGGGCGAGCGTCTCGACCACGGCGACCGGGCGCAGCCTTCGGGCCGCCGGGATGTAGCGCTCGAGGAAGCGGGCGATGAAGGCGAAGGTGTCGAGCTCGCGGCGGAACCGCACACGGATGCCGGGCCGGATGACCTTCACCGCGGCGAAGCGCTCGCTGCCGTCCTCGTTGCGGATGCGGGCCTTGTAGACCTGCGCGATCGAGGCCGCGCCCACCACCTCGCCGAGGTCGACGAACAGCGCGGCGAGCGGCCGGCCGAGCGTCGTCTCGATCTCGGCGACGGCGAGTTCGCGCGGGAACGGCGGCACGTTGTCCTGCAGCGTGCCGAGCTCGCGCGCCGTCTCGACGCCGACGAGGTCGGGACGGGTGGCGAGGAACTGACCGAGCTTGACGTAGGAGGGACCCAGCCGGTGCAGCGCCCGCGACAGATTGTCCGAGCGGGCGCGTTCGTCGGCCGAGCCGCGCGCGATGAGGCGCGCCAGGCCATGCAGCATCGCCGGGCCGGGCGGCAGGCCCTCCGCCGGGAAGGAGGCGATGACGCCCTCGCGGGCGAGCACGTACACGGCCCGGATGAGGGCGATCGTGCCGGTTACGGGATGGGCCAAAGGTCGCTAGATCCCGTCAGAGTTTCCAGCCGGAATGGATGGCGGCGATGCCTCCCGACAGGTTGCGATAGGTGACCCGCTCGAAGCCGGCGGCGCGGATCGAACTGGCGAAGTTTTCCTGGTTGGGAAAGCGGCGGATCGATTCGACCAGGTATTCGTAGGATTCGCGGTCGCGGGCGACCAGTTCGCCGATCTTCGGGATCGCCCGGAACGACCAGGCCTCGTAGACCTTGTCGAGCACCGGCATGTCGACCTCGGAGAATTCGAGGCACAGGAAGCGCCCGCCCGGCTTGAGCACGCGGTAGGCCTCGGCGAGTGCGGAGTCGATGCGCGGCACGTTGCGGATGCCGAAGGCGATCGTGTAGGCGTCGAAGCTGGAGTCCGGCAGCGCCAGCTGCTCGGCGTTGCCCTCGACGAAGACGAGATTGTCCCCCAGGCCGCGCCTGACCGCCCGCTCGGCGCCGACGCCCAGCATCGAGGCGTTGATGTCGAGGACGGTGCCGGAGGCCTTGCGGCACGAGGCCTCGACGATGCGGAAGGCGACGTCGCCGGTGCCGCCCGCCACGTCGATGAAGCGCCAGCCGGTGCGATGCGGCGGCGCCAGCCACGACACCATGGCGCCCTTCCAGAGCCGGTGCAGGCCGCCGGACATCAGATCGTTCATCAGGTCGTAGCGTTCGGCGACGCGGTGGAACACCTCGTTGACCCGCGCCTGCTTTTCCTCGCGGCCCGTGACGGTGGAGAAGCCGTAGGCGGTCTCCATCGCTTCGGCTCCGGTGGCACGGGTACGCGACATGGGTGGTACCTTCGTTGCATCGCATCGGCCGGATGCGGGATAGTGGGCTTGACGCAGGCCTCGCGGGCCGGCGCGACGGGTCGAGACGCCGGGGCGCACCCCGGCGGGCGCGGCCATGGATCAGGGACTTAATCGAAAATGCCGGAATTGCCAGAGGTCGAGACCGTCCGCCGCGGCCTCGTCGACGTGATGGAGGGAGCGCGCATCGACCATATCGTCCTGTCGCGGCCGGATCTGCGCTTCCCGCTGCCCGAGCGCTTCGCCGAACGGCTGGCCGGCCGGCGCATCGAAGCGCTGGGCCGGCGGGCGAAATATCTCCTCGCCGAGATCGAGGGCGGGCTGGTGCTGGCGATGCATCTCGGCATGTCCGGCTCGTTCCGCATCGAGAGCCCCGAAGGCGCCGTCGTGCCCGGCGTCTTCGCGCATCCGCGCTCCAGCGATCGCCTGCACGACCACGTGCGCTTCCAGCTGACGACGCGGGACGGTGCCGCCGCCAGCGTGGTGTTCAACGATCCGCGCCGCTTCGGCTACATGAGCCTGATCGAGCGGGTGGCATTCGACGCGCATCCGCATTTTGCCGGGCTCGGGATCGAGCCGACGGGGAACGAGCTGTCCGGCACGGCGCTGGCGCCGTTCTTCGCCGGCCGCGCCGCGCCGCTGAAGGCGGTGCTGCTCGACCAGCGGGTGATCGCCGGGCTCGGCAACATCTATGTCTGCGAGGCGCTGTGGCGGGCGCGGTTGTCGCCGCGCCGCGCCGCGGGAACGATCGTGCGCAAGGACGGCGGGGCCAGCCAGCGGCTGGAGCGGCTCGCCACGGAAATCCGCGCGACGATCGCCGACGCGATCGCCGCCGGCGGCTCGTCGCTGCGCGACTATCGCCAGGCCGACGGCTCGCTCGGCTATTTCCAGCACAGCTTCGCCGTCTATGGCCGCGAGGACGAGCCCTGCCCGCGGGAAGACCGGGGCGTCGTCCGGCGCATCGTCCAGTCCGGCCGCTCGACCTTCTTCTGCCCGGTCTGCCAGCGCTGAGCCTAGCGGTGCATCCCCACCAGCGCGAACATCGCGCCCTGCGGATCGAGGCACTGGCCGATCCACGCGCCGCCCGGCACCTCCATCGGACCGTTGAGCAGCGAGCCGCCGCCGGCCTTGACGCGCTCGATTGCCGGGTCGAGCGCCTCGACGTTGAAATAATACAGCCAGAAGCAGGCCGGCACGTCGGCCGGCTTGGTCATCATGCCGCCGATCGCGTCCTCGCCGGCGCGGGCGGCGAAGAGCTGGTAGGTGCCCATCGGCCCCATGTCGATCGCTTCGGTGCGCACCCAGCCGAACAGCTCGGCATAGAAGGCGAAGGCGGACTCCAGCTCGCCGGCCATCAGCTCGTGCCAGCCGACATGGCCGGGCTGCATCCGGCCGCGCGGCGGGCCGTCACCGCCGTCGCTCGGCCTGAACAGCGCGAAGACCGCGCCGTCCGGCGCACCGACCACGGCGAAGCGCCCAACCCCGGGGATGTCCTCAGCGTCGCGGTGGATCACGCCGCCCAGTTCCGTCACGCGCCGCGCCGTTGCGTCGACATCCTCGGCGGACACGTAGCCCAGCCAGCCGGGCCGCGCGCCGCCGCTGCGCATCTCTGCCTCCAGCGCCATCAGCCCGGCGACCGGCGCGCCGGCCGCCTTGAAGGTCGTGTAGGCGATCCCGGCGACGCCGGTCTCGTCCGCCGTCCAGCCGACGACGTCGCGATAGAACCCTTCCGCCGCCTTGGCGTCGTCGGTCATCAGCTCGCACCAGATGAAGTCACCCTGTCGCATGCGCCGTCCCTCTCCGTCTGTCGTTCGGTGGCCGGCCGGATTTCCCGGCGCCGGCCGTGGCTCATTCCGCCGCGATGCTGCGACCCTCGGCATGCGGTCCGCCCTCGTATTCGTCGTGGCGGCGGACGAAATCCATGGTCTCGCCCTCGTTGCGGCCCTTCGGCGCCCGGTCGAGGATCATCAGCGTGCCGATCAGCTCCTCGGGGCCGCGCCCGTAGCTCGAATAGGTATGGAAGATCCGTCCCTGCTCGTCCCGGGCGAAGGCGCTGAGGCCGGGCAGCTCGGTCGCCGCCCGGGCCGCGGGGATCTCCTCGAAATTGTAGCGGACCTTTCCCGAGGCGATCTCGTCCTCGCTGAAGGAGACGTGGAAATCGCGGTTGAAGCTGCTGCCCTGCGACGAGACCCAGGGAAAGTGCCAGCCCATGCGGCGCTTGTAGGCCTCGAGCTTTTCGAGCGGCGCCCGCGACACGGCGACGAGCGTGACGTCGTGGTGGTTGAGATGCGCCAGCGTGCCGTCGAGATGGTCGGCGAGGAACGAGCAGCCGGGGCAGCCGGCGTCCCAGTCGGGGCCGAACATGAAATGGTAGACGACCAGCTGGCTGCGGCCGTCGAACAGCTCGGCCAGCGTCTTCTCGCCCTGCGGCGTCGCGAAGCGGTAGTCGGTCTCGACCGCCACCCAGGGCAGGTCGAGGCGCCTGGCGCGATTCTCGTCGCGCATCCGGGTCTCGGCCTTCTCGTTCGCGAGCAAGGCGAGGCGGGCGGCGAGCCATTCGTCACGGGTCACGATGCGGTTCGGCTGCATGGCGTCCTCCTGATCAGCGCTACCGGCATTCTGCAATTGAGTTGATATCAACCTTCTACGATCATGTCAAAGCCGGCCGGTGCTCCGTGAGCCGAAGGAGCCCCGCCCGGAGCCGCTAGCAATCGCCGCGTTTTTGGCCTATATGCGGCAGGCGCCCGCTGACCTTTCGTCCGCCCGCGCATTCATGGCCCTCGCTGGACGACATCCCGGCCAAGGGCGACCGAACCCTCACGACTTCCAAGAAAGGGATTTCGATGTCGATCACGCTTGAGCGTAAAGCAGAGCTCATGAAGGAATACGGCACCAAGGAAGGCGACACCGGTTCGCCGGAAGTCCAGGTGGCGATCCTCACCGAGCGCATCAACAACCTGACCGGTCACTTCAAGGACCACAAGAAGGACAACCACTCGCGTCGTGGCCTTCTGAAGATGGTCTCGCAGCGCCGCCGCCTCCTCGACTATCTGAAGTCGCGGGAAGAAGAGCGCTACCAGACGCTTATCGGCCGCCTCAGCCTGCGCCGCTAATCCATTCAGCTCCGGCGGGCCCTGGTTGAACCCGGGGCCCGCCGGTCGCATTTCGGCGCCCCGCAAGGAAGCGCCACAGCCCCGGGCACCGCGAACCAGTCGCGGCGTCCGACCACCGAACGGTCATGGGGCAGGATTGCCGGATGCTTCCGGAAAACGCGGTGGCCAGGCCACCGCGGCGGAACCGACGAGGTTCCCGCGAAGCCTCCCGTCGTCTTGCCCGTGACGCGTTTCGACCACGAAACGCGCTCCGGCTCCGGCGCCCCAGGCGGGCACCACGGAGCGCAGGATGAAAAGGCAAGAACATGTTCAATACCCACAAGGTGGAAATCGACTGGGCGGGCCGCCCGCTCACCCTCGAGACCGGCAAGATCGCCCGCCAGGCCGACGGCGCCGTGCTCGCGACCTATGGCGAGACCGTCGTGCTCGCGACCGTCGTGTCCGAGAAGCAGCCGAAGCAGGGCTTCGACTTCTTCCCGCTGACCGTCAACTACCAGGAGAAGACCTTCGCCGCGGGCAAGATCCCGGGCGGCTTCTTCAAGCGCGAGGGCCGTCCGTCCGAGAAGGAGACGCTGACCTCGCGCCTCATCGACCGGCCGATCCGCCCGCTCTTCGCCGAAGGCTACAAGAACGACACGCAGGTCGTCCTCACCGTCCTGCAGCATGACCTCGAGAACGATCCGGACGTCGTCGCGATGATCGCGGCTTCCGCCGCCCTGACGCTGTCGGGCGTGCCGTTCATGGGCCCGATCGGCGGCGCCCGCGTCGGCTACATCAACGGCGAGTACAAGCTGAACCCGCATGTCGACGAAATGGGCGAGTCGAAGCTCGACCTGATTGTCGCCGGCACCGAAGACGCCGTGCTGATGGTGGAATCGGAAGCCCACGAGCTGGCCGAGGACGTCATGCTCGGCGCCGTGATGTTCGGCCACCGCGGCTTCCAGCCGGTGATCGACGCGATCATCAAGCTCGCCGAGCACGCCGCCAAGGAGCCCCGCGACCATCAGGTGCCCGACCGCTCGGCGCTCGAGCAGGAGATGCTCTCGCTGGTCGAGGGCGAGCTGCGCGAGGCCTACAAGAACACCGACAAGATGGCCCGCTACGCCGCCGTCGACGCCGTCAAGGCGAAGGTCATGGCGCATTTCCTGCCCGAGGGCGCGGAATCAACGACCTACACCAAGGAGCAGGTCTCCGGCGTGTTCAAGTCGCTGCAGGCCAAGATCGTCCGCTGGAACATCCTCGACACCGGCAACCGCATCGACGGCCGCGACCTGAAGACGGTCCGCGCCATCGTGTCGGAGGCGGGCGTCCTGCCGCGCACCCATGGCTCGGCGCTGTTCACCCGCGGCGAGACCCAGGCACTGGTGGTCGCGACGCTCGGCACCGGCGAGGACGAGCAGTTCGTCGACGCGCTGACCGGGACGTACAAGGAGCGCTTCCTGCTCCATTACAACTTCCCCCCCTACTCGGTCGGCGAGACCGGCCGCATGGGTTCGCCCGGCCGCCGCGAGATCGGCCACGGCAAGCTCGCCTGGCGCGCCCTGCGCCCGATCCTGCCGGCACCGGAGCAGTTCCCCTACACGATCCGCGCCGTCTCCGAGATCACCGAGTCGAACGGCTCGTCCTCGATGGCGACGGTCTGCGGCACGTCGCTCGCCCTGATGGACGCGGGCGTTCCGCTGGCGCGTTCGGTCGCCGGCATCGCCATGGGCCTGATCAAGGAAGACGAGCGCTTCGCGGTGCTGTCGGACATCCTCGGTGACGAGGACCATCTCGGCGACATGGACTTCAAGGTCGCCGGCACGTCGGCCGGCATCACCGCCCTGCAGATGGACATCAAGATCCAGGGCATCACCGAGGAGATCATGCAGATCGCCCTCGACCAGGCCAAGGGCGGCCGCCTGCACATCCTCGACGAGATGGCCAAGGCGCTGTCGTCGAGCCGCGCCGAGCTCGGCGAGTTCGCGCCGCGCATCGAGGTCATGCAGATCCCGACCGACAAGATCCGCGACGTCATCGGCGCCGGCGGCAAGATCATCCGCGAGATCGTCGAGAAGACCGGTGCCAAGATCAACATCGAGGACGACGGCACGGTGAAGATCGCTTCGGCCTCCGGCAAGGAGATCGAGGCCGCCAAGAAGTGGATCCACTCGATCGTCGCCGAGCCGGAAGTCGGCGAGATCTACGAGGGCACGGTGGTGAAGACCGTCGAGTTCGGCGCCTTCGTCAACTTCTTCGGCGCCCGCGACGGCCTCGTGCACATCAGCCAGCTCGGCGCCGAGCGCGTCGCCAAGACGACCGACGTCGTCAAGGAAGGCCAGAAGGTCTGGGTCAAGCTGATGGGCTTCGACGAGCGCGGCAAGGTCCGCCTGTCGATGAAGGTCGTCGACCAGGCGACCGGCCAGGAAATCGCCGGCGACAAGGCCGAAGACGCGGCCTGACCGGCCCCATCTTCCGTCCACCTGACGAAAGGCGCGCCCTCACGGGCGCGCCTTTTGCGTTTTCACGCCCTGGCGAACGCGGACCGCCTCGACGGCGTCGACGCTCAGCGGCAGCTTCGCCGCGTGTTCGACCTGGGCGCGGGTGAGCCCGGTCACGTCGGCGAGGATGTGGGCGTCGACCCGCAGCAGCGTGTTGAAGGCGTCGCGCCGCAGCCGCTGGCGGCGGCGTTCGACGGTCCAGGATTTCAGCCGCGAGACCAGCCCGGAACGCGGCAGGTCGGCCTCTTCGTCGCCGAAACGGCGGATGTCGGAATCAGGGTAAAGCATGAGAACCTCCAATCGATGTTTCCATCAATATGAGGTCTGCTCATTGATTAGAGAAACGAGAAGCTATAAAGTTCTCCTTGAGTTTCTCTAACAGGGCAATCCCGATGCCGGCCACGCTTCCCAATCTCGACATGGATCTCGCCCGGACCATGGTGGCTATCGCCGACACCGGCAATTTCTCCCGCGCCGCCGAGCGGGTGCACCGCAGCCCGTCCGCCATCAGCCTGCAGGTCAAGAAGCTCGAGGACATGGTCGGCCGCGCGCTGTTCCGGCGCGATGCGCGGCACGTCGCGCTGACGCCGGACGGGGAGGTCTTCCTCGGCTATGCGCGGCGACTGCTGCGGCTCAACGACGAGGCCTTCACGCGCTTCAACGCGCCCTCCTGTGAGGGCAGCGTCCGGCTGGGCGTTCCGAACGACGCCGGCATGATCGCCATCCCCGACATTCTGCGCCGCTTCTCCGAGACCCACCCGCGGGTCGAGGTGGCGGTGCTGCTGGACCGGACGGTGGAGCTGGAGCGGCTGTGCGCCGCCGGCGAGATCGACATCGCCATCCACGCCAGCGAGACCGCCGCGGACGGGCCGAACGTCATCCATACCGAGCCGCTGGTGTGGATCGGCGCGAGGGGCGGCATGGCAGCGGAGACGCGGCCTTTGCCGCTGGCGCTGGCCGATCACGGCTGCTCCTGGCGCGCCATGGCCCTGGGCGCCCTCGACCGCGCCGGCATCGACTACCGCCTCGCCTATCGCAGCGAGTTCTGCCAGGGCCAGATCGCCGCGGTCGCCGCCGACCTCGCCGTCGCACCGCTGCCGCTCAGCGTCGTGTCGGACAGTCTCGTCAGGCTCGGCCCCGAACGCGGGCTGCCGGCACTCGGCTCCTACCGGATGACCCTGGCGCGGCGCGACGGCGCCGGGCCCGTGGTGGAGGCGCTGGCCGACCATGTCGCCGCCAGCTTCCGGGCCGGCGGCGAGCGCGGCACGCGGCTGTTCGCGTGAGGCGGCTTTCCGCCGACACACGGATCGGGCAAGCCCCGCGCGGCGTTGTCGTGCGATGGCAGGCCCCCGAAGGCCCTGTGGAGAACGCATGATGTCGGCGCTGCTGATCCGCCTGTTCGCGGCCATGCTTCTGGGCCTCACCTTCAGCCAGTCGGTCGAGTTCACCCAGCAATATCTGCAGCGGCTCGGCGGCGCGGCGGACGAGCTTCGCGCGGTCGTCGCGCGGTTCGACGAGGGCGCCCGCAGCTTTGCCCTGACACGGCAGGAAGCGCTGGAGCGGCTGCGGGGCAACGCCGACACGCTGGTCGTGCGGCAGGGCGCCGATGCCGAAACGACGATCGCGCGGTTCGAGGCGGTCGAGCGGCGCTACCGCGCGCTGATCGAGGCCGCGCCGCTGTCCCGGCCGTTCATCGCCGCCAGCGACCCGGACTGGCCGATCGCGCGGCGGACCGGCGAGGACTACCGACCGGCGCTGCCGGTCTCGCTGGAGGGCTTGCTGCTGACGCTGGCCGGCTTCGGGCTCGGCTGGGCCGGCGGCGCGTGCTGCCACGGCGCCGTCCGCATGCGGCAGCGAAGTCGAGCGCGGCGGATGGCGGGCGGGTGAGGCGGGCGCCACGGTCTGCGGCGGTCGCGACAAGCCGCTGCCATCCTCACGGCGTCATCCTCGGGCTTGACCCGAGGACCCATTCCTCCGCGCGGCAACCGCCGCTCCCGCTGCTGCGGGGCGCCCATTCTGAGAGGCGGTCGGCGGCGGCGACGGTTTGGCATGGGTCCTCGGGTCAAGCCCGAGGATGACGCCTTCAGGGAGGTTGGTGCTACGACGGAGAGGGCGTGGTGCAGTACCGCGAGACTTGCGGGCGGGGCTTGCTGCGACGGTTGCGACAGGCCGCTCCCTTCCTCCCGGCGTCATCCTCGGGCTTGACCCGAGGACCCATTCCTCCGCGCGGCAACCGCCGCTCCCGTTGCGGCGGGGCGCCCCGTTCTGAGAGGCGGTCGGCGGCGGCAGCGGTTTGGCATGGGTCCTCGGGTCAAGCCCGAGGATGACGCCTTCGGGGAGGGTTGGCGCCTCCTCCCGGACACCTGCCCGCTGACCGAAGGGCGATCTCCAACGACATCTCAGTCGATCACGACGCATGCTGGACGGCGAGAACGGCCTCATGCCGTTGACATGGCCACGCCGCCCGCACAGATTCCCCCTCATCCAAGGGGAGTTCCGGCAGGGAACTGAGAGGCCACCAGAGCGCGTGGCGACCCTTCGAACCTGATCCAGTTCGTACTGGCGGAGGGATGGCACACGGCAAACAGCGGACCCCCCAGCGGCGGGTCCCGCCGCGCTCCCGTTCCCCTCCTTCCGCCTGCGAACCCGACCCGAACGGAGGACGCGATGCCCGCCAGCCATTCGAGCCGCCCCGGCGCGGGACCGGCGTGACCCGGCGCATCGCCATCATCGGCGCCGGTGCGGCGGGGCTCGTGACCGCGGCGAAGCTCGCCGAGCGCCGGCAGACGGCCGATATCTTCGAGGCAGCGGATCGGCTGGGGGCAGGCGGGGCGTCGTGGCTTGCCGGCGGCATGCTGGCGCCGTATTGCGAGGCCGAGCACGCGGGCCCTGTCATCGTCGCGCCGGGCCTCGCCGGGATCGACTGGTGGGCGGCGGCGGTGCCGGGCGTGGAACGCCGCGGCACGCTGGTCGTGGCGCCCTGGCGCGACCTGTCCGACCTCGCCGCCTTTGCCCGCCGCACGAGCGGCCACGAGCGCATCGGGGCCGACCGGATCGCGGCGCTCGAGCCAGATCTGGCCGGCCGCTTCGGCGACGCGCTGTTATTCCCCGCCGAAGCCCATCTCGACCCGCGCCTGGCGCTGGAGAGTCTCGCGACCCGGGTGACAGGGGCCGGCAGCCGGATCCACTTCGGCAGCGCCGTCGACCCCGGGACGCTCGACCACGACGCCATCGTCGATTGCCGCGGCTTCGCTGCGGCGGACGACCTGCCGGCGCTGCGGCCGGTGCGCGGCGAGATGCTGATTCTGAAGAGCCAGGACATTTCCCTGTCCCGCCCCGTCCGGCTGCTGCATCCGCGCTGGCCGGTCTATGTCGTGCCGCGCGGCGAGGGCCTGTTCATGGTCGGCGCGACGATGGTGGAGACCGGCGACCGGCGCGGCGTCACGGCGCGCGGCATGGTGGACCTTCTCAACGCCGCCTATGCGCTGCATCCAGCCTTCGCCGAGGCGGAGATCGTCGAGACCGGCAGCGGCATCCGGCCCGCCTTTCCCGACAACCAGCCGCGGGTCTCCCGGCGCGGCCGGGTGATCGCCGTCAACGGGCTCTACCGGCACGGCTTCCTGCTGTCGCCGGCAATGGCGGCGGAGGCCGTCGCCCTCGTCACCGGCGAAGAACTGAAGGCAGCATCATGAGGATAATCGTCAACGGCGAGGCGCAGACGGTCGCGGCGACGACGCTGGAGGCTCTGCTTCTCGAACTCGGCTACCAGGGCGCGATCGTCGCCACCGCGCTCAACCGCGACTTCGTGCCCTGCGAGGCGCGCGCCGACACGCCGCTCGCCGAAGGCGACGCGGTCGAGATCATCGCCCCGATGCAGGGAGGCTGAGACCATGGACGGACCCGCTGACATTCCCGATGGCATGGACATCTACGGGACGCGGCTCGGCTCGCGGCTGATGCTCGGCACGTCGCTCTACCCCTCGCCGCAGGTGCTCTCCGACGCCGTCAAGGCTGCCGGTGTCGACGTCGTCACCGTGTCGCTGCGCCGCGAGTCCGGCGCCGGGCGCGCCGGCCAGGCCTTCTGGGCGCTGATCCGCGAACTCGGCGTGAAGGTGCTGCCCAACACCGCCGGCTGCCACTCGGCGCGCGAGGCAGTGACGACGGCGCAGATGGCCCGCGAAGTGTTCGCCACCGACTGGATCAAGCTCGAAGTGGTGCGCGACGCCGAGACGCTGCAGCCGGACGTGTTCGGCCTGGTCGAGGCGGCGCGGATCCTCGTCGCGGACGGGTTCAAGGTGCTGCCCTACACGGTCGAGGACCTGTCGGTGGCCGACCGGCTGGCGGAGGCCGGCTGCCGCGTGCTGATGCCGTGGGGCGCGCCGATCGGCTCGGGGCTCGGGCTCAACAACCGCTACGGGCTGCGCCAGCTGCGGGCGCATTTCCCGGAACTCACGCTGATCGTCGATGCCGGACTCGGCCTGCCCTCGCATGCTGCCGCCGCGATGGAGCTGGGCTATGACGGCGTGCTGCTCAATACCGCGGTGGCGCGGGCGGGCGATCCGGTGATCATGGCCCGGGCTTTCGCTCGGGCGGTCGAGGCCGGACGGCTCGCCTACCTGGCCGACCCGATGGACCCGCGCGACATGGCGGCCCCCTCGACGCCGGTTTTCGGCCAGGCGATGCTCGGCGGCGGCGAATGACCCGGCTCGATCCGTTCTATCTGATCGTCGACGACGCCGAGATGGCCGAGCTTCTGGTGCCCCTGGGGGTGAAGCTGCTGCAGCTGCGCGCCAAGGACATGGAGCCCGGGAGGCTGCGCGACGCGGTGCGGCGGACCAGGGCGGTCTGCGCGGCGCATGGCTGCACGCTGGTGATCAACGACCACTGGCAGCTGGCGATCGCGGAGGGATGCGACTTCGTGCATCTCGGCCAGGAGGATTTGGGGGAGGCCGATCTTGCTGCGATCCGGACCGCGGGCCTGCGGCTCGGGATCAGCACGCACGACCGGGCAGAGCTCGCCACCGCCCTTGCCGCGGCGCCGGACTATGTGGCGCTCGGCCCGATCTGGGAGACCAAGCTCAAGGCGATGAAATGGGCGCCGCAGACGCCCGCCAAGCTGACGCGGTGGCGCGAGCGGATCGGCGACCTGCCACTGGTGGCGATCGGCGGCATCACCGCCGAGAACCTGCCGCAAGTTTTCGAGGCGGGCGCCGACTATGCGGCGGTCGTCACCGACGTGACGCGGCACGCCGACCCGGAAGCGCGGACGCGGCAATGGCTGGCGGCGACGGCCTCCTGGCGGTGAGCGCCGCGGCCGCTTGATGATCAACCCGCCCGTCCGCCGGCGTAGGCTGCTTCCAGCGCGGCGATGTCGAGCTTGACCATGCCCAGCATCGCCTGCATCGCCCGGCCCGCCCGCTCGCGGTCCGGGTCGCGCAGCATCTCGCCAAGCCTGGCCGGGACGACCTGCCAGGAGACGCCGAACCGGTCGGTCAGCCAGCCGCAGCGCTGCGGGCTTCCGCCGACCAGCAGCGCCTCCCAGAAGCGATCGATCTCCGGCTGGTCGGCGCAGGTGACGAACAGCGAGATGGCCGGCGTGAAGGTGAAATGCGGCCCGCCATTGAGGGCGATGAAGTCCTGCCCCGCCAAGGTGAAACCGACGCTGAGGACGCTGCCCGCCGGACGGGGCGAGCCTTCCGTGTAGCGCATGGTGTCGCCCAGGCCGGCGGGCTGGCCGCAGGCCTGGAAGGTCTCGACATAGAAGCGCGCTGCTTCCTCGGCCGCCTCGTCGAACCACAGGCACAGCGAGAGCTTCGACACCTGCCTATCTGCTCTCGTCGACGATGGTCTCGAAGCCGCCGAAGATCATCCGCTGGCCGTCGAACGGCATCCCGGCGCTCGTGTCGATCTCCGGGTCTTCCCGCACCTTGGCCATGCCGGCGTCGCGGGTCGCCTTGTCGGGCCAGGAAATCCAGGAGAAGACCACGACCTCTCCGTCCTTGGCCTTCACGGCGCCCCGGAAGTCGGTGACCTTGCCGTCCGGCACGTCGTCGCCCCAGCATTCCACCAGGCGCTTGGCGCCGTGCTTCATGAAGATCGGCGCGACCTTGGCGGCCAAGGCGCGATAGGCCTCCCGGTTCTCGGCCGGGACGGGGATCACGAATCCGTCGATGTAATCCATGCTGTTCTCCCTGATCTCTTCGGGCGCGCCGGTCAGGCCGCCCGGGTCTCCTCACGTCCCGCCACCGCGGCAGGGTCCATCCATACCGGCTCCCAGATATGGCCGTCCGGATCCTCGAAGCTGCGATTGTACATGAAGCCGTGGTCCTTGGCCGGCACGGGGTCGGCCGAACCGCCGGCCTTCGCGGCGGCGTCCACCATCGCGTCGACCGCGGCGCGGCTGTCGGCCGACAGCGCGATCAGCACCTCGGTCGTGGCGCGGGAATCGGCGATCGCCTTGGGCGTGAAGGCGGCGAACTTGGCGTGGGTCAGGATCATCACGTAGATCGTGTCCGAGAACACCATGCAGGCCGCGGTGTCGTCGGAGAATTGCGGGTTCCGCGTCGCTCCCAGCGCCTCGTAGAAGGCGATGGATCGCGCGAGATCAGCGACCGGCAGGTTGACGAAGATCATCCGGGGCATCGGCGTGTTCTCCTCGGTTCGGTGGGTCGGTTCAGGGGCGCAGGTCAGTGGCGGCGAGGCCGCTGCCGTCCATCTTCATCGGCACCGAATGGTGCTCGTGCAGCAGCGACCAGCCGTCGGTGCCGCGCTTCAGGCAAAGGGTCGAACGGAACCACAGGTCGACCGGGCCCTCGCCGCGCTTGATGCCGCGCATCCGGCTGAGCCCGTGGGCAAAGGCGAGGTCGCTTTCGACCACCACCGTCGGGTCGGGCATCACGACCGAGACCGGGCCATCCCAGGTCGCCAGCCATTCTTCCATGCCGGCGGCGTCGCGGGCGGAGGCGCCGACCAGCTGCAGCGGCGGCGCCAGGTCGAACGTCACGACGTCCTCGGCCATCGCCGCCATCACAAGGGCCGTGTCGCCGGCGCGGACCGCTTGGTTCCGCGCGTCGATCAGGTCCCGTATGGCTCTTGCCTCGATGCCACCCATCCCGCGCTCCTCCTCGCGTTCCGTTTGCTAGTCATGCCCCACTCGGTTATAAATGACAACCATGAAATTAGAAAAAATAACTGAGTTGCCTGACACCCGCCGACGCCGCCACTACGATGACTCCTGCGCCGCCGCCCACGCCCTCGACCTTGTCGGCGAGCGCTGGGCGCTCTTGGTGATGCGCGAGCTCTACTGGGGACCGAAACGCTTCAGCGCCTTGCGGGCCAGCCTGCCGGGGATCAGCGCCAATGTCCTGACGCAGCGGCTGGAGGGGCTGGAAGCCGCCGGCATCGTGATCCGGCGCAGGCTGCCGCCGCCATCCGGGGCGCAGGTCTACGAACTGACGGAGTGGGGACAGGAGAGCGAGCCGATCTTCCAGGCGCTCGGCCGCTGGGCGGCGCGCTCGCCGCGCCACGACCCGACGCTGCCGTTCAGCGCCGCCTCGCTGCTGCTGTCGCTGCGCACGATGCTGGACCCCGGACGCGCCGACGGCCTGGCGGCGCGGATCGGGTTCGTTCTGGGGGTAGAAACCTACGTGGCCGATCTCGGCGCCGGGCGGATCGAGATCGCGCCGGGGCCGACCGAGGGCGCCGATGTCGTCTTCGCCGGTGCGCCGACGGTCATCGCCGCGGCGATCTATGGTGGCCAGGATCTGGCGGCGCTGGAGGCGGAAGGCGCGTTGCGCATCACCGGCGACCGGGCGCTCGCGGCGCGCTTCGTCGCCCTGTTCCCGCTGCCGGCCAAGGCGGCGCCGCCCGGCTGAGCGGGCGGCGCCCGGCGCTACTTCACGTTTTCGGGTATCTCGTCACCCTCGACGATCGCCTTGCGGTGCTCCTGCGCCTTCAGCTCGTCCAGCGAGGGCATCGACATGATGTTGTAGCCGGAATCGACGTAGTGGATCTCGCCGGTGACGCCGTTGGCGAGCTCCGACATCAGATAGAGCACGGCGCCGCCGACCTCCTCGATCGTCGTGTTGCGGCGCATCGGCGCGTTGCGGCGCTGGAAGTTGAACATCAGCCGCGCATCGGAGACCCCGGCGCCCGCCAGCGTGCGGACCGGGCCGGCGGAGACCGCATTGACCCGGATGTTGCGCGGGCCGAAATCCGCCGCGAGATAGCGCACCGACGCCTCGAGCGCCGCCTTGGCAACGCCCATGACATTGTAGTTCGGCATCACCCGGACGGCGCCGCCATAGGTCATGGTGACCATCGAGCCGCCATTGCGCATCAGCGCGGCGGCGCGCTTGGCGACCTCGGTGAAGGAGAAGCAGGAGATCAGCATGGTGCGCGTGAAGTTCTCGCGCGAGGTGTCGGCGTACAGCCCCTTCAGCTCCGACTTGTCGGAGAAGGCGATGGCATGCAGCACGAAGTCGATCGACCCCCACTCCGCCTGCAGCGTCTCGAAGACCTGGTCGAGCGAGGCGACGTCCTCGACGTCGCAGGGGATCACCAGCTTGCAGCCGATCTCCTCGGCCAGCGGCCGCACCCTGCGGCCGAAGGCCTCGCCCTGGTAGGTCAGCGCGATGTCCGCGCCGTGCGCCGAGAGCGCCTTGGCGGCGCCCCACGCAATGGAATTGTGGTTGGCGACGCCCATGATGAGGCCCCGCTTTCCGGCCATCAGATCGCCCATGGTGCCCTTTCCGATCATCAGTCCGCGACGCGCTGGAACACGAGGCAGGCATTGGTGCCGCCGAAGCCGAACGAGTTCGACAGGATGCGGTCGAGCCGCACCCCGTCGCGCCGTTCGCGAACGATCGGCAGGTCGGCGAATTCCGGATCGATCGCGTCGATATGCGCGCTGCCCGCAATGAAGCCGTGCTTCATCATCAGCAGCGAGTAGATGGCCTCGTGGACGCCGGTGGCGCCCTGCGAGTGTCCGGTGAGCGACTTGGTTCCCGAGATCGGCGGGATGTCCGAACCGAACACCTCGCGGATCGCCTGGACCTCCATGCGGTCGCCGACCGGCGTCGAGGTGGCGTGCGGGTTGATGTAGTCGATCGGCCCGTCGAGACCGGCCAGCGCCTGCCGCATGCAGCGCACGGCGCCTTCGCCCGACGGCGCGACCATGTCGGCGCCGTCCGAGGTGGCGCCGTAGCCGACGATCTCGGCGAGGATGTTGGCGCCGCGCGCCTTCGCCCGCTCGTATTCCTCCAGCACCAGCACGCCGGCGCCGCCGGCGATGACGAAGCCGTCGCGGTCCTTGTCATAGGCGCGGCTGGCGACGTCCGGCCGGTCGTTGAAGTCCGAGGACAAAGCGCCCATCGCGTCGAACAGCACCGACAGCGTCCAGTGCAGGTCCTCGCAGCCGCCGGCGAACATGACGTCCTGCTTACCCCACTGGATCATCTCCGCGGCATTGCCGATGCAATGGCTGGAGGTCGAGCAGGCGGACGAGATCGAATAGTTAACGCCCTTGATCTTGAACCAGGTGGCGAGCGTCGCCGAGGCGGTGGAGGACATCGCCTTCGGCACGGCGGTCGGTCCGATGCGCTTCGGGCCCTTCTCGCGGGTGGTATCGGCAGCCTGGACGATGGTCGCCGTCGAGGCGCCGCCGGAGCCCATGATGATGCCGGTGCGCTCGTTGGAGATGTCCTCCGGCGACAGCCCCGAATCGGCGATCGCCTGGTCCATCGCCACGTGGTTCCACGCCGTGCCGCCGCCGTGGAAACGCATCGCCCGGCGATCGAGAATCGTCGTCGGGTCAAGGGTGGGCCGGCCGTGCACGTGGCTGCGGAAGCCGAGTTCCTTGTATTCCGGCGCGAAGCTGATGCCCGAGCGGCCTTCCTTCAGCGACTGCGCCACCTCGTCGGCATTGTTGCCGATCGAGGAGACGATACCCATGCCGGTCACGACAACGCGTCTCATTGCCCGCTCCCCTTGCTCGCCGCGATCGCGCCCATCAGCCGGCCGCATCCGCCGGAGCCGCATCCTCGGCATCGACGAACAGGCCGACCCGCAGGTCGCTGGCGCGATAGATGACCTCGCCGTCGGCCTTCATCCAGCCGTGAGCGATACCGAGCTTCAGTTTCGAACGCATGACGCGGCGAAACTCGACGCCGTATTCGACGAGCTTCACCTTCGGCGTCACCTGGCCGGTGAACTTCACCTCGCCGACGCCGAGGGCGCGGCCGCGGCCCGGCTCGCCTAGCCAGCCGAGATAGAAGCCGGTCAGCTGCCACAGCGCGTCGAGGCCGAGACAGCCCGGCATCACCGGGTCGCCCTCAAAATGGCACTTGAAGAACCAGAGGTCCGGATTGACGTCGAATTCGGCGCGGATCGTCCCCTTGCCGAACTCGCCGCCGGTCTCGCTGACCTCGGTGATGCGATCGAACATCAGCATCGGCGGCAGCGGAAGCTGGGCGTTACCCGACCCGAAGAGCTGCCCGTGACCACAGGCGATGAGATCGTCGTAGTCGAATGCGGTCTTTTGCGTCGCCATGGTCCGTCGTATCCGCCCCTCATGTGCGCGGCCATCTGCGGGCCGCTCTCGGCTCGCCCTTAGCATGGCTGTCGCCGCGCTGGAAACCGCCCCCCGGGATCCGTCTCCCGCAATCGGCCGGGCCGTCACGCCGGAGCCCGGCGAAATATGGTCGGGGCCGGGGTTTTTCGATAGGTTGCGCCTCTTCGTCACCAACGTCCCGCGGAGGGGACCGGAGCCTATCGCATTGCAGCCCAGAACAACGCTTGCCACCCGGCGGATCGGCGCCGTCCTCGTCCTCGCGGCAGCCCTGGCGGCAGCTCCCCCCGCCAGCGCGCAGAGCTGGGCGGTCGCGGGCCGGACGGCCGGCTTCAAGGTCGGCGGCTCGTTCACCGGCCTTGCCCTGACCTGCGTGGCGCCGGGCCGCGTCGAGCTGACCTTCTCCGGCTTTCCGGCGCATCTGCCGACCGGCGGCGACTATACCGTCCCGGTCAGCGTCGACGGCACGGCATTCATCTTCGAGACCGAGGCGCGCGATGGCAGCGAGCGCGACTTCTCGACGCTGGTCCATGTCGCACCGGCCAGCGAGATGACGGCGTTGCTGGATGCGCTGGCGCAGGGGCGCGCGGCGGAAGTGGCGAGCCCGGCCGGGCGCTATGTCGTGCCGCTGGCGGGCTCCGGCCGGGCGGTCGAGGCCTTCCGGCAGCTTTGCGGCTGAGCCAGGCGACGGCCGGCCGCGCCCGCCGGCGCAGCGCGCACCGGCCGGTCAAAGAGTTTGTGGCGAAAGGCGTTCTGCCTTATTATGTCTTGCACGTGCGAGGGCGTCTCCGTAAGGAACCCCCTCACTTGGACGAAAACTCGAAATATCGGGCATTTGCGATGGATAACCGGCCGCGCCCCACCCGTTTCTGCGTGTTCGAACGCCTGCGTTCCGTAGGGCTTCGTCCGACACGGCAGCGCGTGGCGCTCTGCAACCTGATGTTCGGGGTCGGTGATCGCCATCTGTCGGCCGAGGAACTCTACGCCGAGGCGCACAAGGCCGGCGAGCCGGTTTCGCTCGCCACGGTCTACAACACGCTGCACCAGTTCACCGATGCCGGCCTGGTGCGGCCGCTCTCCGCCGAGGGCCAGCGCACCTATTTCGACACCAATACCTCCGATCATCACCATTTCTTCGTCGAGGACGACAATGCGATGATCGACATCCCGGACGGCAGCCTGCGCTTCGACCATTTGCCGGAGCCGCCGGAAGGCATGGAGATCGTCAATGTCGACGTCGTCGTGCGGCTGCGCCGCAAGGCGCCTTCCGCGACCGCCGACAATGCCGAGGCCGTCGCCGCCGACTGACCGGCGCGATCCCTCGCTCTACCGTAAGAAAAGGCCCGGTCGCCAAGCGCGCCGGGCCTTTTTCATGCAGGGATGGCGGGAATGCCCGGCGCTGCGCCTACTGGAAGTTCTCGTCCGGATAGACGCCCCAGATCTCCTGCTGCCGCACGTAGCCCTGGCGGTCCATGACGGCGAGCTGGCACCAGCCGGAGCCGCATTCCGTCACCGGGGCGACGACGCCCGGCTCCAGCCGCGCGGTCAGCGGCGCATCCGTGGCGGGATTGGCATGCACGTCGATCATCGTCGCCTTGCCCTTCAGCCAGGGCGCCGCGATCGAGGTGCGCTCGCCCGACAGCAGCGAGTGATAGACCCAGCCCTCGGTGCCCTCGGAATCGCGGATGCGGCGCCAGAGCTCGTATTCCTGGACGACCTCCACCGGCAGGCCGGGCTTGAGATACAGCCAGCTGACCGGATAGTCGCGCCCCGGGCCGATGCGCAGGTTCACCCGCGCCGCCTTGAGGCTGACATAGCGCGGCAGCGGCAGCTTCGAGACGGGTCCGACCTCGACGGCCAGCACCGGGGCCGTCGGGGCGATCGCCCCGGTGGCGAGAACCGCGGCGCCGACCAGCGCGAGCAGCGAACGGCGGAAAAGGGCAGCGAACATGGGCGATACTCCAGACGATCGGCCCGGCAGCCCGGCTGCCGGCCGCCGCGCCGCCGGCCGGACGGGGCGCGGGAAACTCTTTGTTTTCGGCGTCCCGGCTTGCTAGGAGGGGCGCTCGGCTCTCGGATCGATAATCGTCCGCTTCGGTTAACAACGTCTTGAGTTCAAAGGATCGTGGCCGATGACGACGCGCGAAAAACCGCTCGTGATCATCACGCGCAAGCTGCCGGCCCCGATCGAGGCGCGCATGTGCGAGCTGTTCGAGACGCGCCTCAACGAGACCGACCGGCCGCTCGAACAGCCCGAACTCGTCGCCGCCGTGCGCGAGGCGGACGTGCTGGTGCCGACCGTCACCGACCGCATCGACCGCGCGGTGATCGAGCAGGCGGGGCCCCGCCTCAAGCTGATCGCAAATTACGGCAACGGCGTCGACAATATTGACGTCGAGGCGGCCCTCGCCCGCCATCTCTTCGTCACCAACACGCCGAACGTCCTCAACGAGGACACCGCCGACATGACCATGGCGCTGATCCTGGCGGTGCCGCGCCGGCTGGTCGAGGGCGGCATGCGGCTGGTCTCCGGCGAGGGCTGGCCGGGCTGGTCGCCGACCTGGATGCTCGGGCGGCGGATCTGGGGCAAGAAGCTCGGCATCCTCGGCATGGGCCGGATCGGCACCGCCGTCGCCCGGCGCGCCAAGGCCTTCGGCCTCGAGATCCACTATCACAACCGCCGGCGCGTCAGCCCGAAGACCGAGGCCGAGCTCGGCGCCACCTACTGGGAGAGCCTCGACCAGATGCTCGCCCGCATAGACATCGTCTCGGTCAACTGCCCGTCGACGCCGGCGACGTTCCACCTTCTGTCGGCGCGGCGGCTGGCGCTGATCCAGCCGCATGCCTTCATCGTCAACACCGCGCGCGGCGAGATCATCAACGAGAAGGCGCTGGTGCGGCTCCTGGAGGAGAACCGCATCGCCGGCGCCGGCCTCGACGTCTTCGAGGAGGAGCCGGCGATCGACCGGCGGCTGCTGCGCCTGGCCGAACAGCACCGGGTGGTGCTGCTGCCGCATCTGGGCTCGGCGACCATCGAGGCGCGGATCGACATGGGCGAAAAGGTGATCATCAACATCCGCACGCTGATGGACGGCCACCGCCCGCCCGACCGGATCCTGCCCGGCGGCTACTGACCGCCCGCGTGGAAGCCCGCTTCCCGGGCTCCCGACGCCATCTTGCCTGCCTCCCCGGCCTGTCGCAGACTGAGCTCCGGCGACAAGAATGACGGCCGCCCAGGGCGGACCGCGGCGCTTCGGGAGGAACCATGAGCGAGACACTGGAGCGGCCGGCTGTGGCCGGGAGCGAGGCGCGCGGCACCGTGACGGCGTGGCTCGAGGCCTTCGAGGCGGCCCTGGCGGCGGGCGACGCGGATGCGGCGGCGGAGATGTTCGCGCCGGTCAGCTTCTGGCGGGACCTCGTCACCTTCACCTGGAACATCCGCACCATGGAGGGGCCGGACGAGATCCGCACGATGCTCAGCGCCGTGCTGCCGACGGTGCGCCCAAGCCACTTCGCCATCACCGGCGAGCCGAGCGAGGCGGACGGCGTCACCGAGGCGTGGATCAGCTTCGAGACCGCGGTGGCGCGCGGCAACGGCCTGGTACGCCTCAAGGACGGCAAGGCCTGGACGCTGCTGACCGCGATGACCGAGCTGAAGGGGTTCGAGGAGCCGCTGGCGGATCGCCGGCCAATGGGCGCCGAGCACGGCTCCGCGCCCGGCCGCAAGTCGTGGCTGGAGAAGCGCGAGCAGGAGGCGGCCGAGCTCGGCTATGCGACGCAGCCCTACGTGCTGATCGTCGGCGGCGGCCAGGGCGGCATCGCGCTGGGCGCGCGGCTGCGCCAGCTGGGCGTGCCGACGATCATCGTCGAGCGCAACGACCGGCCCGGCGATTCCTGGCGCAAGCGCTACAAGTCGCTCTGCCTGCACGACCCGGTCTGGTACGACCACCTGCCCTATCTCGAGTTCCCGAAGAACTGGCCGGTCTTCGCCCCGAAGGACAAGATCGGCGACTGGCTCGAGATGTACACGCGGATCATGGAGCTCAACTACTGGTCGCGCACGACCTGCAAGAGCGCCAGCTTCGACGAGGCCAAGGGCGAGTGGACGGTCGTCGTCGACCGGGACGGCGAGGAGGTGGTCCTGCATCCCAAGCAGCTGGTGCTGGCGACCGGCATGTCGGGCAAGCCGAACATGCCGACGATCAAGGGCATGGAGCGCTTCAAGGGCGAGCACCACCACTCCTCGCAGCATCCCGGGCCGGATGCCTGGAAGGGCAAGAAGGCCGTCGTCATCGGCTCGAACAATTCCGCCCACGACATCTGCGCGGCGCTCTACGAGGCAGGCGCCGACGTCACCATGGTGCAGCGCTCGACGACGCACATCGTGAAGTCGGATTCGCTGATGGAGCACGGGCTCGGCTCGCTCTATTCCGAGCGCGCCGTCGCCAGCGGCATCGACACGGCGAAGGCCGACATGATCTTCGCCTCGCTGCCCTACCGGATCCTCCACGAGTTCCAGATTCCGGTCTACGACAAGATCCGCGAGATCGACGCCGACTTCTATGCAGCGCTCAAGAAGGCCGGCTTCATGCTGGACTACGGCGCCGACGATTCCGGCCTGTTCATGAAATATCTGCGCCGCGGCTCCGGCTACTACATCGACGTCGGCGCCTCGCAGCTGATCATCGACGGCAAGATCAAGCTGAAGAGCGGCGTCGAGATCGAGGAGATCACCGAGACGGGGGTACGCTTCGCCGACGGCACCGAGCTGCCCGCCGACCTCATCGTCTACGCCACCGGCTACGGCTCGATGAACGGCTGGGCGGCCGACCTGATCAGCCAGGAGGTCGCCGACAAGGTCGGCAAGGTCTGGGGCCTCGGCTCCGACACCCCGAAGGACCCTGGCCCGTGGGAGGGCGAGCAGCGCAACATGTGGAAGCCCACCCAGCAGCCGAACCTGTGGTTCCACGGCGGCAATCTGCACCAGTCGCGGCACTATTCGCTTTACCTGGCGCTGCAGCTGAAGGCGCGCGAGGCGGGGATCGCGACGCCGGTCTACGGGTTGCAGGAGGTTCACCACTCGGGCAGATGAACCGAGGAAGGCCGGACACGTCCGCAACGGTCCCGATCGAACCTTTTCCGCTTCCGCGCGTTTGTAAGCCAGACAAACATCAAAGGAGTACCGACCATGATCGGTTGGGCCATCACGTTTCTGGTTATTGCCTTGATCGCCGCGGTGCTTGGTTTCGGCGGCATCGCCGGGACCGCCGTCGGAATCGCCAAGATCATCTTCTTCGTCGCGATCGTGCTGTTCGTGCTGTCGCTGATCTTTGGCCGGTCGCGCCGCCCGTCGATCTGACGCGGCGCCCAGTGATTGCGTAAAAAGGGGCGGTATCCGCGAGGATGCCGCCCTTTTCGCGTTCCAGACATAGCGCGGTGCCCGCCGGCCCCCGGCCGCAGCACGTCTGCGGCGCCGCTCAGCCCTGGCGGGCGCGCCGGTAGCGGATGGTCTCGAAGCGCATGGTCAGGAGGTCGACCATCAGCAGCTTGCCGACCAGCGGCTCGCCGACGCCGCAGACCAGCTTGATCGCCTCGCTCGCCGCCAGCGTGCCGAGGACGCCGGTGGTGACGCCGAGTATCCCCGCCTCGGCGCAGGACGGCACCAGCCCCGCCGGCGGCGGCTCGGGGAACAGGTCGCGATAGCCGGGATGGCGCACGCCGTCCGCCGCCGTCTCATAGGGCTTGAGCACGGTCAGCGAGCCCGAGAAGCGGTTCACCGCCGCCGTCACCAGCGGGCGCCCGGCGGCGGCGCAGAGATCGGCCATGGCATAGCGCGTCGCGAAATTGTCCGAGCCGTCGATGACGAGATCATAGGCGGCGACGATCCCCGCGCCGTTCTGCGGGTCGATGCGGAGCGCGTGCGGCTCCACCGCGACATGCGGGTTGAGGGCGCCCACCGCATCGGCGGCGCTGTCGAGCTTGGGGCGCCCGACATCCGCGGTCCGGTGCAGCACCTGGCGCTGCAGGTTGGACAGCGACACCACGTCGTCGTCGACGATGCCGATCGTGCCGACGCCCGCCGCCGCGAGGTAGAGCACCACCGGCGAGCCGAGGCCGCCAGCGCCAATGACCAGAACGCGGGCGCGCTTCAGCAGCTGCTGGCCCGGACCGCCGACCTCCGGCAGGACGATGTGCCGGGCGTAGCGCTCCAGTTCGCGGGGGTCGAGCCTCGTCTCGTCCATCTCAGTCCTCCGGAAGCGGCGAACCGGATGGCCGGATCGCCCCCGAATCGACCTCCAGCATCTGGGCGCGATCGGCCAGCGCGTCAAACAGGCCGGCATCCGTGCCGGTCATGAAGGCCTGGACGCCGAGACCGTCGATCAGGTCGAACAGCGCGGCGCGGCGGCCGGGATCGAGATGCGCCGCGATCTCGTCCAGGAGCAGCACCGGCGGCATGCCGGAAAGGGCGGTGACGAGTTTTGCGTGCGCCAGCACCAGGCCGATCAGCAGCGCCTTCTGCTCGCCGGTCGAGGCAAGCCCCGCCGGCATCGCCTTGGCGAGATGGGTGACCGACAGCTCGGCCCGGTGCGCGCCGAGCAGCGTCCGCCCGGCGCCGCGATCGAGGCTCCGGCCGCTGCGCAGGCGGGCCCGCGCCTCGTCCTCGGCCTCCACTGCCGGACGGGCGAGGTCGATGTCGCCATAGCCAGAGGCGAGCACCAGCCCGGCCCTGGGGAACGGATTGGCGGCGTCGGTGGCGCCGATCATGCCGGCGAGGAGATCGACGAGCTCGGCCCGCGCCACCGCCATGGCGATGCCGAGCTCGGCCATCTGGGCCTCCAGACCCGACAGCCAGGAATCGTCCAGCCGCTCCTCAGACAAGAGGCGGTTGCGCGAGCGCATGGCGCGCTCGTAGTCGCTCGCCCGCCGTCCGTGCGTCGGGTCGACGGCCAGCACCATGCGGTCGAGGAAGCGCCGCCGGTCGCCGGCGGGGCCGTTGAACAGCCCGTCCATCGACGGGGTCAGCCAGACGACGCGCAGCAGCTCGAGCAGTTCCTCGGCGTTGCGGGCATTGGTCTCGTCGATTCGGATGGAGCGGTTGGCTGCACCCGCGGCGTCCGGGCTCACCTTGGTGAGGATGTCGGTCTCGCCCGCTGCCGAGACCACCGCGGCCGCCACCGAGAAGCCGCCGCCACCGCCCTGCCGGGCGATCTCCTGGTAGGTGGCGCGCCGCAGGCCGCGGCCCGGCGACAGCAGCGAGATCGCCTCGAGGAGATTGGTCTTGCCGGCGCCGTTCGACCCGTGGAACACCACGAAGCGGCGATCGAATTCGAGGCGGAGCGCGGTGTAATTGCGGAAATCGGCGAGCCGCAGCCGGCTCAGCCCGATCGGTGCCGCGGGCGCGGCAGCCGCATCGGCCGGAAGCGGGGGCGTGTCGTGCAGGGAGCCCGTGGCGTCAGACCCGCATCGGCATGAGGACGTAGAGCGTCGCGTCGTCGCCGCCGTCCCGGATCAGCGTCGGCGAGCCCGGATCGGCCAGCATTAACACCGCGTCGTCGCCGGAGAGCTGGCCGGTGATGTCGAGCAGATAGCGGGCGTTGAAGCCGATCTCGATGTCGTCGGAATCGTAGCCGACCGACAGCTCTTCCGTCGCCGTGCCGGAATCCGGCGAGTTGACCGTGAGCACCAGCTGCGAGTCGGTGAGCGCGAGCTTCACCGCCCGGCCCCGCTCGGAGGAAATCGTCGAGACGCGGTCGACGGCGGCTGAGAAGGTCTGGCGGTCGAGGGTGAGCGCCTTGTCGTTGTTCTGCGGGATCACCCGCTGGTAGTCCGGGAAGGTGCCGTCGATCAGCTTGGAGGTCATCACCACCGCGCCGATGGTGAAGCGCATCTTGGCGTCGGAGAGCTCGACGCTGACCTCGTCCTCGGCCCCGATGTCGCCGAGCAGCTTCTGCAGCTCGCCCACCGTCTTGCGCGGCACGATGACGCCGGGCATGCCTTCCGAGCCCGCCGGCGCCTTCATCTCGGCGCGGGCGAGGCGGTGGCCGTCGGTGGCCACGGCCCGCAGCTTCAAATCGCCGTCGGATTCGATCGTGTGAAGGAAGATGCCGTTGAGATAATAGCGCGTCTCCTCGGTGGAGATGGCGAACTGCGTGCGCTCGATCAGCCGGGCGAGTTCGCCGGCCTTGATGGTGAAGCCGTGCGACAGCGGCCCGGCGGTGATGTCGGGGAAATCCGATTCCGGCAGGCACTGCAGGCGGAAATTCGAGCGGCCCGAGGAGACCGTCATCTGGGTGCCCTCGGCATTGGTGGCGAGCCGCACCTCGGCGCCGTCCGAGAGCTTGCGGACGATGTCGTAGAGCAGATGCGCCGGGACGGTGGTCGCCCCTTCCTGCTCGCCGGTCGCCGTCGCCGTCTCGGTGATCTCGAGGTCGAGGTCGGTCGCCTTCAGGCGCAGCCCGCCCGCCTCGGTCTTCAGAAGCACGTTCGACAGGATGGGAATCGTGTTGCGGCGCTCGACGACCCGGTGGACGTGAGCCAGCGACTTCAGGAGGTTCGACCGTTCGATGATGATACGCATGGACCGACGCCGTTTCGTTCGGGAGGCCGCCGGGGTTTTCCAGCGGCCTTTCCGGGTTCGAAGTTCTTAGAGACTGGCGGCCCGCTTGGGAAGGCTTAACGCCACAAGATACGTGGCGCGCCGGCGCGGAACGCCGCCGCCGCAAGGCTGCGGCGGGCGATCACTCCTCGATCATGCGACGGATGAGGTCCAGCTCTTCGGAGAGCTTCTCGTCCTTGGAGCGCTCGCCCTCGATCTTGCGCACCGCGTGCAGGACCGTGGTGTGGTCGCGGCCGCCGAAGCGCCGGCCGATCTCGGGCAGCGAGCGCGGCGTCATCGTCTTGGCGAGATACATGGCGATCTGCCGCGGCCGGACGATGGTGCGGGTTCGCCGCGCGGACAGGAGCTCGGTGCGCGGCACGTTGTAGTGGCGCGAGACGAATTTCAGGATGTCCTCGATGCGCACCCGCCGCTCGGTGTTGGCCCGGGTCAGCTGGTTGAGGAGATCGTCGAGATGCTCCGGCGACAGCGGCTGGCCGAGCGAATGGCGGAAGGCGATCTGGTTGAACGCCCCTTCGAGGTCGCGGCCCGAGCCGGCGACGCGCTGGGCGATCGTCTCGATCACCCGCTCCGGCATGTCGAAGCTCGGATCCTCGGCCCGCATCGCCTTGACGCGGCTGTCGATGATCGCCCGGCGCATCGCGTAATCCGGCGGCGCCAGCTCCAGCGTGATCCCGTTGGAGAGCCGCGAACGGACGCGGGGGTCGAGCGATTCCAGCTCGGAGGCCGGGCGGTCGGCCGCGCAGATCACCTGCTTGGCGGAATCGATCAGCGCGTTGAGGAGATGGCAGAACTCCTGCTGGATCGACTTGCCCTGCAGGAACTGCGTGTCGTCGATGATCAGGATGTCGATGCCGCGCAGCGTCTCCTTGAGGTCGAGGGCGCGGTTGTCGCGGATCGCGGTGGCGAAGCGCCACATGAAGTATTCGGCGGTGAGATAGACGACGCGCGGCCCGTCGTGGCGGCGCACGGCGGCGTTGGCGATCGCCTGCAGGAGATGCGTCTTGCCGAGGCCGACGGCGGCATGGATGAACAGCGGGTTGAAGCGCACCGACTGCGGGCCGTTCTCGGCGATCGCCTTGGCGGCGGCCAGTGCCACGCGGTTCGAGGCACCCTCGACGAAATTGTCGAAGACATAGCGGCTGTCGAGGGGCGAGCCGAAATCGGCGGCCGAACGCGGCGCTTCCACGGCCCGCTCGAGCCGGACCGGCGCCTTCTCGCCGACGGCGATCGGGCGGATCTCCTCGGTGCTGACCACCGCCTGCTGGCTGTGGCCGGCGACCCGGGGCTCGCGGATGGTCACGCCGCCGCCGCGCACGGCGCTGCGGATGGCGATCTCGACCTTCAGCGTGCCGGGCACCTCCTCGCGGAAGATCTCGGTGAGCAGGTCGTGATAATGCGACTGGATCCAGCTGCGCAGAAACGCCGTCGGCACGGAGATCCGGCAGACGCCCTTGCCGACGGATTCGAGCTTCAGGCGCTGGAACCAGCTGGAGAAGATGTCCGGCCCGAGCTGCGCCTTCAGCCGCGCATTCACCCGCTCGATGATCTCCGCCGAACCCTTCGCCCCGCCGTCCATGCCTGCCCCGCCATTGTCGTCGATTCTTGTTGATGCGCTACCCGCCAGGGGCAGCCCGCGAGACGGCACAGCAGCAAACGCCGCCTGCCCCGTCCGCAGACCTAGTTCTGCGACCATGGCAGCCCCTCCGCCTTCCAGCCTGCCTTGCGGCCCCGATGCCCCTCCTCGTCCGGCGGTCCCTCGAACCCGTTCAGCACGTTGAAGCAGTTCTCGTAGCCGAACGCGGTCATCGCCACGGCGCCGGCGATCGAGCGGACGCCCGAGCGGCAGAGGAAATAGATCGGCGCCGCCTTGCCGATGCCGGCGGCGTCGAGACGCTCGGCGAGCTTCGGGGCGAAGGCCGGGTCGACGGCCATGGACGGGAAACTCTGCCATTCCGCCAGGACGACCGACTTGCCGATCGGCCCGAGCTGGGGGAGCCCGACATAGGTCCATTCGGCACTGGTACGGACATCCACCAGGACGGCGTCCTCGGTCTCCGACAGAGCGGACCAGCAGGTCGACGCCGTGACGTCGCCCCGGTAACTTTTATCCATGCAAAACAACTCCCCGCCCCTGATCCCGCAAGGGACAGAAGTTCTCGATACTTAAAACGGCTTGATGCGCTCAGAAACTACGCGTTGCGTTCGATGACGTGAGCCCGGTCGGGCTGGGGGCGGCTTCCCGTCGTCGGAACCTTGTGGCGGCTCCACAAACTTCTGGAAAACACTGGTTGTCCCCGCACTTCGTCTTCTCCGCACTTGTGTGAGGCGGAAACTACGAAACGTGGCGGGATGCGGCAAGCGGAGTCTCGGCGGAATCGTAAGACGGGCGGACTTGCTGTGGCAGACTCGTCATCCGTGTACCCGCCGAACGGGTCGCAACGTGCTGACACCCCTCGACTTCCGTCACTGAGCCCGGGGCAGGAACCCGGGGCAAACATAAAAATCGTACTGATCGGGATCATCCCGCTTGACTCAAGGACTTGCCGGGACGCGCTTAGCCAGCTATCCGCAACTGCTCACTGACCTCGTGCAAATGCCTGGAATCAAATGGGGTTTTCGGCGGCGTCACGATGAAGCGGGACTCGGCGCAGTGGCGCATGACAGAGCGATGACGCGGCGGGCAACATGCCTGCGAAATAGGCCTACGAATCAAAAAGCCCGGCGCTGGGCCGGGCGTTTTCGATAGCGGACGATGCAGCCTGGCGGCGGCGATCAGGCCTCGGCGAGGCCCTTCACGCGGTGCGACAGGCGCGAGATCTTCCGCGAGGCGGTGTTCTTGTGAAAGATGCCCTTGGAGGTGGCGCGCATCATTTCCGGCTCCGCAACCTTGAAAGCGGAAAGCGCGGCTTCCTTATCGCCGGCGGCGATCGCCTCCTCGACCTTCCGCAGGAAGGTCCGGACGCGGCTGCGGCGAGCGGTGTTGACGGCGGTCCGGCGCGCGATCTTGCGCGTCGCCTTCTTGGCCGAGGGGGTATTGGCCATCGTTCGTCTCTTTCTGTCTGTCGATTCAGCTTTTCGGGTGGCGGCGCCGCTGGCGGCAGCAGCCGCGCCGCAACGCAAAAAAACCGGCCACGTCTTCCGACGCCGCCGAATTAGGCGTCCTTATAGGTCGCATCCCCGGCTCCGTCAATCGCCGACGACACGCGCCGGCGGCGCGTCTCGTCGAATCGTGGCGCAGGTCAGCCGCGGCCGCCGAAGACGCGCCGCGGATGGAACGAACCCTGGTCGATCGAGCCGAGCGCGATCAGCCGACCGTGGCCGGTCGCGAAGGCCTCGTCGCAGGAGGCCGGCGCGTCGCGCCCGCGCAGCAGCACCGAATTGCCGGACAGTACGCGCCCCGCCTGCTCCTCCGACAGCATCACCTCGTAGAGGTCGCAGAGCGCGGCCTCGGGGTTGATCAGATATTCGTCGAGCGGCCCGTAATCGACGACCCGCGCCGTCGCCCCGGCTTCCACCGCTTCGGCGTCGAGGGTCTCGCGGCCCTCCTCGGCCGCCGCCTCGAGATCGTCCAGCGTCACCATGTCGGCCTCGGTGAAACCACCGACAGAAACCCGGCGCAGGTCGATCACATGGCCGAAGCAGCCGAGGTCGCGGCCGAGGTCGCGGGCGATGGCGCGCACATAGGTGCCCTTGCCGCACTCGGCCTCGAACACCGCCGTATCGGCATCCGGCAGCGACTGCAGTTCCAGCCGGTGCACGGAGACCGTGCGGGCGGCGATCTCCACCACCTCGCCCTCGCGGGCAAGATCGTAGGCCCGCTCGCCGGCGATCTTGATCGCCGAGAAGGTCGGCGGCACCTGGCTGATCTCGCCGACATAGTCTTCCATCGCCAGGCGAATGTCCGCCTCGCTCGGACGCAGGTCCGACGACTGCGCGACGGTCCCCTCAGTGTCGTCGGTCGTGGTTTCGGCGCCCCAGCGCACGGTGAAGCGGTAGACCTTGCGCCCGTCCATCACGAAGGGGACGGTCTTGGTGGCGTCGCCGAAGGCGATCGGCAGCATGCCGGAGGCGAGCGGATCGAGCGTGCCGGCATGGCCGGTCTTCTGCGCGAAATACAGCCGCTTCAGCTTGGCCACCGCGTCGGTCGAGCCCATGCCCTTCGGCTTGTCCAGAATCACCCAGCCATTGACCGGACGGCCCTTCGGCTTCTTGCCGCGACGCGCCATCAGTTCCTGTCCCCGTCATCGTCCTGGTCGTCGAGGTCGCGGGCGACCTCCGGCGACTTCAGGAGCGCGTCGATGCGCGCGTAATTGTCGAAGGAGGTATCGGCGCGAAACCGCACCTCCGGCATGAACTTCATCTGCCGCAGCGCCGGCGTGATCCGGCCGCGGATGAACTTGGCGTGCTGGTTGAGCGCCGCGATATAGGGCTCGACGTCGCTCTGGCCGAGCACCGTGACATAGGCGGTGGCAAGCTTCAGGTCGGTCGACATGTCGACCTCGGTCACCGTGACGACGGCCGTCTCGAGCAGCGGCTCGCGGATCTCGCCCCGCTGCATGACCTCGGTCAGAGCGTGACGGACCTTCTCGCCGACGCTGAGCCGCCGCTGGGAATGTGCGGAGTGGGGCGAACGGGCCATACCGTATCGGAGTCCTTCTCGTCGCGGCCGGCATCGCGCCGGTCCGCAGAATGAATGTGATGAACAACGCGTCCGAAATCGAGCCGGGCGGCATTGCGAAGCGTGTCTGCCGGCTGGAAGCCGCGGACCCGGCCCGCTGCGGCCGCCGCATACCCCTGAACGAAAGCGGGCGGGGTCGAACCCCGCCCGCCCGCTTCGTTCTTTCGGGCCGATGCCTAGAGCGTGCGGGCCACGTGCTCGACGCGGAAGCACTCGATGACGTCGCCCTGGCGCATGTCCTCGTAGTTCTGGAAGGCCATGCCGCATTCCTGGCCGCTCTGCACCTTGGCGACTTCGTCCTTGAAGCGCTTCAGCGTCTTGAGCGTGCCCTCGTGGATGACGACGCCGTCGCGGATCAGGCGGACGCCTGCGCCGCGCTCGACCTCGCCCTCGGTGACCAGGCAGCCCGCGACCTTGCCGACCTTGGTGATGTTGAACACCTCCCGGATCTCGGCATTGCCGATGAAGGTCTCGCGCCGCTCCGGCGACAGCAGGCCCGACATCGCGTCCTTCACGTCATCCACGAGGTCGTAGATGATGTTGTAGTAGCGGATCTCGATGCCCTCGCGCTCGGCGGCTTCGCGCGCCTGCTTGTTGGCGCGGACGTTGAAGCCGATGATCGCGGCGCGCGAGGCGCCGGCGAGCGCGATGTCGGACTCGGTGATCGCACCGGCGCCCGAATGGACGATCCGGGCCCGCACCTCGTCGGTGCCGAGCTTGTCGAGCGCACCGATGATCGCCTCGATCGAGCCCTGCACGTCGCCCTTGATGAGCAGCGGGAACTCCTTGAGCCCGGTGTCCTGCAACTGCGACATCATCTGCTCGAGCGAGCCGCGCTGGCCGGCGCTCTTGGCCACCTGCTTCTCGCGCGCCACGCGCTGGCGGTATTCGGCGATCTCGCGTGCCTTGGACTCGCTCTCCACCACCGCGAAGCGGTCGCCGGCGAGCGGCGTGCCCTGCATGCCGAGCACCTCGACCGGCATGGACGGCGGCGCTTCCTTCAGCTGGGCACCCTTGTCGGTGATCAGCGCGCGGACGCGGCCCCATTCGTCGCCGGCGACGACGATGTCGCCGATCTTGAGCGTGCCGGTCTGCACCAGCACGGTGGCGACCGGGCCGCGGCCCTTGTCGAGCTGCGCCTCGATGACCACGCCCTCGGCGGTGCGGGTCGGGTCGGCCTTCAGCTCGAGGATTTCCGACTGCAGCAGGATGGCGTCGAGCAGCTTGTCGAGATTGGTGCCCTTGAGCGCCGAGACCTCGACGTCGAGCACCTCACCGCCCATCGACTCCACGAAGACCTCGTGCTGCAGCAGGGCGTTGCGCACCTTGCTGGCATCGGCGCCCGGCTTGTCGATCTTGTTGATCGCCACGATGATCGGCACGCCGGCCGCCTTGGCGTGATTGATGGACTCGATGGTCTGCGGCATCACGCTGTCGTCGGCCGCCACCACCAGGATGGCGATGTCGGTCGCCTGCGCGCCGCGGGCCCGCATCGCGGTGAAGGCGGCGTGGCCGGGCGTGTCGATGAAGGTGATCTTCTGACCGCCCTGCTCGACCTGGTAGGCGCCGATATGCTGGGTGATGCCACCGGCCTCGCCGGAGACGACGCTGGTCTTGCGGATGGCGTCGAGCAGCGAGGTCTTGCCGTGGTCGACATGGCCCATGATGGTCACGACCGGCGGCCGCGGCACGAGGTTCTCGACATTGTCGGCGACGTTGAAGATGCCTTCCTCGACGTCCGACTCGGCGACGCGGCGGACCGTGTGGCCGAATTCCGAGGCGATGAGTTCGGCGAGATCCGGCTCGATGATGTCGCCCGGCTTCATCATCTGTCCCTGCTGCATGAGGAACTTGATGACGTCAACGGAACGCTCCGACATGCGGTTGGCGAGTTCCTGGATGCTGATGGTCTCTGGAATAATCACTTCGCGGGCAATCTTCTCTCGCGGCTGGTTCTGCTGCGAGCGCTTGAATTTCTCCTGACGCCGGCGGATCGAGGACAGCGACCGGCCACGGGCGCCCTCCTCGGAGGTGAGCGCCTTGTCGAGCGTCAGCTTGCCGCGGCGACGGCCGTCGTCGCGGTCGGGGCGGGCGGGCTTCGGCGCCTCGGCGGGGGCGCCGCGGACCGGACGGCGGGCGCCCGGACGGGCACGGGCCGCCTCGTCCTCGTCGGCGCCGGGACGCCGGCGCGGCTCGGCACGGGTACCGCGGGCAGCGGCTGCCTCGGCATCGGCCGGCGACACCACGGCGGCGGGGGCCTGACCCCGGCGCTCGGCTTCGGCCTCGGCCTTGCGGCGCGCCGCCGCCTCGGCCTCGAGCCGGGCGTTCTCCTCGGCCTGGCGACGCTCGGACTCGGCGCGCTCGCGCTGACGCCGCTCATCCTCGGCGATGCGCCGGTCCTCTTCCTCGCGGAACAGGCGCCGGTCCTCGACCTCGCGCTGCTTGGCAAGCTCGAGGGCGCGGCGGCGGGCATCCATCTCGCGCGACGACAGGTCGCTGAGCACGGCGCCGCGCGGCTGGCGGGCGCCGGGTGCGGCGGTGGCCGGACGACGATCGTCACGGCCGCCGGGACGCGCCGGTGCCTGGCCCGGACGCGACGGTCCGCCCGACGGCTGCTGCGGACGACCCTGCGGCGCGCCACCTGGACGCGGCGCAGCCGAGGCCGGACGCGCGGTGGCGACGGGAGCCGGCGTGGCGGGCCGGGCGGTTGCCACCGGTGCAGCCGGACGGGGCGCCTGCGGCGCGGCGGCGGCGGGCGCCGTCGAGGCAGCGGCCGGAGCAGAAGGGGTGGGCGCCGGCGCGGCGGGTGCCGCGGCATCCGTGGCCGCCTCGGGGGCCGGCGCGGCAGTCTTTGCCTCGACCGGCTCCGGCGCGGCGGGTTCCGGCGCCTTGGCAGCAGGCGCCTCGCCCGGCCGGGGTCCCAGCTGGATCTGCGGCGGGCGACCGCCCATCTGCGGCGGCGTCGGGGGCGGTGCCGAGGGCGCGGCAGCGGCCGGCGTCGGCGTGGCGGCCGACGGCGTCTGAGCCGGCGTCGGCTGCGGGGCGCGCGGCTGCGGCGTCGGCGCGGCAGCGGCCGCGGCGGGCGCCACGGCGTCCTCCGGCTTGGTGATCCGCCGCTTCTTGGTCTCGACGACGACGTTCTTCGTGCGGCCGTGCGAGAAATTCTGCCGAACGGTAGACTGCTCGACGCCGCCCCGCTTCAGGGTCAGAGTCTTCTTCGTGCTCACGCTCAGCGTCTTGTCGTCGCCGGACTTGGTATCGCTCATCTACGCTTCCGCTTCCTGCGCGGGATCGATCCCGCGCCCTTCATCTTGCCTGGAGCGTCGCTCAGAAGGCGCTCCCGTGTCGTTCAATTTCTCAGTCGCGGCTTCCCCGCGCCCCGCAGGGGCATCGCCGGAAACCGGCCCGGGGTTCGCACCCCGGTATTTGTCAAGCGCTGCCATGCGCTTCGCCGCAGCCGAGCCCGCGTCACCGGCAAGGATGGCTGCATGTATCACATTCCCGCCGCCCAAAGCCAAACCCAATTCGTCCGCAGTAAACAGACGCAGGGCGGCGATGGCCGGCTCCGACCGCGAGGCCGCCGCGGCGCGGCGGGCCTGGTCGAGCTTGCGCAACCCGTCGGGCGCGGCATCGGATGCCTGCACCAGCAGCAGCGCCCGCCCGGTGCGGACCGCCGCCTCGGTCTTGGTCGCCCCGGTGACCAGCTGGCCTGCCTTGCGGGCGAGACCCAGCGCACCGAGCGCCGACTTCGCCAGCAGACCGTCGACCATCTGACCCAGGTCCGGGGCCGCCGACACCTCGGCCTTCAGCGCCCGGCCGAACATCTTGCGGCGGACCGCCTCGTCCACCGCCGCCCTGCTCAGCGCCACATGGGCGCCGCGCCCGGGCAGCCGGCGCCGCAGGTCCGGCACCACCGCGCCGTCGGGTCCGCGCACGAAGCGGATCAGATCCTCCGGCGACTGCGCCTTGCGCGAGACGATGCAGGTGCGGTCGTTCAGTTCCGCCTCCCCTGCCGCGTCCGCGTCGTCGTCCATCGTCCCGGTCAGGCCGCCGTCTCTTCGGCCTCGGCGTCTTCTTCCGCCTCGACCTGCGGCCCGTCGATGTCGGCCTGGGTGATCCAGCCCGCCTTCAGACGCGCCGACAGCACCATCTGGTCGGCCGCGGCGCGGGAGATCTCGAACTTGCTGAGGGCGCCCGGGAACCGCTTGGTCTCGCCGTCCTTGCGTTCGCTCCAGCCGATGAGATCGTCCGCCGCGCAACCGGCGAAGTCTTCCATCGTCTTGATGTCCGCCTCGCCGAGCGCCACCAGCATCTCGGTGGTCAGCCCGTCGATCTCCTTGAGCTCGTCGGCGACGCCCAGCGCCACACGCCGCGCGTCGAACTCGGCCTCGCGCTGCTCCAGATATTCGCGAGCCCGCGCCTGGATCTCGCCGGCCGTCTCGTCGTCGAAGCCCTCGATCGAGGCGACTTCGCCCTGGTCGACATAAGCGACTTCCTCGACGCTGGCGAAGCCTTCGGAGGCCAGCACCTGGGCGACCATCTCGTCGACATTCAGGGCGTTCATGAAGATCTCCGAACGCTCCTGGAATTCCTTCTGGCGGCGCTCGGATTCTTCCTGCTCGGTGAGGATGTCGATGTCCCAGCCGGTCAGCTGCGAGGCCAGCCGGACGTTCTGGCCGCGACGGCCGATCGCCAATGATAACTGGTCATCCGGGACGACGACTTCAATCCGTTCGGCGTCCTCGTCGAGCACGACCTTGGACACTTCCGCCGGCTGCAGGGCGTTGACCAGGAAGGAGGCGGCGTCCGGCGACCAGGGGATGATGTCGATCTTCTCGCCCTGCAGCTCGCCGACGACGGCCTGCACGCGCGAGCCGCGCATGCCGACGCAGGCGCCGACCGGATCGACCGAGGAATCGTTGGAGATCACCGCGATCTTGGCGCGCGAGCCCGGGTCGCGGGCCACCGCCTTGATGGTGATGATGCCGTCGTAGATCTCCGGCACTTCCATGGTGAAGAGCTTGGCCATGAACTGCGGATGGGTGCGCGACAGGAAGATCTGCGGGCCGCGGGGCTCGCGGCGGACGTCGTAGACGAAGGCGCGGACGCGGTCGCCATAGCGGAACAGCTCGCGCGGGATCTGCTCGTCGCGGCGGATGATGCCCTCGCCGCGGCCGAGATCGACGATGACGTTGCCGTATTCGACGCGCTTGACCGTGCCGTTGACGATCTCGCCGACGCGGTCGCGGAATTCCTCGTACTGGCGGTCGCGCTCGGCCTCGCGGACCTTCTGCACGATCACCTGCTTGGCCGACTGCGCGGCGATGCGGCCGAAATCCATCGGCGGCAGCTGCTCGGCGATGAAGTCGCCGGGCTCGGCGTCGGGGTTCTTGTCGCGCGCCAGGTCGAGATGGATCTGGATGTTCGGATCCTCGACCTCCTCGACCACTTCGAGCAGGCGCTGCAGCCGCATCTCGCCGGTCTTGGTGTTGATGTCGACGCGGATGTTGGTCTCCTGACCGTAGCGGCTGCGCGCCGCCTTCTGGATCGCGTCGGCCATGGCGCCGATGACGATCTCGCGGTCGATGGACTTCTCGCGCGCGACTGCGTCGGCGATCTGCAGAAGCTCAAGCCTGTTCGCACTCACTGCCATTGTCGGTTCTCCTGAATTCGGGTCCCTGCCGCGCAGCGGGCGCGGCGGCTCCATATGGTCCAGCGGGGCCGAAGGCGCCGCAATCGCTTCTCGCCGGTCAGTGCGGACGCCCGGTCGCGTCATCCGTGGCGTCGTCCGCGGCGTCGTCTTCTTCCGGCCTGCCCGAGGCCTTGCGGGCCGCCTTGTCCGCCTTCAGCGACGCCTCGATGAGGTCGTCGGTGAGGATCAGGCGCGCCTCGCCGATGGCGTCGAACGGAATATCGACAGTCGGCGTCTCGCCGGGAGACGGCTGGTCGCGCTCGATCGTGATCGCATCGTCGCCGACGCCGACGATCTTGCCGCGATAGCGCTTGCGGTCGTTGACCAGGCGGGTCGTCTCGAGCTTCATCAGGAAGCCCGCCCAGGTCTCGAAGTCGCCCTTGCGCACCAGCGGCCGGTCGATCCCCGGCGAGGAGACCTCCAGATGATACGGCTTGTCGATCGGATCGTCGACGTCGAGCACCGGCGAGATGCCGCGCGACACCGCCTCGCAGCCCTCGACGTTCATCGTGCCGTCCGGCCGCTCGGCCATGATCTGCACGGTCATGCCGTTGAGGCCGGAGATCTTGACCCGCACCAGGCGGTAGCCGAGCTGCTCGATCGCCGGCTCGACGATTGTCGCGACGGCGGCCTCGAGCCCCTGTTCCTTGACGATGCGCTGATCTGCGGTGATCACGTTGCTCCGAAATCGCTGCGGTCCGGCTCTGCCGGATCGGACCGGTGGTCCTCCTGCCTGCGGTCGGGCAGGACCGTCGGGGCGCGCGTCTTCGCGCAAACCGGGGTCCCTGAAACAAAAAAGAGCGGGACCGGCAGGACCCACTCTCACGATCGCATCGCAGAGAATTTCGCCTCCTATACTAGCTTCGGGCGCCTGCATCAAGTCGCAGCCGCCGGCCCGCCGTCACCGCCCGGCCCGCGTCCTCCCGCTCAGATCCGCCGGAAGGTGAGATAGGCCGGGCGCCGTCCCTCGCGGATCGCCTTGGCCTCGTAGCGCGTGCCGGGCCAGCCCTCGAAGGGCGAATGCCAGTCGGCCGCCCGCGCCGCGGTCCATTCGAAGGCGGGATGGTCGCGGCAGTGCTGCAGCGTCCAGTCGACATAGGTGTCGATGTCGGAGGCAAAGCGGAACGACGCCCCGGGGGCGAGCACCCGGGCGAAACGGTCGAGATTGCGCGGGTTCACGAAGCGGCGCTTGAAGTGCTTCTTCTTCGGCCAGGGGTCGGGATAGAGCAGGTCGATGCCCGAGAGGCTGGCCTCGGGAAGCCAGTCGAGCAGCCGCGTGGCGTCGTCGTCGTAAAGGCGCAGATTGGCCGGCGGGGCTTCCGCGATCGCCGACAGCAGCTTGGCCATGCCGTTGACGAAGGGCTCGACGCCGATGAACCCGGTATCCGGCCGGCGCAGCGCCCCGGCCAGGAGATGCTCGCCGCCGCCGAAGCCGATCTCCAGGTGCACCGCCTCGACCGGGGCGGCAATCAGCGTGGTGAGGTCGGCTGGAGGCGGCGTGTCGAGGTCGATCCGCAGCGACGGCAGCAGCGTTTCCAGCAGCATCGCCTGCCCCGGCCGCAGCCGCGGGCCCCGGAGCCGGCCGAAGAACGCCTCGCGGGCGCGCTCCCGGTGCGGGACGGCGGACGGATCGTTCTCCATGGCGAATGCGCTTCCGGCTGGCGTTGGCATCGGCCCGGGGGTCGCGCCATCGCGCCGGCCGGTCCGGTCACCGCTCCGCGTGGGGTCGGCGACGCGGCCGGATTGCCGGCCCGGGGCCGCCACGTCAAGCGCGGCGGCGACGGTCAGCGGTCGGTTCAGGCCTTGTCGTCGGCCGCCGCCGTGTCGGCGAGCGTGCGCACCAGGTCGATGACCCGGCGACGGACCTTCGGGTCGGCGATGCGCACGAAGGCGCGGTTGAGCTGCAGGCCTTCGGTGGAGGAGAGGAAATCGACGACGTAATCAGGGCCTGAGGGCTCGGCGAAGCCGTCCTTGCCGTCGATGCCGCCGGGCGCGTCCTCGAAGAAGAAGGCGACCGGGACGTTCAGCACTTCCGACATGCGCTGCAGCCGGCTGGCGCCGATGCGGTTCGAGCCCTTCTCGTATTTCTGGATCTGCTGGAAGGTGATGCCGAGGCTCTCGCCGAGCTTTTCCTGGCTCATGCCCAGCATGGTCCGGCGGAGGCGAACCCGTGATCCGACATGCGTGTCGACCGGGTTCGGCTTCTTCTTGTTCTCCAGCATCCGAAGCGCCTTCATCCTTTTTCCGCGACCCGCTGCGGCGGCGCCCGTCATGCGTCACAGGCAAACCCGAAATTGTCTTAAATCAATTTCGAATCCCGGCCTAGGCGGTGTGGCTCCAGGCTGTCAATCAATCTTAACGCGCATCGTCGCCCGGGAAAGCAACCCTGCCGCAAGGGCGGCAAGCCAGGCGGCCCAGTAGGTGGCGTTGCCGAACCGCGCGTAGGGCGTCGGCGCCGCCGCCTCCGGCAGCGCCACTTCGACGGTGCCGGTGGCGCCGAGCGCCAGCCCGCCGATCTGCCGGCCATAGGCATCGTTCACGACGGAAATGCCGGTGTTGGCGCTGCGCACCAGCGGCAGGCCTAAGGCCACCGACGTCAGCTCGGCAAGCCGCAGATGCTGGTAGGGACCGGGCGTCGCGCCGTACCAGGCGTCGTTGGTGTCGTTGACCAGGAAGCCGGGGCGGGAATCGGGCGAGCCGGCGTCGATCTCGCCGGGAAAGATGATCTCGTAGCAGACCAGCGGCAGAAAGGACGGCGCACCCTCAAGCGGCACCCGGCTGCGCACCGTGCCCGCCGAGAAGCCGCCCGGCATGTCGGCGAGCTGCGACACGCCGAGGCCTTCGAAGAACGTCTGGAACGGCAGGTACTCCCCGAACGGCACCAGATGCACCTTGTCGCGGGCATCGATGATCTCGCCATTGTCGTCGATGACGTAGACCGAATTGTAGACCCGCGAACTGACGTCGCCGGTGCCCTCCAGGCGGGCCGCCCCGGCGATCAGCGTCTCGCCCGGCAGTAGCGTGTCGGCGATGCGGGCGATCGCGTCGGGACGCTCGGTCAGCAGGAACGGAAACGCCGATTCCGGCCAGATCACCAGGGTGCGCGTCGCCTTCACGCCGGACGGCGCGGCCGTGGCTGTGCCGGGAGCCGGCCGGGCGGCTGCGCCGGTGATCGCGTCGGGCTCGGCGCGGGTCTCGGTGAGCCTGATGTGCCGGTCGAAGATCGTCTCGGCCTGGCTGTCCTCCCATTTCAGGCTCTGGTCGATATTCGGCTGCACCACCCGCACGTTGACGCCCTCGACGAAGCCCGTCGGGTGGGTGCCAAGCCGCCAGGCGCCGAAGCCGAGGTGAAAGACCAGCAGCGCGGCCGCCACCGCGAGCGTCGCCGCGCGGCCCCGCCGGTCGGCGAGGACCGCCGGGGCGGAGAAGACGACGACCGCGAGCAGGGTCAGCCCGTGCACCCCGACGAGGCCGGCGGTCTGCATCAGCAGCGGCACCGGCGCCGCCATGACGCCGATCTCGTTCCAGGGAAAGCCGGTGAACAGGAAGCCGCGCAGATACTCCACCAGGCCGAAGGCGGCGGCGAGCGCAAAGATGCGCCAGGCGCTGTCGCTCCACAGCAGCCGCGCCAGGACGGCGGCAAGGCCGTAATAGATCGACAGGATCGCCGGCAGCCCGAGCACCGCGAGCGGAATGAACACGGCGAACTCGGCGGCGTCCACCAGCATGGCGGCGCCCAGCCACCAGAGGCCGGCGACGAAATAGCCGAAGCCGAACAGCCAGCCGGTGGCGAAGACCGGCAGCAGCCGGCGGGGCAGCGAACGGGCCGGGTCGACGGCCGCCCCGTCGATCAGCCAGACCAGCAGCGGAAAGGAGACGAAGCCGACCGCCGGAAAGTTGAACGGCGGCAGGGCCAGCGTCGCGAGCGCGCCGGCAAGGAAAGTCAGGAGGGCGCGCCGCCAGCCCTCGACGAGCAGGACGCGCGCGGCCAGGCGATCGACGAGGCGGTTCTCGCCCAGAAAGCCGCTATGACGGGAAATGGCGCTCAACTTGCCCCCGCATGTGAGGTCGACGACCCATGCACGATGCCGGTCCCGCCCATTAACGACACTCGCTTTCGCGAGACTGATGTCGGACGGCGAACCCTTCGAGGGCCGCCGTCCGTTTGTCACGATGCCCGGCGGTCAGGGCGCGTTGGCGAGGCCCTCGACGATGCGGCGGCGCTTGTCGCCCTGCCGGAAGCGCACGATGCGCACCCGGCGCACCCGGCGCGGATCGGCATCCAGCACCTGGAACTCGAAGCCCGGCACCGCCTGGATCACCTCACCGCGTGTCGGCACGCGGCCGAGTTCGGAAAACAGCAGGCCGCCGATCGTGTCGGCCTCCTCCTCGTATTCGCTGATGTCGAAGTCCTCGCCGACCAGCGCCTTCACCTCGTCGAGATCGGCCCGTGCGTCGGCGACCCAGATGCCGTCGCCGCTCGCCGTGATCATCGGCGCGTCGTCGTCGTGCTCGTCCTCAATATTGCCGACCACCATCTCGATGACGTCCTCCAGCGAGACGAGGCCGTCCGTTCCGCCATATTCGTCGATGACCAGCGCCATCTGCGTCCGCGTCGCCTGCATCCGCGCCATCAGGTCCGAGGCGAGCATCGAGGGCGGCACGAACAGCACCTTGCGGATGATGCCGAGCTCCTCGATCTTCTTGGCGAGGTTGATCTGGCGCAGGTCGAGCCCGGCCTTCGGCTTGCGCGAGCCGTTGCCGCCGGCCGACCCGTCCGGCCGCGCCGGCCGCGCCACGCGGGTGATGTGGGCGACGACGTCGCGGATGTGAATCATGCCGCGCGGGTCGTCGAGGCTCTCGCCGTAGACCGGCATGCGCGAATGGCCGCTCGCCTCGAACTGCCGCATGAGCTCGCCGAGCGTGGTGCCGATCTCGGCCGCCTCGATGTCGGCCCGCGGCACCATCACGTCCTCGACGCGCACTTCGCGCAGCCGCAGGATGTTGTTGAGCATCGCCCGCTCGGCCGGGCTGAACGCGTCCTCGCCGGACCCCGGATGCATCAGCGCCTCCGTCAGGTCCTCGCGCATGACGCGGGGCATGCGCGGCCGCAGCCGTCGCAGCACGCGCGCCCAGACGCCGGGCTGGCCCGGCGTCCCGGCGCGCCGACTTCGGTCGTCGCCGGGGCTGCGGTCGTCGGCGACGTCGCCGCCCTGGATGTCGCCACGGTCCCGGTCAGGCACGTGCGCTTCGATGGTCATCGTCTCACTCATGGTTGGTTCGGCGTCATGGCCGGCGCTTCGGCGGTTTCGGCATAGGGATTGGCAACGCCCAGCCCATCAAGGATCTCGACTTCGAGGCGTTCCATCGCCTCGGCCTCGGCCTCGTCGACATGGTCGTATCCGACGAGATGCAGGAAGCCATGCACGAGAAGATGTCGGAAGTGGGCAGCGAAGGGCTTGCCCTCCAGCGCCGCCTCGCGGGCGACGGTCTCGTAGGCGAGGATGAGGTCGCCGAGCAGCGGCCCGGGCGGCGAGCCCGCGGGCGCCATCGGGAAGGACAGGATGTTGGTCGGACGGTCCTTGCCACGCCATTCGGCGTTGGCCGCCTGCACCGTCGCGTCGTCGGCCAGCGTCAGGCCGATCTCGCTGGTGACGTCGAGGGGCAGGCCGATCCGGCGCGCGGCGGCGGCGAACGCTTCCAGGGCCAGCGACGCGATGTCGCCGAGACCGGCCTCGTCCCAGGCCGGTGTCTCGACGGCCAAGGCGACGGTCAGTCCGTCATAGAAGCGCGGTTGTCGGTCTTCGGGCACTTAACTGTCCAGCGGGATGGCCGGCGCGCGGTGGCGCGTCGCATCCTCCTCATAGGCCTCGACGATCGCCTGCACCAGCGGATGGCGCACCACGTCCTTGGCCTCGAAACGAACCGTGACGACGTTCGGTACGCCGACCAGCACCCGCAGCGCCTCCACCAGGCCGGACTTCTGGCCGGGCGGCAGGTCGATCTGCGAGGGATCGCCGGTCACCACCATCCTTGCGTTCTCGCCGAGACGGGTGAGGAACATCTTCATCTGCATCGCGGTGGTGTTCTGCGCCTCGTCGAGGATCACCGCGGCATTGGCGAGGGTGCGGCCGCGCATGAAGGCCAGCGGCGCGATCTCGATGGCGCCGGCGGCCAGCGCCCGCTCGACCTTCTCGGCGGGGATCATGTCGTAGAGCGCGTCGTAGAGCGGCCGCAGATAGGGGTCGACCTTCTCCTTCATGTCGCCGGGCAGGAAGCCGAGCCGTTCGCCCGCCTCCACCGCCGGCCGCGACAGGATGATGCGGTCGACCTGGCCGCGCTCCAGCAGCATCGCCGCATGGGCGACGGCGAGATAGGTCTTGCCGGTGCCGGCGGGGCCGACGCCGAGCACCAGCTCGGCGCGGTCCATCGCCCGCATGTAGGCGTCCTGCGTCGGGGTGCGGGCGTGGATGGTGCGGCGACGGGTGGCGATCTGGGCCAGCGACATGCGGCCCTTCTTCTCCAGCGTCGGCAGGATCAGCTGGTCGTCCTGGGCGATCGCCATGCGCACGGCGCCGTCGACGTCCTTCTGGCCGATCTCGCTGCCGCCCTGCAGGCGCTCGTAGAGATGGTCGAGGGCCCGGCGGGCCTGTTCGCTCGCCGCCTGGGTGCCGCGGATCTCGACCTTGTTGCCGCGCGCCCGCGCATCGACGCCGAGCTTCTGCTCGAGCAGCGCCAGATGCTCGTCGAACTGGCCGAACAGCGAGCTGGCGAGGCGGTTGTCCTCGTAGGTCAGGACGATATGCGCCATGTCGGAGGCGCCGGATACCGGCAGCGTGCCACGGTCTGACTTCAAGCGACCTTCCTTCCGGCTTCGATCCCGGCGCCCGCCGCCATCAGCGAGTTCGGCAGGGTGGATTCGATGGTCACGTCGACGATCTCGCCGATCGCCCCCGCCCCGGCCGGCAGCACCACCGGCTGCAGGAAGGGCGAGCGGCCGACGAGCTGATGGGCGTAGCGGCCCGGCTTTTCCACCAGCACCGGGATGGTTTGCCCGACGAGGCTTTCGGCGAAGCGGTCCTGCTGGACGCGCAGCAGGGCCTGCAGGCGCTGCAGCCGCTCGGACTTCACCGCCTCGTCGACATGATCGTCCATGTCGGCGCCGGGGGTGCCCGGACGCGGCGAATACTTGAACGAGAAGGCGGAGGCGTAGCCGACCTCGACGACGAGGCGCATCGTGGCGTCGAAGTCTTCCTCGGTCTCGCCGGGGAAGCCGACGATGAAGTCGCCGGACATCGCGATGTCCGGCCGGGCGGCGCGGATCGTCTCGATGAGCATCAGATAGTCGGCCGCCGTATGGCGCCGGTTCATCGCCTTGAGGATGCGGTCGGAGCCCGACTGCACCGGCAGGTGCAGATACGGCATCAGGCTGGCGAGATCGGCATGGGCGCGGATCAGCTCGGCGTCCATGTCGCGCGGGTGCGAGGTGGTGTAGCGCAGCCGCGCGATACCGGGGATCTCGGCAAGGGCGCGCAGCAGGCCGGCGAGGCCGACCGGGCGGCCGGCGGCATCCTCGCCCGCCCAGGCATTGACGTTCTGGCCGAGCAGCGTGACCTCGCGGACGCCGGAGTCCGCCAGGCGGCGCGCCTCCTCGACGATGCCGGCGAAGGGCCGGGAGACCTCCGAGCCGCGGGTGTAGGGCACGACGCAGAAGGTGCAGAACTTGTCGCAGCCCTCCTGGACGGTGAGGAAGGCGGTGACGCCGCGGGCGCGGATCTGGCGGTCGCTGGTGCGGGGCAGATGGTCGAACTTGTCCTCGACGGCGTAGTCGGTGTCGACCACCTTGTCGCCGCGGGCGACCCGGGCCAGCGCCTCGGGCAGGCGGTGATAGGTCTGCGGGCCGACGACGAGGTCGACGACCGGGGCGCGGCGGATGATCTCGCCGCCTTCGGCCTGGGCGACGCAGCCGGTGACGCCGACGCGGAACTCGCGGCCCTGGCTGTGGCGCTCGGCCTTGATGGCGCGGATGCGGCCGAGCTCGGAATAGACCTTCTCGGCGGCGCGCTCGCGGATATGGCAGGTGTTGAGCAGGACGAGGTCGGCGTCCTCGATCGTCCCGGTCGGCTCGTAGCCGTCCTTTGCCAGCGCATCGCCCATGCGCTGCGAATCGTAGACGTTCATCTGGCAGCCGTAGGTCTTGATGAAGACTTTTCGGGTATTGACGCCGGCGCCCACCGGGACGGGTGCTTCGTTGGTTTCGGTCATGCGCCCTTCTGATCGGACCGTCGCCGCCGGCCGTGCCGGCAGAACTGGTTAGATACCTATATCGCGAGCATCGGCACCATTCGCAAGTCGCAGATCGGCCTCGCTCGCTCCGGCGCCACGATTCGTCGTGCATCTGTGGCCGCGAAGGCTCGCCACCAGCATGCGCCTCACCTGCTCCTCGGCGGCCCGGGCGATGCGCTTGCGGTCGGAGTCGGCCTCGAAGAGCAGCGGTTCGCCGAACGTCACTTCCGCCTCGACGGCGCCTTCACGCAGGAAGGCGAGAAGATGCGGCCCGAGCGGGACGTCGCCCGGCCAGGCGGCGAGCGGGCGGAAGTACCGCCCGAGCGGCAGGCCGTGGGCGCGCGTGTAGGCGATCGAGACCGGCTGGACGCGGACGGCGTGGGTCTCGGCGTGCCGGAGCGCCGCCTGGGCGGCGCCGAACAAGGCGGTCTTGAACGGCAGCACCTCGTTGCCGTCCGAGGTCGTGCCCTCGGCAAACAGCACCATGACGTCGCCCTGGTTCAGCCGCTCGGCGATGGCGTCGGCCTGCACGCCGGTGCGCCGGCGGTCGCCGCGCTCGACGAAGACCGTGCTCTGCAGCCGGGCGAGCAGCCCGAAGGCAGGCCACTCCCGAACTTCCGCCTTGGCGATGAAGGACAGCGGCATGATCCGGCCGAGCACCATGATGTCGGCCCAGGACTGGTGATTGGCGGCGATCAGCAACGGGTGGTCGGGACTGGGCCGGCCGACCACCGTCACCCTGAGGCCGGTGACGGCGCAGCCGACGACGTGCCAGAGATGCGGCAGGCGCCGCGCTAGGTCCCAGCCGCGCGCCATGGCGAGGCTCTGCAGCGGCCAGAGGAGAAGCGTCATCGTCGTCAGCACGAAGGCGACGAACCCGACCCGCAGCCAGGCGATCATGCGCTGCCGGCTCTCTGCGCCGTCATGGCCTGGCGTGTTCCTGCACGGCCTAGCGCAGCGAGCGCTTGAGGGTCAGCGCGCTGGTGCGCCGTCCGTCCGGCTGGCGGTAATAGGCCGGCCGGCGCCCGGCCTCGACGAAACGCAGGCGCTCGTACAGCCGCCGCGCGGCAGTGTTCTCCTCGTCCACCTCGAGGAACAGCGAATCGGCACGCTCGGCATGAAGATGCTGCAGAACATGGTCCATCAGCAGCCGCCCGACGCCGTGCCGGCGGGCGCGCGGGGCGACCGCTATGGTGAGGATTTCCGCCTCGCCCTTGGTGTTGCGGGCGAGCACGAAGCCGAGGGGCGGCTCGCCGGAATGGCCGACCCGCCGCGCGACGAAGCCGAAACTGCCGTCCTGGCTCAGCAGCGACGCCAGCTCGTCGCCCGACCAGGAGTGATCGAAGGCCTCGCTGTGCAGTTCCGCGGCGGCATCGAGATCGTCGTCGGTGAGCGGCGTGCAGACCACCGGGCCGGTACGGATCAGCGCTTCCAGAAACGTGCTCGTCCAGGCCCAGGGCAAATACCAGTACATCGAACTTCTCCCCCTGCGCCCGCTTTCCGGTCTGCTCCATCATGGCAGGACGCAGCTTGCGGCGAGATTAACCCATCACGGCACGGCTTGAGGAGAGGCCGCGGCGCGAAAGCTGATCGAGCCCGCCGCGCTCGGCGGCTTGGCGTCGGCGCCGCGCAAATAGAGCGGCCGCGGCGGCGCGTCGGCCGCGCGTGCGGCGAGCGCTCCCAGCGCGTGGAGATCGATGCGGGAATCGCTGCCGAGCACGAGCGGGTTGCGGTCCGGCAGAGCGGCGAGGGCGATCGCCGAGCCGGTGCCGACGAGCCCGAGCGGGGTGCCCGTATCGAGCCGGACCAGCATGTCCGGCAGATCGGCCGGCGGCAGCGCGCGGGGCGCCGCGAGAACGGCGCCGTCCGGGGCATGGAGGGCGGCGTAGATCTCGCCGCGCCTGGCGTCGAGCGTGGCGAGAATCGCCCTGCCCTGGCCGAGGGCGGGCGCGGCAAGGGCGGAGAGCGTGTCGATACCGACGGCCGGAACGCCGAGGGCCAGTGCCAGGCCGCGGGCGCCGGCGACGCCGACCCGGATGCCGGTGAACGAGCCCGGGCCGACGGTGACGCCGATCCGCGCCAGGTCGGCATAGGTGACGTTCGCCGCGTCGAACACCCCGGCAATCACCGCCATCAGCTGCTCGGCGTGGCCCTTGCCGATCTCCGGCTCGGCCGCGGCAAGCAGCACATCGCCGTCGGCGTCATAGACGGCGGCGGCGCAGCGCTCGAAGGCGGTGTCGATGGCGAGGATCAGCTGGGTCACGCGCGGCTCGCTCGGGCCCGGGCGCACCCGAGGCGGCCCGCCGCCGCGGCGCCGGCGAAAGCGGCCACGGGCGGGATTTCGCGGTTCAGGCGGCTTCCACCGCCTCGACCGCCTCGACCTCCGGCACGAAATGCCGCAGCAGGTTCTGGATGCCGTGCTTCAGCGTCGCCGTCGAGGACGGGCAGCCGGCGCAGGCGCCGCGCATGTTGAGATAGACCGTGCCGTCGCGGTAGCCGCGGAAGGTGATGTCGCCGCCGTCCTGGGCGACGGCCGGGCGCACCCGCGTCTCGAGCAGTTCCTTGATCGTCGCCACCGTGCCGGCGTCGCGCTCCTCGAAGAACTCCTCGCCGTCGGGCGCCGCGGTGCCCTCGCCTTCCGCCAGCATGACCGGATCATTCGACAGGAAATGCTCCATCAGCCCGGCGAGGATCGCCGGCTTCAGGTGCTGCCAGTCCGGGCCGTCCTTGGAGACGGTGACGAAGTCGTAGCCGAAGAACACGCCGGTGACGCCGGGTACCGCCATCAGCCGGGCGGCCAGCGGCGAGCGGCCGGCGGCGTCCGCCTGCGACAGGACCTCCTCCGTCCCGGTCTCGATCACCACCCGGCCCGGCAGGAATTTCAGCGTCGCCGGGTTGGGGGTCACTTCGGTCTGGATGAACATGGCTTGCCCCTTGGGCGACCGGAGCCGCCGAATTCATTGGAATGGTTCTAAAGTTTACAGCGCGGCGCTGCTCACCGCAAGATAAGGTACGCGAACCGCCATCAACAGAGGCTGGCGATATCCTCGTCGGTCAGCGTCGCCGGCACGATGGTCACCGGGATCGGGAAGGCCGCGCCCTTGCCGGCGACCGAGGAGACCAGCGGTCCCGGTCCCTCCGACGCGTCGCCCGCCGCCAGCACGAGGATCGCGATCTCGCGGTCGGCCTCGATCAGCGCGTGGATCTCCTCGACGATCTTGCCTTCGCGCACGACCGTCTCGGCCTCGATCCCGACCTTCTCGCGCAGCTCGTCGGCGACCTTGGCGAGCTTGGTGCCCGCCTCCTCGGCGGCCTCGGCCCGCATGATCTTCTCGACGCCCAGCCAATGCTGGAAATCGCCGGGCTCGATCACGAAGAGCAGCACGGCGCCGCCGCCGCTGGCCTTGGCGCGATGCGCCGCATAGGAGGCGGCGCGCCCGCATTCCGGCGTGCCGTCGATGATCGCAAGAAACTTGCGCTTGCCGCCGGCTTCCCGGCCAATTCGTCTTGATACCATGCCGGCAAGATGGCAGCGGCGATGCCCGCCGACAAGCGGCGGCGCTGTCCGGCTCCCTACTTTGCCGCGGCGGTGTGGCGGGGCGACGGCGGGCGGGCCCCGGCGCCGCGCGCCTGCCAAGCCTTCAGTCGTCGAGCAGGCCGATGATCTGCTTGACGTCCTTCATGGTCCGCTCGGCGATGGCGCCGGCGCGCTCGCCGCCGTTGCGGAGCACCGCGTCGATATGGCCGGGATCGGCCATCAGGCGGCGCATCTCGGAGGTCACGGGCCCGAGCGTCTCGACCGCCAGATCGACCAGCGCCGGCTTGAACTCGGAGAATTGCCGGCCGCCGAACTCGGCGAGGATCTCGGCCTTCGGCCGCTCGGCGAGCGCAGCGTAGATGCCGACGAGATTGTCCGCCTCCGGCCGGCCGGCGAGCCCCTCCGGCTCGGACGGCAGCGCGTCGGGATCGGTCTTGGCCTTGCGGATCTTGCGGGCGATGGCCTCGGCATCGTCCGTCAGGTTGATGCGCGAGAGGTCCGAGGGGTCGGACTTCGACATTTTCTTGGCGCCGTCCTTGAGGCTCATCACCCGCGTCGCCGGCCCCTCGATCAGCGGCTCGGTGATCGGGAAATAGCCGGTCACGGTCGCGTCGCCCATCGCCATCGGCTCGCCGAGCCCCGCCGCCTCGATCCTTGCCGAGAAGTCGTTGTTGAACTTCGCGGCGATGTCGCGGGTCAGCTCCAGATGCTGCTTCTGGTCGTCGCCGACCGGCACGTGGGTGGCGCGGTAGAGCAGGATGTCGGCGGCCATCAGGCTCGGATAGGCGAGCAGGCCGAGCGAGGCGTTCTCGCGGTCCTTGCCGGCCTTCTCCTTGAACTGGGTCATGCGGTTCATCCAGCCGATGCGCGCGACGCAGTTGAAGATCCAGGCCAGCTCTGCATGGCCGGACACCCGGCTCTGGTTGAAGACGATGTGGCGCGCCGGATCGATGCCGGCGGCAAGGAAGGCCGCGGTGATCGAGCGGATCTGGCCCGGCAGGTCGTCATGCACGAGCTGCGCGGTGATCGCGTGGAGATCGACGACGCAATAGAGGCAGTCGTGGCTCTCCTGCAGGGCGACGAACTTGCGGATCGCGCCGAGATAGTTGCCGAGATGCAAATTGCCCGTCGGCTGCACGCCGGAAAACACGCGGGGAGAAATGGCGCTCATGGGTCGCGGCTCCGGGGGTCGGACATCAAGGGTGAAATCGCGGCGGGTTATGGCCGAGGGGCCGGCATCGATCAAGCGCTGCCTTCATCGGGGCCGCGGGCGGGCGTCGACGGCCGGCGCCGCTTCAGCACCGCGAAAAGCAGCCGGCGGTCTGCGGCGCCGGTGGCCAGCGCCAGGCCGAAATAGATCGCCATGGCCGAGGCGACGAGGATGCCGATCGCCAGGATCTGCGTCGTCAGCGGGCTTTCCGGCCGCAGCCAGTCGTCCAGCTCCAGCATCGCGCCGACGAGCGCGGCACCCATCGCCAGCGAACAGAGAAGCGTCAGGGTCGCCCGCCTGACCAGCTGCCGGTCGACCTCCCACAGGCCCTTGCGGTAGAGCCCGGCGAAGAGCAGCCCGGCGTTCAGCCAGCCGGCGATGGTGGTCGCCCAGGCGATGCCCTGCTCGGCGAGCAGGGGAAACAGCGCCAGCGACAAAGCGATGTTCACCCCGGCCGAGAACAGCGTCACGTACATCGGCGTCCGCGTGTTCTCGCGGGCGAAATAGCCGGGCGAGAAGACCTTGATCATGACGAAGGCCGGAAGGCCGAGGGCGAAGATGCCGAGCACGGCGGCGACGGCAGGCGTCGCGGTGGGATCGAAGGCACCGCGCTCGTAGATCACCCGGATGATCGGCTCGGGAATGATGAACAGGGCGACGGCCGCCGGCAGCGTCAGGAACAGCGCGAATTCCAGACTTCGGTTCTGGGTGTGCTGGGCCTCGCGCAGATGCCCGGCCTTCAAGGCACGGGCGAGCTCCGGCAGCAGCACCACGCCGATGGCGATGCCGACCATGCCGAGCGGCAGCTGGTACGGCCGGTCGGCATATTGCAGGATCGACACCGCCCCCGGCTTGAACGAGGCGACGGCCTGGCCGACGAACAGGTTGATCTGGGTGATGCCGCCGATCAGCGCGGCGGGGCCGGCCAGCACCAGCAGCCGCTTCAGCCCCCTGGTCCAGCGCGGCCGTCGGAGCGCGACGCCGAAGCCGGCCATGCGCATGGCAACGACGACCATCGCCAGCTGGGCGAAGCCCGCGAACAGCACGCCCCAGCTCATCAGGAAGCCTATCGTCGCCTTGTCGGCCCCGGCGTACTGGCACCAGACGAGAACCCCGATCAGCACGAAGTTCAGCAGCGTCGGCGCCGCGGCGGCGGCAAAGAAGCGCCGGAAGGCGTTGAGGATGCCGCTGACCATCGCCATCAGCGACATGCAGGCGAGATAGGGAAACATGATGCGCGACAGCGTGACCGTCAGGTCGTAGCGCGCCGCGCAGGACAGGACGTCGCCGCCGGCGGCGGGATCGTCGATGCAGACGGCAAGGCCGGGCGCGATGATGGTCTTCACCAGGAACGGCATGAAGATCATCGCGACGACGGTCAGCGTCACCAGCACCGTGAAAAGGGTGGAATAGACTTCGCTGGCAAACCCTCTGGCGCCGGTTTCGCCCTCCTCCTCCAGCGAGCGCGCGAAGAGCGGGATGAAGGCGGCGTTGAAGGCGCCCTCGGCGAACAGCCGGCGGAACAGGTTGGGGAAGCGGAAGGCGAGGTTGAACGCGTCCGCGACCGGCCCGACGCCGAGCGCCGAAGCCATCATCATCTCGCGGCCGAAGCCGAAGATCCGGGAGACCAGCGTCGCGCCGCCGACCGTCGCAAACTTGGAAAGAAGGCTCATCGGGCGGGCATGCCGAAGGCGCGCGGCGAGGACATGGTGACCAGCGAGGAGACCTCACCCTCGGGATTGTCGAATACCGCCTTCAGCCGTGCCTCGATTCGCTCGGCGCGGGTCTCGGAGGTGATCTTGGTGCCGATCAGGTCGGTCACGTAGAAGACGTCGACCACCTTCTCGCCATAGGTGGAGATGTGGGCCGAGCGAATGTCCAGGTTGAGATCGGAGATGGCGCCGGTGATGTCCGACAACAGGCCGGGCCGGTCCAGCCCCTCGACCTCGATGACGGTGAACTGGTTCGACAGGTCGTTGTCGATGCGGATCCGCGGCGGCAGGCTGAACAGCCGCGTGCCCCGCGACGGCTTGCGGTGGGCGAGCAGGTTGGCCGGCACCTCGCGCCCCTGCAGCAGGCGCTCGATGTTGTCGCAGATCCGCTCGGCGCGGCGCAGTTCGTCGTCGTCGGACTCGAACTCGCGGTTCAGCAGCATGACGTCGAGGGCCCGCCCGTCCGACATGGTGAAGATCTGCGCGTCGGCGATGTTGGCGCCGGCACCGGCGCAGGCGCCGGCCAGCAGCGACAGCAGCCGCGGATGGTCGGGGGCCAGCACCATGATCTCGGTGATGCCGTGGAAGCGGTCGGTGCGCACCGCCGTCGAGAGCGGCCGGCCGTCCGACGCCGCGCGGACGAAGTCGGCGTGGCGCAGCTGGTCCTCGAGCGGCGTGGTGAGGAAATAATTGGGATAATGCAGGTCGAGATAGGCCTCGCGTCCGGCGTCCGGCCATGAGGACAGCCGCTCGGCGAGGCGCAGGCGGGCGCGCGCGAGCCGCTCGCTGCGCGACGACTGGGTGAAGCCGCCGGTGAGCGTCGGCTCGGTCTCCAGGTAGAGCGTGCGCAGCAGCTGTCCCTTCCAGCCGTTCCACACGCCCGGGCCGACCGCCCGGATGTCGCAGACGGTCAGCACGGTGAGGAGTTTCAGCCGGTCGAGCGTGCGGACCTTCTCGGCGAAGTCGAGAATGGTCTTGCGGTCGGTGAGGTCGCGCTGCTGCGCGGTCATCGACATCAGCAGGTGGTCCTCGACCAGCCAGGCCACCAGGTCGGTCTCGCGCTCGTCGAGGCCGAGCCGCGGGCAGAGCTCACGGGCGATCCTGGCGCCGGCGACTGAGTGGTCCGCCGGCCGGCCCTTGGCGATGTCGTGCAGGAGCAGCGCGACGTAGAGCGGCGTGCGGTCCTTCAGCGTCGTCATGAAGCCGGTCGACAGCGGCAGCTCGTCGGAGAGATGGCCGTGCTCGATCTTCGACAGCGTGCCGATCGTCCGCAGCAGATGCTCGTCCACCGTGTAGTGGTGGTACATGTTGAACTGCATCATCGCGACGATGCGGCCGAAATCGGGGATGAACCGGCCGAGCACGCCGGCCTCGTTCATCCGTCCCAGATGCAGCGCCGGATCGACCCGGTCGGTGAGGACGTCGAGGAACAGGCTGTTGGCGTCGCGATTCTCGCGCAGCGCGGCATCGACGAGGCGCAGCGAGCGGCGGATCAGCTTCAGCGCGTCCGGATGGTATTCGAGCTGGTGCATCGCCGCGAGGCGGAAGATCCGGATGAGGTTGACCGGATCGTCGCGGAAGACGTTCGGCCCGGTGACGTTGATGCGGTTGTTGTCGATGTGGAAGTCGAGCGTGCCGGGGATCTTGCGGGCGCGGCCGCGCAGGCTGCGCACGAAGCCCTTCAGGCCGGGAACGTCCTTGGCGTGCTCCTCCTCCAGCGCCGCGCAGAAGATGCGCGTCAGATCACCAACGTCCTTGGCGATCAGGAAGTAGTGCTTCATGAAGCGCTCGACGTCCTTCAAGCCCGGATGGGTGTTGTAGCCGAGGCGCTTGGCGATCTCCGGCTGCAGGTCGAAGGACAGCCGCTCCTCGGCCTTGCCGGTGGCGAAGTGCATGTGGCAGCGCACCGCCCAGAGGAAGTCCTCCGCCTTGGCGAACAGCCGCCATTCGCGCCGCGAGAACACCCCCGCCTCGACCAGCGCCTCCGTGGTGGTGACCCGGTAGTGGTACTTGGCGATCCAGAACAGCGTGTGCAGGTCGCGCAGCCCGCCCTTGCCTTCCTTGACGTTCGGCTCGACCAGATAGCGGGTATTGCCGCTCTTGGCATGGCGGGCCTCGCGCTCGGCGAGCTTGGCGGCGATGAATTCCTCGCTGGTGCCGGCGACGACTTCGGCGTCGAACCGCTTCCCCAGTTCGGCAAACAGGTCCACGTCGCCGGCGACCAGCCAGCGTTCCAGGATCGAGGTGCGGATGGTGAAGTCGGCGCGCGCCAGCTTGATGCACTCGTCGACAGTGCGCGAGGCGTGGCCGACCTTGAAGCCCATGTCCCACAGCATGTAGAGCAGGTACTCCGCTACCTGCTCCCCGAGCGCCGTCTGCTTGTAGGGCAGCACGAACAACAGGTCGATGTCGGAGCCGGGGGCGAGGGTTCCGCGGCCGTAACCGCCGACCGCCACGACCGCCATCCGCTCTCCCGCGCTGAGATTGGACGTCTGGAACACGTGCCGGATCGCGTAGTCGTGGATCTCGCGGACCACGACATCCTGGACCGCGGCGAGGCGGCGAGCGCAGAGCAGGCCGCTGCCGTCCGCAAACAGCGCTTCCTCGATGGCCGAACGGGCATCCGCGACAGTCTGCTTCAGGAGCGCGAGGATCTCGCGCCGGGCCGCAGGCGAAGCGCCGGCCGCGCCGTCGCCGGCGGCGATGGCGCCGAGCGCGGCGCGCAGCGTCTCGACATCGAGGATGCCGGCGAGATCGACTTCGTCGACCTCCGCCGGAACCGGATGCTTGGCGGGAAGAGCTCTCGCCTCGGTCAACGACATTCACGTTCCCAGATCAGGAGTGCACGTGCCGCAGCCTATAGCCCACTCGGCGGCCGCATGCGACATGGCTTGCCCGCAACGCCATCTGTCCTCAAAGCACCGGGAGAGGACATCCGACGCAAAAATGGGCCGCTCCAGCGGAGCGGCCCATCCTGTCTGTGCCGTCGCAAGCGACGGCGGGCGTAGCTGCCAGTGTTACTGGGTCGCCTCGGTCGAGGAGTCGTCCTGAAGGGCGTCGGCCTCCTGGCCCTCCGGCTCGGCGCCCGGCGAGAAGGTCGCGCCGGAACCCGGAACGATCGGCTTCATGCCCGGGGCTTCGTCAGAGGTCGCGCTCGTGGTGTTGGCGTCGGTGCCAGCGGCGACATCGTCACGCTCCTCGGCGCGGTTCATCTCGCGCTGCGCGTCGTTGCCGGGGACGATCGTCTCGGATGCCGAGGTCGCGCCGGTCTCGGCCGAGGAATTGCCCGGCTGGGCAGCCACGGCGTCACGCTCGGCAGCGTTGTTTTCCTCGATGACGGTTTCCGAGCCCGGCACGTCCGGGGCAGCGGACTGGGCGAAGACCGGCATCGCGAAGGTCGAGGCGCCGAGCAGCATGGCGGAGATAAGAGCGGTATTCTTCATGTCATAAAACCTTTCATCTTGTGCGACGGCAGAGAAATTTCTCCACTCGCCAGCAACCGGTGGCGAACACCATGATCAGTGATAGAACCGATGTAACCACAGGCTGGTTCCATCGCAGAGGACGACGATACAATCCCGAGTAAAGGCGGGGGATCGAGCCTCGTTGGGAAATCAATGCATCGGCCGCCAGATGGTTCCGCAGGGTTGTTCTCGCCGTCGGCAGGTCAGCGAGGGGCGGAACCCGCCAAGGCTTTCAGCTGATACAGTGCCTCGAGGGCCTCGCGCGGCGACAGCGCGTCCGGATCGAGCCGCGCGAGCGCGTCCGAGACGGGTGCCGCCACCGGCGCCGGCGCCTCGGCGCGCCGCATCGTCGCGGAGAACAGCGGCAGGTCGTCGACCAGCGCGGTCCGCCGCCCCGCCTGCTCGCCCTTCTCCAGCTCCTCCAGCACGTGCCGCGCCCGCTCGACCACCGAAGGCGGCAGGCCGGCGAGCTTGGCAACCTGGATGCCGTAGGAGCGGTCGGCGACCCCCGGCTTGACCTCGTGCAGGAAGACCACGTCGCCCTCCCACTCCTTCACCCGCATGGTCGCGTTGCGCATGCGCGAGAGGCGCGCGGCCAGCGCCGTCATCTCGTGGAAATGCGTCGCGAACAGCGCCCGGCAGCGATTGACCTCGTGCAGATGCTCGACGGCGGCAAAGGCGATCGACAGGCCGTCATAGGTCGCCGTGCCGCGGCCGATCTCGTCGAGGATGACCAGCGCCCGCTCGCCCGCCTGGTTGAGGATCGCGGCGGTCTCGACCATCTCCACCATGAAGGTCGACCGGCCTTCGGCGAGATCGTCCGACGCCCCGACCCGCGAGAACAGCCGGTCGACGACGCCGATATGGGCACGGGTGGCCGGGACGTAGGAGCCGACCTGCGCCAGCACCGCGATCAGGGCGTTCTGGCGCAGGAAGGTCGACTTGCCGCCCATGTTGGGACCGGTGATCAGCCAGATCGCCCCGGCGCCGCCATCGGCCGGCGGCGACAGGTCGCAGTCATTGGCGACGAAGGGCTGGCCGCTGCCGGCCTTCAGCGCGGCCTCGACGACCGGATGGCGGCCGCACTCGACGAAGAAGGCGAGGCTGTCGTCGACCACCGGCGCCACCCAGTCGTCGGCGACCGCGAGTTCTGCAAGGGCGGCCGAGACGTCGATCACCGCCAGCGCCGCGGCACCCTGCCGGAGCGTATCGGCCGCCGCGTCGACCTGGCCGGCCAGCCGGTCGAAGCATTCGAGTTCCAGCCGCAGCGCCTCGGCGGCGGCGCCGGCGATGCGGCTTTCCAGCTCGGCGAGCTCGGCGGTGGAGAACCGCATGGCCGAGGCCATGGTCTGGCGATGCACGAAGTCTGCGACCCCGACCAGCGCGCGGCCCTGCGCGTCGCCCACCTCGATGAAATAGCCGAGGACGTTGTTGTGCTTGATCCGCAGGTTGCGGATGCCGGTCTCGGCGGCGTAGCGGCCCTGCAGCTCGGCGACCACCCGGCGGGCGTCCTCGCGCAGCGTACGCGCCTCGTCGAGCGCCGGCAGCGCCCCCTCGCGCACGAAGCCGCCGTCGCGCCGCTGCAGCGGCACCTGGTCGGCCAGCATCTGCGACAATTCGTCCCGCAGCGCCCCGGGCAGCGCGGCGAGGGCCTGGCGGTGCGCCGCCAGCTCCGGCGGCAGTTCGTCGCCGAGCAGCGCGCCGACCGCCATGGCCGCGTCCAGCCCGTCGCGGATGGCGGCGAGATCGCGCGGCCCGCCACGTCCGAGCGACAGCCGCGACAGCGCCCGCTCGATGTCCGGCAGGCCGGCCAGCGCCTCGCGCAGGCGCTGGCGCAGCGACGCGGCATCGACGAACCAACCGACCGAGGCGTGCCGCTCGCGGATCGCCGCGGGGTCGGTGAGCGGCGCCGCGAGCCGGCCGGCAAGGAGCCGCGCCCCGGCCCCGGTGCGGGTGCGGTCGATGGCCGACAGCAGGCTGCCCTGCCGCTTGCCGGAAATCGTGCGGGTGAGTTCCAGCGAGGCGCGGGTCGCCGGGTCGATCTGCATCAGCGAGCCGGCGACGATACGCTCCGGCCGCTGCAGGCCGGGACGGGCCGCCATCTGGGTCTTGCCGAGATAGGCGATCAGCGCAGCCGCCGCAGAGAGTTCGGCGCGGCCGAAGCCGCCGAAGCCCTCCAGCGTCGCCACGCCGAAGAAGCGGCAGACCCGCTCCTCGGCGGTGGTGCCGTCGAACAGCGCCTGCGGCTCCGGCTGGATCCGCCGCCCGTAGCGCCGGAACAGCGGCTGCAGCGCCGCGTCGTGGAACACCGGTTCGGCGACGACGATCTCGGAGGGCTCGATCGCTGCGATGTCGGCCTCGAGCTGCGCGCGGCCGGATTCGGCGAGGCGGAACGTGCCGGTCGAAAGATCGGTCCAGGCGAGCGCGTAGGCGGCGTTGTCGCCGCTGCCGCCGAGGCGTGCCAGCGCCATCAGGAAGTTCGGCCGGCCCGGATCGAGCAGCGCTTCCTCGGTGATGGTGCCGGGCGTCACCAGCCGCACGACGTCGCGCCGCACCACCGACTTCGCGCCGCGCTTGCGGGCTTCCGCCGGGTCCTCGATCTGTTCGCAGACGGCGACGCGGTGGCCGAGGCCGATCAGGCGCTGCAGATATTCGTCGGCCGAGACCACCGGCACGCCGGCCATCGGGATGTCGGCGCCCTGGTGCTTGCCGCGCTTGGTCAGCGCGATGCCGAGGGCGCGCGAGGCTTCGGCGGCATCGTCGAAGAACAGCTCGTAGAAGTCGCCCATGCGGTAGAACAGCAGGCAATCGGGATTGGCCGCCTTGATCTCGATATATTGCGCCATCATCGGCGTCGGGGCCGCGTCCCTGTCGATCGTCATCGTCCGGATCGATCCTTCCCTCGCCGGCGACAGGCCGCCCCTGCCGCCTGCCGGTCTCCCGCCTTCCCCGGCTTAGCTTCGCCGCCTTCGCGAGAAAAGGGCACGGGCCGACAATCCCGGGGAGGACGGGGCGGGCGGGGGCGGCGCCGGCCGCCGGCAGAAGCCGGCAAGGCCTTTCGTCGTGGGGCAGCGATCGCTCGCTAATTCCGCCAGGGGGCGCGTCAACGCCGGCGCCCGGGCGGTTGCGTCCCGGCTAGCGAAGCGCCATCTTCTGGCTGGTCAGGCTCCGTTCATCGGTGATGTGGCAAGGGTGTCGTCGCGCCCGCCCCCTGGCGTCGGACGCACAAGGACTGATGCATGATCTCGAGACCCGTTCTACTCGCCGTCGCCTTTCTGGCGCTCACGGCAGGGACCGCACCGGCACAGGACAGCGTCAACGTCCTGCAGTTTGCCCTGTCGAACCCCACCGACAACGCGCAGATCGCGACGCCACCGTCGCTGGGCGACTCCGTCCCGCAATCGGTGGCGCTGCGGCAGCCCGATCCCAATTCCTCGCTGGCCTATTTCTACTATAACGGCCAGCCGGTGATCGTCGATCTGAAGACCCGCAGCGTGGTGCGCGTCGGGCAGTAGGCGCCGCCGGCCGAGCGAGCCAGCCGAGACGTCAGGCGGCGAAACGCCCGGCATCGGCGCCGTAGTGGCCGATATAGCGGGGATTGATCCGCTCCCGCGGCAGCACGACGAGGACGTCGGTGGTGCCGAACTGGTGGTCGACCACCGCGCCTTCGCCGATATAGCCGCCGATCCGCAGGTAGCCCTTGAGCAGCGGCGGCAGGTCGGCGAGCGCGCGGCGCGGATCGGCGATCTGGACCGCGCCGGGCAGGAACGTGCCGCGATCGGGCAGCGCCCGGACATGCCACTCCTCCGGCGCCGACGCATGCTCGCGCAGGAACGCCAGGCGCGCGGCGAGCGCCTCGGGATCGGTGCCGGCGAGCGAGGCACAGCCGAACATCGCGTCGATCCGGTGCGCGATCACGTAGCTCCAGATGCCCTGCCACAAGAGCTCGACGGTGCGCTTGCCGCGGTATTCCTTGAGGACGCAGGAGCGGCCGAGTTCGAGGAACCGCTTGCCGGCGTGGCGCGCCAGCATCGGCGCGATGTCGAATTCCTGGGCGGTGTAGAAGCCGCCGGCGAGCGCCGCCGCATCGCCGCGCATCAGCCGGTAGGTGCCGACGATGCGCTCGGCGATCGCCCCGGGTCGCGACTGGTCGATGACCAGCAGGTGGTCGCAGTAGCGGTCGAAGCCGTCGCGGTCGCGCCGCGTCATCTTCTGGAACTTCGACGGCTGCGCGCTCATCTCCTGGTAGAACACCCGGTAGCGCAGCTGCTGCGCCGCCTTGACCTCGCCCGGGCCGCGGGCGAGCCGAACCTCGAGCTGGCCGATGCGGCCGAGAACCGGCGCCGCCGGGTCGAAGCGCCGCACCAGATGGCGCATCTTCGCCGGCACGAAGCGCATCCCGACATCGCCGAAATTCAGCGGGGTCGGCTTCAGAGCCAAGTCCGGCTTCGTGACCTGAGCGTCCATCGCTTCCTCCGTCGGGCCATCTTGTGCCATCAGCCCATAAGGGCGCTCGGCGAAAATTTTATGACTGGCCCGGCGGCATTATCGCAAAGCCACTGCCCGCAAACAATGCACCGTTCCCGCGTCACCGCATGTCGACGACGACCCGGCCGCGAATCCTGCCGTCGACGATGTCCCGCGCCGCGCCGATGATCGCGTCGAAGCCGATCTCGGTGGTGATGGCGCGCAGCCTGCCGGCGTCGAGGTCGCGGGCAAGCCGGCTCCAGGCCTCGAGCCGCCGCTGCCTCGGGGCCATCACCGAATCGATGCCGAGCAGCGAGACGCCGCGCAGGATGAAGGGCGCGACGCTCGCCGGCAGGTCCATGCCCTGGGCCAGGCCGCAGCAGGCGACGACGCCGCCATAGCGGGTCGCGGCGAGCACGTTGGCGAGCGTGTGGCTGCCCACCGCATCGACGCCCGCCGCCCAGCGTTCCTTGGCGAGCGGCTTGCCGGGCTCGGACAGTTCCTGGCGGTCGATGATCTCGGCGGCGCCGAGGTCGCGCAGCCAGTCGGCCTCGCCGGTCCGGCCGGTCGAGGCGATGACGTGCCAGCCGAGCCCGGCCAGCAGCGCCACCGCGATGGAGCCGACGCCGCCCGCCGCCCCGGTGACGACGACCGGTCCCCGCTCGGGCGTCATGCCGGCGCGCTCGAGCGCCAGGACGCTGAGCATCGCGGTATAGCCGGCGGTGCCGATGGCCATGGCGTCCATCGCCGTGAAGCGTTCCGGCAGCGGTACCAGCCAGTCGCCGCTGACCCGGGCCCGCCCGGCATAGGCGCCGTGATGGGTCTCGCCGACGCCCCAGCCGTTGAGGACGACGCGGTCGCCGGGCTTCCAGTCGGGATGCGACGACGTGATGACGGTGCCGGCGAGGTCGATGCCGGGGATCAGCGGCCAGCGCCGCACCACCGGCGCCTTGCCGGTGATCGCCAGCCCGTCCTTGTAGTTGACCGTGGTCGCCTCGACGGCGATGTCGACGTCGCCGTCCATCAGCTGGTCCGGCGTCATCTCGACGACTGCGACGGATTGCTGCTTCGCCTCATCGCGAGAAACCAGTATCGCCTTGAACGTGTCGCTCATTCCGCCCTCCCGCGTGCCGGCGATAGGCCGGCCTTGCCCCCGACACGAAGGGCGGCGGCGGCCGATGTCAATCGCCGGAGGCGGCGCCATCGGCCCGGCGGGCGCGCCGCGCGTCCCTCGGCGCCAGGAAGAACTCGTCGACGAGGATGATCACCGCGCCGACGCTGATCAGGGCATCGGCGAGGTTGAACACCGCGAAGTCCCAGACCGGCGTGTGGAAATAGATGTAGTCGACGACATAGCCGAGGCTGACGCGGTCGATGAGGTTGCCGATGGCGCCGCCGACGATGATGGCGAGACCGAAATGCGTCAGCCGGCGTTCGGCCGGGGTCTTGAACCAGAGATACAGGACGACGACGAGCACGATGCCGGCGATCAGCGACAGGCTGACGTCGCTGAGGCCGGAGAACATCGAGAAGGCGATGCCGGTGTTGCGGGCATGGTAGAGCGCCAGGAAGGGCAGGATCTCGATCGCCTCGCCGAGGCCCATGGTGGCGACGACCAGCGCCTTGATTGCCTGGTCGGCGAGGACCGAGACGAGGACGATCAGGAGTCCGGAGACGAGCAGCCGGCGAGTCACAGGCTGAGGCTCCCGCGCCGTGCCTCGAACAGCATCACCCCGGTGGCGATGGCGAGGTTGAGGCTGTCGGCGCGGCCGGACTGGGGGATGCGCACCAGCACGTCGCAGGCCTTGGCCAGCGCCTCGGTGAGCCCGGCCTGCTCGTTGCCCATCACCAGCAGGGTCGGCTGGGCGTCGTATTTCGGGCTGCGGTAGTCGACTGTGCCCTCCATGTGGGTGCCGACGACGAGGCCGCGGAAGCGGCCGCGCCATTCCAGGAACTCCGCCTCGCTCACCCGCGCCAGCGGCACCGAGAAGATCGAGCCCATGGTGGCGCGCACGGTCTCCAGCGAGAACGGGTCGACGCTGTCACCGACGACGATCACGCCCTTGGCGCCGACGGCGTCGGCGGTCCGGAGCACGGTCCCGAGATTGCCGGGATCGCGCACCCGGTCGAGCGCGACGATGACGTCGCCCTTGCCGGCCTCGAGACGGGCGAGCGGCGTCACCCGGCGCTTGAACACGCCGACGGCGCTCTGCGGGTTGTCGCGCCGGGTGATCGCCTCCAGCACCTTGTTGTTGGCCTCCAGCACGTCGGCGCCAAGCGCCACGGTGCGGGCGGCGGTGCGCTCCAGCAATTCGTGGCCGGCGGCGGACTTGGCGATGACCAGCGTCTGGATCTGCCAGCCGGCGTCGAGCGCGTCGACGACGAGCTTCAGCCCCTCGGCGAGAAACAGCCCGGTCTCCTCGCGATGGCGCTTCTGCGCCAGCGACCGGATGTCCTTGACGATCGGGTTGGAGACGCTGGAGACCTCCTTGACCCGGCCGGGTGCGCTGGTGGGCGGCAGCCGGGTCCGGCCGTCCGTGGGGGGCTTGTCAGACATGATCGGGGGTCCAGCGGCAGAAGAGGGAAGTGGAAAGGAGGCGCGGTTCGTCGCCGGCCTCGCGAATGACGAGCTCGCCCGATTCGGCGGTGCCGCCGAGACCGCGGAAGGCCTCGCCGGTCAGCGCCGACAGGGCGTAGAAGGAGGCGCGGATCGAATAGGCGGTGAGGATGACGAGCAGCGGCCGGTCCGACAGCAGCGCCCGGGTCAGCGACAGCAGATAGGGCAGGTCCTCGAAGAGCTGCCAGACCTCGCCCTTGGGGCCGCGGCCGAAACGCGGCGGATCTAAGAGGATGATGTCGTAGCGGCTGCCACGCTTGACCTCGCGCTCGGCATAGCGGACCGCGTCCTCGCAGATCCAGCGGATCGGGCTCGACTCCAGGCCCGCGACCTCCTGGTTCTCGCGCGCCCAGGCGATGGCCTTCTTGGAGGCGTCGACATGGGTCACCTCGGCGCCGGCGCGGGCGCCGATCAGCGAGGCGACGCCGGTATAGCCGAAGAGATTGAGCATGCGCACCGGGCCCTGCCCGGCCGCCAGCGCCGCGGCGATCGCCGCCTCGGTGGAGCGCCAGTGCACGGCCTGCTCGGGAAACACCCCGACATGGCGATAGGAGGTGAAGCGGCCGAGATAGTCGACGCCGTCCTGCACCAACGGCCAGGTCTCGCCGAGCGTGCCTTGCGGGAAGCGCCAGCGCCCGGTGCCTTCCTCGTCGGTGTCGCCGGTAAAGATTGCGTCCGCGGCGTCCCAGGCGGCATCCGGCAGGCGCTTCTGCCAGATCGCCTGGTTCTCCGGCCGGCGCACGGTGAGCGGCCCGTAGCGCTCGAGCTTCTCGCCGGCGCCGGAATCCAGCAGCGCATACTCGGCCGAGGGCTCGACGGTGAGGATCACCGGCTCGCGCGGCACCGGGCGCGGCCCCACCGGGCGCGGCAGGTCGAGGCCGCGCACGCGGGGCTCGCCGATGCCATGGCCGGCGCGGGGCGCATCCTCGCCCTCCCGCGACGCGGATGCCTCCGGCCGCCGGGGTGCGGGGCCGCGCGATGCCGGTCCCTTCGGGCTCGAATCCGTATGATGGCCGGGCCGCCGCGCACGCGCCAAGGCAAACTCCATGCTTTCGATGTCTGGGATCAGGTCATTAGCGGTTCCGGCATGCTTGGCAAAGCCGGCAGAAACGTGATCCTAGTTCGGACAACGAACGAGCGACGCAACGCGCGTCGATGCAAGGGAGGCTTTTCCATGGATCTCAAAGGCGAATACCGGCTGCCCGCACCCCGGGAAACGGTCTGGGCGGCGCTCAACGACCCGGACGTTCTGCGAAGCTGCATCCCCGGATGCGAGAGCCTGGAGATGACCGGCGACAACATGATGGCGGCGACGGTGACGATGAAGATCGGGCCGGTGAAGGCGAAATTCTCCGGCGAGGTCCGGCTGGAGAACATCAACGCGCCGGAGAGCTATTCCATCGTCGGCGAGGGCAAGGGCGGCATCGCCGGCTTCGCCAAGGGCGGCGCCAACGTGCGGCTGCAGGAAGACGGCGCCGAGACCATCCTCACCTACGACGTCGACGCGCAGGTCGGCGGCAAGATCGCCCAGCTGGGCGGGCGGATGATCGATTCCACCGCCAAGAAGCTGGCCAGCCAGTTCTTCGACTGCTTCGCCGAGAAGGTCTCCGGAGCGCAGCCGGAGGCGGCGACCGCCTGAGCGGGCGAGAAAAGCCTGCGCCGCGGCCCTGGGCGGCGGCGTTCAGGCGGCCCGGGAGGAGACCAGCGCCGTCGAGCCGGAGGCGGTGCGGGCCCGCTCTTCCTCGATCTGGCGAAGCCGGGCGCGGCTTTCGTCGGCCTCGCGGCGCAGCCGCTCGACCTCGTATTTGCGCTTCCACGACTTGCGGCGGTAATGCGCCTGGGTGAACCAGGTGCCGAGCCCCCCGAGCACGACGCCGAGGATGACGGCGCCCATCAGCAGGATGAACAGCGGCGCCTCGAAGGCCAATTGCGGCATGGTGCCGAGCGGATCGAGCGACACCGGGATCGACTGGCGGTTGGCGACGCAGAACACCACCAGCAGGATCGCCAGCGGCACGAGAAGGACGAGGGTGAGAATTCTCGAGATCATGGGCTCCGCCTCGTGCCCGTCCCGTCACCGGATCCGGGCTCTGTTCCGGCAGCATCGGCTGCCCTGCGCTGGAAAACAAACATGGGCGCCACGCCCGGCCCGTCAACGCCCCGCGTGACCGCTGGCCGGTTAGGCAGCCCTAGCGGCCGTTGAGGCGCTCGCGCAGTTCCTTGCCGGCCTTGAAGAACGGCACCCACTTCTCCTCCACCTCGACGGCCTCGCCGGTGCGCGGATTGCGGCCGGAGCGGGGCGGCCGGTTCTTGACGGAGAACGCTCCGAAGCCGCGCAGCTCGACGCGGTTGGATTCGCAGAGCGCGGCGGTGATCTCGTCGAAGATAGCGTTGACGATGGTCTCGACGTCGCGCTGGTAGAGATGCGGGTTGCGGCTGGCGATCGCCTGCACGAGTTCCGACTTGATCAAGACGAGTTCCCCTTCCCGAGACCTGTCGCGCCGTCCCGGACGCCACATCGGCCGCGTGGCCGCATCCGCCATTCACGGCGGAGCGAAACCCGGGCCATTTCCATCACTTATTGCAACGTCACACGTGTTCGTGAAGGCTGCCAGAGCGACACCAGCCCGTCAAGGTGACCGGCCCGGCGCAGCAGCGCATCCTCCAGCGACGCCGCGCTCGGATCGAGGCCCAGCGCCGCGAAGACGCCGGAACGGGCGGCGGTGAAGATCGAGAAGAAGCCCTCGTCCTCCTCCTCCGGCTCGCGGTCGACGAATTCGAGCCCGGCCGGCACGCCGCGCTCGGCTTCCAGCCATGCCCGCACCTCGTCCTCGCCGCCCAGCGCGTCCACCAGGCCGCTTTCCAGGCCCTGATGGCCGCTGAACACCGAGCCGTCCGCCAGCACCAGCGTGTCGGCCTGGCTGAGCCCGCGGCGCTCGGCGACCAGCGCCACGAACCAGTCATAGGTGTCCATGACCAGCCGGCCGATCATCTGCTTGGCCTCCTCGCTCGCCGGCGCGAAGGGCGACGGCTCGGCCTTCAGCGGCGCCGACTTGATGGCGTTGACCTCGACGCCGATCGTGTTCAGCAGCGACGACGCGTCAACATACTGGAAGATCACCCCGATCGACCCGACGATCGAGGTCCGGCGTGCGACGATGTGGTCGGCGCCGGCGGCGATCATGTAGCCGGCGGAAGCCGCCAGCGTGCCGACCTCGGCCGCCACCGGCTTCACCGCCGCGATGGCGCGCACCGCCTCGTAGATCGATTCGCCGCCGACCGTGGTGCCGCCGGGCGAGTCGATGCGCAGCACCACCGCCTTGACGGCGTCCTCGTCCTTCAGCCGCTCCAGGAGGTCGAGGAGCTTGCGATCCTCTAGGATCATGCCCTCGATCGCGACCCGCGCGATCTGCTCGCGCGGCAGGATCGTGCCCTTCCAGCCGAAGATCGGGACGGCGAGAACGGCGAGCGCCACGACGGCCACGGCCGCCACCCGCCAGAAGCGCAGCTTGCCGCGCAATCGGCGGCGATCGATGAGATCCTCGGTGGTTCCGGCCATCATGGCCTCCTCGCGTTTGACTGCGCGAGCGTTAGCTTGAACCGCGAAGCCTGTGAAGGCTCACGAAACGTTCATTCCCTATGGTTAGGAATGTATCGCGGCGGGTGGGCGATGACGCAAAAACCCCATATTGGTGTGGAACGCGTCCGCTCACGGTCTGCCGCCGCCCGCTGTCCCCTTCTGAAAGGGGACGCAGGCGACGCATCGGGGGAAGCTTGATCACGGTGCAGATGAACAAAACGCAGGCGCCTCCCGCGACCCCGGTCGCCCCGACCGCGCGCCCGGCGCCCGGCCGCAGCGAGCGCGAGTTCGCGCGGGCGCGGCGCCACTCGCGCATGGTCCGGCGCCTGAAGATCGCGCTGCCCGTGACGGCGGCGGCCATCGTCGTCGCCGGCGTCGCCACCACCTGGCTGGCGCGCAGCCTGCCGGGAGACATCTCGGTGACCGGCACCTCGATCGAGAACGGGCGCGTGGTCATGCAGGATCCGCGCATGTCGGGCGTCGACAGCCAGGAGCGGCCCTACGAGATGCGCGCCGAGCGAGCGATTCAGTCCCTGACGGGCGGTGGCGGCGTCGACCTGGAGAAGGTCACCGCGAAGCTCGCCGTCGGCGACGACACCACGGCCGACATCACCGCCGCCGCAGGGTATTATGATAGAGAGGCCAACAAGCTGCGTCTCACCGATGGAATCGAGGTCCAGACGAGCAACGGCATCGCCATCAAGCTGGCGACGGCCGACATCGATCTCGCTGCCGGCACGATGCAGGGCGGCGGCCCGGTCGAGATCGACACGCCGAACCAGACCATCCGATCCAGTTCCCTCAACGTGTCCGAGGGTGGCAAAGTCCTTTCCTTCGGCGGCCGGGTGAAGATGGTGATTGCGCCATCGCAGCCAGGGCCGGACGAGAAACAAGCCTTCAAGAGCGAGTAGACCCATGCATGCCTTCGTCCTTCGCCGCGCGGCGCCCTTTGCCGCCGCCGTCTTCCTCGCTGCCGCCGGCGCAACCGGCGCCTTCGCGCAGGAAGGCCTCGGCAGCAATTTCAACGGGCTGCAGCTCGATGGCGACCAGCCGATCTCGATCGAGTCGAACCAGCTCGACGTCGACGACGCCCAGGCGATCGCGACCTTCACCGGCAATGTCGCGGTCGCGCAGGGCGACACCGAGCTGCGCAGCGGCAAGCTCGTCGTGCACTACAAGAAGCCCGAGGAGGGCGAGGCCGCGCCGACAGGCGGCGGCGCGCTTCCCGGCGGCTCGAACCAGATCGACCGGCTGGAGGCGACCGAGAAGGTCTACGTCAAGTCGCTCGACCAGGTGGCGACCGCCGAGCAGGCGTCGTTCGACATGACCAGCCAGCTGGTGGTGATGACCGGCAATGTCGTGCTCAGCCAGGGCGAGAACATCGCCGAGGGCTGCAAGCTGACGATCCAGATGGACACCGGGCTCGCCCGTCTCGAGAGCGCCTGCGGCGGAGCCGGCGACGGCCGGGTGCGGCTGATGCTGAGCCCCGACAGCCAGTCCAGCGCCCCTGCGACGAACTGAGGCCGGCCACGTGACGATCGCACAGACGGCCGCGCGCGCCGGCGCCGAGGTGGCGGAGAAGCGGCGGGCCGAAAGGCCCTCCGCCGCCACCGGCAACAAGGCCGGGCCGCGCTTCGCCAATGCCGAGGGAACCCTCGTCGCCGCCAACCTGACCAAGACCTATCGCGGGCGCCGGGTGGTCGACGATGTCGGGATCGCGGTGCGGCGCGGCGAGGCGGTCGGCCTGCTCGGCCCGAACGGCGCCGGCAAGACCACCTGCTTCTACATGATCACCGGGCTGGTGCCGGTCGACAAGGGCCATATCCTGCTCGACGGGCACGACATCACCGAGATCCCGATGTATCGCCGGGCCCGGCTCGGCATCGGCTACCTGCCGCAGGAAGCCTCGATCTTCCGGGGCCTGTCGGTCGAGGACAACATCCGCGCGGTGCTCGAGGTGGTCGAGAAGGACAAGGCCAAGCGCGAGCGCGAGTTGACCAGCCTGCTGCAGGAGTTCAACATCGAGCATCTGCGCAAGCAGGCCTCGACGTCGCTCTCGGGCGGCGAGCGGCGGCGCTGCGAGATCGCCCGCGCCCTGGCGACCAAGCCGACCTTCATGCTGCTCGACGAGCCCTTTGCCGGCGTCGACCCGATCGCCGTCTCGGACATCCAGGGCCTGGTCCGGCACCTGACCAAGCGCGGCATCGGCGTGCTGATCACCGACCACAACGTGCGCGAGACGCTCGGCCTCATCGACCGGGCCTACATCATGCATGCTGGCGCCGTGCTCACCCACGGCAGCCCGCAGCAGATCGTCGACAATGTCGACGTGCGGCGATTTTATCTCGGCGACCAGTTCAGCTTCTGACGTCCCGAGGTGACAGCGCGCGGTTCCGATTGACAAGGAAGTTCGACACCCGCTTTGATGCGGGGACGGCGCCGTCGCCCGCATCGTGCGGAGCAAGCGGGGGTGCCCGGCCGCTGTGGCCCGCCGAAGGCGGCGCCCACCGGTTCCGGACAAGTTGATCGGGGTTCATGGCTCTATCCGCCCGACTGCAGATGCGGCAGACCCAGTCGCTGGTGATGACACCCCAGCTGCTGCAGTCGATCCGTCTCCTGCAGTACAGCCACCTGGAACTGCAGAATTTCGTCGAGGCCGAGATCGAGCGCAATCCGCTGCTGTCGCACGAGCCGGCGGCGGCCATTACCGAGCCCGCGCCGCCGCCGCCCGCCGAAGACAGGGGCGAGCGTCAGGTGACCGGGGCGGAAAGCGACGGCGCCGCCTATGAGAGCGGTTTCACCGGCCGCGAGGACGACACCGGCACGCCGGGCCGACCGGCCGCCTCGGGCCGCGGCGAGGGACGGATCCTCGCGGCGGAGGGCGACTTCAGCATCGACGACCTCGCCGAGCGCCGGCCCTCGCTGCATGCCCATGCGCTCGGCGAGGTTGCCGACGCGCTGGCGCCCGGCATCGAGCGCAAGCTTGGCGAAGCCCTGGTCGAGCATCTCGACGAGAACGGCTATCTGTGGCGGGCGACCGACATCGTCGCAGCCGAGCTCGGCGTCGACGCCGATACGGTGGAGGCGGTGCTGGCGCGGCTGCAGCGCGAGGCGACGCCCGCCGGGCTGTTCGCCCGCGACCTCGCCGAGTGCCTCGCCATCCAGCTGCAGCGCAAGGACCGGTTCGACCCGGTCATGCGCACCGTGCTCGCGCATCTCGACCTCCTGGCGCGCCGCGATTTCGCGCAGCTGCGTCGGCTCACCGGCGAGGACGAGGCGGGGCTGATGGAGATCCTCTCCGAGATCCGTGGGCTGGATCCGAAGCCCGGCCACGCCTTCGACCATCACGGCCCCGAGGCCATCGTTCCGGACGTGCTGGTGACGGCGGCGGCCGAGGGCGGCTGGCAGGTGGAGCTGAATCCCGAAGCGCTGCCACGCGTCCTCGTCGACAACGACTACCTGAAGATCGTGCGCCGCGGTCGGCTGTCCGACGAGGACCGCAGTTTCATCGGCGAGTGCCATCAGTCGGCGAACTGGCTGATCCGTTCGCTCGACCAGCGGGCGAAGACGATCGTCAAGGTGGCGAGCGAGATCGTCCGGCGCCAGGACGGCTTCCTGACCCGCGGCATCGGCGGCCTGCGGCCGATGACGCTGATGTCGGTGGCCGAGGCGATCGGCATGCACGAATCGACGGTCAGCCGCGTCACCGCCAGCAAGTTCATCGCCACCCCGCGCGGCACGTTCGACATGCGCTTCTTCTTCACCGTGGCGATCGCCTCGGCGAATGGCGGAGACGCGCACTCGGCCGAGAGCGTCAAGCACCGGATCAAGCTGCTGATCGACGCCGAGAGCCAGGGCAAGGTCATGTCGGACGACGACATCGCGGCGGTGCTGCGGGACGAGGGGATCGACCTCGCCCGGCGCACCGTGGCGAAATATCGCGAGGCGCTCGGAATACCCTCGTCCATTCAGCGCCGGCGCGAGATGAACGCGCGCCGGCTGGCATCCTGACGCATGGTCGCGGCGGCTTCGCAACGTGGCGGCCGGCCCGACCGGAGGGAGGCCGCGCGTTGACACTGCTGGCCAAGGTTCATAGAAGGCGCCACTTCTCCATTGGGTTCGAGCCTGCCGCCGCGACCACACGCCGATACGAAAAACACCGCTGGAACGGCATCGAAGCATGCCGCCAAACGTTCCTCGTAGAACGGGCAGAACCGGTGCTGGGTCACCGCAAGGGAGTTCACTCATGAGTATTCGGGTTTCGGGCAAGCACATGGACGTCGGCGAGGCGTTCCGCGCGCGGATCGAGCAGCGGCTGGGCGATGCCGTCGACAAGTATTTCGACGGCAATTTCTCCAGCACCGTGGTGGTCACCAAGGACGGCCCGCGCTTCTCCACCGATTGCACCGTGCATCTCGACACCGGGGTGGTGTTCCAGGCCGCCGGCCAGGCGCACGATCCGGAAGCCTGTTTCGCCGACGCGGCCGAGCGCATCGAAAAGCGCCTGCGTCGCTACAAGCGGCGCCTGAAGGACCACCATCTGCACGCCAACGGGCAGCAGCGGGACATGGCGTACTCGGTCATGGCCGCCATTCCCGACGAGCCGGAGGACGAGGTCCCGGAGGACTACTCGCCGGCGATCATCGCCGAGACGACGCTGAAGGTCGGCACGCTCTCGGTGGCGGGCGCGGTGATGGAACTCGACCGCCAGGACGGGCCCGTTGTGCTGTTCCGCAACGCCAAATCGGGCGACCTCAACATCGTCTTCCGCCGGCCCGACGGCAATTACGGCTGGGTGGACCCGTCGTCCTACGCCAAGGCCGGCGACGCTTGAGCGCCACACAAGCTTGGTCGGCCAGGGTGACGCGCTCCGCAGCAAGAGGCAGTTCAGCGATGGATTTCGAGACGCTCATCGAACCGGCCGCGATCCTGCCGGGCCTGAGGGCCAACTCCAAGAAGCAGGTCCTGCAGGAACTGGCCGAGAAGGCCGCGGAGCTGACCGGCCGTCCGGAGCGCGAGATCTTCGAGACCATCCTGCAGCGTGAGAAGCTCGGCTCAACCGGCGTCGGCAACGGCATCGCCATCCCGCACGGCAAGCTGGAAGGCCTCGACCACATCGTCGGGGTCTTCGCCCGCCTCAGCCGGCCGGTGGAATTCGACGCGCTCGACGACCAGCCGGTCGACCTCGTCTTCCTGCTGCTGGCGCCGGAAGGCTCCGGCGCCGATCACCTGAAGGCGCTGTCCAAGGTCGCCCGGCTGCTGCGCAATGCCGAGACGGTCGCGCAGATTCGCGCCTCGCGCGATGCCGGCGCCATCTACGCGCTGATGACCAGCGCCTCGGCCAAGAACGCCGCCTGAGGGGTCCTCGCCACCAATCCGGATAAACAAAAGCGGGCGCGCCCTGAGGGCCGCCCGCTTCGTTTGGTTGCGCTGTCGCGCCGTGATCAGTGGATGCTCACCGTCTGCAGCTCGTTCTCGTCGGCGCTGGCGAGAATGGTGCCGCGGTCGTCGGAGACCGCGAGCGGCGTGCCGTCGGCTGAGAACAGCGCCCAGAGCCGCAGGCCCGGCCGGATGGCCTGGGCCGAGGGGAAGCGGGCCCGGATGTCGTCGGAGGACATCTGGCGCAGATAGGCCAGGTCACCCTCGCCGATCGCCGCGAGGTCGGCCTCGCTGATAGCAATGTTGTGGTCGATCATCATAACGTTTCCTTTCAAGGCCAACGCGAGAGCCGGTCAGTCGTCGACCGCGATCTCGATCTTCCGGACGATCCGCTCCGGTTCGGGCTTGGCGAGGTCGATGAGCAGCAGCCCGTTCTTCAACTGCGCGCCGATGATCCGCATGCCCTCCGCCAGCAGGAAGCACTTCTGGAACTGCCGCGCCGCGATGCCGCGGTGCAGGAATTCCCGCTCGGCGTCGTCGCTCTGGCGGCCGCGGATCAGCAGCTGGTTCTCTTCGGTGGTGACCTCGAGATCCTCCGGGCGGAACCCGGCCACGGCGAGCGTGATGCGGATTAGATCCTGCGGGGCTTCGGACGACACCGAGGCGCGAACGCGCTCGATGTTGTAGGGGGGATAGCCGTCACCGGCCTTGGCGATGCGTTCGAGCGTCTTCTCGACACTGTCGAAGCCGAGCAGCAACGGGCTGGAGAACGGCGTCATACGGCTCATGGCGTACAAAGTCCTTTGACAAGCGACTTGTGGGAAAAGCGGCCCGTCAGCGGCACCGCCTTCCTCTACCCGGCTCATATGGCGTCCCGATCCCTTCGCTTCAATCCGTTGCCGTCCTCGCTGCCAATCGTCGCGCGGATCCGTTGCGGAATCCTGAACGGTTCCGGCGGGTGTCCGCCCGACCGCGCGCCGCGGGTCAGGATGCCGTGTCGGCCGGACCCGGCTTGAACGCCAGCGCGACGCCGTTGAGGCAGTGGCGCTTGCCGGTCGGTGCCGGCCCGTCGTCGAAGATATGGCCGAAATGGCCGCCGCAGGTCGCGCAGTGGACCTCGGTGCGCGGCAGGATCAGCCGGTAGTCGGTGCGCGTCGCCACCGCCTCTTCCGACAGCGGCGCCCAGAAGCTTGGCCAGCCGGTGCCGGAATCGAACTTCGTCTTTGACGAATAGACCGGCGTGTCGCAGCCGGCGCAGGCATAGAGGCCACTCTTCTTGTTGTCGTTGAGGGGGCTCGAGAACGGCCGTTCGGTCGCCTCCTCGCGCAGCACGGCGAACTGCTCCGGCGTCAGGCGCTGGCGCCATTCGTCGGGCGTGAAGGAAACGGGGAATTCCGTTTCGCTCGCGGCGCGGCTGCCGCTGAACAGCCCGCCACCGATCGCGGCCACCGCGGCGGCGGCTCCGGTCAACAGAACATTGCGCCTCAGCATGCTCGATCTCCTTGCTCGGTTGTCAGGCTCTCGCCCACTGGGCGAGATGGTCGGGATTGCCGGCGGATCCTGCAAGGGGGCCCGGCCGGCGCGCACCGCATTGTGTTCGGCGCCCGTTGCGGCGCCGGGTCCGGAAGAGAAGCCGGGCCCCGCGCCGTCGGTGCGTCGCGGAGCCCGGGCCGTCCGGCCGGCGCGGATGCGCGCGGCCGGACCGCGGGTCAGCTCGCCGGCATCAGCACGGTGTCGATGACGTGGACGACGCCGTTCGACTGCATCACGTCGGCCTGCTCGACCGTCGCCTTGTTGCCCTGCGCGTCGGTGACGATGATGTTGTCGCCATCCATCGACAAAGTGATGTTCTCGCCGGCAACGGTCGGCGCCGGGTGCTCGCCGCCATCGTCCTCGATCATCTTCATCGCCGCCTCGGACGTCGCTGCCGCCGGGACCACGTGGTAGGTCAGGATCTTGGTCAGCTGCGCCTTGTTCTCCGGCTTCAGCAGTTCCTCGACGGTGCCGGCGGGAAGCTTCTCGAAGGCCGCGTTGGTCGGCGCGAAGACCGTGAACGGGCCCTCGCCGCTGAGCGTCTCCGCAAGGCCGGCGGCCTTCACGGCGGCGACGAGCGTCGTCAGGTTGGGGGCTGCCGAGGCGTTCTCGACGATGGTCTTGGACGGGTCCATGGCGACGCCGCCGACCATCGGCATGTCCTGCGCGAATGCGGCGGGGCCGAAGCCGGCGGCGCCGACGGCGATCAGCGAAACGAAGGCGGTGCTGCGGATGAGATTCTTCAGCATGGTGGTTTCTCCCTGTGTTGACGGTCCGGGGACCGCTGCTTCCGTGGGGAAGTCGGCGCAGCTACGGGAGCGGACGCCAACCGGCTTCGCCGCCTTCCATCACAACAAGTTTGGCGAAACGTGATGCGCCGTGGGGAACCGACACCGCTGCCCGGCAGGGAGTGCCGCTCAGTCGCCGCCCACCGGCCCGCGGTTGCGCTTGATGTCGCCGCGGCCCTTCTTGGCCTTCAGCCGGCGCTCGACGGAGCCGCGGGTGGGCTTGGTCTTGCGGCGCGGCGGCGGCGGCGGCTTCAGCGCCTCGCGGACCAGTTCGGCGAGGCGCTCGCGCGCATCCTCGCGGTTGCGGTCCTGGCTGCGGAAGCGGGACGCCTCGATCAGGATGTCGCCGTCCTTGGTGGCCCGGCGCCCGGCCAGCTTGAGCAGCCGCCGCCGCGCGTCGGGCGGCACCGCCTCGCAGCGCGACGCCTGGAAGCGCAGCTGCACCGCCGTCGAGACCTTGTTGACGTTCTGGCCGCCCGGGCCGCCGGCACGGATGAACTGCTCCTCGAGATCGGCCTCGGGGATGATCACCCGGCTGGTGACCTGAAGATCGTTGGCGGCTGCCATGGCGGGACGCTCATCCTCCTCGTGCGCGGCACGGGCCGCCGCCCAACGGAGATAGCCGAGAATCGCCGTAAGGGGGAGCGCGCCGCCGGCACAGGCGGCGACGCGTCGTCAGGGGCCGGCCCCTCTGCGGGGGCCGAGCGGATGGCCGCGGCTATTCCGCGGCGAGCGGCAGATGCGGCGCCGCGTCCATCACGTCGCGGTCGACATGCGGCTCGAACTTCTCGAAATTGCGGCTGAACATCTCGACCAGCTTTCGGGCCTGCGCGTCGTAGGCGGCCTTGTCCGCCCAGGTGGAGCGCGGATCGAGGATGGCGGAGTCGACGCCTGCGACCGCCACCGGCACCTGGAAGCCGAAATTCGCGTCGGTGCGGAACTCGGCGTTCTTCAGGCTGCCGTCGAGCACCGCGCCCAGCAGCGCCCGGGTGACGCCGATCGGCATGCGCTGGCCGGTGCCGTAGGCGCCGCCGGTCCAGCCGGTGTTGACCAGCCAGCAGTCAACCTGGTGGCGGGCGATGAGGTCGCGCAGCAAGTTGCCGTATTCGGACGGGTGGCGCGGCATGAACGGCGCGCCGAAGCAGGTGGAGAAGGTCGCCTCCGGCTCGGTCACGCCCTTTTCGGTGCCGGCCACCTTGGCGGTGTAGCCGGACAGGAAGTGGTACATCGCCTCGGCCGGCGTCAGCCGGGCGATCGGCGGCATCACGCCGAAAGCGTCCGCCGTCAGCATGATGATGTTCTTCGGATGGCCGGCGCGCCCGGTCTCGCTGGCGTTGGGGATGAAGTCGAGCGGATAGGCGGCGCGGGTGTTCTCGGTCAGCGAGGAGTCGGTGAAGTCCGGCACCAGGTCGCGGTCGAGGACAACGTTCTCGAGCACCGTGCCGAAGCGGCGCGTGGTCGCGGAGATCTCCGGCTCGGCCTTCGCCGAGAGGTTGATCGTCTTGGCGTAGCAGCCACCTTCGAAGTTGAAGATGCCGTCCTCGCCCCAGCCGTGCTCGTCGTCGCCGATCAGCGTCCGGGCGGGATCGGCCGACAGCGTCGTCTTGCCGGTGCCGGAGAGGCCGAAGAAGATCGCGACGTCGCCCTCGGGCCCGACATTGGCCGAGCAGTGCATCGGCATGACGCCGCGCCCCGGCAGCTGGTAGTTCAGCGCGGTGAAGACCGACTTCTTCATCTCGCCGCCATAGGTCGTGCCGCCGATCAGCACGATGTTGCGGGAGAGATCGCAGCCGATGACGGTCTCGGAGCGGCAGGCATGGCGCTCGGGATCGGCCTTGAACGAGGCGAGGTCGATGATCGTCATGTCCGGCACGAAATCCGCCAGCTGCTCGACCGTCGGCCGGATGAGCAGGTTGCGGATGAACAGGGCGTGCCAGGCATATTCGGTGACGACCCGCACGCGGATGGCGTTCTGCGCGTCGGCGCCGCCGATCAGGTCCTGCACGAATAGGTCGCGGCCGCGCGCATGTTCCTTGAAGTCGGCATAGAGCTGCTCGAAGGCGGCCGGCTCCATCGGCTTGTTGTTGTCCCACCAGACCACCTCGTCGGTGGCCTCGTCGCGCACGACGTACTTGTCCTTGGGCGAGCGGCCGGTGTGCCGGCCGGTGGTGACGACCAGCGCGCCATGGGCGGTCAGGCGGCCTTCGCCGCGACGGATCGCGGTCTCGACCAGCTCGGCCGACGGCAGGTTCCACCGCAGGGAGGACACGCCCTCCAGGCCGGTCGTCTCGATCCCGCTGTGCGGATTGCGCGTCCCGATCTCGTCCACCGTCATCTCCCCATAGATCCGCGTGCCCTCGCCCGCGGCGACTGCTTGCAGCTAGATACTGCGGAGGGGCCCGTTCAGCAAGCTGTTGCGGCTGTTTTCCTTAACGCTGACAGTGACTTAATCGATTTAGCACTGTCATGTGCCGATTCAATCGTTTCGATGCTGGCGCCGCGCGCCCTGACCTTGAGAAAATTCTTGCCGGGAACTTTGTTCGCGAGATCGCGCTTCCGTACCCATATGAGAGGGACGCTATCCGCAGCCATGACTGGCGGGACCGGCCGAAACCCACCGGGAATCCTGCGGTTTCGGCGTAAATCTGACGTTACGTCTTTGTAATCTTCGCTTCCCGCCACATTTAGCGCAGATTGATGACGCGACTCGCCCCGTTCCGGAGGGGCTGCCGGTCGCGGCCTTTCGGAACCGACGGACGGCAGGCGCCGCCGAGACAGGCGCCGGCCTGCCCTGCTGACGGGTTGATGCCGCCGGGAGGGTGGAAACTGGAGAAGACCGCAATGCCAACGATCGCTCTTGTCGACGACGACAGGAACATCCTCACCTCGGTATCGATCGCGCTCGAAAGCGAGGGCTATCGCGTCGAGACCTACACGGACGGCGCCTCCGCCCTGGAGGGCCTGCAGTCGCGGCCGCCGCAGCTGGCGATCTTCGACATCAAGATGCCGCGCATGGACGGGATGGAACTGCTGCGCCGGCTGCGGCAGAAATCCGACATCCCGGTGATCTTCCTGACCTCAAAGGACGAGGAGATCGACGAGTTGTTCGGGCTCAAGATGGGCGCCGACGACTATATCAGGAAGCCGTTCTCGCAGCGGCTGCTGGTCGAGCGGGTGCGGGCGATCCTGCGCCGCGGCCAGCCGCGCGACAACGCCGGCAAGAGCCCCAGCGCCACGCCGGAATCCTCCCTCGAGCGCGGCCAGCTGGTGATGGACCAGGAGCGCCACACCTGCACCTGGATGGGCCGCCCGGTGACCCTGACGGTGACCGAGTTCCTGATCCTGCATTCCCTCGCGCAGCGCCCCGGCGTGGTGAAGAGCCGCGACGCCCTGATGGACGCCGCCTATGACGAGCAGGTCTATGTCGACGACCGCACCATCGACAGCCACATCAAGCGGCTGCGCAAGAAGTTCAAGGTGATCGACGACGACTTCGACATGATCGAGACGCTCTACGGCGTCGGCTATCGCTTCCGGGAAACCTGAGGCCGCGCGAAGGCCACCGATGGTATCGATCTCCGGCTCCGACGAGGAACAGGGCAGGCGTGCGGGCGTGCGGCGGCCGCCGCGTGACCTCGCCATGCGCAAGCGCCTGCGCCGCCTGCCGTTCATCCGCCGCGTGCTCTACCGGATGCGCTGGGCGCTAGGCCACACGATCTTCTCGTCGCTGACGCGGCGCATCGTCTTCCTCAACCTCGTCGCGCTGATCGTCCTCGTCTCGGGCATTCTCTACCTGAACCAGTTCCGCGCCGGGCTGATCGACGCGCGGGTTGAAAGCCTGCTCACCCAGGGCGAGATCATCGCCAGCGCCATCGCCTCCTCGGCGACGGTCGAGACCAATTCCATCACCCTCGACCCCGAACGGCTGCTCGAGCTGCAGGCCGGCGACACGCTGGCGCCGACTTCCGACACGGCGGAAAGCCTGGAATTCCCGATCAATCCCGAGCGGGTGGCACCGCTCCTGCGGCGGCTGATCTCGCCGACCCGCACCCGCGCCCGGCTCTACGACCGCGACGCCAACCTGATCCTCGATTCCCGGCATCTCTACTCGCGCGGCCAGATCCTGCGCTACGACCTGCCGCCGGTCGCCGACGAGGAGCCGACCTTCATCGAGGAGACGGTGTCGTTCGTGCGCCGGCTGTTCCAGCGCAGCGACCTGCCGGTGTATCGCGAGACGCCCGGCGGCTCGGGCACCGCCTATCCGGAGGTGATGAACGCCCTCACCGGCGGGCCGGCCAGCGTCGTGCGCGCCACCGAGGGCGGCGAGCTGATCGTCTCGGTGGCGGTGCCGATCCAGCGTTTCCGGGCGGTGCTCGGCGTGCTGCTGCTGTCCACCCAGGGCGGCGACATCGACAAGATCGTCCAGGCCGAGCGCATGGCGATCGTGCGCGTCTTCGCCGTCGCGGCCGTGGTCGTCATCGTCCTGTCGACGCTGCTCGCCTCGACCATCGCGACGCCGCTGCGCCGGCTGTCGGCCGCCGCCATCCGCGTCCGGCGCGGCGTCAACGAACGCACGGCGATTCCCGATTTCGGCGACCGGGCCGACGAGGTCGGCAATCTCGCGACGGCGCTGCGGGGCATGACCAACGCCCTCTATGCGCGCATGGACGCGATCGAATCCTTTGCCGCCGACGTCTCGCACGAGCTGAAGAATCCGCTGACCTCATTGCGCAGCGCCGTCGAGACGCTGCCGCTCGCCCGTAACGAGGCCTCGCGCGAACGCCTGCTGGAGATCATCCAGCACGACGTGCGACGCCTCGACCGGCTGATCACCGACATCGCCGACGCCTCGCGGCTCGACGCCGAGCTGGCCCGGCAGATCGCCGCCAAGGTCGACCTCGCCGGCCTGCTGCGTTCGGTGGTCGACGGGGCCCGCGGCCACGGCCGCGACGGGCGGAACGTCTCGATCAGCTTCGAGCCGCAGCCGCTCCCGACCTCGGTCAAGGGCGGCTACAACGTCACCGGTCACGACCTGAGACTGAGCCAGGTGTTTACCAATCTCATCGAGAACGCGCGGTCCTTCGTGCCGACGGAGAACGGCCGGATCAGGGTCCTGCTGCGGCGGCGCGGCCAGCGGGTGATCGTGACGGTGGAAGACAACGGGCCGGGCATCCAGGCCGAGTTCATCGACCGGATCTTCGAGCGCTTCTACACCGACCGCCCGTCCGGCGAGGCGTTCGGGCAGAACTCCGGTCTCGGCCTGTCGATCAGCCGGCAGATCGTCGAGGCGCATGGCGGCACGATCCGCGCCGAGAACATCCTCGATCCGGCGGCGCCAAACGGCGTCGCGGGGGCGCGCTTCATCGTCTCGCTGCCAGCCGAATGAGCCGCGCCTCGAACGTCCACGGCTCGGCGGTGCTGATCGGCGGCACGGGAATCCTGGTCCGCGGTCCGGCGCGCAGCGGCAAGTCCGCGCTCTGCCTCTCGACCCTGCGGCGGGCCGCCTCGCTGGGACTGGACAGCGCCCTCGTCGCCGACGACCGGGTGGAGATCGAGGCCGGGCCGCACGGTCTGGTCATGTCGGCTCCCGCGGCGCTGCGGGGTCTGATCGAGATTTCCGGCGTCGGCATCGTGCCGGAACGGGAGGCCGGTTCCGCGCCGCTGGCGCTGGTGGTCGATCTCTGCGCGCCGGACGCCATCGACCGGATGCCGGAGGAGGCGGACGCCTCGGTCAGCATCCTCGGCATTCCGGTCCGCCTGGTACGGCTGCCGGCGCGCTCCGCCGCCTTCGGCGCCGACGTGCTGGTCTCGCTGGCCCTCGCCGATGCGCGGGCGGCCGGCTGAAATGCCACGAAAGCAGCAGCTTCGGGCTGATCATTTAGCTTGCGTATCGCCTGCCAGATGGTGAGGATGCGCGCCCATATACCGAACCGCCGTCTGTTGCCCTTCCGGGGCCGGCCGGTTTCGGCCGCCTACCAGGGAGCCAGTCGGATGGCCCGCCAGACAATCGGAGCGTTCGCCGGATGATCGGACTGGTGCTTGTCACCCATGGGCGGCTCGCCGACGAGTTCCGCAATGCGGTCGAACACGTGGTCGGCCCGCAGGAAGCCTTCGAGACAATCTCGATCGGACCGGAAGACGACATGGAGCAGCGGCGGGTCGACATCGTCGAGGCGGTCGGCCGCGCCGAACGCGGCGACGGGGTGATCATCCTGACCGACATGTTCGGGGGAACACCCTCGAACCTCGCCATCTCGGTGATGGACGGGAGCCGGGTCGACGTCCTTGCCGGCGTCAATCTGCCGATGCTGATCAAGCTGGCGAGCGTGCGGAACGAGAAGCCGATCGCCCAGGCGCTGGTGGAAGCCCAGGATGCCGGGCGCAAGTACATCAACGTGGCGAGCCGTGTCCTCAGTGGAAAATAATCCCGCCCTGCCCGCTGCAGGCGACGCGCCGCGCTGCGGCGAGGAAGCGGAGCGGAGCGAAGCCCCGCGCGCTCCCGGCGCCCGCGTGCTGACCATCGTCAACCGCCGCGGGCTGCATGCCCGCGCCTCCGCCCGTTTCGTCCAGACCGCCGAGAATTTCGACGCCGAACTGACGATCTCGCGGGACGGGCTGTCGGTCGGCGGCCAGTCGATCATGGGGCTGATGATGCTGGCGGCGAGCCAGGGATGCACGATCGAGGTGTCGGCGACGGGCGCCGAGGCCACCGAGGCGCTCGACGCGATCGAGGCGCTGGTGGCCAACCGCTTCGGCGAGGAGCACTGACGGTCCGGACCGTCACTCCACCGGCGGGGCCGGCGTGTCCGGGCCGGAACCGGCGGGACCGACCGGCGCCGCCGCGTCGGCGGGAGCGGCCGTTTCCTTAGCCGAGCCGGCGGGCGCCGCATCCGGCTCGGCGACCAGCAGCCGCCAGAGATCGTCGGTCGCCTGGCGGGCGCGATCGAGCGGCAGCGCCACCAGGCCGTTGCCGACCGCGCGGGACAGGTCGTCGCGCAGCCGCCGCCCCAGCGGATCGCCGCCCGCCGCCGCGATCGACGCCCAGCCATAGGCGCGCAGCAGGTTGCGCGGCATCGCGACGCCCTCGTAATAGGCGTAGGCAAGCCGGCGTACCGTCGCCCAGTCGCGCTTCTCGAACGCCGCGACCTCCACCCGCTTCTGCTCCTGTCCGACCGGCGTCGCACGCCAGCGCTGCACCGCCTCGTCTTCCGCGGCGACGGTTTCCTCAGGACTCAGCCGGCGGCGCAAAGCATCGAGGCCGGCGTCCTCCATCACCACGCCGTCGGCCCGCCCGACCAGCAGCGCGACATAGGCGCCGGTGAGTTCGTCCTGCGGGATCGGCACGCCCGGCTCGGCGGCAAGGCCCCTGGCAAGAAGCCCCGTCGCCCGACGGTTCCCGCCCCCGGCCAGAGGCAGGACCAGTTCCACGCCCCGCCCGACGTCCTGCGGCACGCCCCGCCCGTCCAGCAGTGCCTCGGCCGCCGCCAGCACCGCCGCCGCCGGGGCGCCGTCGGCGACCAGCGTGGCGGGATCGCGCAGCGCCACCCGCTCGGCGGCCCCGGCCGTGGCGGACGGGTTGAGGTCGAGGATGTCGGCCTCGCCCATCTCACCGTCGGCAAGGCGCGACAGATCGAAGGGCTCCGCCGGCGCAAAGCTGACGTCCAGCCGGTCGGGCCGGGCGAGGAACGCCTGCAGCGTCGCCGACCATTCCTGCCCCCGGCGCTGCAGCGCCGGACCCGCACCGCCCGGCGTCGCCGCGACCATCGAGGCGACCGCGATGCCGGCCATCATGGCGACGGCGCCGCGGGCCTGGTCGCCGGAGAGGCCCTGCTGGGCGCCGGCCATGTCGTAGAGCACCGCGGCCAGCCCGGCGTCGGTGAAGCCGATGCGCCCGGAGCGCAGGCTGCCGATCACCGTCAGCGGTTTCGAGCCGCCTTCCGTGACGTCCTCGAGCGGCGCCAGCACGTGGAAACCGGCGAGATCGGCGGCGAGGTCGAGCGTGCCGATCTTCTCGGCCCGCAGCACCAGCGTCACGTCGTAGTCGGCCGCGGCGACGTCGCTTTCCACCGTCAGGATCAGGTCGCCCGTGACGGTTTCGCTGTCGAGGCGCTGCAGGGCCTCGCGGACGGGGGGATCGAGCGGCAGCCCGCGCGTGTCGACCGCGATGTCCTCGTAGACGACGCCGTCCGCGGCGATCCGCATCTGCCCCACCGCCGCCGAGAAGCCGTCCCGTTCGACGGCGAGCCCGTTGACGACGAGCGAGCGCGTGACCGGGTCGTAGCGGCGCGAGCGGTAGGTGATGCGCGCCAGGTTGCGCCCGGCATAGACGGCGAAGTCGAAGAGATAGGGCGAATAGGGCAGCGCAAGATCGCTGAAGCTCGCCGGCATCGGCGGCGCCGCGGCGGCTGCCGGGGCCGGCTGCGCCACAACGTCGCTGGCCGGTGCGAGAAGGAGGGCGGCGATCGTTGCCGCCAGCGTCGCCACCCGAACTCGCATCACCCGTTCCCCCGCGTCAGCCTGGGCGAGAACCTACCGCGAAAGCCCCGGCCGCCGGAAGGGGCGACGGCGGCAGGTCGAGTGATCAAGATATAAGTAAATGTTTATGTCCTCTTGCCCGTGGCGCCGGGCGCTGGTAAATCGGCCGCAGCGGTCGCGGCTTGACGCCCGGCCAGATCTCAAACGGATGGACGCTCTCATGGCCAACGACTACGTCGTCAAGGACATCGCCCTCGCGGATTACGGCCGCAAGGAAATCGACATCGCCGAGACCGAGATGCCGGGCCTGATGGCCTGCCGCGAGGAATTCGGCGACGACAAGCCGCTGAAGGGCGCCCGGATCACCGGCTCGCTGCACATGACGATCCAGACCGCGGTGCTGATCGAGACGCTGACGGCGCTCGGCGCCGAGGTCCGCTGGGCCTCCTGCAACATCTTCTCGACCCAGGACCATGCCGCCGCCGCGATCGCCGCCGCCGGCATCCCGGTCTTCGCCATCAAGGGCGAGACGCTCGAGGACTACTGGACCTACACCGACCAGATCTTCCAGTGGCCGGACGGCCAGCCGACCAACATGATCCTCGACGATGGCGGCGACGCCACGATGTATATTCTCACCGGCGCGCGGGCCGAGGCCGGCGAGGACGTGCTGTCCAACCCGTCGAGCGAGGAAGAGGAATATTTCGTCGCGCAGATCAAGAAGCGCATGGCCATGTCGCCCGGCTTCTTCACCCGCCAGCGCGACGCCATCAAGGGCGTCACCGAAGAGACCACCACCGGCGTCAACCGCCTCTACCAGCTGCAGAAGAAGGGCCTGCTGCCCTTCCCGGCGATCAACGTCAACGACTCGGTCACCAAGTCCAAGTTCGACAACAAGTACGGCTGCAAGGAATCGCTGGTCGACGGCATCCGCCGCGCCACCGACGTGATGATGGCCGGCAAGGTCGCCGTGGTCTGCGGCTACGGCGACGTCGGCAAGGGCTCGGCCGCCTCGCTGCAGGGCGCCGGCGCCCGCGTCAAGGTCACCGAGGTCGACCCGATCTGCGCGCTGCAGGCGGCGATGGACGGGTTCGAGGTGGTGCAGCTCGAGGACGTCGTCGCCACGGCCGACATCTTCATCACCACGACCGGCAACAAGGACATCATCCGCCTCGAGCACATGCGCGAGATGAAGGACATGGCCATCGTCGGCAATATCGGCCATTTCGACAACGAGATTCAGGTCACCGCCCTGAAGAACCTGAAGTGGACGAACATCAAGCCGCAGGTCGACATGATCGAGTTCCCCAAGGGCAACCGCATGCTGCTGCTCTCGGAAGGCCGCCTCCTCAATCTCGGCAACGCCACCGGCCACCCGAGCTTCGTGATGTCCGCGTCGTTCACCAACCAGACGCTGGCGCAGATCGAGCTCTTCACCAAGGGTGAACAGTACCAGAACGAAGTCTACGTCCTGCCCAAGCATCTCGACGAGAAGGTTGCCCGCCTGCATCTCGGCAAGCTCGGCGCAAGGCTGTCGACGCTGACCGAAGAGCAGGCCGCCTATATCGGCGTGACGCAGCAGGGCCCTTACAAGCCAGGGCATTACCGCTACTGATCAGCCCGACGCGGCCGATCCGACTCAGACAAGCCGCCGCGACGCAAGCCGTCCGGCGGCTTTTCTTTTTGCCGGCCCTGCTTTCTTGTGGATTGCGCCGAATTAACCAAGAGCTACTATGTCCGAATCGTGGCTGCCGGAGGGTGGGCCGGTGCCGCGAGGCGTGCCTTGAGTCATGTCTCGATAAGCGGCGGCAGTTCAAACGGGGACAGACAGGATGTTCGAGGAAGGTGGGTCCGGGCGCGCGAGCGCTTGCCGGCCGAATAGCGATTCCGAACCCGGCGCGCGGCGCCGGCGGGCGCGAATGCCGGGCGCCCTGACCGTGCTCGCGGCGATGGCCGCGGTGCTGCCCATGCCGCTGCTCGCCAGAGCCCAGACCGCTCTCCCGCCGGCCGGTCGCGACGCCTTTTCCGGCATGCTCAATCCGGCCGACATCCTCTATCTGGCGCTGCTCGCCCTGATGATCGGCACGACGATGCTGACCGCGGTCTTCATCATCCGCCAGCGGGTCAAGACTGCCGCCGAGAACGAGCTGCTGCGGGCCAATCTGGCTGAAAGCCGCGCCGAGGCGGAGCAGCGCGCCGCGCTGCTGGCGGGCTCCGACGAGCGGATCCTGATCTATTCGGGCCCCGGCGCCCCGGAAATGCTCGGCGCCCTGCCCGGCGACTGCGGCGCCCCGCGCGAGGAGAAGCGCTTCCTGGCCTTCGCCGACTGGATGCCGGCCCCCGCGGCCCGCGCGCTGGCGGAGGGCATCGACCGGCTGCGGGGCGCCGCCAAGCCGTTCAGCCTCGAGATCGAGATGCCCGGCGGCCAGATCCTCGAGGCGACCGGCCGGACCATCGGCGCGCTGGCGACCGTGCGCTTCGTGCGGCTGCAGGGCCTGCGCGAGCGGCTGCGCGCGATCGAGGCCGCTGAGCAGCGCGCGCTGGCGACGATCGAGACCATGCAGCGCCTGTTCGACGCGGCCCCCCTGCCGATCTGGCTGCGCGAGCGCGGCGGCCGGCTGGTCTGGGTCAACGAGAGCTACGCCAACGCCGTCGACGCCGCCTCCGTCGCCGAGTGCCTGGAGCGGCAGAACGAATTCCTCAGCCAGCAGGACCGTCTCGCCATCGCCGCCCATCGCGCCGAGGCGAAGGTGTTCTCCGGCAAGCTCTCCACCGTCGTCGCTGCCGACCGCCGCAACTTCGCCGTGGTCGAGGCCGACGGGCCGCTCGGCTCGGCGGGCCTCGCCGCCGACATCTCGGAGACCGAGCAGGTGCGGATGGAACTGCGCCAGACCATCGACAGCCAGTCCGAGACCCTCGACCAGCTCACCACCGCCGTCGCGCGCTTCGACGAGAAGACGCGGCTCACCTATTACAACGCCGCCTTCCAGCGGCTCTTCGACCTGACCAGCAGCTATCTCGATTCCGAGCCGGACCACCTCGCTTTGCTCGACCATTTGCGCACCGCCGGCATCCTGCCGGTCGAGAAGGAGTTCCACAGCGAGCTGCGCGACCAGGACCTGGCGGCCTACCGCGCCACCGAACCCACCGAGACGCTCTGGCACCTATCGGACGGGCGGACGCTGCGGGTCATCGCGACGCCGCAGCCGCGCGGCGGCGCCACCTGGGTGTTCGAGGACATCACCGAGAAGCTGGAGCTGGAGAGCCAGGTCAAGGCGACGGTCCGGCTGCAGCGCGAGACTATCGACTATCTGCGCGAGGCGGTGGCGGTGTTCGGCAGCGACGGCAGGCTGCGCCTGTCGAACCCGGCCTTCGCGGAACTGTGGGGGCTCGACGCGGAGTTCCTGCGCTCGCGTCCGCGCATCCATGCTCTGCCCGACCTGTGCAGCTACGCCATCGTCGGCGGCGACGACGACAATGGCGAGGCGCGCGGCTGGACGCGGTTCAGCCAGGCGGTCACGGCATTCGACGAGGCCGGCCGCGACACCGAGACCGGCGAGTTCGCGCTGACCTCCGGCCACACCGTCGCCTACGGCATCGTGCCGCTGCCGAACGGCCAGACCATGCTGACCTTCTCCGACATCTCCGACGCCCGCGAGGCCGAGCGCATGCTGCGCGAGCGCAACGAGGCGCTGGAACAGGCGAACCAGATCAAGAACGACTTCGTCCAGCACGTGAACTACGAGCTGCGCTCGCCGCTGACCAACATCATCGGCTTCTCGGCGCTGCTGCGCACCCCGGAAACCGGGCCGCTGAACGAGCGCCAGAGCGAATATCTCGACTACATCTCCACCTCGACCTCGCAGCTGCTGACCATCGTCAACGACATTCTCGACCTCGCGACGATCGATGCCGGGATCATGGAACTCGATCTCGACGAGGTCGACATCGCCAAGACCGTGTCGCATGCCGCCGACGGCGTACGCGAGCGGCTCTCCGAGGCCTCGGTCACGCTGGACATCGACCTGTCGGAAGCCGGCGAGACGCTGCGCGCCGATGGACCCCGCCTCACCCAGATCCTGTTCAACCTCCTGTCCAACGCCGCCAATTTCGCGCCCGCCGGCACCGCCGTCTCGCTGCGCGCCCGGCGAGGCGCGGACACGGTCCGCTTCGAGGTGACCGACCGCGGCCCGGGCATTTCCGGCGACAATCTCGACAAGATCTTCGAGCGCTTCGAGGCCAATCCGAATGGCGGCCGCCAGTCCGGCGCCGGCCTCGGCCTCTCCATCGTCAAGAGCTTCGTCGAGCTGCACCACGGCACGATCGAGATCGTCTCGGCGCCCGGCAAGGGCACCACGGTGATCTGCACCCTGCCGCTCGGCACGACGCCGCCCGATCACCAGGAAGACGGTCGCGACCGGTTCGAGGACGCGGCCGAATGACGCGGACGGCCACTGCCCTGACAAGAGAGCCGATGATCGCAGACGACCGGTTGGAAGAGATCGCCCGCCTCAAGCTCGATGACGCCGCGGCCACCGAACGGCTCGGCGCCGACCTAGCGATGATCCTGCGGGCCGGCGACGTGGTGGCGCTGTGCGGCGATCTCGGCGCCGGCAAGTCGACGCTCGCCCGGGCCGCGATTCGGCATCTGGCCGGGGATCCCTCACTCGAGGTCCCCTCGCCGACCTACACGCTGGTGCAGGCCTACGAGACGACGCCGAAGGTGGCGCATTTCGATCTCTACCGGATCGGCGGCGACGACGAACTCGACGAGCTTGGCTTCGACGAGATCGTGGAAGCCGGCGTCGCGCTGGTCGAATGGCCGCAGAACGCGCCGCGCGTCATGGCCGAGGCAAGCCTCGTCGTCTCCCTCGAGATGGCGGCGTCGGGCGGGCGCGTGGCGGTTCTCACCGGCCGCGGTGCGACGGCGGAGCGCGCCCGGCGCAGCCTGGCGATCCGGACGTTTCTCGCGGAAGCCGGGCTCGCCGAGGCCGAGCGCCGGCGCTTCTTCGGCGATGCCTCCACCCGGCGCTACGAGACCGTCCACACCGGCACGACCGAGCCGCTGATCCTCATGGACGCGCCGCACCAGGCCGACGGGCCGCCGGTCCGCGACGGGCTGCCCTACAGCCGCATCGCCCATCTCGCCGAGGACGTGGTGCCCTTCGTCGCCGTCGCCGATGCGCTGGCCGGCGCCGGCTTCGCGGCGCCCGCGATCCACCGGGCCGACCTCGAACGCGGCCTGCTGCTGATCGAGCATCTCGGCGAGGGCACGCTGCTGGACGACGCGGGGCGCCCGGTCGCGGAGCGCTACGAGGCCGCCGTCCTCTGCCTTGCCGACCTGCACGAGACGGACTGGCCCGCGGAGCTGCCCGTCGCCGGCGGCGCCGTCTACACGGTGCCCGCGTTCGATCCCGGCGCCATGGCGATCGAGGTCGATCTGCTGCCGGACTGGTATCTGCCGCGCGCCAGGGGCCGCGCCGCCACTCCCGAGGAACGGGCGACATTCGCCGGAATCTGGAGCGACCTCTTTGCCGAACTGCGCGCGGCGGAGACCAACCTCGTCCTGCGCGACTTCCATTCGCCGAACGTCATCTGGCGTCCGCGCGAGACGGGGCGCCGGCGGATCGGGCTGATCGATTTCCAGGACGCGGTGATCGGCCCCTCCGCATACGACGTGGCGGCGCTCGCCCAGGATGCGCGCGTCGACGTCCCCGAAGCGCTCGAGATGCGCCTGCGCGAGGCCTATGTCGCGCGGCGAAGGGAAGGCGATCCCGGCTTCGACGCCGACGGCTTCGAGCGCGCCTATGCGATCATGGCGGCACAGCGCGCCTCCAAGGTGCTCGGAATCTTCGTCCGGCTTCTGGAACGCGACGGCAAGCCGCAATATCTGCGTCACATACCGCGGATTAAGACCTATCTTGGCCGGACGCTCGGCCACCCCTCGCTGGCAGCGCTGAAAGCGCTTTATGCCGCCTGGGGTGTCCTCGACGACGAGGCCTCCTGAACTCTCGACATGCGACGGACGATGACCCCTGTGAAATCCCCGACCTTCAAGCCGACCACCGCGATGGTGCTCGCCGCCGGCCTCGGCAAGCGGATGCGGCCGATCACCTCGACCATCCCCAAGCCGCTGGTCGAGGTGCGGGGCCGGGCGCTGATCGACTACGGGCTCGACGCGCTGGCGCGCAACGGGGTCACCCGGGTGGTGGTCAACGTCCACTACCTCCCCGACCTGATGAAGGCGCATCTCAAGCGCCGCAAGGACATGGAGATCGTCATCTCCGACGAGCGCGACAATCTGCTCGATTCCGGCGGCGGCATCGTCAAGGCACTGCCGGCGCTGGGCGAGGAGCCGTTCTACGTCATCAATTCCGACACGTTCTGGATCGACGGCTACCGCGACAATCTCGACCTCATGGCCGATCTCTGGGATCCCTCGAAGATGGACGTCAGCCTGCTGATCGCCGAGATGCGGCAGGCGACCGGCTATGACGGGCGCGGAGACTTCGCCATGGACCCCGAAGGACGTCTTTCGCGGGTGGCCGAGCGCGACATGTCGCCGTTCATCTACGCCGGCGCGGCGATCATCAAGCCGTCGGTGTTTACCGGCATGAAGCCGGAGAAATTCTCGCTGAACCGGATCTTCGACAACGCCATCGACGCCGGTCGGCTCTACGGCGTCCGGCTGGGCGGGCTGTGGATCACCGTCGGCACGCCCGCCGCCCTCGTCGAGGCCGAGGCGGCCTTCCTGTCCAGCGCTGCGGCATAACGGCGGGCGACGCATCGCCGCCGCCCAGCCATGGCGAATGCGTCGCCGGCAGTGGGTTCGGCGCCGCCCCTGCCCTTGACGTAGCGGCTGGACCTGCAGAGATAGCCGATTGCGGCGACATTCCACGGAACCGTCGTCCTTTCCGGAACCCGACCACCGCCGGCACGCATCCATGCGAATTCCGCTGCGACACGCGCAGCGCTTCCCGTCACCGCGTCCCGAGCCAGGAGGGGCTGAGACTTGGCTGATCTGTTGATGGCCGACCCCGCCGACCCGTCCGTGCTCCGGTTCCTCGAGGGCGACGGCGAGGTCCGCCGGCTGATGCGCCACCGCGACTGGTCCACATCGCCGCTCGGCGAACCGGCGACATGGCCGTCCTCGCTGCGCAGCGCCATCGGCCTGATACTCGACTCGGGCCTGCCGATGTTCGTGGCCTGGGGTCCGGGGCTCGGCTTCCTCTACAACGACGCCTATTCCCGCATCCTCGGCAACAAGCACCCGACCGGGCTCGGGCAGCCCTTTCAGGCGGTCTGGCCGGAGATCTGGGCCGATGTCGGGCCGCTGGTCGACAAGGCGCTCCGCGGCGAGGCGACGATGCTCGAGAACTGGCCGCTGGTGGTGAACCGCTACGGCCACGACGAAAAGGCCTATTTCACCTTCTCCTATTCCCCCATCCGGGACGAGAACGGCACCGTTCGCGGCATGCTGTGCGGCGTCTCCGAGACCACCGGCCAGATGGAAGCCGAACACCAGCTGCGCGAGAGCGAGGCGCGCTTCCGCAGCATGGCCGACAGCGCTCCGATGATGATCTGGGTGACCGGGCCCGACGGCTCCTGCAGCTACCTCAACCAGCCGTGGTACGAATATACCGGCCAGACCGAGCAGGAAGGCGAGGGCTACGGCTGGCTGAACACGACGCATCCCGACGACCGCGAGGAGGCCGAACGGGCCTTCCATGCCGCCAACGCGGCGCGGGTGCCGTTTCGCGTGGAGTACCGGCTGCGGCGGCGCGACGGCGCCTATCGCTGGGCGATCGACGCGGCCCGCCCGCGCTTCGCCGAGGACGGCAGCTATCTCGGTTATGTCGGCTGCGTCATCGACATCGACGAACGACGCGAGGCGGAGAACGCGCTGCGCGAGAGCGAGGACAACTATCGCCACGTCGTCGAGCTCAACCCGCAGACGACGTGGACGGCGGGACCGGGCGGCCAGATCGACCGGGTGGCGGAGCGCTGGCGCGAATGGACTGGCACCAGCGGCCTCGGCGCGTCCTGGGGCGACGTCCTGCACCCGGAGGACCTGGAGCCCTCGATCGCCGCCTGGCGGAAGGCCCTGGCCACGGGCGTGCCCTACGATGTCGAGCATCGCGCCCGGATGGTCTCGGGCCGCTATCACTGGATGCACTCGCGCGCCTATCCGCGGCGCGACGCCGAGGGGCGGATCGTGCGCTGGTACGGCTCGACCGAGGACATCCACGGCCGCAAGGTCGGCGAGGAACACCTCCATCTGATGATCAACGAGCTGAACCACCGGGTGAAGAACTCCCTCGCCACGGTCCAGGCGATCGCCTCGCAGACCTTTCGCAACCCGGTCTCATGGGAGCACGCGCGGCAGGATTTCTCGCATCGCCTGCTCGCCCTGGCGCGCGCCCACGACGTGCTGACCGAGGCGAGCTGGAGCGGCGCGACGCTGCAGGCGGTGGTCGACCGTGCACTGGCGGCGCATCGCGGGCCCGATGGCGGTCAGATCTCCGCCGACGGCCCGCTGGTCAACCTGACCCCGAAGACCGCGCTGGCGCTTTCCCTGGCGCTCCACGAGCTGTGCACCAACGCGTCGAAATACGGCGCCCTGTCGGTCGAGCATGGCCGGGTGGAGATCACCTGGACCGAATCCGGACCGCCGACCAACCGTCGGCTGCTGATGACCTGGCGCGAGATCGGCGGCCCGCCGGTGAGCGTGCCGACCCGCAAGGGCTTCGGCACCAGGCTGATCGAGAAGAGCCTCGCCGGCGAGCTCGACGGGGTGGTTGCCCTGTCCTTCGAGCCGGACGGCGTCGTCTGCCGGATCGACGTGCCCTCGGCCGGCAGCGCATAGGCCGGCATCCCGCCGGCGCCGGCGGACCGGTGCGAATCGCCGATCGCGCCTGTAGACTCGCGCGATGAACGCCAACATCCTGTCGATCCCGCCCGGCCGGCCCTTCCTGCCGACCCTCGCCGACAGCCTGCTGGCCGGCCGCATCGTCCCGTCGTTTTCCTACCGGGGCGATCCGCTGGCGCTCGCGGACGTGACCATCTACGTGCCGACGCGCCGCGCCGCGCGGGCGCTCGCCGGGGAATTCTCGCGGGCGCTCGGCAAGGGCAGCGCGATCCTTCCCGCCATCCGGCCGATCGGCGAGAGCGACGCTGCCGACCTCTTCGCCGCGCCGCAGGAACGCCCCACCCTGCTGCCGGTGATGGACGAGCTGACCCGGCGGCTGCATCTGGCGCGCCTCGCCCGGCACTGGCGCGCCGCCACCGCCGCCAGCGAGCGCCAGGCGCTCGGCCTCGAGGCGCCGGTGCTGCCGGCCTCGGCGGCGGACGCGCTGTGGCTCGCCGGCGATCTCGGCACGCTGCTCGACGAGGTCGAGACGGAGGGGACGTCGCTGGCCGGCATCGCCGCGCTGGCGCCGGACGACCTCGCCGACTGGTGGCGCCTGACCCTGCAGTTCCTGGCGATCGTCACCGAACACTGGCCGGCGCTGCTGGCCGAACAGGGCCGCGTCAGCGAGGCCGCGGCGCGCAATGCCTGGCTGCGCGGCGAGGCCGAACGGCTGCGGCGGGACGGCGCGCGCGGGCCGGTGATCCTCGCCGGCTCGACCGCCACGGCGCCGGCGACTCTGGAGCTGATGCATGCCATCGCCCATCTGGAGCAGGGCGCGCTGGTGCTGCCGGGCCTCGACCGGCACCTGCCGCCCGCGACCTTCGACGCGATCGCAAGGGATGCCTCGATCGCCGCGCCCGGCCACCCGCAATACGGCCTGAAGTCGATCCTCGACCGCTTCGCCCGCGCCCCGGCAAGCGTCGAACATCTCGCAGCCGGCGAGGATCCGGCGCTGGCGGCGCGCGAGGCCTTCGTCGCCGACGCGCTGCGCCCGGCCGAGACGACGGACGCCTGGGCGGAGGGAAGCCTCAAGCACGGGCCAGAGGCGCTCGACGGCATGGCGCTGGTCGAGGCCGAGGACGAGCGCGAAGAGGCGATGGCGATCGCCTGCGCCATGCGCGACGCGCTCGCCGACCCGCAGGCGACGGCGGCGCTGATCACGCCGGACCGCAACCTCGCCCGCCGCGTCGTCTCGGAACTGTCGCGCTTCGGCATCGCGGCGAACGATTCCGCCGGCCGGCCGCTCTCGGCGACCGCGCCCGGAACGCTGGCGGCGACCGCCATCGAGGTGGCGCTGAAGCCGGGCGATCCGATCGCGCTCGTCGCGCTGCTCAAGCATCCGCTGACCCGGCTCGGCATGGACGCGGGCGAGGCACGGCGCGCGGCCCGCGCGATCGAGCTGATCGCGCTGCGCGGTTCGGTCGGCGTCGCCGACGGCGCAAAGCTCGCCGCGGTCCAGGCGGCAAGGCGCAAGGCGCTGGAAGAGCATCCCCGCCGCTACGCCCGCCCGGTGCGGCAGGTGAGCGCCGCCGAGCGCGATCTCGCGGACACGATGGCGCAGCGGCTGGAGGAAGCGCTGGCGCCGCTGGTGACGCTGCGGTCCGCGAGCGGCGAGCTCGCCGACTATGCGCTGGCGATCACGCTCTGCCTCGAGGCGCTGGCGCGCTCGCCGACGGGCAGCGCCGAGGAACTCTATGCCGGCGAGGCCGGGCAGGCGCTGGCGGGCTTCCTCTCCGGCCTGGTGCAGGCGCCCCGCACCGGCTTCGACTTCGCGGCGGCCGAGCTGCCCGACGTGGTGGCGGCGCTGATGGCCGGCGAGACGGTGCGGCCGCGTGGCGGCCTGTCGGCGCGGGCCTTCGTCTGGGGCACGCTGGAGGCGCGGCTGCAGCATGTCGACGTGGCGGTGCTCGGCGGCCTCAACGAAGGCACCTGGCCGGCAGGGGCCCGCTCAGGTGCGTTTCTCTCCCGGGTGATGCGGCGCGAGATCGCGCTCGATCCGCCGGAGCGCCGGATCGGCCTTGCCGCGCATGATTTCTGGATGGCGATGGGCACCCGGCGGGTGATCCTGTCGCGGGCGCGCCGGTCCGGCGGCGCGCCCGCGATCGCGTCGCGCTGGCTGCAGCGGCTGCTGACCCTCGCCGGCCCGGAGGGCGCCGACCGCCTCGTCCGCGAGGGCGAGACCTTCCTCGTCCACGCGCGCGACCTCGACCGCACCGGGACCGCGGCGCGCGTCGCGCGGCCGACCCCGCGCCCGCCGCTGGCCGATCGTCCGACCAGGTATCGCATCACCGATGTCGAGACGCTGATCCGCGACCCCTACGCCATCCACGCCCGCGACATATTGCGGCTGGAGAAGCTGCCGGAGCTGATGCGCGACCCGCATGCGGCCGAGCGCGGCAACCTTTTCCACGAGATCCTCGGCGGGTTCGTGATCGAGGGGAACGATCCGGAGGCGGAGGACGCCGTCGCCGAACTCCTCGCCATCGCCCGCGAGGCCTTCGAGGCGGAAGCGCTGCCGGCCGACATCCATGCCGTCTGGTGGCCGCGCATGGAGACGCTGGCGACGAACTACATCGTCTGGGAGCGCGAGCGCGGGGCCAATGTGGCGGAGCGTCATGCCGAGATCGCAGGATCGCAGGAACTGCCCGGGCTTTCGACGACCCTCACCGGCCGCGCCGACCGGATCGACCTGATGCGCGACGGCTCGACCGAGATCATCGACTTCAAGACCGGCACCACCCCCTCGGTGTCGCAGGCGCGCGCGCTCCTGGCGCCGCAGCTGCCGCTGGAGGGCGCCATGGCCAAGCGCGGCGGCTTCGGCGAGGCGGCGACGGCGACCCGCATCGCCGACCTCGTCTATGTCCGGCTGCGCGAGCGCGCGGTCCATGGAGAACGCCTCGGCACCGACGGCGGCAAGAACGGCGAACCGGTCGATCCCGACGCGCTGAGCGAGGAGGCCTTCGCCAAGCTGCTCGGCCTCGCCGCCGCCTACCGGCAGGAGACGACGCCGTTCACGTCGCGGGTGCGGCCGTTCCTCGCCGGCGACATGTCGGGCCCCTACGACCATCTGGCGCGGGCGCAGGAATGGGCGATCGGTATGGATGAACCCGGCGAGGAGGGCACGTCATGAGCGGCTTCGTCGGCATCGAGCAGACCCTCGCCACGCAGGCGCGCGCCGCCAACCCGACCCTTTCGGTGTTCGTGTCGGCGAATGCCGGCTCCGGCAAGACGCATGTGCTGACCGAGCGCGTGGTGCGTCTGCTGCTGTCCGGCGTCGAGCCGGCGCGCATCCTCTGCCTCACCTACACCAAGGCGGCGGCGGCGGAGATGTCGACCCGGGTCTTCGCGCGGCTCGCCCGCTGGGCGACAGCGGCGCCCGACGAGCTGGAGAAGGAGATCGCCGCGCTCGACGGCAGTCGGCCGGACCCTGCGCGCGTCGCCGCGGCCCGGCGGCTGTTCGCGGAGGCGCTGGAGACGCCGGGCGGGCTGAAGATCCAGACCATCCACGCCTTCTGCGAGGCGATCCTCCACCAGTTTCCGCTCGAGGCGAACGTCCCCGGGCATTTCGAGGTGCTGGACGAGACCGAGAGCGCGGCGCTGCTCGGCGAGGCGCGGCGCCGGCTGATCACCGGCGCCAGCGCCACGCTGGCGAAGGACGATGCCGCGCAGCTGCTGGCCGAGGCCTTCGCCACGGCGCTGTCGCTGGCCGGCGAATGGGGCCTCGACCAGCTGATCGACGAGATCGTCCGCAAGCGCGACGCGATCCGCCGGCATGTCGACGAGGCCGGCGGCCTCACCGGGGCGATCGACCTGCTGCGCCGGGCGCTCGGCGTTCCGTCCGACGCGGCGGAGGCGTCGATCCTCGCAGAGGCCTTCCCGGGCGACGGCTGGGACGAGACCTTCTGCCGCAAGCTCCTCGCCCTCGCCGGGACGAGCGACAAGCAGACCGACAGGACGCTCTGCGAGCGGCTGACGGCGTTACTCGACCCTTCGAACGCGCTGGACCACGTCGGGCGCTACAACAAGCTCCGGACGATCTGCCTCACCCAGAAGGGCGCCCCCTGCAAACCCGGGAGCGTGGCGACCAAGGCGGTCACGGACTTCATCGAGGACTTCGGCGACCGGCTGGAGCGCTTCCAGGCGCATCTCGCAGGCGTCGAGGACCGGCTTGCCTCGCTGCGCCTGTTCGAGGCAAGCCGCGCCGCGCTCGTGCTCGCCGACCGGCTGGAGCGCGACTATGCGCTGCTGAAGCGTCGCCGCGGCCGGCTGGATTTCGAGGATTTGATCGTGCGCACCGCCGATCTTCTGACCCGCTCGGAAGCTTCCTCCTGGGTGCACTACAAGCTCGACCAGGGCATCGACCACGTGCTGATCGACGAGGCGCAGGATACGAGTCCCCGGCAGTGGCAGGTGATGCGCCAGCTGGTCGACGAGTTCTTCGCCGGGGCGGGCGCGCGCAACGTGGCGCGCACCGTGTTCGCGGTCGGCGACGAGAAGCAGTCGATCTACTCCTTCCAGGGCGCCTCGCCGCGCATGTTCGGCGAGGAGCGCCGGGCGATGGCGCGTCGGGCCCGCGACGCCGGGGCGGCATTCGAGACGGTGCGCCTCACCCAGTCCTTCCGCACGGCGGCGCCGGTGCTGGCGGCGGTCGACAAGGTGTTCGCCGACCCGCTCAACCGCAAGGGCGTCGCCTTCGACGACGAGGTGCCGACGCATCACACGGCGCGTGGGCAAGCGCCCGGCCTGGTTGAGATCTGGCCGGCCTATGTCGCGGAGGCCCAGCCGGAATCGCGCGACTGGCTGCAGCCGCTCGACCACGAGCCCGCCAACTCGCCCGCCAACCGCCTCGCCCGCCGGATCGCGGCGCAGATCGGCGCCTGGCTCGGCGACACGATCGCCCACAAGGGCGGCACCAAGCGTCTGTCGCCGGGCGATTTCATCGTGCTGGTGCGCAAGCGCTCGGTCTTCGTCGCGGCGATGGCCAAGGCGCTGCGCGACGAGAAGATCGCGGTGGCGGGCGCCGACCGGCTGGTGATCACCGACCATATCGCGGTCAAGGACCTGATGGCGCTCGGCCGGACGGTGGCGAATTTCGAGGACGATCTGTCGCTCGCCGAGGTGCTGAAGTCGCCGCTGTTCGACTTCTCCGACGACGAACTGATGGCGCTCGCCTTGTCGCGCGAGGACTGGGAGCCGCTGTCGCTGGGGCTGCGGCGCCTCGCCGGGCCGGAAGGCCTGGTGCGGCTGCCGGAATTCGTGCCGGACGAGACCGCCGCGGCGTTCCTGGCCAAGGCGCGCGCGGCGCTCGCCCGGCTGGACACACTGCGCGACCGGGCCGGATTCGAGACGATCTTCGCCTTCTATGCGCGCATCCTCGGCCCGGAGGGGGGCCGCCGACAGCTGACCGCCCGGCTCGGCTCCGACTCCGGCGAGGTGATCGACGCGTTTCTCGACCTTGCCCTGTCGGAGGAGGAGGCGGGCATGCCCGGCCTCGACGCCTTCCTGTCGCGGCTCGCCTCGGCGCCGCCGGTGCTCAAGCGCGAGATGGACCAGGGCCGCGGCGCGGTGCGGATCATGACCACCCACGCCGCCAAGGGGCTGGAGGCGCCGGTAGTGTTCCTGGTCGATCCGGGCTCGGCGCCGTTCGTCCATGCCCATGGGGCGCGGCTGATGGAATGGCCCACCATGCCGGGGCTGCGGCCGGGCCAGGCGCCGGGCTTCGTCTGGCGCGCCGCCAAGGAGCTCGAGAACGGTGTCGTCGCCGAGCTGAAGGAAACCGAGAAGGAGCTGGCCGAGGAGGAATACCGTCGGCTGCTCTATGTCGGCATGACCCGCGCCGCCGACCGGCTGGTGATCTGCGGCACCGCCGGGACGCGCGGCCCCAACGAGGCGGCGTGGCTGCCACGCGTGCAGGCGGCGCTCGAGGCCGACTGCCGGCCGGTCGAGGATTCCGACGGCGCGGTCATCGCCTGGCGCTACGGCGACGACGGGCCGGCGGGCACGGTTTCGCAGGAAGGCCCCTCGGTCCAGCCGGACGCTGCCCCGGCGCGTCCGCTGGACCTGTCGCCGCTGCCGCCGGAGATCCTGCCGCCGCGGCCGCTGTCGCCGTCATCAGCCGGCGCGGCCACCGAGATCGAGCCCGTCGAGATGGCGGGGACCATCGATGCCGGATTCGTCTCGCCGGTGCTCGGCGCCGGCGAGACGCCGTCGCTGGCCATCCGCCGCGGCCTGATCGTCCACCGGCTGCTGCAGGTGCTGCCGGAGCTCGCGGCGGGCGAGCGGGAAGCGGCGGCCGAACGCTTCGTCGCCGCGAGCGCCGACGACATGAGCCAAGGCGAGCAGGCGCGGCTCGTCGCCTCGGCGCTCGCCGTGCTGGAGGCGCCGGACTTCGCGCCGATCTTCGCGCCCGGCAGCCGCGCCGAGGTCTCGGTCGTCGGCGAGATCCGCCTCGCCGGCCGCGCCTTCCGGGTCAACGGCACGATCGACCGGCTGGCGGTGACGCCGGAGGCGGTGCTGATCGTCGACTACAAGACCAACCGGCCGCCGCCGGCGACGCTGGCCGATGTGGCGCCGGCCTACGTGCTGCAGCTGGCGCTTTATCGCGAGATCCTGAAGCCGCTCTATCCGGACCGGCCGATCCTCGCGGCCCTGCTGTTCACCGAGGCGCCGCGGCTGATCCCGCTCGACGAGGCGACGATGGAAGCCGCCATCGCGCGGCGATCCTCGGCCGATGTCGCCGAGCGCGGCGATCCGGCGGTCGTCGCCGCAGGGTCAACGGAACGTCAACCGAACGCCCCCGTCGCTTGATTTGCCGCTTACCGCCTTCTACCTAGGAAGAGAACTCGTTTGAGGAGCCGCCCGATGGCCACGAAGAAAATCGATACCAACAATTTCAAGACCGACGTTCTGGAGAACGCCAAGCCGGTCGTCGTGGATTTCTGGGCGGAGTGGTGCGGCCCCTGCAAGATGATCGCGCCGGCGCTCGAGGAAATCTCCAACGAGATGCCGAACATTGAGGTCGCCAAGGTCAATATCGACGAGAACCCGGACATCGCGGCGAAGTTCGGCGTGCGGTCGATCCCGACGCTGATGCTGTTCAAGGACGGCAAGCCGGCCGCCATCCAGGTCGGCGCGCAGTCGAAGTCGAAGCTGGTCGACTGGATCAAGGGCGCTGCCTGAGCGCCTTGCGACCACGCAAGCGTTTCACGTGAATCAGAAAAGCCCGGGGCCGACGCTCCGGGCTTTTCTGTATCTGGCCGCGCGATGCCTCGGGCCGCGGGTATCAGCTTCCCAAATAGTCCTCGTCGCTGACCGGCTCGAGCCATTCGACGGTGTTGCCGTCCTCGGCTTCATGCATGGCGAGGTGGCTCACCATCGTGTCCGGTCCGGCGCCATGCCAGTGCTTCTCCCCCGGCGGGATCCACACCACGTCGCCGGCGCCGATCGTCTGGATGGGCCCGCCGCGAGTCTGGCAGCGGCCGGTGCCGGCGGTGACATAGAGCGTCTGGCCAAGCGGGTGGGTGTGCCAGGCGGTGCGGGCGCCCGGCTCGAAGGTCACCAGCGTGGCCCGCAGCCGCGACGGCCCGGGCGTCTCGACGATCGGGTCCTGCCAGACCGTGCCGGTGAAATAGCTGGCCGGCGCCCGTTTCGTCGGCACCGTCCCGCGGCGGGTGATCTGCATGGCTCGGCTCCTTCGCCTGGTTGATCGCTGTTACAGACTTCGGGGCGTGCGCCCTCAGGCCGGTGCGAGGCCGCTCTGCGCCAGCACCTCGCCGACCAGATAGAGCGATCCGCAGATCAGGAAGCGGGGGGTCGGCTCGCTCTGCCAGTTCGTCGAGACCAGCCGGATCGCTTCCTCGACGGACTCGCAGGGCTCGGCGTCGAGGCCCGCCTCGATCGCCGCATCGGCGAGATCGTCGGGGTCGATGCCGGCGTCGGAGGCGTTCACCGGCACGGTGAAGACATGCCGGGCGATGCCGCCGAAGGCGGCGAAGAAGCCCACCGGATCCTTGGTGTTGATCATCCCGACGATCAGGAACAGCGGCCGCTGAACACGGTCTTCCATATCGGCCAGCGTCTCGGCGATGGCAGCCCCGGCGCCCGGGTTGTGGCCCCCGTCGAGCCAGATCTCGGCGCCCGGCACGGCGGCGCGCCACAGCGGCCCGGCGGCGATCTGCTGCATGCGTCCCGGCCATTCGACATTCGCCATGCCGGCCTCGATCGCCGCATCGCTCGGCGAAAAGCCGGCGTGGCGGAGCGCCGCGATCGCCGTCGCGGCATTGGTCAGCTGGTGCCGGCCGGAAAGTCGCGGCATCGGCAGGTCGAGAAGGCCGGTGTCGTCCTGGTAGACGAGGCGGCCGTGCTCGGCGAAGGCGAAGAAATCCTGGCCGTAGGTGATCAGCGGGGCGCCGGCGCGGTCGGCCATCGAGGTCAGCACCTCGAGCGCCACGTCCTCGCTCTGCTGGCCGACGATCACCGGTACGCCGGGCTTGATGATCCCGCCCTTCTCGGCGGCGATCAGTTCGACGCGGTCGCCGAGATAGGACTGGTGGTCGAGCGAGATCGAGGTGATGACGCTCGCCGCCGGGCGGTCGATGACGTTGGTGGCGTCGAACCGGCCGCCAAGACCCACCTCGACGATGGCGACGTCCGCCGGCTGCTCGGAAAACAGGATGAAGGTCACCGCGGTCAGGATCTCGAAGACGGTGATCGGCTGGCCTGCATTCGCCGCCGCCGCGCGCCGCACCGCATCGGCCAGCATCGCATCGTCGACCAGCGCGCCCCGGCGGCCGGGGCGGCCGAGCCGGTAGCGCTCGTGCCAGTTGACGAGGTGCGGCGAGGTATGGACGTGGACGGCGCGCCCGTCCGCCTCGAGGATCGCCTGGCAGAAGGCGGTGACCGATCCCTTGCCGTTGGTGCCGGCGACGTGGATCACCGGCGGCAGCGCGTGCTGCGGCTCTCCGAGCGCGGCCAGCAGCCGGCGGATGCGCTCCAGCGACAGATCGAACCCCTTCGGATGCTTGTGCATCAGGGCCTCGATCTCGGCAGTGGCGAGAGAGGTCGTGGTCATTGCGGACAGTTACGCCAGCGTACCGGCGGATGCAAAACCCGGCTCAGGCGACGGGCTCGGCGTGTGAAGCGGCATCGGCGCCTTCGGCCGCCTGGCGCAGGCGGCCGGCGTCGGTGGCGAGCGGCGTGCGGGTCAGGAGACTGAGCAGCGTGGCGATCTTCGCCTTCAGCTCGTGGCGGTGCACGACCATGTCGACCATGCCGTGCGCCATCAGGTACTCGGCGCGCTGGAAGCCCTCGGGCAGCTTCTCCCGGATCGTCTGCTCGATGACCCGCGCGCCGGCAAAGCCGATCACCGCGCCCGGCTCGGCGATGTGGACGTCGCCCAGCATGGCGTAGGAGGCCGAGACGCCGCCGGCCGTCGGATTGGTGAGCACGACGATGTAGGGAAGTCCCGCCTCCTTCAGCATCTCGACTGCGACGGTGGTGCGCGGCAGCTGCATCAGCGACAGGATGCCCTCCTGCATGCGGGCGCCGCCCGAGGCGGCAAACAGCACCATCGGCCGCTTCTCGGCGATCGCCACCTCGAAGCTGCGCACGATCGCCTCGCCGGCGGCCATGCCGAGCGAGCCGCCCATGAAGGCGAAGTCCTGCACCGTCGCGACGATCGGCAGGCCGGCGATCGAGCCCTTCGCCGCCATCACCGCGTCGTCCATCTCGGCCTTGGCGCGATATTCCTTCAGCCGGTCGGTATAGCGCTTGGAGTCACGGAATTTCAGCGGGTCGACCGGGGCCTTCGGCAGGTCGATCAGATCGTAGGCGCCATCGTCGAAGAAGCTCGCCAGTCGGTCCTTGGCGCGAATGCGCATGTGGAAGCCGGACGAGGGAATGACCCACTGGTTGGCCTCGAGATCCTTGTGGAAGACCATCTCCCCGGTCTCCGGACACTTGATCCAGAGATTCTCCGGTACCTCGCGCGGCGCGAGCAGGCTCGAGATCTTCGGGCGGACGTAGTTGGTGATCCAGTTCACGGCGCGGGGCTCCGGCTCTTTGTCGTCAGGCGCAGATGGCGCGCTTTTCAGGCGTCCGCAAGGCGAGCGCTGCGGACACCGGCCGCAAGATCGCGGACAATCGCGGCGACTGCCTCGACCGTGCCGGGGCCGGCGCGCCCGTCGACCAGCGAGGCCTCGATGACGTCGACGATGGCCGAGCCGACCACGACGCCGTCCGCCGCCTTGCCAATCTCGCGGGCCTGGTCGGCGCTGCGGACGCCGAAACCGACGCAGACCGGCAGGTCGGTGTGCCGCTTGATGCGCTCGACGGCCGCCGAGACCTTGTTCGCGTCCGGCGCCGCGGTTCCCGTGATCCCGGTGATCGAGACGTAATAGACGAAGCCGGAGGTGTTCTTCAGCACCGCCGGCAGCCGCTTGTCGTCGGTGGTGGGCGTTGCCAGGCGGATGAAGTTGAGCCCCTTGCCGAGCGCCGGCAGGCAGAGCTCGTCGTCCATTTCGGGCGGCAGGTCAACGACGATCAGCCCGTCGACGCCCGCTTCCAGCGCCGCCTCGACGAAAGGCTCGACGCCATAGACGTAGATCGGGTTGAAATAGCCCATCAAGATGATCGGCGTCGTCGTGTCGCTCTCGCGGAAGGCGCGCACCAGCGACAGCGTCTTCCTGAGGCTCTCGCCAGCCTTGAGCGCGCGAAGGCCCGCCTTCTGGATCGCCTTGCCGTCGGCCATCGGGTCGGAGAACGGCATGCCGAGCTCGATGATGTCGGCCCCGGCCGCCGGCAGCGCCCTGACGATCGACAGCGCCGTCTCGTGGTCGGGATCGCCCGCCATGACGAAGGTGACGAGGGCGGGACGGCCCTCCTCTGCCAGAGCGCGAAAACGGTCTTCGATGCGTGTGGTCATGTCAGTCCTTGGTCGGCCGGACGGTTTCGGCGATCCAGTCGGCGGTAGCGGCGTCGACATGGTCGACGGCGAAGCCGAGGATCGCGGGCGTGTCGTAGGGATGGTTATGGCGGATCGCCGCGCAGCAATCGTCGAAGCGGGCGCCAAGCGTCTTGATCGTCAGCGGCCACTCGTCGTGGCGCTGCTTCTCGCCCTGCCAGAGATAGCGGCTGTCGACTTCCTTGCCGATGTTGACGCAGGCCGCCAGCCGCGCGTCGAGCAGGACATGCGACAGCTGGCGCGCGTCCTCGAGCGTCGGGCAGGTGACATGGATCTCGACGATGGCGGTCATGGTTCCCGTGATGCTCGCGGTCGGGGACGCGTCGCCATGGCTCCGGCGCCGACATCCGCCCCCGGCAATACAGGCCGATGGCGGACGGGTCAAAGCCCGTCGTTCAGGCGAAGAGCGCCCTGGCCAGCATGGCGGCCACCAGCGCGATCAGCACGCCGCCCATCCACTTGATCGTCGACAACTCACCCCGCAGCGCCTGCATCTCCAGGCGAACACCAGCCATTTCCCCTCTGACCTCGCCGCGCAGCGCCTGCATCTCGTGCTTCAGCTCGCCGCGAAGGTCGGCCATCTCCGTGCGCATCTTCTGATTGTCCTCGCACAGTTCGCCGAACTGCTTGCGGAAATCCTGGTCCGATGTCGCCATGCCCTCGGCCGCGCGGCGGGCTTTCGCCTCGTCGGCGCCAGCGCTCATCAGCGCGTCGTAGAGCTCGGAGATCATCATGTTCATGGCCCGACCCTAGCTCGGATCGGGCCATGCTGGAAGATATCGCCCACCAGGGCCGTCCGGCGGGCGCCCTCAGGTCAGGTCGACGCCGAGATGCTTGGCCGCCGTGAAGACGTCCTTGTCGCCGCGGCCGCAGAGATTCATGACGATGATCTTGTCGCGGCCCATGGTCGGCGCGCGCTTGATCACCTCGGCCAGCGCATGCGCCGGCTCCAGCGCCGGAATGATGCCCTCGACGCGGGTGAGCATCTGGAACGCATCCAGCGCCTCGGTGTCGAGGATCGGCACGTATTCGACGCGGCCGGTGTCCTTCAGCCAGGAGTGCTCGGGCCCGATGCCGGGATAGTCGAGACCGGCCGAGATCGAGTGGCCTTCCTTGATCTGGCCGTCCTCGTTCTGCAGCAGATAGGTGCGGTTGCCGTGCAGCACGCCGGGCGAGCCGGCGGTCAGCGAGGCGCAGTGCTCCTCCCCGTCGAGGCCCCGGCCGCCGGCTTCGACGCCGACCATCTCGACCTCCTTGTCGTCGAGGAACGGATGGAACAGGCCGATGGCGTTGGAGCCGCCGCCGACGGCGGCGACCAGCATGTCCGGCAGCCGGCCTTCGGCGGCCATGATCTGCTCGCGGGTCTCCTTGCCGATGACGCTCTGGAATTCCCGGACGAGTTCCGGATAGGGATGCGGGCCGGCGGCGGTGCCGATCAGATAGTAGGTCGAATCGACATTGGTGACCCAGTCGCGCAGCGCCTCGTTCATGGCGTCCTTCAGCGTGCCGTGGCCGGACGTGACGGGCACGACTTCGGCGCCGAGCAGCTTCATGCGGAAGACGTTCGGTGCCTGCCGCTCGACGTCCGTCGCGCCCATGTAGACGACGCAGGGAAAGCCGAAGCGCGCCGCGACCGTCGCGGAGGCCACGCCGTGCTGGCCGGCGCCGGTCTCGGCGATGATCCGGGTCTTGCCCATCTTCTTGGCGAGCAGGATCTGGCCGAGGCAGTTGTTGATCTTGTGCGAACCGGTGTGGTTCAGCTCGTCGCGCTTGAAATAGATCTTGGCGCCGCCGAGCTTCTCGGTCAGCCGTTCGGCGAAATAGAGCGGCGACGGACGGCCGGTGTAATGGGTGTTGAGATGGTCGAGCTCGGCCTTGAACGCCGGATCGACGCGCGCCTCGTTCCACGCCTGTTCCAGGTCGAGGATCAGCGGCATCAGCGTCTCGGCGACGAAGCGGCCGCCGAAGATGCCGAAACGGCCCTCCTCGTCGGGACCGGCGCGGAAGGAATTGGGCTGCAGCTGCTGGTTCACGAGGCTCGGGCCTTTCTGGTTGGGACGTCCTGTGCCAGACGATCCAATGCGTCGAAGAAGGAATGGATGCGGGCGGGATCCTTGACCCCCGGGGCGCTCTCGACGCCGGAGGAGACGTCGATCCCCGCCGGCCGGGCGATCCGCACGGCATCGGCGACGTTGCCGGCATCGATGCCACCGGAAAGCATATAGCGCAAATCCGGGTCAAGCGCGGCCAGCAGCGTCCAGTCGAAGGAAACGCCGTTGCCGCCGGGCAGGACCGAGCCCTTCGGGCGGCGGGAATCTAGCAGCAGGCGGTCGGCAACGCCCTCGAAAGGAGCGATCGCGCCGAGATCGTCGGCGGTCGCCACCGGCAGCGCCTTCATCACCTTGAGCCCGCTCCGCGCCTTGATGTCGCGCACCCGGCCAGGGGTCTCCGCGCCATGCAGTTGCAGCCAGTCCGGCCGGACCTCGGCCGCAAAACGGTCAACCAGCGCGTCGTCGGGGTCGACGGTGACGATCACCGTCTCGGCGCGACCGTCGACCAGGCGCACGAGTTCGGCCATCGCCGCGAGGTCGAGGTGGCGCGGGCTCTTTTCGAAATACACGAAGCCGACATGGCTTGCGCCGCGCGCCAGCGCCGCGTTCACCGTCTCGGGCGTGGAAAGACCGCAGATCTTGATGTCCATGCACCGGAGTTAATATCAGCCGCCGCGTTTGTCGATGCGCGTAAGGGCGCGGGACGCCGAGGCGCCGGCGATCAGCGCGGCGTGAAATCGATCGCGTGGAGCTGCGCGCCGTGGCGCTTCAGCCAGTCGCGGCCGAAATCCATGTCGGGGCAGAGCTCGCGGCAGAGCGACCAGAAGCCGGAGCCGTGATTCATCTCGCGGAAATGCGCCACCTCGTGGGCGGCGAGATAGTCGAGCACGGCGGGCGGCGCCATGACGATCCGCCAGGAGAAGGCGAGCCGCCGGTCGGCGGTGCAGGAGCCCCAGCGGCTGCGCGTGTCCTTCAGCGTGATGGCGCGCGGCTGCAGGCCCACCGTGGCGGCATGGCGCGTCACCGCCGCCTCGAGGTCGCCTCGTGCCTCGCGCTTCAGCGCGTCGGCGACCCGCCGGGCGAAATGCCGCGCATCGCCGCCGACCAGCAGGCGGTTCCCCGTCTCGTTCGTTTCGAAGCGGCTGGTCCGCTGTTCCGGCCGATGGACCAGCACGACGTCCTCGCCCCGCAGCTTCAGGATCGCCCCGTCGGCGACGGCGACGGCTGCCGGGATGCGGGCCAGGCGGCCTTCAACCCAGCCGCGGTGCCGTTCGAGGAACTCGTTGATGGTGCGCGCCGAGGCCGACCGCGGCGCCGTCACCACGACGCCGGCGCCGCCCGGCGCAAGGCGCAGGATCATCCGCCGGGCGCGCGGGTTGCGGCGCACGGTGACCGGAAGCGGGCCACCGGCCAGGTCGAGGCGGTCGGGCAGGGTGACCTCGGGAGCGGTCCGGCGCAGGAGAAACTTCATCGGCGGGATCGAGGCGGCCAACAGGTGGGATGGAGCCGACACAGGCGCCGGCAGGCGAATCGCATTCTACACCAGGCCGCGACGAAAAATGGCGGCGTCCCGAAGGACGCCGCCATCTGCTGTTCGTAATGCGGGACCGACGGCCCTGTCAGGCAGGCTGGCCGTCGACGACCGGGCCGTCGTCGCGACGGTTGCGGCGCTCGGCCATGAAGCGGTCGAACTCCTCCTGGTCCTTGGCCCGGCGCAGTTCGCGGGCATAGGAGGCGAACTCGGCCTCGGCGTCATGCAGACGGCGGCGCTCGGCGTCGAGACGGGCGAGTTCCTTCTCGCGCCATTCGTCGAAGGCGACGTTGCCGGTCTGGGCCGCGAAGGGCTGGCCGAAACCGGTGCGGCGCATCGAGCACATCACGCGGTCCGTGGACCGCCCGACGTCCTGCCGGAACGTCTCGAGGCGGTCGCCCCAAAGAATATAAGCCAGCATGGCAAGACCAAGCGGCCAGAAGATCATGAAACCGCCGATCATCAGGGCGATGGTTGCGGGGGTCCAGGCGGGACGAATCAAGGCTTGCGAAGTCATCGCAGTCACGTTCCTTCTCGAAAATGGCCGCGATGCGCGAGCACCGCGGGAGTTAGTACTCCTCTACACCAATCCGAGATGGTGAGTGCGAAACGCACGTTCAATCACCACCGGCGAAAAATCGGCAAGGCCGCCGCGAAACGCGCCGGCGATCAGCCCCCCGCCGCCGGGGCCGAAGCCGCCCCGCCGGCCCAGTCCGGGATCTCGCCCATGGTCACGCCGAACAGCGTCGTCAGCAGCAGGTAGCCGAGGCTGGAGATGACGATGAGGGCGGCGAGGTTATGCCAGGCGCCGATCCTCGCCATGGTCGGGATCGACATCTTGCCCGAGGCGAAGACGATGGCGTTGGGCGGCGTCGCGACCGGCAGCATGAACGCCATCGAGGCCGCCAGCGCCGCCGGCACCGCCAGCATCAGCGGGTTCTCGCCCAGCGTCAGCGACAGGGCCGCGACCAGCGGCAGGAAGGTCGCCGCCGTCGCCGTGTTCGAGGTGAACTCGGTCAGGAGCAGGATGACCAGCGTCACCAGCGCCACGAGGCCGATCAGCGGCAGATAGCTCGCCGTCGAGCCCAGCGCCTCGCCAATCCACTGGTCGAGACCGGTGCCGGCCACCGCGCTGGCAAGGCTCAGCCCGCCGCCGAACAGCAGCAGGATGCCCCAGGGCAGCTGCGATGCCGTCCGCCAGTCGAGCACCGCCTCGCCGGGCCTGCGGCCGGAGGGCAGCAGGAACAGGACGACCGCCGCCGCGATGGCGATGCTGCTGTCGTTGAGGTTCGGCAGGATCGACTGGAGCGAGGTGCGGAACACCCAGAGGAAGGCCGTCACGACGAAGACGATGCCGACCAGGATCTCGGCGCGCGACCATTTGCCGAGACCGGTCAGTTCCGCGCCGATCAGGGTCCGGGCGCCGTCGATCTCGCCGGTCGGCAGGCGCACCACGAAGCGCGTCAGCAGCAGCCAGGAGATCAGCAGCATCACGATGGCCACCGGCAGGCCGATCAGCATCCAGCGGCCGAAACCGAGGTCGTAGCCGTAGGCCTGGTTGAGGCTGCCGGCGAGCAGCGCGTTGGGGGGCGTGCCGATCAGTGTGGCGACGCCGCCGATCGAGGCCGCGTAGGCGACCCCGAGGAGCAGCGCGATCGAGAACTTGCTGTCGCTGCGACTGTCCGGGTCGAGAAGCTCGGCCACCGACAGGGCGATGGGCAGCATCATCACGGTGGTGGCGGTGTTCGAGACCCACATCGAGCAGAACGCCGTGGCGATCATGAAACCGCCGACGACGTTGTGCTGGCGCGAGCCCGTCCAGGACACGATGTTGAGCGCCACCCGCCGGTGCAGGCCCCAGCGCTCCATGGCCTTGGCGAGGATGAACCCGCCCATGAACAGGAAGATCACCGGGTCGGCGTAGGGCGTCGCGGCCTCGCCCATCGAACGGGCGCCCAGAAACGGAAACAGCGCCAGCGGCAGCAGCGCGGTCACCGGCACCGGCACCGCCTCGGTGATCCACCAGACGATCATCAGCGCGGCGACGGCGACCACGGCCCAGGCTTCCGGCGTGAGCCCCTCGGGCGCGGGCAGGATCAGCAGCAGGCAGAACACGGCGATGCCGACGATCGCCGGCAGGAGCCGCAGCGAACCGGAATCCTCGGCCTCCGGCGGGGTCTTCGAACGATTGCCGCGTCCTGCCGGCCGGTTCCTGTTCCGCTTGCTCACCGCTGCCATTCTCTACCCCTCACATGCGTTGCCGGCGGGTGTAGGCGAAAAGCCCGGCTGCGCCAACGCTTTGGCCGAACATGGCGCCGGCCTGTCATCCGCCTGACGCAGGCTCGCGCTATCGGTGGCGTTCCTGCCACGCCCGAAAGCCGGGTCTGCCCCGCGATGCCCGTCCGCCCGCACACACCCCGATCGAACCCCCGTCCGCGCCGGACAAGCGCCCCACCGACCGGCCTTGACGCCCGGAGGTCGCTGCGATGATGATGACCCGATCGGCCGGGACGCGCCTGCGTGACCCGGCCCACGCTTCCCGGGGAGGTCCGGCATGGCATCTTCAATCATCCCGACGATGCGCTACCGGGACGCCAGGACGATGATCGCCTGGCTCTGCGACACGTTCGGCTTCCAGCGCCATGCCGTCCACGAAGGCGAGGACGGCGGAATCGTGCATGCCGAGCTCGTCCTCGGCGATGGCATGGTCATGCTGGGCGACGCGCGCGACGACGCCTTCGGGGCCCTGCAGGCGCCGCCCACCGGCAACGGGCCGGTGACGCAGAGCCCCTACGTGGTCGTCGAGGACATCGAGCAGCTCTACGCGGCGGCCCGCGCCGCCGGCGCCACCATCGTCATGGACCTTCGCGACCAGAGCTACGGATCGCGCGAATTCTCCTGCCGCGATCCGGAAGGCCAGCTGTGGAACTTCGGCACCTACGATCCCTGGAAGGCCGGCGAGTGACCGGGGCCTGAGGCCGCACGGAGACGCCGGCACCATGGACTGGTCGCAGGCGATCGACGGCTATTGCGAGCGCACCAGCGCCGCCTTCTGGGCCGAGCCGGTCAATGCCGTCACCAATCTCGCCTTCCTCGTCGCCGCGATGGTCGGCTTCCGCCTCTGGCAGCGCGCCGGCGGGCGCGATGCGGCGAGCCTCTCCCTGGTGGTGCTGGTCGCCGTGATCGGTGTGGGGTCGTTCCTCTTCCACAGCTTCGCCAATCGCTGGTCGAGCCTTGCCGACGTCGTGCCGATCGCGGTGTTCATCTATGCGTATTTCGGGCTCGCGCTTGTGCGCTTCGTCGGTCTGCGGCGGCCGTTCTCGGCGCTGGCGACGCTGGCCTTCCTCGGCGCGTCGTTCATCGCGGAACCGCTGCTCGCGCCGCTCGCCGGCTCGTCGTCCGGATACGTGCCGGCGCTGCTGGCGCTTATCGGCATCGGCGGCGGCCTCACCCTGGCCGGACAGGCGCAGGGCCGGCTGGTGCTCATGGCCGGCGGGGTCTTCGCGGTGTCGCTGGGGTTCCGGATGGCGGACCAGCCGCTCTGCGACGCCTGGCCGCTCGGCACGCATTTCGCCTGGCACATCCTGAATGCCACGACGCTCGGCCTGCTGCTGGTCGCGGCGATCGACGGAGCGCCCCGGCGTCCCGCCCGAGGCCGGTCCGACCCGGGCGCGGCATAAAAAAAGGCCGGACGCCTCCCCCGAAGCATCCGGCCTTGGCGGTCCCCCGCCTTGGTAACTCTTCGAGCGTCGCGTCGCGGCGCCCGTAACTTCGCGTCAGCGGGCGGCGAGCCGCTCCGAACCCTGGCGAACCACGACCTTGGCGTCCATCGGGACGCGCTCGTAGAGATCGATGATGTCCTGGTTCATCAGGCGGATGCAGCCCGACGAGGCCGCGGTGCCGATGGTCCACCATTCCGGCGTGCCATGCAGGCGGAACAGCGTGTCCTTTCCGCCTTGGTGGAGATAGAGCGCGCGCGCGCCGAGCGGGTTCTGCAGGCCGGGATCCATGCCCTCGCGATACGGCTCGAGCTCCGGCTTGCGGTCGATCATCTCGGCCGGCGGAAACCATTTCGGCCAATGCTGCTTGTTGCGGATGTTGGCCTCGCCCGCCCAGGAGAAGCCGGACTTGCCGACGCCGATGCCGTAGCGCATCGCCATGCCGTCCGGCTCGACGACGTAGAGGAAGCGGTTCGGCGTATCGACCACGACGGTGCCCGGCGCGTGCTCGCGCCCTTCCTCGAAGGAGACGCGCTGGCGCAGATACTGCGGATCGATCTTCTGGGTGGGGATCGGCGGCAGCGTGTAGCCGTCATCGACGAGGCCGCCGTAGCCGAGCGCCGAAGCGGCGGCCAGGCTGCCACCGTTCTGCAGGCCGTCCGGCCCCGTATAGGCAGCGGATATGCTCGCCGGCTGCAGCGATGCCCGCTCGGAACTCGCGCAACCCGCCATGGTGGCGAGGGACGCGGCAGCGACGCCGACGAGGAGGAACGACTTGATCTTCATCACGATGCCAATTTCGGTGCGATGGGTGGGCCCTTACCAGACGACGATGCCTTCAAGGTCCCGGCCATCTTGAGCCAGTCCCTCGATAGGCTGCGCAATCGGGCGAAGCAATGGCAGCATTAGGCACTGCGATGGTTAAGAAAGCCTTTGTTGCGAGCGGGTGACAGTTGACGGCGCAAGCTGCCGCAACATCTCCCAGCGCGTGGACATCGAAGCGACCTGCGAGGGCTTCTCATGAACATCGGGGAGGCATCCAGACTGTCGGGTCTGCCGCCGAAGACGCTGCGCTACTATGAGGAAGTCGGGCTGGTGACTCCGGCCCGGTCGACCAACGGCTATCGCAACTACCGCGAGCGCGACGTGCACATGCTGCGCTTCCTGCAGCGCTCCCGGTCGCTGGGCTTCTCCATCGAGGAGGCGCGCCGGCTGCTCGCCCTCTACGCCGACGAGAACCGCAAGAGCGAGGACGTCAAGCGCCTGGCGAGCCGGCGCATGGCCGAGATCGACCGGAAGATCGCCGAGCTGAAGTCGCTGCGGCGGGTGCTGGTCGACCTGACCGAACAGTGCCAGGGCGGCGGCGGGCCGGACTGCCCGATCCTTGAGGAGATCGCCGGCCGGGCCGACGCCTGACCGGCCCGTCCCCAGCGTTTCTGGTTTGTTCGTTTTTTGCTTGCCGCCGTGCCGGAAGGCCGGCTATTCCTGCGGCATGCCACTGGTCGCTCCCTTCCGCGTCGATCCGCTGATCGACGGTCGCCAGTCCGAACGTGCGCTGATGGTCCGGCGCGGCGTGCAGCGGCTGATGATGGCGAGCCGCGTCGCCGTGCTGCCCGAGGTGGCACTCGCCTCGGGACGGCGGGCGGACCTGCTGTGCCTGTCGGAAAAGGGCGAGTTCTCGATCATCGAGATCAAGACCTCGATCGAGGATTTCCGCACCGACCGGAAGTGGCCGGTCTACCAGCTGCATTGCGATCGGCTGTATTTCGCCACCCATCCGGGCGTGCCGGTCGAGATCTTCCCGGAGAGCTGCGGCCTGATCCTCTCCGACGGCTACAGCGCCGAGATCCTGCGGGAGGCCGAGCCGGTGAAGCTCGCGCCGGCGACGCGCAAGGCGCTGACGCTGCGCTTCGCGCGGCTGTCCGCCGACCGCCTGCTGCAGGCCGAATGGGCCGCCAACCCGTTCATGAGCGGGCCGCTGGGCCGGGACGACGAGGGCGCCTGAGCGGATCGGCAAGGGGACGGCGGCACGGCTGACGGCCGCCGCGCCGCGCCGAGGCTTGCGTCAGCGCGGGGCGCGCTTGGCGAGGATGCGCTGCAGGGTCCGGCGGTGCATCGACAGGCGCCGCGCGGTTTCCGAGACGTTGCGGTCGCAGAGCTCGTAGATGCGCTGGATATGCTCCCAGCGGACGCGATCGGCGGACATCGGGTTTTCCGGCGGCGCCGCGCGGTCGCCGGGCTCGCGGGTCAGCGCGCCGATCACTTCGTCGGCATCGGCCGGCTTGGCGAGATAGTCGATGGCGCCGAGCTTCACGGCGGTCACCGCCGTCGCGATGTTGCCGTACCCGGTGAGCACGACGACGCGGGCATCCTCGCGGGCCCGCTGCAGCGCCTCGATGACGTCGAGCCCGTTGCCGTCGGCGAGCCGCATGTCGACCACCGCGTAGGCCGGGGCGGAACTGCGCAGGGCGGCGATGCCGTCGGCGACGCTCTCTGCCGTGGTGACGGCGAAACCGCGCTGTTCGAGCGCCCGGCTCATGCGCTGCAGGAACGGGCGGTCGTCGTCGACCAGGAGAAGCGAACGGCTGCCTTCCGGCAGCAGTCGCGCAGGCGCAGCGACGGTTTCTTCGACCAGCATGTCATGCACTCCCATGAAACGGCCCGGACGAGCCGGAGACTGACATGGCGCCGGTCCTGCCCGCTTCAACGCCGGCGACCTGCCCTCACGGCAATCGTGACCGCGGCGTGATCAAGCACCTCGCGCGACGCCCCTGCCGGGACCCCGGTCGCCCGCCGGCTCAGTCGCGGCTGGCCGAGCGGCTGGCGAGAAACACCTCGAGTGCCCAGACGATCTCGACGCGCGCACCGCTGCGTGCCCCGTCCTCATAATTGGCGGTCCTGACGGTGGCGCCGGAGCGCTCGAGGAGCGTCTTGGCGATGAACAGGCCGAGGCCCAGCCCGCCGCCGCCCTTGCGTTCGGCCGGCTCGCGGTCGGACATGTAGGGATCGCCGATGCGGCTCAGGATCTCCGGCGCAAATCCCGGACCGTCGTCCTCCACGACGACGCGGATCTCACGCTCGGTCCAGCCAATCGCCACCGTCACGTCCGACGCGGCGAAGTCGACGGCGTTCTCGACGATGTTGCCGAGCCCGTAGACGATACCGGCATTGCGGCGGGCGACGGGTTCGGGCCCGACGCGCTCGCGCACCACCACCCGCACCGCGACGCCGAAATGCCGGTGCGGCTCGGCGACCTCGTCGATCAGCGACGTCAGCGACAGATTGGCGAGGTGCGATTCGCTCGCCGAAGACAGCGAGCTCAGCTGGCGCAGGATGGTGCGGCAGCGCTCGGACTGCTCGACCAAGAGTTCGACATCCTCGCGCTGCGGATCGTCGCGCGGCACCTGCGCGGCCATTTCCTTGGCGACCAGCGCGATCGTGGCGAGCGGGGTTCCGAGCTCGTGCGCGGCGGCGGCGGCAAGGCCGTCGAGGGCGGACAGATGCTGCTCGCGCTGCAGCACCAGCTCCGTCGCGCTGAGGGCGTCGGCGAGCGCCCGCGATTCCGCCGCCACCCGGTAGATGTAGATCGACGCGAAGACCAGCGTCGTGACGATCGCGAACCAGAGGCCGCCGACATAGCTCGCCGGCAGCATCAGCGAGTGGCCCTCCGGCCAGGGCACCGGCAGATGGTAGGCGGCGAGGAAGGTGGTTGCGGCAACGGCGAGGACGCTGAGCGCGACGGTGGTCAGCGGCGGCTGCGTCGCCGCCGCGATGATCGCCGGCACGACGAGGAACACGGTGAACGGGTTCTCGATGCCGCCCGTGAGGAACAAAAGCCCCGTCGGCTGCAGCATGTCGAAGCTCAGCACCGCCGCGGCCGCCGTCGGCGACATGCGCCGGCTCGCCGGAAAGCGCAGCGTCAGATAGACGTTCAGCGCCACCGACATGGCGATCAGCATCAGGCAGGCGGCGATCGGGAACGGCCACCACAGGCCCCATGCGACGAAGACGCAGGCCGCGGTCTGGCCGGCCACCGACAGCCAGCGCAGCCGCACCAGCGTGGCGAGGCGGAGCCGCTGGCTCTCGCGCATCATCGTGACGAAGGCGGGCAGGCGAATATTGAAGCTGGCTCTGGTGGCTTGATCCATCCGCCACAACTAGCGCCCGGCACCGGGCACCGACAGTGGGCAAAGCGGCGCAGCCGGCAGCACGACGCCCGGCGCGGCGACATCATGAAGCGGCGATGGAACGCGGCTGCCCGTCCGCGGCTTACCCAACCAACCCATCAGCAAAGGAACGCCCCATGGCTCTGAACAATCTCAAGGACATCTATGTCGACCAGCTGCAGGACCTCTACAGCGCCGACTCGCAGGCTGCGAAGGTCACCCGCGAGCTGGCGGCGAAGGCCCACGACGCCAGCCTGAAGGAAGCGCTCGAGGCCGGCGTCGAGGGCATTGAGGAAGGCATGGCGACGCTCAAGGAGCTGATCACCGCGCACGGCGCCGACCCGAAGGGCGAGTTCTGCCGCGGCATGGAAGGCCTGGTGAAGGAAGCCCGGGCGCACGCCATCGAGGAGGAGATCACCGATCCCGACGCGCGCGACGCGATGATCATCACCCAGTACCAGCGGATGACGCATTACGGCATTGCCGGCTATGGCTGCCTCGTCGCCTTCGCCAAGCGGCTCGGCCTGGAATCGGACCGCGAGAAGCTGCAGGAATGCCTCGATGCCACCTATGACGGCGACGACACGATGACCGCCATCGCCACCGGCGGCATTAACGAAGCCGCGATGCGCTGACCGGCCAGCCGGGGGCGGCAACCCGCCGCCTTTCGGCATCCGGTCGCCAATACGGCCGCGCCCGCATCAGGGGCGCGGCTTGGCCCGCGCCGTCGCCCTTGCCCGCGCCGGGTCCTCCGGCCATTCGTGCTTCGGGTAGCGGCCGCGCAACTCGGCCCGCACGTCGGCCCACGAGCCTTCCCAGAACCCCGGCAGGTCGCGGGTGATCTGGATCGGCCGATGCGCCGGCGACAGGAGTTCCAGCGTCAGCTTCAGCCGCCCGTCGGCAATCGTCGGATGGCGGATCAGGCCGAAGAGCTCCTGTACCCTTATCGCCAGCACCGGCTGGTCGGTCTCGTAGCGGATCGGCACCATCGAGCCGCTCGGTGCGGCAAAATGCGTCGGCGCCATCGCGTCCAGCCGGCTGGCGACGCCCTGCGGCAGCAGCCCGCGCAGCGCTTCCGACAGCGCCCCGGACGATATCTGGGCAATCCCGGTCACGCCCGGCAGATAGGGCATCAGCCAGGTCTCCAGCCCGGCCAGCAGGGCCTCGTCCGACAGGTCCGGCCATGGCGGGCCGTAGGCGGCGGCGAGGAAGCGCATGCGCCGCAAGAGGCGCTCGCCATCCTTGCCGAAGGGCAACGACGCAAACCCCAGCCGGCGGATGCCGTCGGCGAGGGCCGTCGAAGCGGCCTCGCCCGCCGGCACCGGCTGCGGCGATTCCTCCAGCGTCGCGCGACCGAGCCGTCGCACCCGCCGGGCCCGCACCTGCCGTGCCGCCATGTCGAAGCCGACGACATCTTCGACGGTGCCGCGTTCGGCGACCAGCCGCTCCATCGACGCCGCCGGCAATGCCGCGGCGGCGAGGATGCGCCCGGCCCGCGCCGCGCCCTGCAGCTCGGCGACGACAATGTATTTCTCCCGCGCCAGAGCGTGCGCGGCGTCGAGCACGCCGCCGCGGCCGTTGGCGAGGACGAAATGGCCGCGTGCGCCGCGGGCGATGGCGACGCGGTCGGGATAGGCGAGCGCCAGGAGGTCGCCGGGCTCGCCGCCGGCATCGGCGACGGCGGCAGCGGGGATGCCGGGCGTTGCCGCGATGCGCCGGGCGAGCTTGCCCGAGGCGCGAGCGCGCGGCCCGTCGTCGGCGCGAAAGCGCCGCAGCCGCTCGCCGAGATCGGTGTCGGTGCCGCCGAGGCCGCGCTCGGTGAGCAGCACCGCCAGCATCGTGGCGTCGCGCCGCGCCTGCGGCGGGGCGCCGACCACCATGCGCGCCAGCCGGGGCGGCAGCGGCAAAGCGCGCATCGCCTCGCCGGCTTCGGTGAGCCTTCCGCCGGCGTCGAGACCGCCGAGCTCGACCAGGAGGGTCCGCGCCTCGGCGACGGCGGGTGCCGGCGGCGCATCGAGAAACGCCATGTCGGCCGGCTCGCCGACGCCCCAGGCGGCGCAGTCGAGCACCAGGCCGGAGAGGTCGCTAGCGAGGATCTCGGGGCGGTCGAACGGCTCCAGGGCAGCGGTCTGCTCCGCCCGCCACAGCCGGATCGCGGTTCCGGGCGCGGTGCGCCCGGCGCGGCCGGCCCGCTGGTCGGCGGCGGCCTTCGAGATGCGCACGGTCTCCAGCCGCGACAGGCCGGTCGCCGGCTCGAACACCGGCCGACGGCGCAGGCCCGAGTCGATCACCACCGAGACGCCGTCGATGGTCAGCGACGTCTCGGCGATCGACGTCGCCAGCACGATCTTGCGCGTGCCGGCTGGCGCGGGACGCACGGCGAGATCCTGCGCGGCGCCCTCCATGGCACCGTAGAGCGGGGCGACGATCACGCCGGGGGGAACCGTCTCCCGCAGCCGCTCGGCGACGCGCTCGATCTCGCGCTGGCCGGGCAGGAACACCAGCAGGCTGCCGGTTTCCTCCGCCAATGCCGCGCGGACGGCCGCGACGACGGCGCTCTCCACCGGCTCGGTGCCCGGCCGGTCGCGATAGCGGATCGTCACCGGAAAGGCGCGGCCCTGGCTCTCGACCACCGGCGCATCGCCGAGCAGCGCCGCCACGCGCGCGCCGTCCAGCGTCGCCGACATGACGAGAAGGCGCAGGTCCTCGCGCAGCGCGGAGGCGACGTCGAGCGCCAGCGCCAGGCCGAAATCGCCGTCCAGCGAACGCTCGTGGAATTCGTCGAAGATCACCGCGGCGACGCCCGCGAGCTCGGGATCGGACAGCACCATCCGGGTGAAGACGCCCTCGGTGACTACCTCGATCCGGGTCCTGGCCGAGACCAGCGTGTCGAGGCGCATGCGCCAGCCGACGGTCTCGCCGACCGCCTCGCCGAGGAGATCGGCCATGCGCCGCGCCGCCGCCCGCGCCGCCAGGCGTCGCGGCTCGATGAGCAGGATCTTGCCGTCGCCGCGGAATGGCGCGCCCAGGAGATGCAGCGGCACCAGCGTGGTCTTGCCGGCGCCGGGCGGCGCGACGAGGACGGCGCGGCGCCGGGTTTCCAGCGCGTCGGCGAGTTCGTCGAGGACGGCCGAGACCGGCAGGTCGGGCAGCGCGGGCCGCGTCATGCCGACTGGTCCGAAAGGTCGATCACTGGCCCGCCGGCCGCCGCCGCGTCGTCGCGGTCGTGGGTGACGAGGACCGCCGGGATGCCGCGCTCGGCGACCATGGCGAAGACCAGGTCACGGACGGTGGCCCTGAGGTCCGCGTCGAGCCGCGAGAACGGCTCGTCGAGGAGCAGCGCCTCCGGCTCGGCGAGCAGCGTGCGGGCGAGCGCCACCCGGGCGGCCTGGCCGCCGGAGAGGGTCGCGGGATCGCGGCCAAGAAAGCCGGCAAGGCCGACCTTGGCGAGCATCGCCTCGGCGGATTCCAGCCGGTGCCGGCGGCCGCGCAGCCCCGGCGGCAGCGCGAACAGCAGGTTGCCGCCGACCGACATGTGCGGATAGAGCAGCGCGTCCTGAAACAGCAGGCCCACCCGCCGGCGCTCCGGCGCGAGGCCGGTGAGGTCGCGGCCATTGAGGCGCACGGTGCCGCTGGCGGTGAAGGCCGGATCGAGGAAGCCGGCGATCAGCGCGAACAGGGTGGATTTGCCGGAGCCGGACGGGCCCATGACGCTCAGCGTCTCGCCAGCCGCGACGTGGCGGTCGATGGCGAACAGGCGGCGCGTGCCGAGCCGGACGGTCAGGCTGTCGAGCCGCAGCCCCTCGTCCTCGTTGGTCATGCGGCCCTCATGCCGCGTCGGCGGCCGGCAAGCAAGGCCGGCACGAGGGCGGCCACCGCGAACAGCGCGAAGGGCAGCAGCGTCTGCAGCAGCGCATAGACGCCGATGACGCGGCGATCACCGCCGGCGGCGAGCGCCACCGCCTCGGTGGTGATGGTCGGCAGGCGGCCGGCGCCGATCAGCACGGTCGGCAGGTACTGGCCGATCGAGACGGCGAAGCCGATGGCGAGCGCGGTCATCACCGGCGCGGCGAGAAGCGGCAACCGGACCCGCAGGAAGGAGGTCGCGCGCGTCCGGCCGAGGCTTGCGGCGATGCGCTCGTAGCGCGGGTCGAGCGCGAACCAGGGATCGGCCAGCGCCAGCGCCGCATAGGGCGCGACGAAGACGAGATGCACGGCGACCAGCAGCGGCAGCGACGGCGTCAGTCCGGCGCCGATGACCAGCACCTGCAGCCCGAAGACGAAGGCGACCTGCGGCACGATCAGCGGCAGGTAGATGAGACCGGCGACCGCCCGCGTCAGCCGGACCTCACCGGCCCGCGCCGACGGGAACTGCCGGCGCCGTCCTTCCAGCAGCAGCATCACCAGGACCAGCGCGACGACGGCGGCGGCCAGCGCCACGACGAAGCTCGTCCAGAGCGGTCCGGTGGCGCCGGCGAGCGCCCGCTGCCAGCTGCGCAGGGTGAGTTCGGCCGGCGCGAGATCGGGAAAGGCCCAGAAGCCGGCGAAGGACCACAGGACCAGGAGAAGCAGGCCGACGACCACCGCCAGGCCGGACAGCGCCACGGGCAGGGCCGCGAGCCGCCGGGCCGCCCGGTCCGCGGCGAAGCGCCGGCCGGATCGCGACCATCGCCGGCGGGCGGCCAGAACCAGCCGCTCCAGGCCGAGCCAGGCGAGGATCACGGCGAGCGTCACGGCCAGCTGCAGCAGCGCGCCCGCCGAGGCGACGAAGCGCTGCGAAAGGTCCGGGTCGTTCATCCAGGAGAGCAGGCGCACCGCCAGCGGCGCCGGCGTCGAGGGGCCGAGGATCATCGCGACGTCGACGACCGAGGAGGCGAAGGCCGCGACGGCGACGACCGGCAGGCGGATCTGCCGGTAGACCGTCGGCCAAACGGTGAGCAGGAACGCCGCCATCCGCCCGTAGCCGAGCGAGCGCGCCAGCTGCATCCGCCGCTCGGGCTCGGCCTGCGGCAGGGCGGCGAAGGCGACGAGCAGCAGGAACGGCATTTCCTTGGCGACCAGCGCCGCCATCATCGACAGGCCCAGGGGATCGCCGACGATCAGCAGGTCTGGGGGCCGGTCCAGCCCCAGCAGGGGCCCGGCCAGCCGGAACACCAGGCCGGACGGCGCGATGAGGAAGAGCAGGCCGAAGGCGGCGGCGGCGTGCGGCACGGCGAGCAGCGGCGCCAGGCCCTGGCGGGCGGCGCGGAAGGCCGGCGTGCCGAAGAAGGCGGCGAGGAAGATCGCGACGCCGGCGACCGAAACGAGGGTGGTGAGCAGGCCGGAGGCAAGGCTCAGCCCCACCGATGCGGCAAGGCCCGGCTCCGCGACGAGATGACGGAACGGCTCAAGCGAAAGCCCGTCGCCGCCGAGTGCCGGCAGATAACCGAAGGCCGGCAGCGCGACGCCCGCCATTCCGACGGCGACGGGAGCCGCCAGCAGAAGCGCGATAAGCCAGGGAAGCGCCAGGCCCCGCATGGCGCTTTGGCCCTGCCGGCTCAACTGCCGTAGCGCTTCGTCCACTCTTCTTCGATGCGGGTCATCCAGGAGGGGTGCGGCTCAGGCAGGACCGGGCCGAGCTCATCGGGGGACAGCGTCGCGACCCCGCGGTCGATGGCCGCGAAGGCTTCCCTGTCGGCCTCCGGCAGGCTGTCCAGCTTCAGAACCGTCGGGTCGCCCCAGAATTTGGGGTCTTCCTTGCGGATCTGCGCCGCCGGCGAGAGCAGGAAGTTCGCGACCACCATCGCCCCGGCCTTGGCGCTGGAATTGTAGGGAATGGCGACGAAATGCGTGTTGCCGAGCGTGCCGCCCGGAAAGGTGAAGGAGCGGACGGTGTCCGGCAGTTCGCCGGCGGCGATCGCCGCCGAGGCTTCCGCCGGGTTGAAGGCGAAGATGATGTCGAGCTCGGAATCGGCGAGGAGCTGCTTCATCGCCGGGTAGTTCTGCGGATAGTCCCGGCCCTCGCGCCACAGCGCCGGCCGGATCTCGTCCAGCCATTGCCAGAGCGGCGCGGTCACGGTCTCGAAGGTGGCGTCGTCAACCGGTTCGGCGAGCAGCGCGGCGTCCTCGATCTGCTCGATCAGTACCTGCTTCAGGAAGCTCGAACCGACGAAATCCGGCGGCGCAGGATAGGAGAAGCGGCCGGGATGTTCCTTGGCCCAGGCGAGCAGCGCGTCGGTGTCGTCCGGCATGTCGTCGATCGGCCCGGTGCGCGCGGGGTCGGTGAAGAACACCATCTTGGCGCCGCCCCAGGGCGATTCCTGGCCGAGCGTCGGCACGGTGAAGTCGGTGGTGATGCTCGGGTTGCCGGTATCGACATAGCGCCAGTTCGGCAGGCGGGTGGCAAAGCCCTCGGCCAGCAGCCCCTGCTCCTGCATGGACGCGAAGTTCTCGCCGTTGATCCAGATCAGGTCGACCGAGCCGCCCTCGTCGCGGCCCGCGGCCTTCTCGGCGACGACCTTGGCGACGGCGGTCGCGGTATCCTCGAGCTTGACGTGCTGGAGCGTGACGCCGAACTGGCGCTTCACCTCCCCGGCGGCCCAGGCGATGTAGTCGTTGATCGCCGACGAGCCGCCCCAGGCGTTGAAATAGACGGTCTGCCCTTCGGCCTCGGCCACGACCGCCGGCCAGTCGGTGGGGTCGGGGTCCGCCGCGGCAGCCGGGAGCGGCGCGAGTCCGATGAGGCCGGCCAGCAGGCCGCGCCAAAGCAACTTCACGATCATCCGCACTCTCCGTTCACCGCTTGGCCACTCGACATTTTCGCCGCTTGCCCTCACATCGTGCCAGATGGCCCGCCACTCATGCTAAAAGCAACCGGCGCCCCGGCCGCTCGCATTGCCTTGATCGACGCGTGATGGCAATCGCCGGCGCGTCCAACCGGAAAGAGATCCGCCGATGTCGCAGACACCAGGCGACGACCGCAAGACGCTGGTCCTGACAGGTGCCTCGCGGGGCATCGGCCACGCGACCGTCAAGCGCTTCTCCCGCGAGGGCTGGCGCGTGATCACCTGTTCGCGCCAGGAATTCGCCGACAACTGCCCGTGGCCGGCGGGACCGGAGGACCACATCCGCGTCGACCTGTCGGACCAGGAAGACGTCGGCTACGCCATCTCGGAGATCCGCCGCCGCCTCGAGGCCAACGGCTCCGAGCTGCATGCGCTGGTCAACAACGCCGCGATCTCGCCGAAGGCCGAGGCCGGGACGCGGCTCGATTCCATCCGCACCCCGATGCATGTCTGGCGGGACGTCTTCCAGGTGAACTTCTTTGCGCCGATCATGCTGGCGCGCGGCCTGGTGAAGGAACTCGCCGCGGCGCGCGGCTCGATCGTCAACGTCACCTCGATCGTCGGCAGCCGGGTGCACCCGTTCGCCGGCACCGCCTACGCCACGTCGAAGGCAGCGCTCAACTCGCTGACTCGCGAGATGGCGGCCGATTTCGGGCCGTCGGGCATTCGGGTCAACGCCATCGCGCCGGGCGAGATCGAGACGGCGATCCTGTCGCCGGGCACCGAGAAGATGATCGACGACATCCCGCTGCGCCGGCTTGGCCAGACGGCGGAGGTGGCCGACGTGATCTATTTCCTGTGCTCGAACCAGGCGTCCTACGTCAACGGCGCCGAGCTGCACATCAATGGCGGCCAGCACGTCTGAGCCTTAATCTCAGGCGGCGGCGATCTCGTCCAGCGCCTTGTCGAGATCGGCCCTGACGAGCGCCGACAGCAGCGCCGGAAACGCCCGGCGCTCGACATGGGCGGCGAGTTCGGCCGCATTCGCGCCGAGGCCCAGCCGCCGGCCGGCTTCCAGCGCGCGGGCGTCGGCGAAGGGGTAGAGCTCGTCCCAGGCAAGCTGCGCCTCGCGGAAGAAGATGTCGGCCCCGACGTCGCCGATGCCCTTGAACTCCTTCAGCAGCCGGCGCTCCGCGGCGGGATCGCGGCCTGCCGCCTCGCGCAGCTTGCGCAGGTCGCCGCCATAGGCCTCGAGGCAGCGGTCGGCCATGTCCTTCAGGAAGGTCGAGGTCTTCTCGTCGAAGCGGGCATAGCCGTTGCGGTTGAGGATGCGCACCCGTTCGGTCCAGCTGGCTTCCGCCATCCGCTCGGCGGTGGTGAGGCCCGCCTTCTTCAGCGCCTGGGCCGCCTGCAGCGCCTGCTCCGCGCCGATCCGCGCGGAGAACAAATTGGCCGCCACCAGCCAGAAGAACAGCGGCATCGGGGTGTTGCGTGCAAGGTCAAGGCCTAGCGCCTCGGCATAGGTTTCGGCGCCGTATCGTGCCATCAGGCGCTCCATGGCCGGATCGGGGGCTCCGCTCATCGGCTCAGACGCGGCGGGCGGGCCGGCCGCCCCGCGCATCCAGCGCGGCGAGCAGCAAGGCGACGCCTGAACTGATGAAGGAGACGCCGAGGAACAGGCCGATCGCCCAGACCGCGGTGCCCGGCAGGCCCATCACCAGGAAGATCGCCAGCGCGATGTTGATCACGCCGGAGACGACGAGCAGCCAGAAGCGGCCGGTCGAGGCGCGCACCGCCTGGGCGATGGCGATGTTGATGATGCCGGACATGAGGAAATACAGCGCCAGCATCCAGGTCAGCGTCACCGAACCCGCGAAGGGGTCGTAGATGATGACGAGGCCGAGCAGCAGGGCGAGCACCGCAAGGACGAGGTTCGACCAGAAGCCGGGCGCGCCGCGGGCCCGGAAGGCCGAGACGGTGCCGACAATGCCGCCGAAGACCAGCAGCCAGCCGAAGAACAGCGTCGAGGCGAGGGTCGCGGCCCAGGGCGCCAGCAGCGCCAGCAGGCCGACGCCGATCATCAGCGCGCCCTGGAACGCATAGAACTTCCAGTGATCGTGGAGGTAGCGCTCGGCTAGCCCGGCGGGGCCCCCGAGCGAGGGACGGCGGGAAGCAGGATCGACGGTCATGGCCAGGTCTCCCTTTGCGGCGAGAGAAGCTACTCCCACAACGGTACAGGCCGAACCGCGTTCCGTCGCCGCAGCAGGGTGTGCGCTCCCGCTGCGGCCCGGCCTCAGACGTGCCGGCCGAGACTGCGGGAGGTGTCGAGGAGCTTGTCGACCAGCGCCTCCAGCGCGGTGCGCGCAACGTCGTCGGCGAGCCGGCCGGTCTCGTCGAAACTCGCTGCCGCATTCGGCACGGTGCACTGCTCGGTCAGCACTTCGGCATTCAGCGCCCGCAGGACGATGCGCAAGGCCTCCAGCCCGCGCATGCCGCCGAAGCGGCCGGTCGACGTCGAGGCGAGGCCCGCGACGATGCCCTTGAAGGGCTGGACCGGCCGTCCCTGCACCTTCCGGACCCGGCTGACCCAGTCGATGGTGTTCTTCATCAGCGGCGTCAGCGAGTGGTTGTATTCCGGGCTGACCAGCAGCAGCCCGTCCTGGGCGGCGATGCGCTGCGCCAGCAGCACGGCATTCTGCGGCACGCCCTGCTCTTCCTCGTGGTCGCCGTCATAGATCGGCAGCGGATAGTCGGCGAGGTCGAGCAGCGTCACCACCGCATCGGACATCGCCAGCATCCGCGTCGCCTCGGCGGCCAGCCGGCGGTTGTGGGAGGCGAGGCGCAGCGCGCCGGGCACGACGAGGATGTTGACGGTCAATGCGCTGCGGCCCCGGTCGCCGAGGCCGTGTCCTGGTCGTAGACCCAGACTCGGGCCGGCGGGATGTTGCTCCAGACGATCGGCGAGTGCGAGACGGTGAAGACGCCCTTCACCGGTTCGACCGGCGGCTTCCAGAGATAGGAGAGCTGGGTGAGATTGCCGCCCGGCCGAAGCCGCGAGAAATAGTCGGTGAACAGCGCCTGGCGCCTGGCCTGCGAGAAGCTGACGATCGGAATGGCGAAGAGGATGGCGGCGAACTTCTCGTCGCGGCGCGCGCCCAGCGTCCGGTCGAGGTCGAAGCCGTCACCCTGGATCACGTTGACCTTCGGGAATCGCTGCTTCAGCTCGCGCGCGAACTCGGCGTCGTATTCGATCGAGGTGATCCGTTCCGGGGCGACGCCGGCGCCCAGCAAAGCCCGGGTGACGACGCCGAGGCCGGGTCCGAGCTCGAGGATCGGACCGTCCAGCGCCGTGGTGGCGTGGCGGACCATCATCGCGCAGTAGGACGGGCTCGAGGGCGCGACGGCGCCCATCTTGACCGGATGCTTCACCCAGGTGGCGAAGAAGCGCGCCCAGTCGCCGCCACCCGCATCCTTCACTTCGCCATTCGTCTCCATGACAGTCCCGCCCTTGCCTTGATTGCTGCCGGCTGCCCGTCCGCCGCGCGGTAGACCAACACCCGCGCCGGCGGAAGGTTGCGCTTGATCCAGGGACTGGTCTCCAGCCGTGCGCCGATGCGCTCGGGCTTCACCGGCACGGTCAGCGCGTAGGAAAACTGGATGAAGGGCGCGCCTGCCGGCATCTGGCGCAGCGCGCCGCCGACCACGTCCTCGCGCATGGCGTCGGGCTTGGTGAACAGCGGCAGGCCGGAGATCACCGCCTCGAGCCGGCGACCCTTGAGGAGCTCGCGCAAGGTCTCGTGGACGGCATAGGCATCGCCCTGGATGACGCGGGCGGCCGGAAAGCGAGAGCGCAGAAGCACGCAGAATTCCTGCGAGTACTCGACCAGGACCAGTGCGGATTCGGGGACGCCGCGCTCGATCAGGCACTTCGTGACCACCCCTGTGCCGGGACCGAGTTCCAGGACCAGCGAGGTGTCGTCGAAGCCTGTCGGATCGGGGACGTAGGCCGCCATGACCCGGCCGAGGGCCCGCGAGGACGGCGACACCGCGCCCATCACCAAAGGCCGCTGCAGCCAGCCCCTGAAGAAGCGGGCCTCGTCGCTGACCTTCCGGCGCGGGCGGGTCCGCTGCGGGAGCCGCGGCTCAGGCGTTACCAACACTCGCGGTACTCCCCTCGTGCGGCGCCACCTGCCCGCCGGTCCAATGTCGCCCAGCACTGTTACGAAGTCACGACACCGAAGGTGTCAGCGCCTCACCCCCTCGCACATGGCGCATCTCAGGTCTCGCTCAAGCCCTCGAAGAATTCCTTCATGCGGGCGAAGAACCCGTTGGACTGCGGCGAGGTCTCCGAGGACGACAATTCCTCGAACTCCTCCAGCAACTCGCGCTGGCGCCGGGAGAGGTTCTGCGGCGTCTCGATCGTCACCTGGATGAACAGGTCGCCGACCTGCGTCGAGCGCAGCACCGGCATGCCCTTGCCGCGGACGCGGAACTGCTTGCCGGTTTGGGTGCCCTCGGGAACCTTGACCCGGGTGGTCGCGCCGTCGAGCGTGTTAACGTCGAAATGGCCGCCCAGGGCGGCGGTGATCATCGACATCGGCGCCTTGCAGAACAGGTCCGCGCCGTCGCGCTGGAAGAACTCGTGCGGGCGCACGGACAGGAAGATGTAGAGGTCGCCGGCCGGGCCGCCGCGCAGCCCCGCCTCCCCCTCGCCGGCGAGGCGAATACGGGTGCCGTCCTCGATGCCGGCCGGGATGTTCACCGAGAGCTTGCGCTCCTCCGGCAGCCGGCCGTCGCCGCCGCATTTGCGGCAGGGATCGGCGATGACCTGGCCGCGCCCCTCGCAGTTCGGGCAGGTGCGCTCGATCGAGAAGAAGCCCTGGGCGGCGCGCACGCGGCCAACGCCGCCGCAGGTCGGGCAGGTCTGCGGGCTGGTGCCCGGGCGGGCGCCGGTGCCGGTGCACTCGTCGCACTGGATGGTGGTGGGAACGCTGATCTCGGCGGTCTTGCCGGTAAAGGCTTCCTCCAGCGAGATCTCCATGTTGTAGCGCAGGTCCGAGCCGCGCTCGCGGCCGGAGCCGCCGCCGCCTCGGCCGCCGGCACGGGCGCGGCCGCCCATCATCTCGCCGAAGATATCGTCGAATATGTCGGCCATGGACGAGGCGAAGTCGCCCCGGAACCCGGCGGCGCCGCCGCCGTTCTGGAAGGCGGCGTGGCCGAAGCGGTCGTAGGCGGCGCGCTTCTGGGGATCCTTGAGGACTTCGTAGGCCTCGGCGAGTTCCTTGAACTTCACTTCCGCCGTGGCGTCACCCGGGTTCTTGTCGGGGTGATACTGCATCGCGAGCTTGCGAAATGCGACCTTGAGTCCCTTTTCGTCGACCTCGCGGGACACGCCGAGCATCTCGTAGTAATCGGCCTTCATTCACGCTTCCATCGGTTGTTCGGCAGGCTGGTCGCAACGGTCGACGGCGCCGGTGACGCCTTTCGTCGCAAGCCCAGCATGTAGGAATGGCCGCCGGGGGTTACCATAGCGGCAGCGGGAAAGGAATCGGCCGGATTCAGGCGGAGGCGAGCCGCGGCTCGCCCGTCCGGCGCGGGCGCGGGCCGGCGATCAGCGCGCCGAAGCGCTTCTCCAGATAGCGGTCCGACAGCATCGCCACCGCCAGCGTCGCCGCCATCGGCAGCAACCAGAAGACGTAGAAGTCGACGATGCCCGCCGGGCCGACCCAGCGGTCCCAGATGACGGTGAGGAAGACGAACTCCATCACCGGGTGCCAGAGGTAGATGCCGAAGGATACGCGCGTCACCGGCATGGCGAAGCGCAGGGCGTTGGTCGAGTGCGGCCGCGCGGTCTCGGCCAGCGCCGTCGCGGTCAGCGATCCGGCGAGCAGCGCCAGGACCAGATAGGCCGGCAGCTGCCCGATCATTGCCCCGACCGCCGCGGCGAGCAGCACCAGGCCGGGCACGTGCGAGCGAACATCCAGCGAGCGCCCGGCGACGATACTTGCGATGCAGGCGCCGATGCAGAAATCCGCAAATGCCCGGTAGGCCCCCATCGTGTCGGCGGTCGTCCAGTGGCCCGACGGAAAGACACCCCAGCGCGAGGCGAGCTCGAGCCCGGCGATCCAGCAGGCGGTGAACAGGCAGAGCCCCGGCAGCCCCTTCCAGCGCATGGCGACGACGATCAGCGGAAACGCCGCGTAGCAGAAGAACTCGGCGCTGACCGACCAGGAGACGTAGTTGAGCGCCAGGTGATCCGTGGCGCCGAGCGCGTGTACCGCGAGCAGATGCAGCGGCGCCGCCTCCAGCTCCCGCGCCCAGGGATAATTGTCCGCGCCGGCGAGCATCGCGGCGACCGCCACGGCGACGAAGAACAGCGTGACGATGGCGTGCAGCGGATAGAGCCGCGCGATCCGCCGCCGCACGAAGCCGCGATAGTCGGCGACGCCGCGCAGCTCGCCGCCGTAGCGCGTCGTGATGAAGAAGCCGGAGATCATGAAGAACATGTCGAGCAGCGGCAGCAGCCGGCCGAGGAACTCGGTGCCGGCCGCCGCGCCGTAGGGCGCCGTGTACAGGAAGTGATAGGCCATGATGAGGATGGCGGCGACGAAGCGCCAGCAGTCGAACAGGCGGAAATACACGGCAGCTCCGGTCCGATGCGGGGGCAGCGCGATACGCGGGAGCCCCGACTTGGAAACGCCGTCCATTGGCACTACCGACCACCCAGCGTGCAAGCGGAAGGTGAAAATTGCGTTAACAGCGCAGTCGCCACAAGGCCTGGCGCAGCCGCCGCCGGAAACGAAAAAGCCCCGGCGGATGGTCCGCCGGGGCTTCTTGATTGTCGAAGAGTGTTGGAGCGTCAGGCCGACTTCTTGCGGTCCTCGTCGTCGACTTCCTCGAAGTCGGCGTCGACCACGTCGTCCTTGCCCGATGCCGAGGCATCCTGGCCGCCCGCCTCGCCGGCGGCGTCGCTGGCCTGTGCGGCCTCGTACATCGCCTGGCCGAGCTTCATCGACACTTCCGCCAGCCGGTCGCTCTTGGCGCGGATCGAGTCGGCATCGGCCGCCTCGTTCTGCAGCTCGGCGCGCAGCTCGTCGATCGCCGTCTGGATCGACGCGCGGTCATCGGCAGAGACCTTGTCGCCGTAGTCGGCGAGGGACTTCTCGGCCGAATGCAGCAGGCTTTCGCCCTGGTTGCGCGCCTCGACGGTCGCCCGCCGCTTCTTGTCGGTCTCGGCGTTGGCTTCGGCGTCCTTCACCATCTGCTCGATGTCGGCATCCGACAGACCACCGGAAGCCTGGATGGTGATCCGCTGCTCCTTGTTGGTGCCCTTGTCCTTGGCCGACACGTTGACGATGCCGTTGGCGTCGATGTCGAAGGTGACCTCGATCTGCGGCACGCCGCGGGGTGCGGGCGGAATGCCCTCGAGGTTGAAGCGGCCGAGCGACTTGTTGTCGGCGGCCATCTCGCGCTCGCCCTGGTAGACCTGGATGGTCACGGCGTTCTGGTTGTCCTCGGCGGTCGAGAACACCTGGCTCTTCTTGGTCGGGATCGTGGTGTTGCGGTCGATCAGGCGGGTGAACACGCCACCCAGCGTCTCGATGCCGAGCGACAGCGGCGTCACGTCGAGCAGCAGCACGTCCTTGACGTCACCCTGCAGCACGCCGGCCTGGATGGCGGCGCCCATGGCGACCACCTCGTCCGGGTTGACGCCCTTGTGCGGCTCCTTGCCGAACAGGTTCTTCACCGTCTCCTGGACCTTGGGCATGCGGGTCATGCCGCCGACCAGAACCACCTCGTCGATGTCCGCAGCCGACAGGCCGGCATCGCGGAGCGCCGCCTTGCAGGGCTCGACCGTGCGCTGCACCAGATCATCCACCAGGCTCTCGAACTTCGAGCGCGTCAGCTTCATGGTCAGGTGCTTCGGCCCGGAGGCGTCGGCGGTGATGAACGGCAGGTTGATCTCGGTCTGCGAGGCGGACGACAGCTCGATCTTGGCCTTCTCGGCGGCCTCCTTGAGGCGCTGCAAAGCCAGCTTGTCGTTCTTCAGGTCGATGCCCTGGTCCTTCTTGAACTCGGACGCGAGGTAGTCGACCAGACGCATGTCGAAATCCTCGCCGCCGAGGAAGGTGTCGCCGTTGGTCGACTTCACCTCGAACACGCCGTCGCCGATCTCCAGCACCGACACGTCGAAGGTGCCGCCGCCGAGGTCGTAGACCGCGATGGTCTTGCCGTCGTTCTTGTCGAGGCCGTAGGCGAGCGCCGCGGCCGTCGGCTCGTTGATGATGCGCAGCACGTCGAGGCCGGCGATCTTGCCGGCATCCTTGGTCGCCTGGCGCTGGGCGTCGTTGAAGTAGGCGGGAACGGTGATGACCGCCTTCTCGACCTTCTCGCCGAGATAGGCTTCCGCCGTCTCCTTCATCTTCTGCAGGATCATCGCGGAGATCTGCGAGGGCGAATATTTGGTCCCCTCGGCCTCGACCCAGGCGTCGCCATTGTCGGCGCGCACGATCTTGTAAGGGACCATGCCCTTGTCTTTCTGCGTGGTCGGATCCTGGAAGGTCCGGCCGATCAGGCGCTTGATCGCGAAAAGCGTATTCTCGGGATTGGTCACTGCCTGGCGCTTCGCCGGCTGGCCGACCAGTCGTTCCCCGTCGTCGGTAAACGCGACCATCGAGGGCGTCGTGCGGGCGCCTTCGGCGTTCTCGATCACCTTCGCCGTCTTGCCGTCCATGACCGACACACAGGAATTGGTGGTGCCAAGGTCGATTCCGATTACCTTCGCCATGAGCATTCTCCTTTGCGAGCGAGCCACCCGGGACCCTCTAAGAGGCATTCCGCCAAGGGCAGCCCCCAGAATTCTTGGAAACACCGCGGGGCCAAAACCGTTGAACAAACAGGCTCTGCGGGGCTGGCGGCTATATATGAACCGGGTTTTCGGCGCGCAAGGCGGATGGTCGCGGTTTCGTGAGGAGCAGCGTCATCCGCAGCCACCGCCGCGCCTGGTGCGCCGTGAAACGTGACCGCCGAAGGAACCGCAGCCGCCCTCGCGCGCTTTACCGACGGTAATGACCTCGGAGCGGGTGGCCCGGCCAGCCTTCGCGGGGTTCCGCAACAGGAGTTCAGTCATGAACAGCATCATCTATATCGTCGGGCTGGTCGTCGTGGTCGCCATCGTGCTGTCGCTCATCGGCGTTCTCTGACGCCAAGCGACTCTTCGCCGATCGAGACGAAATTCGGCCCCGCCGGCCCTGCCGGTGGGGCCGCATCGCGTCCGGGGGGGCAGTAACCTCCGGCCTAACCGCCGAAGATGCGCCGGAACAGCGACTCGTCGCTGGCCCGACCGCCACCGCCGACGCGTCCCTCGACCGTCACGCCCGGCGGCGGCGGGCCGTCGCTGACGATCGCCCCGCGCGGGATGTCGCCCGGCGGCACCGGCGCCTCGTCGTAATAATAGCCGCTGTCGGGCGCGGCGGGGTCGTAGTAGCCGCCCTCGCCATAGCCGCTGTCGGCGGTCAGCGGGGCCTCCTGCTCGCCGATGCGGTAGTCGCCCGGCAGCGGCGTCGCCGGCAGTCCCTCGTGCGCGGCGACCATGAAGTCGTGCCAGGCCTCGGCCGGCAGCGTGCCGCCGGTGACCTTCTGCATGTTGGCGCCGTTGTCGTTGCCGAGCCAGACGCCGGTGATCAGGTTGGCGGTGTAGCCGACGAACCAGGCATCCTTGAAATCCTGCGTCGTGCCGGTCTTGCCGGCAGCCTGCCAGCCCTCGAGGGCAGCCCGCTGGCCGGTGCCGGCCTCGACCACCCGCGTCAGCATGGCGTTCATCATCCCCACCACCTCGGGGGAGATAATGATCGGCGGCACCTCGGCGCCGCGCTCCCACAGCACCTTCCCGTCCTCGGTGGTGACGCGGTTGACCAGATGCGGCGTCGCCCGGTAGCCGCCGTTGGCGAAGGGGGCGAAGGCGCCGGTCAGTTCCAGCAGCGAGACTTCCGACGTGCCGAGCGCGATCGAGGCGTTCTCGACCAGCGTCGACCCGATCCCCAGCCGGCTCGCCATCTCGATGACCGCCGGCGCGCCGACCGCCTCGACCAGGCGCGCGGCGACGGTGTTCAGCGACTGCCGCAGCGCATCGGCGAGGGTCACCGGGCCGCGGAAGCGGTTGTCGTAGTTCTGCGGCGACCAGTTGCCGATCGTGACCGGGCCGTCCTCGATCATCGTCTCCGGGCGCCAGCCCGCCTCGATCGCCGCGGCGTAGACGAAGGGCTTGAAGGTCGAGCCCGGCTGGCGCTTGGCGTCGACGGCGCGGTTGAACTGGCTCTGGGCGTAGTCCCGCCCGCCGACCATGGCGCGGATCGCGCCGGTGCCGTCGAGGGCGACGAGCGCGCCCTGGCTGACATTCTGCTTGGCGCCGTCGACGGTGGTGCGGATCGCCTTCTCGGCGGCGCGCTCGAGGCCGAGATCGATCGTCGTCTCGACGATCACGTCCTCCTTCACCTCGCCCACCAGGTCGAGGATGTCACGCATCACGACGTCGGCGGCATAGTGCTCCGCCCCGTTCCAGTAGCTGCGCGCCTTGGTCGGCTTCTGCGCCCTGGCGTCGGCGTACTCGGCGTCGCCGATGAAGCCGGTGTCGCGCATCGCCGCGAGCACGACTTCGGCACGCGCCTTGGCGGCCTCGGGGTCCCTTGCCGGGGACAGCCGCGAGGGCGCCTTGAGCAGGCCGGCGAGCAATGCCGCCTCGGAGAGGTCGAGTTCCGACGCGGGCTTGTCGAAATAGCGCCCCGCCGCCGCCTCGATGCCGGTCGCCCCCGAGCCGAAATAGACCCGGTTGAGATACATCTCGAGGATCTGGTCCTTGGTGAACTGGTGCTCCAGCCAGAGCGCCAGCACCGCCTCCTGCAGCTTGCGCTCCAGCGACTGCTCGGGGCTGAGGAAGATGTTCTTCGCCAGCTGCTGGGTCAGCGTCGAGCCGCCCTGCACGGTCTCGCCGGCCGCCATGTTCTCGAAGAACGCGCGGACGATGCCCACCGGGTCGATGCCGTAATGGTCGTAGAAGCGGCGGTCCTCGATGGCGATGACGGCCTGCGGAACGTAGGGGCTGATCTCGTCGAGGGCGACGGCCTTGCCGCCGGTGAGGCCGCGATTGGCGAGGACGTCGCCGGCGACGGAGACGATCTTGACGTTGGGCGGCCGGTCCGGGATTGCCCAGGCCTCCTGCGGCAGCTTCACCGCGACGTAGCCGACGAGGGCCGCCACGGCGAGACCGCCGACCATCCCCAGAAGCACGAACAGCCGGAACAGGTGTCCGATGAAGCTGCGGCGCCGCCGGCCACCGCCCCCGCCGCCCGAACGGGAGGCACGGCCGCGGCGCGGCGCATCGCGGCTGCCGGACGCGGCCCCGGCCTTGGCGGACTTGCGGGAGGCTTTCCGGCGGATGTCGTTGGCGGCTGGTGGCACGGCCCGGTCCTCGGCGCTGATCCGGAACTCGTCGTCGGCCGGCGCGGAAAAGGTCGGTTCGATTCGCTCGTGCCGTTTCGCAGCCATCTGCAGCCCTTGTCCGAAGGGCAAGCCGGCGTGCCGGTACCCTGTCCCCACTCGATCCCCGGCCTGCCGGCCTTCGGACGAAGTCGGCGCGGCCCGGCTCGCCGCCATGGTCGAAGCGGCGAGGCGATCGCTGGGGTGGAGCCTAAATGCGGCGAATTAACGGGGCGTTAAGCAATGCGGCAGGGCCAGCCCGACCGCCGCGCGACGATGGCAGGGTCCCGCAGGAGCCTTACCAGAGGTCGAGCGAGAAGCGCTTGGAGATGCCGAGGCCGAAGGTGAACTGGTTGGCGTCGCCCTCTTCGACGATCGGCGAATCCTTGGCGTCGCCCACCAGCCGCGAATAGGAGGCATCGGCATCGACGAACCAGTCGGTGAACACCTCGTAGCGGGCCGACGCCGCGACGCCGACGCTCTTGAAGCCGCCGTCGGGATCGTAGGGCGCGAGCCGGCCGCCGGTGTTGAAGGATTCCGACGTCGTGACGCCGAAATAGGCGTCCATGTAGTCGCTCGAGGCGAAGCTGGCGGTCGGGCCGGCCTTCAGCACGATGCGCTCGGTGGGCCGCGCGATCAGGTTCGCGCCGATGTCGCCGACGAAGCCGTCGGCGCCGCCGAAGGCATAGCGCACCGCGCCGTAGATCTCGGCATGCTCCCACTCGTAGCCGGCCTTGACGCCAAGTTCGTAGGTGGCGTCGACATCGTCGAGCCCGTCCAGGCCGTCATAGTCGGAGGCGTCGCGCTCGCCGATATAGCCGAAGGAGGGACCGACCGAGAAGCCGCGGCCGTCCTTGCCGCCGAAGGCGCCGAGGCCCGGGATGCTCAGATACTCGACGCTGATGATCGGCTGCGGGCTGAGCTGGTAGTCCTCGGCACCGTCATATTCCGGCACCACGACACCGCCGATTCCGAGGAAGAAGACGAAATCGGTGTCGCCGTAGTCGTAGGCCGCGGGCGCCGGCGGCGCCGCGTCCGGCTCGTAGGGGGCATAGACGTCCGCGGCAGCCGCGCCGAGGCTCGAGCCAAGCAGAAGGGCGAGGCCCACGGCGGCGGTGACGATACGCATGTCCTGATACTCCAGCCGTCCGCGTCTCTTCATTCGCCGGTCGAGCCGGCAGGACGCGTGATGTCCTTCGTTCATACGGTAATCTGAGTAATCGACAATCCGGGATCGCTCGCTTTGGCGCGGGTCCGCGATGTTTGCGCCGGCAGCGTTGCCCGGCGACAACAGCCGCACCATTCGGCCAAAGGATTGTAAACGCAGAAGGGCGCGGCAACCCCCTCGGCGCCGCGCCCTTCCGTCTAACCCCGCTTCCCCGTCGGACGAGTCATCGCCCAGGGAAAGTGCGGTACCCCTCATAAGTCAGATTGCCGGCAATCCGTTAAGCTTTCCTTAAGACGCGCGGCTGCCGAGCGCCTCCAGGACCCGCGCCCAGGAGCGCTGGCCCTTGTGGAAGGACGACATCTCGTACTTCTCGTTCGGCGAATGGATCGCGTCGTCGCCGAGGCCGAAGCCGATCAGCAGCGATTCCATGCCGAGCAGGTCCTTGAACTCGCCGACCACGGGGATCGAGCCGCCCATGGCGATCATCACGGCGGGCTTCGGCCATTCATCCGACAGCGCCGTGCGGGCCGCGCCGAGCCAGGGCGAATCGAAGGGCAGCTGGATCGCCGGCGAGCCGCCGTGTTCCTCGAACTCGGCGGTGCAGTCGGCCGGCAGGCGCTCGGTGACGAACCGGCGGAAGGCGGCGCGGATCTGCTCGGGATCCTGGCGGGAGACGAGGCGGAACGAGATCTTGGCGCGCGCCTCGGCGGCGATCACCGTCTTGAAGCCCTCGCCGGTGTAGCCGCCCTCGATGCCGTTGAACTCGGCGGTCGGCCGCGACCAGACCTGCTCCAGCACCGAGCGGCCCTTCTCGCCGGCCGGCACCGACAGGCCGACCTCGCCGAGGAAGTCCTTTTCGGAAAAGCCGAGTCCGTCCCAGACCGCGCGGACCGCGTCCGGCAGCTCGTCGACGCCGTCGTAGAAGCCCGGAATGGTCACCCGGCCGTCGGCGTCGTGGATGTCGGCGAGGATCTTCGCCAGCACCCGCGCCGGATTCTGCGCCGCGCCGCCATAGTAGCCCGAATGCAGGTCGCGGCTGGCGGCCTTGATGGTGAGTTCTTCGCCGACCATGCCGCGCAGGCCGGTGGAGATCGCCGGCGTCTCGCGGTTCCACATGTTGGTGTCGCAGACCAGCGCGACGTCGGCCGTCAGCTCGTCCCGGTAGGATTCGAGGAAGGGGCGCAGCGACGGCGAGCCGGATTCCTCCTCGCCCTCGAGGAAGATCGTCACCGCGCAGGGCAGACCGCCCGTCTCCGCCTTGAAGGCGCGGCAGGCCTCGATGAAGGTCATCAGCTGGCCCTTGTCGTCGGCGGCGCCGCGGGCGACGATCCGCTGCGTGCCGTCCGGCATGGTGACGATCCGCGGCTCGAACGGGTCGGTATCCCAGAGCGCGACCGGATCGACCGGCTGGACGTCGTAATGGCCGTAGAAGAGGACGTGCGGCGCGCCGTCGGGCCCGGGGTGGTGGGCGACCACCATCGGATGGCCCGGCGTGTCGCGCACAGCCGCGTCGAAGCCGATCGCCGACAGGTCACCCGCCAGATATTCGGCGGCGCGCCGGCAGTCGGCGGCGTAGGCGGGATCGGTGGAGATCGAGGGAATCCGCAGGAGGTCGTTCAGCCGGTCGACCGAGCGGTCGAGATTGAGGTCGAGACAGGCAAGGACACTGTCGAGCTTGGACATGGCGTGGGATCCCGGGAGAAGGTCGAGGACGTCTGCCGTCGCGCGGAGCCGCGGGCGGGCGCGTCGAGAATGCCATGCCTAGAGGACCAAGGGCCGGGGAATCAAGGGCGCAGACCGGAACGGGCGGCCGTTTCCACCGCCGATGACGGCGGCATCGGCAGATCGCGGGCAAACGTGACGCCGGAAGACCGTCGGGCGGTCACGCAAGAATGGAGGGATATCCTCAAAAGCAAAGAGAGCCGCCGCGGCCTGGAGGGGGATACACCGCGACGACTCCCTTGCTTTCTGCGAGCGACGGTCCCGGAGAGGGGGAAAGAGGACCGGATCGCTCTAATTCGGCCCAGAGCGGGGGACGTGCTATGGCCGAACACGGCACCGTTGATGCCGTCCCCAGCAAGATGCGACTCGCCCATAGGGAAATCAAGACCGCGCTCGCGCGCGTTCGTCACAACGGCGTGAAGATTTATTAACCGACGGTAACAAACACAGAGTAGTGGCGAAACGCAAGAGGGTTTGACTGACGCAAGGTCAATTTTCGTGCTCAGTGGCCTGGTCGTCGGCAGTCGGCGGAACCGCCCCGCCTCTCCCGATCGCGAAAGTCCACGACCGGGTCCCGGCCGATCCGGGCGCCGGCCAGAGTCACGACACGGCCGATGGACTTGCGCGAAGACCCGCGATACCACCGGCGCATGAACAAGGGCGACCACCTCTTCCTCGTCGACGGCTCGGCCTACATCTTCCGGGCCTATCACGCGCTGCCGCCGCTCAGCCGCAAGTCCGACGGCATGCCCGTCGGGGCGGTCGCCGGCTTCTGCAACATGCTGTGGAAACTCGTCGAGGAGTCGCGCGAGACGTCGGTGGGCGTGGCGCCCACGCATTTCGCGGTGATCTTCGACCATTCCTCGACGACGTTCCGCAACGAGCTCTATTCCGAGTACAAGGCCAACCGCACCGCACCGCCGGAAGACCTCGTGCCGCAATTCGCGCTGATCCGCGAGGCGGTGCGCGCCTTCGACCTGCCCTGCATCGAGAAGCAGGGCTACGAGGCCGACGACCTCATCGCCGCCTATACGTGCCGGGCGATCGAGGCCGGCGGCGACGTCACCATCGTGTCCTCCGACAAGGACCTGATGCAGCTGATCCGACCGGGCGTCGTGCTCTACGACCAGATGAAGGACAAGCGGCTCGGCCGCGACGAGGTGCGCGAGAAGTTCGGCGTCTTCCCGGAGAAGATGATCGACCTGCAGGCGCTGGTCGGGGACACGTCCGACAACGTCCCGGGCGTGCCCGGCATCGGGCCGAAGACGGCGGCGCAGCTGCTGGAGGAGTTCGGCGACCTCGAGACGCTGCTGGCGCGGGCCGGCGAGATCAAGCAGGTGAAGCGGCGCGAGAACCTTATCGCCTTCGCCGATCAGGCGCGGCTGTCGAAGCAGCTGGTGACGCTCGACTGCGACACCCCGCTCGACGTGCCGCTGGACGATCTGTTCATCCACGAGCCGGACGGCGAGAAGCTCGTCGCCTTCCTCAAGGCGATGGAGTTCGTCACGCTGACGCGGCGCGTCGCGGCCAGGCTCGGCACCGACGCCAGCGAGGTGGCGCAGGCCGAGATCGCCGTCGAAGGCCCGGCCCGCGGCCCCGACCTCGATCCGGCCACCGCACCGGCTCCGGCGGGCGCGGCACAGCTGAGCCTCACCCCTGCAGGCCTGGCGGAGAGCCGCCGCGCCGCGGCGGCGAATTCCGTCTTCGACCGCAGCGCCTACGTGACGATCCGCGACGCGGCGACGCTCGCGGCCTGGATGGACGAGGCGCGCCAGACCGGCATCCTCGCCGTCGACACCGAGATCTCGTCGCTGTCGGCGATGAGCGGCGACCTGATCGGCGTCTCCTTCGCCACCAGGGCCGGCCGGGCGGCCTACCTGCCGCTCGCCCACGTCTCGCCGTCCGGCGAGGCCGATCTCCTGTCCGACAAGAAGGTCGAGGAGGAGATCGGGCCGCAGGTGCCGTTCGCCGAGGCGATGGCCCTGCTGAAGCTGGTGCTGGAGGACGCGGCGATCCTCAAGATCGGCCAGAACATCAAGTTCGACTATCTCGTCCTGCGGCGCCACGGCATCACCGTCGCGCCCTTCGACGACACGATGCTGATCTCCTACGCCCTCGATGCCTCGGCTTCGCTCGAGGGCCACGGCATGGACGAATTGTCCGAGCGGCTGCTCGGCCACAAGCCGATCTCCTACAAGGAGCTGTGCGGGTCGGGGCGCGGCCTCAAGGCGATCGCCAGCTGCCCGATCGACAAGGTGACCGAATACGCCGCCGAGGATGCCGACGTGACGCTGCGGCTGTGGCTGGTGCTGAAGCCGCGCCTGGCGGCCGAGGGCCTCGCCTCGGTCTACGAGCGGCTGGAGCGGCCGCTGGTGCCGGTGCTGGCGCGCATGGAGGAGCGCGGCATCACCACCGACCGGCAGATCCTGTCGCGGCTGTCCGGCCGCTTCGCGCAGAAGCTGGCGGGGCTCGAGGCGGAGATCGCCGAGCTGGCCGGCGAGGCGTTCAATCCCGGCTCGCCCAAGCAGCTGGGCGACATCCTGTTCGGCAAGCTCGGCCTGCCGGGCGGGCGCAAGACCAAGACCGGCCAGTGGTCGACCGACGTGAAGGTGCTTGAGGAGCTCGCCGCCGAGGGCCACGAGCTGCCGCGCCGCATCGTCGACTGGCGCCAGCTGGCCAAGCTCAAGGGCACCTATACCGACACGCTGCCGGCGCACATGGACCGCGAGGGCCGGATCCACACCAGCTACGCCATGGCGTCGACGACCACCGGGCGGCTCTCCTCCTCCGAGCCGAACCTGCAGAACATCCCGGTGCGCACCGAGGAGGGGCGGGCGATCCGCACCGCCTTCGTCGCGCCGCCCGGCAAGCTGCTGGTCTCGGCCGACTACAGCCAGATCGAGCTGAGGATCCTCGCCCATATCGCCGACATACCGCAGCTGAAGGACGCCTTCCGCCAGCGCCACGACATCCACGCCATGACCGCGTCGGAAATGTTCGGCGTGCCGGTGGAGGGGATGCCGGCCGAGGTTAGGCGGCGCGCCAAGGCGATCAATTTCGGCATCATCTACGGCATCTCCGCCTTCGGCCTCGCCAACCAGCTGGCGATCCCGCGCGACGAGGCCGGGCTCTACATCAAGCGGTATTTCGAGCGCTTCCCGGGCATCCGCGACTACATGGATTCCACCAAGGCCTTCGCCAAGGAACATCTCTACGTCGAGACGCTGTTCGGCCGGCGGGTGCACTATCCCGACATCAAGTCGCCCAACCCCTCGGTGCGCGCCTTCTGCGAGCGCGCCGCGATCAACGCGCCGATCCAGGGAACCGCCGCCGACATCATCCGCCGCGCCATGATCCGCATGGAGCCGGCGCTGGCGGAGGCGGGCCTTTCGGCTCGGATGCTGCTGCAGGTGCATGACGAGCTGGTCTTCGAGGTCGAGGAGGACGAGGTGGAGGCGACGCTGCCGGTCATCCGGCAGGTGATGGCGGAGGCGGCCCACCCGCGGGTCGACCTCTCGGTACCGCTCGAGGTCGACGCCAAGGCTGCCGGTAACTGGGAAGAGGCGCACTGAGGCACCGCGGCGCCGGTTGCAGAATTGTCGCACCGTGTGCCGGCTGCGCAACCTTGCCTTGCCGGGCATGCCGGAGGCGCTAAACTGGCGGTGTTCGTCCCGGCGCGACCTCAAGCCTGCGACGGGCCGAAGGGCAGTGCGGCGGCGGAGAGCGATGGGTCACCAGGAACGAGAGCAGGCGGGCGCCAACGCGATGCCCGCCGGGGTCAGTGCGGCAGCGCTGGCGAAAGTGCCGTTGGCGCTGGTCCTGACCAATCCGCATCTCGACGGCAACCCGATCGTCTACGCCAACCGCGCCTTCGAGACGATCACCCGCTACAGCGTCGAGGCGGCCATCGGGCGCAACTGCCGCTTCCTGCAGGGCGACGAGACCGACCCGGCGCATGTGCGCCAGATCAGCGAGGCGCTGAGCGCCCAGCGCGACGTGTCGGTCGACATCGTCAACTACCGGGCCGACGGCACCAAGTTCCTCAACCGGCTGATGATCACGCCGCTCTACGACGACGACGGCAAGCTGCAGTGCTTCCTCGGCGTGCAACGCGACATGAGCGAGGGTGCCGACCTCAGCGAAGCCGTCGATGACGATCCGGCCGGGGAACTCGACGCGGCGCTCGGCGAGATCCAGCATCGGGTGAAGAACCACCTGGCGATGATCATCGGCATGATCCGCATGCAGGCGCGCAGCAATACCAGCGAGGAGTCCTTCCATGCGCTGGCCCGCCGGATCGAGAGCCTGCAGCTGCTCTACCAGGAGATGACCGAGGCCGGCGTCGGCTCGGCGCGGTCCAAGCGCCTGCCGCTCGGCGCCTATGTCAGCCGCATCGCCTCGACCATCGGCCATCTGGACGGGCGCCGCTCGGTGCGAGTCAATGTCGACTGCGACGCCATCGAGGTAGGCGTCGAGCGGGCCGCCCGGGTCGGGCTGCTGTTTTCCGAACTCCTGACCAACGCCCTCAAGCATGCCTTCGCGGGCCGCGACGAGGGGCTGGTCGAGGCACGGCTGAAGATGCTGTCGTCCGGCGTCATCCGGATGACCGTCACCGACGACGGGATCGGCCTGCCGGAGGGCAGCGACTGGCCCTATGGCGGCGCCCGGGAACCAGCGCCGGTCGACGCCGAGGCGGTCGCGGCGGTCCGCGAGGCTGCCGCCGAGGCGAGCGCCGCGCAAGCGCCCAACACCGCGCGCGAGATTGCCGACGCGATGGGAATGGGCCGTGCCGGCGAGGCGGGCGACGGCAGCGCCGTGGTCGAGGCGGGCGAGCAGGCGATGCGCCGCCGCCGCGCGCGGGAAGCGCAGCGCGGACTGGGCGGCCGGATCGCGGTATCGCTGGTGCGCGGGCTCGGCGCGCGGCTCGACGTCAACGCCAACACCTCCGGCACCACGGTGACGGTCGACATTCCCCCAGACCCCGAGGATCAATGACAGACTGGCAGAATGGCGCGCGCGACCGGCTGATCGTCGGCCTCGACGTGCCGACCCGCGGCGCGGCGGAGAGGATCGTCGAGCAGCTGGGCGATACGGTGCTGTGGTACAAGATCGGCTACCAGCTGGCCTATGGCGGCGGCCTGCCGCTGGTGGGCGAACTCGCCCGGGCCGGCAAGAAGGTGTTCCTCGACCTCAAGCTGCTCGACATTCCCAACACCGTGGCCAAGGGCGTCGAATCCGCCGCTGGGCTGGGCGCGTCGATGCTGACCCTGCACGCCTATCCGCATGCGATGAGGGCCGCCGTCGCGGCGGCGCAGGGCAACGAGCTGACGCTGCTCGGCGTCACCGTGCTGACCTCGCTCGACGAAGCCGATCTGAAGGAGGCGGGCTACGCCCTGGGCGTCGCCGACCTGGTGCGGCTGCGGGCGACGCAGGCGCGCGACATCGGCATGGGCGGCATCGTGTCGGCGGTCTCCGAGGCGGCCGCGATGCGCGCCCTGCTCGGGCCCGACATGGCGATCGTGACGCCGGGCATCCGCCCGGCCGGCGCCGCCGCCGGCGACCAGAAGCGCGTCGCCACCCCGGCCGAGGCGCTGGCCGCCGGCGCCTCGCATCTCGTCGTGGCGCGGCCGATCGTCGAGGCCGCCGACCCGCGCGGGGCGGCGGAAACCATCCTCGCCGAGATGGGCGCGCCCCGCGCCGCGGCCTGACTACCCCCGCCGGCCGGTCCGGCAGACGAGGACAAACCGAGGAGGAACGGATGGCCAAGGGTTACTGGATCGCTCGCGTCGACATACACGATGCCGAGGCCTACAAGGATTACGTCGCGACCGCGGCGCCGGCCTTCCAGCAGTTCGGCGCGAAGTTCCTGGCGCGCGGCGGGCGATACGTGCCGCTCGAGGGCCCGGTGCGCCAGCGCAACGTGGTCATCGAGTTCGAGAGCGTCGAGACCGCCAAGGCCTGCTACGACAGCGAGCAGTACCAGAAGGCGGCGGCGATCCGGCAGCGCTGCGCCGATGCCGAGATGGTCATCGTCGAGGGCCACGACGCCTGAGATGGCCGCGCCGGCCGCCCCGCTCTCCGGGCGCAAGCCGTTCCGCGGCATGGGCCCGAAGGGCTACCGGCTGCGGATGATGGAGCCGGGCGAGGCAGAGGTGCTGCTTTCGATCCGGCAGGCGTCCGGCGAGCCGGGCGAACCGCCGCCGGACATGCCGGATTTCATCCGCCTGATCCTCGCCCACGAGGTGTATGTGGCCGTCGCTAAACGCGGGGGCGAGGTGGCGGGCTATGCCGCCGCGGCCGGCGCGGGGCCGGTCTACCGGCTGGTCGAGCACCGGGTCGCGCCGGGGCATCGCGGGCGGGGCGTCGGGTCGGCGCTGCTGGTGGCTGTGACGCTGCGGGCACGCTGGTTCGGCCATCGCGCGCTGGCGCTCTGCGGCCCTGTCGGCCGGGGCGACGATGCGTCATTCTATCGTCATCTCGGCTTCGCGCCGGACCTGCCGCTACGGCCGGACCCAAGCGCCCCGCCGGAAACGCCAGTCACGGGCAGGCCGGCGATGGTGAAATGGCTTTGACGGCAGGGCGATCCACGGCAACCGGTCGCCCAGTTTGTGCATTGCAGCATTAATTGCTATATTCGATGTCACTCCGGGAGAAGATCGGCGACTGATGTTGTACCATTTCTACGAAATGAACCACGCGGCCATCGTGCCGCTGCGGGCCATGGCGGACGCCACGCGCCTGTTCTACCAGCATCCGCTCAACCCGATGTCCCACACCCACGCCGGGCGATCCATCGCCGCCGCCGCGGAAGTGTTCGAGCGCAGCACCCGGGTCTACGGCAAGCCGGAGTTCGGCCTGTACGAGACCGTGGTCGGGGGCCAGCGCGTGCCGGTGCAGGACAAGGTGGTCTGGGAGAAGCCCTTCGGCCGGCTGCTGCATTTCGAGCGCGCCCTGCCGGCGCGGCACGGCCCGGATCCGCGGATCCTCATCGTCGCGCCGATGTCCGGCCACTACGCCACGCTGCTGCGCGGCACGGTGGAGGCGCTGCTGCCCTATGCGGACGTCTACATCACCGACTGGACCGATGCCCGCAAGGTGCCGATCACCGAGGGCCGCTTCGACCTCGACGACTATGTCGACTACCTGATCGAGATGCTGCACTTCCTGGGTCCTGACACGCATATCGTCGGCGTCTGCCAGCCGGCGGTGCCGGTGATCATGGCGACGGCGCTGATGGAGGCGGCGGAGGATCCGTGCGCGCCGGCGACGATGACGTTGATGGGCGGGCCGATCGACACGCGGGAGAACCCGACGGCGGTCAACCGGCTGGCGCAGGAAAAGGGCATCGACTGGTTCCGCGACAACGTCATCATGGCGGTGCCCTTCCCGCAGCCGGGCTTCATGCGGCCGGTCTATCCGGGGTTCCTGCAGCTGACCGGCTTCATGTCGATGAATCTCGACCGGCACATGACCGCCCACAAGGAGTTCTTCTGGCACCTCGTCAAGGATGACGGGGACTCGGCCGACAAGCACCGCGGCTTCTACGACGAGTACAACGCGGTGATGGACCTGACGGCGGAATTCTACCTGCAGACGGTGGACGAGGTGTTCATCAAGCACTCGCTGCCGACGGGGGAGATGATGCATCGCGGCCAGCGCGTCGACCTCACGGCGATCCGCCGCACGGCGCTGCTCACCGTCGAGGGCGAGAACGACGACATTTCCGGCGTCGGCCAGACCCGGGCCGCGCAGGATCTCTGCGTCAACATCCCCGAGGACAAGCGCGTCCATTACATGCAGCCGAAGGTCGGCCATTACGGCGTGTTCAACGGCTCGCGCTTCCGCGCCGAGATCGCGCCGCGCATCGTCGATTTCGCGCTGACCCACGGCACCACCCACGCGGCGGCCGCGCTGCCGCGCAAGCCGGCCGCCCCGAAGACCGAAAACCTGAAGCCGGAGGTTGCGGCAACGACGGGCGGCAACGCCGGCAGCGCAGCACCGGCTGTCGAGGCCGCCGCGGCAGCGCCGGCCGCGGCCTCCAAGCCGGCGAGGGCGAAGCCCGCGGCCAAGGCGAAGCCGGTCACCGCCAGCGCCGGCGAAGGCTCCCCGCCGGCCGCGCCCGCCAAGGCCAAGCCGTCGAAAGCCGCCGCTCCCGCCGCCGCCGAGCCGGCCAGCGCGCCCGCCAAGGCCGCAAAGGCCGAGGCACCGGTGCCGCCGGTCGCCAAAGACGAGCCGCCGCGCCGCGCCGACAACGACCAGCCGCGGGTCGCGCCCGAGGCCGCGCCTGCTCCGGCGCCCGTCGCACCGGCCAAGCCGGCGATGCCCGAACAGGCCGCAAAGCCCGCCGCCAAGCCGAAGAGCGTGGCGCTGCGGGCGATGAAGCCGGTGAAGAAGGAACGGCGCAAGCCGGTGGCGCCGCAGGGCCCGCAGAAGCAGCGCATGGTGACGGCCGCGAGCCCGAGCTCGCCGACCCGCGCCGCCGCGACGGCCCCTGCGAAACCGGCGACGGCCGCTGCCGCCGCTCCGGCAAGGACGGATGCCACCTCCGCCGCCGCTCCGGCGAAGGAGAAAGCCGCCCGTGTCGCCCGCAAGGCTTCCGGCGATCCCAAGGCGACCAAGGGCAAGACCGGCACCCGGCAGAACCGTCGCACGCCCCGCGCCGGCAAGCGGACGCTCAACGCCCGCCGCTGAGACGCGACGGGCTGCGCGTCGGTCTCAAATGCGGGACGGCGCGCAAGCGCCGCCCCGGCTAACTCAGCCGGCCAGCTGGGCCTTCTTCTCCAGCCGGCGGCGATGCAGCACCGGCTCGGTGTAGCCCGAGGGCTGCACGCGTCCCTCGAAGACCAGGTCGCAGGCGGCCTGGAAGGCGATCGAGTTGTCGAAGTCGTCCGCCATCTTCGTATAGGCCGGGTCGCCGGCGTTCTGCTGGTCGACCTTTTCCGCCATCTCCTTCATCGCCGCCATCACCTCGTCCTTCGAGACGACGCCGTGATGCAGCCAGTTGGCGATGTGCTGGGACGAGATGCGGCAGGTGGCGCGGTCCTCCATCAGGCCGACATCGTTGATGTCCGGCACGGTGGAGCAGCCGATGCCCTGGTCGATCCAGCGCACCACGTAGCCGAGGATGCCCTGGGCGTTGTTGCGCAGTTCGGCGCGGATCTGCTCCTCCGGCCAGTTCGCCCGGTTGGCGAGCGGGATGGTCAGGATGTCGGAGAGGATCGCCCGGCGGCCCTTGGCGGCGATCGAGTCCTGCCAGGCCAGCACGTCCACCTTGTGGTAGTGCGTCGCGTGCAGCGTCGCGGCGGTCGGGCTCGGCACCCAGGCGCAGTTGGCGCCGGCCTGCGGGTGGGCGATCTTCTGCGCCAGCATGTCGTGCATCTTGGCGGGCGCCGCCCACATGCCTTTGCCGATCTGCGCCTTGCCGCGGAAGCCGCAGGCGAGGCCGACGTCGACGTTCCAGTCCTCGTAGGCGGCGATCCAGGTGCGATCCTTCATCACCGTCTTGCGGACCATCGGGCCGGCTTCCATCGAGGTGTGGATCTCGTCGCCGGTGCGGTCGAGGAAGCCGGTGTTGATGAAGAACACCCGGTGGCGGGCGGCGCGGATCGCCTCCTTGAGGTTCACCGTGGTGCGGCGCTCCTCGTCCATGATGCCCATCTTCAGCGTGTAGCGGTCTAGACCGAGCACGTCCTCGACACGGCCGAAGATCGTGTCGGAGAACGCCACCTCGTCCGGACCGTGCATCTTCGGCTTGACGATGTAGACCGAGCGGGCGCGGGAATTGCGCATGCCACCGGTCTTCTTCAGGTCGTGCATGGCGATCATCGAGGTGATCATCGCGTCGAGCAGGCCCTCCGGCGCATCCGAGCCGTCGCGCAGCTGGATCGCCGGGTTGGTCATCAGGTGGCCGACATTGCGGATCAGCAGCAGCGAGCGGCCGGGCAGCGAAAAGGCGTGGCCGTCCGGGCCGACATAGTCGCGGTCCGGGTTGAGCCGGCGCGTCACCGGCGTGCCGCCCTTGTCGAACGTGTCCTCGAGGTCGCCCTTCATCAGGCCGAGCCAGTTGCGGTAGACGGCGGTCTTGTCCTCGGCGTCGACGGCGGCGATGGAGTCCTCGCAGTCGCAGATCGTCGAGACCGCCGATTCCATCAGCATGTCGGCGACATTCGCGCGGTCGTTCTTGCCGACCCGGTGCGCCGGGTCGATCACGACTTCCAGATGCAGGCCGTTGTGCTTGACGAGGATCGCCGAGGGGGAAGCTGCGTCGCCGCGATGGCCGGCGAAGGCGGCCGGGTTCTTCAGCCTGGCGGTCTTGCCGCCGCCGAACTCGGCGACCAGCGTGCCGCCGGCCACCGAATAGCGGTCGACGTCGATATGCGAGATCCTGTCGAGCGGCGCCAGGCCGTCGAGGAAGCCCTTCGCCCAGCTGACGACGCGGGCGCCGCGGGCGCGGTCGTAGCCCTTGCCTTCCGGCATGTCGCCCATGGCGTCGGTGCCGTAGAGCGCGTCGTAGAGCGAGCCCCAGCGGGCATTGGCGGCGTTCAGCGTGTAGCGCGCGTTCATCAGCGGCACGACCAGCTGCGGGCCGGGGATCAGCGCGATCTCCGGATCGACATTGGCGGTGTCGATGGAAAAGTCCGCGCCTTCCGGCACCAGATAGCCGATGTCGCGCAGGAAGGACTGGTATTCCTTCATGTCGATGGTCTTGCCGCGGCGCGCACGGTGCCAGTCGTCGATCTTCTCCTGCAGCGTCTCGCGGATCTGCAGCAGTTCACGGTTCCTCGGCGCGAGTTCCTCGAGCATGCCGGCGAAGCCCTGCCAGAAGGCGTCGGGCTCGACGCCGGTGCCCGGCAGGGCTTCCTCGTCGATGAAGGTCTTCAGTATCGCCGCGACCTTCAGGCCGTGAACGTCGATCATGTCCGGCATGCAGTGCCTCCGTTTCCTGTCGCCTGCGACATCGACCATGGTGTGCGCGAAGTCAAATGCTTCGCACCGGCCGAAACCCGGCCGAGGCGGCCGCGGCGACGTTGCGGGAAGCTTCGGCCTTGAGGTTTCGCTCATGCCGGTTACTAATCGCGCCAAGAGCCATGTCGGCTCGATGGGAGGATATGCATGCAGCTTTTCAACCGGCTTGCCGGAACCGCCATGGTGGCGGCACTCGCCTTCGCGCCTGTCGGCGCCTCGGCCCAGCAGTTCATCAACGTCCTGACCGGCGGCACGTCCGGCGTCTACTATCCGCTCGGCGTCGCGCTGGCGAAGATCTACGGCGAGAACATCGAGGGCGTGAAGACCCAGGTGCAGTCCACCAAGGCCTCGGTCGAGAACATCAACCTCATCGCCCAGGGACGCGGCGAGATCGGTTTCGCGCTGGGCGATTCCGTGAAGGCGGCGGTCGAGGGCGACACCGAGGCCGGTTTCCAGGCGCCGGTGGAGAACCTGCGCTCGATCGCAGCGATCTATCCGAACTACGTGCAGATCGTCGCTTCACGTGAATCCGGCGTGACCGATCTCGCGGGACTGAAGGGCAAGGGCCTGTCGGTCGGCGCGCCGGCGTCGGGCACCGAGCTCAACGCGCGGGCGATCTTCAAGGCGGCGGGCATGAGCTACGACGACCTCGGCAAGACCGAATACCTGCCCTTCGCCGAATCGGTGGAGCTGATCAAGAACCGCCAGCTCGACGCGACACTGCAGTCGGCGGGCCTCGGCGTCGCCTCGATCCGCGACCTCGCCTCGTCGGTTCCGATCAACGTCGTCGCGGTTCCGGCCGAGATCGCCGAAAAGCTCGGCGCGCCCTTCCAGGCGACCGAGATCCCGGCCGGCACCTATGACGGCCAGGACACGGCCGTGCCGACGCTGGCGATCACCAACATTCTCGTCACCTCGAGCGAGGTGGACGAGGAACTCGTCTACCAGATGACCAAGCAGCTCTTCGAGCACCTGCCGGACATGGTTGCCGCGCACAACGCGGCAACGGCGATCGACCCGGCGACGGCAGCCAAGAACCTGCCGGCGCCGCTGCATCCGGGCGCCGAGCGCTACTACAAGGAAGCCGGCCTGCTCTAGGCCGCTCCTGCCTCGGCCTGGCCCCTTCTCAGCGGCCCGGCCGGGGCATTTGCGCCTCCCCGCCCGCGTCGCTAAGGTCCGGCGCCAAAGGGTTCGGGAGGATTCGGGATGACGAGCCAGAGCGGCGGTGCCCACAAGGCGGATGGGGCGGAGCACGGCGGCGGCGAGAATGCCGAGCTGCAGGACCCCCTCGGCACGGCGTTTCCCGAGAGCCCAGAAGGCCGCATCCTCTTCGCGGTCGCCTTCCTGTTCTCGATCTTCCAGCTGGCCACCGCGGCGCATCTTCTGGACATGCCCTCGCAGATCGTGCGGGCGATCCATGTCGGCTTCCTCTGCCTGCTCGGCCTGCCGCTGGTCGCCGTCATCAAGGGCGAGAGCGTCCCGGTGCGGGCGATCTTCTGGGTTCTCGGCATCCTCGGCATGGGCGTCGCCGCCTATCAGTGGTGGGAATACGAGCCGCTGATCTTCCGCGCCGGCATGCCGCTGCCGATGGATACCGCCGTCGGCGTCGCCGCCCTGGTCATCCTGTTCCTCGCCACCTGGCGGATCATGGGCCCGGCACTGCCGATCATCGCCGGCGCATTCCTCGCCTACTGCCTGTTCGGCAACTACCTGCCGTCGCCCTTCGTCACCCGCGGCTACGTCTTCTCGCAGGTCATCGACCACATGGCCTTCGGCACCGAGGGCATCTACGGCATCCCGACCTACGTCTCCTCCACCTACATCTTCCTGTTCATCCTGTTCGGCTCGTTCCTCGAGCGCGCCGGCATGATCAAGCTGTTCACCGACGTGTCTCTCGGCCTCGTCGGCGGGGCACGGGGCGGCGCCGCCAAGGTGGCGGTGATCTCGTCCGGCCTGATGGGGACGATCTCGGGCTCCGGGGTCGCCAATGTCGTAACCACCGGCCAGTTCACCATCCCGCTGATGAAGCGCTTCGGCTATAAGCCGGCCTTCGCCGGCGGGGTCGAGGCCACCGCCTCGATGGGCGGGCAGATCATGCCGCCGGTGATGGGTGCCGTCGCCTTCATCATGGCGGAGACGCTGAACGTGCCCTACGCCGCCGTCGTCCAGGCGGCGGTCATTCCGGCCGTGCTGTATTTCGGCTCGGTGTTCTGGATGGTGCATCTGGAGGCCGGCAAGCGCGGGCTGATGGGGCTTTCCCGCGACGAGCTGCCCTCGCCGCTGAAGGCGCTGCGCGAAGGCTGGTATCTCCTGCTGCCCCTGGGCGTCCTCGTCTGGCTGCTGTTCTCCGGCTATACCCCGCTCTATGCCGGGACGATCGGCCTGGCGCTCACCGCGCTGCTGATCATCGGTGCGCCGCTCGCCGGCAAGATTTCCGTCCAGGCGCTGCGCTACGTGTTCTGGATCGGGCTGGGCGTCTCGGCCGCCTCGTTCTTCCAGTACGGAATCATGCCGGTGGCGGTGACGCTGGTGGTGCTGATGCTGATCGCCGCGCTGTTCCGCGGCGGCCGCGAGACGCTGCTTTTGACCCGCGATTCGCTGGCGGAGGGCGCCAAGACGGCGCTTCCCGTCGGCATCGCCTGCGCCATCGTCGGCATCATCGTCGGCACGATGACGCTGACCGGCGTCGCCAACACGTTCGGCCAGTTCATCGTCGCCGTCGGCGACACCTCGCTGTTCCTGTCGCTGGTGCTGACGATGATCACCTGCCTGATCCTCGGCATGGGGATCCCGACCATTCCCAACTACATCATTACCGCCTCGATCGCCGGCCCGGCGCTGCTGGCGCTTGGCGTGCCGCTGATCGTCAGCCACATGTTCGTGTTCTATTTCGGCATCCTCGCCGACCTGACCCCGCCGGTTGCGCTGGCCTGCTACGCGGCGGCGCCGATCGCCCGCGCGCCCGGGCTGCAGATCTCGCTGCAGGCGGTGAAGGTGGCGCTTGCCGGCTTCGTCATCCCGTTCATGGCGGTCTACACCCCGGCCCTGATGATGCAGGATGGCGGCCCGCTCAGCGACGCGATCGGGTTCTGGCCGGCGGTTGTCTACATCGTCTTCAAGACGTCGCTGTCGATCGGATTGTGGGGCGCGGCGGCGATCGGCTTCCTGCTCTCCCCGCTGAAATGGTGGGAGCGCCTGGTCGCGACCGTCGCCGCCTTCACGCTGGTCGCCGCGCTGCCGGTCACCGACGAGATCGGCTTCGGCCTCTCGGCGGCCTTCATCGCCTGGCACGTCTACCAGCGGCGCCGGCACGGCGCGCCGGTGATCGCCAACCGGACCGGCGGCGGCACCACGCCCCGCGGGGCCGCGCCGGCCGACGAGCGCGTTCCCGTCGCCGAATGATCTGCATCCTCGCCGCCGGCAAGACGCTGACGCTGGCGGCGTCCGCCTTCACCCTCGCCTGGACGCACTCGGTCGAGAAGACCCGCTGGGAGGAGAGCTGGACGGCCGGACCGTCCGGCCTGACGGTGGTCGAGGGGCGGATCGAAGGGTCCGGCGCCGGCATGGAGCCGCCGGAGGGCGCGGTGCTCAAGGACGGCGCCTATGTCTACCGGCCGAACGTGCCGGCGATCCCGCAACTCGTGCTGGCCGCGTCCGGCGCGACCGGCTCGGGCTGGACGCTCTGCCCGGCGGAGGGCCCAGCCGATTCCTGCCTCGTCCTCGGCGAGAAGTCCGGCCCGCCGGTCACGGTGCGCTGGTGCGCGTCGCCCCTCGGCAGCGCCCCGGTTCCGCGCTAAACCTGCTGCAACGCGAAGAAGCCAGGAGCCAGGCGTCATGTCATTCACCGCAGCGATCCAGTCGGCCCTCTCCCAGTACGCGACGTTTCGCGGCCGGGCCCAGCGCGCCGAGTTCTGGTGGTTCGTGCTGTTCATGCTGCTCGGCAACCTGGTGTTCGGCCTGCTCGACGGGCTGGTCGTCGGGCCGATCCTCGGCTTCTCGCCGTTCTCGGGCGAGGGCGCGCAGCCGCTCGGCTCGCTGTTCAGCCTCGCCGTCTTCGTGCCGTCGCTCGCCGTCGGGGCACGCCGGATGCATGATACCGGCCGCTCCGGCTGGTGGCTGCTGATCAACCTCGTGCCGGTGGTCGGCTGGATCGTCTATCTCTATTTCGCCAGCCGGCCCGGCGAGCCGGCGATCAACGCCTACGGCCCGCCGCCGCGGCAGGCAGGCGCCCTGCGCGCGTCGCGGCGCGCGTAGAGCCTCGCCGCCTAGCGCTGCGAATCCCGCCAGGCGGGATTGATCCACGGCTGCCGGTCCGGCTGCGGCGCCAGCATGCCCTCGCCGAGAATGTGGTCGGCAGCCTTCTCGCCGACCATGATCGAGGGGCCATTGAGATTGCCGTTGGTGATGCGCGGGAAGATCGAGGAATCGGCGAGCCGCAGGTTCCGCGTGCCGATCACCCGGCATTCCGGATCGACGACGGCCTGCGGATCCTCGGCCGCGCCCATGCGCGCGGCGCCGCACGGGTGGTAGGCGCTCTCGGCATGGGCGGCGATGAAACCGTCGAGGTCGTCGTCGCTCTGCAGCGCGTCGCCCGGCTGGATCTCCGGCCCGCGATAGGGGTCGAAGGCCGGCTGGGCGAAGATCTCCCGGGTCAGCCGGATCGCCTGGCGGAACTCGCGGAAATCGTCCCTGTGCGACATGTAGTTGAAGCGGATCGCCGGCGGCTCGGACGGATCGCTGCTCTTCAACCTGATATGGCCGCGCGACTTCGAGCGCATCGGCCCGACATGCGCCTGGAAGCCGTGGCCGGCCGCCGCCGCCTGGCCGTCATAGCGGATCGCGCCGGGCAGGAAGTGATACTGGATGTCCGGGTACTCGATCCCGGGCGCCGAGCGGATGAAGCCCGCCGCCTCGAAATGGTTGGTGGCGCCGTGGCCGGTATGCAGCATCATCCATTCGAGCCCCACCCGGCCCTTGCCGAACAGGTTGAGATAGCCGTTCAGGGTGATCGGCTGAGTGCAGGACTGCTGGATGTAGAGCTCCAGGTGATCCTGCAGATTGCCGCCGACGCCGGGACGCGGCAGACGCGTGTCGATGCCGACGCGGGATAGCTCGGCGGCGTCGCCGATCCCCGAATGCATCAGCAGCAGAGGCGAGTTGATGGCGCCGGCGGCCAGCACCACCTCGCGCCGCGCCTTGACCAGACCGGTACGGCCGGCACCGCGCAGGCCCGGGCGGGAGATCTCGACGCCGGTGGCGCGCAGGTCGCCGCCGCGGCCCTCGAAGGCGACGCGCAGGGCGTTGCCGTGCAGCAGCCGGCAGTTGCCGCGGGCGATGGCAGGCCGCAGATAGGCGTTGGCGGCCGACCAGCGGCGCCCGCGCCAGATCGTCTGCTGCATCGGGCCGAAGCCCTCCTGGGCGTAGCCGTTATAGTCGTCGGTCACCGGGTAGCCGGCCTCGCGCCCGGCCTCGATGAAGGTCTGGTAGAGCGGGTTCAGCATGTCGCCGCGCCGCACGTTGAGCGGCCCCTTCGTGCCCCGCCAGGCCGGGTCGCCGCCCTCGAAGGCCTCCATGCGCTGGAAGTACGGAAGCACGTCGGCGAAGCCCCAGCCGGCCGCGCCGCTGTCGGCCCAATGGTCGAAGTCCTTGGCGTGGCCGCGCACATAGACCATGCCGTTGATCGAGGACGAGCCGCCGATCACCCGGCCGCGCGGCGTCGCCAGCCGGCGGCCGCCGAGCGCCGGCTCCGGTTCGGCGCGGTAGCCCCAGTCGTAGCGGCGCATGTTCATCGGGAAGGACAGCGCGCCGGGCATCTGGATGAACGGCCCGGCGTCGGTGCCGCCCGCCTCGATCACCACGACGTCGTAGCGGCCGGATTCCGACAGGCGATAGGCGAGCGCCGAACCCGCCGAGCCGGATCCCACGACAACGTAGTCGGCTTCGTCGACGACCTTCATTTCACCCCCATTTCGGCTTCGATGTAACGTTCGACCATGGCGATGGCCGTGGCCCCGTCTGGGGCGGTGAGCGGCGTCAGCGCCTGGCGCAGCCAGACGCCGTCGATCATCGCGCCGGCCGCGGCGGCGACGCCGTGCGCCCGCGGCATGCCGAGCAGCGGCGCCAGCGCCGAAACGAGATTGGTTTCCAGCCGCCGGAAATACAGCCGCAGCAGGCGGGCGGCCTCGGCCGAGCGGCGGGCGTAGAGATAGAACACCAGCCAGGCGGCGATCGCCTCGCTGACGAACTGGCTCGGGTCGAACGACGCCTCGATGATCGCCGAGACCCGCTGGCGCGGGCTCTCCGCCTGCCGCAGCCGGCTGGTAACCCCGGCGCGGAAGCCCTGCAGCAGATGCCGCATCGCGGCGATCAGCAGGTCGTCCTTGGTGCCGAAATAATGATGGACGAGGGCGGGCGAGACGCCGGCGCGTGCCGCGATGTCGGCGACGGTGACCTCGAGCGAGCCGGCGGCCTCGATGGCGCCGATCGTCGCAACGATCATTGCCTCGCGCCGCGCGGCATCGCCGCGGCCGTTTCGGGAAATGGAAACATGGGACATGGACGCAAGATATGGTTGTTGATTGATCAGTCAATCAGCATTGCGACGGAAACGCGATGGCTGCGCTGCAGTGCCGCATCGCCCCTGTTCAAGCGCCTCGCGCCCCGCCTATGATCGATGCGCCAGGGCGCACCACGCGCCGATCCACGGAAGGATGTGACATGCGGCTTCTTCTCAGCACCGCCGCCGCCCTCGCGATCGTCGCGGCGGCCGGCAGCATCGCGCGCGCCGAGTATCGACTGACGATCCTGCACACCAACGACTTCCACAGCCGGATCGAGCCGATCAACAAGTACGATTCCACCTGCACGGCGGAGGAAGCGACTGCGGACGAATGTTTCGGCGGCTCGGCCCGGCTGCTGAGCGCCATCCGGGCGGCGCGGGAATCGGCCACCAACCCGATCCTCGTCGATGGCGGCGACCAATTCCAGGGCTCGCTCTTCTACAACCAGTACAAGGGCAAGGCCGCGGCGGAGATGATGAACGCCATCGGCTACGACGCGATGACCGTCGGCAACCACGAATTCGACGACGGGCCGGCGGTGCTGAAGGCCTTCATCGAGGCGGTGGACTTCCCGATCCTCCTCGCCAATGCCGATGTCAGCAAGGAGCCCGAGCTCGCCGAGACGCTGAAGCCGTCGACGGTGATCGAGAAGGGGGGCGAGAAGATCGGCCTCGTCGGCGTCACGCCCGTCGACACGGCAGAGCTGTCGAGCCCCGGTCCCAATATCACGTTCGAGGAGCCGATCGCCGCGCTCACCGAGGCGGTGAAGGCACTGACCGACCAGGGCGTCGACAAGATCGTCGTCCTCAGCCATTCCGGCTACGAGGCGGACCAGCGCATCGCCGCCGCCGTCCCGGGCATCGACGTCATCGTCGGCGGCCATTCCCACACGCTGCTCGCCAACAACGACGACAAGGCCGCCGGGCCCTACCCGACCATGGTCAAGGGCCCCGACGGCCATGACGTGCCGATCGTCCAGGCCTATGCCTACGGCAAGTATCTCGGCGAGCTCGTCGTGACCTTCGACGATGCCGGGGTGGTGACCGAAGCGAGCGGCACGCCGCTGATCATGAACGGCACGATCCCCGAGGACTCCGCCCTCGCCGCCCGCATCGACGAATTGGCGAAGCCGCTGGAGGCGATCCGCACCAAGGTGGTGGCCCAAACCCAGGCGCCGCTCGACGGCTCGCGCGAGGTCTGCCGCGTGGAGGAATGCAGCATGGGCAATCTCGTCGCCGACGCCATGCTCGACCGGGTGCGCGACCAGGGGGCCAGCCTCGCCATCACCAATGGCGGCGGCCTGCGCGCCTCGATCGACCAGGGCGAGGTGACGATGGGCGAGGTGCTGACGGTGCTGCCGTTCCAGAACACGCTGTCGACGTTCAAGCTGACCGGCGCCGACATCAAGGCGGCGCTGGAGAACGGCGTCTCGCAGGTCGAGGAAGGCGGCGGGCGCTTCCCGCAGGTGTCCGGCCTGAAATTCACCTGGTCGAAGAGCGCCGCGCCGGGCGGCCGCATCGAATCGGTCGAGGTGAAGGAGGGCGATGGCTTCGTGCCGCTCGACCCGGCCAAGACCTATCTCGTCGTCTCCAACAACTTCCTGCGCGGCGGCGGCGACGGCTACAGCGTCTTCGCCGAGAAGGGCCAGGAGGCCTACGACTACGGCCCGGCGCTGGAGGATGTGGTGGCCGCCTATCTCGGTCGCGACACCGCACCCTACGTGCCCTATACCGACGGGCGCATCACGGCGGCCGAGTAGGCCGGAGGCAGCCGGACCCGGCCGGGAAGGCCTGTCCCGGCCCGGGGACCGCTTATCCGTCGCCGGGCACACCGCCAAGGGGGGATCATGGACGTTGCAGGAAACCGCATCGGCTGGCGCCCGGCGCTCGCCGCGGTGCTGATCGTCGCCGTCACGGCGGCGATCCTGTTGTGGATGGGCCGCATCCCGATCTGCGGCTGCGGCACCGTCAAGCTGTGGCACGGCACGGTGGTCAGCTCGGAGAACTCCCAGCATCTGTCGGACTGGTACTCCCCCTCCCACGTCATCCACGGCTTCCTGTTCTATTTCGCCACCTGGCTGCTGCTGCCGCGCCTGTCGCTCGGCGGGCGGCTGATCCCGGCGCTGCTCGTCGAATGCGCCTGGGAGATCGCCGAGAACACCGACGCGGTGATCCAGCGCTACCGCGAGGCGACCATCGCCCTCGACTATTTCGGCGACAGCGTCGTCAATTCCGTCGCCGACATCGGCTTCATGGTGCTCGGCTTCTGGCTCGCCAGCCGGCTGCCGGTCTGGCTGACCGTCGCGATCGCGGTGTTCTTCGAGCTGTTCACGCTCTGGTGGATCCGGGACAATCTCACCCTCAACGTGCTGATGCTGGTCTGGCCGGTGGATGCCATACGGACCTGGCAGGGCGGCCTGTAACGTCGTGGCCGGGCCGCCCCAGCAGGCCGACGTTGACCGCCGCGTTCTATGTTGATATCAACCTAACTGTCGTGTCGTCGCCATCCGGGAGGAAGCCATGCCCGTCAGTTCGCAAGCCGCCATCGAGATCAGCGCGTTCCGCTGGGTGCCGCCCTTCGCGCAGGGGCTGGTGCGGGATCTGCGCGTGCGCTGGGCGCTGGAGGAAGCCGGGCTCCCCTACCGCGAACGCCTGCTCGACGCGACGACCGAGCGTCCGGCGGACTATTTCCAGGAACAGCCCTTCGGCCAGGTGCCGGTCCTCCGCGACGCCGACATCCGGCTTTTCGAGAGCGGCGCCATCGTCCTGCACATCGCCGAGGGCACGCCGGCGCTGATGCCGGGCGATCCGGCCGGCCGGGCGCGCACCACCGCCTGGGTGTTCGCCGCGCTCAACAGCATCGAGCCGATGATCACCGAGCTCGCCACGATCGACCTGTTCTACCCCGCCGCCGAGTGGGCCCGCCTCCGCCGCCCGGAGGTGGAGACGAAGGTGCGCACGCGGCTCGGCCGGCTGGCGGAGCGGCTCGCCGCCCGGGAGTATCTCGAGGACCGGTTCACCGCCGGCGACCTGATGATGACGACGGTGCTGCGCAATCTGCGGCACACCGACCTCGTCGCCGCCGATCCCGTCCTCGCGCCCTATCAGGCACGCTGCGAGGCGCGCCCCGCCTTCCAGCGAGCGCTGGATGCGCAGCTGGCGAACTTCCGGCAGGCCGAACCCGTCGCGATGGCCTAGCCCGCGGAACCTCGACGGCGGCGCGACCGCACCGGAATAACCCGGCCTTAGGACTTTTCCTGCTACGGTCGGCGCCATGGCCCCAAATCCGCGGTCGCCCCGGCGCCAGGTATCCCGCCGTCCCAGCAACTGGAATTCACGGCCGCCCCGCCGGCCCGCCGGCGGCCGGCCGAAGCGGCGGCGCCGATCGCCGTTCTTGCCGCTGATCCTGCTGGCCGGCATTCTCGCCCTCGCCTCGCCGTTTGCCGCGGATCGGCTCGCCGGCCTCGTCGATCCCGTCCGCCAGGAAATGCCGCGGATCATTGCCGGTGGGCGCGTGGTGACGCCGCGCGTCGTCACCGTCACGCCCTCGAATCGCCCCCTGCCGTCACGCACGATGCCGAACTGCGGCCTCGACGCGCGGGCGGTCCGCGGCGTCACCTGCCTGGTCGACGGCGACACCGGCTGGGAAAACGGCGAGAAATGGCGGGTCGCCGGGATCGACACGCCCGAACTCAGCAAGCCGGAATGCGCCTCGGAACGCCGGTGGGCGGTGGCGGCGCGCGACCGGATGCGCACGCTGATGAGCGGCGGTTATTCGCTGTCGGGCCGCGATATCGACCGCTACGGGCGCCGGCTGGTCACCGTGACGCTGTCGGACGGGCGCGACGCCGGCGAGGTGCTGGTCGCCGAGGGCCTGTCGCAGCGCTGGCCGAACCGCGGCAACCCCTGGTGCTGACGGGTCCGGGCGGCCGGGCGACGGCCGCCGGCGGCTTGCCAGATCGCGCGGCGCCGCCCTATAGAAGGGCCCGGCCGCGCCACCAGGCGGCGCACCCGGCATCGGAGCAGGAAACCACCGCCGCGTGTCCGAATCCCACCTGCCGAATGCTTCGCCCCCATCGCCCGCCGTCGGCGCGACGTCCGACTTCCTCGCCGGGCTCGGCTGGAACGACTTCTTCGCCGAACAGCTGACGGAGGACGAGGCGGGCCTGCTGCGCGCCCGCATATCCGCCGTCCATCGCACCCGCCTCACCGCCGTCACCGAGACCGGGCAGATCCGCCTGGCGCTGCCGCCGCATGCCAGCACCGCCGGCTTCGCGGTCGGCGACTGGGTGCTCGCCGACCCGCAGACCCACGTGCTGCACCGGCGGCTGGAGCGCCGCACGCTGATCTCCCGGCGCCTCGAAGGCAGCCGCATGCCGCAGCTGACCGGCGCCAATGTCGACACGCTGTTCATCGTCACCTCGTGCAACGCCGACTTCAACCCGGCCCGGCTGGAGCGCTATTTGGCGCTGGCCAACGAGGCCGGGACCGAGCCGGTGATCGTCCTCACCAAGGCCGACACGGTCGAGGACGCGGCGGATTTCGTGCGCCAGGCCGCGGCGCTGCAGCGCGGGCTCCCGGTCGTCACCCTCAACGCCCGCAGCCCGGAAGCGGCGACTGTGCTGTCCCCCTGGTGCGGTCCGGGCCGGACCGTGGCGCTGATCGGCTCCTCCGGCGTCGGCAAGTCGACGCTGCTGAACACGCTGGCCGGGCCCGGGCAGGAGCGCCCGCAGGAGACCGGCGCGATCCGCGAGCACGACGCCAAGGGCCGCCACACCACGACCTCGCGCTCGCTGCATGCCATTGCGGCGGGCGGCTGGGTGATCGACTCGCCCGGCATGCGCACCCTGCATGTCAGCGACTCCGAGGGCGGCATCGACACCCTGTTCGCCGAGATCATCGAGCTCGCGCCGCAATGCCGGTTCCGCGACTGCACGCATCAGCACGAGCCGGGCTGCGCGGTGCTGGCGGCGGTCGAGGCCGGCACGCTCGATCCCGAACGCCTGGCGCGATGGCGCAAGCTTCGGGACGAGAACCGCGACAACACGCCGATCGCGGGTCATCGCGGCGCCAGCCCGGCGGGCCGCGGCCGCAAGCGCTGAAGCGCGGCTTGCTACAGGCGGCGGGTCAGGTCCCGCCATCGGCATAGAGCACGCGGTGGTCGAGCAGGAAGCGCGCGAACAGCGGCAGACTGGCCGCCCCGATCTCTCGCGCCGCCGCCCCGATCGTGCCTTCGCGGATCTCCAGCGGTGACAGGCCCTGGCGCTCGAGTGTCGCCATCTCGCGCGCCGTCGCTGCCACCAGGCGGGCACGGATCGCCGGCGGGAAGCTGCCGTCGATGACCGCGCACTCGAAGTCGTAGACGGCGCTCGCCGAAACCAGCGCATGCGCCAGGGCCCGCGCCGCCGCGGCAAGCCAGCGTTCGAGCACCGGGCCGAGACCGTCCCAGGCCCCGACATCGCGCCAGATCGCCAGCGGATCGCCGCCCTCGGCGGCGATCATCTTCTCCAGCACGTGGATCGAGGCGACGCCGATCAGCTGGCAGACCCCGCCTTCCCCGTCCGGGACGGGCATCGAGCCGAGCGCCGCGGCGTTGCCGGTCCGGCCGGTGACGAGGTCGCCGTCGATGACGATGCCGCCGCCGACGAAGGCGCCGACGAAGAGGTAGACATAGTCAGCCGAGCGGGTGGCGCCGAAGACGTTCTCGGCGGCGCAGGCGGCGGTGGCGTCGTTGGCCATGTGCACCGACAGACCGGTGACCTTCGCCAGCTCGCCGACGATGTCGACGGTCCGCCACTCCTCCATCGCCGCGACCGGCCCCCCCACGGCATCGGGCCAGGACCAGAGGTCGAAGGGGATGGCGACGCCGAGCCCGGCGATTCGGCCGGCGAGCGCCGGGGCAAGGGTGGCGGCCACCTCGGCTTCGGCGCGGCGCACGAAGGCCAGGATCTCGGCGAGACGCGGATAGGCGTAGGCGAGACGGCGGCGGGCGCGCACGACGCCGACGAAATCCATCAGCACCAGCTCGACGCTGCGCCGGCCGATCTTAAGCCCCAGCGAGAAGGCGCCGTCCGGATTGAGCCGCATGGGCACGGAGGGCTGGCCGACGCGGCCGCGGCGCGGCGTCTCGCGCAACACCAGCGCCTCGGCCTCGAGCACCCGCATGATCACCGAGGCGGTCTGCGGCGACAGGCCGGAGCGCCGCGCGATGTCGGCCCGGGCGATCTCGCCGTGGCGGCGGATCAGCGTCAGCACCGCCCGCTCGTTATGGGCGCGCAGACTGGCCTGGTTGGAGCCGCGCATCCGCCCGTCGCGTTCATTGCCCGGCGCCGGCGGCACCTGCTCGCTCTCCTGCATCGCCGCCCTCCCGCGTGCCGTTCGCCGATCCTCGCCCACCAGCCAGTGTCTGCCCGCCATGACACGTTCTCACCCGCCTCGACGTACGTCAATAAATAAATCCACATGATTTATGTTCATTGACAAGCCGCTTTCGCTGGTGTTTCGTAGGGGCGATCGGGTCCGCGAGGAGGCGGCCCGGCCTCGCCGCCCGGGGAGGATACCGGCGGCGAGCCATCGACATTCGGGAGGATTGTCCGTGAGATTTCGCACGCTGTTTGCTTCGACCGCCATCGCCGCGGTCGCCACGATCGCTTCGCCGGCCCTCGCCCAGGACGGGCCGGTCCGCGCCTGCCTGATCACCAAGACCGACATCAATCCGTTCTTCGTCAAGATGAAGGAGGGCGCGACCGCCAAGGCCGCCGAGCTCGGCGTCGAGCTGTCGACCTATGCCGGCAAGATCGACGGCGACCACGAGACCCAGGTGCAGGCGGTGGAGAGCTGCATCGCGGCCGGCGCCAAGGGCATCCTGATCACCGCCTCGGACACCAAGGCGATCACCGAAGTCACCCAGCAGGCTCGCGACAAGGGTCTCCTGGTGATCGCGCTCGACACCCCGCTGGAGCCGATCGACGCGGCCGACGCGACCTTCGCCACCGACAACTTCAAGGCCGGCGAGCTGATCGGCCAGTGGGCCAAGGGAACGCTCGGCGACGCGGCGGCGGACGCCAAGATCGCGCTGCTCGACCTGTCGCCGTCGGCGCCCTCGGTGGACGTGCTGCGCGACCAGGGCTTCCTGAAGGGCTTCGGCGTCGACATCAAGGACCCGAACCAGATCGGCGACGAGGAGGACCCGCGCATCGTCGGCCACGACGTCACCTCCGGCAACGAGGAGGGTGGCCGCACCGCGATGGAGAACCTTCTGCAGAAGGATCCGGACATCAACGTCGTCTACACGATCAACGAGCCGTCGGCGGCAGGCGCCTACGAGGCGCTGCGCTCCTTCGGCAAGGAGAAGGACGTGCTGATCGTCTCGGTCGACGGCGGCTGCCCGGGCGTCAAGAACGTCGAGGAAGGCGTCATTGGCGCGACTTCGCAGCAATATCCGCTCGACATGGCGGCCAAGGGCATCGAGGCGATCGCCGCCTTCGCCAAGGACGGCACCGTGCCGAAGCCGACCGAAGGGCTGGACTTCTTCGATACCGGCGTCAATCTGGTCACCGACAAGCCGGTGGACGGCGTTCCCTCGATCAGCGTCGAGGAAGGCACGGATCGCTGCTGGGGCTGAAGCTTCGCCTGGGCGGCCCCCGCCAGGGGGCCGCTTCTTCCTGACGCGTGCGTCCCCCATCCGAGCGATGGCGGACCTTGCCGGAGCCAGACGCCATGAGCGAGAGCCGCAACAAGCCCGCCGACTACGAGACAGCGGTCGCCGGCAGCGACGGCGCCGTCGCCGCCTTCCAGCACCGCGCCCGCGGGCCGCTCGACACCGTCCAGCACTTCCTGCACGGCTCCCCGACGATGGTGCCGATCATCGTCCTGCTGATCTCGGTGGCGGTGTTCGGCATGGTGTCGAACAATTTCTTCTCCGCCTTCAACCTGTCGCTGATCATGCAGCAGGTGGCGATCGTCGGCATCCTGGCGGCGGCGCAGAGCCTCGTCATCCTGACCGCCGGCATCGACCTGTCGGTCGCCGCGGTGATGGTGATGGTCTCGGTGATCATGGGCCGGCTCAGCATCGACTACGGCCTGCCGGTACCGCTGTCGATCGCCATCGGCCTGATCGTCGGCGCGCTCACCGGCCTGCTGAACGGCATCCTCGTCACCAAGGTGCGGCTGCCGCCGTTCATCACCACGCTCGGCACCTGGAACGTCTTCCTGGCGCTGAACTACTACCTCTCCAACCGCGAGACGATCCGCAGCCAGACGCTCGACGCCGAGGCGCCGCTGCTGAAACTGTTCGGCGAGCGCTTCAATGTCGGCGGCGCGGTGCTGACCTGGGGCGTCGTCCTGATGATCGTGATCTTCGCGGTGCTCTGGTACGTGCTGAACCGCACCGCCTGGGGCCGGCATGTCTACGCCATCGGCGACGACAAGGAGGCGGCGGAACTCGCCGGCATCCGCACCGACCGGACGCTGGTCTCGGTCTACGTGCTGGCCGGCGTCATCGCCGCCATCGCCGCCTGGGCATCGATCGGCCGCGTCGGCTCGGTCAGCCCCACCTCGTTCTTCGAGGCCAATCTGGAATCGATCACCGCCGTGGTGATCGGCGGCATCTCGCTGTTCGGCGGGCGCGGCTCGATCCTCGGGCCGATGATCGGCGCGCTGATCGTCGGCGTGTTCAATTCCGGCCTCCGGCTCGCCGGCGTCGACGTGCTCTGGCAGGTCTTCGCCACCGGCTGGCTGATCATCCTCGCCGTCGCCATCGACCAGTGGATCAGGAAGGTCTCCGCATGAGCGTCCAGCCCCCGGTTCTCTCCGCCCGCGGCATCGTCAAGAACTACGGCCGCGTCACCGCCCTCGACCATGCCGATTTCGACCTCTATGCCGGCGAGATCCTGGCGGTGATCGGCGACAACGGCGCCGGCAAGTCGTCGCTGATCAAGGCGCTGTCGGGCGCGATCACCATCGACGAGGGCGAGATCCGCCTCAACGGCGACGCGGTGCGCTTCACCTCGCCGATGCAGGCGCGCGACGCCGGCATCGAGACCGTCTACCAGAACCTCGCCCTGTCGCCGGCGCTGTCGATCGCCGACAACATGTTTCTCGGCCGGGAGCTCCGCAAGCCGGGCTTCCTCGGCACCTACCTGAAGATGCTCGACCGCCCGGCGATGGAGCGCATCGCCCGGGCGAAGCTCTCCGAGCTCGGGCTGATGACCATCCAGAACATCGGCCAGGCGGTGGAGACGCTGTCGGGCGGCCAGCGCCAGGGCGTCGCGGTCGCGCGGGCCGCCGCCTTCGGCTCCAAGGTGCTGATCCTCGACGAGCCGACCGCCGCGCTGGGCGTCAAGGAATCGCGCAAGGTGCTGGAGCTGATCCAGGACGTGCGGGCGCGCGGCATGCCGATCGTGCTGATCTCGCACAACATGCCGCACGTCTTCGAGGTCGCCGACCGCATCCACATCCACCGGCTCGGCCGCCGCCTCTGCGTCATCGACCCGAAGAACGCCACGATGAACGACGCGGTGGCGCTGATGACCGGCGCCAAGCAGCCGGAGCCGGCGATGCTCGCCGCCTGACAGCATCCGGGCGCGTTCAGCCCTCGGCGATTACCGCTGGCTCCGCGATGGCGGAGCCGAGCGGCGCGGCGGCCAGGCTTGCCTTCGCCACGCGGCTGCGCGCCTCCTCTCCCGCGAACAGGCAGGCCGCGCGGTGATCCTCCGACACCGCGATCAGCGGCGGCACTTGCTCGGCGCAGACCGGCTCGGCGATCGGGCAGCGGGTGCGGAAGGCGCAGCCGGACGGCGGGTCGATCGGCGACGGCGGATCGCCCTTCAGCACCGTGCGCTGCCGTTGCCGGGCAACGGCCGGATCGGGGATCGGCGCCGCCGACAGCAGCGCCTGGGCATAGGGATGCGCCGGGGCCCCGAACACCGCGGCGCGGCTGCCGATCTCGACCACCCGGCCGAGATAGAGCACCAGGATCCGGTCCGAGACCAGCCGGACCACCGACAGATCGTGGCTGATGAAGATCAGCGTCAGGCCGAGCCGCTGCTTCAGGCTCTTGAGCAGGTTGACGATCTGCGCCTGGATCGAGACGTCGAGCGCCGAGACCGGCTCGTCGCAGACGATCAGCTTCGGCTCGGTGATGATCGCCCGTGCGATGCCGATGCGCTGCGCCTGACCGCCGGAGAATTCGTGCGGGTAGCGGCTCGCCATCTCCGGCGCGAGGCCCACCTCGTCCATCGCCCTGAGCACCCGCTCGCGCCGCGCCTTGCGATCGAGCGAAGGCTCGGCGACGCGCAGTGGCTCGGCGATAATCTCGGCGACGGTCATGCGCGGGTCGAGCGAGGCGATCGGGTCCTGGAAGATGATCGACAGGTCGCGCCGCGCGCGGCGCATGTCCGCGTCAGACAGGTCCGTCAGGTTGCGGCCCTGCCAGACGACGCGGCCGGCCGTCGGCTCGATCAGCCGCAGGATCGAGCGCCCGAGGGTCGACTTGCCGCAGCCGGATTCGCCGACGATGCCGAGCGTCTCGCCCCGCCGGAGGTCGAAGGAGACGTCGTTGACCGCGGCGAGTTCCACGGTTTTCGAGAACATCGTTCGGCCGCGCAGCTCGAACACCGTCGACAGGTTCTGGACCGACAGCAGCGTCTCAGCCATGGGCGGGCTCCTCGGCCGCCGGGGCGCCGGCCGCCGCGTCGATGAAGGGGAACCAGCAGGCGGCGCGGCGGCCGGGCGCCACCTCGCCGAGCGGCGGGCGTTCGCGCCGGCAGCGGTCCTCGGCGTGCCGGCAGCGCGGATGGAACGGGCATCCCGGGGGCGGGCGCATCGCGTCCGGGGGCCGGCCGGGGATCGGGTCCACCGCCGCGATCTCGCGGTCGACGCGCGGGATCGAGCGCATCAGCGCCGCCGTGTAGGGATGGGCGGGACGCGCGAACAGCGCGTCCACCCCCGCCTCCTCGACGACGCGGCCGGCATACATCACCGCCACGCGGGTCGCGATGCCGGCGACGACGCCGAGATCGTGGGTGATCAGCACCAGGGCGGTGCCGAACTCGGCGGTCAGGTCGCGAAACAGGTCGAGGATCTGCGCCTGGATGGTGACGTCGAGCGCCGTCGTCGGCTCGTCGGCGACGATCAGCTTCGGCCGGCAGAGCAGCGCCATGGCGATGACGACGCGCTGGCGCATGCCGCCGGAAAGCTGGTGCGGATACTGCTCGAAGCGCCGCTCGGCCTCGGGAATGCCGACCTGCCGCAGCATCGCCAGCGCCGCCGACTCCGCGTCGCGGCGTTTCATGCCCTTGTGCACCTGCAGCGTCTCGGACAGCTGGTGGCGGATCTTCATCGCCGGGTTGAGCGCCGTCATCGGGTCCTGGAACACCATCGCCATGTCCTGGCCGCGGATGGCGTCGAGCCCCTTCTCCGACATCGCCAGGAGGTCGCGGCCCTCGATCAGCGCCGAACCGGTGGCGCGGCCGTTGCGCGACAGCAGGCCGAACACGCCGTTGAAGGTCTGGCTCTTGCCGGAGCCGGATTCGCCGACGACGGCCAGCGTCTCGCCCGGCGCGACCGACAGGTCGAGGTCGCTGACCGCGGCGACCTCGCCGTCCGGCGTGGCGAAGCGCACCGAATAGTCGCGCAGTTCGAGGACGGGCGGGGTGATCGCAGCCTGCATGGGTCTCACCGGTCCTTCGGGTCGAAGGCATCGCGCAACCCGTCGCCGACGAAGGCGAAGGCGAGCAGCAGCGTGACGAGGAAGCCGCCCGGGAACAGCAGCAGCCACGGGCTCACCTCGAGCAGGTCGGAGCCCTCCGAGATCAGCGTGCCGAGCGAGGTCAGCGGCTCCTGCACGCCGAAGCCGAGATAGGACAGGAAGCTCTCGGTGATGACGATCTCGGGGATGGTGAGCGTCGCATAGATCACCACCGGGCCGACCAGATTGGGAACGATGTGGCGCAGGATGATCGGGAAGGTGGCGACGCCCGAGGCCCTTGCCGCCTCGACGAACTCGCGCTCCTTCAGGCTGAGCGTCTGGCCGCGGACGATGCGCGCCATGGTCAGCCATTCCAGGAGGCCGATCGCGGCGAAGAGCAGATAGACGTTGCGGCCGAAGATCACCATCAAGAGGATGACGAAGAGGATGTAGGGCAGCGCGTACATGACATCGACGAAGCGCATCATCGCCTGGTCGACGCGGCCGCCGATGAAGCCGGAAATGGCGCCGTAGAGCACCCCGACAATCACCGAAACGGTGGTGGCGATGATCGCCACGAGCAGCGAGACGCGGGTGCCGTAGAGCGTGCGCGCGAGCAGGTCGCGGCCGTTCTGGTCGGTGCCGAAATAATGCCCGCTCTCGATCGACGGCGGCGCCCCGAAGGCCGACCAGTCCGGCGTCTCGTAGTCGTAGGGAACGAGCAGAGGGCCGATCAGCGCGGCAAGGACGATGAGCGCCAGGAGGACCAGCGAGACGACGGCCGCCTTGTTGGCGAAGAGCCGCCGCATGGCGTCGCGGCCCAGCGAGCGCGGCCGACCGGCCGGCATCTCTGTGTCGGTAGGAACGAAGGCCTTTTCCAGCGCCTCGCGCTTGTCGACGAAGAGCGTCATCGCGTCCGCACCTTGGGGTCCAGCCAGGCATAGGCGAGATCGACCAGGAGGTTCAGGACGACGATCAGCACCATGTAGAAGATCACCGTGCCGAGAACCATGCCGTAGTCGCGATTGAGCGCCGCGCCGATGAAGTAGCGCCCGATGCCGGGAAGCCCGAAGATCTGCTCGACGACGATCGAGCCGGTGAGGAGGTAGCCGGCGGCGGGCCCGAGATAGGACACGACCGGCGTCAGCGCCGGGCGCAGGGCGTGACGCAGGATGATGCGGCGCCGTCCGATCCCCTTGGCCCGGGCAGTCTTGACGAAATTGGCGTTCAGCGTCTCGATCATCGAGCCGCGCATCAGCCGCGAGATGCGGGCGACATGCGGCAGGGCCAGCACGATCACCGGCAGTGCCAGGAAGCGCAGCGACCCGTCGCCCCAGCCGCCGACCGGCAGCCAGTCCAGCTTGATCCCGAAGACCAGCTGCAGGATCGGCGCGACCAGGAAGTTCGGCACGACGAGGCCGGCCATCACCACGGCGGCGATGACATAGTCGGCGGCGCGGTTCTGGTAGAGCGCGCCGCAGATGCCGGCGGCGATCCCGCCGAGCACCGCGACGAGAAACGCCGTGCCGCCGAGGATCAGCGTGTAGGGCAGGCCGATGGCGAGCTGGCGCGCCACCGTGAAGTCCTTGGTGACGAAGGAGGGGCCGAGGTCGAACTGCGCCAGCCGCCCGAGATAGCGCAGGTACTGCAGGATCAGCGGGTCATCGAGATGGTAGTAGGCCCGCAGGTTGGCCATCACCTCGGGCGGCAGCGCCCGCTCCTGGTCGAACGGTCCGCCGGGCGCGAGCCGCAGGATGAAGAAGCAGGCGGTGACGGCGATCAGCAGCACCGGGATGGTCGACGCGAGGCGCCGCAGGGCGAAGGCCAGCATCGCTCAGCGCTCCCCGCGGGGCGGCACGGCGGAAGGGCGCCGCCGCGCCCCTCCGTTCGACACGCGGGCCACGCTCACTCGGCCTTGGTCAGCCAGCGGGTCCGGTGGATGTCGAAGGCATTGTCCTCGTAGCCGGAGATCTTCGGCGAGACGACGCTGCGCGAGGCGTAGAAATAGATCGGGATCGCCGCCGTCTCGTCCATCGCGAGCTTCTCCGCCTGCTTCAGGAGATCGGCGCGCGCCTCCATGTCGACGCTGGCGGCCGCCTCGTTCAGCAGCCGGTCGTATTCCGGGTTGCTCCACCCGCCGTAGTTCATCTCGACGCCGGATTTCAGCAGGTTGAGGAAATTGTCGGGGTCGTTGTAGTCGGCCAGCCAGCCGGCGCGCGCGACCTCGAAATCGCCCTGGCGGAGGTCGGCGTAATGCACCTTCACCTCGGTGTTGAGCAGCTCGACATTGACGCCCAGGGGCTTCCACATCGCCGCAATCGCCACGGCGACGCGCTTGTGGTTGTCGTCGGTGTTGTAGCGCAGCGTGACGTTCAGCGGCTTGTCGGGACCGTAGCCCGCCTCGGCGAGCAGCGCCTTTGCCTGTTCGATCTTCTCCTGATAGGGCAGTTCCGACCAGTCGACCTTGATGTCGGGTCCGTCGTAATTGGCCATGCCCGGCGGCACCCAGCCATAGGCCGGCAGTTCGCCGGTGCCAAGGACGTCCGGGCCGATCACCTCGCGGTAGACGCCCATCGACAGCGCCTGGCGCACCTTGGCGTCGTCGAAGGGCGGCTTCGTCGAGTTGAGGACGTAGTAATAGAGGCCGGCGAAGGGCGCGACATGCGCCTGGCCCGGCATGTTCTCCTCGAGCCACGCGTACTGGTCGGTGGGAAAGGCGGTGATGATATCGAACTCGCCGGCGCGGTAGCGGCGGAGCGCCGCGGCATTGTCCTCGAGCGTGAAGAACTTGACGCCGTCGATCGCCAGGCTCTCGGTATCGTACCACTCGGGGTTCCTCTCGGTCAGCACGTGGCTGCCGGGAATCCACTCGATCGGCCGGTAGGGTCCATTGGTGACGATGTTGTCGATCTGCACCCAGTCGCCGCCCTTTTCCTCGACCACGTGCCGGGGCAGCGGGTAAGCGGTGTAGTGGGTGAGCGAACCGAGGAAATACGGGGTCGGCTGCTCGAGCGTGATCTCCAGCGTCTTGTCGTCGATCGCCTTGACGCCGAGCTGGTCGAGATCGGTGATCTCGCCCTTGTTGATCTTCTCGGCATTCTTGATGGCATATTGCAGATAGGCGTATTCGGCGGCGTTGGCCGGGTCGAGCAGCCGCTTGAAGGCGAAGACGAAGTCGTCCGCCGTCACCGGCTCGCCGTCGGACCACTTGGCGTCCTCGCGCAGCTTGAAGGTGTAGACCAGCTTGTCGTCGGAGAGGGTGTAGCTCTCGGCCTGGCCCGGCACCGGCTCGGCCTTGGCATCCTCGGTCATCAGACCTTCGAAGATGTCGCCGGAGACGCGGTTCTCCCAGTCGCCGGACAGGCGCTGGGGATCGAGCGACGCGACGTCGCCGCCATTGTGGAGGTTGAGCTGGACGGCACCGGCGGCGCCGATGCCGACCACGGTGGACAGCGCCAGGGCGGCGGCGAAACTGCGGAAAGCAAAAACCATAATGGATCCTCGCGAAACGGCGGCAGCGCGGCCCACGGCGCTGCGCAAGGCTTATGTGTCGCCCGCGCCCGCCCGGATGTCCAGAGCGGAGAAGCCCAGCAAAACGGCATTCCGTAGGGTCGCCTTGAATTCAGGCAGTCGCAAAGTCAGGGCGGAACATCGCTAAGGCTGCCGGATATTTCCTGTGAATTACGCCGCCCGCAGCAGGCCGCCGACCGGTCCCCCTGGCTCCACGGCGGCTGATTTCAGCATCTGCGGCGATGCTACCTAAGGGCGAAGGCCGATCGATGCGGCTCCGGGACTGGTTGACGTCCGACGCCCTCATTACACCTGAACGCGAAATCGTTCATGGGAGCCCTCGATGGCCTACGACCTCTATTACTGGCCGATGATCCCCGGCCGCGGCGAGTATCCGCGCCTCGTGCTCGAGGCGGCCGAGGCGCCTTATCGCGACGTGGCGCGCCTGCCGGAATCGGAGGGCGGCGGCATGGCGGCAATGACGGCGTTCCTCGAGGGCGAGCGCGCCGCGTTCATCCCCTTCGCGCCGCCGTTCCTCGTCGACGGCGACATCGTCATTGCCCAGGCGGCGGAGATCTCGGCCTATGTCGGCGAGCGCCACGGCCTCGCCCCGCTGACCGAGGCCGAGCGTCAGTTCGCCCGCTCGGTGGCGCTGACCACCGCCGATCTCGTCGCCGAGGCGCACGACGTCCACCATCCGGTCGGGGTCGGGCTGTATTACGAGGACCAGAAGCCGGAAGCGGCGCGACGGGCGGAAGGCTTCCGGAACGAGCGGATGCCGAAATTCCTCGGCTGGTACGAGCAGTTGCTGGCGCGCAATCCGGAGGGCGACGCCTATCTCGTCGGCGACAGCCTCAGCCATGCCGATCTCGGCCTGTTCCAGACCATCGAGGGGCTGACCTACGCCTTTCCGAAGCGGATGCGGACGCTGATGCCGGATCATCCGCGAATCGCGGCGCTGCGCGACCGGGTCGCGGCGCATCCGCCGATCGCCGCCTATCTGAAGAGCGAGCGACGCATGGCGTTCAACGAGGACGGGATCTTCCGGCACTATCGCGAACTCGACGCCGCCTGAGGTGTCGGCGGATACGAAAACGCCCCGGCGGATGGCCGGGGCGCTGCTTCACTGTCCCGGCCCGAAGCCGGGAAGGCGTGTCAGTTGGCGAGCTTGGTCGCGAACAGCGCCAGGGCCTTCTGGTAGACGCCGGCGCGGTTCCAGTCGCGCAGGCGGGCGAAGTTCGGCTGGCCTTCCTGGTAGCCGGCGCCCGGCTGCCAGCCGTGCTGGCGAAGGAAGTTGGCGGTCGAATAGAGCACGTCGGGGGTGGAGTTGATCAGGTCGCGGCGGCCGTTGCCGTCGCCGTCGACGGCGAAGCGCAGATAGTTCTTGGCGAGGAACTGGGTCTGGCCGATCTCGCCGGCCCAGGCGCCGCGCATCTGGCTCGGCTGCATGTCGCCGCGCTCGACGATGGCGAGCGCCGCGAGCAGTTCCTCGGTGAAGAAGTCCGAGCGGCGGCAGTCATAGGACAGCGTCGCGAGCGACGAGAAGATGTTCATGTTGCCGGAGTTGGCGCCGAAGCCGGTCTCCATGCCCCAGATCGCCACCAGCACTTCCTTCGGCACCCCGAAGCGCTGCTCGACGGCGTTGAGCAGGCGGGCGTTCTGCTGGATGATGCGCTTGCCCTTCTTGACGAAGGACGCCGGCGCGCGGCGCTCCATGAACGCTTCCAGCGAGATGTTCATCGAATGCTGGTTGCGGTCGAGGCTGATGACCTTGGACGAGTACTGGGTGGGCATCAGCGCCGACTGGATCGTCCGCTGCGAGATCCCCGCCTGCTGGGCCTCCGCGGCGAACTGCTGCTTCCATTCGTTGAAGCCCGCGGCGCTGTTGCCGCACTGGGCGGCCAGGGCCGGGCCGGCGGTCACACCCAGCGCCAGGGTCGCCATCGCGGCGAGCCTTCTCACGTTCTTCAGTCTGGCCATCATCACGTCTTCCTCGTCGTTGCGGGCCGGGCGACCTCGAGGGCGCCCGAGCGGTTCGGATTTACGGGTTTCCTAACCGATCAGCCTGCCGTTGCGTAGTGCAGCACGGCGACACTGGCGGCTTGGTAAGGCGAAACGCCCTCGCATCCCGGGAGTTTGCACGAGCCAGCGCGACGCCCCGGTTGCCGGCGATTTTGCCGCAGCCCCGGTTTACGCGGGGTTACAGGCAACGCCGGGCGATCGAGCGCGGCCGCCGCTCCGCCTCCGGGAGGCGCCGGCTGCGACATGAAACCTTCGTGAGCAGCGGCCGGTGGACCGGGGCCGGGGCCGCCGCGGGGGCCGCGCCTCGGCTATTCCTCCCCCTCCCGGCGCAACCAGGCGAGCGCGCCTGCGGCAAATCCCTTGAATTTCGGCGTCCCGTCGAGACCTGCGACGAGCAGGCGGTCGGGCGCGGTGCGGCGCTTGACGAAATGATAGAGACGCGACCGGGTCCCGCCGGTGCGCACCAGCAGCAGGCTCGGCGCCAGCACGAAGGCGTCGAGTTCGCCGGCGAGTGCCGCAAGCGGCGAGCCGCCCTCCGCGACGACCAGAAAGAGCCGCGTTTCGCCATCGCCGTCCGCCACAATGCAACCCTCCCGCCGTTCCGCCGCCGTCACTTCGCCAGCTGGAACTCTTCGAAGCGCTGCAGCGCGTCCTCGATCGCTGGCTTGTCCGACACCGGCGACGCGTCACCGATCCAGTTCCATTGCTGGATCAGCACCTTGCCGGCGGCCCGATCGGTCTTCAGGTCGAGCGCCGCGACGATGCGGTCGCCGGCCAGCACCGGCAGGGCGAAGTAGCCGAGCAGCCGCTTCTCCTTCGGGACGTAGGCCTCGAAGCGATGGGCATAGCCGAAGAACTGCTCCAGGCGCTTGCGCTGGATGACCAGCGGGTCGAAGGGCGACAATATGTGAACCAGCGCGGCCTTGGGGTCCGGGATCGTCTCCAGCGTCTCGGGCGCGGCCCAATGCGGCGTGTCGCCCGCCCCCTCCACCCGCAGTTCCACCAGCTGCCGGCGCTTTGCCCGCGCCTCCAGCAGCGGGCGGATCACCGGCTTGAGCGAGGGCTGCAGGTGGCAGATCGAGTCGAGGCTGACGACGCCCTGCGACCGCAGCGCCCGGTCGATGCGGTAGTCGAGGACCTGACGCGGCGTCGCCGGCCGCGGCCGCGCCTCCCAGCCGAAATGCCGGTCCGTCAGTTCGTAGGTCTTCAGCATGCCGGCGCGGGCCGAGATGACGAGGTCGCCATTGTAGAACGCCATCTGCAGCGCCCGCTTGGAGGGCTTGCGGCTCGCCCAGGCATGGTCCTTCTCGACGAGCACGTCGTCGTCGATGTCGCGGATGGTCAGCGGGCCGTTGTCCCGGATCAGCGTGAGAACCTTGCGCATGTCGGCCGCGGTCACCGCGCCGAACCACTTCGCCGGCGCCGCGCGATGCCGGCGCATCGCCGGCAGGAAGAAGCGGAAGTCCTTCGCCGGCACGTAGGACAGGGCGTGGGTCCAGTACTCGAAGACGGTCCTGTCGACGCTCTGCGCCCGATGGAGATCGGCGCGCTCATAGGCCGGGATTCGGGTCCAGAGAATGTGGTGGTGGCTGCGCTCGACCACGTGGATCGTGTCGATCTGGACATAGCCGAGCTGTGCCACCACCGCAGGCGTCGCCGCGGCGCCGGCCCCGAACGGCGCCGGCCGGTCGAGGCACTGGGCACCGAGCCAGATCCGGCGGGCCGCTGCCAGGGGGAGCGTGGGCCGGGCGGGCGGCGCTGGCGGCATGGCGTGTCCCTCGTCGCAAGACCGGCGGACGTGCCGGCATCACCGTCCTAGCCGAGCCCACGGCCCGCGTCATCGCACCGCGGGCGGATGGCGGCGATGCGCATGAAAAAGGGCCGCGTCCCGAAGGAGCGGCCCCTGATAGTCCGGCTGATGGGTCGAAGGGACCCGATTTCAGCTTACTGGACGACGGTGGTGCTCGACTCGTCCTGCAGCGCCTTGCCCGACTGGGTGACCGGCGCGGTCGACGGCGAGAAGGTCGCGCCGGAACCCGGAACCAGAACGTCCGAGACGGTGTCGGCCGCGCCAACCGTCACGCCGGCCACGCCCTCGGCGACGGCCTCGCGCTCGGCGGCGCGGTTCAGCTCGATCTCGGCCTCGTTGCCGGGCACGATCGTGTTGTTAACCGGGCTGTTGACCGTCGTGGCCATCTCGTTGCCCGTGGTCGCCGCGACGGCGTTGCGCTCGTCGGCGCGGTCGAGTTCGATGGTGGTCTCCGAGCCGGGGATCTGCGGCGTCTGCTCCTGGGCGAGCGCTGCGCCCGAAAGCAGAGTAGCGGAAAATACAGCGATAGTGAAATTACGAACGTTCTTCATTTGTGGTCATTCTTTCTTCTGCGACTGCAGCTTAAACGGTTTTTATCTAGATGATCGATGTCGGTGCATCGTCGTCGGGGGGCTAACTGGCTGGGGCCGGTTTGGTTTCTTCACGGACTGTCAACGAAACGTGTACGTTCGGCCTGGTACGGGACACGGCTGCCAGCCGGGGCGCACCAGTGACCGCCGTGGAACAGCCTGCGACAGCGGGTGCGACGTGCCGCCGCACCCGATCAAGACGTTGCGGTGACAGCGAAGATCAGTGGCCGATGGCCGAAGACGCCGGGCGCGCGACCGTCACCGGGGCGGGATCGGCAGACGACGGTCCCGACAAGGCGCGCAGGGCGTTGAGGATCACCGCCACGTCGATCGCCTCCTGGAACAGCGCCCCGGCGATCGGCGTCAGGTAGCCGAGGGCGGCGGCAACCATGCCGAGGCCGGAGAGCCCCAGCCCGACGACGACGCTCTGCATGGCGATGCCCCGGGAGCGGCGGGCGATGACGACGGCCTCGGCGACGCGGTCTATCCGGTCCACCAGGAGGACGACGTCGGCCGCCTGCGAGGAGGCGGTGGCGCCCCGCGCGCCGAGGGCGATGCCGACGCTGGCGGCGGCGAGCGCCGGCGCGTCGTTGATGCCGTCGCCCACCATCATCGTCGGGGCGAGGCGATGTTCGGCCCCGACGATCTCGACCTTGCGCGACGGCGTGCAGTCGGCGTGGACGAAATCGAGGCCGAGGACGGCGTCGATGGCGTGCGCGGTCGGGGCATCGTCCCCGGTCACCATGCCGATGCGCCTGATGCCGGCCGCTCGCAGCCCCCGGATCGTCGCCACCGCATCCGGCCGCAGCGCGTCGCCCATCACCAGGAGGGCGGCGAGTTCCCCGTCGATGCTGACATAGATCCGGAGCGTGTCGCCGTGATCGCCGGGAGCCGCCCAGGGCGGCACCGGCCGGTCCGGCCAGACCATCTGGCGCGAGCCCGCCCGGACCAGCCGGCCGGCGACGTTGCCCTCGAGCCCGGCGCCGAGGGTCTCGCGGATGTCGGACGGAAAGCTGAGCGCCGCGCCGCGCTGGCGGGCGGCGTCGATGACGGCCTCTGCCAGGACGTGGTGCGAGCCCTGCTCCAGCGAGGCGGCGAACGCCAGCGCCTCGGACGCATCCACCCCCGGCGCCGTGCGGATCTCGACCAGGCGTGCTCCGCCCTCGGTGAGCGTCCCGGTCTTGTCGAACAGCGCGGTGCGCACCTCCGAGAGGGCTTCCAGCGCCGCGCCGCCCTTCATCAGGATGCCGCGCCGCGCCGCCCGCGAGACGCCGCCGATCAGCGCCACGGGCGCCGCCAGGATCAGCGGGCAGGGCGTCGCGACCACCAGCACCGCCAGACCCCGGATCGGATCGCCCGACAGCGCCCAGGCCGCCCCGGCGACCGCCAGCGTCAGCGGCAGGAGCAGGATCGCGAAGCGGTCGGCCATGCGGATGAACGGCGCCTTGGCGGTCTGCGCCGCCTCGACCATGCGCACGATCCCGGCATAGGTGCTTGCCTCGACCCTCGCCGTCGCCCGCAGGTGGAACGCCTCGCCGGCGTTGACGCTGCCGCTGCGCAGCTTCTCGCCGCTGTCGCGGCGCACCGCGATCGGCTCGCCGGTAAGGGCGGATTCGTCGAGGCTCGCCTGCCGGTCGAGCAGCACGCCGTCGACCGGCAGCACCTCGCCGGCGCGTACCAGCAGCCGGTCGCCGACCTCCACCATGGCGACCGCCACATCGACATAGCCGTCGTCCGACTGGCGGTGCGCAAGGCGCGGCGTGCGGTCGGTGAGCGCCGTCAGGTCGGCCTCGGCGCGGTGCATGGCGAGGTCCTCGAGCACGTTGCCGCCGGCGAACATGATCGCCACGACCAGCGCCGCGAGCGGCTCGCCGAGCGCCAGCGCCGCGCTCATCGAGACGAGCGCGATGGCGTCGACGCCGACCCTTCGCTGCCACAGCTTGACGGCGATCGACCCGGCCAGCACCGCGACGACGGGGCCGGTCGCGACCGCCCAGACCAGCGCCGCAAGCTCGCCCTGCCCGCGCCACCAGAACACGCCGCCGAGTGACAGGCCGACGAGCGCCACGACCAGCATAGCGCCATGCAGGAAACGGGTGGTCATCGCCCGGCCGCGCCGCCTGCCCCTGTCATCTCAGCCGCGTCCCGGCAATCACCGCTGCCTCCTCGCACCGGGCAAGCAGGCTCTCGGCGAGGTCGACGCGCAGCTGCAGCTCGCGCCAGCTCTCCTGCAGGCGCACGGTCGCCCGCGGCGGCGGGCAGCGCCGGTGGTCGCGGGCTGCGGTATCGGCGTCGTACTGGAACGGCGTCAGCGATGGCATCGGATCCTCCCGGAGATGAGGTCGCCGAGGCTCGCCGCTTTCGCCGGGCCCGGCCTTGATCTGGCGCAACCCGGGCACGCAGCACCGCTTGACCGGCATCAAGGCGCCGCCTCCGTCCGGCGGCAGGATGCCGGCACGCCGCAGCCGGAGCCGATCCATGCCTCGCCGCATCCTGATCCTCGTCGGGCACCCCGACCCCGCCCCTGAGCGCTTCTGCCGCGCCCTTGCCGAAGCCTATCGCGACGGCGCCGCCAGCGCCGGCCACAGCGTCCGCGTCATCGACCTCGCGACGCTGGACATTCCGTTCCTGCGCAGCCAGGAGGCGTTTCTCCATGCCGGCGTGCCGGCGGATCTCGCGCCGGCCAGCGCGGCGATCGTCGAGGCCGAGCACATCGTCCTGATCTTCCCGCTCTGGCTCGGCACCATGCCGGCGCTGCTCAAGGCCTTCCTCGAGCAGACGATGCGCCCCGGCCTTGCCTTCCTCTACGGCGCGGGGCCCGCTGGCCTGCCGAAGCCCGCGCTTGCCGGACGCTCGGCGCGGATCGTCGTCACCATGGGCATGCCAGCGCTCGCCTACCGGCTCTGGTTCCGCGATCACGGCATCGCCTGCCTCAGGCGAAACATCCTCAACTTCGTCGGCATCAAGCCGGTGCGGGAGACGCTTTTCGGCAGCGTGGACTCCGCGAGCAAGGCCCGGCGCGACCGCTGGCTCGCGGCGATGCGCAAGCTTGGCACGCGCGGCATCTGACGGTCTCGGCGCGGGCCCATCCGCCGTTTCGTCGGCCAGGCGCAGAAACGGGCAGCCAGGGCCGCCCGTCTCGTCGCGCTCATCCTGACAGGCGGACCGTCAGTGGCTGATCATCCAGGGACGCTTGGAAGGAAACCCCTTGGCGGCGTTCGCAGCGGGCGGCGAGAAGCCCTTCGGCTTCGGCCCGCAGCAGCCGCAGCCGGCGCCGTGGCCGCCGGAGGCGCGCTTGGGCTCGTTGGCGCTGCGCTCGTTGGTGGCGCTGGCGCCGCGCCGCCCGGCATCCATCATCGACAGGCGCGGCGCGGTGAGGATCACCCGCCGCGCCGCGTCGCCGCAGTCCGGACAGGGCGACGGCTCGGCGGCCTCCGCCATCGGGCGGAGGCGCGTGAAGGTGCCGCAATCGTCGCAGGCATAGTCGTAGAACGGCATCTCAGAGATCCGGCGCCAGCGGCATGTCGATCGAGCCGTCGAGATATTTCGTCGGCCCGTCGACGCCAGGCATCAGGTCGAACTCGAAGATGTCGGTGGGCAGCCACAGCGTCGCGCAGGCATTGGGCACGTCGACGACGCCGGAGATGTGGCCCTGCACCGGCGCGGTGCCGAGGATCGAGTAGGCCTGGGCACCCGAGTAGCCGAACTTCTTCAGGTATTCGATGGCGTTGAGGCAGGCCTGGCGGTAGGCGATGTGGACGTCGAGATAATGCTGCTTGCCGCCCTCGTCGACCGAGATCCCCTCGAAGATCAGGAAGTCGTCGTATTTCGGCGCCATCGGCGAGGGCCGGAAGATCGGGTTCTTGATGCCGTATTTGGCCATGCCGTCCTTGATCAGCGACACCTTGATGTGCAGCCAGCCGGCCATCTCGATGGCGCCGCAGAAGGTGATCTCGCCGTCACCCTGGCTGAAATGCAGGTCGCCCATCGAGAGCCCCGCCCCGTCGACATAGACCGGGAAATAGACCTTCGAGCCGCGCGACAGGTCCTTGATGTCGCAATTGCCGCCATGCTCGCGCGGCGGCACGGTGCGGGCGCCCTCGGCCGCGGCCTTGTCGCGCGTCTCGCCCTTCAGCTTGCCCATGTGGGCGCTCGGTCCGCCGTCGGGCAGCGTCGCCAGCGTCGGCACGCGGGTCGGGTCGGTGTCGAACAGAGCCTTCTCGCGGCTGTTCCAGGTGTCGAGCATCTTCTGGTCGGGCAGGCAGCCGATCAGGCCGGGATGGATCAGGCCGGCATAGCGCACGCCGGGGATGTGGCGCGACTTGGTGAACATGCCCTCGAAGTCCCAGATCGACTTCTGCGCCATCGGGAAGTGCTCGGTCAGGAAGCCGCCGCCATTCTGCTTGGAGAAGAAGCCGTTGAAGCCCCAGAGGCTGTGGTCGAAGGCGCCGATGTCTAGGATGTCGACGACCAGCAGGTCGCCGGGGGCGGCGCCCTTGACGCCGATCGGGCCGGACAGGAAATGCACCTGGGAAAGGTCGACGTCGCGCACGTCGGCGGCGTCGTCGTCGTTCTTGATCTGGCCGCCGGTCCAGTCGAAGGTCTCGATCTTGAAGTCGTCGCCCGGCTCCACCCAGCAGGCCATCGGGATGTCCGGGTGCCAGCGGTTGTGGATCATCTCGTTGTCGTAAGGCGATGTGTCGAGATCGACCTTGATGAGCGTGTCGGTCATGTGCTGTCCCCCTGTTTTCCTTGGATGATGCGGGTGGCTGGGTGCGGTCCCGTCAGACCGACAGGAATTTCGCGATCTTCGCCTCGTTGACGGAGGCGACGGGCTCGTCGTGGACGATGGCGCCGTTCTCGAGCACCAGGACGCGGTCGGCGATGTCGAGGGCGAAGGAGAGGACCTGCTCCGACACCACGATCGACAGGCCCTTCTCGTCGCGGATCTTCTTCAGCGTGCGGCCGATCTCGCGGATGATCGAAGGCTGGATCCCCTCGGTCGGCTCGTCGAGCAGCAGCACCTTCGGCCGCGAGGCGAGCGCCCGGGCGATGGCGATCTGCTGCTGCTGGCCGCCGGAGAGATTGCCGCCGCGGCGCTTGCGCATCTCGAGGAGCACCGGGAACAATTCATAGATGTCGCCCGGCACCTCGCGCTCGCCGGTCACCGTCAGGCCGGTCTCGATATTCTCGCGCACCGTCATGGTGGAGAAGATCATCCGTCCCTGCGGCACGTAGGCGACGCCGCCCTTCACCCGCTCGTGGCTCTTGGCCCTGGTGATGTCGCTGCCGTCGACGGTGATCGTTCCGCCGGTAGCCGGCACGATGCCCATCAGCGACTTCATGAGCGTCGTCTTGCCCATGCCGTTGCGGCCCATGATGGCGATAATCTCGTTCTTGGCGACGTCGAAGTTCAGCCCGTGCAGGACCTCGCTCGACCCGTAGGCGGCATGGAGGTTGGCGACGTTCAGCATGATGGGTCCCTCAATGCCCGAGATAGACTTCGACGACCTTCGGGTCGGCCTGGACGTGCGCCATGGTGCCCTCGGAGATCACCTTGCCCTGGTGCAGCACGGTGACCCGGTGGGCGATGTCCTCGACGAACTTGATGTCATGCTCGATGACGATCACCGAGCGGCCGACGATGATCCGGTGCAGGAGTTCGGCGGTCTTGACGCGTTCGGAGACGCTCATGCCGGCCACCGGCTCGTCGAGCATTAGGAGCTCGGGGTCCTGGATCAGCAGCATGCCGATCTCCAGCCACTGCTTCTGGCCATGGCTGAGGAACTCGGCCCGTTCCGCCAGATGGTCGGCGAGGAAGATCATCTCGGCGACCTCCTCCACCCGGGAGGTCACCACGCCGTCACGCTTGAAGGTCAGCGCGCCGAAGACCGAGCGGCCCCTCGGATAGGAGATTTCGAGGTTCTCGAAGACCGTGAGGTCGTCGTAGATCGAGGGGTTCTGGAACTTGCGCCCGACGCCGGCGTGGACGATCTGGTGCTCCTTCATCGCCGTCAGTTCCTTGCCGCGGAACCGGATCGAGCCGGACGTGGCGCGGGTCTTGCCGCAGATCAGGTCGAGCGCCGTGGTCTTGCCGGCACCGTTCGGCCCGATGATCACCCGGATCTCGTTCTCGTCGACATAGAAGGAGAGGTTGTCCACCGCCTTGAACCCGTCGAAGGAGACGGTGAGGGCCTCGACGGACAGGAGGAAGTCGTTGTCGGTGGTCATGGCACCATCTCCTATTCGGCCGCGGCGGCGGAGGGGGTGGCGGCACCCGGGGCGGCCATGTCGCCGGACCGGGGCTTGCCGGATCGGGCGAAGAGACGCCTCAGGCGCGGCGCGACATGCGCCGTGTAGACACCGGCGAGGCCGTTCGGGAAGGCGAGCACGACGGCGATGAACAGCGCCCCCATGGCGAACAGCCAGAGCTCGGGGAAGCTTTCGGAGAAAGAGGTCTTGGCCCAGTTGACCAGCAGCGTGCCGTAGACCGCGCCGATCAGCGACAGCCGGCCGCCGACCGCACAGTAGATGACCATCTCGATCGACGGGACGATGCCGACGAAGGTTGGCGACATGAACCCGACCTGCAGCGTGAACATGGCGCCGCCGACCCCGGCCAGCGCCGCGGCGAAGCAGAACACGAAGATCTTGAAGCCGGCGACGTTGTAGCCAGAGAAGCGGACGCGATCCTCCTTGTCGCGCATCGCGACGAGAATGCGGCCGAGCTTGGAGCGGCGCACGATCATCGCCAGCACGATCGCGCCGAGCAGCAGGAACGCGTTGACGAAATACAGGACGAACTTCGCCTGGTCGGAGCGGATGTCGAAGCCGAGCATCGTGCGCAGATCGGTGATGCCGTTGACGCCGCCCGTATAGCCCTGCTGGCCGATGATGAGGATGGTCAGGATCGCCGCGATCGCCTGGGTGATGATGGCGAAATAGACGCCGCCGACACGCCGCGTGAACATCGCGAAGCCGATGACGAAGGCGAGCGCGACGGGCACCAGCACGACGGCGATCAGCGTGAAGCCGAAGGAGTGGAACGGCTCCCAGAACCACGGCAGCTCGGTGATCTGGTTCCAGTCCATGAAGTCCGGAATGCCCGGCGTCGACTGGATGGCGGTCGCCTCGGGCGTCGAGGATTCCAGCTTCAGGAACATCGCCATGCAGTAGCCGCCGAGGCCGAAGAAGATGCCCTGGCCGAGGCTGAGGATGCCGGCGCTGCCCCAGCAGAGCACCAGGCCGACGGCGACGAAGGCGTAGGTCAGGTACTTGCCGTAGAGGTTGAGGCGGAAGACGTCGGTGACCGCCGGCAGGAGCACCAGGAGCACGGCGGCGAGGATGAGGAAGCCGACGATCTCGGTCTGGCGGCCGCCGGCGGCGAGGCTTTTCATCGGGTTCATCGACGCACCTTGAGAACGAAGAGGCCCTGCGGCCTGAGCATGATGATCGCGACGACGGTCAGAAGCGTCAGCACCTTGGCCATCGAGCCGGAGAGGAAGAATTCGAGCGTCGACTGGGCCTGCGAGATGGTGAAGGCAGAGGCGACCGTGCCGAGCAGGCTGGCGGCCCCGCCGAACACCACGACGAGGAAGGTGTCGACGATGTAGAGCTGGCCGGCGCTCGGGCCGGTCGAGCCGATCATGGTGAAGGCGCTGCCGGCGATTCCGGCGATGCCGCAGCCGAGGCCGAAGGTGACGCAGTCGACGCGCTCCGTGTCGATGCCGACGGCGCCGGCCATGGTGCGGCTCTGGACGACGGCCCGGACCTGCGCGCCCCAGCGCGAGCGGAACATGATGAGATAGACCATGAAGGTGATCAGCAGCGTGATCGCCATGACGATCAGCCCGTTGATCGGCACCTCCACCATGTCGGTGACCGGAAGCGAGCCCATCATCCAGTCCGGCAGCGTCACGCCGACCTCGCGCGGGCCGAAGATCGTGCGGAAGGATTGCTGCATGATCAGCGACAGGCCCCAGGTGGCGAGCAGCGTGTCGAGCGGGCGCTTGTAGAGATAGCGGATCAGGTAGCGCTCGACGCCCATGCCGAGGGCGCCGCTGGCGACGAAGGCGAGCGCCATGGCGATGAAGAACGAGATCCCCATCAGCGCCGGGGCGAAGGCCTGGAAGAAGTTGGAGCAGAGATAGGTGACGTAGGCGCCGAGGATCATGAACTCCCCGTGCGCCATGTTGATCACGCCCATCTGCCCGAAGATGATGGCCAGGCCGAGCGCCATCAGCAGAAGCACCGAGAAGAGCACGAGCCCGGCAAAGCCCTGCATGGCAAAGATCGAGCCGAGTTCGCTCCAGCTGTAGTCGGCGAACATCCGTATCTCCGGGAGTTCGAGAAAAGGGCGATCGGGAGGAAAGGCGCGGGGGCTCCCCGGCCCCACGACGGGACCGGGGAAGGGGCTCGGGCTTACTGGTAGCCTTCCGGGAACGGGTCGGGCTCCATCAGCTCCGCCGTCTCGAACACCACCTCGTACTGGCCATCCAGCTTGGCGTGGCCGATGCGGGTCTTCGACCAGAGGTGATGGTTCTCGTGGATCTTGACGTAGCCTTCCGGGGCGGTGTCGAGCTCGATGCCGGGCGAGGCCTCGCGCACCTTGTCGATGTCGAAGCTGCCGGCCTTCTCCACCGCCGCCTTCCACAGCCAGGGCCCGAGATAGGCCGCCTGCGTCACGTCCCCGACGACGATGTCCTCGCCCCACATCGCCTTGAAGGCATCGACGAATTTCTGGTTGTTGTCGTTCTCGAGGCTTTGGAAGTACTTCATCGCGGCATAGGCGCCGACCATGTTCTCGCCGCCGATGCCGCGGATTTCGTCCTCGGTCACCGAGATCGTCAGGACCAGTGGCGCTTCCTTGGTCATGTCGATGCCGGCCGCCTTCAGCTGCTTGTAGAAGGCGACGTTCGAGCCGCCGACGACGATCGCGTAGATCACGTCGGGCTTGCGCAGCTTGATCTTGTTGATCACCGAGTTGAACTGGGTGTGGCCGAGCGGGTAGTACTCTTCGCCGACCACCTCGAGCCCCAGCTTCTCGATGTGCTTGCGGGCGATCTTGTTGGAGGTCCGCGGCCAGATATAGTCCGACCCCAGCAGATAGAAGCTCTTGGCGCCCTTGGTGTCGACCACCCAGTCGATGCCGGCGAGAATCTGCTGCGTCGCCTCCTGGCCGGTGTAGATGACGTTCGGGCTCTCCTCGAGGCCCTCGTAGAAGGTCGGGTAGTAGAGCATGCCGTTATACTGCTCAAACACCGGCAGCACCGCCTTGCGCGACGCCGAGGTCCAGCAGCCGAACACCGCCGCGACCTTGTCCTCGACCAGCAACTTCTTGGCCTTCTCGGCGAAGGTCGGCCAGTCCGACGCACCGTCCTCCTGGATGAACTCGATCTTGCGGCCGAGCACGCCGCCCATGGCGTTGATCTGCTCGATGGCAAGCTTCTCGGCCTGCACGGAGCCGGTCTCGGAGATTGACATCGTGCCGGTCACGGAATGCAGGATGCCGACCGTAACGGTGTCATCGGTGACGGCGAGACCCGTGGTGTTGACCTCGGCGGTGGCCGGCCCCTGGCCCCAGGCGAAGCGCGGCGCCATGGCGGCGATGGCGAGAGCCGCCGAGCCGAGCAGAAGCTTGCGTCGGTAGACGGAGCTGGGCCCGTCCGGGCCGGACATGCGGTCGTTCATCTGATCCCCCTGTGGTGAGCGTTGGTTGGTCCGCCATCTGGGTCGGACGGGTCGGTTCACGGGAGGATCATCCGCTCCGATCTTGCGCCGCAACAATACGTCAAATTACGTATTCCGAAAGCGCGTGACTTGGCGATGATGGCATGCGCTAATCACGCGGCGCGGGGAAACATCGGGCGCAACGCGGTTATTCCGCTCGAAGAAAATCTTTCGGGCTTATCTGCCGATTGCGCCGCACTGTGTTGATTTATGTCAGTATTTTGTCTTCATCCTGTTGAATAAATCGGATTGCCGATGCACCGCTCAACCAACTCCCGGAGGCCGCGAATGGAATGACGGCGCCGCAGCGCATACTTCGGGTTCGCCGGAGCTATAATCAGTGGGTCGCGGACGAAACGCTCGAGGACTACGCGCTGCGCTTCACCGCCAAGCGCGGCCGCCGCTGGTCGCCCTGGCAGCTGGCGATGACCGCCTGCGGCGGCATCTCGTTCCTGGCGCTGGAAGCCATCGGCGGCACGGTGACGCTGCATTACGGCTTCGACAACGCCCTGCCGGCGATCCTCGTCGTCGCGCTGCTGATCTTCGGCGCCGGGCTGCCGATCAGCTTCTATGCAGCGAAATACGGCGTCGACATCGACCTTCTGACCCGCGGCGCCGGCTTCGGCTATCTCGGCTCCACCGTCACCTCGCTGATCTACGCCTGCTTCACCTTCATCTTCTTCGCCATCGAGGCGGCGATCATGGCGATGGCGCTGGAGATGATGCTCGGCCTGCCGCTGTGGGCGGGCTACGTCGTCTGCGCCGTCGCGGTGATCCCGATCGTCACCCACGGCATCACCCTGATCAGCCGGTTCCAGATGTGGACCCAACCGACCTGGATCATCCTCAACCTCGCACCCTTCGTCTTTCTCGCCGCCCAGGGCGCGCTGCCGCTCGAGGAATGGCAAGCCTATGAGGGCGTCCGCAGCCCGGCCGGCGGCGGTTTCGACGTCCTGCTCTTCGGCAGCGCCACGGCGATCCTCTTCGCGCTAACGGCGCAGATCGGCGAGCAGGTCGATTTCCTGCGCTTCATGCCGCGCCGCACGCGCGAGACGCAGTTCGGCTGGTGGAGCGCGCTGATCGCCGGCGGTCCCGGCTGGATCCTGATCGGGGCGGTGAAGATCCTTGCCGGCTCGCTGCTGGCGGTGCTGGTCGTCAGCCAGGGCCTGCCGGCGGAGAGCGCCCAGCACCCGACGGAGATGTACCGCGTCGCCTTCGGCCACGTCTTCTCCCAGGAGGCGCTGGTGATCGCCGTGACCGGGATCTTTGTCGTCATCGCGCAAATGAAGATCAACGTCACCAACGCCTATGCCGGGTCGATCGCCTGGTCGAACTTCTTCTCGCGCCTGACCCACAGCCATCCCGGCCGCGTCGTCTGGCTGGTCTTCAACGTGGCCATCGCGCTGATGCTCATGGAGATGGGCATATTGCGCGCGCTCGAGGAGATCCTCGGCCTCTACGCCATCCTCGCGGTGTCCTGGGTGGCGGCCCTCGTCGCCGACCTCGTCGTCAACAAGCCGCTCGGCCTGTCGCCCCGGCATATCGAGTTCAAGCGGGCGCATCTCTACGACATCAACCCGGTCGGCTTCGGCGCCATGGGCGCCGGCATCCTCGTCGCCAGCCTCTGCCACACCGGCCTGTTCGGCGAGACGATGAGCGCGCTCGCCGCCTTCGCGGCGCTCGGCACCGCCTTCGTCGCCTCGCCGCTGATCGCGCTGGCGACTGGCGGCCGCTATTATATCGCCCGCCGCCCGCGCGAGGACTGGGCCGGGCTGCCGACCATCGCCTGCTGCATCTGCGAGCACCATTTCGAGGCCGAGGACATGGCCTCCTGCCCGGCCTATTCGGGACCGATCTGTTCGCTCTGCTGCTCCCTCGACGCGCGCTGCCACGATCTCTGCAAGACCGACAGCCGGGTGCGCGAGCAGGTGGTCGGGGCGCTGCGCCGCAATGTTTCGGAACGCCTCGCCGGCTTCGCCGACTCGCCGCGCGGCCATTATCTCGTGATCTTCGTGACGATGCTCGCCGTCACCGGCAGCATCCTCGCCCTGATCGGCTTCCAGGCGAGCCTCGACCAGCCGCACAACGGAGCGACGATCACGGCAATCCTGGTGCGGGTCTTCGCGGTGTTCGTGATCGTCGCCGGCGTCGCCTCGTGGCTGTTCGTGCTCGCCCATGCCAGCCGCCGCGTCGCCCAGGAGGAATCCAGCCGGCAGACGCTGCTCCTGACCCAGGAGATCGACGCGCACCGGCGCACCGACGCCGAGCTGCAGCTCGCCAAGGAAAAGGCCGAGGCGGCGAGCCTCGCCAAGACGCGCTTCCTCGTCGGCATGAGCCACGAACTGCGCACGCCCCTGAATTCGATCCTCGGCTTCGCCCAGATCCTCGAGCAGGACCCGGCCCTGCCGGGCAAGCGCCGCGGCGCGGTCAAGGTGATCCGGCGCAGCGGCGAGCATCTCGCCGGACTGATCGACGGGCTGCTCGACATCTCGCGGATCGAGGCGGGCAAGCTGCAGGTCTATCGCGACCAGATCGCGCTCGGGCCCCTGCTCGGCGAAATCGTCGAGATGTTCCGCCTGCAGGCCGAGGGTGCCGGCATCGGCTTTGCGTTCGAGGTCGAGCGGACGCTGCCGGATTTCGTCCGCGGCGACGAGAAGCGGCTGCGCCAGATCCTCATCAACCTCCTCTCCAATGCCATCAAGTTCACCCGCGAGGGCTCGGTGACGCTCCGGGTGGGCTATCGCAGCCAGGTCGCCGAATTCCGCGTCGTCGACACCGGGCCCGGCATGGCGGCGAAGGACCTGACGCGGATCTTCGAGCCGTTCGAGCGACTGGAGGGCGGCGACAACGTCGTGCCCGGCACCGGGCTCGGGCTGACCATCACCAAGCTCCTGACCGAAATCCTCGGCGGCGACATCCGCGTCACCAGCACGCCCGGCCAGGGCAGCATCTTCGCCGTGCGGCTGTTCCTTCCCTCGGTCAGCGCGACGCCCATCGCCGTCTCCCGCGAGCGGCGCATCGTCGGCTATGCCGGGCGCCGGATGACGGTGCTCGCCGTCGACGACGAGCCGGCGCACCGCCAGCTCCTGGAGGAGATCCTGTCGCCGCTCGGCTTCACCGTGCTGACCGTCGAGGGCGGCGCCGCCTGCCTCAAGCTGGTGCCGCTGGCCGAGCCGGACCTGCTGATCGTCGACATCACCATGCCCGGCATGAACGGCTGGGAACTCGCCACGAGGCTGCGCGAAAGCGGCGTCGACACGCCGATCGCCATGCTGTCGGCCGACGCGCGCCCCGCCTCGCCGGACATGCGGCTCTGCGACGACTGGGTCGGCAAGCCGCTGGCCGTGCCGATGCTGCTCGAAAGCGTCCGCAGGCTTTTGGGGGTTGCCTGGCTTTACGACGACACGCCGGCCGGCGCCTCGGTGCCCGGCGAAATCGAGCTCGAACCCTTCGAGATCCCCGACCGGGGGGATCTGCGCGACCTCGTCTCACTCCTGCAAATCGGCTTTGTCAGAGGGATCCATGCCAAGCTCGACGACCTCGCTTCGCGGCAACCGCGCACCCAACGCTTCGTTGCCCGCATCCGCAGCCGCGTGGATCGCTTCGACCTCGACGCGTGCCTCGGCTTCATCGAGGGGCTCGACGATGCCTTGTGACGGCGCCGACCCGCGCCGCATCGTCCTCGTCGTCGACGATTCGCCGGAGACGATCGAGTTCCTGACCACGGCGCTCGAGGAGCAGGGGCTCACCGTGCTCGTCGCCCTCGACGGCGGCAAGGCGATCGCCATCGCCCGGCGGATCACGCCGGACGTCGTGCTGCTCGACGCCGTGATGCCCGGCATGGACGGGTTCGAGACCTGCCGCCGGCTGAAGCAGGATGCTTCTCTCGCGCATGTGCCGGTGATCTTCATGACGGGGCTGAGCGAAACCGAACACATCGTCCACGCCTTCGCCGTCGGCGGCGTCGACTATGTCACCAAGCCGGTGGTGATCGAGCAGATCCTGGCGCGGATGCGCGTCCACCAGGAGAACGCCCGCATGACCCGTGCCGCGCGGCTCGCGCTCGACACGACCGGTCGCTTCCTGCTGGCGGTCGACGGCGACGGCACGGTGCGCTGGATGACGCCGCAGGCGCGCCGACTGCTGACCGGCGAGGGCGACGCCGACCCGCTGCCCGGCGCGCTGGCCGGTGAACTGCAACGCCTGCGGCGCGGCGAGGCGGCGCGCCATCCCGGCAATCCCGGCCTCGGCTTCGCCCTGCTCGGGCAGATCGGCGCGGACGAATTCCTGCTGCGGCTGTCGCGGGCCGAGGGCGACGAGACCGACGCCGCGGCGCTCCGCGACGGGTTCGGCCTTACCGCGCGCGAGGCCGAGGTCTTGCTGTGGATCGCCAGGGGCAAGTCCAACCGCGACGTCGCCGAGATCCTGGCGCTCAGCCCGCGCACGGTGAACAAGCATCTGGAGACGATCTTCCGCAAGCTCGGCGTCGAAAACCGCTCCGCCGCCACCGCCTCGGCGATGAACCTTCTGGCCGAGCGCCGCTGAGAAAGCGCGATGCGCTCATCGGGCCGAACCGGTTTCGGGCAGCGAAAGCAACCACCGATGGACGACAGCTCACGACCCAACGCAGACTCTAGCCAGTGGGTGCGCCATTCCCAGAAGCAGCCATCCAAGCCGCTGAGCTTTTTCCGCCGTGCCTGTAGGGTGAACGTGGTCGGGATCGTACCACCGGCCGTGGGTTTGGCGGTCACTGGATAAGCGGCTTTCCCCTCGTCGTGCGGTATTGGTCGACTGCCGCACCAGTGGCTTGACATGCTCGCCCGCTCTGGCTGAATGCGGGCCTGGGGACTGCGATCTCCCCACGAGGCTCCGGCCGAAGCATCGCGTCCATCGATCCATTTATGGAAAGGACGCGTCATGGCCTCGACGATCACCATATCATGCGACAAGCTCTCCCGCCTCGTCGGGACCTCGAAATCTTCCCTCGTCATCGACGTGCGAACCGTGGAAGACTTCGCCGCCGACCCGCGGCTGGTGCCCGGCGCGGTGCGCAGGGATCATGCGACTGTCGCGGCCTGGGCGGCGGACCTTCGCGCCAGGCCGGTCGTCGTCGTCTGCCACACTGGCGCAAAGCTCAGCCACGGCGTTGCCGCCTGGCTGCGCCATGAGGGCGTCGCCGCCGAAGTGCTGGAGGGTGGTCACGAGGCCTGGTCCTCAGCGGGCCTGCCGGCCGTGCCGGAAGCCTTGCTCCCCGGACGGGACGCCCAGGGCCGGACCATCTGGGTCACTAGGGCGCGGCCGAAGGTCGACCGGATCGCCTGTCCCTGGCTGATCCGGCGCTTCGTCGATCCCTTCGCGGTGTTCCTGTTCGTCCAGCCATCCGAGGTCGAGGCGGTCGGCGAGCGCTTCGGTGCTGCGCCGTTCGACGTCGAGAACGTCTTCTGGAGTCACCGCGGCGAGCGCTGCACCTTCGACACGATGGTCGAGGAAATGGGGCTTGCGACGCCGCCGCTGCTTCGGCTGGCAACCCTCGTCCGCGGTGCCGACACCGCCCGGCCGGACCTGGCGCCGGAAGCGGCCGGATTGCTGGCCGCCTCGCTCGGCCTCTCGCGCATGTATGCGGACGACCTCGAGCAACTGGAAGCGGGGCTGCATCTCTACGACGCCTTCTACCGCTGGTGCCGCGACGCGACCGACGAGACGCACAACTGGCCCGTCCGGAAGGGAGGGTCGTGAGATGACCGACCTGCCCGCATCGCGCCGTGATGAAGCCGGATCCGCCCGCACCCCCGATCATGGCATCCCCTTCGGCGAGGCGATCCGCGTCTGGGCGAAGATCGCCTGCCTGTCCTTCGGCGGCCCGGCGGGACAGATCGCCGTCATGCACCGCATCCTCGTCGACGAGAAGCGATGGATCGGCGAGGCGCGGTTCCTGCATGCCCTGAACTACTGCATGCTTCTCCCTGGGCCCGAGGCCCAGCAGCTCGCCACCTATCTCGGCTGGCTCCTGCATCGCACGAAGGGGGGCCTCGTCGCTGGCGCGCTGTTCGTCCTGCCGGGCCTCGTCGCCATCATGGCGCTGTCGTGGGTCTACGTCGCCTTCGGCAATGTCGGCATCGTCGCCGGCCTGTTCTTCGGACTGAAGGCCGCGGTCCTCGCGATCGTGCTGGAGGCGGTCAACCGGATCGGCCGGCGGGCGCTGCGCAACCGCACCATGCACGCCATCGCCGCGGCAGCCTTCGTGGCGATCTTTCTCTTCGACGTGCCGTTCCCGGCGATCATCCTCGCCGCGGGGCTCATCGGCTATGTCGGCGCGCGTGCCGAGCTTGCTGCCTTCTCGGGCGGCGGCGGACACGGACCATCGAATGGACCGGCGCTGGCCGATGCCGACTCGGCCCTGGGCGAGGCCGTGCCGGATCACGCCCGCCCGAATGTCGCCTGGGCGTTGCGGATCTCGGCGGTGTTCCTGGCGCTCTGGCTGGTCCCCGTCGCGCTGCTGGTGCTGGTCTTCGGGACCGGCAACGTCTTCGCCGACATCGCGGTGTTCTTCAGCCAGATGGCCGTCGTCACCTTCGGCGGTGCCTACGCCGTCCTCGCCTATGTCGCGCAGCAGGCCGTCGAGCACTATGGCTGGCTCGGACCCGGCGAGATGCTAGACGGGTTGGGCCTCGCCGAAACGACGCCCGGGCCGCTGATCATGGTCACTCAGTTCGTCGGGTTCCTTGCCGCTTTCCGGGATCCGGGAAGCATGAACCCCTATCTCGCCGGCACGCTCGGTGGACTGCTCACCACCTGGGTGACGTTCACGCCGTGCTTCCTGTGGATCTTCCTCGGCGCCCCCTACATCGAGCGCCTGCGCGGCAACCAGGCGGTCTCCGGCGCCCTCGCCGCGATCACGGCGGCGGTGGTCGGGGTGATCCTGAACCTAGGCGTCTGGTTCGGGATGCACGTCCTCTTCCGAAAGGTTGATGAAGTTCAAGCGGGTCTGCTTTCGCTTGATGTTCCAATCCTTTCGAGCGTCGACCCCGTCGCCCTCCTGCTGTTTGCCGCAGCCACTCTCGCCCTATTCCGACTCCACATCGGTATCCTGCCGACTCTCCTGGGAGCCGCGGGTGCGGGAGCGCTCTGGCATCTCGCAGGGGATTTGATCTGAGACGGCTCAAAAGCTCAACATGCGGCCGCTTGCCGGCCGTCGACGCCAAAAAGCTGCCTGCCCGCTTTCCGCCCAACTCAGCCATTTCCTAGCGCTCGTCGCCGAGCCCGTTTGGTGGCTTCGCAACTTAATATCGCGCCGACGGCTCCCGCCCCGCTACCGCTCTATTCTGTCGATGAACCAGCGGGTGAGCCGGGTCCAGACCTCGTCCTTCTCGGCGGCGTCCTCGACGCCGTGCTCGAGATTGGGGTTGTCGTTGATCTCGATGAGGAAGACGCCGTCGTCGGTTTCCTTGAGGTCGACGCCGTAGAGACCGTCGCCGATGCAGCGGGCGCCCTTCAGCCCGGCGTCCAGCACGTGCGGCGGCGCGTCGGCCAGCGAGAAGGCCCGGAAGCCGCCCTCCAGCGGCCGCCCACCCGCCTCGTGATTGATGATCTGCCAGTGCTCGCCGGCCATCAGATACTGCACGGCGAAGAGCGGCTCGCCGCCGAGCACGCCGATGCGCCAGTCGAAGCGCGTCGGCATGAATTTCTGCGCGATCAGGAGGTCGCTGTCCTCGAGCCAGGCGGTCGCCAGCGCTTCCAGCCCGGCCTTGTCGTCGACCTTCTTGACGCCGCGCGAGAACGAGCCGTCGGGGATCTTCAGCACCATCGGGAAACCGAGCAGGTCGGCCGCCCGCACCAGGTCCTCCTTGCCGCCGATCATCACCGAGGGGGGCGTCGCGACGCCGTTCTGCGCCATCAGCTCGTTGCAATAGACCTTGTTGGTGCAGCGGATCATCGAGATCGGGTCGTCGATGACCGGCATCCCCTCCTGCATGGCGCGCCGGGCGAAGCGGTAGGTGTGGTTGGAGATCGAGGTCGTCTCGCGGATGAACAGCGCGTCGAAATTGGCGAGCCGCGGCAGGTCCCTGCGGGTGATCGGCTCGACGTCGACGCCGAGCCGGCCGGCGATGCGCGCCCAGTGCTTGAGGCTGGCGACCGAGGAAGGCGGCAGCGTCTCCTTGGGATCGTAGAGCGTCGCAAAGGCGTATTTCGCTGGCGTCTTGGCCTTCGCTTCGCGCCATTCGCGCGCCGTGTGCCGCGCCATCGCCGCCAGCAGCCGCTCCATCTGCGGCTCGTCCAGCTTGCCGATGGAGGCGAAGCCGATCCGCCGGATCGCCGGGCGCCCCGACTTCGCCTCCAGGTGGATCTCCAGCGCCGGCGCCCGGAACCAGTCAAACACCAGCTTGGCGAAGCGGTCGAGGCGCGGGTCCTCGCCGTAGCCGAAATACACCCTGATCGGCGATTCCGGCATCGGCGCGTCGCCCAGCGCCTTGCCGAGCACCGCGTCGAGTTCGGGCAGGGCGTTCTCGTAGAGTTTCTTCTCCGACAGGTCGATCATCGTCTCGACCGAGGGAATGATGCGGTGGCCGCGCGCCTCGGCGAGCAGCGAAGCATAGTAGCCGCGGCTCTGGTAGGCGTAGGAGCGCGACAGGTTGATGATCTTCGGCCGCTGGCCCTGGAACAGGCCCGGCCGCGCCAGATACTCCCGGCTGGTCATGATCTTGTGCGGCGTCAGGCCGTTGTCGAGGTCGGCGCCGCGGCCGACCAGAACCACCCATTGCGACATGACGGAACTCAGGCCTCGCGTCTGGAGAGGAAGACGGCCGCCCTGAGCCCGACCTTGCCGAACCGGGCGATCCGGTCGAAGGTCTCGTAGGGGATCGGCAGGCTGGCCGCGTCGGCGGCCGTCTCGCCGCGTTCGTCGGCCACCCAGGGATCGTGGATGACGATGTGCCGTCCGTCGTCCCCGTGGGCGAGAACCCAGTGCGGCACCTTCTTGTCGAACATGTGGTAGCCGGAGATCAGCACCACCGCGGTCTTGCCCGCCGCGATCGCGGCGCGCAGGTCCACCAGCGTGAACGGCCGGATCAGCACCGGGATGCCGTAGGAGACCGCGCGGCGGCGGAAATCCTCCTGGGCGAGCGCCATCACCACCTGCTTTTCGGCGCTGCGGACGCTCTCGAGAAACAGATCGCCCGGCTCGGAGACCTGGATCTGCGCGTCGAGGCCGAATTCGTGCGCCGCCACCGCCAGGCCGTAGGGGTCGCAGCCGCCCGGCCCCGACATCATGAAGACCGTCGTCGCCTCCCGCCACAGACGGATTTCGGTCACCGGCTCGAGAGGGAAATCCGGCACGTCGCGCGCCATCGCCATCATCAGGCAGCAGGCCCCGCAGGTGAAATCGGTGGTCTGGGCGTAATAGGGAACCCCGGTATCGATCGCCGTGTCGCCGCGCAGCGTCTTCTCGAAGCGCAGCGCCGGGCTGTGGTCGGCATAGTAGTCGAGGCTCCTGCCGATCCGGCGGTAGGCGGCCGACCGGTAGAGCTTCAGCGCGCGGACATTGTCCTCGCGCACCTCCAGCCGGAGCGCGATGCGGTCGCTCTCGTAGGCGATCTTCTCGGCGGCCTCGAGCAGCGCCCGGCCGACGCCGCGTCCCGCCGCCCCCGGCGCCACCGCCAGTGAATAGAGCCGCGCGAGCCCGGTGCCGCGCCGCAGCAGCAGCGCCGCATAGCCGGCGAACGGCGCGTCGGGACCCGCCCCGGCGGTCTCGGCAACGAGCAGGATGGCGCTGGACGCGGCGACCAGGCGGCGGAAGGAGCGGCGGGAAATGCGGTCTGCGTCGAAGGCCTCGATCTCGAGGCGTTCGAGCCGCTCGACGTCGTCGGGGCCGGCACGCCGCAGGACGAGGTCGGCGACGGGCGAGGCGGAACGGAACGCTTGCGACATGAAGCACAGCCAGGGGCGCCCCACCGGCGCCGGTGCGAATCTATAGATCGGGTGCGCCGCGATGGCGACGGGAATTTCCGCGCCCGGCTGCGACGCCGCCGAGGGCGCCCGCGCGGCCGCCCCGCAGAGCCGGTCCGGCGCCCGCGAACGGCATCGCCGCCGTCGCAAGGCTCACACCTGTCGCCGGGCCCCCTTCGCGGGACTCAAGCGTCTCGCCGCGGCGCTCCGGCGACGGAACATCCGAGAGCGTCCCTTCGACATGGCCGAAAGCGGAAAGATGCGGTACGGGGATTGCGGCGTCGAATTCTCGTGCTGCGGTCACTGTTCCAGCAACGCAGCGACCGGCATGGGGCAAGATCGGTGGCAACGGGCAGAAACAGACGGGACGGTAGCATGTTCGAATTGTCGGGTAGAACGGGATCGGCGTCGTGAAATCCCTGGCGGACAGGCTGGGGCTGCGGGTCGATCCGACGATCTTCTTCTGGTCTGCCGCTCTCAGCCTGGTCTTCGTCGTCCTGCTGGTGATCGCCCCGGGACCGATCGGCGACGCCTTTGCCGACGGCCGCGCCTGGATCGTGACGAATCTCGGCTGGTTCTTCATTCTCGGCGTGAATGTCTGGCTGGGATTCCTGATCTACGCCGCGATGTCGCGCCATGGGCACATCCGTCTCGGCCCCAGGGACTCGCGCCCGGAATATACCAACCTGTCCTGGTTCACGATGCTGTTCGCCGGCGGCATCGGCACGGTGCTGATGTTCTGGGGCGTGGCCGAACCGATCAGCCACTACCAGTCGCCGCCGCTGCCCGGCGTCGAGCCGTTCACCTTCGAGGCCGCGCAGGATGCGATCTCGATCTCGCTCTACCACCTGGCGCTCCACACCTGGACGATCTTCGCGCTGCCGGGCCTGGCGCTGGGCTATTTCATCAATCGCTACGACCTGCCGGTACGGGTCAGCTCGGTGTTCTACCCGCTGCTGCGCGAAGGCATCCACGGCCCCGTCGGCAAGGCGATCGACATCGTCGCCATCCTCGGCACCCTGTTCGGCGTCGCGGTGTCGCTCGGGCTCGGCTCGTCGCAGGTGGCGGCCGGCCTGTCGGCGCTCTTCGGCTGGACCGACGACACGCTCCTGCGGCTCGCCATCCTCGGCGGCCTGACCGTGATCGCGACGGTGTCGATCGTCGCCGGCCTCGACAAGGGCGTGAAGGTCCTGTCGAACATCAATATCGGCATGGCGGTCGGCCTGCTGCTGTTCGTACTGTTCACCGGCTCGACGCTCTTCCTGCTGCGCGGCATCGTCGAGACGTTCGGCCTCTACCTGTCCAACCTGCCGCGGCTGGCGTTCTGGAACGACATGCTGCATGGCGGCGGCATGGGCACCGGGCCCTGGGGCTGGCAGGGCGACTGGACCGTCTTCTACTGGGCCTGGACCGTCACCTGGTCGCCCTTCATCGGCCTGTTCGTCGCCCGCATCTCGCGCGGGCGGACGATCCGCGAATTCGTCTTCGGCGTGCTTCTGGCGCCGTCGCTGTTCACGGTGATCTGGTTCGCCGTCTTCGGCTGGCAGGCGCTGGCTCTCGACGGGCTGGGCGTCGACGCGCGCGCCGCCATGGGCCCGGCCGCCGGGGCGATCAGCGACGCCGTCACCGAATCCGTCCCGCTGGCGATGTTCGCCTTCTTCGCCGAGCTTCCCTGGGCGCCGCTGATGCAGGGGATCGCCGTACTGGTCGTGGCGATCTTCTTCGCCACTTCGTCGGATTCGGCATCCCTCGTCGTGGACATGCTCTGCACCGGCACGGCGGAACCGGGTCCGGTCCGCCAGCGGGTGTTCTGGGGCCTGGCCGAGGGAATGATCGCGGCGACGCTGATCCTGCTCGCCGGGGAAGCCGGCCTGACCGCCCTGCAGCAGGTGATCACGGTCGTCGGCCTGCCGATCTTCCTGCTGGTCTGCCTGATGATCCCCGCGCTGATCCGCGGATTCGCCAACGAGGACATCGACCATGTCACGATCGGCAAGCGCCCGTCGCTGAGCGAGTTCGACAAGGTGTCGGACGAGCCGGACGCGACCGGCCCCCTCCCATCAACCAGCGGCGCAAAAATCGCGCCGCAGGGATCCCGGTCGGCACCGATCGGCTAAAATCGCCCTCGGCCGGCGGCACTGCCGCCGGGCCACCTCGGAGGCGCTCACGTTGGATCAGCGAATTGGCTAGGCGAAATTCCTCCCTCGGCCTGTTCGGCCGCTTCGGACGGTCGGGGGATCTGCGGCAACTGGATCGCGCGCTCCGCTCCGTCGACCTGCATCCGAGCATGGTCCCCGAGGCGGTGAAGCTGACGGTGGTCAACCTGCTCAAGGACGACGCCATCGGCGCCGAGCCGGCGCCGCAATCCTACCGGTCGGCGGCCGAGCTCCTCGCCTACTGCATGATCGGCGCCGAAGGTTTCGCGGGGGCCAACGACACGGCCCTCGCCCTTCAGGTGGAGGAACGGATCGAACGGGCCATGGCGCAAGGCGACAATATGGACGCGCAGTTGGTCATGGTGGTCATGGTCGCCAAGGTGATCCAGCCGAGCGTGGTCGAGCATTTCGCGCTCACCCGCGAAACGGATTAGGCGCCTCGCCCGGCTCATGCCGATGACGGCGTGACGCTCTGCCTCGTCGTGCCTCGCAAGAAGCTCGCCGCCGGCGAGCGGACGGCTCGAAGGGGCAGACGGACCGACGGGAATTTCCCCCGGCCGGCGGCTGCGGTGGCGCCGACGAGGACCGCCCGCGGCCCACCATCCGGCCCACGCCCGGCGCCCCGCATCGCCCTCCCGCGCGGTGACGCGCGAAGCTTCCTTGCGGGCGCCGGCCGGATCGGTTATCGAGTGACGATATCCGGCCCGCCCCCGCGGCGGCCCTGGCACCCGTAGCTCAGCTGGATAGAGCGCTGCCCTCCGAAGGCAGAGGTCACAGGTTCGAATCCTGTCGGGTGCACCATCAAATCACACGCAAGGCGGCCATCTTGGCCAGATCAAGCGACGATAACGCGCTGCTGACGGCTGTCGGCTCGCAGCCGCGATTGCATCGCCACGGCGTCGACCGGCTTGCCGAAGAGATAGCCTTGCCCGTGCTGGCAGCCCATCATGCGCAGGGTCTCGGCCTGTTCGGGCGTCTCGATGCCTTCCGCGATGGTCCTGATGCCGAGTCCCTCGGCGAGGGCCCGGATCGAGCGCAGGATCGCCATCGCCTGTCCGTCCATCGGCACGTTGGAGACGAAGCTTCGGTCGATCTTGATCTTGGAGACCGGGAAGCGATGGAGATAGCCGAGCGAGGAATAGCCGGTGCCGAAATCGTCGAGGGCAAAGCCGACGCCGAGGGCCAGCAACCGGTCGAAAATCTCGCCGATGCCCTTGCTGTCCTCGACGAAGGCCGACTCCGTGATCTCCAGTTCGAGACGCTCGGCAGGAAGCCGGGACGCTTCCAGCGCATCGCCCACGGCAGCGACCAGGTCGCCCGTCAGGAATTGGACTGCCGAGACGTTGACCGCGATCCTCATGGTCGACGGCCACCGCATCGCCTCCCGGCATGCCGTCGTCAGGACCCACGCCCCCAGGCGATGGATGAGGCCCGTCTCCTCCGCCACCGGGATGAAGACAGCCGGCGAGACGAAGCCCCTTGTGGGATGCTGCCAGCGCAGGAGCGCTTCGGCTCCCACCATCTCGCCTGACACCAGGTCGACTTGCGGCTGATAGAAGACCTGGAACTCGTCGTTCTCGAAGGCCCGGTTCAGGTCGGCCTCCAGTTCCAGCCGCGCCAGGCGGTCCTCTTCCATCGCCGGTTCGAACAGAACGACCGAGCCACTGCCCGCGCGCTTCGCCCGGTCGAGAGCCACGTCCGCCTGCCGCATCATGGCGCTCGCCGTTCCCCCCTCCGAGGACCACCAGCAGACGCCGACGCTGGCAGCGACGGCGATCCGATGCCCGGCCTCGTGGAAGATCTCGCCGAGCGATGCGACGAGTGCCTCGGCATCGGCCAGGGCGGCTTCCGCCGTCTCGGCGCCGAGCAGGGCCATGAACTCGTCGCCTCCGGTCCTCGCGAGCACGGCGGGCGGGGCGATCACCCGGCCCGCGCGCCGCGCCATCTCGATCAGCACCTTGTCGCCGACCGAATGCCCGAGCACGTCGTTGACGGCCTTGAACTGGTCGAGGTCGAAGGAGAGAATCCCGAGCCCGGTGCCCGGCGCCCGTTGCTTCAGCGCCGCGTCCAGCTGCTCTTCGAGGGAATGCCGGTTGTCGAGGCCCGTCAGGCCGTCATGGAGAGCCATGAAACGCATCTTCTCCTGCGCCAGCTCGCGCTCCGTGACGTCCCGCACCCTCAGGCAGACATAGACCGCATCCTCGGAGACCGCGTCGTCCAGGGCCGCGATCTTCTCCATCCAGAAGGGTGCCAGGGTGTATTCGAGTATGCGCGGAGCCTCGTCTTCCGGAACCAGCGTCTCGAGACACCCGTCCTTCGGGACCGGCGCGTCCTTCCTGAAGGCCTCGCGCACGAGGGGCAGGCGTTCGACGATGAAAGGCGGCAGCCCGGCGAGCTTGGTACCGGGCGAACAGCCGAGCAGCTCGCACGCCATCTCGTTCATCCGCACGATCCGGTCCTGGTCGTCGAAGATGACCACGCCGTCGAAGCCATCCTCGATGACGCGCTCCAGCACGCTCCGTCCGTTCTTCACCTCGGTGCGGGCGGCCCAGAGCAGCAGCCGGCGCATGTCGAATTCGCGCATGACGGCGAACAGCGCGAAGCCGGCAAGGGTCGCCTGCAGCAGGGCGGTCCCGACCACCACGGCGTGGGTTGCCTGCAGGTGGAGCGCGACGGCCTCGGCGGTGATTGCGAGGCCTCCGAGGACGATCAGCACGCGCCGCGTCGGAACCAGCGCGCACAGAAGCAGGGCGACCAGGGCGAGGACGATCACCAGGATCGCCGGCATGTCTAGGAACGCGAGGGCGCGCCCCTGGAGCAGGGACTCGGTGGCCAGCGCGAGCACGGTCGAGCCGGAGACCACGCCATGAATCGGCACCGAGAAGCGGTCCTGCAGCTCGAGCGCCGTCGCGCCGACGATCAGCGTCTTGCCGGCGAGTGCGCCCGGCTGCAGACGCTGGTTGAGCACATCGACGTAGGAGACCCGCTGCAGGCGGCTGGCATCGATCCCGTAATCTATCCCGAACAGGCCGTCCGAGCCGTCCCGGCCGGCGAGGATGGACGGCATGGCGGAGATCGTCTCGGCGCCGATCCGGACGGGAAAGGGTGCGCGCCGCACCAGCCCGTCCGGATCGAGCGGGACGTTGACCATCGCCGGCCAGGCGTGCTGCAGGAGAAGAGAGATCGGCAGCGACGGGAGCATCAGCTCGTTGCCGGCTGCGCTCTCCTGAACGAAGGCAGCCAGGACGGTCTCGATGCCTGTCCGCGAGAGCGCGGCGGCGAACGCCGTGTCGGCTTCGGGCGTCGAAAAGGCGCTGAAGTCCACGTCGAAGGCGACGCGGGCAGCCCCCGCCTCCGCCGCCGCCAGAACGAGTTCCCCGTGCAGGTTTCTCGGCCACGGCCACACCCCTGTCTCGGCCAGGCTCCTGGCGTCGATATCGACGAGGACGATCTCCCCGGTCGGCAGACGGTTCGTGGCCTGAAACCGGAGATCAGTGAGTTCGTTGTCGAGCGCCCTCGTGAGGCCGACCTGTTGCAGGGCCACCACGCTCAGGCCGATCGCCAGCAGGATCACACCACTTCGCAGCAGTCGAGAGTAGCGCCCCTGGGCCAAGCGGGATCCTGTTGCTGAAGGAGGCGACTAGGCAGCCGTCGGACCGACCGCGTCAGCCCCTGCCGTTGCCGTTGCCGGCGTTTCCGTTGCCGTTGCCGCCGCCATGTCCACTGGCACCGCCGATTCCATTGCCGTTGTTACCGTTGCCGCCAGCGTTCCCGCCACCAGCGCTGGGGTTGCCGGCGTTGCCGTTGGCGCTGCCGTTTCCGCCGGGGTTGCCTGCATTGCCGGGCGCGTTGCCGTTGGCACCGCCGTTTCCATGTCCGTGACCGTTGCCGCCGGCGTTGCCCGGTGCGTTTCCTTGGGCACCGCCGTTCCCGTGTCCGCCACCGTTCCCGCCGGCATTTGCGTTGGCGCCGCCGCCGTTTCCGTTCCCGCTGTTCGCGTTGCCGCCGGCGTTCCCGCCACCGGCGTTCGCGTTTCCGCGTCCGCCAATGCCGCCGCCGCGACCGCCGCGACCGCTGCCTTCCGCGTTGCTGCGTCCCCTGCCGGATTGCGCGGTGGCAGGGTCGCGGCCGGCAGATCGGTTGCTGCCTGCGCCGAAGGCATTGCCGTGTCCTTCGCCATTGCCTCGTCCGCCGAGCCCACGCACCGTGTCCTGGCGGCTACGCGAGTTCCCGTTCCCGCGCCCCAGGTCGCCCCGGGCGGCGGCATCGCTTCTGCCTCTGCCGAAGGAATTGCCGCCGCGGCCGCCGTCACTGCGACCGCCGAGCCCGCCGAGGCTGCCGGAGCGCGACGCCGTCCCCGATCTGCCGTTGGCCGCGCCGCTCTCCGTGCTCTCGGCAGCGGCGGAAGGGCTTGCCGGGTCCGACGCCTGTTCGGACCGGAAGCTCCCGTGATCCCGGCCCACCGGGGCAACCGCCGGCGGCGTCGGCGTTCCCTGGAACACTCCCGGGGCAACGGTCCCGGCGGTCTGCAGGCCGGCAAGGCTCGCACCGGCGCTCGCCCGCTGATTGGCGCCGACATTGGCCATCTGACCGCTCCGGAGATCCCGGACCGAAACCAGGCCCTGCCTCACGTCGACCAGCGATGCCGTGCCGGTGACGCTAACGGTAAATCGCGTCCCCTTCACCACGGCTGCCAGGTAGGGAGTCTGGATGGAAAAATGCGGCCGTCCCCGCTTCTGGATGTCGAACTCGATGTCTCCCGCCTGCTGGACGACGAAGGTCTCGCGCGGTCTCGTGCCGGGCACGACGACCGCCCGCGTATTCGGCGACACCAGCATGGCGTTGCCGTCGCTGACCAGCCGGACACGGCCGCTGGCGCCGGTCGCGATCGTCATCCCTTCGGGAACGACCATTCTCGGGCGAAGCCGTACCTGTTCGCGGCCCTGCGCGACGGCCCAAGCGGTGCCGGACACCCGCTCGACGAGCCAGTTCGCGGCCAGTCCGGACTGGACGCCAGCCAGAAGCAGAAAACCTGCCAAGAAGAATAGTCTGCTCATTTTGTCCCCGAAGGCTGATCGGGCGATCATTACCTTCAGGTCCTGCACTTATGTTAAATTCGGCAGGGTGAATCGCGTCATTTGCGGCATGGCTACCGGTCGACAGACATGCCGCCTCGTCGCCGGCGTACATGGCGGCGAGCGGCACGCTGATTGCCTAGAGGCATCCGGTCGGCACGAACGTCGGGCTGATGTCCTGTTCAGCCGCCTGGCGTGTTCGCCGCCGTGGCTCGAAACATGGTCGAAGCCGAGGAGTTGCGGCCGATCAGGCGGCGCACCGATCGGCAGTCGCGTCGGCGACGCCGATAGCCCGCTTGGAGGGTCATCGGCGTCGAGACGCACGTGGTGGCATCCGCGTTTCAGTAGGCCGCGCGTTCGGTCTTCGACGTCACCGAGAGGATGGCATCGAGAAGCGCCTCCTCCTTGAACGGCTTGTTGAGAACCGGCACGCCGGCCGGGCGATCGCCCAGGGCGGCGACGTCGGCATATCCCGTGATGATGATCGCCGGCAAGTCGGATCTGAGATTGCGGGCGAAGCGCACGACCTCGACCCCCGAGACCATCGGCATGGCGAAGTCGGTGATGATGAGATCGAAACGGTCGGGATCCTTTTCGAGAATCGTTAGCGCCTCGGCACCGCCGCCGGCACAGACCACCTCGAATTCGCGGTCGCGCAGCAACGCCGCCGTCGTCGCCAGCAGGCCGCTCGAATCGTCGACCAGAAGGATCACGGCGGTGCCCCTGACGGCCGGGGCCTTCGGTTCGGTCGACAGACGGGTGTGCCGTTCCTGCCGGCCCTGAACATCCGATCGCGGCAGCCAAAGGCCGATCTGGGTTCCGCGGCCGACGCTGCTCGCGATCTTCAGCGTGCCGCCCGACTGCTTGGCGAAGCCGTAGACGGTGGAGAGCCCGAGACCGGTCCCCTTGCCGACGTCCTTCGTCGTGAAGAACGGTTCGATCACCCGTTCGATCATGTCGTCGGGAATGCCGCAGCCGGTGTCCTCGACGACCACGATCACGTAGTCGCCGGCCGGAAGGTTGACGTGGTTGTCGCTGGAGATGGATCGGTTCTCCCCGCGGACGGTGATCGTCCCCCCGTTCGGCATCGCATCGCGCGCATTGATGATCAGGTTCATCAGCGCCAGTTCGAGCTGGCGCGCATCGACGAATGCCGGCCAGACATCGTCGTCGACGCGCCAGTTCAGGCGAATCAGGCCGCCGAGGGTCGGTCCCACCAGGCCCTCGATGTTCGCGGTCAGGTCCGAGAGATGCAGCACATCCGGGTCGAGTTGCTGGCGCCGGGAGAATGTCAGCATGCGGTTGATGAGGCCGGCCCCCTGCTCGGCGGCATGCCGGGTGAGGTTGATGATGTTCTGGACCTCATCGGTCGGCTGGATGCGTCGTTCGATCAGCTTCAGCCCGCCCAGTATCGACGCCAGGAGGTTGTTGAAATCGTGGGCGATGCCGCCGGTGAGCTTGCCGATCGCGTCCATCTTCTGGGCCTGGACGAGCTGATCCTCGAGCTCGCGCCGGTCCGTCACGTCCAAGACGGTTCCGGCGACCGTGGTGGCGGCGCCGTCGGCCCCCTTCAGGACGATGATGTGGTTCAGGAAGTGCTTGAAGGTCCCGTCCGCGCATTGCCATCGGTACTGCGCGACGGCAGCGCCGCTGGCATCGAGGGTGGCTGCGAGGTTCTTCAGGGAGCGCTGGTCGTCGGGGTGGACCCGGCTCGCCCACAAGGACGGGTCGGCCTCGAACGCGCTGCTCTCGAAGCCGGTCAGGTTCTTCAGGTCGCCGCCGATGAAGTGCAGGGACGCGTCGGCGAGCGAACGGTCCGACACGTACATGGCGAGCGGCAGCGAGCGCAGGATGAGGGCCTGGCGCTCCTCCGACTGGCGCAGCGCCTGCTCGACCTGCAGCTTCTCCGCATTCGCCCTGAGGTTCTGCTCCAGCAGGCGCTGCTCCAGATCGGCCTTCTCGCGGATCTCGCGCGTCTTGTTGAACAGGTCGACGAAGACCGCGACCTTCGACTTCAGGATCGTCGGCTCGAACGGTTTGAAGACGTAGTCGACCGCGCCCATGTCGTAACCGCGCAGCATGTGCGCGTCTTCCTTGTTGATCGCGGTCAGGAAGATGATCGGGGTGCGCTTGGACTGGGTGCGCTGGCGCAGGAGGCGGGCCGTCTCGTAGCCGTCGAGACCGGGCATGAAAACGTCGAGGAGGATGACCGCGAACTCGTGCTTCAGGAGCAGTCGCAGCGCCTCCTCGCCCGAGCGCGCCAGCACCACGTCCGCGACCGATTCCAGTACGACCTCGATCGCCAGCAGATTGCGCGGGTCGTCGTCGACGGCCAGCACTTTCGGACGCGACACGCCGGAGGTTGAATCCCGCCCGCCCGACGGGGCGCGCCCGGGCTTCGACCTCCGTTGCGGAATGTCGTCCTGCATGAAGTCCTCCGGCACGGTCACTCCGCCACGACCGCGAATGGGCTGCCGCCCGAATCCGGCCGCGCGCGAGAATGTGACCGGGCGACCCAGACCCGCAAGAGCGAGAGTAGGAGCTCGATGTCAACCGGCTTGGAGACATAATCCGAGGCCCCGGCCTCGAGGCACTTCTGGCGATCGCCGCGCATCGCCTTGGCGGTTACCGAAATCAGCGGGAGATCCTTGTGCCGGGGATATTTTCGGATCTCGCGGATGAGTTCGTAGCCGTCCATTTCCGGCATCATGATGTCGATCAGCGCGACATCGACGTCCGGGTTCTCCTCCAGGATCGACAGCCCCTCGCGCGCGCGCTCGGCGTGCAGCACGTGGATGCCGTGAATCTCCAGGGCACTGGTCAGCGAATAGATGTTGCGGATGTCGTCGTCGACGATGAGCACCTTGGCCCCGGACAGCATCCCGGTGTCGTCCATGGAGGTCGCGGCATCTTCGCCATCGTCTTCCCGCGACTGTTGCCGGACATCGAGGAACTTCTGGTAGAGCACGTCGAGATCCATGAGGATCCCGCCCGACTCCGCTGCCTCGGCGAGCGCGCCTGGCGATCCGGAGAACACGTGGATGGGAAGATGCCGGATCCGCGAATCGTGCCGCAGGAGGTCGAGCAGCACGAGGCCGTTCATGTCGGAGAGATCGATGTCCACCGCGAGCGCGTCGGGCTGAAGCTTTCGCGCCAGCGCCAGGGTTTCGGCGCCGCTGGTCGACACCACGCCCTTCAGTTCGGCCTTCCGCGCCAGTTCCAGCAGGAGCTTGGCGTGCGTGACGTCCTCCTCGACGATGAGGATGACGCGGTCCCCATGGGAGATCGCCCCGCGATCATCGGCCACTTCGAGCGCGCCGGCGAGCGGCGAGCTGATCTCGGCCGGCGGGGCCGCATCGCCGGCGAGATCGGGCGAGGCGTGGTCGGCCTCCTCGTCGACGGTCCGCAGCGGAATGTAGAGCGTGAAGGTCGAGCCTTCGCCGGGCCGGCTGCTGACATGGAGCTCGCCGCCCAAAAGACGGGCGATCTCGCGGCTGATGGAAAGGCCAAGACCGGTGCCGCCGTATTTGCGGCTGGTCGTGCCGTCGGCCTGCTGGAAGGCCTCGAAGATCAGCTTCTGCTTGTCGGGCGAGATGCCGATGCCGGTGTCGCTCACCGCGATGGAGAGCACGCCGGAGGCGGTGTTGAGCGCTGCATGGTCGCTGTTCCACCCGTCGTCGGCCATGCCGATCGCGATCGTGACCTCGCCGGCCGAGGTGAACTTGAAGGCGTTTGACAGCAGGTTGAGGACGATCTGCTGCAGCCGCTTCTCGTCGCTCCGCACCTTCTCCGGCACGTCGCTCGCCAGCGAAATCGTGAAGCCGAGATTCTTGTCGGCGGCGATCTGGCGGAACGTCCGCTCCATGTGCTGGGTCAGCTCGGCAAGCGAAATGTCCCCCACCTCGATCGACACCGTGCCGGACTCGATCTTCGACAGGTCGAGAATGTCGTTGATCAGGCTGAGAAGATCGGTGCCCGCCGAGTGGATCGTCCTGGCGAATTCCACCTGCTTGGCGTCGAGATTGCCCTGCTGGTTGCTGGCCAGCAGCTTGGAAAGGATCATCAGCGAGTTCAGCGGGGTCCGCAGTTCGTGGCTCATGTTCGCCAGGAACTCGGATTTGTAGCGGGAGGTCAGGGCAAGCTGCTCGGCCTTCTCCTCGAGCGCGCGGCGGGCCATCTCGATCTCGATGTTCTTGGCCTCCACCTGCTTCTTCTCGTTTTCCAGAAGCTGGGCCTTTTCCTGCATCTCCTCGTTGGTGGCGTGCAGCTCTTCCTGCTTGGTCGTCAGCTCGGTCTGGCGGGCCTGCAGCTCGGCTGTCAGCAGCTGGGACTGCTTCAGCAGATCCTCGGTGCGCATGGTGGCGGCGATCGTATTGAGAACGATGCCGACGGACTCCATCAGCTGGTTGAGGAACGACTGGTGCGACTCGCGGAATTCGCCGAACGAGGCGAGTTCGATGACGGCGCGGACCTCGTCCTCGAACAGGGCGGGCAGGATGATGACATTGGCCGGGTCGGCGCGGCCGAGACCCGAGGATATCTGCAGGAAGCCCGACGGCACGTCCTCGAGGAGGATGGCCCGCTTGTCCGCGGCGCTCTGCCCGATCAGGCCTTCGCGCAGCGCGACGTGGTGCTTGAGGTTCGCGACGTTCTCCGCGCCGTAGCTGGCGGCGAGTTCCAGATGCAGCGCGTCCTCTTCGCGGGTGGTGACGTAGAACACCCCGTATTGCGCGTTCACCAGCGGCGCCAGCTCGGACATGATCAGCGTCGAGACGGTCTTCAGGTCGCGCTCGCCCTGCAGCATGCGCGAGAAGCGGGCGAGGTTGGTCTTCAGCCAGTCCTGCTCGGCATTCTTCAGCGTCTGATCCTTGAGGTTGCGGATCATCTCGTTGATGTTGTCCTTCAGGACGGCCATTTCGCCCGACGCCTCGACCGCGATCGAGCGCGAGAGGTCGCCCTTGGTCACCGCGGTGGCCACATCGGCGATGGAGCGCACCTGGTTCGTCAGATTGGCCGCGAGCTGATTGACGTTGTCGGTCAGGTCGCGCCAGAGGCCCGCAGCGCCCGGCACGCGCGCCTGGCCGCCGAGCTTGCCCTCGATGCCGACCTCGCGCGCCATGTTGGTCACCTGGTCGGCGAAGGTCGCCAGCGTCTCGATCATGCCGTTGATCGTCTCGGCGAGCGTCGCGATCTCGCCCTTGGCGTCCACCGACAGCTTGCGCTTGAGGTTGCCCTCGGCGACGGCCGTCACGACGTCGGCGATGCCCCGCACCTGGTTGGTCAGGTTGGTCGCCATCAGGTTGACGTTGTCGGTGAGATCCTTCCAGGTGCCGGCGACGCCCTGCACCTGCGCCTGGCCGCCGAGCTTGCCCTCCGTGCCGACTTCGCGGGCGACGCGGGTCACTTCCGAAGCGAAGGAGTTCAGCTGGTCCACCATCGTGTTGATGGTGTCCTTCAGCTCGAGGATCTCCCCCTTCACGTCGACGGTGATCTTCTTCGACAGATCGCCGCGAGCCACCGCCGTGGTCACTTCCGCGATATTGCGGACCTGGCCGGTAAGGTTCTCGGCCATGGAATTGACGTTGTCGGTGAGGCCTTTCCAGGTGCCGGCGACACCGCGAACCTGCGCCTGGCCGCCGAGTTTGCCCTCCGTGCCCACCTCGCGCGCCACGCGCGTCACTTCCGAGGCGAAGGAGTTCAGCTGGTCCACCATCGTGTTGATGGTGTTCTTCAGCTCGAGAATCTCGCCCTTCACATCGACGGTGATCTTCTTCGACAGATCGCCCAGCGCCACGGCGGTGGTCACCTCCGCGATGTTGCGGACCTGGCCGGTCAGGTTCGCCGCCATCGCGTTGACGTTGTCGGTCAGGTCCTTCCAGGTGCCGGCGACGCCCTGCACCTGCGCCTGACCGCCGAGCTTGCCCTCGGTGCCCACCTCGCGCGCCACGCGCGTCACTTCCGAGGCGAAGGAGTTGAGCTGGTCCACCATGGTGTTGATGGTGTCCTTCAGCTCGAGGATCTCGCCCTTCACGTCGACGGTGATCTTCTTGGAGAGATCGCCGCGGGCCACCGCCGTGGTGACCTCGGCGATGTTGCGGACCTGGCCGGTGAGGTTCTCGGCCATGGAATTGACGTTGTCGGTGAGGTCCTTCCAGGTGCCGGCAACGCCCTGCACCTGCGCCTGGCCGCCCAGCTTGCCCTCCGTGCCCACCTCGCGCGCCACGCGCGTCACTTCCGAGGCGAAGGAGTTCAGCTGGTCCACCATGGTGTTGATGGTGTTCTTCAGCTCCAGGATCTCGCCCTTCACATCGACGGTGATCTTCTTCGAAAGATCGCCGAGCGCCACGGCGGTGGTCACTTCCGCGATGTTGCGCACCTGCCCGGTCAGGTTGGTCGCCATCGCGTTGACGTTCTCGGTCAGGTCCTTCCAGGTGCCGGCGACACCCTGCACCTGCGCCTGACCGCCGAGCTTGCCCTCGGTACCGACCTCGCGGGCGACGCGCGTCACCTCCGAGGCGAAGGAATTGAGCTGGTCCACCATCGTGTTGATGGTGTTCTTCAGCTCCAGGATCTCGCCCTTCACGTCGACGGTGATCTTCTTCGAAAGATCCCCCAGCGCCACGGCGGTGGTGACCTCGGCGATGTTGCGCACCTGCCCCGTCAGGTTGGTCGCCATCGCGTTGACGTTCTCGGTCAGGTCCTTCCACGTGCCGGCGACGCCCGGCACCTGCGCCTGACCGCCCAGCTTGCCCTCGGTGCCGACCTCGCGGGCCACGCGCGTCACTTCCGAGGCGAAGGAGTTCAGCTGGTCCACCATCGTGTTGATGGTGTTCTTCAGCTCCAGGATCTCGCCCTTCACGTCGACGGTGATCTTCTTCGAAAGGTCACCGAGCGCCACGGCCGTGGTCACTTCCGCGATGTTGCGCACCTGGCCCGTGAGGTTGGTCGCCATCGCGTTGACGTTCTCGGTCAGGTCCTTCCAGGTGCCGGCGACGCCCGGCACCTGCGCCTGGCCGCCGAGCTTGCCCTCCGTGCCGACTTCGCGGGCAACGCGCGTCACCTCCGAGGCGAAGGAATTGAGCTGGTCCACCATCGTGTTGATGGTGTCCTTCAGCTCCAGGATCTCGCCCTTCACGTCGACGGTGATCTTCTTGGACAGATCGCCGAGCGCCACGGCGGTGGTCACTTCCGCGATGTTGCGGACCTGCCCGGTCAGGTTCGTCGCCATCGCGTTGACGTTCTCGGTCAGGTCCTTCCAGGTGCCGGCGACGCCCTGCACCTGCGCCTGACCGCCCAGCTTGCCATCGGTGCCGACCTCGCGCGCCACGCGCGTCACCTCCGAGGCGAAGGAGGCGAGCTGCTCCACCATCGTGTTGACGATCTTGCCGATGCGCAGAAACTCGCCGCGCAAGGGACGACCGTCGATCTCCACCATCATGGATTGCGAGAGATCGCCCTTGGCGACCGCCCCGATGACGCGGGCCACCTCGGCGGTCGGCTGCACCATGTCCTGAATCAGCTCGTTGACCGAGCGTACGCTGGACTCCCACCCGCCGGACGCGTTGCGCACGCTGCCGCGCTCGGCGATGCGCCCGTCCTTGCCGACGAGCCGGCTGAGCCGCTCGAATTCGCCGGTGATCTGCTGGTTGATCTCGACGATTTCGTTGAAGGTCTGAGCGATCTCGCCGTCGATGCCGTCGTGATCTTCGGGCAGGCGAACGGAAAAGTCGCCGCGACGGAAGGTACGCAGTGCCGCAAGCAGCTTGCGGCGATCCATCTGGCCAGTCGTGACCTCGTTGTCCACCGGGTATTCTCCAACGTGATGGCACCGTCCGAAGGCCGGGGAGCCGAAGCAGATCAAGAAGCGGGGAGTGCGGTCACCGCTGCCTCCCGCGCAGCTCATGCAAGCACGATTGCGACCAAATGAAAGCCGCAAGCTTGTTTGCCGGGTCCGATCTATGGCCGTTTTCCACCAGCTTGACCACGCGCACCCTGCCTCTGCCGCCGCCTTGTGAAATCCTGCGTCAGCGGTTAACAGGCGAAGGCTCGAGCGGGCTTCCGTGAGAGAGCGCTGAAGCATTGCCGTGCTGACGGCGAGAAGTCTGCAGGGCAAGTGTCGGGGGTCGGGCCCGGGCCCGCATGCGCTGTCTCAGCCGACGGATGAGGCCTGATGAACCGTGAACTCAACGACTTTGTAGAGAGCTCCTTCCGGTCGATCTGGTCCGTCGAACTGCTGCTCCTGCTGTATCGCCAGCAGCGCAAATGGAGTGCGGAAGAGCTGGTGAGCGAACTTCGCAGCAGCGAGGTGGTGGTGACGCAGAGCATCGAGGCGCTGGTCGCCGGCGGCCTCGTCCTGGTCGAGGCCGACGGCCGCGTCTGCTACAGCCTCGCCGATCCGGCCAACGACCTTCTGGTCCAGCAGTTGAACGAACTCTACCGGAAAAGACCCGGCGCCGTGCGGAAGGTGATCGTCCAGAATCCCGCTGATCAGCTGCGGACCTTTTCCGACGCGTTCAGCTTCCGAAAGATATAACGATGGGCGGCAGCATCACCGTCGCGATATACATCCTGTGCCTGGCGACGAGCCTGACCTGCACCTATCTTCTGCTGCGCGCCTTTTACGAAACGCGGGCGAAGCTGCTGTTCTGGAGCGGCTTGTGCTTCGGATTTCTGGCGCTCAACAGCTTCGCCGTGGTTCTCGACATCGTCGTCTTCCCCAGCCTCGATTTCCAGCTGCTTCGTCATCTGGCGTCGCTGGGTGCGGTCAGTGTCCTGCTGGTCGGCTTCGTCTGGGACATCGAGTAGGACCGATCATGTTCGAATTCATGTCAGGCCTGATCGTCGCCGGCTTCCTGGTTTCGGGGCTCTTCTTCCTGCGTTTCTGGAAGCGCACGAGGGATTCGCTTTTCGTGGCCTTCGCGCTGGCCTTCTGGCTTCTCGCCCTGAACCAGACGCTCCTCGTCATGGCGGACATTCCCTATGAGGAGCGGAGCTGGATCTACCTGCTGCGGCTCGCGGCCTTCACCCTGATCATCGTCGCGATCATCCGGAAGAACCGGCGCGCATAGGTCGCTGGCCGCCAGGCCATCCGGATTGATCCGGATGGCGCGTTCCGGGGAGACGACGATCGGTGCCAGTTCGGTAACCGCCCGCTTCTCCCCTCAGGCTCCCTTGCGGATCGCGGCAGCCGCCCTCGCCGCGTCGCCCGTCACTCCGCCGCGGTGACGCGGCGGGCAGCCGCGGTCGCCGCGCTGTCCACCCCGCCCGAAGCCAGCTTGTAGAAGCGCCGGATCGCAAGATGGGCGGACCGGATGTCCAGATTGACCGCCCAGCGCGCCGCCGCCTGGTCGCGCCGCGCCACGGCGTCGATGGCGTCGTCGTGGATGTGGATGCCGGTGTTGAACAGCCGGTCGAACAATACCTCGTCCTTGCGCGCGGAAGCGACGATCGGCCCCGTCCGCAGCCACAGGGTGGAGATGATGTCGAGCAGCTGCGGGTAGCCCGCGGCGCGGTAGAGCTCGAAATGGAAGGCCTGGTTGCCGGCCAGCGCCGCCTCGAAGTCGCCGGCCGCAAGCGCCACCCCGATGCTCTCGTTGTGCCGCTTGAGCGCGTCAATGAGCGCCGGGTTCTTCGGCGCGGCCGCGGCGCGCTCGGCCGCATAGCCTTCGAGCTGCATGCGGATGCGGATGTAGTTCTCGTGATCGGTAGCCAGATAGGGAAACACCCGCAGGCTGCGCGGCCCCGACTGCTCGAAGGCGCGCTCGGCGATCAGCCGCGCCACCGCGTCGCGCACCGGCATCGGGCTGGTGCCGAGCACCTCGGCAAGGCCGCGGATCGACACCTGTTCGCCCGGCAGGAATTCGCCCCGGAGCAGCCCAAGTCGCAGGCTCTGGTAGACCCGCTCCTGCACCGTCGTGACGTCGACCGGTGCAAGCGTGCGCTTTTTCCTCGGTGTTTCTAGGGTATCCACGTGCTCGGGGCCTCGCTGGGCTGTCGAAGGGAGATCTGCGGCCGTGGCGGACAGCCGGTGCGCCGCCGGTACGCCGCGCCTCTTGGACGAGGGGAAGGTTGTCGCCCTCCGTATTGTACGTTCCACGCCGGGCGCAGGCAAAGCCTTCCCGGCGGAACCTGCCTTTCGGCCGGTGTGATCACACATCTAATATCTTTACGGGCCGGAAGCGATATGGTTAGACTGCGTTTCGTGCCCGAGGAGGGCGCCCTCTTCCGACCGACTGGGCGGAGCGGCGCTGGCACGCCGGCAGTCAATCCTGGGAGGAGAACCATCATGAAACATCTTGCTCTATTCGCGGCCACGTCCGCAGTGACCCTCATGGCGACGGCGCTGCACGCCGAGCCCCTGAAGATCGGCATCATCGAGAGCCTCTCGGGCGCCCAGACCTCCACGGGGCGGCTCTATGCCAATGCCGTGAAGTACCAGGTCGACCGGATCAACGAGGCCGGCGGCTTCAACGGCGAGCCGATCACCGTCACCGAATACGACAATGCCGGCGGCGCCCCCGACGCGGCCAACAAGTTCCGCCAGGCCGTCGCCGACGGCGTCGATATCATCTTCCAGGGCGCCTCGTCGGCCATTGCCGGCCAGCTCACCGAGGACGTGCGCAAGCACAATCTGCGCAACCCGGGCGAGGAGGTGATGTTCATCAATCTCGGCGGCGAGGCGATGGAGCTGACCGGCGACAAGTGCCAGTTCTACCATTTCCGCTTCACCACCACGGCGCCGATGCGGGTCAACGCCTTGGTCAGCGCGATGAAGGAAGCCGGCGACCTCGGCACCAAGGTCTACTCGATCAACCAGAACTATTCCTGGGGCCAGGACATGCAGGCGGCGACCGCCGCGGCGGCCGAGACCGGCGGCTACGAGGTTGTCGACGAGGTCCTGCACGACGTCAACAAGATCCAGGATTTCGCGCCCTTCGTCGCGCGCATCAAGGCGGCGGGCCCCGACACGGTCTTCACCGGCAACTGGTCGAACGACCTCTTGCTGCTGATGAAGGCCGTCGGCAACGCCGGCCTCGACGTGACCTTCGCCACCGCCTTCCTGGACCAGCCGGGCAACATCGCCAATGCCGGCGACACGGCGCTCGGCCACTACATCGCCAACAATTACGACAATGCCGCCGGCAGCGAGGAATTCGCCGAGACCTACAAGGCGGCGACGGGCCACTACCCGGTGTTCGTCGAGGCCCACACCGTGTTCGCCGTGGCCGCGCTCCAGCAGGCGCTCGGCACGCTCGACTTCGGCGGCGGCGACATCGACGTCACCGACATCGCGCTCGCGCTGGAGGACACGACCTACGAGACCCCGGTCGGGCCGGTCTCGGTCCGCAAGGAGGACCACCAGACGATCCGTCCGGTGGTGGTGTCGAAGGTCGTCGAGAACGCAAAATATCCGGCAGACGATACCAATATGGGCTTCGAGACCGTGAAGATCGTCCCGGCCGAAGAGGCGATCTATCCGGTGCAGGAAAGCTGCAATATGGAACGTCCGGAGGGCTGACCGCCCCGTCCCCGGGGTCCGGCCGGCGCCTGCCGCCAGCCGGACCATCCCTGCCGTTCCTGTGCCGGAAGCCCCATGGAATTCGCGATCATCTCCGCGCTCAACGGCGTGACCTATGGACTCCTGCTGTTCATGGTGTCGGCCGGCCTCACGCTGATCTTCGGCATGATGGGCGTGCTCAACTTCGCCCACGCCTCGTTCTACATGCTGGGCGCCTACGTGGCCTATGCGGTGTCGTCGGTCTTCGGCTTCTGGGTCGGGCTGCTCGTCGCGCCGGTCTTCGTCGGCATCGTCGGCATGGGCGTCGAGCGCTTCCTGCTGCCGCGGGTCCACGCCCACGGCCACGCGCACGAACTGCTGTTGACCTTCGGCCTGGCGCTGATCATCGAGGAGCTGATCAAGCTGTTCTTCGGCGACTTCCCGGTGAACTACCAGATGCCGGAGGGGCTGCGCTTCTCGGCCTTCAGCATCTTCGGATCCGACTATCCCTTCTACCGGCTTTTTATCGGCGCCGTCGCCGTCGTGATGTTCGCCGTGCTGTGGCTGCTCTTGACGCGGACCCGCACCGGCATCGTCGTGCGCGCCGCCGAGCGGCTGCCCGCCATGGCCGAGGCGCTCGGGCACAACATCCCGATGGTGTTCATGTTCGTCTTCGGCACCGGCGCGGCGCTGGCGGGCCTCGCAGGCGCCGTGGCGGGCGCCTTCTACCCGACCAATCCGAACATGGGCCTCGAGCTCGGCGTGATCGTCTTCGTGGTGGTCGTCGTCGGCGGGCTCGGCTCGCTCAAGGGCTCGCTGGCGGCCTCGCTGCTGATCGGCCTGTTCTCCTCCTTCGCGGTGGGTCTCGACTGGTCGCTGGCCAGCCTGTTCGGCCTCGTCGGGCTCGGCGACTGGGCCCGCTCGCTCGGCGGGCTGATGACGCTGGAGCTGTCCTCGGTCAGCGCCACCATCCCCTTCGCGCTGATGCTGATCGTCCTGCTGGTCCGCCCGGCAGGCCTCATGGGCGAGCGCAACTGACATGGTCCCGATGCGAAAACTCCTCGCCCCGGTCGGCATCCTGCTGCTGCTGGTCGCCGTGCCGCCCTTCCTCGACATCAGCTGGCAGAACGCCCTGGTCAACGTCCTGATCGCCAGCCTCTTCGCGCTCGCCTTCAACCTGTTGATCGGCCAGGCGGGGCTCTTGTCCTTCGGCCACGCCGCCTATTTCGGCGTCGGCGCCTTCGCGGCGCTGCATCTGATGATCGCCGTCGAGGACGGGCTGCCCTTCCCGACGCCGCTCCTGCCGCTCGCCGGCGCCGCCGCAGGGCTCTTCGTCGGCCTCATCGCCGGCTATTTCTCGACGATGCGCTCGGGGGTCTATTTCGCGCTGGTGACGCTGGCGATCGCCGAGCTCTTCCATTCGCTGGCGCCGCGCCTCGAGAACCTGTTCGGCGGCGAATCCGGCATCGCCTCGATGCGCATGCCCTGGCAGGGCCTGACCTTCGGCTCGATGCTGGAGGTCTACTATCTGACGCTGTTCTGGGTGGTGGCCTGCGGGCTGGGGCTGTGGGCCTACACGCGGACGCCCTTCGGCCGACTGACGCTGGCGCTGCGCGACAACGAGCAGCGCGTGCGCTTCCTCGGTTACAACGCCCATGCCTCGAAGGTGGTCATCTTCGCCGTCTCGGCGATGGTCACCGGCGTCGCCGGGTCGCTGCAGGCGATCTCCAACGAGACCGCGAACTACTCGCTGTTCGCCACCGACGTCTCGGCGCAGGTGGTGCTGCAGACCTTCGTCGGCGGCTCCACGGTGTTCTTCGGCCCGGTCATCGGCGCGACCGCCTTCACGCTGTTCTCCTTCCTGGTCTCCGACCTCACCCGCTCCTGGGTCTTCTACCAGGGCCTGATCTTCGTCCTGGTGATGCTCTACATGCCGACCGGCATCGGCGGCGTGGCGTACCACCATATCCGCAACCGCAGGCGGCTCGACTGGTCGCACCTGGCCGGCCCCTATCTCCTGGCCCTCGTGGGCGGGCTGATGATTACCGCCGGCATCGTCTTCCTGACCGAGACCGTGGCCGTGCTGTTCGGCGAGGATTACGCCCGGATCCGCGAGGCCGCCGAGGGTGAGCTGCCGGCCTTCGAACTGTTCGGCAGCAGCTGGGACCCGGCCGGCGTCGTGACCTGGCTGATCCCGTTCCTCCTGCTCCTGGTGGGCGGCGCGATCCTGGTGCGGGCCCGCCGCCGGATCGATGCGATCTGGAGCCGACCGGACCGGAGCAAAGCCGGGGCGGGCGAGCCCGCCCTGCTGGGAGGTGCAGAATGAGCGCGACGACAGACCGCCCGGCGCTGCGCCTGGCAGGCGTGAGCAAGTCGTTCGGCCCGATCGAGGTGCTCAAGAGCCTCGACCTCGACATAAGGCCGGGCGAGCGCCACGCGGTGATCGGCCCTAACGGCGCCGGCAAGTCCACCTTGTTCAACCTGATCTCGGGCCTGTTCCCGCCGTCCGCCGGCGAGATCTCGCTCAACGGGCGGAGCATCGCGGGCCTGTCGCCGCACCGGATCAACCGGGCCGGCCTCGCCCGGTCCTTCCAGATCACCAACATCTTCCACCGGCTCAGCGTCTTCGAGAATCTGCGCATCGGCGTGCTGGCTCGTCACGGCGTCCGTTTCGGCCTGTTCCGCTCCGTCGCCGCGATGCGGCAGGTGAACGAGGAGACGGCGGAGGTGCTGGGCCGCGTCGGCCTTGCGGCACGGGGCGACGACCTCGCCGGGGACCTCAGCTACTCCGAGCAGCGCGCGCTGGAGATCGGCATGACGCTGACCACCGGCGCCGAGGTGATCCTCCTCGACGAGCCCACTGCCGGCATGTCCCGGGAAGAGACCGCCCAGGCGGTCGAACTCATCCGCTCGGTCACCGAGGGCAAGACGCTGCTGATGGTCGAGCACGACATGAGCGTCGTGTTCAGCCTCTGCGACCGCGTCTCGGTGCTGGTCTACGGCAACATTCTGGCGACCGACATTCCCGCGCGCATCAGCGCCAACCGCGCGGTCCAGGAAGCCTATCTCGGCGTGGAGGCGGCATGAGCCTGCTCGAAGTCAAAGGGCTGCACGCCCATTACGGCAAGAGCCACATCCTGCACGGCATCGACATGGAGGTGCCGGAAGCCGCCATCGTCTCGCTGCTCGGCCGCAACGGCTCGGGACGGTCGACGCTGCTGAAGGCGATGATGGGGCTGGTGCCGCCCACCGCCGGCACGGTGACGCTGGACGGGCGGCCGCTCGCCGGCAAGCGGCCCTACGACATCTGCCGCCAGGGCATCGGCTACGTGCCGGAGGAGCGGCTGGTCTTCCCCAACCTGACAGTCGAGGAAAACCTCGCGATGGGCGGCCAGAAGGGTGCGCCGGGCGCGCATCGCTGGTCGATCGCCGAAATGTACGACTACTTCCCCCGGCTGAAGGAGCGGCGGGCGATCCGCGCCGGCTATCTCTCCGGCGGCGAGCAGCAGATGCTGACGATCTGCCGCTCGCTGCTCGGTAATCCCCGCGTGCTGCTGATCGACGAGCCGACCGAGGGCCTGGCGCCGAAGATCGTCGAGGTGGTGATGGCGGTGATCCTCGACATCGGCCGCCGCGGCGTCGCGGTGGTGCTGGTCGAGCAGAAGCTGACCATCGCCCTCAAGGTCGCCCAGAAGGTCATGGTCATGGGCCATGGCGAACTGGTCTTCCACGGCACCCCCGCCGAACTCGAGGCGGCGCCGGACGTGCGCCGCAACTGGCTCGAAGTGGCCTGACATGGCCGCCCCTTTCCGACCCCTGCGACGAGACCAAGCATGAGCATGATCGAACGGATGCGGCCGCGGCCCGGCCTCCGGGTACTGGTCACCGCCGGCGCCTCGGGCATCGGTGCCGCCATCACCCGGGCGTTTCTCGAGGCCGGCGCCAGGGTGCTGATCTGCGACATAGACGCGGACGCGCTCGCAGCCTTCGCCGGCGAGCACCCCGCGGTGACGACGCTGCGCGCCGACGTCTCGAGCGAGGCCGAGGTGGACGCGCTGCTGGATGCCGCCGCCGAACGGCTCGGCGGTCTCGACGTGCTGGTGAACAATGCCGGCATCGCCGGGCCCACCGGCGCCATCGACGAGATCCCGCTGGAGGAGATCCGCCGCACCCTCGACGTCGACCTGATGGGCCAGTTCCTGGTGCTGCGCCGGGCCGCCCCGCTGCTGCGCCAAAGCGAGGCCGGCGCGATCATCAACATCTCTTCGGTGGCCGGACGGCTCGGCTATGGCCTGCGCACGCCCTATTCCGCGGCGAAATGGGGGATCGTCGGCCTGACCGCGAGCCTTGCCAAGGAGATGGGCCCGGACGGCATCCGCGTGAACGCGATCCTGCCCGGCGTCGTCCGCGGCGCCCGCATCGAGGGCGTCATCCGCGACCGCGCCGAGGCGTCGGGCGTCAGCTACGCGGCGATGGAGGCGCAGTACCTCGCGAACATCTCGCTGCGCCGCATGGTCGAACCCGAGGACGTCGCCGGCATGGCGCTGTTCCTCTGCTCGCCCGCCGGGGCCAACATCTCCGGCCAGGCGATCAGCGTCTGCGGCAATCTCGAAACCATCTGATCCTCCGAAGAGCGACAAGACCCATGGCAAAGCCGTCCCGCAAGGTCATCATCACCTGCGCCATCACCGGCGGCATCCACACGCCGAGCATGTCGCCGCATCTGCCGGTCACCGCCGACGAGATCGCCGCGCACGCGATCGGCGCCGCCGAGGCCGGCGCCGCGATCCTGCATCTGCACGCCCGCAACCCGGAAGACGGCCGGCCGACGCAGGACCCCGAGGCCTTCGCCCGCTTCCTGCCGCGCATCAAGCAGAGCACCGACGCGGTGCTGAACCTCACCACCGGCGGCAGCCCGGTCATGCAGGTCGAGGAGCGGCTGCAGCCGGCGCTGAAGTTCGCCCCGGAAGTCGCGTCGCTGAACATGGGGTCGATGAATTTCGGCCTGTTCCCGATGCTCGGCCGCTACGAGAAGTTCCAGCACGCCTGGGAGCCGGAATATCTGGAGAAGACCCGCGACGTGGTCTTCCGCAACACCTTCAAGGACATCGAGTACATCCTCCAGTCCTGCTCGGACAACGGCACCCGCTTCGAGTTCGAGTGCTACGACACCAGCCATCTCTACAACCTGGCGCATTTCCTCGACCGCGGGCTGGTGACCGGGCCGCTCTTCGTGCAGTCGGTGTTCGGCATCCTCGGTGGCATCGGCACGCATGCCGAGGACGTCGCGCACATGCGGCGCACCGCCGACCGGCTGTTCGGCAAGGACTATGTCTGGTCGGTGCTGGGAGCGGGACGCCATCAGATGCCGATCACCACGCTCGCCGCGGCGATGGGCGGCAATGTCCGGGTCGGGCTCGAGGACTCGCTCTGGGACGGCCCGGGGCGGCTCGCCGAGACGAACGCCGCGCAGGTCAGCCGCGTCAGGCAGGTGCTCGAAGGGCTGGGGCTCGAGGTCGCGACGCCCAAGGAGGCCCGCGCCATGCTGGCGCTGAAGGGCGGCGACCAGGTGAATTTCTGAGCCGCACGAGACGGGAACGAACATGACGAGCGAATTCGACGGACGCGTGGCCCTCGTGACGGGGGCCGGGACCGGCCTCGGCCGCTGCCACGCGCTGGCGCTGGCCCGCGCCGGCGCCAAGGTGGTGGTCAACGACATCGCCGGCCCGGACGGCACGGCGGGCGCCGCGGCGCTGGCGGTGGTGGCGGAGATCGCGGCGCTGGGCGGCGAAGCGGTGGCCGAGCCCGCCGACGTCTCCTCCTTCGCCGACGTCGAGGCGATGGTGGCGCGCGTCGCGGATCGCTGGGGCCGCGTCGACATCCTCGTCAACAATGCCGGCATCCTGCGCGACCGCTCCTTCGCCAAGATGGAGATGGCGGATTTCGAGACGGTCGTGGCGGTGCATCTCACCGGCTCGGCGCATTGCTGCCGCGCGGTGTGGGACCTGATGCGCGAGCAGGGCTACGGGCGGATCGTGCTGACCACCTCCAGCTCCGGCCTCTACGGCAATTTCGGACAGGCCAACTACGCCGCCGCCAAGGCGGGGATGATCGGCCTGATGGCGACGCTGCAGCAGGAAGGCGCGAAATACGGCATCCGCGTCAACTGCCTCTCGCCGATCGCCGCCACGGGCATGACCGAGGGGCTGCTCGCCCCGGCCGACGCCGCCCGGCTGACGCCGGAAGCGGTGTCGCCCGCGGTGGTCTTCATGGCCTCCGAAGCCGCACCCACCAAGACGATTATCGGCGCCGGAGCCGGGGTCTTCTCGGTGGTGCACGTCGTGGAATCCGAGGGCGTCTATCTGCCGCCCGAGGCCCGCAGCCCGGCCGACTTCGCCAAGGCCTTCGCCCGGATGTCGGACCTCTCGACCGCGCGCCCGATCGACACCGGCTTCGACCAGGCCAAGCGGTTCACCGCGACGGCGAACCGCGCCCGGTCGGTGCCCGCCTGAAACGAGACCGACCACGAAGGTCGGCAGAGGAGAGCAGGACACGGAACGCGGCGCGGGGGAGGACCGCCCGCCTTCCGACTTTCATCAAGGGAGGAAACCCATGCAGAATTGTCTCGCACGAAGCGCCGCCCTGGCGCTCCTCGGCGTCGGCGCCCTGGCGATCCCGGAGGCGTCGGCGCAGTCCGACCCCGGCGCCGCATGCACCGACCTGCGCAACGAGGTGTTCGCCGCCGGACACGTGACCTCGGCGCGCGTCGTCGAGGCCGCCGGCACCGCGCCCGCCTATTGCGAAGTCCGCGCCATTGCCCTGCCGGCCATCAACATCGAGGTACGCCTGCCGCTCGAGGGCTGGAACGGCAAGCTCTACCAGGTCGGATGCGGGGGCTTCTGCGGCATCCTCGGCCGCGGCGACGACGACGGCGGCTTCGTCAATGCGACGGGGCCCGGCATCGCGCGGGGCTATGCCACCGCCACGTCGGACAGCGGCCATCACGGCCTCTCCGTGGTCGACGCCAGCTGGGCGGCCGCGAATCCGGATGCCGAGCGCGACTGGGGCTGGCGCTCGATCGGGGAGACCAACCGCGTCGCGCAGGCGATGATCGAGGCCTTCTACGGCAAGCCCTCCGGCGACGCGATCTTCCAGGGCTGCTCCACCGGCGGCCGCATGGCCAACATGGCGGCGCTGCGCTACCCGGAGATGTTCCAGGGGATCATTTCGGGCGCCCCGGCCCTCGACGAGACCGGCCTTGCCGGCGCTGGCCTCGCCTGGATCGTCCAGGCCAATACCGGGCCGGACGGCGAGCAGATCCTGAATACCGACAAGGTCGACCTGATCGGCGACGAGGTCATGCGCCAGTGCGACGGCGCCGACGGGGCGGAGGACCGGGTGATCGCCGATCCCCGCCAGTGCGCCGTCGACCTCTCGTCGATCGCCTGCAAGGATGGCGCCGCCGGCGGCCAGTGCCTCACGCCGGCCGAACGGGCGGTCGTCGAGAAGTGGCGGGAGGCGCCGGTCGACTCCGCTGGCAAGACGCTCTTTCCCGGCGGCATACCGGAGGGCTCGGAGCCGTTCTGGCCCACCTGGCTGACCGGCACGAAGGCCGGCGCGCCGGCCCTCAATCCGCTCTTCGCGAAGAATTTCGGGGCCTACATGGCCTTCACGGACGATCCCGGCGCGTCCTACGAGACGACCGACTTCGACTTTGACCGCGACCCCGGCCGCATGACGGAAGCCGCGGCGATGTACAATTCCGACGATCCGGACATCTCCGCCTTCCGCGACGCCGGCGGCAAGATGATCGTCTGGCACGGCTGGGCCGACGCGATCGTCTCTCCCTACAAGACCATCGCCTGGCACGAGGCGGCGGAGAAGGCGGCGGGCGGCGCCGAGGCACTGGGCGCGTTCGTCCGCCTGTTCATGGTCCCCGGTCTCGACCATTGCGGCATCGCCCCGGGCGCCGGCGGCATCAGCCAGGCCGATCTCGACCCGCTTGGCGCGCTGGAAGGCTGGATGGAAAGCGGCAAGGCGCCGGCGACCATCATGGCCGGCGACTGAGCGGGGCGCGCCAGCACATCAGGGCGAGGGCGCCGAGCGCCCCGCCCTGCCGGGATCAGCCCTCCTTGCCCGGTTCGCGGGCCTCCAGCACGCGTCTGAGACGCCGGTCGCGATCCTCGGCCACCGCGCGCACCGGGCGGTCGGCATAGCAGCGCTCGACCGCCTCGGTGACGCGGGCCTGCAGCGCCGAGTCCGGCACCGGCGTTCCCAGGTCGCTCCAGAGCTTCTCCTGCATCGGCGCGAACATCTCCCAGAAGCCCTCCATGCCCCTGTCGCCGCCCGCGAGGCGATAGGTCAGGAGCGGGCCCATCAGCGCCCAGCGCGGGCCGGGTCCCTCGCTGACCGCCCGGTCGATGTCCTCCGCCGTCGCGACGCCGCTTTCCAGGAGGTGGATCGCCTCGCGGAAGATCGCGGCCTGCAGCCGGTTGGCGATGTGTCCGTAGATTTCCTTCTGCAGCCGGACCGGGACCTTGCCGAGAGAAGCATAGAAGCGCTCCGCGGTGGCGAGCGCGGCCTCGTCGGTCTTCGCGCCGCCCGCCAGTTCGACCAGCGGCACCAGATGCGGCGGGTTGAAGGGATGGCCGAGCACCACACGGCCGGGATGGGCGCAGGCGCTCTGCATGTCGGTGACCGAGATTGCCGACGAGCTCGATGCGATCACGACATGCTCCGGCGTCGCCGCATCGATGCGGCGCATCAGCTCGATCTTGGCGTCGAGCCGCTCGATGGCGTTTTCCTGGACGAAGTCCGTGCCCTCGCAGGCCGATTCCAGCTCCGGCGAAAAGCGCAGCGTGCCGCGCCTGCCGCGCCGCAGCACCGCGTCCGGCAGCGACGGCCAGAAACGCTCGACCGCGTCATGCAGCGCCGCTTCGGCGCCCGGCCGGATGTCGGTCGCCGCCACGTCGATTCCGTGCGCCAGGAACAGGCAGGTCCAGCTCGCCCCGATGATCCCGGTGCCGACCACGGTGACCGTTCCGATCGCTGGCTGTTCCACGTCGCTGCTCCTGTCTGCGCGGGCGCCGTCGGACCGGCTTCATGGCAGCCGGAACGACGGATGAAGCCACGGGCGTAGCACGGGGAACGGCGGCGCCGAAGCGTCCGGGCCATGATTTTGGGGGGCGTGCCGCCCGCGAAATATCATCGCCCGCGCCGGCGGCGCACGCTTCGCCACCGACGTCGTGCAGCGGAGCGGCTTCGGCGCGGCTAATGCGGGCTGGAGAGCTTCATCATCACCAGGCCGAGAACGATCAACGCACCGGCGGCAAGGCGCATCGGCGTGACGGATTCGCCGAGCACGACGATCCCGACCAGGAAGGCGCCGACGGCGCCGATGCCCGTCCAGATCGTGTAGGCGGTGCCGAGCGGCAGCGTCTTCATCGAGACCGACAGCAGCCCGAAGCTGGCCGCCATCACCAGCAGCGTGACCACGGTCGGCCAGAACAGGGTGAACCCCTCGGAGCGCTTCATGAAATACGCCCAGACGACTTCCAGCACTCCGGCGGCGACGAGAAAGATCCAGGCCATGGTCCAACCCTTGCATCAGGGCCGGGTCGTCCCGGACGCTTGTTTCGGTCGCTGCGCCAGGTCGTCCTGCGCGACCGTGAAATGCGTGGTCGGGCGCCGGTTTGCAAGGCCATCCGGCGCCGGCCGGCGCGTCCGGCCATCGGGCGGCGGGCTGGCGACGGACCGCGCGGGCCGGCGACCGCCGCGCATGCGGCTCGATGCGGATTGACCCGGGCGGAACCTGGCGAAACGATGCTAGGACTTCTCGAAGGGACACCGCCGCGCCGGCGGTGCCGGAGGCCCGATGTTCCTGAGCGTATTCGACATCTTCAAGATCGGCATCGGCCCGTCGAGCTCGCACACGATGGGCCCGATGCTGGCCGCCGGCCGCTTCCTCGAGGCCTTGCGGCAGGGCGATGGCCCCGTCGCGGGTTCGGGGCCCGCGGCGCGGATCGAGGCGACGCTGCACGGCAGCCTCGCCTTCACCGGCAAGGGGCACGGCACCGACCGCGCCGTGGTGCTCGGGCTGCTCGGCTTCCGCCCGGAGGATTTCGAGCCGGAACGCGCCGCCGAGCGGGAGGCCGACCTCGCCGCCACCGGGCAGATCGTCGTGCCGGGCCTCGGGCCAGTCGGCTTCGACGGCCTCGACGGCGTCGTCTTCGACTACGGTCCTCCCCTGCCCGGCCATGCCAACGGGCTGGTGCTGCGCGCCTTCGACGCCGCCGGCGGGCTGCATCGGGCGGAAACCTATTATTCGGTCGGGGGTGGCTTCGTGCTGACCGAGCGCGAGCTCGCGACGGCCGGAATGCGCGGCGACGACGCGGCGGCGGACCGGCCGTTTCCCTTCGCCAGCGCCGCCGAGATGCTGCGCATGGGAAGGCTGTCGGGCCTGCGGATCGCCGAGATGAAGCGCGCGAACGAGGCGGCGGGCGGCATCGGCGAGGGGCTCGACGCCGGGCTCGACCGGATCTGGGCTGTCATGGACGATTGCATCGACCGCGGCCTGCGCACCGAGGGCACGCTGCCCGGCGGGCTGAACGTCAGGCGGCGCGCGCCGGCCATCCACCGCGCCCTGATCGCCGAGCGGGGCAGCAATTCCACCCAGCCGCACGCGGTCAACGACTGGCTGTCGATCTACGCCATGGCGGTCAACGAGGAGAACGCCGCCGGCGGGCGGATCGTCACCGCGCCGACCAATGGCGCCGCGGGCGTGCTGCCGGCGGTGATCCGCTACTATCGCGATCACTGCGTCGGCGCCCACCACGAGGGGATCCGCGACCTGCTGCTCACCGCCGCCGCGGTCGGCGGCATCATCAAGACCAATGCCTCGATCTCCGGCGCCGAGGTCGGATGCCAGGGGGAAGTGGGCTCCGCCGCCGCCATGGCGGCGGCAGGGCTCTGCGCGGCGCTCGGCGGCAGCAACGCCCAGGTCGAGAACGCCGCCGAGATCGCGCTGGAGCATCATCTCGGCATGACCTGCGATCCGGTGCGCGGCCTCGTCCAGGTGCCCTGCATCGAGCGCAACGGCCTCGGCGCCATCAAGGCCGTCGCCGCGGCCTCGCTGGCGCTGCGCGGCGATGGCAACCACGTCATCCCGCTCGACAACTGCATCGAGACGATGCGCCAGACCGGCCTCGACATGCACACCCGCTACAAGGAAACGAGCCTCGGCGGCCTCGCGGTCAACCTGCCGGAATGCTGATGGTGCATGATTCCGGACCCGCGTTCGGGGCAAAACCCTGGAACCAGTTTCTGGATGTTGGATGCGCTGGAACGTCGCAAGAGCCGCGGCGACCCCGATACAGTCGGGCAGTCGCGAACCTCTTTTGATCTTGCGGAAACTCCTGCATCTCAGCGTCTGAGAGAGGATTGGTGCCCAGGAAAGGACTCGAACCTTCACGCCTCGCGGCACACGGACCTGAACCGTGCGCGTCTACCAATTCCGCCACCTGGGCACGGCGCGGACCATTAGAAGCTGGGCCGGTCCCTGTCAACGCGGTTTCTGCGGATCGGCGAAACAGCGGCGCCGCGACGCCGGCCGCCGGCATGGGCACGGCCCGGGGCGGGCTGGCGCCGGCGGGCCGGAATGCCGCAACGAGCCGCGCAGCGTTTCGCCTTCACCTCCTCCGGCGAACCGGCTATGACCGCGCCAAAGGGTTGCCGCCACGCGGCAGGCCGGGTGATCGAAGGAGCGGGTGCGCGATGGCTGTCGATACGAACAAGACGGTGGCGGTGTTCGGCGGGTCGGGCTTCATCGGCCGCTACGTGGTGCGCTCGCTCGCCAAGCGCGGCCACCGCATCCGCGTCGCCTGCCGCCGGCCGGATCTCGCCTATCACCTGCAGCCGAACGGCAATCTCGGCCAGATCATGCCGATCCAGGCGAATCTGCGCTATCCGTGGTCGATCGAGCGGGCGGTCGAGGGCGCCGACCATGTGGTCAATCTCGTCGGCATCCTCGCCGAGAGCGGCAAGCAGCGCTTCGACGTGCTGCAGGCCGAGGGGGCGCGGCGGGTCGCCGAGGCAGCGCGCGGCGTCGGCGCCGGCATGACGCAGATCTCGGCGATCGGCGCGGATCCGCAGGGCGACACCGCCTATGCCCGCACCAAGGCGCTGGGCGAACAGGCGGTGCTCGAGACGATCCCCGGCGCCACGGTGATCCGGCCGTCCATCGTGTTCGGGGCCGAGGACCAGTTCTTCAACCGCTTCGCCGACATGGCGCGGTTCTCACCGTTCCTGCCGCTGATCGGCGGCGGCCACACGCGCTTCCAGCCGGTCTTCGTCGGCGACGTCGCGGAGGCGATCGCGGCGACGGTGGACGGGCTGGTGCCGGGCGGCCGCGCCTACGAGCTGGGCGGGCCGGAAGTACTTACCTTCCGGGAGATGATGGAGGAGATGCTGCGGATCATCGGCCGCAGGCGCCGCTTCCTGACCATCCCGTTCGGCGCCGCCGGCACGATGGCCAATGTCATGCGCTACCTGCCGGGCGCGCCGCTGACGCCCGACCAGGTGCGCCAGCTGCGCCACGACAACGTCGTCTCCGACGCCGCCGAGGCGGAGGGCCGCACGCTGGCGGCCTTCGGGATTCGCGGCCACACGCTCGAGGCGGTGCTGCCGACCTATCTCGTGCGGTTCCGCCCGCAGGGACAGTTCACCCAGCCGCAGCCCCAGGCCGGCGGTCTCGGCCGCGACGATTCCGACGAGCGCGGCTGAGGCCCGGCCGGACCGATGCCGTTGCTGCCGCCGGAGCTCGGCGCCGCCGGCGCCGCGATCCTCGTCGTCACCAGCTTCTGCACCTCGGCGCTGACCGCCGCCTTCGGCCTCGGCGGCGGCCTGTCGCTGCTCGCCGTGATGACCGCCTTCCTGCCGGTGGCGGTGCTGATCCCGCTGCACGGTATCGTCCAGCTGGCGTCGAATGGCGGCCGCGTCATCGTCCAGCGCCGCGGCGTCGCCTGGCGGGCGCTGCCGCCCTTCCTGCTCGGCGGGGCGATCGGGGCGCTGATCGGCGCCCGCTTCGTCGTGGCGCTGCCGGAATCGGCGCTGCAGATCGCGATCGGCCTGTTCATCCTCACCGTCACCTTCGTGCCGATCCCGCGGCTGGGGGCGCTCGGCTTCGGCGGCTTCGCGCTGACCGGGGCGGTGACGACCTTCCTGTCGATGTTCTTCGGCGCCACGGCGCCGATCATGGCGGCGGTGTTCGCGCAGACCTTCCGGGAGCGGCAGACGGTGGTGGCGACGCTGGCGGCGGTGACCGCGATCCAGCACGCGCTGAAGGCGATCGCCTTCTTCGCCATAGGGGTCGTGCTGTGGCCCTACGCGGCGCTGCTGGCGGCGATGATCGCCACCGGCTTTCTCGGCACGCTGGCCGGCACGGCGGCCCTGCGGCGGCTCGACGATCGCTATTTCCGGGTGGGGCTGCGGGTGATCCTGGCGGTGCTCGCGCTCGACCTGATCCGCCGCGGCGTTTTCGGCCTCGTCTGAGCCGCGCCGCTTCTACTGCCCGTCGGGCATGCCGTGGTCGGTGACCCGGTCGCCGCGGTCGCCGGCGACGCCGTCGGTGGCCGGCGACAGGGTCAAGAGCAGCACCATGCCGACGAGACCGACGCCGATACGCCACCAGGCGAAGGGCGCGAAGCCGTGCCGCGAGACGAAGTCGAGCAGCCGGCGCACCACGAACAGGGCCGCCAGGAAGGCCGCCACGAAGCCGATGGCCACCAGCCAGAGATCGTCCACCGACAGCAGCTGGTGGTTCTTGGCGAGGTCGTAGGTGAAGGCGCCGAGCATGGTCGGCATGGCGAGGAAGAACGAGAACTCCGCCGCCGAGCGCTTGTCGGTCCCCATCAGCAGCGACCCGGCGATGGTGGCGCCCGAACGCGACGTGCCGGGAATCAGCGCCAGGCACTGGAACAGCCCGATCTTCAGGCAGAGCGACAGCGGATAGTCCATGACGTCGTCGTAGCGCACCTTGCGCGGCGTGCGGTCGATGACCAGCAGCAGGATGCCGCCGACGATCAGCGCCACGCAGATCACCATCGGCGACTCGAACAGCACCGTCTTGATGAAGTCGTGGCCGAGCGCGCCGAGAAACGCCGCCGGCAGGAAGGCGAGGGCGATCCCCGCCACGAAGCGCCGGCTCCGGGCGCTGGAGGGCAGGCTGAGGAACAGCTGCCACAGACGGGCGAAATACACCGACAGGATGGCGAGGATCGCGCCGAGCTGGATCAGCACCTCGAAGCTGCGGGCCGTCGAATGGAAGCCGAGGAAGTGGCCGAGCAGCAGGATATGGCCGGTCGAGGAAACCGGGATGAACTCGGTCAGGCCCTCGGTGACACCGAGGATGACGGCGTCAAGGATCGCTTTGATGTCCATTCTGGTCCCGTGCTGGCAGGGTCACGCCGGTCTAGCGCCGATGGCTGGGCCGAGCCTGTCGCCGGGGCGTCGTGCCCGGCATGCGGCGCGGCAGCCGCGCCCGGCGCCGCTTTGGCCGTCTTTCGCTGCGATTGCAACGGCTTTGCATGGGGCCGTGACACTGCTATGTCGCGGGCATCGCAGCCGAACGGGCGTTCAGACTTAGTTGACGCATTGCTGCGACGATCCTCGGGGAGCGGCCTCAGCCTGCCGCCATTCCTTGCATTCACGCACGCGCCGGTCCGGACGCGCGCCCGGCCGAGAGCCCGCCCGCCTTCATGCTCAAGCTCTACCACCACCCGATGTCCGCCGCCTCGCGCTTCGCGCGGCTCGTCCTCGGGGAATACGGCGAGCGGGTGGAACTCGTCGAGGAACGGCCGTGGGAGAAGCGGCGCGACTTCCTCGCCCTCAATCCGGCGGCGACGCTGCCGGTGATGATCGAGGACGAGGGCCCGGCGATCGTCGGGGCCAGCGTCGTCGGCGAATATCTCGACGAGACCCGCGGCGTGTTCCAGCGCGACAAGCGGCTGATGCCGGAAAAGCCGATCGAGCGCGCGGAATCGCGGCGGCTGACGGAATGGTTCCTGGTCAAGCTCGACGGCGAGGTGACGCGCTATCTGGTGCGCGAGCGGGTATTCAAGCTGGAGATGCGGCCGGAGGCCGGGGGCGGGCCGCCCGACGCCTCGGCGATCCGCGCCGCCAGGGCCAATCTCAAGCATCATCTGCGCTATCTCGGCTGGCTGGCGGAAAGCCGCGACTGGCTGGCCGGTCCCCGCCTTTCCTATGCCGACATCGCGGCAGCCGCCGCCATGTCGATCCTCGACTATCTCGGCGAGGTCGCCTGGGACGAGGAGCCGGCCGCCAAGGACTGGTACATGCGGCTGAAGTCGCGCCCCTCCTTCCGGCCGCTGCTGACCGAGCGCATCCGCGGCCTGCCGCCGGTGCACCACTACACCCAGCTGGATTTTTGAGGCGGCGCCAGGCACCAGCCGACCCGCGGGGCACGCGCCTCGCGTTCCCGGCGCGCCGGCACCGCGCCCGGCGCCTATCGGGCGAGGATCCGCAACTCCTGCGAACGTCCTTCGTCGACCGTCACGTCCTGCTCCAGCAGCCGGCCGTCGCTGCCCGGCGTCTTGAGCGTGTAGGTGCCGCTTTCCAGGTCGTCGAACTGGTAGTAGCCCTGCCCGTCGGTGACCTGGCTTTCGCAACCGCCTCCGGCCTTGTCGCAGAGCTCGACCGGCTGGTTGGGCAGCGGTCGCGGCTCATCGTCCTGCGGCGCGGCCAGCACGTCGCCATAGAGGTCGCCGGCTGCCGCCGGGGGCGATCCGAGCGGCAGCCATGCCGCCATGATCACCGCCGCCAGCAGCGACGGAAGCCGGGGTCTATTCGAGCAGGACGACGGTCGCATCGCTCGCTCCGATCGGAGACAGAGGCCGCTTCTTCGTCAGGACGACGGGCTCGAACACCAGCGAGCCGGGCGACCCGTTCGGAACGGCCTTCGAAAGGGACAGTTTCTGGGTGACGAAATCCGGGTAGCCGATGAGGATGTCGGCCAGCGGCTGATACCCTTCGGCATCGGGATCGGCGGGACGCAGCGTCACCACCTTCCAGTCCAGCTGGCCCTCGCCATAGGGCCGGCCGATCTCGTAGGAACGCGGCGCGTAGCTGATCGTCAGTTGCCGGTAGTCGGGCTCTTCCGACATGCCTTCCAATTTCACCGATCCCTCGATCGTGTACAATCGATAGCGATCGGTTCCGGCGACGTCGTCGATGCTCACGTAATTGATGCCGATGAGCAGGACCACGACATAACCGGCGATCGAGCCGGTCAGCTTGATGGGTACGCCGTAGAGCGTGCCGCCAACTTGGCCGGCCGCCGGAAGAAAACGATAGAGGAAGAAAGCCGGAACCATGGGCAGAAGGAACAGCAGGCCCAAGGTTATCCAGTTGACAATAGCGGTTTCCATCGGACTACTCCACCAGTCATCGACGAGATTTACATGACCGGCGATGAACTTCAATCCGGTTCGAGAAATCGTGACTATGGGCATAGTCAGGGAGCTCAACCCACACTCGGTGATCCGCCGCATCCGGACGCAGCGTCAGCTCGCTTGCCCGCCGCCTCGGCCCAGCGCCTGCGGCAGTTCGTCGTCGACGACGCGCAGCGGCTCGGCTTCGACGCCGTCGGCATCGCGCCGGCAACAGCCGAGGGCACGCTGACCGGCGACCGCCTCGATGCCTTCGTCGAAGCAGGGCACCACGGCACGATGGACTGGCTGCCGGAAACCGCCGGCCGCCGCCGCTCGGCACGGGCACTCTGGCCGCAGGTGCGCTCGGTCATCGTCCTCGGCATGAACTACGGGCCCGACGAGGACCCGCTGGCGATCCTTTCGCGCCCCGATCGCGGCGCGATCTCGGTCTATGCCCGCCACCGCGACTATCACGAGCTGATCAAGGGACGGCTGAAGGAACTCGCCGGACGGCTGCTGGCGCAGGCCCGCCAGGCCGGCGCCGGCGAGCACGAGGTCAAGGTGTTCGTCGATACCGCCCCGGTCATGGAAAAGCCGATGGGCGAGATGGCCGGGCTCGGCTGGCAGGGCAAGCACACCAACCTCGTCTCCCGCGAGCACGGCTCCTGGCTTTTCCTTGGTTCGATCTTCACCACGCTCGAGCTGCCGGCCGACGCGCCGGGGCGCGACCTCTGCGGTACCTGCCGCGCCTGCCAGGACGTCTGCCCCACCAATGCCTTCCCGGCGCCGTACCGGCTCGATGCGCGGCGCTGCATCTCCTACCTCACCATCGAGACGAAGAAGCCGGTGCCGCGCGAATTCCGGCGGGCGATGGGGAACCGCATCTATGGCTGCGACGACTGCCTCGCCGTCTGTCCTTGGAACAAGTTCGCCAGCAGCGCGAAGGAAGCGAGGCTGATCGCCCGCGACGACCTGCGGGCGCCGTCGCTGGAGCACCTGCTCGGCCTCGACGATGCGTCCTTCCGGACGCTGTTCTCCGGCTCGCCGATCAAGCGGATCGGCCGCGCGAAGTTCGTCTCCAACTGCCTGGTCGCGGCCGGCAATTCGGGACTGGCCGGCCTGCTGCCGGCGGTCGAGCGCCTGCTGGCCGATCCGGCGCCGCTGGTCCGGGCCATGGCGGTCTGGGCGCTCGACCGGCTTTCTCCGGGTGACGCCTTGCGCCGGCGCCCGGCCGCGCTTGATAGGGAGGAGGACCCACTGGTCAGGAGTGAGTGGCATGCGCTGGGGCAGGAAGACTGAGGCGGCCGTCGCGGCGGTCGAGGACGCGGCGGAGAGCGTCGCCGAAGCCGCCGGCGAGGCCGGCGGGGCGGCACTCGAAAGGGCCCGCCGCTCGCTGCGCTGGGCGGGCGACAACATGCCGAGGGCGATGCGCCGCCGCGCGGCGCTCGGCAGCGGCGCGGTCGGGGCCGGGGCGATGGGCGCGGGGGCGATCGGGGCGCTGGCGCTCGGCGCGGTCGCCATCGGAGCGCTGGCGGTCGGGGCCTTCGCCATCGGCCGGCTGTCGGTCGGCCGGGCCCGGGTCGGCGAGGCCGAGATCGGGCGGCTGCGGATCGGCCGGCTCGAGGTCGGGGAAGTGGTGCGGCCGGGCTGGCGCGCCGGACCGTTCGGCCATTGACCGGCCCGCGGTACTTCGTCTTCGGGCACGGCTATTCGGCCGGCCACTATGTCGCGACGCTCGATCCGAAGAGCGTCGAGGGCGTCACCGTGCGCACCCGCGACAAGGCCTCCCAGCTCGCCGCGCACGGCCTGAAACCCTTCGTCTTCGACGGCGAGCATCCGACCGACGGCATCGCCTCGGCGCTCTATCGCGCGACGCATCTCCTGATCTCGGTGCCGCCCGGCCACGCGGCGCCGGCCGGCGCCCATGTCGGCGGCGCCAACGCGCGGCCGGGCGACCCGGTGCTGCGCTGGTACGAGAACGAGATCGCCCATGGCAGCCCCAACCTCGAATGGATCGGCTACCTCTCGACGGTCGGCGTCTATGGCGACCATGACGGCGGCTGGGTCGACGAGACGGCGGAGGTGCGGCCGGTCTCGGCCCGTTCCCGCGAGCGCGTCGCGGCCGAGGCGGCCTGGCAGAAGGCGGCGGCGACCCGCGGCGTGCCGCTCGCCATCCTGCGCCTGTCGGGGATCTACGGGCCGGGGCGCAACGGCTTCGTCAATCTCGCCAGCGGCACGGCGCGGCGGCTGGTCAAGCCCGGCCAGGTGTTCAACCGCATCCATGTCGACGACATCGCCGGCGCGCTGCAGCTGCTCGCCGAACGCCGGCTGGGCGGCATCTTCAACGTCACCGACGACGAACCCGCCCCGCCGCAGGACGTCATCGCGCATGCCGCCGAACTGGCCGGCATCGCGCCGCCGCCGGAGACCCCGTTCGACACGGCGGTGCTGTCGCCGATGGCGCGCAGCTTCTACGGCGAGAACAAGCGCGTCTCCAACGCAAAGCTGAAAGCGGCCGGCTACACCTTCCGCTATCCGACCTATCGCGAAGGGCTGGCCGGCCTGACGGCGGACGCGGAGCGGGCGAAGACGGCGGCACCCGACCAAGCCGGTTGACAGTTCCGCAGCCGGAGATGAGCCTGCCGTCCGTCATACCCGGAGGACGGACAGCGTCATGGACCTTTCGCATTGGCTCTGGCTGGCGACCGCGGGCTACGGCGTCCACATCCTCGAGGAGTTCGTGCTCAACTGGCGGGACTGGGCGCGTGCGGTGATCGGCCTTCCGGTCGAGTGGAGCGACTTCTATGTGGTCAACGCGCTGGTCGTCGTGATCGGCATCGTTTGCGCCAATCTCGCGGTCGCCGCCCCTGCGATCGCGCTGGGCTTTCCGGCCCTGATGATCATCAACGCCATCGTCTTCCACATCGTCCCGGTGATCCGGACAGGCGGCCGGTTCTCGCCGGGGGTCGCCAGCGCGGTCGCCCTCATGCTGCCGATCGCGCTGGCCTGCTACGCTGCGGCGGGCCGCGAAGAGGCGCTCTCGGTGGGAAGCGTGGTCGTGTCCCTTTTGATCGGCGCGGGCCTGATGGCCCTGCCGATCGTCCTGCTCAATGTCAGGAACCGGCCGTATTTCCGCCAAGACCGGACCTGACGACGCGCGCGGCTCGTCGCCGCGCGTGTCTGATCTTAGGTCTTCCCGCCGCCGCTCAGAGGAGCTTGAGCAGCGCTTCCAGCGAGGTCTTGGCGTCGCCGTAGAACATCCGCGTGTTGTCCTTGTAGAACAGCGGGTTCTCGATGCCGGAATAGCCGGTGCCTTGGCCGCGCTTCGACACGAACACCTGCTTGGCCTTCCAGACTTCCAGCACCGGCATGCCGGCGATCGGCGAGTTCGGGTCTTCCTGGGCGGCCGGATTGACGATGTCGTTGGAGCCGATGACGATGGCGACGTCGGTCGAGGGGAAGTCCTCGTTGATCTCGTCCATCTCCATGACGATGTCGTAGGGCACCTTGGCCTCGGCGAGCAGCACGTTCATGTGGCCGGGCAGGCGCCCCGCCACCGGGTGGATGGCGAAGCGGACGGTCTTGCCATCGGCGCGCAGCTTGCGGGTGAGTTCCGACACTGCCTGCTGGGCCTGCGCCACCGCCATGCCGTAGCCCGGCACGATGATGACGCTGTCGGCCTCCGACAGCGCCGCCGCGACACCCTCGGCGTCGATGGCGATCTGCTCGCCCTCGATCTCCATCGCCGGCCCCGTCGTCGCGCCGAAGCCGCCGAGGATGACCGAGATGAAGGAGCGGTTCATCGCCTTGCACATGATGTAGGAGAGGATCGCGCCCGAGGAGCCGACCAGCGCGCCGGTGACGATCAGGAGGTCGTTGCCGAGCGTGAAGCCGATCGCCGCCGCGGCCCAGCCGGAATAGCTGTTCAGCATCGACACGACCACCGGCATGTCGGCGCCGCCGATGCCCATGATCAGATGGTAGCCGATGAAGAAGGCGAGCAGCGTCATCAGGACGAGGGTCCAGATGCCGGCGCCGTTGAAATAGAGGATCAAAAGGAGCAGCGAGGCGATGGCCGCGCCGGCGTTCAGCATGTGGCCGCCCGGCAGCTTCTTGGCCTTGCCGTCGACCTTGCCGGCGAGCTTCCCGAAGGCGACAACCGAGCCGGTGAAGGTCACCGCGCCGATGAACACGCCGAGGAAGACCTCGACCTTGAGGATGGCGATGAGCGCGCCGGTCGGATCGGCGAGCTTGTGCGCCAGGACGCCGGCGAAGCCGGTGAGCGCCTCGCGCATGACCGGGTCCATCGCCGCCACGCGGCCGAGCTCGATCTCGGCGTTGTAGCCGATGAACACGGCGGCGAGGCCGACGAAGGAATGCAGCGCCGCGACCAGCTGCGGCATCTCCGTCATCTGGACGCGGGAGGCGACGACGTAGCCCATCACCGAGCCGGCGGCGATCATCACCAGGATGATCAGGCCGTGGCCGATGCCCGGGCCGAACACCGTGGCGATGACGGCCAGCGCCATGCCGACGATGCCGTACCAGACGGCGCGCTTGGCGCTTTCCTGGCCGGAGAGCCCGCCGAGCGAGAGGATGAAGAGGACGGCCGCGGCGATGTAGGCGGCGGAAACGATTCCGATCGTCATGATTTTTCCCCTGCCCTCAGGACTTCTGGAACATGGCGAGCATGCGCCGCGTGACGAGGAAGCCGCCGACGATGTTGATCGTGGCGATCAGCACCGAGAGGGCGGCCAGGGTGACGACCAGCCAGCTGCTAGACCCGATCTGCAGCAGCGCGCCGAGGATGACGATGCCGGAAATGGCGTTGGTCACCGCCATCAGCGGCGTGTGCAGCGAGTGGCTGACGTTCCAGATCACCGAGAAGCCGATGAAGCAGGCGAGTACGAAGACGATCAGGTGGCTCATGAACTCGGCCGGCGCGAAGGCGCCGACAAGGGCCATCAGCAGCCCGCCGATGACCAGCAGGCCGAGCTGGCTGCGGGTCTGCGCCTTGAAGGCGGCGGCCTCGCCGGCCCGCTTTTCGGCAGGGGTGAGCTCCTTGACCTTCTCCTTCGGCTTGCCGGCGGCGATCGCCTTGATCTTCGGCGGCGGCGGCGGCCAGGTGACGGCGCCGTCCTTGACCACGGTGGCGCCGCGGATGACGTCGTCGTCCATGTTGATGACGGCGACGCCGTCCTTGGCCGGCGTCAGATCGTCCAGCATGTGGCGCAGATTAGTGGCGTAGAGGGTCGAGGCCTGCGCGGCCATGCGGCTCGGATAGTCGGTATAGCCGACGATGGTCACGCCGTTCGGGCTGGTGACGACCTCGTCGGCGACGGTGAGGTCGCAGTTGCCGCCGCGCTCGGCGGCGAGGTCGACGACCACCGAGCCCGGCTTCATCGCCGCGACCATGTCGGCGGTCCAAAGCTTGGGGGCCGGCCGGCCGGGGATCAGCGCCGTGGTGATGACGATGTCCATCTCCGGCGCCAGTTCGCGGAAGCGGGCCAGCTGCTTCTCGCGGAATTCCGGGCTCGACGGCGCGGCGTAGCCGCCGGTGGCAGCGCCGTCCTGGGCCTCCTCGAAATCGAGATAGACGAACTGCGCGCCCATCGACTCGATCTGCTCGGCGACTTCCGGCCGCACGTCGAAGGCGTAGGTGATGGCGCCGAGCGAGGTGGCGGTGCCGATGGCGGCGAGGCCGGCGACGCCGGCGCCGACCACCAGCACCTTGGCCGGCGGCACCTTGCCCGCCGCAGTGATCTGGCCGGTGAAGAAGCGGCCGAAATGATTGCCGGCCTCCATCACGGCGCGGTAGCCGGCGATGTTGGCCATAGACGACAGCGCGTCCATCTTCTGAGCGCGGCTGATGCGCGGCACCGCGTCCATGGCGATGACCGAACCGCCGGTCGCCGCGAGGCGCTGCAAGAGTTCGGCGTCGCTGGCCGCGTTGACGAACCCGATCAGCGTCTTGCCGGCATGCAGCCGGGCGATCTCGCCATCCTGCGGCGGGCGCACCTTGAGGACGATGTCCGAAGCCTGCCAGAGGCTGTCCGCGTCGGGGACGATCTCGACGCCGGCGGCGCGGTAGTCGGCATCGGCGAAGTTCGCCGCCTCGCCGGCGCCAGCCTCGACGAGGCACTGGTAGCCGAGCTTCTGCAACCGGGCGGCGCTGTCGGGCGTCAGGGCGACGCGGCGCTCGCCCGGATGGCTCTCGCGCGGTGTTCCGATCTTCATTCGCGTTTCTCCTCGCGCGTCTGGCTGCGCCGCCGGGAAGCCCCGACCGCCAGCCGATGATCATGGGAAATCGGACGTCCTACCCCGGCCTCTCCGAAAGCCAGTATTTTCACTGGCTGATGGGAGGCAAAATCGCAAGCCCGCAACAACGCGCTGTCGCGCGGGGGCCATGAGCGCTACGGTCCCGGACCGTCGATACCCGGAGCGTTTCCCGACGCCGCAACCAGCGAGAACCGTCATGTTCATCCGCCGCCTGATGCTCGCCGCCGTCCTCTCCGCCGCGGCCTTTCCCGCCGCCGCGCAGGTGACGGTCGAGAAGCTGCTGACCACCGGCGTCACCGCGACCGGCCAGCCCATCGTCCTGCCGCAGGACAATGTCGAGGTGATCGTCTCGACCTACGAGATCGCCGCCGGCGCCAGGCTGCCGTCGCACGAGCATCCCTCGACCCGCTACGCCTACGTGATGAGCGGCGAACTGCGCGTCACCAACACCGAGATGAACGAGGCGACGACCTACAAGACCGGCGACTTCATCATCGAGGCGATCGGCCAGTGGCATTATGGCGAGGCCCTCGGCAGCGAGCCGGTGCGGCTGCTGGTCATCGACCAGATCGAGAAGGGCGAGAAGACGGTGATCCTGGAGGAGCCGGCATCGCCTGCCGCCGCCGCGCCCGCGGCCGGTGCCGCGGCCGCCCCGGCGGCGCAGTAGCCCGGATCCCCGGAAGCGGCGCATCCCGGCCCCCGGCCGCCTGACGGGTTCACGCCGGGCCGGCGGTCCAGCGGTCCAGCGCCCGCCGCGTCCGCTCGGCCCCGAGGTCGATCACCGCGCGCATGGCCTCGCGCGTCGCGTCCTCGTCGCCGGCCTCCATCGCGTCGACGATGCGGGCGTGATTGACCGCGACCTCGGCGATCAGGGCCGGGTCGTTGGCCGGCGAACTCAGCTTGAGGGTGATCGCCATCGCCGCCTCGATGAGGCTGCCGATCGCCCGCATGAACGGGTTGCGCGAGATGTCGGCGACCGCGAGATGGAACTCCAGGTCGACCTGGGCGATGCTCGCCCGGTCGTGGCGCGGGTCGCCGAGGCGCCCGACGATCTCGCGCAGCCGGGCGATGTCCGCCGGCGTGGCGCGCTGCGCGGCGAGCGCCGCCGCGGCCGGCTCGAAGGCGAGGCGCATGGTCGCGAGGTCGAAGACGAAATCGTCGTCGAGCCCGGCCTCGACGCGCCAGCGCAGCACTTCCGCGTCCAGGAGGTTCCAGCGCACCGGGTCGAGCACCCGCGTTCCCACCCGCGCCTTCGGCTGGATCAGGCCCTTCGCCGCCAGCGTCTTCATCGCCTCGCGCAGCACCGTGCGCGACACGCCGAACCTTGCGCTCAGTTCCTTGTCGCCGGGCAGGATCGTCCCCGGCGGAAGGTCGCCGCGGACGATCTCGCGGCCGATGGCGGCGACGACATGGGCATGGCTGGTGCGCGGCGCGCGATCGGTGATGGTGTTGGCGAGGAGGCCCATCACGCCGGGCTATGGCCGAGGGCGGCCCCGCCCCGCCGCGCCGACAGCCAGACCAGGCCCCGCTGCAGCACGATGAAGGCGAACAGCAGGAAGCCGATGACGATCTTCGTCCACCAGCTCGAGAGGCTTCCGTCGAAGACGATGTAGGTCTGGATGAGGCCCATGATCATGATCCCGAGGAAGGTCCCGGCGACGAAGCCGGAGCCGCCGGTGAGCAGCGTGCCGCCGATCACCACCGCGGCGATGGCGTCGAGCTCGACGCCGACGGCCGCCAGCGAATAGCCGGCCGAGGTGTAGAGCGACAGCACGATGCCCGACAGGCCGGCCAGGAAGCTCGACAGGGCGTAGATGCCGATCGTGGTCGCGGCGACCTTGACCCCCATCAGTTCCGCCGACTGGCGGCTGCCGCCGAGCGCATAGACGTTGCGGCCGAAGCGGGTGCGGTGGGCGACGAGGATGCCGACGGCGAACACCGCCAGCATCACCATGCCGACGAAGGTCAGCCGGCCGCCGCCCGGCAGGCGGATAAACAGATCCTGAAGCGTATCGTAGAAAGGATGCGGAATGGCCACCGACTGGGTCGAGACGACGAAGGCCATGCCGCGGGCAAAGAACATGCCGGCCAGCGTCACGATGAAGGCCGGCATGGCGAGATAGTGGATCATCGCCCCCATCACCGCGCCGAACGCCGTCGCCAGCACCAGCACCAGGGCGATGGCGGCGACCGGGTGGAGCCCCCAATCGCCAACCGCGACGGCAATGAAGATGCCGGCGAAAGCGATGACCGAGCCGATCGAGAGATCAATGCCGCCGGAGAGGATGACGAAGGTCATCCCGACCGCGGCGATGCCGAGAAAGGCGTTGTCGGTGAGGAGATTGCCGATGACCCGGGTCGACAGCATGTTCGGGAACTGCGCGATGCACAGCGCATAGGCGACGAGGAACACGACGAGCGTGGTGACCAGGGCGAAATAGCGCGAGGTGATCATCGCACGGGGCTCCGCTTGCGGCTTTCGGCGCGCTCGCGGGCCCGGCCGAAGTAGCCGAAGGCCGAGGCGCTGGTCGGCGACTGCACGACGAGGATGACGACGATGATCGCCGCCTTGATGATCAGGTTGAACTCCGGCGGAAAGCCGGCGAGCAGGATGCCGGTATTGACCGACTGGATGATCATCGCACCGATCAGCGAGCCGGCGATCGAGAAGCGGCCGCCGAGCAGGGAGTTGCCGCCGACGACCACGGCGAGGATCGCGTCGAGCTCCAGCCAGAGCCCGGCATTGTTGGCATCGGCGCCGCGGATGTCGGCGGCCGCGACGATGCCGGCGACGGCGGCGCAGAGGCCCGAGGCGGCGTAGACCGCGAGCAGCAGTGAACCCGTGCTGATGCCGGCGAGGCGCGAAGCCCGGCGGTTGATGCCGATCGCCTCGATCAGCATGCCGAGCGCGGTGAAGCGGACGAGGGCCGCGACAAGGAGCCCGAGCACCACCCAGAGGATCACCGGCACCGGCAGGCCGGCGACGGCGCCGCTGCCGAGGAAGATCAGGCCGGGATCGTTGAAGGTGAGGATGACGCCCTCGGTGACCAGCTGCGCGATGCCGCGGCCGGCGACCATGAGGATCAGCGTCGCGATGATCGGCTGGATGCTGAAGAAGGCGACCAGCGCGCCGTTCCAGAGGCCGCAGAGAATGCCGATCCCAAGCGCCGCGCCCAGCGTCGCGGCCAGCGAATAGCCGCCGGTGATCGCCGCGGCCGCCACCGCGCCGGTGATCGCCATCACCGCGCCGACCGAAAGGTCGATGCCCTTGGTGGCGATGACGAGGGTCATGCCGATCGCCAGCAGCGCCACCGGCGCGCCGCGGTTGACCACGTCGATCAGGCTGCCGTAGAGCCGGCCGTTCTGGTAGGCGATGTCGAGGAAGCCCGGCGAAATCGCGGTGTTCAGCGCCAGGATGACGGCGAGGGCGATCAGCTGCGGGGCGAGCCGCATGACGGGGACGGGCAGGCTCATGGCCGCGCCTCGTCGGGCGTGACGTCGGCGATCGCCGTCATGATCGCGCCGGTGGTGATGTCGTCGCCGGAGAGTTCGCTGACATGGCGGCGGTCGGCGAGCACCCGGACGCGGTTCGAATAGGCCACCAGCTCCTCGAGTTCGGAGGAGATGACGAGCAGCGCCATGCCGTCGTCACAGAGCTTCTCGACCAGCCGGATGATCTCGGCATGGGCGCCGACGTCGATGCCGCGGGTCGGCTCGTCGAGGATCAGGAAGCGCGGGTCGATGGCCAGCCAGCGGGCGAGGATGACCTTCTGCTGGTTGCCGCCGGACAGGAACTTGACCGGCGTCTCGCGGTCGGCGGTGCGGATGTCGAGCGCCTCGATGTAGCGGTCGGCGATCGCCTCCTGCTCGCGCCGCGACAAGGGCTTCGCCCATCCCTTTCGCGCCTGCAGGGCAAGGACGATGTTCTCGCGCACCGACAGATCGTCGACGATTCCGTCCTGCTTGCGGTCCTCCGGGCAGAAGCCGAAGCCGGCCGCGATCGCCGCGCGCGGCGAGGCCAGCGGCCGCGTGGCGCCGTCGATCTCGGCGCTGCCGGAATCGGGCTGGGCGATGCCGAAAAGCAGTTCGGCGGTCTCGGTCCGGCCGGATCCGAGCAGCCCGGCCACCCCCACCACCTCACCGCGGCGGATGTCGAGGTCGAAGGGTTCGATCGCGCCCCGCCTGCCGTAGCCGCTGAATCGCGCCAGGATATCGCCCTGCGCGGCCTCCTCCGGCCCCACCCGCCGGCTCTCTTCTTCCTCGAGCTCGTGGCCGAGCATCATCGAGACGAGTTCGAGCCGCTTCAGCCCGTCGATCGGCCGCGTGTCGATCAGCCGGCCGTTGCGCAGCACCGTCACCCGGTCGGCGAGGCGGAACACCTGGTCGAAGAAATGCGTGATGAAGACGATGCCGAGACCGCGGTCGCGCAGGGTGCGGATGATGTCGAACAGCGTCGCCACCTCGGCGGCGTCGAGACTGGCCGTCGGCTCGTCGAGGATCAGCACCTTGCCGGACAGGTCGACGGCGCGGGCGATGGCGACGATCTGGCGGATCGCCACCGAATAGCTGCCGAGCAGCGCGTCGACGTCGATGGCAAGGCCGTAGCCGGCGAGCACGGCCTTCGCCTGGCGGTTCATCGTCTTCGTGTCGATCAGGCCGAAGCGGCGCGGCTCGCGGCCGAGGAAGAGGTTCTCGGCGACGGTCAGATTCTCCAGGAGATTGACCTCCTGGTAGACCGTGCCGATGCCGAGGCGCTGGGCGTCGGTGACGTTGCGCGGGTCGATCGGCTGGCCGTCCAGGCGGATCTCGCCGGAATCGCGGTGATAGGCGCCGGTGAGCACCTTGATCAGCGTCGACTTGCCGGCGCCGTTCTCGCCCAGCAGCGCATGCACCTCGCCGGCCTGCAGCGTGAAGTCGACGCGGTCGAGCGCCTTGATGCCGAGAAAACTCTTGCTGATGGCGCGCGCGCTCAACAGCGGCTGGTCGCTCATTGCCTGCTCCGCGCACGCGTCATTCAGGGGATGGCCGGGGCCGCCCCGTCGGGGCGAGGGAGCGGGAGCCGTGCCGCGGCGCGGCCCCCGCCCGGATCCTCAGTAGCCGAGGCTCTTTTTTTCCTCGTAGACCGCCATCGGGTCGTCGTCCTGCGTGTAGAGCTTGGACTCCGTCTGGATGAACTTCGGCGGCATGGTGCCGTCGGCCTTGAACTTCTCCAGCGCGTCGAAGGCCGGGCCCGCCATGTTCGGCGTCAACTCGACCGTGGCATTGGCCTCTCCGGCCGCCATCGCCTGGAAGATGTCCGGCACCGCGTCGATCGACACGACGAGGATGTCCTCGCCCGGCTTCAGGCCGGCTTCCTTGATCGCCTGGATCGCACCGACGGCCATGTCGTCGTTGTGGGCGTAAAGGGCGCAGATGTTCTGGCCGCCGCCTTCCGCCTTGAGGAAGCTTTCCATGACTTCCTTGCCCTTGGTACGGGTGAAGTCGCCGGTCTGGGCGCGCACGATCTTGATGTTGTCGTGACCCGCGATCGCATCCGCGAAGCCCTTCTTGCGGTCGATCGCCGGGGACGAACCGGTCGTGCCCTCCAGCTCGACGACGTTGCACTCCTTGTCGCCGACCTGTTCGACCAGCCATTCGCCCGCGACATTGCCTTCATGGACGAGGTCGGAGCCGACCGCCGTCAAATAGAGGTCGTCAGGGGAATCGACCATGCGGTCGAGCAGCACGACGGGGATCTCGGCTTCCTGGGCCTCTTCCAGCACCTGGTCCCAGCCGGTGGCGACGACCGGGGCGAGCAGGATCGCGTCGACCCCCTGGGCGATGAAGGAGCGGATCGCCTTGATCTGGTTTTCCTGCTTCTGCTGCGCATCGGCGAATTTCAGGTCGATGCCCCGCTTTTCGGCTTCCTGCTTGGTGACCGAGGTCTCGGCGGCCCGCCAGCCGGACTCCGAACCGATCTGCGAGAATCCGACGGTCATCTCGGCGGCCATCGCCGACGACGCCATCAGGGCGGCGGCAAGAACGGCCGCACCGGCATGTTTCATCAAACGCATGCGATCACCTCCCAGTGTTGAACGCCGGTCTCCCGCCGACGGCCTAAGGTCGTATGATAATACTTTTACTGTCAAGCCTCCGGGCAGCACCCGACGATGAGGCTTTTGCGTGGCCGGCGAAATCCGCTAGAGCGGGCGCAGGAACCAGCGAAAGCGAAGGCAGGCGATGACCATCCGCGTCCACAAAGGCGATCTTCCCGACATCTCCCGCTATAGCGGGCCCGTCGCCATCGACACCGAGACGCTCGGCCTCGACACGCGGCGCGACCGGCTCTGCGTGGTGCAGCTGTCGCCTGGCGACGGCACGGCGGACGTGGTGCAGATCGCCAAGGGCCAGCGCGAGGCGCCGAACATCGCGGCGCTGCTGCGCGACGCGTCGAAGACCAAGATCTTCCACTATGCCCGCTTCGACGTGGCGGCGCTCTACCACGCCTTCGGGGTGATGACCGACGGGATCTTCTGCACCAAGATCGCCTCGCGCCTCACCCGCACCTATACCGACCGGCACGGGCTGAAGGACCTGGCGCGCGAGCTGATCGGCGTCGACCTCTCCAAGCAGCAGCAGTCCTCCGACTGGGCCGCCGAGACGCTGACCCCGGCGCAGGTCGAATACGCCGCGTCGGACGTGCTCTATCTGCACGACATCATGGGCGGGCTTTACAAGCGGCTGGAGCGCGAGGACCGCATGGACCTCGCCAAGGCCTGCTTCGCCTTCCTGCCGACGCGGGCCCGCCTCGACCTCGCCGGCTGGGACGCGGAAGACATCTTCTCGCACTCGGCCTGACCGCCGCGGCGGCCCCGCCGCCCCGGCCGGACCGTTACCTGCTGCCATCAAAGGAAGCCGCATGGCCACGCTCTCTCGCCGCGCCCTGGCGGCGTTCGCCCTCGTGCTCGCCGTGACGCCGGCCGCGGGCCAGGACGTCGCCCGCGGCGATTCCGCCCCGCCGATCGTCTTCGTCCACGGCGACCGCGAGGGTGCCGGCTTCTGGACCACGACGCTCTGGCGCTTCGAGTCCAACGGCTATCCGGCCGACTTCCTGTTCGCGGCCGACATCGACAACCCGGCCGCGCCGACGCTCGACACGACGCCCGAGCCGAACCGCTCGACCACCGAACAGGCGGCGGAGGCCGTCGCCGCGACGGTCGAACGGGCGCTCGGAGCGACCGGTGCGGCGCGGGTCGCCATCGTCGCGCATGGCCGCGGCTGCCAGACGGCGCGCAACTACGTGAAGAATTTCGGCGGCGCCGAGAAGGTCGCCCGGCTGGTGCTCGCCGGCTGCCTCAGCCATGGCGCCTACCGCAACGCGCAGGACCAGCGCGACGCCGAGTTCAACGGCGCCGGGCATTTCCTGACCGGACTCAACGCCGGCAGCGAGGTGCCGGAGGGCATCCCCACGACGGTGCTGCGCTCCGACCGCTTCGACCTCTACGCCCAGCCGGACGGCCGCTTCATCGGCCTGCCGGGAAAGCCGACCGGCGTCTCCTACGATGCCCCGGCGTTGGCGGGCGCCGAGAACATCGTCCTCGAGGGCGTCGACCATCGCGAGACGGCGACCGCGCCGGAGGCCTTCATCGCCATCTACAAGGCGGTGACCGGCCAGCCGCCGGCGCGGCTGGAGATCGAGCCCGAGGCGGAGCCGCAGGTCTCCGGCGAGATCTCCGGCTGGGCCAATGGCGCGCCGACCAACATGCCGCTCGAAGGCGCGACGCTCAGCGTCTACGCCGTCGACCCGGCGACCGGCGAACGCCGGGGCGAGGCGGTGCTGCGCCAGACCGTCGGTCCGGACGGGCGCTACGGTCCGCTGGCGGCCGATCCCGGCCAGCCCTACGAGTTCGTGGTCGAGGCGGCGGGCTATCCGACGACGCGGATCTATCGCGGCGCCTTCCCGCGATCCACGGCGATCGCCGACCTCCGGCTGTACCCGGCGGAGGCGGCGCCGGTCGCCGGCCGGCTGCTGTCCGGCGAAGTGGTCAACATGATGCGCCCGCGCGGCGATTTCGGCATCGACGACAACGCCACGCTCGACGCATTGCCGGTGGCGAGCCGGCCGGAAGCCGAGCCGGTGCCGGCGGTCTGGATCTCGGCGGTCGCGGTGACGGAGCCGCAGCCACGGACCGTGCTCGGCGGCTTCGACGGCGAGGTCGTCGCGGCGCGCACAACGCCGGACGATTCCGCCGACGTCGCCTGGATCGAATTGCGCTACTGATGCGGCGCCAGGCAGCCGCGAGGGCGCTGCTTTGTATCCCGAAGCAGCGCCACGGCGGTTGCCAGCATGGCCCCTTCGCCTCTAAGCCGGTATCGCCGGGCTGACGGCACGGTACCAACGGGAATTCCGCGTGACGCAACCAAAGCCAAGCTTCACCGAGAGCGAGCGCGACGAAGCGCTGCAGCGCTACGACATCCTAGATACCCCGCCCGAGGAGGAGTTCGACGATCTGGCACGGATCGCGGCGGAAGTCTGCGGCACCCCGATCGCGGTGGTGAACCTGCTCGACAGCAGGCGACAGTTCTTCAAGGCGGAGGTCGGGCTCGGCATCCGCGGCACGCCCCTCGAGACGTCGTTCTGTGTCCACGCCCTGCTGGTGGAGGACTTTCTCGTCGTTCCGGACGCCACGAAGGATGCCCGCTTCGACGGCAACCCGCTGGTGCACGAGGACCCGAAGCTGCGCTTCTATGCCGGCGCGCTGCTGAAGACCCGCGACGGCGTGCCGATCGGAACGATGTGCGTCCTCGATCACAAGCCGCGCGAGCTCGACGAGAACCAGATCCGCACGCTGCGGCTGCTGGCGCGCCAGGCGATGACCCAGCTGGAGCTGCGCCGCTCGCTGGCGGCGACGCGCCAGGCGCTGCGCGAGGCGAAGGAGATGGAGACCCGGCACCGCCAGATCGTCGACAGCGCCGTCGATTTCGGCATCATCACGCTGGATCTCGAGGGCCGCGTCACCTCCTGGAGCGTCGGCGCCGAGGCGATCCTCGGCTGGACCGAGGCCGAGATGATCGGCCGGCTCGCCGATGTGTTCTTCACCGAGGAAGACCAGGCCGCCGATGTCCCGGACAAGGAGATGCGGGCGGCGCGCGAGCGCGGCCGCGGCTCGGACGAGCGCTGGCACAGGCGCCGCGATGGCAGCCAGTTCTGGGCCTCGGGCGAGATGATGCCGCTGCGCGACGACGACGACCGGCACCTCGGCTACGTCAAGATCCTGCGCGACCGCACGTTGCAGCACCAGGCCGAGGCGCAGCGCCAGGAACTGACCCGCGAGATGTCGCACCGGATGAAGAACAGCTTCGCCATGGTGCAGTCGATCGTCGCCCAGAGCCTGCGCACCGCGCCGTCGGTCGCCGCCGCGCGCGACGCCATCGGCACGCGCATCGAGGCGCTGGCGCGGGCCCAGGACATCCTCACCCAGACCAGCGGCACTCATGCCGCGATCGGCGACGTGGTGCGCGACGCGCTGGCGCCGCACCGCACCGGCGAGGGGCGCTTCGACATCGTCGGCCCGGCGCTCGAGCTCACCGCCCAGCAGGTGGTCGGGCTGTCGCTGGCGCTGCACGAGCTCGCCACCAACGCGGTCAAGCACGGCGCGCTGTCGCAGCCGGGCGGCGGCGTCGCCATCGCCTGGGAACACGCCGCCGACGACGGCTTCACCTTCGACTGGCGCGAGCACGGCGGCCCCGCCGTCACGGCGCCGACGCGCACCGGTTTCGGCACGCGGCTGATCGAGCGAATCGTCGGCCCGTATTTCGACGGCACGGCGACGCTCGGATTCGAGCCGGACGGCGTCAGGTTCCGCCTCGTCGGGCAGGTCGGGCAGGCGGTCAACTTGCCGGACGAGGCAGCGGGATAGGCTGGCCCCGGGCGTTCGACTGGGACTGCCGCCCTGCGCAACTTCCGGCGACGGGTAACGACACGGCAGTGCGGATGACGGCCTAGAGAACGCTGTTCTGCTTGTTGCTGCAGCGTCGGGTCCGACGGAAGCCCATCACCCATCGGCGGTCCTACAGGTGCAGCACGCTGCCGTGTGGACGCGCGTCTGGCCTTAAGCCGATCACCGGTCGACAAGACCATGCGTCATCGATCGAAGTAATATTCGTGTCTGGTTTAACCTTTTCCTAGCGATGTTAAATGGCAGCCAGTCTCAAACGTCATCTTGAGGTCGATCATTAACCACCCGTCACTGCGGAGAAGTATAGACTGTTGCCCATACCGTTCGTGTAACCCCGAAGACCAAAAATGCGGAGCGTCGGATCCCTCATGGCGATCGATATTTCGGGTTACCGAGCGGAGTCCTTCGCGACATCGGGAATTTCCACAGGGCGCGACCCCGGGTTGGCTCCTGAAAGGATCCTGGCGGTCATCGTTCTTTGCCAGTTGCTCGTCGTGATCGGACTGAGGTTCCTCTATCCCGACACGCACCCGATCGATCCCTTGACGACGGGCCTCTCGGCGATCGCATTCCTCGGCGTCGTCGTGCCGATCTGCGTTATTCTGATTTGCTTCTGCCGCGTCGTTCAGGCGCGACCCGAGGGTAGCGCGACGGCTGCGCTGATCCGCGAGATCCGGCCCTACGTCTCGGACCGGAGACGGCTTCGCAACGGCCTGCCGGTCCTCGCCATCTTCATCCCATTCATGGCCCTGTTCGCCCACTTCAAGGTCAATATCCCCGCGATGCGGCCATTCTCCTGGGACGCGACCTTTACCGCCTGGGACCGGACGATCTTTCTCGGCGACCTGCCCTATCAGTGGCTGAGCCTGGTCATGAGCCATCCGCTCGCGATTTTCCTGACCAGCGCGGCCTACACTGCATGGTTCTTCATCATGTGCAGCAGTTTCCTCGCTTGCGCGTTCATGACCACGAAAACCGAACTGCGGACGCATTATCTGATCGCGTTCTTCCTCGTCTGGCTGGTGGAGGGCAATTTCCTGGCTTTGGTCTTCTCTTCGGCCGGGCCCTGCTACTACGCACTGCTGGGACTTGCGCCGGACCCGTACCAGCCGCTGATGGCGGCGCTGCACCATGCGAGCCTTTCCTACCCGATGGACCTTCTATCGACGCAGCAACGGCTCTGGAGCGGCTACATCGGCGAGGGCATGCCCGTGGGTATTTCCGCCATGCCCAGTGTCCACAATGGCGTGGCGGTCCTAATGGCACTCGCGGCCTGGCAGGTGAGCCGCTCCCTTGGCATCGTCTTCGCGGTCTACGCCTTCTGGATCTTCGTCGGGTCCATCAGCCTGGCCTGGCACTACGCCGTCGACGGCCTGGTCGCGCTGCCGGTGACGCTTGCGATTTGGGTCGTATCCGGACTGGTGGCGCGCTGGTGGCACGGCGCCGACGCCCGGACCTTCACCTGGTTCGCGATTCGCCCTGCCGCCGGTCTTTCAAACGGCAGTCCGAGCTAGCGCATCGCGTTCTCGGGCCCGCGGGCGGATATTTGCCACGCAGAACGGCTGCGCACAGCGACGTCTGCAGGGATTTTCGGATCATTTCGGGAAGTTTGGTGGAGCCAAGCGGGATCGAACCGCTGACCTCTACAATGCCATTGTAGCGCTCTCCCAGCTGAGCTATGGCCCCACGCCGCCGTCAGGCGGAAGACGCGGCCCCTGGGTGCGGGCCGCGTGGTGTGGCGGGTTCATATGAAAGTCCGCCACGAAGATCAAGCGATTTCCGACGGCGCCCGACGAAGGGCGCCGGCGAGGCGCGGCGCCGCGAGGGCAGCCGCGCCGTCAGGCCTCAGTCGTCGTCGTCGTCGCGGCCGCCGCCGATGATGTCGGCGACATCGTCGTCGTCCTCGTCTTCCTCGTCCGGCAGGAAGGTGTCGTCGTCGTCGGCCGTGTCCTCGTCATCGCTGTCGTCGACATCCGGCAGGTCCGGCGCCGCGTCGTCCGATTCCTCTTCCTCGACCTCGCTGAGCGAGACGGTGTTCGGGGTGGCCTCGACCTCGACGGTCTCGACCTCCTCCTCTTCCTCTTCCGCTTCCTTCACCACCTTCTTCTTGGAGGCGACGGCTTCGACCTCGAAATAGGAGCGCGGATAGGTCTTGCCGGTATAGGGCGAGACGATCGGATCCTTGTTCAGGTCGTAGAATTTGCGGCCCGTTTCCGGATCGATCCGCTTGGTGCCGAGTTCGGGTTTGGCCATGCTTGCCTCGTGGTCGTTCTGCCGCCCGACCCCCCGTCCGCCGGCGGCGGCGGACGGTCGGCAGGCTGGCGGGGGACCGGCTGCCGCGCCGCGGTGTCATCCGCTGCGAATGCGCCGCCGGCACGATGATTGCCGCGTTCCCGGTCCGTTGAAAATCGGTTGGTCCCTTACGGCGTCCCCCAGCCCTTGTCAAAGCCGGATCGCGGGGACAGAAAGGGCCGGGTCGCACCGGGGCTTCCGGGGCGGCGCGACAGCGGTGCCACCGGCGTTGAAAACGCCGCGGAATCAAGGCGCGGGCGCCAGCCAGGAACAGGGACGCATCATGCACGGAACCACGGGCCCACGGCCGGTCGCCACGCGAGACGCCGGGAAGCTGAGCGGCCGGGTCAAGGTGCCGGGCGACAAGTCGATCTCGCACCGCGCCCTGCTGTTCGGGGGCCTCGCCAGCGGTACCACCCGCGTGCGCGGCCTGCTCGAGGGCGAGGACGTGATCGCCACCGGCGACGCCATGCGCGCCATGGGCGCCCGCATCCGCAAGGAGGGCGACACGTGGATCGTCGACGGCGTCGGCAATGGCTGCCTGCTGGAGCCCGAGGGGGTGCTCGACTTCGGCAATGCCGGTACCGGGGCGCGGCTGACCATGGGCCTCGTCGGCGCCTATGATTTCGGCGCCACCTTCGTCGGCGACGCGTCGCTGTCGAAGCGGCCGATGGGCCGGGTGCTCGATCCGCTGCGGCTGATCGGCACGCAGATCGTCGCGCGCTCCGGCGACCGGCTGCCGCTGTCGCTGCACGGGCCGCGGGTCGCCGCCCCGATCGAGTACCGCGTGCCGATGGCCTCGGCGCAGGTGAAGTCGGCGGTGCTGCTTGCCGGGCTCAACGCGCCGGGCACCACAACGGTGATCGAGCCGGTGATGACGCGCGACCACACCGAAAAGATGCTGGCCGGCTTCGGCGCGACGATCGCCGTGGAGACCGACCGAGACGGCGTCCGCCACATCCGCCTCGAGGGCCAGGGCAACCTCGTCGGCGTCGCCGATTTCGAGGTGCCGGGCGACCCTTCCTCGGCCGCCTTCCCGATCGTCGCGGCGCTGATCGTGCCGGGCTCGGACGTCACCATCGAGAACGTCCTGATGAACCCGACTCGCACCGGCCTGATCGAGACGCTGATCGAGATGGGCGGGTCCATTGAGATCCTCAACCGGCGGGTCGCCGGCGGCGAGGACGTCGCCGACCTCAGGGTCCGCCATTCGGCGCTCGCCGGGGTCACGGTACCGCCGGAGCGCGCGCCGTCGATGATCGACGAATACCCGGTGCTGGCCGTTGCCAGCGCCTTCGCGTCGGGAACGACGGTGATGCGCGGCCTGGAAGAGCTGCGGGTCAAGGAGAGCGACCGGCTGGCCGCGGTCGCGGCGGGGCTCGCCGCCAACGGCATCGTCCACGAGGCGGGCGAGGACTGGCTGACCGTCGCCGGCGACCCCGAGGGGCGCGGCTATGGCGGCGGCACCGTCGCCACGCATCTCGACCACCGCATCGCCATGAGCTTCCTGGTGCTCGGCATGGCCTGCAAGGCGGCGGTCACGGTCGACGATGCGCGGATGATCGCCACGAGCTTCCCGGCCTTCGAACCGATGATGGCCGGCCTCGGCGCCGCCTTCGACGACGTCGCGGGCTGAGCCTTGGCGGCGGCCGTCGTTCTCCTGGTGCTGTTCCTGCCGGCGGCCGCCATCTACGGGCGCTACCGGGCACGCCATCTCAGGTACAGCCGCCCGACGCTCGGCGGCCGGCTGGCGGGGCTGCTGCCGATGCCGGCCTTCCTGGCGGTCTGCGGCGCGGTAGCGATCGCGCACGAAAGCGGGCAGTCGCTCGCCACCGGCAACGGCGCCCTCGACGCGGTGCTGACGCTGGCGCGCTGGATCGGCGAACTCGAGCTGATCCTGTTCATGATCGCAGGCCCCTATCTCATCGGCGTGCTGATCGCCGCCGTGCTGCTCGCCCTCGATGCGCGCGGCCTCCTCACGCTCGCCGCACCGGTGCCCGCGGACGGCGCGCCGGGCGCTGCCGCCGCCAAGGATCCCTCGCCATGACCCGTCCCCTGACCATCGCCATCGACGGGCCCGCCGCCGCCGGCAAGGGCACGCTCGCCAAGCGCGTGGCGCAGCATTACGGCCTGCCCTATCTCGACACCGGCCTGCTCTACCGGGCGGTCGGCAAGCTGGCGGCCGAGGCCGGCGGCGATCTCGACGATGCCGAGGCGATGGCGGCCATTGCGGCGCGCCTCGACACGTCCCATCTCGATGACGGCACGTTGCGCGGCCACGAGGCGGGCGAACTCGCCTCGCGCGTCGCCGTCCACCCAAAGGTGCGGGACGCGCTGACGGCGTTCCAGCGCGGCTTTGCGACAAGCGAGGCGGGCGCGGTGCTCGACGGCCGCGACATCGGCACGGTGATCTGTCCCGAGGCGCAGGTGAAGATCTTCGTCACCGCCAGCGCCGAGGTGCGGGCCCGGCGGCGCACCGACGAACTGCTCGCCAAGGGCCGCGACGTCGACTATGCGCGGATCCTCGCCGAGGTGAAGGAACGCGACGCCCGCGACGCCGGCCGCAGCGTCGCGCCGCTCAGGCCCGCCGACGACGCGCACTTGCTGGATACCAGCGAATTGGGTATAGAAGCGGCGTTCCGGGCGGCCTGCGACGTGATCGACCGATCTCTCGCCAACCCGGACGACGATTAGAGGGCGGCCTTCGCAAGACGGTCCGCCCTTTCGGCTATGCGCCGAAAGCGGGCCATCCGCCCGTCATGCATGACGAACACTGCCCGGCCGCGGTTCCTCGCGCCGAACGAAATCGCCTCCTGCCCAGAGTGGAGGCCTTTCGGGTCCACCCGCACCATCGCGGCACCGGACCGGACCGCGCCACGGGTAAACGCAACACCAGACCGGGGCCTCAGCCCCACGGCGCGGCGCTTTTCGCCCATCTAAGCGGCGAAGAGTTTCCAAGGAGACAGAATGTCGAACGCAAACCCGTCGCGCGAGGATTTCGCCTCGCTGCTCGAAGCCTCGTTCCATGAACAGGACGTGGCCGAAGGCATGGTGGTCAAGGGGACCGTCGTCGCGATCGAAAAGGACATGGCCGTCATCGATGCCGGCCTGAAGGTCGAGGGCCGTGTCGCCCTCAAGGAATTCGGCGGCCGCGCCGGTGGCGACCTGAAGGTCGGCGACACCGTCGAGGTCTATGTCGAGCGCATCGAGAATGCCCTCGGCGAAGCCGTGCTGTCGCGCGACAAGGCGCGCCGCGAAGAGAGCTGGGTCAAGCTCGAAGAGAAGTTCAACGCCAACGAAAAGGTCGAAGGCCAGATCTTCAACCAGGTCAAGGGCGGCTTCACGGTCGACCTCGACGGCGCAGTGGCCTTCCTGCCGCGCTCGCAGGTCGACATCCGGCCGATCCGCGACGTCACGCCGCTGATGAACACGCCGCAGCCGTTCCAGATCCTCAAGATGGACAAGCGCCGCGGCAACATCGTCGTGTCGCGCCGTACCGTTCTCGAGGAGAGCCGGGCCGAGCAGCGTTCGGAGATCGTCCAGAACCTCGAAGAGGGCCAGACGGTCGACGGCATCGTCAAGAACATCACCGACTACGGCGCCTTCGTCGATCTCGGTGGCATTGACGGCCTGCTGCACGTCACCGACATGGCCTGGCGCCGCGTCAACCATCCGACCGAGATCCTGCAGATCGGCCAGACGGTGAAGGTCCAGATCATCCGCATCAACCAGGAGACGCATCGCATCTCGCTGGGCATGAAGCAGCTCGAGGCCGACCCGTGGGATGGCATCGGGGTGAAGTACCCGATGGGCGTCAAGGTCACCGGGCGCGTGACGAACATCACCGACTACGGTGCGTTCGTCGAGCTGGAGCCGGGCATCGAAGGCCTCATCCACGTCTCGGAAATGTCCTGGACCAAGAAGAACGTCCATCCGGGCAAGATCCTCTCCACCTCCCAGGAGGTCGAGGTCGTCGTGCTCGAGGTCGACCCGAACAAGCGCCGCATCTCGCTCGGCCTGAAGCAGACGCTCTCCAATCCGTGGGAGTCGTTCCGCGACCAGTTCCCGATCGGCACGATCGTCGAGGGCGAGGTCAAGAACAAGACCGAGTTCGGCCTGTTCATCGGCCTGGAGGGCGATGTCGATGGCATGGTCCACCTCTCCGATCTCGACTGGAACCGTCCGGGCGAGCAGGTCATCGAGGAGTTCAACAAGGGCGACATGGTGAAGGCGCAGGTTCTCGACATCGACGTCGAGAAGGAGCGCATCTCGCTCGGCATGAAGCAGGTCGGCGGCGATCCGTTCGTCGATGCTGCCGAGGCCGGCGACGTGCGCCGTGGCGCGGTGGTCACCTGCGAGATCACCGAGGTCAAGGAAGGCGGGCTTGAGGTCAAGATCGTCGACACCGACCTCACCTCGTTCATCCGCCGCTCCGATCTTGCCCGCGACCGGGACGAACAGCGTCCCGAGCGCTTCCAGGTCGGCCAGAAGCTCGACGCCCGCGTCACGCAGTTCGACAAGAAGGCGCGCCGCGTCGGCGTGTCGATCAAGGCGCTGCAGATCTTCGAGGAGAAGGAGGCGGTGCAGCAGTACGGCTCGTCCGACTCCGGCGCGTCGCTCGGCGACATTCTCGGCGCAGCCCTCAAGGGCCGCGGCGACGAGGAATAGTCGGCTACCGGCTCCGGCCGGTTCCACGTGAAACAGAAGGCCCGCGGCGATCCCTCGCCGCGGGCCTTTTTTCTTGAGGCCGAGCGTTAGCCGATCGGTGACGAAACCCCGGCACGATCGGCTTCCTGCCGCCAAGGAACCTCCCAGATGGTCGTCGCCGCCCCCAGTCCATCGACGACGCTGCCGTCGGCATCGGGAGTCACGCTCGCCGAAATCGTCGGGGCCCTGTCCTTCGCGCTGGACATGACGGAAGGACAGCCCCCCGGCCACTGCGTCCGCTGCTGCCATATCGGGATCCGCATCGCCGAGGAACTCGGCCTTCCGGCCGCCGCCCGGCGCGACCTCTACTACACGCTGCTGATGAAGGATCTCGGCTGCTCGTCCAATGCGGCGCGGATCTGCGAGCTCTATCTCGCCGACGACATCTCCTTCAAAAGCGAATTCAAGGAGATCGACGACAGCCTCGCGAGCGTGCTGCGCTTCATCCTCCAGCAGACCGGGCTGAAGGCCGGCCTCTCGGAACGCTTCCGGGCGCTGGTCAACATCGCCCGCAATGGCGGCGCCATCGCGCAGGAGATGATCGAAACGCGCTGCCAGCGCGGCGCGGCGATCGCCCGCCGGATGCGCTTCTCGGAAGATGTCGCCCGGGCGATCCACAGTCTCGACGAGCACTGGAACGGCAACGGCCGGCCCGAGCGCCTGGCCGGGGAGGCGATCCCGCTCTATGCGCGGATCGCGCTCGTCGCCCAGGTCGCCGACGTGTTTCATCGGTCCGGCGGCCGCGACGCGGCACGCGAGGAAGTGCGGCTACGCCGGTCGAGCTGGTTCGACCCGGCCGTCGTCGCAGCCTTCGAACAAGCGGCCGACCGTGACGGGTTCTGGTCGGGGCTCGAGGACGAGGCGATCGCCACCGGCATCCTCGCGCAGGAGCCGGGCAGCCGGCTGGAACCGGTCGACGAGGACTATCTGGACGACATCGCAGCGGCCTTCGCGGAAGTCATCGATTCCAAGTCGCCCTACACGGCCGGTCACTCCGACCGGGTCGCGCTGTTCACCGACATGATCGGCGAGTCGCTCGGCTTCGACCCGGCGCGCCGGCGGCGCCTGAAGCGCGCGGCGCTGCTGCACGACATCGGCAAGCTGGGCGTATCGAACCAGATCCTCGACAAGCCGGGAAAGCTGGACGAGGCCGAGTGGCTGGTCGTGCGCAGCCATCCGACGCTTTCGGAAGAGATCCTGTCCCGCATCTCGGCGTTCGCCGAACTCGCCACGATCGGCGGCGCCCACCACGAGCGGCTCGACGGCAAGGGCTACCCGCGGGGCCTGGCGGGCAGCGCCATTCCGCTCGACGTGCGGGTCGTGACGGTGGCGGACATCTTCGATGCCCTGACCGCGAACCGGCCCTACCGCAAGGCGATGACGCTGTCGCAGGCGCTGGCGATCCTCGACGCGGACACGGGAACCGCCGTTGACGGGACCTGCGTCGCGGCGCTGCGCCAGGCGCTCGCCCGCATCGACGCCGAAGCCGTCACCGCCGCCGGCTGAAGCCGGCGCCGGGGTCAGCCGATCCCGCCGATTTCACGTGAGACACGGCCCGGATGACTTGCCGGCAACGCAGGCCGCGATTCCGCTCAGGCGGCCTCGTCGAGGCTTTCGAGGACGACGTTGCCGTTGGTGTAGATGCAGATCTCGCCGGCGATCTTCATGGCGCGGCGGGCGATCTCCTCGGCGTCGTATTCAGTGTCGGCCAGCGCCCGCGCCGCGGCGAGGGCGTAGTTGCCGCCCGAGCCGATGGCGATGACGCCGTGCTCGGGCTCCAGCACGTCACCGTTGCCGGTCAGCGTCAGCGTCACCGTCCTGTCGGCGACGATCATCATCGCCTCCAGCCGGCGCAGATAGCGGTCGGTGCGCCAGTCCTTGGCGAGCTCGACGCAGGCGCGCATCAGCTGGTCGGGATACTGCTCGAGCTTGGCCTCGAGCCGCTCCAGCAGGGTGAAGGCGTCGGCCGTCGCCCCGGCGAAGCCGGCGATGACGTTGCCGCCCTTGCCGATGCGGCGCACCTTGCGGGCATTGCCCTTCATCACCGTGTTGCCGAGCGACACCTGGCCGTCGCCGGCGATCACCACCTTGCCGCCCTTGCGGACGGCGACGATGGTGGTGCCGTAGATCTTGTTGGGATCGTGCTGTTCGAAATTCATCTCGGGTCCTTTGCCGGATCACGGGACCGGGTGCGCCGCAGCGGCGCCTCGACCGGCGTCGGAGCCCCATGTGGGCGCTGCGGCAAGGAATGCCAAGCGAGGGCGGGTCACGCGCAGGAAGCAGGGCGCCGCCGAGACGTCCGGAAGGGAGTTGGTCACTCCTCGATCGTCACCTCAGGCAGCGTGTAGCGCCTGACCGTCAGCCCGTAAGGAGACCGCTCCCCCTCGACGATCATGGTCTCGCCGAGATAGGGGGTGATCCTTCCTCGCCACTTCACGCCGCAGATCCGTTGTTCAGCGAATTCGGGATTGGATGCCCGGACGCCACGGCAGGCTTTGCTGGCATGGAAAGACCTGATCACGAACGGCCCGCTGAACGCTTCCTTCGAGGAGAAATGCTGACGGGCCGCCGGGTAGAAATCGGCGATCAGGGAATGCGCGATCATGTAAGCCAGGATGGGAGTCGCAACGATAAGGAATGCGATCTTCGCCGGCGATTTGAGACCGCTAGCCTTGGGGTCGTCCTGGCTGATTTCGCCATCTTCGACTTGCCGGAGGCGATAGTTCAGCAATTTTATGAATAGATAAGTGAACCCGACGGCCGCCGTGGCGCCGCCGATCACGGCAAATGGCTTGACTGCTTCCGCATATTCTCGATCGATGAGGAAATATCGCCAATCGATCGGATCGAACAAGAGGACGCCGAACCATGCCAGGCCGACAACCAATATTGACCATCCGATGATCTTTAGGAGCGCCGGGTTATGCAACTTTCTGACCCTCGACGTCCCTAAATTTCACAAATCTATTGAGTCTTAGAGTCTCGTGCCATCCGACCTTTCGAATCGCGGCGTTGCTTTCTTTGTGCATCGCGCAAGACGGGGAAGATACGTCAAAGTGGATTGCCGGGTGATGAAACGCCGCCAATGTCGGCATGGGCCCGGCGTGGCCGTGGACCTGCGGCTGTATGCCCCTGCGGCAGCGGATTGCCTGCCCGGGCCAGACTGGAGGCAGAACCCGGGCGCCCGCGAGCGATGACAGGCACGGCGCCGGATGCTAGGAGCCTGACCGAAAGGGAGACACCCCATGGCCGAGACAGCCGGGCGGCGCGATGCCGTCGTCGAGCGCAAGACCAACGAGACGAAGATCCGCGTCCGCGTCGATCTCGACGGCACCGGCCGCTCGACGATCGCCACCGGCGTCGGCTTCTTCGACCACATGCTCGAGCAGCTGTCGCGCCACTCGCTGATCGACATGGAGATCGAGGCCGACGGCGACCGCCACATCGACGACCACCACACGGTCGAGGACACCGGCATCGCGCTCGGCCAGGCGATCCGCAAGGCGCTCGGCGAACGGCGCGGCATCCGCCGCTACGCCTCGCTCGACCTTGCCATGGACGAGTGCCTGACCCGCGCGGCGATCGACGTCTCGGGCCGGCCGTTCCTGGTCTTCGACGCGCGCTTCCAGCGCGAGAAGATCGGCAGCTTCGACACCGAACTGGTGCAGGAATTCTTCCAGGCACTGGCGCAGAACGCCGGCGTGACGCTGCACATCGCCAATCTCTACGGCACCAACGCCCACCATGTCGCCGAGACCTGCTTCAAGGCGGTGGCGCGCGTGCTGGGCGACGCCGTGGCGATCGATCCGCGACAGGCCGACCTCGTGCCCTCGACCAAGGGCATGCTGGCGTGAGCGGCCCATGGCGCTGACCCGCTACATCGTCTTCGAGCCGCCGGCGTCGTCGGGTGTCACCGGCGAGGCGGTGTTCGTGCGCGACCGGTTCTCGATCTGGGCATTCCTGGTGCCGTTCCTCTGGCTGCTGCGCTATGGTTTGTGGCTTTCGGCAGTCGTCGTGCTCATCGCCGGCTTCGGCCTTGCCTGGCTGGGCAGCGTCGAGGGCTTCGGCCTCGCCGGGACGGTGCTGCCGATCCTCGTCGGCATCCTCGTCGCGCTGGAGGGGCCGAGCCTCAGGGCCGCGAAATACCGCCGCAAGGGCTGGCGCGAGGCGGCCGCCTTCCACGCCGACGACCGCGCCGAGGCCGAGCTGATCTACTACGGCGCGTCCCGCGGCGAGGCCGCCGCGCCGGCGCCGGCGCCGGTTCTCGCCCAGGCGCCGTGGAAGACCGCACCGCGCGCCCCGCGACCTGCCGCCACCGGCGGCTTCTTCGACGCCATGAAGGCCCGCTGAGACATGCAGACTGTCGCCATCATCGACTACGGCTCGGGCAATCTGCGCTCGGCCGCCAAGGCCTTCGAGCGCGCCGCCCGCGAGGCGGACGCGTCGGCCGAGATCATCCTCACCGACGATCCCGAGACGGTCCGCCGGGCCGACCGGGTGGTGCTGCCGGGCGTCGGCGCCTTCGCCGACTGCCGCGCCGGCATCGACGCGGTGCCGGGCCTCACCGAGGCGCTGCGTGATGCGGTCGAAACGGAGGCGAGGCCCTTCCTCGGGATCTGCGTCGGCATGCAGCTGATGGCCTCGCGCGGGCACGAGAAGGCCGTGACGGAAGGCTTCGGCTGGATCCCCGGCGACGTGGTCCACATCACGCCATCGGACCCGGCGCTGAAGGTGCCGCAGATCGGCTGGAACACCATCAAGGCGCATCGCGACCATGCGCTGCTCGCCGGCATTCCCACCGGCGAGGCGGGGCTGCACGCCTATTTCGTGCATTCCTACCACCTCGTCGCGGAGAACGAGGCCGACGTGCTAGCGGGCGCCGAGTATGGCGGCGAGGTCACGGCGATCGTCGCAAGCGGCAACAAGGCCGGCACGCAGTTCCACCCGGAGAAGAGCCAGGCGCTCGGCCTCGCCCTGATCGGCAACTTCCTGAAATGGAAGCCCTGACCGCCGGGTCGGCAGCCGCCGCATGATCCATGTCAATCCGCCGGGTCGGCAGGCGCGGTATCGGGAAAGGGTGAATCCCTCCCGACGCCGAGGCCAGGCATGTCGACACGCTTCCGAATCGCGATGCTGCTCTACGGCATGATCAACGCCGTGATCTTCGGCTTCGGCATCATCCTGGTTCTGAGCTTCCCGGAGATTTCCGAGGCCTGGCCCTACATCATCCCGGTCGTCGTGGTGGCGAGCTTCGTCCTCGCCGCGCCAATCGCTTGGATCATCGCGCCGCGCCTGCGCGCCCGCAACCGGCGGGACCGGTAACCAGGCGTACGACGCATCCGGGCTTGCCGGACGGGCGCCGGGGTGGAAGAAGCGACTTCCGCCCCACCGACCCGATGCGAGAGCCCATGCCCATTCTCTTTCCCGCCATCGACCTCAAGGACGGCGCCTGCGTGCGCCTCAAGCTCGGGCTGATGGAAGAGGCGACGGTCTACAACGCCGATCCGGCGGCGCAGGCGCTTGAGTTCCGCGATGCCGGCTTCACCCATCTCCACGTCGTCGACCTCAACGGCGCGTTCGCGGGCCGCGCGGTCAACGGTGCCGCCGTCGACGCCATCATCGCCGCGGTCGGCAGTGACATGCGCGTGCAGCTCGGCGGCGGCATACGGACCATGGCCGACATCGAGGCCTGGCTCGACAAGGGCCTGTCGCGGGTGATCCTCGGCACCGTCGCGGTCCGCGACCCGGAACTGGTCCGGGCGGCGGCGAAGCGCTTTCCCGGCCGCATCGCCGTCGGCATCGACGCCAAGGGCGGCAAGGTGGCAGTCGAGGGCTGGGCCGAGACCTCGCAGCTGACGGCCGTCGATCTCGCCCGGCAGTTCGAGGACGCCGGCGTCGCCGCGATCATCTACACCGACGTCGACCGCGATGGGATCCTTGCCGGCATCAACTGGGAGGCGACGATCGACCTCGCCGGCGCCGTGTCGATCCCGGTGATCGCCTCGGGCGGCCTCGCCTCGATCGCCGACGTGGTGCGGCTCACCATGCCCGACGCGCAGCTCCTGGAAGGCGCGATCTCCGGCCGGGCGCTCTATGACGGGCGGATCGACGCCGCCGAGGCGCTGCGGGTGCTCGGCGCCGGCTGATTAGTCAGCCGACAGCTACGGTAGCGCCGCCAGGAACGCCGCCACCGCGGCGTTGAAGGCCTGCGGCGCGTCGAGATTGGAGACATGCCCGGCCTCGACGGTGACGATCTCGGCCCGGCCGATGCGGCGGGCGATCTCGCCGGCGTGGTCGATCACCAGCTGCGTCTCGTGGCGGCCGATGACGACGAGGCAGGCAATGTCGAGGGCGCGGATCGCCGCCGGATCGGCCGCGACGATCGCCGCATAGGCGGCGACCACCGCATCCGCCGGCATCGACGAAAACCCTTCGACGAAATGCCGCTCGGCATCGGCGCCGACCCATTCGGCGCCAAAAATCTTCTTCGCGCCGGCAATGCCCCAGCGCGCCGTGCGATGCTGGCCGAGGAGAGCGAAGGCCGCCGGCAGGATGCGCTGCGGTCCCAGCCACTCGAGGGCTGCCCGCAGCGGCCCGTGCAGCGACAGCGCCAGCGGCGTGTCGGCGAGCACCATCGCGGCGACGCGCGCCGGCCGCTGCGCCGCCATCTCCAGCGCCACCATGCCGCCCAGCGAGACGCCGCAGAGGACGGCGCGTTCGATGCTGAGCGCGTCGAGGAAGCCGAACGCGTCCGCCGCCAGGCTCTCGACCGACATCCCGGTCGTATCGCCCAGCGTCTCGCCATGGCCGCGCAGATCCGGCGCCAGCATGCGGTAGTCGCCCGCAAGCCCGTCGATCTGCGGGCGCCAGACGGATTTGGTCTGCACCGCGCCGTGCAGGCAGAGCACCGGCGGGGCGGACGCCGGGCCCGCCTCGAGATAGGCGACGGTGAGGTCGCCGGCGGCGACCGACCGCGTGGCTGATGGCTGGTGCGATGTCACGAACAGGCTTCCCGGAATCGGCTGATGGCTGCTCCGTCCGGCGGGACGACGGTACAGGCGCCGGTATACAGGCTTCGGCGGGCAAGTCGGCAGGCGATTTGCCGGCCGGTCGACGGCGAGGGCAGCGGAAGTGCGCGGGCGGCCAAGTCGCGCTGCCTCTTGCCGAGTTCCCTTGCGGCGTCGCATAAGGCGCCCATCATCACCGCACCGGCCGACGCCCTTGACGATGCCCGCTCCCGATCCCCACCCTCTCCGCCGGCGCATCCCCGCTGCGGGCGCTGCCATGGCTCGCTGTCCGGCACAGACGGAGACCGTCCGATGAGCCTCAAGGCGCGCATCATTCCCTGCCTCGACGTCAAGGACGGCCGTGTGGTCAAGGGCGTCAACTTCGAGGGCCTGATCGATGCCGGCGATCCGGTCGAGGCGGCGCGCGCCTATGACGCCGCGGGCGCCGACGAGCTCTGCTTCCTCGACATCACCGCCTCCTCCGACGACCGCGAGACGATCTTCGACGTCGTCTCGCGCACCGCCGAGCAGTGCTTCATGCCGGTCACGGTCGGCGGCGGCGTGCGCACCGTCGCGGACGTGCGGCGCCTGCTCTTGGCCGGCGCCGACAAGGTGTCGATCAACACCGCCGCGGTGCTGCGCCCCGAGCTCGTCGCCGAGGCGGCCAACAAGTTCGGCGACCAATGCATCGTCGTCGCCATCGACGCGCGGCGCGTCACCGGCACCGAGGCGGCGCCGCGCTGGGAGATCTTCACCCATGGCGGGCGCACCGCGACCGGCATCGACGCGGTCGAGTTCGCCCGCCGCGTCGTCGCGCTCGGCGCCGGCGAGATCCTGCTCACCTCGATGGACCGCGACGGCACCAAGTCCGGCTTCGACATCGACCTCACCCGCGCCGTCGCCGATGCGGTCGCCGTGCCGGTCATCGCCTCCGGCGGCGTCGGCACGCTCGACCATCTCGTCGAGGGCGTGCGCGACGGCCACGCCGCGGCGGTGCTGGCCGCCTCGATCTTCCATTTCGGCACCCACACGATCGCCGAAGCCAAGGCCCACATGGCGGCGGCCGGCATCCCGATGCGGCTCGATCCGGCCTTCCCGGCCTTCGCCGACCGGATCTGATCGGCCGGCCCCTCGAAAGGCATGCAATTGCAGTTCACCCTCGCCGATCTAGAGACCATCGTCGCCGCCCGCACCGCGTCCGGCGACACGCAGTCGTCCTACACGGCGACGCTGGCGGCGCGCGGCGCCAAGCACGTCGCCAAGAAGCTCGGCGAGGAGGCGGCGGAGACGGTGATCGCCGCCGTTGCCGAGGACGATGCGAGCCTCGTCGCGGAAAGCGCCGACCTGCTCTATCACCTGGTCGTGCTGCTGCAGGTCCGGCAGATCCCGCTCGCCGACGTGATGGCCGAGCTCGGGCGCCGCACCAGCCGGAGCGGCATCGAAGAGAAGGCCGCAAGGCCCGGTGCGCCCGGGGAATGATGGACCAGCTGACACCCTCGAAATTCTCGCCCTACCGGGTCTTCACCGCGGCGGAATGGGCGAAGTTTAGGGCCGACACGCCGCTGACCCTGACCGAGGACGAGGTCCGCCGGCTGCGTTCGATGGGCGATCCGGTCGACCTCGACGAGGTGGCGCGGATCTACCTGGCGGTGTCGCGGCTGCTCTACGCTCACGTCGAGTCCTCGCAGCTCCTGTTCCGCCAGCGCCAGAGCTTCCTGTCGGGCGGCGCGCCCGTGCAGAAGACGCCGTTCATCATCGGCATCGCCGGCTCGGTGGCGGTCGGCAAATCGACCACGGCGCGCATCCTGAAGGAGCTCCTGGCCCGCTGGCCCTCCTCGCCCAAGGTCGATCTCGTCACCACCGACGGCTTCCTCTATCCGAACGCCGTGCTGGAGGCCGAGGGGCTGATGCAGCGCAAGGGCTTTCCGGAGAGCTACGACGTCGGGTCGATCCTGCGCTTCCTCTCCGACATCAAGGCCGGCCGGCCGCGGGTCGAGGCCCCGGTCTATTCGCACTTCGTCTACGACGTCGTGCCGGGCGAGCGGATCACCATCGACCGGCCCGACATATTGATCTTCGAGGGGCTGAACGTCCTGCAGGTGCGCGAGATGCCGAAGGACGGCAAGGCCGTGCCGTTCGTCTCCGACTTCTTCGACCATTCGATCTATATCGACGCGGACGAGGCGGAGATCCGCCGCTGGTACGTCGAGCGCTTCATGCGGCTGCGCGAGACCGCCTTCCGCGAGGCGGATTCGTTCTTCCACCGCTACTCGCAGATCCCCGAGGACGAGGCGCTGGCCATCGCCGAGGCGCTGTGGCGCGACATCAACGGCAAGAATCTCTACGAGAACATCCTGCCGACCCGGCCACGCGCCGACCTGATCCTGCGCAAGGGCCCGAACCACCTGATCGAACAGGTGGCGCTGCGCAAGATCTGAACGGCCGCGAGGTCGGCTAGGGGCCGGCCGGCCGCTCAGCCCGGCACCGTCACCCGGCGCAGCGTCAGGTTGATCCGCCCGCCCTTCTTCAGCAGCGTCGAGGTCGCCGGGTAGATCCGGTCGACGCCGTGATAGCAGAGCCGCCCCTCGCCGCCGAGGATCACAACGTCGCCGGAGTGCAGCCGCAGCGAGGTGGTGCGCCCGCCCCGCGTCGTCTCGCCGATGCGGAACAGGCAGTCGTCGCCGAGCGAGATCGACACGACGGGCGCCGCCAAATCCTTCTCGTCGCGGTCCTGGTGGAGGCCCATCTTCGCCGTGTCGGCGTAGAAATTGACCAGGCAGGCTTCCGGCGGATGGTCGTAGGCCGACACCTCCTCCCACAGCGCCAGCAGCGACGCCGGTATGGCCGGCCACGGTCTGCCGGTCACCGGATGCGCCCGCTGGTAGCGGTAGCCGGTGCGGTCGGAGACCCAGCCGAGCGGACCGCAATTGGTCATGCGCACCGACAGGGGCTTGCCGGTGCGGGGCATCTCGGGATGGTAGAGCGGCGCTTCCGCCACCACAGCCCGGATGCTGTCCAGCAGCGCGATCTGGGCGTCGCGGTCGAGATGGCCCGGCATGTGCCGGACGCCCCTGGGCAGCACGTTCACGCGGGGGATCTCCTTGCCGGCAAGCGGGCGCCGTCCGTCAGGAAAGATAGCCGAGCTGCGCCGCGAGGGCGACGGCATGGGTGCGGTTGGAGGCGTTCATCTTGCGCTGCGCGGCGGTCAGGTACTGCGAGATCGTGTATTCCGACAAGGACAGGATGAGGCCGATCTCCGAGGACGTCTTGCCGAGCATCGCCAGCTTCAAGCAGTCGCGCTCGCGTCCCGACAGCGGGTTGTTGCGGCGGTTCTCCTCGAATCGTGCCGCCGCCAGCATGCCGAACAGCGCGAAGGCGAAGACATGCAGCTCGCGCAGCGCCGGCGCCGAGAGGTCCGGCTGCGGGCCGGCGAGCGACAGCGCGCCGTTGAAGGCGGTGAGGCCGTGCACGGGAAACAGCGCGCCGGCGAGATAGGACTCGGCCAGCAGCATCCGCGCCGCCGGACTCGGATCGGGCTCGTCGGCACCGTAGAGCGTGTCGATGTCCCAGACGAAGGGCATCGGATCGGTCTTCAGCGCCCCCACCACCAGCTTGAAGCGGTGCAGCCCGAGCTGGTCGTAGCTGCGCGCGAAGCCGTCCGACCAGTTGCCGAACAGGAACCGCGTCGCCGTGCCGCCATCGTCTGTGGAGGGCATGGCGAGCGCCGCCGCATGGGAGAAACCGTAGTCGCCGGCGACGTCGTCGAGCAGCCGGCGCAGCGCCGGCTCGTCCCAGTCCGTCGGCAGGGCGGCGAGGCGCGCGAGCGCGCCCGTCATGTCGGGGATCCGTGGCCGGCACGGTGCGAGCCCGCCATCGGCGGCCGCGCCGTGCGTGTCGTCTTGGTGCGTCCAGGCTTTCCCGCCGGCATGCCGCTCGCTCTGTCCGATATCTCGTGTTCCGTCGATTCGACCGCGATTCGGGTCCCCGGCAGTGTGGCCGCAATCCCCGCGACATTGAACCCTTCGGCTGCCGGACGAACCCGTTCGTGGCAACGGGGGTGGCGGTGCCGGTCCCCGGCCCCCATCTAGCGGCAAGTGCCCGGTGCGGGCGCCGACAGACTGGCCGCCGACACGGGGCGGCATCCCCCAGAAGAAGATATCCATGTCAGATTTTTCCCCCCGCGAGATCGTTTCCGAACTCGATCGACACATCATCGGCCAGAAGGACGCCAAGCGCGCGGTCGCCGTCGCGCTGCGCAACCGCTGGCGCCGGCAGCAGCTGGAAGGCTCGCTGCGCGAGGAGGTGATGCCCAAGAACATCCTGATGATCGGACCCACCGGCGTCGGCAAGACCGAGATCTCCCGCCGTCTCGCCCGGCTCGCCGGCGCGCCCTTCATCAAGGTCGAGGCGACCAAGTTCACCGAGGTCGGCTATGTCGGCCGCGACGTCGAGCAGATCATCCGCGACCTCGTCGAGATCGGCATCGGCCTGGTGCGCGAGAAGAAGCGCGAGGAGGTCAAGGCCAAGGCCCACCAGGGCGCGGAGGAGCGGGTGCTCGACGCGCTGGTCGGCAAGACCGCCTCGCCGGCGACGCGCGACAGTTTCCGCAAGAAGCTGCGCGCCGGCGAACTCGACGACAAGGAGATCGACATCGAGATCGCCGACACCGGCAATCCGATGGGCGGGATGGAGATTCCCGGCATGCCGGGCGCCAATATCGGCGTGCTCAACCTGTCGGAGATGTTCGGCAAGATGGGCCAGCGCACCAAGCAGCGCCGCACCAGCGTCCGGCAGAGCTACGAGCTGCTGATCGGCGAGGAGTCGGACAAGCTGCTCGACCAGGACCAGCTGGTGCGCGAGGCGGTCTCGGCGGTGGAGAACAACGGCATCGTCTTCCTCGACGAGATCGACAAGGTGGCGAACAAGGACGGCCACGGCGGCGCCGGCGTGTCCCGCGAGGGCGTGCAGCGCGACCTCTTGCCGCTGGTCGAGGGCACCACGGTGGCGACCAAGCACGGGCCGGTGAAGACCGATCACATCCTGTTCATCGCCTCGGGCGCGTTCCACGTCTCCAAGCCCTCGGACCTGTTGCCGGAGCTGCAGGGCCGCCTGCCGATCCGCGTCGAGCTGCGGGCGCTGACCAAGGAGGATTTCCGCCGCATCCTCACCGAGACCGAGGCTTCGCTGATCAAGCAGTACGTGGCGCTGATGAAGACCGAGAATGTCGACCTCGAGATCACCGACGACGCCATCGACGCGATCGCCGACCTTGCGGTGTCGCTCAACGGCTCGATCGAGAATATCGGCGCGCGGCGGCTGCAGACGGTGATGGAGCGGGTGCTCGACGACATCTCCTTCGAGGCGCCCGACAAGGGCGGCGAGAGCTACCGGGTCGATGCCGCCTATGTCCACAAGGCGCTGGACGGCATCGCCGGCAATGTCGACCTGTCGCGCTTCATCCTCTAGGCGGCGCGGCGGCGACCTCGCGCCGCGATAGATTTTAAGTGAACGGCCCCGCGCCCCCCGGCGCGGGGCTTTTGCGTTTCCGCGGCCCGCCCGCGCTCCATGTGGGACGTCATCGCAGCGGCCGATTCCGGCTGCAGATCAACGCCTTCGAGGAGATTTCCCCATGAAGACGCTCACCTTGCTGTTCACTGGAACCATGCTCTCGGCCGGTCTCGCCGTCGCGCCGGCCCATGCCCAGAGCTCCACCGGCGCCTCGCCCGTCGAACAGGTCGAGGGCCAGCCGCCTGCCGAAGGCGACGAGGGGGTCCAGGCCGGCGAGCCGGTGGAGACCGCGCCCGCCAACGCGCCCGACCAGCAGCCGGCCTTCGCCGGCCAGACCCGCGCGCCGCAGCCGGCCGAGATGCCGGACGTCGCGGTCGAGACCGTCGCCGAAGGCCTGCCGCAGCTGTGGGCGATGGAGTTCCTGCCGGACGGCCGCATGCTGGTGACCGCCAAGGAAGGCGACTTCCACGTGGTCTCCAGGGAAGGCGAGGCCGGCCCCGCCCTCTCCGGCATGATCGAGGTGGCGTCCGCCGGCCAGGGCGGCCTGCTCGATGTGGCGCTGGCGCCGGACTTCGAGACCAGCAACCGCATCTTCTTCTCGTTCTCCGAGCCGCGGGACGGCGGCAACGGCACGTCCGTCGGCCGCGCGACGCTGAATCTCGACGACAATGGCGGCGGCAGCCTCGAAGACGTCGAGGTGATCTTCCGGCAGATGCCGACCTATGACGGCGACAAGCATTTCGGCTCGCGTCTGGTGTTCTCGCCGGAGGGCCATCTGTACGTGACGGTCGGCGAGCGCTCCGACACGCCGATTCGCGACGAGGCGCAGAGCCTGGTCTCCGGCCTCGGGAAGGTCTTCCGCATCGATCCCGAGACCGGCGAGGCGGTCTCCGACAACCCGTTCGTCGACCATGCCAAGATCCAGCCGGAGATCTGGAGCTGGGGCCACCGCAACCTGCAGTCGGCCACGCTGGACGCCGAAGGCCGGTTATGGACTGTGGAGCACGGCCCGCGCGGCGGCGACGAGCTGAACAGGCCGGAAGCCGGCGTGAACTACGGCTGGCCGGCGATCACCTACGGCATCGCCTATTCCGGCGAGAAGATCGGACCGGGCCGCACCAGCCAGGAAGGCATGGAGCAGCCGGTCTACTACTGGGATCCGGTCATCGGCCCCTCCGGCATGGCGCTCTACGCGGGCGAGGAATTCCCGGGCTGGCAGGACGCCTTCCTGGTCGGCGGACTGGTGACCACCGGGCTCGTCGTCGTGCATCTCGACGAGGCCGGCGAGCGCGTCGCCTTCGAGGAGCGCGTACCGCTGGACGCCCGCATCCGCGACGTCCGCGTCGGTCCGGACGGGGCGGTCTACGCCGTGACGGAAGATCCGGACGCCGACAGCTCGGCCATCCTGCGCCTCACAAGCGAGCAGTAGGGCCGGTCGCAGGTTCCAGCCGGAAGACGAACGAGGGCGGGCTGCTCCGGCGCCCGCCCTTGCTCATGGATGAGGAAAGAAACGCCCGCCTCAGGCGGCCTGGTGCGTCGGCTCGGGCCGGCGGAAGGCGGCGATGTGGCGCGATCCGTCGCGGCCGATCGTCATGACGGAGTCGGGCGGCACGGCGCTCCAAGCTTCGGATCCGGCGTCGCAGGGCTCGGAGGCGACGACCACGCCGTCCCCCGCCGCACGCCAGTAGAGCGTCGGCGGATGGCCGTCGCTGGACCAGCGATAGGCCCAGAGGCGCTCGCCGTCGGCATGCACCGCGGCAAAGCGCAGCGGCTCGTCGATCCCCTGCCGGGCCGCCTGCGCCTCGATGGCGGCGAGCGTCGCAGCGAGCGCACCCACCGGGTCCGCGTCCAGCCCGTTGCCGAGCGCCGCCAGGAAGATCGCCTCGGAATCGCTGGTGCCGCGGCGGCGCGCATAGAGCGCGTCCGGGATCATCGCGTCGACGGCACGGCGCAGGGACGGGTAGCCGCCGATCTGGCCGTTGTGCATGAACAAATGCCGGCCGTCGGTGAAGGGATGGCAGTTGGCGGTGGACACCTCGCCGGAGGTCGCCGAGCGGACATGTGCGGCAAACATCGGCGAGCGGATCTGGCGGCAGAGGGAGACGAGATTGGCGTCGGACCAGGCCGGCAGGATGCCGCGATAGACCCCCGGCTCCGGCCGCTCCCCGTACCAGCCGATGCCGCAGCCGTCGCCATTGACGATGGTGCGGGCCTCGCGCGCCGCGAGCGACTGGGAGATCAGCGAGGCGCGCGGCTCGACGAGCAGCTTTTCCAGGAGGATCGGCGGGCCGGCATAGGCGAGAAGTCGGCACATTCGGGCATGACACCGGGCGAGAGCGGGCGGGCAGGCAGCCCGTCACCCAGCTTTCGCGCCACGTGGTAAACAGAGGGTTAACGGCGCCGTTTCACGTGAAACTGCGGCCCTTCGAGGCGGCCTGCCGGCGGCGCTTCTCGCGCGCCGCCGCCTCGGCCCGTTCGGCCGCTACTTCCAGCTGCGCGAGGATCTGCCGGATATCGTCCGGCGCCAGGATGGCGATGGTCTCGGCGAGACGGTTGGCGAGCGTCGTCGCCTCGGCGCCGAGCCCGGCGGTCTCGACCGTCACGCGCGGATGCGACAGTTCCGCCAGCCGTTCCAGTTCCTCGGCATCGTCCCAGATCACGTTGAGATAGCCGATGATCCGCTGCAGCAGGTCCCATGTCGGCCGGCCCCGGCGTCCATGCTCGAGCGCCGACAGATAGGCGCTGGAGACGCCGAGCGCCGCCGCCATCTGGCCTTGGGTGATGCCGCGCTCCTTGCGCAGCGCGCGGATGCGTTCGCCGAAGGGGGTCATCGCGTTCGCCGCACCCGCACATAGAGCGCGCCGTCGCCGCCGTGATGGCGCTCGGCGCTGTCGAAGCCGGAAACGAGCGGCCTGAACTCCGGTCCGGTGAACCATTGCGGCACCACCCGCCGCAGCACGCCGCGAGAGCCGAAGGCCGAGCCGGCCGTGCCACCTCGCCCGGTAATCACCAGCACGTGCCGCAGCCCCATCGCCTGGGCCTGGCGCAGGAAGCCGACCAGCGCGTCGTGCGCCCGCTGCTGGGTCATTTCGTGCAGGTCGATGCGCGCGTCGATAGCCAGCCGTCCCTTGGCGAGCTTGCGGCGCGTCGGCTTCTCGATCGCATGCTGGCTGAGGCGGGGAGGAAGCTCCGGCTTCGGCCGCGCAACGGCGGGCACGGCAACGGGCTTGGGCGCATGGCCCGCCGGTGCTGCCGCGACAGGCTTCTCGACGCGGATCTCGGGCGGCAGCGGCGGATAGGACCGGCCCTTCAGTGGGATCGCCGAACGCGCCACCCCCGCCCAGAGACGGGCCTCCTCGTTGCTGAGGCCGCGCCGGCGCCTCATCGCGCCAGGCTCTCGGCCAGCGCGGCGGGCACGAGCACGGTGAAATCGGCGGCGTGGCGGATGCGGCCGGCGATCTTGCCGGCTTCGAGGCCCGAACCGACGTAGATGTCGGCGCGCGCCGGGCCCAGGATCGCCGAGCCGGTGTCCTGGGCGACCATCAGCCGGCGGAACGGCCGGCCGTCGATGGCGAGCTGCGACGCGGCGATGAAATAGGGCACGCCGAAGGTTGCGAGTTCCCGGTCGACGGCGATCGAGGCGAGTGCCGTCAGCGGCACCTGCGCCGCGCCGACCGGGCCGAGCGCCGGATCGTCGACGGCCGCCTCGCGGAAGAAGATGAAGGAGCGGTTGCGATCGAACAGCGCGCGCTGGCGGTCCGGGTGGGCGGCGAGCCAGGCGCGGATGCCGTCCATGTCGGCTTCGGCGAGGGTGAGTTCGCCGGAATCGACGAGCAGCCGGCCGATCGCCGTGAAGGGATGGCCGGACTTAGCTGCAAAGCCGACCCGCAGCTGGCTTCCGTCGGTCATCCGGAGCCGGGCGGAGCCCTGGATATGGATGAAGAACGCCTCGACCGGATCGGCGAGCCAGGCGATTTCCAGGCCGCGTCCCCGCAAGAGGCCCGCCTCGATGGCGGCGCGGTCCGGATGTTCCTCGAGCAGGCCGCAGGCCTTGCGGCGGGCGAAGCGGAACGACGGATCCATGCCCGGCGGCCGCGACACGTCGTCGACCTTCACCAGCTCCGGCGGCGGCGCATAGAGCGGAAAGCGGAAATCCGGCGTCTCGACAGGAGAGGCGTCGACGACCGGCTCGTAATAGCCGGTCACGAAACCGTGCTCGCCGTCCGGCCCGGCGACCGTGTCCGGGACGATCTGCAGCGGCACGAAATGCTGTTCGAAGAAGGATTGCGCCGTGCCGTCACCAGGCTGGGCGGCGAGGGAGGCCTCCGCCGCCGCGCGGAAGGCCGCGGCGTCGATGCCGAGCGTACCGGTCCGCACCGCGTTCGACAGGAACTGGCCGGCGCCGCGGCGGAAGGCGGCAAGGGCGAGCGTGTGGTCCGCCGCCGGCCAGTCGGGCAGGTCGGCGAAGCGGCGGCGGCGGAAGGCGACCATCGCCCCCGGCTCAGCCTTCCTCGGATTCGGTGCCGGCGAGCTTCCAGTTCGGATCGCGCGAGCGGGTGTCGCGCGAGAACGTCCAGACGTCCTTGACCTCGACGACGGTCTCGGGGTCGCCGTCGGTGACCTCGCCGGAGGGCGTCACCACCGCGGTGATCATCTGCGCGACGATGCGGACCGTCACCAGCGCCTCGCGGGCCTTCAGCTCGGCCGAGACCAGCGTGGCGTCGTCGATGCCGACGAAGGAGGACTGCATGCGCTCGCCCCGCGACTCGCGGTCGATGATCGCCTGCTCGAAGCCCTGGTAGACTTCCGGCGTCAGCAGGTTCTTCAGGAGCTTGCGGTCGCCGTCGGCAAAGGCCGTGACGATCATCTCGTAGGCGATCTTGGCGCCTTCGAGGAATTCCTTCGGGTCGAAGGCGGGATCGTTGTCGCGGATCCGCCGCAGCTCGGTGTTCAGGGGCGTGCCGACGGGCGCGACGAGATCGATGGACTCGTAGGGCTGGCGCGGCGTCGCCGCCTCGGCATTGTCCGGAAGCCGGCGATGCGGCAGCGTCACCACGTTGCCGCCCGCGGCGGCGTCCTCGCGCGGCTTTTCGGTGCGCGTATAGGGATCGAAGGGGGGCCGCTCGTTGCCTGTACGACGGCCGAGCACGTTACGCAGCTGAAACAGGACGATCACCGCGAGCACTATGAAGAAGATCGTCCCAAAACTCATTGCGCGCCGCCACCTCTCCGCCGAACCACTTGTCGCCCCCATATAGAGACGGACCGCAACGCATTCAAATTCCTTTCGAGCGTTCCTATCTCTGTGATCGCGGCCTGCGAAGTCCGGTGACGCGCCGGACGCCAAATCCACCCCGTCGTCCCAGGAGACACCCGACCATGCCTCTCGCCCTGATCCCGGTCCTGCTGCTGGTGATCCCGATCCTCGAGATCGCCGTGTTCATCATGGTCGGCAACCTGATCGGCCTGTGGCCGACGCTGGGGCTGGTGCTCGTTACCGCCATCCTCGGGACGCTGCTGCTGCGGCGCCAGGGGCTCGACACGCTCGCGCGCATCCAGGCCGAGACGCGGGCCGGGCGGGTGCCGGCGCGCGAACTCGTCAACGGCCTGATGATCGCCATCGCCGGCGTCCTGCTGCTGACGCCGGGCCTCGTCACCGACACGCTCGGGTTCCTGCTGTTCATCCCGGCGATCCGAAACGCGGTCTGGTCGTTCCTCAAGGCGCGGGTCGTGGTCGTCGCCTCCGGCGGTTTCGGCCGTGGCTCCGGGCCGGCGCCGCAGGGCAGGCCCGACGTCGTCGACCTGTCGGGTTCGGAGTTCGAGCGGCGCCCGGACCCGACCACGCCGTGGCGCGGGACCGACGGGCAGTCCGGGCCGGACGGCGAGCCGCCGCGCCGCATCCTGCATTAGGCCGGGCGCGGCGGGCGGACCGCCTCGCCTTGTCCTGATTGCGCCTCCGTGATAGCGCTCCGGCCGATCTTCACGGCCGGCCAGGCACTGCAGCTTCCGGCCGACGCAAGCCCGGCACGAGCCGCCAGAGGCGCTCGGCAAGCCGACGTACCACCGAGACGGGAGCAGTCATGTCCGACACCACCGACCATAAGTCAGGCGGCAACGGCGGCACGCCGGCGACGCCGGCCGCCACGCCGCCGAGCATCAACATCCTCACCCAGTATATCCGGGACATGTCCTTCGAGAGCCCGAACGCGCCTGCCGCGCTGCGCGGCCAGAAGCGCGCGCCGGCGATCAACATCGGCGTCAATGTCGGCGCCAACCCGATCCAGGGCACCGAGGGCGAATACGACGTGCGGCTGAGCCTCAACGCCAAGGCCGGCGAGGGCGCCGACCTGATGTTCAATGTCGAGCTCGACTATGGCGGCGTCTTCAAGCTGCAGAACTTCCCGCAGGAGCATCTTCTGCCGGTGCTGTTCATCGAGTGCCCGCGGCTGCTCTTCCCGTTCGCGCGCCAGGTCATCGCCGACGTGACCCGCAATGGCGGCTTCCCCCCGCTGATGATCGACCCGATCGACTTCGCGCAGCTTTTCCAGCAGCGCATGGCCGAGGAACGCGCCCGCCAGCAGGTCCAGACGACCTGAGGCGACGCAGCGCTCCGGCACGGGGACTAAAGAAAAGGGCCGGCGCACCCCAGGGTGGCCGGCCTTTTTCATGGAGCTGGATAAGACTTGGCGGTCAGGACACGGCGGCCGTCGGCTCCGGCCGCGCCAGATAGCGCCACCACAGCGCGTCCTTGCCGAGCGAGGTAACGAAGCTCTCGTGGGCGGCGATCTCCGCTGCCGAGAGGCGCGGCGGCAGCGGCACCGGCCGCGGCGCGATGCGGCCGAGATCCTCCTCCGATCCCTCCAGCGGCTCGCCGGTGTCGACGACGAGGCCGAGCGCTGCCTGCCGGCCGCCGATCAGCTCGATATAGACCTCGGCGAGGAGTTCGGAATCCAAGAGCGCGCCGTGCTTGTCGCGGCGGCTGGTATCCACCGAGAAGCGCGAGCACAGCGCGTCGAGCGTCGCCGGCGCCATCGGGAACTTGCGCCGCGCCATCGGCAGCGTGTCGATGACCATGCTGGAATCGATCGGCGGCTGGCCGATCCGCGCCAGTTCGGCATTGAGGAACTGCACGTCGAAGGCGGCATTGTGGGCGATCAGCCGCGCCCCGGCGAAGAACGCCAGGAAATCGTCCGCGACCTCCTCGAACAGTGGCTTGTCGGCGAGGAACGCGTCGGAGATGCCGTGGACGTCGAAGGCGGCGGGATCGACCTTGCGGCCGGCCGGGCGCACGAAGGTGTGATAGTTCCTGCCCGTGGGGATGTGGTTCCACAGTTCCACGGCGCCGATCTCGATCACGCGCTCGACCGCCGGGTCGAGCCCGGTGGTTTCCGTGTCGAAGACGATTTCGCGCATGGGATACTCCGCTTCCGGGATCCTTTTCGGGCAGGCCGGTCGGCGAGGCAAGGCGGCAGGGGCGACGGCGCGCCCCTATCCACCAGCTTAAGTATTTGTTCCTTATATGTTCTTAACCCACGCTCGGAGAGTGCCTCCGGTCAGCGGGGCAGGCGCGCGATCACCTTGATCTCGAAATCGAACCCAGCCAGCCAATTGACGCCGACCGCGGTCCAGTTCGGGTAAGGCGGCTCGCCAAAGACCGTCGCGCGGACGTCGTTGACGGTGGCGAACTGGTTTTCCGGGTCGGTGTGGAACGTCGTCACATCGACGATGTCGTCGAACGTGGCGCCCGCTGCCGTCAGCACGGCGGCGAGATTGTCGAAGGCGAGCTGGACCTGCGCGTGAAAGTCCGGCTCGGGCGAGCCGTCCTCGCGACTGCCGACCTGGCCGGAAACGAACAGCAAGTCGCCCGACCGGATGGCGGCCGAGTATTTGTTGATGTCGTAGAGGGCCTGCCGTCCGGCAGGGAAGATCGCGTCGCGCTGGGCCATCGTGGCACTCCTGTTGTAAGAACTTGCGGCAATCGACCGTCACGTCCGTTTGCCGCGCACCGCGCCGCAAACCACCCCCTGTCGTCGGGAGCGGGATTGATATACGTCGCGTATGTGTCTAGATGATAGCATACGCGTCGTATGTCAATATGCATACGTGACGTATGCGAATGAGGATGAGTCGTGGCCGGAAAACGTCGAGCAGAGATGGTGGAGGAAACCCGCGGCAAGCTGGTCCACGCTGCGCGGCACGCCTTCGCGGCGAAAGGCTACGCCGCCGCCTCGATGGACGAGCTGACCGCCGAGGCCGGCCTGACGCGCGGCGCGCTCTATCACAATTTCGGCGGCAAGCAGGGCCTGCTACAGGCCGTCATCGACCAGATCGACGCTGAGATGCTGGAGCGGATGCGTGCGGCCAAGGCCGGCGCCGAGACGCCTTGGCTCGGCTTCATGGCCGAGAGCATCGCCTATATCGAGATGGCGCTCGAGCCGGAGATCCAGCGCATCATGCTGCTGGACGGGCCCGCCGTGCTCGGCGATCCGTCGCGCTGGCCGAACCAGAACGCCTGCCTCGCGACCACGACGCAGACGATCCAGGCGCTGATCGACGCAGGGACGGTGAAGAAGCTGGATGCCGAGGCCGCCGCCAGGCTGCTCAACGGCGCGGCGCTGAACGCCGCCCTGTGGATCGCCGCCGCCGACGATCCGCCTGCCGTCCTCGGCAAGGCGGTGTCAGCATTCCGGCACCTCGCCGAAGGCATGCTGCGGACCGACGCCTGAAGTTGGGCGGCGTCGGCAGCGTGCCTAGAGCGCCTTGCAGCGCTTGACGATCGCCCTCACCGCCAGGCGGGCGGCCTCCATGCCGTTGCCGGTGTCGACGATGAAGTCGGCGCGGGCGCGCTTTTCCTCGTCCGGCACCTGCCGCGCCAGGATCGCCGCGAGCTTCGCCTCGGTCATGCCCGGCCGCGACAGCACGCGCTCGCGCTGGATCTCCGGCGGCGCCGTGACGACCACGATCTTGTCGCAGCGGCTGTCGGCGCCGGTCTCGAACAGCAGCGGCACGTCGAGGACGGCGAGGCAGGCGCCGCGCTGGCGCGCCGCCTCGAGAAACGCCTCCTCCTCGGCCCGCACCAGCGGATGGACGATCGCCTCGAGCCGCTTCAGGGCGTCAGGATCGTCGAGGACCCGGGCGGCGAGGCGCTCACGGTCGACGACGCCGTTCGTCACCGTGCCGGGGAACGCCGCCTCGATCAGCGGCGCGGCCTTGCCGGCATAGAGCTGGTGCACCACCGCGTCGGCCGAATGCACCGGCGCCCCCTCGGCGGCAAACATGTGCGACGTCGTCGTCTTGCCCATGCCGATCGAGCCGGTGAGACCGAGCACGATCAAGGGTGACCTCCGATGCGAAGCCGGGCCATCTCAGACGCCGCTCTCGATGTCGCGGACGATCGCGTCGCGCAGCGCCGCGTCCACCGCCGGGCGCCGGCCGAACCAGCGCTCGAAGCCCGGCACCGCCTGGTGCAGCAGCATGCCGAGCCCGTCGGATGTCCGCAGCCCACGCTCGCTCGCCGCCTGCAGGAGCGGCGTCGCCAGCGGCACATAGACGATGTCGGCGACCATGGCGTGATCGGGCAATGCCGAGAGATCCGGCAGCTTCGGCGTGAACCAGTCCGGCGTCTCGTCGTCGGGATCGGCCGCGGGGATCGGCGCGGTGTTCACCAGGAGATCGGTGCTGGCGAGCAGCGCCGGCTTCTCGTCCTCGCCGTGGGCGGTGACCCGCGGGCCGAAGCGCTGGGCAAGTTCCTCGGCACGGGACACGGTGCGGTTGACGATGTGCACCGATTTGATGCCGCCCTTCAGGAGCGCGAAGATCACCGCCCGCGCCGCGCCGCCGGCGCCGAGAACCGTCGCGGTGCCGGCATCAGTCCAGCCCGGCAGCTGCGCGTCGAGATTGGCCGAAAAGCCGTAGGCGTCGGTATTGCCGCCGACGAGGCGGCCGGACTTCTCGAACCACAGCGTGTTGACCGCGCCGATCGCTTCGGCGGCCGCATCCCGGCGCGCGACCGCCTCGAGCGCCGCCAGCTTGTGCGGCAGCGTGACATTGCCGCCGACGAAGCCGCGCCGGCGCAGGGTCCGGAAGAACTCGCCGATCTCCTCCGGCGGCACCCCGACGCGCTCGTAGGAGCCGGGCAGATCGAACTGCTTCAGCCAGGCCCGGTGGATCAGCGGCGAGCGCGAGTGCCAGACCGGCCAGCCGGTGACGAAGGCGCGCGGACCCTCAGCCGCGGCCTCTGCCCGGTTCGGATCGAAGATCGAGCCTTCGCCGCGCGGGCGCTGGGCGCCGCTGACATAGGGCGCGGGCGTCCAGTCCTGCTCAGCCATCGATCTCTCCCCGTTCCCGCAATTGCTTGATCAGCGGTAGCAGCGGCAGCCCGATGATGGTGAAGTAGTCGCCCTCGATCGACTCCATCAGCTGGATCCCCTCCCTCTCGATCTGGTAGGCGCCGACGCTGGTCAGGGCCTTCTGGCCGGTATGGGCGAGATAGCGGCCGATGAAGCCCGGATCGAGCGTGCGCATGGTGATCGCGGCGGTGGCGACATGCCGCCAGGTGACCACGCCGTCCTCGACCAGCACCACCGCGCTGTTGAGATGATGCGTGCGCCCCGACAGCTTCAGCAGCGTGCGCCGCGCGTCTTCCATGCTGGCCGGCTTGTGCAGCACCTCGTCCCCGAGGGACAGCGTCTGGTCGGCGCCGATGACGATCGCGCCAGGGTGGCGTGTCGAAACGTCGGTGGCCTTGGCTTCGGCGAGAATGGCCGCCACGTCCTCGGGGGAGACGCCGGATTCCTGCAGCGGCGCCTCGATTGCCCGCTCGTCGAGGTCGCTCGCCTCGACGGTGAAGTCGATGCCGGCGTTCCGCAGAAGCTCCCGCCGGTGCACGCTGCCCGACGCCAGTACGATGCCCTTGGCCATTTCCGGTCGCCTTTTAACGATTTCTTTAAGGACGCCGGGCTTGATAGCGCTTCGGATCGCGAAACGCCACGGACGGCGGGACTCGATTCGCCCCCGGACGGCAAGCCCGCGGGGAAACAGCGCCCATGATTCTTCGCCCGCCTGTGGGTTAAGGAAGTGTTATGCGCCGCGGCCCGCCCATCCACCGCGGGGCGGGGGACAAGGTGGCAGTTGTCCCCAATCGGCGGCAGAACGCGGCTGTGCGCGGCCGATGCGGGAATTTGTGGATGGCCGCCGCGCCATCCAACGGTTGTCCCCAGGCAGGCGTCGACGCTGCCATGCCCTAAGTCGCTCCCCGCCCTGACGAATTCCGCGCCTCTCCCGATTTCGCCAGAAAACCGTGAGGTGTGGCTGTGGACGAAGGCCGCAGGGCCGCCATCTACCGGGCGGTGTGGATTCCGACTATCCACCGACTCTAAGAATCAAAATCTCTCTCTAAGAGAATCTTTTCTTTATTGAATGGGAGCCAAGACCTGATGGAGAAGCGCAAGCTCGTCCGTGTCCTCGAGGGCGAAAGCGTCTCTCCCCCGCCGGTGTGGCTGATGCGGCAGGCCGGGCGGTATCTGCCGGAATATCGCGCCACCCGGGCTAAGGCCGGGGGCTTCCTCGATCTCTGCTACAACCCGGACCTTGCCACGGAAGTCACCCTGCAGCCGATCCGGCGCTTCGGCTTCGACGCGGCGATCCTGTTCTCCGACATCCTGGTGATCCCGGACGCGCTCGACCGCGGCCTGCACTTCGTCGAGGGAGAAGGCCCGAAGCTGACGCCGCTGCGCGTCGACGAGATCGAACGGCTGGACCCGTCCAACGCCGACACGCATCTCGCCCCTGTGATCGCCACGGTGGCGCGGCTGCGCGAGCAACTGCCCGAGGAGACGACGCTGATCGGCTTCTGCGGCGCGCCCTGGACGGTGGCGACCTACATGATCGCCGGGCACGGGACGCCCGACCAGGCGCCGGCGCGGCTGTTCGGCTACACCCATCCCGAGGCGATGGAGGCGCTCCTCGCCATGCTGGCCGAGATGAGCGCCGATTACCTGATCCGGCAGCTGCAGGCAGGCGCCGACTGCGTGCAGATCTTCGATTCCTGGGCTGGGGTGCTCGACGAGGCCTCGTTCGAGGCCTACGCCGTGAAGCCGGTGGCACGCATGGTTCAGAAGGTCCGCGCCGCCGTGCCCGGCGCCAAGATCATCGGCTTTGCCAAGGGCGCCGGCGCGCTGCTGTCGACCTATCGCCAGAAGACCGGCGTCGACGGGGTCGGGCTCGACTGGGCCGTGCCGCTGTCCTTTGCCAGGGAGCTGCAGAAGGATGGCGCGGTGCAGGGCAATCTCGATCCGCTGCGGCTGATCGCCGGCGGACGGGCGCTGGACGAGGGCGTCGACCGGATCCTCGAAAGCCTCGGCAGCGGCCCGCTGGTGTTCAATCTCGGCCACGGCATCACGCCGAACGCCCCGGTCGAGAATGTCGAGGCGCTGCTGCGTCGCATCCGCGGCTAGGTTCCTGGCGATGCGGCGGGGGCTTACGCCTTTCGCCGCGGCCGGGTTCGGTCTATGCCCTGCGGGAACAGCCGCCCGCCGCCCGAAGGAGCACATCCGATGAAGAACGCCGTGATCGCTCTCGCCATCACCGCCGCCGCCGTGGCGCTGGTCTTCCTGCTGATCCCCGGCGACTACAACAGCAGCGGCTACCTCTGGATGAAGTCGCTGCACATCATCGCGCTGATCGCCTGGATGGCCGGCACGCTGTATCTGCCGCGGCTGTTCGTCTACCACGCCGGGGTCGGACCGGGCACGCCGCAGTCGGAGACCTTCAAGGTCATGGAGCGGCGGCTTCTGAAGGCGATCATGAACCCGGCGATGATCGTCACCTGGGTGGCCGGCCTGTGGCTGGCGTTCAAGGGCGGCTGGTTCGTGGCGGACGGCAATGGCTGGCTGCACGCCAAGATCGTCCTGGTCGTTTTGATGTCCGGCCTGCACGGCTACTATTCGGCCTCGGTCCGGCGCTTCGCCAACGACGCCAACACCAGGACCGTCAAGCACTGGCGCATCATGAACGAGGTGCCGACGGTCCTGCTCATCCTGATCGTCATCCTCGTCGTGGTGAAGCCGTTCTGATGGCGCCGGTCGCGACAGGCCGGACCGGCGGTTCGAAATGAGCGGCGCGACCCCCGTCGCGATCGTCGTCATGGGTCCCTCCGGGGTTGGCAAGTCGACCACCGCCGAGGCCCTCGCGGCGGCGCTCGGCTGGCCCTTCGCCGAGGCCGACCAATTTCACCCGGAAGCCAACATCGCCAAGATGACGGCGGGCGTGCCGCTCGACGACGCCGACCGGGCGCCCTGGCTGGCCGCGATCCGCGACTGGATCGCCGGCCAGGCGGCGGAGGGCCGGTCGACGGTCCTCACCTGCTCGGCGCTGAAGCGCCGCTATCGCGACGTGCTGCGCGAATCGGGGGCACGGGTCCGGTTCGTCGAACTGACCGCCGATCCGGAGCTCGTTTCCGCGCGGCTGGCCCATCGAAGCGGCCACTACATGCCTGCATCGCTGCTGCAGTCGCAGTTCGCCGCGCTCGAGCCGCTGGGACCCGACGAGGACGGCGTGACGGTCGCGGTCGACGTGCCGCCGGCGGCGGTGGTCGCGCGGATCATCGCGGAACTGGGACTTCCGGCGGCCGGCTGACGCCGATCCCCCTTGCGCCGATGGCCGGCTCTGGCTATATCAAATTGTGAATGCAGCCTCATGAGAGGCGCGGGGCGCCGAGCGTGGCCCTCGTGTCGTTCCCGCCGAAGACCGTTCGCGTCAGAGGCCTTAAGCGTTTTTCCCCATCGCAGTCATCCCTCGGTCCCGGTCAAAGCCATCGGGGCAAGCCCCAAAGAGCATCCACCCGAATGAAGCTTCAGGACCTGAAGAACAAGAGCGCGCCGGAACTCATCGCGTTCGCCGAAGAAAATCACGTCGAGAACGCCTCGGTGCTGCGCAAGCAGGAATTGCTGTTCGCGATCCTGAAGCAGCTCGCCGCCGAGGAAGTGGAGATCGTCGGCGAAGGCGTCGTCGAGATCCTGCAGGACGGCTTTGCCTTCCTGCGCTCGCCGGAGGCCAACTACCTGCCGGGCCCGGACGACATCTACGTGTCGCCGTCGCAGATCCGCAAGTTCCAGCTGAAGACCGGCGACACGGTCGAGGGGCCGATCCGCAGCCCCAAGGAAGGCGAGCGGTATTTCGCGCTTCTCAAGGTCAACACGATCAATTTCGATGACCCGGAAAAGATCCGCTACAAGAGCCATTTCGACAATCTGACGCCGCTCTATCCGGACGAGCGCTTCAAGATGGAGCTCGAGGACCCGACCTCGAAGAAGGATCTGTCGGCGCGGGTCATCGACCTGGTCGCCCCGCTCGGCAAGGGCCAGCGCGGCCTGATCGTGGCGCCGCCGCGTACCGGCAAGACGGTGCTCCTGCAGAACATCGCCCATTCGATCACCGCCAACCATCCCGAGTGCTACCTCATCGTGCTGCTCATCGACGAGCGGCCGGAGGAAGTCACCGACATGCAGCGCTCGGTGAAGGGCGAGGTGGTATCCTCCACCTTCGACGAGCCCGCGACGCGCCACGTCGCCGTCGCCGAAATGGTCATCGAGAAGGCCAAGCGCCTCGTCGAGCATGGCCGCGACGTCGTCATCCTCCTGGATTCCATCACCCGCCTCGGCCGCGCCTACAACACCGTCGTGCCGTCCTCCGGCAAGGTGCTGACCGGCGGTGTCGATGCCAACGCGCTGCAGCGCCCGAAGCGCTTCTTCGGCGCGGCCCGAAACATCGAGGAAGGCGGCTCGCTGACGATCATCGCGACGGCCCTGATCGACACCGGCAGCCGCATGGACGAGGTGATCTTCGAGGAGTTCAAGGGCACCGGCAATTCCGAGATCGTGCTCGACCGCAAGGTCGCCGACAAGCGGATCTACCCGGCCATGGACATCCTCAAGTCCGGCACCCGGAAGGAAGACCTGCTGGTCCCGCGCCAGGAACTGCAGAAGATCTTCGTACTCCGCCGCATCCTCGCGCCGATGGGCACCACGGACGCGATCGAGTTCCTCAATGACAAGTTGAAGCAGACCAAGTCGAACGCGGACTTCTTCGACTCGATGAACACCTGAGGCGCAGGCTCGGTCCGATCGGCCGAATGCAGCACTGTTGATAGCCGCCCACGCGGGCGTGCAGTGAAGGGGCTCCTACGGGGCCCCTTTGCCGTTGGGAACGCTGGACTCCTCCCCAGGGCCGGAACATTCTCATGCCTCGCTCTCCATTCGAGGCACTGCGGTCATGGGCAACACACGCGAGATAGGGGAGCGGTGGGAGGATCAACCGATCCCTGCCGGGAGTCCGGTCGACTCTACTGCCGCGGAGCTTCGCGACGTCCTGGCGCAGCAGAAGGCGACGGCGGACGTCCTCAGGGTGATCAGCGGCTCGGCGTTCGATCTCGACGCGGTTCTCACCAGCCTCGTCGAATTGGCCATAGAGCTGTGCGAAGCGACGCGCGGCGTCATCTGGCTCAAACGCGGTGACGATCTCTATCTCGCGGCGCATGTGAACTACCCTCCGGGCTGGGTGGCTTTCGCTGAGACGCTTGCCCTCAAACCGTCCGCGGACGCCACGACCGTGTCCGGACTCGCTGCGTTCACCGGCGAGGTCGTCAATGTCGAAGACATCCTGACGGACCAGCGTTTCCGTACCCTCACGGGGCATCAGCTTGGCGACTACCGGGGCGGCCTGGCCGTGCCATTGAGGCAGGGCGGCACGGTGGTCGGGGTGATATCGCTTTCCCGACCCGAGGCGCGCGCGTTCACGGATCGGCAGGTTGCGCTGGTCCAGACATTCGCGGACCAGGCGGTGATCGCGATAGAAAACACTCGTTTGATCGCGGAACTGGAAGCGCGCAATCGCGATGTGCTGTCGCGCTACTTCTCACCGCGGCTGGCCGAGCGACTGGCAAACGGAACCGACGTGAAGCAACTCGCCGCCCGTCGCCGCGAGGTTTCCGTGCTGTTCACCGATCTCGCGGACTTCACCGCTCTGGTGGAACGGATCAGCCCCGAACTGCTGGCCGAGCTTCTGAACGAATATCTTGCGGGTATGACGGCGATCGTGTTCGAGCATGAGGGGACGGTCGCCAAGATCGTCGGAGATGCGCTGCACATCCTGTTCGGTGCCCCGGACGAGCAAGTCGATCACGGCGAGCGCGCGGTTCTTTGCGCGCTCGCTCTGGACGAGTTTTCGGAGAGGATGCGGAACACCTGGCGGGCAAGCGGCGTCGCGCTGGGCGTTACCCGCATCGGCATTCATTCGGGACCGGCGATCGTCGGGAATTTCGGTGGGCGGATCTTCGACTACTCCGCCTATGGCGACACGATAAATGTCGCGGCGCGGCTCGAGGCCGCAAACGCGCGGCTCGGCACACGCATCTGCGCGAGTTCCACCGTCGCGGAAGGCCAGTCGACGTTTCGGTGGCGCCCGGTCGGGGATCTCCTTCTGAAGGGCAAGACCCAGCCGCTGCGTGCCTACGAGCCGCTGGCGCCGGGTGACGACTTCGACGGCTACACTTCCGCCTTCGAGAGGCTGGTCGCCGGTGACCCCGGTGCCATGGGAGCGTTTGCCGCCGAGGTCGGCAATCGGCCGGAAGACCGGCTCTGCAGCTTCCATCTGCGGCGGCTCCTGAACGGCGAAGCCGGGCCGCTGATCCGACTGGATGCGTGAAGGCCGAAAGGTGAAGCTGCCCTCCAACCGTCGGATGCCGAGGCGCGTTGGCGCTTCCTGCCGCCTCGCCTCCGAAAGGTGCCGAACGCTTCTCAGCCTTATGTTTGACGTCGCCATCCTCGGCTGCGAAACCACCTGATGTCCACTGCGCGAGGTCCTATCCCATGCCACCAGACGTGACGGAAAACCGCCCGCCGGCGGTCCAGCGGGTCGAGGCCGCGGCCGAAGCGAAAGGCGTCAGGATCAAGGTCGTGACGACCGAAACGAGCGCCCGCTCCGCGGAAGAAGCAGCGCGAGCCGTCGGTGCGCAGGTCGGCCAGATCGTCAAGTCGCTGGTGTTCCGCGGCGTGGACAGCGGCGAGGCCTATCTCTTGCTGGTCTCGGGCGCCAACCGCGTCGACGAGGCCGCGATGGCCGCGCTGCTCGGCGAAGCGCTGGAGCGGCCGGACGCGGATTTCGTCCGCGCCGCCACCGGCTTTGCCATTGGCGGGGTCTCGCCGCTCGGCGGCTCCGCCCGGCTGCGGACGGTGATGGACGAGGATCTGTTCCGCTATGCGACGGTGTGGGCGGCGGCCGGCACGCCGCGCCACGTCTTCGAGGTGGTGCCGCTGCAGCTGCGCAGCGCCACCGGGGCGACGGTCGCGCCGGTCACCTGAGGCCGCAGGCGCGCCCGGAGCGCCGGGCGACCCGTCAGGGCTCGCCGAGCAGCCCGCGCAACGCCGCCGCGTCGTAGACCGGCGCGCGGCAGACACGATCCTCGCAGATATAGGCTGCCGGCAGGCGCGAGGGGTGGACCGCGGCGAGCGGCAGATTGGCGGGCAGCTTCTCCGGCGCGTCGGTGATCAGGTCGAGCCGGTCGAGGTCGACCCGGGCTCGGGCAAGGTCGGCCATCGCGACGAAGGCGGGATCGGCCTTGTCGCCGATGATGCACAATTCGCTGCCGCGGCTGAGCCGCCCCGCTGCGGCGATGATGCCGGGGGATCCGCCGGCGCCCTCGCCGAGACGGCCCGCAGCCAGCATCGCCGCCCGCTCCGCCCGTTCGGCGATCTCGATCGAGCCGGTCGCCTGGGCGAGCATCGACAGGCCCTCCACCACAACCGCCGTGCCGCCCGGCACCGCCTCGTCGTGATCGCCGCGCAGGCGGATCGGCACGTCGGTGGAATCCGACGGGTTGAGATAGTGCCCGCCGGTGCCGTCGGCGTGCCAGCGCTCCAGCTCGGCCGCCAGGAACGCGGCGCGATCGAGATAGGCGCTGTCGAGCGTCGTCGCGAACAGCGCGACCGCGGCCTGGATCAGCGTGCCGTAATCGGTCGACAGCGCGAGGCCGGCGGTGCGCCCGTCCCGGGCTGCATGCCGCAGCCGTTCGTCGACGACCATGTGCGTGGTGACGAAGGCGAAGGCGTCGCGGGCGAGGTCCAGCGCCAGGGCACTGCCCGTGGCGCGGGCGGCTTCCGCCAGCGCCCGGATCGCCATGCCGTTCCAGTCGGCCAGCACCTTGTCGTCGCGGGCCGGGCGGGTTCGTTCGGCGCGGGCTTCGAGCAGCCGGTTGCGGGCCTCGGCGAAATCTGGATCGGCGGACGTGGCGCCCGGATGCAGCCGGTGCAGGATCGACTTGCCCTCCCAGTTGCCGTCCGCCGTCACGCCATAGGCGCGCTTGAAGGCGGCGTCGGCGCCGCCGAGCACGTCGTCGATCTCCGTCTCGCTCCAGACGTAGAAGGCGCCCTCCTCCGGATGGCCGAGCGCATCGAGGTTGTCGGCATCGAGCGAGGCGGCGAGGCCACCGCCGTCGACCCGCATCTCGCGGGCGAGCCAGGCGACCGTCTCCTCGATGCGGGCGCGGAACAGCGCGTCGCCGGTGGCGCGGTACGCCCAGCTGAGATGGCGCAGGAACTGCGCGTTGTCGTAGAGCATCTTCTCGAAATGCGGCACCAGCCAGCGCTCGTCCGTGGCGTAGCGGTGCAGCCCGCCGCCGACATGGTCGTAGATGCCGCCCGAGGACAGCGAGCGCAGGGTGCGCAGGAACGCCTCGCCATGCGCCAGCGGCCCGCCCTCGAAGCTGGAGCGGGCGAGAACTTCCATATACGGCGCGTTGGGGAATTTCGGCGCGCCGCGGAAACCGCCGAGCACCGGATCGGCCAGCTGGATGATCCGCGCCGCGGCGGGGGCCACCGCCAGAGCCTCGAGCCGCCCGGCGTCGGCCGATGCGGAGAGGAAGCCGGACAGCCGGTCGAGGATGGATGTCGCGCTGCCGTCGAGCTCCTCGCGCCGGTCGCGCCAGGCGGTCGCCACGGCCTCCAGCAGCTGCACGAAGCCCGGCCGCCCGTGGCTGGCGCGCTTCGGGAAATAGGTGCCGCCGAAGAACGGCCGCCCGTCGGGGGTGAGGAACATGGTCATCGGCCAGCCGCCCTGCTCCCCCATCGCCTGCAGCGCCGTCATGTAGAGCTGGTCGATCTCCGGGCGCTCCTCGCGGTCGACCTTCACGTTCACGTAAAGCCGATTCATCACCGCAGCGACGTCCGGATCCTCGAAGCTCTCGTGCGCCATGACATGGCACCAGTGGCAGGCGGCATAGCCCACCGACAACAGGATCGGCCGGTCGGTGTCGCGCGCCTCGTCGAGCGCCGCGTCCGACCATTCCCACCAGTGCACCGGATTGTCCTTGTGCTGGATGAGATAGGGACTGACGGCATTGGCGAGGCGATTGCCGGTCTGGTCGGTCATGCATGTTCCCTTCGGGCGGTATCGCCTAAGGCTAACGCGCCGGCGGCAGCTTTCGAGGGCGAGGGCCGGCAATCCTTTTCCGTCGCGAGCCCGGCGCGCGGGTGGTAGAGCGTCGCATGGGTGCAGCGCCTGTCCCGCGACGCGGGTGCCCGAGAGCGCGGGGCGACGTGCCACCGCTCTGATCCCTGCTGCTTCGGAACCGCCATGTCTGACGATACCATCGCCGCCCTGTCTTCCGGTGCCCTGCCCTCCGGCATCGCGGTGGTCCGGGTCAGCGGCCCGGCCGCGCGCATGGCGATGACGCGGATCGCCGGCGCGGTGCCGCCGGCGCGGCAGGCGAGCCTGCGACGCTTCCGGGGGCCGGACGGCCGGTTGGTCGACCGTGGCATCGCCGTGTTCTTCGAGGGCCCCGGCAGCGTCACCGGCGAGGACCTTGCCGAGTTTCACCTGCATGGCGGCCGCGCCGTGGTTGCGGCGATGCTCGTAGCGCTGACGGCGCTCTCCGGCGTGCGGCTGGCGGTGCCCGGCGAGTTCACCCGCCGGGCCTTCGAGAATGGCCGGATAGACCTCACCGAGGCCGAAGGCCTGGCCGACCTCCTCGCGGCCGAGACCGAGGGCCAGCGACGGATGGCGGTGGCGCAGGCCGGCGGTGCGCTGCGGGCGGTCTACGAGGACTGGATGCGCCGGCTGACGCATGCGCGGGCGATGATCGAGGCATCGTTCGATTTCGCCGACGAGGGTGACGTGAGCGCCGACGTAGGCAAAGGCGTCGCGCCGGCGATAGGACAACTCGCCGACGACATGCGGGCGCATCTTGCCGGGGCCGCGCGCGGCGAGATCCTGCGCGAGGGCTACAAGGTGGCCATCGTCGGCGCGCCGAATGCCGGCAAGTCCAGCCTGCTCAACGCGCTTGCCGACCGGGAGGTGGCGATCGTCACGGACGTGCCGGGGACCACCCGCGACGTCATCGAGGTGACGCTCGACCTCGGCGGCATCCCGGTGCGCTTCTCGGACACCGCCGGGATCCGGGACACCAGCGACCTTGTGGAGGCGATCGGCGTCGAACGGGCCCGCGCGACGATGGCGAAGGCGGACCTCGTCCTGGCGCTGGTCGATCCGCATCAGCCCGACAGGGCTCTCGACCCGTTCGTGGAGCTGGCGACTCACGTGAAACACCCGGCCGCCGCTCCCGCGCTCGACGGCGACAGAACGTCACCTGTTGGGGCACCCCAGGTCCTGCTGGTCCGCACCAAGATCGATGTGCCGTCACCGGACGTCTCACGTGCGCCCGACAGCAACAGCGATTTTCGGTTCGACTTCGCCCTGTCCGCGCATAGCGGCGAAGGGCTGGGCGCGCTCGTCGAACGGATCGCCGCACTGGCGGCGGACGCGGCCGGGGATCCGGACGAGGCGGTGCCCCTGCGGGTCCGTCACAGCGAGCTGGTGGCGGATGCGCTGGCGATCGTCGAGGAGTATCTGGACGGTCCCGCCATGCCCGCTGAGGTCGCGGCCGAGACGCTGCGTCGGGCCGGCAATCGGCTGGGGGCGCTGACCGGGCAGGTCGGGGTCGAAGACCTGCTCGACGTCATCTTCTCGGAGTTCTGCATCGGCAAGTGAGGATTCACGTGAAACCGCTCGTCGACGACTCACGTGAAACGATCCTCGCTCGCTCACGCTTAGCGGCCCAACCGAAGCCCGCGTAACCGGCGGAACGTTGTTTCGACGCTTCAAGACGACTATAGGCTTTCGTCATCAGCATCCGCTCGTCCGGACCGCGACACCGGAGATATCGATGTCCCCTTCAACACCCGCAGCCACCCCTTCCGCGTGCGATGTCCTCGTCATCGGCGGCGGCCACGCCGGCTGCGAGGCGGCGAGCGCGGCGGCGCGGGCCGGGGCCGACACGCTGCTGGTCACGCACAGCTTCGACACGATCGGCGCGATGAGCTGCAACCCGGCGATCGGCGGCATCGGCAAGGGGCATCTGGTGCGCGAGATCGATGCGCTGGGCGGCCTGATGGGCCAGGTCGCGGATGCGGCCGGCATCCAGTTCCGCCTGCTCAACCGCAGCAAGGGGCCGGCCGTACGGGGCCCGCGGACCCAGGCGGACCGGCGGCTCTACCGGGAGGCCATGCAGGCGGCGATCGTGGCGCAGGCGGGGCTGACGGTGGTCGAGGCCGACGTCGCCGATCTCTCCCTCGACGGCGCCAACCGCGTCACCGGGGTAATCCTCGCCGATGGCCGCACCATTGCCTGTCGCGCCGTGGTGCTGACCACCGGGACCTTCCTTTCCGGGCTCATCCATATCGGTGACCGCAAGATCCCGGCCGGGCGCATGGGCGAGGATCCCTCGACCGGGCTTTCCGGCACGTTGCGCCGCCTTGGCCTGCGGCTCGGGCGGCTGAAGACCGGCACGCCGGCGCGGCTCGACGGGCGGACGGTCGACTGGGACGGCCTCGACCGCCAGAGCCCGGACGAGACGCCGGTGCCTTTTTCCTACCTGACGCGCGAGATCGCCAATCGGCAAATCGATTGCGGCATCACCCGCACGACGCCCGAAACGCACCGGATCATCCGCGACAATCTCGCGCGCTCGGCCCTCTATTCGGGCCAGATCGAGGGGGCCGGCCCGCGCTACTGCCCGTCCATCGAGGACAAGATCGTGAAGTTCGGCGAGCGCGACGGCCACCAGATTTTCCTCGAACCGGAGGGGCTCGACGACGACACGATCTATCCGAACGGGTTGTCCACTTCCCTTCCCGAGGACGTACAGGAAGCCTTCCTGCGTTCGATCCCGGGGCTCGAGCGGGTCGCGGTGCTGAAGCCCGGCTATGCGATCGAGTACGACCATGTCGATCCGCGCGAGCTGGACCGGCATCTCGCCGTGCGCTGCGCGGAGGGCCTGTACCTTGCCGGTCAGATCAACGGCACGACCGGCTACGAGGAGGCGGCGGCGCAGGGCCTCGTCGCCGGCCTCAACGCGGCGCGGCTCGCCGGTGGCTCCGAGCCGGTGTCGATCGGCCGGGCCGACGCCTATGTCGGCGTGATGATCGACGACCTGACGCGCACCGGCATCACCGAACCCTATCGCATGTTCACCTCGCGCGCCGAGTTCCGCCTGTCGCTGCGGGCCGACAATGCCGATCGCCGCCTGACGCCGCTCGGCCTATCGCTCGGGATCATCGACGCCGAACGGCGGCAGGTTTTCGAGGCGAGCGAGGCGGCGCTGTCGGCGGCGCGCGCCCGGCTCGAGGCGGCGACACTGACGCCGCCGGAGGCCGCGCGGCACGGGCTGGCGCTGAACCAGGATGGGCGCCGCCGCTCGGCATGGCAGCTGCTGTCGCAGCCGGAGATCGATCTCGATCGGCTCACACAGATCTGGCCGGACCTCGGCGCGATCGCGGGACCGCTGCGGGAGCGGATCGAGATCGAGGCCGGCTACGACGTCTATCTGGCGCGCCAGCGCCGCGACCAGGAGCGGCTGCGCCGCGACGAGAACCGGGCGATCCCGCCGACGCTGGATTTCAATGCCCTCGCCGGCCTCTCCAACGAGCTGCGCCAGAAGCTTTCGGCCCGGCGGCCTGCTTCCATCGCGGAGGCCGAGCGCATCGACGGCATGACGCCGGCAGCCCTGGCGATCATCCTTGTCGCCATCCGGCGCCGGGAGCTCGCCGATGCGGCCTGAGTCCGGGCTGAAGGCGCGGCCGAAGCGCCTGTCGAGCCATGAACTCGCCGCCGTCCTCGCCGAGGATCGCGGCCGCGTTCTCCAGACCGTCGCTGTTTCACGTGAAACGCTGGAGCGGCTCGACCGCTACGTGGCGCTGCTGGTGACCTGGCAGGCGCGCGTCAACCTCATTTCGCCCTCGACGCTGGGCGAGATCTGGACCCGTCACGTGGCGGACTCGCTGTCGCTGGAGCGGAGACTGCCGGCCTTCCGCCGCGCCGTCGATCTGGGTTCGGGCGCCGGTTTTCCGGGCCTGGTCATCGCGGCGGCGCGCGCCGAACAAGACGGCGTCGTCGATCTCGTTGAAAGCAATGCCAAGAAGGCGGCCTTCCTGCGGACCGTGCAGCGCGAGGCGGGGCTCGGCGGCACCGTCCACGCCGCCCGCATCGAGGATTGCGGCGCCGCGCTGGCCGCGGCCGAGATCGTCACCGCGAGGGCGCTGGCGCCGCTCGACGAGCTGCTGCGCCTCGTCGCGCCGCATATCGCCCCGACCGCGCGCTGCTTCTTCGCCAAGGGGCGAAGTCATGAACAGGAAATTAACGCCGCGACTGCCCATTGGCGATTCAGCATGGTAAAGCATGAATCGGAGCTCGAGGATGGTTCGGTCGTGCTCGAGATCGGTGACATCGCACCGCGCTGAGCGGTGCTGGGCCTCGACGAGGACGAGCGTCATGCGGATCGGGCACACGGGCGGGCTGGACCTGCGGAGCCGTTCGAGGACGTGCGAGGCGGAAACAGGCCGATGGACATGGTAGCCGGGCGGTCGATGCGGATCATCACCATAGCGAACCAGAAGGGCGGCGTCGGCAAGACGACGACGGCGATCAACCTCGCGACGGCGCTGGCAGCGATCGGCAAGCGCACGCTGCTGGTCGATCTCGACCCGCAGGGCAATGCCTCCACCGGCCTCGGCATCGAGAAGGACGACCGGGAAGTCTCTTCCTACGACGTGCTGATGGAGACCGCGTCGATCACCGAGGCGGTGATGCCGACGGCGGTGCCCAACCTCTCGGTGATCGCCTCGACCCTCGACCTGCTCGGTCTGGAGATGGAGATCGCCGGCGCCACCGGCCGCGCCTACCGGCTGCGCGACGCGCTGCATTTCCACCAGGTGGAAGCGCCGCTGTTCGACTTCGTGCTGGTCGACTGCCCACCCTCGCTCAACCTCCTGACGATCAACGCCATGGCTGCGGCGGACTCGATCCTGGTGCCGCTGCAATGCGAGTTCTTCGCGCTGGAGGGGCTCAGCCAGCTGCTGCAGACGGTCGAGCAGGTGCGCGACTCGCTCAACCCGACGCTCGACCTGCACGGAATCGTGCTGACCATGTATGACGGCCGCAACAATCTCGCCGCGCAGGTCGTCCGGGACGTGCGGGCCTACATGGGCGAGCATGTCTACGACACGATCATCCCGCGCAATGTCCGTGTGTCGGAAGCGCCATCCTTCGGCAAGCCGGCGATCCTCTACGACATGAAATGCTCGGGCAGCCAGGCCTACATCCGCCTCGCCTCGGAGATCATCCAGCGCGAACGGCGCCTGGTGGCGGCATGACCGCGAAGGCGTTGATTGGGACGGGACCGGGATACGACGGGGCGCTTTGCAGCATGAGCATGGGGACAGGGGCATGACCGAAGACAGATCGCGACAGCGGCTCGGCCGGGGCCTTGCCTCGCTGATCGGCACCGGTGCCGCCGCGCCCTCGCGCTCGGTGCCGGGCTTCGGGGCTCCCGAGCCGGCGATCCCCGCCGAGCGGCATGTCGGGATCGACAAGCTCGTCGCCAACCCGAACAATCCGCGCCGCCGCTTCGACGACGGGGAACTGCAGGATCTCGCCGCCTCAATCCGCAACCATGGCGTCGTGCAGCCGCTGCTGGTGCGGCCGATCTCCGGCGAAAGCGACCGGTTCGAGATCGTCGCCGGCGAGCGGCGCTGGCGGGCGGCCCGCCTCGCCGGCCTGTCGGAAGTCCCGGTCGTGCTGCGCGACATCGGCGACCGGCAGTCGCTGGAGATCGCCATCATCGAGAACGTCCAGCGTTCCGATCTCAACGCGGTCGAGGAAGCGCAGGCCTACGAGCAGCTGATCAGCGACCACGGCTATACCCAGTCCGACCTCGCCGACGTCCTCGGCAAGAGCCGCAGTCACGTCGCCAACACGCTGCGGCTGCTGAAGCTGCCGGACGAGGTGCGGGACATGGTGGTCTCCGGCACGCTCTCCGCCGGCGCGGCGCGTACGGTGGTCACCGCCGAGGATCCGCTGGCCGTGGCGCGCGAGATCGTCTCGCGCGGCCTCAGTGTCCGCGAGGCCGAAGACCTCGCCCGCGGGCCGGCGGCGGAGCCTGCCGCCAAGCCTGCGAAGCCCCGCCGCAAGGCGTCCGCTGCGGTGAAGACCGAAAAGGACGAGGACGCCCAGGCGCTGGAGCGGCTGCTGTCCGAGACGCTCGGCATGGCGGTGGAGATCGAGGTCGACGGCGAGGGCGGCTCGGTCCGTATTGCCTATGCCGATCTCGAACAGCTGGATGCGCTGTGCGGCCTGCTGCAGGCTCATGCCCGCAGCCGCCTGCAGAGCGGCGAGCCGCGGCTGCGCTCGCTCTAGGCTATCGCGATCCTGGGCCTGTCCCACGTGAAACAGCGCGGGGCGCCCTAGTTCCGGCGCGCCTTCAGCCGTGCCGCCTCGACGGCGACGTCGAGCAGCGTCCGCCGGGTGATGGTCAGCGCGAGTGCGCTTTCCTTGCGGCTCGCGAGGATGTCCGCCTCGATCCGGCGCAATGTCGGGGCGATGCGCTCCAGCGGCCAGGCGGCGAGCGCGACCTCCATCGCGTGGCGGCGACGGAAATGCGGCCGCCGCCGCTCGACGACCCGCCCGATCGGCTCCCCGCCGCGCTCCACCATCTCGCGCATCGCCTGCAGCTGCTGGAAATAGCGCAGCAGCCCCTGGTGCAGCTGGAAGGTCGCGGTACCGGCGGTGACCAGCCGGTCGACCAGATGCGGCAGGCGCCGCACCTCGCCGCTGGCGGTGGCGTCGATCGTCTCCTCCAGCGTGTCGGCGGAGACGTCGCCGACGATCGCCCGCACATCCTCCTCGACGACGCCCCGCGTGCCGAGTGCATAGAGGCAGAGCTTGCGCACCTCGCCGCGCGAGGCGAGCCGGTTGGCGCCCAGCCGGGAGCGCAGCTCGTCGCGCGCCGCCCGGTCGATGGTCAGGCCGCTGGCGGCGAATTCCTCGTCGATCATCTGGTCGAGGGCGCGGCCCTCGTCCTGGTAGCAGGGCAGCGCCATGGCGAAGCGGGCGCGCTCGACGCTGGTGCGCAGCGCCGCGTTCTTCTTCAGATCGCCCGCCTCGACGATCAGCACGGCGCCCTCAAGCTTCTCCTCCGCCAGCGTCGCGACGGCTTCCGCCAGCGCCTTGCCGGCCCCTGCCCCGCGCACGCGGATCAGACGCTTGCCGCCGAACAGCGACAGCGTCCGGGCCTCGTCGTAGAGCCGCCCGATATCCTTCTCGAGGTCGTCGGCCGACAGGCGCACCGCGGCGAACGGGTCGTCGGGGTCGACGCCGGACTGGGCAGCGATCTTGTCGGAGCGTTCGGAGACGAGGCCGGGATCAGGGCCGTAGAGGAGGATGACCGGGAAGGAGAAGTCCGGCCGCGACAGGAAGGCTTCGACCTCGCCGGCCTTTTTCTGCGCCATGTGCCGTCACCCGTCCCGATGTTCGGGCCGGGCTCCTGCCCGCCCCGCCGGCGCGTCCTGCCGAGCCGTCAGCTGCCCGCCGCTTCCAGCGCCCGGACGATCGGGATCTCCAGCTTGGCGGCGAGGTCGTCGGCCGCCTGCTCGCGCGCGTCGAGCAGCGCCCGCTGGCTCTGGAACTGCTGGCTGGTGCGGTCGAAGGGCACGGTCGAATTGCGTCGCTGCGTATCGATCACCTGGCCGTCCGAGAGCCGGACCAGCTGATACGACCCGTTCATCCGGTACAGCGACGAGGTCAGCACCCCGCCCGCCTCGATGGCGAGACCGGTTTCGGCGCCGCTGACCGTCAGGCGCACTTCGTAGAGCGGCTGGGTCACCTGGGCGCCCTGGTTGAGGCGCGACAGCAGGGCATTGCGGACGACTTGGTCGGTGCGGGTGTTGGCCTCCGAAATGGCGATCCGGCCGCGCAGCGACGCGAGGCGTCCCTCCGGCGCCAGGGCCGAGACGGTCGAAGCGTCGGTGCCGTAGAGCGGGCGCGCCGTGCAGCCGGGCAGCAGGATGGCGGCGACGGCCAGGCAGGCGAGCACGGCGCGGGGTCGAACCCGATCAGAGGACGACATTGACGATTCTCCCGGGGACGACGACGACGCGCTTGGGTGCATTGCCGGCAAGAGCGGAGCGGACGACCTCCAGATCCAGCGCGGCCTTCTCGATCTCAGGTTTGCCGGCGGTTGCGGCAATGGTCAAGTCGGCGCGCTTCTTGCCGTTGATCTGTACCGGCATCTGCACCGTGTCGTCCGTGAGCAGGGCTGGATCGACGTCCGGCCACGCGGTAGCCGCGGCAAAGCCGTCATGGCCGAGCACCCGCCAGCATTCCTCGGCCAGATGCGGCATCATCGGCGCGATCAGCCGAACCAGGATCGACAGCGCCTCGCTCGCCGCGGCGGCGAGGGCGCGGTCGTTGGCCGAAGCCAGTCCGCCAAAGGCGGCCGACAGCGTGTTGACCAGCTCGTAGATGCGGGCGACGGCCTTGTTGAAGGCAAGGCGCTCGATGTCGTCCCCTACGCCGGCCGCGGCGCGGTGCGCCGCCCGCCGGATCGCCAGCGCCGCCTCGCCGCCGCCGGTGCCGGCCGCACCGGCCCCCTCAACGTGCGGCGCCGCCTCGTTGACCAGCCGCCAGAGCCGCTGCACGAAGCGATGGGCGCCCTCGACGCCGGCCTCGGTCCAGATCACGTCGCGCTCCGGCGGCGAATCCGACAGCATGAACCAGCGGGCCGTGTCGGCGCCGTAGGAGGCGATGATGTCGTCGGGGTCGACGACGTTCTTCTTCGACTTCGACATCTTCTCGATACCGCCGATCATGAGCGGGGCGCCGTTCGACAGGCGCCGCGCGACCCGGCCTTCCTCGCCCTCGGTTATCACCACGTCGGCGGGAGGGACCCAGTCGCGGTCGCCTTCGCGATAGGTCTCGTGCACCACCATGCCCTGGGTGAACAGGCCCTTGAAGGGCTCGTCGAGGTCGAGATGGCCGCAAGCCCGCATCGCCCGGACGAAGAAGCGCGAATAGAGCAGATGCAGGATCGCGTGCTCGATGCCGCCGATATACTGGTCGACCGGCAGCCAGGCATTGGCGGCCTGCGGGTCGGTCGGCTCGTCGGCGTGCGGCGCGGTGAACCGCGCGAAATACCACGAGGAATCGACGAACGTGTCCATCGTGTCGGTCTCGCGCCGCGCCGGGCCGCCGCATTGCGGGCAGGTCGTGTCGCGCCAGGTCGGATGGCGGTCGAGCGGGTTGCCCGGCTTGTCGAAGTCGATGTCGTCCGGCAGCACGACCGGCAGGTTCTCGCGGGCCTCCGGAACGATGCCGCAGGCCTCGCAGTGCAGAATCGGGATCGGGCAGCCCCAGTAGCGCTGGCGCGAGATGCCCCAGTCGCGCAGGCGGAAATTGGTCTCGCGGCTGCCCCAGCCCTCGCGCTCGAAGACGGCCAGCGTCCGGTCCATGGCCTCCTGGCAGGTGAGGACCTCGCCGGTCTCGCCGACCCAGCGGACATATTTCACCGTCGCGGTCTTCGGCGGCACGAAGGCGACATCGCCGACGGTTTCCTCGCTGTCCAGCGGCACGAAGACGTCGAGGACCGGCAGGCCGTATTTGCTGGCAAAGTCGAGATCGCGCTGGTCATGGGCCGGGCAGCCGATGATGGCGCCGGTGCCGTAGTCCATCAGCACGAAATTCGCGATGTAGAGCGGCATCAGCCAGTCGGGGTCAGCCGGATGCGAAACCTTGATGCCGGTATCGAAGCCGAGCTTCTCGGCCGTGTCGATTTCCGCCTGCGTCGTGCCCAGCTTGCGGCAGCTCTCTACGAAGGCCGCTACCTCCGGCCGTTCAGCGGCGAGCGCGGCGGCCAGCGGATGGTCGGCGGCGATGGCGGCGAAGGTCGGGCCGAACATCGTGTCGGGCCGGGTGGTGAAGACCGGCAGCGTGTCGAAACCCTCCGGCGCGCCGACGAGGCCGAACGAGAACCGCAGGCCCTCCGATTTGCCGATCCAGTTCTTCTGCATCACCCGGACCTTTTCCGGCCAGCCCGGCAGATGGTCGAGCGCCGCCAGCAGGTCCTCGGCATAGTCGGTGATGCGGAAGAACCACTGCGTCAGTTCGCGCTGCTCGACCTCGGCGCCGGAGCGCCAGCCCTTGCCGTCGATCACCTGCTCGTTGGCGAGCACGGTCATGTCGACCGGGTCCCAGTTGACCTTGGACTTCTTGCGATAGGCGAGGCCCTTCGCCAGGAGGTCGAGGAACAGCATCTGCTGGCGGTGGTAGTACTCGACGTCGCAGGTGGCGAACTCGCGCGACCAGTCGAGCGACAGGCCCATCGACTTCAGCTGGCCGCGCATCGTCGCGATGTTCTGGTAGGTCCATTCGCGCGGATGCACCTTGTTCTGCATCGCAGCGTTCTCGGCCGGCATGCCGAAGGCGTCCCAGCCCATCGGATGCAGGACGTTGTAACCCCTGGCTCGCCGGTAGCGCGCCACGACGTCGCCCATCGCGTAGTTGCGCACGTGCCCCATGTGGATGCGCCCCGACGGATAGGGGAACATCTCGAGGACGTAGTATTTCTCGCCGGGGGCCTCGGTGCGCGTCTCGAAGAGCTTCGCCGCGTCCCAGGCTTTCTGCCAGCTTGGTTCGGCGGCGCGCGGATTGTAGCGTTCGGTGGTCATGCGAGGTTGGGGAGCCCTGTTCGTCGGAGGCCGACGTGATAAGTCGACGCTGACTTACCCCCATGTCGACGCTGCATTCAACATCGCCGTCGCCTGATTCTCCGCCGCAGGCGGCAAAAGCGCTGTTCCGCCGTCGACCGCGGCAGTCGGTCCCTGGCCGCGGCCGCTTCCACACCGCCGAAATATCCGGCGCTGCCGGGGTGGAACGGTTCCAGGACGCCGCAGGTTACCGGCAAGGAGATGCCGTCTTGCGAACGCGAGAGCCGCGGCAGGACCCTCCGCCCTTCGGTCGATCAACAGGACAGAGCACATGAGCGACAAGACCATCAAACCGTCCGCCGATGCGACCTTCGGCGATACGACGGTCTCGCGCGGGGCTGGCGGCGAGACGCACCAGCATGCCGGCGGCGACGTGCCGACGCTGACGACCAATGGCGGGATCCCCGTCGCCGACGATCAGAACTCGCTGAAGGCCGGCGAGCGCGGGCCGACGCTGATCGAGGACTTCCACTTCCGCGAGAAGATCTTCCACTTCGACCACGAACGCATTCCCGAGCGTGTCGTCCACGCGCGCGGCTTCGGCGTCCACGGCACGTTCGAGACCTACAAGTCGCTGGCCGACGTCACGAGCGCCGACATCTTCCAGCGCGCCGGCGAGAAGACCGACGTCTTCGTGCGCTTCTCGACGGTCGCGGGCAACAAGGGCTCGGCGGATCTCGCCCGCGACGTCCGCGGCTTCGCCGTGCGCTTCTATACCAAGGAAGGCAACTGGGACATCGTCGGCAACAACATCCCGGTGTTCTTCATCCAGGACGCGATCAAGTTCCCCGATCTCATCCATGCGGCCAAGCAGGAGCCCGACCGCGGCTTTCCGCAGGCGCAGACGGCGCACGACAATTTCTGGGATTTCATGTCGCTGATGCCGGAAGCCATGCACATGGCGATGTGGATCATGTCGGATCGCACCATCCCGCGCTCCTTCCGCTTCATGGAAGGCTTCGGCGTCCACACGTTCCGGCTGGTCAATGCCGAGGGCAAGTCGACCTTCGTGAAGTTCCACTGGAAGCCGACGGCGGGCCTGCAGAGCGTCGTCTGGAACGAGGCGCTGAAACTCAACGGCATGGATCCCGATTTCCATCGCCGCGATCTGTGGGACGCCATCCAGATGGGCGACTTCCCGGAGTGGGAACTCGGCTTCCAGATGTTCGACGAGGATTTCGCGGCGAAATTCCCGTTCGACGTGCTGGATGCCACCAAGATCATCCCGGAGGAGGAGGTGCCGGTCGTCCCGGTCGGAAAGATGACCCTCAACCGCACGGTGGAGAACTTCTTCTTCGAGACGGAGCAGGTGGCGTTCCAGACGAACAACATCGTACCGGGCGTCGACTTCACCAACGACCCGCTGCTGCAGGGGCGAAATTTCTCGTATCTCGACACCCAGCTGAAGCGTCTCGGCGGGCCGAACTTCACCCATATTCCGGTGAACGCACCGCGTTGTCCGTTCGGCAATTTCCAGCAGGACGGCCACATGGCGATGCGCAACCCGAAGGGACGGGCGAACTACGAGCCGAACTCCTGGGGGGGCGCGGCAGGCGGTCCGCGCGAGGATCCCAAGCGGGGCTATCAGAGCTTCCCCGAAGAAGTGTCGGGTCAGAAGCTGCGGGTCAGGGCAGAGCTCTTCGCCGACCATTACAGCCAGGCACGGCAGTTCTTCGTCAGTCAGACCGGCGTGGAGCAGACCCACATCGAGGACGCCTTCGTGTTCGAGCTTTCGAAGGTTGAAACCCCGGCGATCCGCGAGCGCGTGGTCTCGCATCTCGTCAACATCGACGAGGGACTGGCGCAGAAGGTCGCCGACGGGCTCGGCCTGGCAGCGCTCCCGGCCGCGGCGGATCCCGCGCGGCCGGTGATCCGCGACCTCGCCCCGTCGCCGAAACTGTCCATCGTCAAGAACGGTCCGGAGAGCTTCAAGGGACGCAAGCTCGGCATCCTGCTCGCCGACGGTGCCGACGCGGCGATCGTCGCCGATCTGGAAAAGGCCGCAGCCGGGGTCGGCGCGCAGCTCGAGTTCGTGGCGCCGAAGATCGGTGGCGTCACGCTCAGCGACGGGTCGACGCGCGAACCAAAGCAGAAGGTCAATGGCGGCCCGTCGGTGCTCTACGACGCCGTCGCCATCGTCCTGTCGGCGGAGGGGGCGACGCTTCTGGGCAAGGAGGCGACAGCGAAGGACTTCGTCTCGGACGCCTTCGCGCACGCCAAGTTCATCGCCTTCACGGCGGCGGCCAAGCCACTTCTCGACAAGGCCGGCGTCGAACAAGACCAGGGCGTCGTCGAACTGAAGCCGGGCGGCGCGCCAGATTTCCTGAAAGCTTGCGGCGCGCTGCGGTTCTGGGCGCGGGAGGAAAAGCTTCACGCCGTCTGAACGACGTCGAAATCAGGCCATCCGCATCGTGCCTGCGCCGCCATGGCGCAGGCACGATGCCGTTCGCGACCGTGGCGGGCTGCATCGTTCGAGCGGATTTGACCGATCGCGTCCTGCCGGCCGGTCATGTAGGACGAGGCCGATCGATGGGTAAGGAGCCTAGCAGGATGAGCGAGAACGAAGCGGTGGCGGGACTGGCGCTGGTTCGCGCGCGAATTGGCGAGGCCGAGAAGCAGGCGGGGCGCCCTGCCGGCTCTGTCCTTCTCGTCGCCGTGTCGAAGACCCACGAGGCGGCCACGATCCGCTCGGTGATCGAAGCGGGGCAGCGTGTTTTCGGCGAGAACAAGGTGCAGGAGGCGAAGGCCAAGTGGCCGGCGCTGCGCGGAGACCATCCGGAGATCGAACTGCGGTTGATCGGGCCGCTGCAGTCCAACAAGGCGGGCGAGGCGGTGGCGTTGTTCGACGTCATCGAGACGGTCGACCGCGAGAAGATCGCCCGCGAGCTCGGCAAGGAGATGGAGAAGCAGGGCCGCCGCCCCCGCCTCTACGTCCAGGTCAATACCGGCGAGGAGGCTCAGAAGGCGGGCATCGCGCCGGGCGAGGCGGTGGCCTTCGTCGAGCGCTGCCGCAGCGAATACGGGCTGTCGATCGAGGGTCTGATGTGCATCCCGCCAGCTGACGAGAACCCCGGGCCGCATTTCGCCCTGCTGGAGAAGCTGGCCCGTCAGGCAGGGCTGTCGAAGCTCTCGATGGGCATGTCCGGCGACTACGAGACGGCGATCGGCTTCGGCGCTACCTCCGTGCGGGTCGGCTCGGCGATCTTCGGGGCGCGCGAAACGCACTGAGCGGAAGCTGCCGGCTGCCGTTCCCGGTGCCGCAGCAACAATAGGAGCGGGTTCCCGGTATTCGCGGAACCCAAAACCTGCCTCGCGGCTTCCTTGGGGGGCATCGGCCCCGGTCGAGAGGGGTTTTCATGCAGGTTCCAGAACGCGATGCCGAATTCGCCCGGCGGACGCTGATCGCCGCCGGGATCGTCATCGCGCTGGTGGCGGGACTGGCGCTCCTTTGGATGGCCTCCGACGCGATCTTCCTCATCTTCGCCGGCCTGCTGCTCGCATCGGTGTTCACGGGCCTCGCCTCGCTGCTGCACAGGGTGGGCCTGCCGAAGAAGGCCGGCCTGGTCGTGGTCATCCTGCTGCTGCTCGGATCGATTGCTGGCGGCTTCACCTGGGGCGGCATCACCATCGTCCAGCAATTCAGCGACCTGACCAACCTCGTCGAGGAGCAGCTGGGCCGCCTGCCGGCGCTGTTCGATGAACTCGATCTTCCGGCGGGCGACACCAACGCCGAAGAAAGCGTGCGCGATTTTCTGCCGGACCCGAGCCGCGTCGTCTCATCGGCCGTATCGATCGTCGGCAGCCTTGGCAACGCGTTCATCGCGCTGTTCATCGCGATCTTCATTTCCTGGCAGCCGGGCCTCTATCGCCGCGGCACGGTCAGCCTGTTTCCTCAGGCCAAGCGCCCGCGCATCGACGCGACGCTGAACAAGAGTGCGCGAACGCTGACGCTGTGGCTGGCGGGCCAGGCGATCTCGATGGCGACGATCTTCGTCGTCACGCTGATCGCGCTTTGGGTCATCGGGATGCCGAACGCCTTCCTCCTGGCGCTGCAGGCGGGCCTCCTCGCCTTCGTCCCGACCATCGGACCGTTCGTCGCCGGCGTCGTCATCGTGCTCGCAGGCTTTGCCGAGAGCACCGAGATGGCGCTCTACGGCCTCGGGGCCTACATCCTCATCCAGGGCGTCGAGAGCAACGTCACCCAGCCGCTGGCGCAGCGTTTCACCTCGTCCCTGCCGCCGGCCCTGACGCTCGGCGCGCAGCTGGTCATGGGCGTCCTTTTCGGCATGGCCGGGCTGATTCTCGCCGTCCCGATGGTGGCGGTGCTGAAGACGCTGGTCGACGAGCTCTACGTCAAGGATACGCTCGGCGGACCCTACCGGAAGGACGACCCGATGGCGGCGCTGACCGACACGAGCAGGTCGTAGCTTCTCCGGGCCGCCTTCCCCCCATCACCCCTCGATCACTGAAAGGCACTTCCATGGGTTTCACCAGCTTCAGCCCGCTCGGCGTCGTCATCGCCGCCCTCCTCGCCTTCGGCTTCGGATTTGCCTGGCATCGGGCAGTCGAGAAGCCGTGGATGACGGCCAGCGGCTATGGCGGCCGCCCGGCCCTGAAGCCCGGGCCGCTGGCCATCGTCTTTCTCGCCGAGCTGGTGATGGCCGGCGCGCTGGCCGGGATCGTCGGCCATATCGGCCCCGTGACCGTCGGCAACGCCCTGATCACCGGCGTCCTCATCTGGGCCGGCTTCGTGCTGACGACGATCGTCGTCGATCATTCCTACGAGGCTCGGTCGCGCAAGCTGACCTATCTCAATGCCGGGCACTGGCTGGGCGTCATCGTCATCATGAGCGTGGTGATCGGCCTGGTGGGCTGAGGCCTGGGGCGCTGGCAGCGCCCACAACGCCTTTCGACGGGCAGACCCGGGGCGCTCTGACACGAGGTGTCCCAGGCGACGGCCGCCGAGGACCCGCGCGCTCAACGGGCAGCGGCGCAGGTGCGGATTGATCCGGCCCCATGTCGTCTCCCGCGAAAGTATAACACCCGCGAACTGGACCCCCGGCGGCCTTCTCAACTAAGTTGCGCGCCAGAATGCCGGCTTCGACCGGCGCGCGACGGGAGGCACGGGAATGACGACGATCCACGTCAAGGACGAGTGGAAGGCGGGCGCCAAGCTCACGGCGGACGACTATCGCAACTGGTACCGCCGCAGCGTCGAGGACCCGGAGGGCTTCTGGGCCGAGCACGGAAAGCGCGTCGACTGGATCAAGCCCTACAGCAAGGTCAAGAACACCTCCTTCGCGCCCGGCAATGTCGACATCCGCTGGTTCGAGGACGGCACGCTGAACGTCTCGGCGAACTGCCTCGACCGGCATCTGGCGACGCGCGGCGAGCAGACGGCGATCCTCTGGGAAGGGGACGATCCGGCCGACAGCCGCGCGATCAGCTACTGCGAGCTGCACGGCGAGGTCTGCCGGATGGCCAACGTGCTGCTCGCCAACGGCGTCAAGAAGGGCGATCGCGTCACCATCTACATGCCGATGATCCCGGAGGCGGCGGTCGCGATGCTGGCATCGGCGCGGATCGGCGCAGTGCATTCGGTGGTGTTCGGCGGCTTCTCGCCCGACGCGCTGGCCGGCCGGCTGGAAGGCGCGCAGTCGTCGTTGCTGATCACCGCCGACGAGGGCCTGCGCGGCGGCCGCAAGGTGCCGCTGAAGAAGAATGCCGACCGCGCCTGCGAGATCGCCGCCAAGGCCGGCCAGGAGGTGGCGACGGTGCTGGTGGTGCGGCGCACCGGCGGCGAGGTCGCCTGGCAGGACGGCCGCGACGTCTGGTGGCACGAGGCGCGCGAGGAGGTCTCCGCCGACTGCCCGCCGGCCGAGATGGCCGCCGAGGATCCGCTGTTCATCCTCTACACGTCAGGTTCCACGGGCAAGCCGAAGGGCGTGCTGCACACCTCGGGCGGCTATCTCGTCTACGCCTCGATGACGCACGAATACGTCTTCGACTACCACGAGGGCGACATCTACTGGTGCACGGCGGATGTCGGCTGGGTGACCGGCCACAGCTACATCGTCTACGGCCCGCTCGCCAACGGCGCGACGACGCTGATGTTCGAGGGCGTGCCGAACTATCCGGACGCGTCGCGCTTCTGGCAGGTGGTGGACAAGCACAAGGTCAACATCTTCTACACCGCCCCGACGGCGATCCGCGCCCTGATGGGCGCCGGCGACGACAAGGTGACGTCGACCTCGCGCGCCAGCCTCAGGGTGCTCGGCTCGGTCGGCGAGCCGATCAATCCGGAAGCCTGGAACTGGTACTACCGGGTGGTTGGCGACGAGCGCTGCCCGGTGGTCGACACCTGGTGGCAGACCGAGACCGGCGGCATCCTGATCACCCCGCTGCCCGGCGCCATCGACCTGAAGCCCGGCTCGGCGACGCTGCCGTTCTTCGGCGTCCAGCCGCAGCTGGTCGACAACGAGGGCGAGGTGATCGAGGGCGAGGGCGCCGGCAATCTCTGCATCACCGATTCCTGGCCGGGCCAGATGCGCACCGTCTATGGCGACCACGAGCGCTTCGAGCAGACCTATTTCTCGACCTACCGGGGCAAGTACTTCACCGGCGACGGCGCCCGCCGCGATGCTGACGGCTACTGGTGGATCACCGGCCGCGTCGACGACGTGCTCAACGTCTCCGGCCACCGCATGGGCACGGCGGAGGTGGAATCGGCGCTGGTCTCGCATCCCAAGGTGTCGGAAGCCGCCGTGGTCGGCTATCCGCACGACCTCAAGGGCCAGGGCATCTACTGCTACGTGACGCTGATGGAGGGCGAGAGCGAGAGCGAGGAACTGCGCAAGGAGCTCGTCGCGCATGTCCGCAACGAGATCGGGCCGATCGCCTCGCCGGACAAGATCCAGTTCGCGCCGGGCCTGCCGAAGACCCGGTCCGGCAAGATCATGCGCCGGATCCTGCGCAAGATCGCCGAGGACGATTTCGGCGCGCTGGGTGACACCTCGACGCTGGCCGATCCCGGCGTCGTCGACGATCTCGTCGAGCACCGGCAGAACCGCAAGGGGTGAGGCGGCCGCCGCTGTCGGTGTTGACTGCGCCGGCGGCGGCTAAGACGGGCGTTTAAGGCTCCACCGCCGGCGGCTTGGCACGCCAGCCCCTCTCGGCGTCATCCCCGGGATTGACCCGGGGACCCATTCCAGGCCGCCCGAGCCGCCGATAACGCTCAAAGGCGTTCCCGTTGGGCCTCCCACTTCCACCTGCAGCGCCAAGGCCTTGCGTGAAACTGGCGCAAAATGCGCCAGGCTCTTGCAGTGCCGCATTTTTCTACCCATACTCCTGGCGTGTTCAACGAAGCGAAAGGAGGTGATCCAATGTCGAGTGATTTCCAGGTACCGGTTGGGTCTCAGTATCTTGGCAACGCGGCGGAGCAGCCTCCTCGCTTCGTATAAGATATGCAGGTCCGGATTTCGGTCTGACGACCGCCGGTAATTGAGACATCACGGGGCCGCTTCCTGGAGACAGGGAGCGGCCTTTTGATTGCGCGGCACCCACTCAACGCTTCGACCTGCAGACGCGAAAAGGCCCGCTCCACGAGGTGAAGCGGGCCTTCATCTTGTGAACTGCCGGCGAGCGTCGCCGGCGGCTCAAGCCGTCAGCTTACTGGGCCGGGGCGTTGCTCGCCGGGGCCATGCCGCTGTCGGTGGCCGGCGTGGTCGGGGCGGCGCCGGTAGCGGCCGCGTCGTCACTGTCCATGTCGTCGGCCTCTTCACCATAGGCCGGCGCGCTCTCGAGCTCTTCACGCGTCACGTTGAGCACGATGCGGTCCGGGAGGTTGTCCTCGCCGACGACCGGGGTCACCGGCTCCGTGGTGGAGGCGGTCGTCTCCGCACCGCCAGCCGGGGCCGCCGGGTCGGCGGCCATTCCGCCAGCCGCGGGAGCCGCAGGGGCCGCCGCGTCAGCGGTTGCCTCAACCTCGGCTTCGGTCGGCAGGCCCTCGGTCTTGCCCGGGCCGAACTCGAGCGCGTCCATCGACACGGCGACGTCCTTCTCGCCGATGCCGAGGAAGCCGCCGACGCCGACCAGCACGGCCAGAACCTCACCCTGCTCGGAGAGCAGGACGTCGCTGATCGAGCCGATATTCTCGCCCGTCGTGTCGTAGACTTCCTTGCCTTCCAGATCCGAGGCGCGCCACGAGCCGGTGGGCTCGACGGTCACGAACGGACCTTCGGCACTGGCCATGTCGGCGCCGGCTTCCGAGTCCGGGGTGGCTGCCATGTCCGAACCGGTATCGGCTTCCGGCATGGCCGCCGTGCCCGAGGTGTCGGCGGGCGACGTGGTGGTGTCGGTGGCAGTGGAGTCCGGCGTCGCGGCGGCGTCGGGTGCTGCCGGTTCCGTCATCTCGGCCGGCTTGGATTCATCGGTCATCGACGGGGCGGTGCCGGTGGCGGGCGCCTGGGTGTCCTGGGCAAAAGCGGCGAACGGCATGACGACGCCGGCGAGAAGCATGGGGAGAAGAGTCTTACGCATCGGTCAGTTCTCCAAAAGTTGATGTGGAGAATGAATGTGCTTCGCCGGTACTGGTTCCCGCAAAATCAACAAGACTCGCCGAAACGACTTGCCGGTGCCCGCTTTGCCCGGCGAAGGCCGCGCCGGCGATGACTCGACGGGCAGTCGGCGGCGCTCACGGCCCGTAATAACCGAGGCCGGATTGGTCCGGCTGCCCGGGTTTCAGGCGTAGAGGTCGCGCCGGGTCGGCGGCAGGCCGCTCGGCCCTTTGGAGCGCTTCGAGGCCAGCGTCTGGTAGATCAGCAGGCCGCCCCGCTCGAACCCCAGCGAGACGCCGGCCAGATACAGCAGCCAGAGCCGGGCGCGCTCCTCGCCGGCGATGGCGGCGGCTTCCGGCATGCGCGCGGCGAGCCGGTCGTGCCAGAGGCGGCAGGTGCGGGCGTAATGCTCCCGCCAGTTCTCGACGTCGTGCACCTCGAAGCGGTGCTTCTCGAGCATCCCGGCGGAATGGCCGATATGGTCGAGCTCGGCGCCGGGGAAGATGTAGCGGATGATCGCCGCATACTCCTTCGTGCCCTTGCGAAATTTCGCATCGGTGGCCTTGGCCGGCCGGGTGATCGCGTGATGCAGATAGAGGCCGTTTGGCCGCAGCAGGCCCCGCACCGCCTTGAAATAGGCGTCGTGATTGTCCCAGCCGACATGCTCGAACATGCCGATCGAGGCGATCTTGTCGAACGTGCCGGTGAGCGCCTGGAAGGGCTTCAGTTCCACCGTCACCTTGTCCGCCAGTCCCTTGGCGGCGATGCGCTCGCGGGCGAGGCGGTATTGCGCCTGGCTGAGCGTCACGCCGTGGCCGGTGACCCCGTGATGCTCGGCGGCGTGGATCAGCAGGGCGCCCCAGCCGCAGCCGATGTCGAGGAAGCGCTCGCCCTGCCGCAGCCGCAGCTTGCGGCAGATCATCTCCAGCTTGTCGTGCTGGGCCTTGTCGATGTCGTCGTGCCAGCCGTCGAAATAGGCGCAGGAATAGAGCATCCGGCTGTCGAGGAAGAGCCGGTAGAAGTCGTTCGAGATATCGTAGTGGAACTGGATCGCCGCCATGGAGGAGCCGCTGGCGCCGGCGCCATCGCCGGATGTCGCCATTGCCTGGCGCTTGCCCTGACGGGAGAGGCGGTAGAGCGCCGGCAGGGCCGCCGCGAGCTTCAGCTTGCCGAGGCGCTTCAGCGCATCGCGCGTCTTGATGTCGGACCGCGCTTTGGCGACGTCGAAGATCGTCCCGCCCTCGATGTCGATGGCGCGGGACATCCAGAGCTCCACCGCCGTCGCGATGCGCGGCGAGATCGCCAGGCGTGCCAGGGCGGCGGGGTCGTTGAGCGCCAGGACCGGACCATCGGCAGGGCCGATCCGCTCGCCGGTCCAGAGCCGCACGGCGATCTTCGGCTGGAAGGCGGCGACGGCGTCGCGCACCAGAGCCTCGAGTTTCGCGTCGCCCGTTGCCATCGCCCATTCCCGTTTCACGTGAAACTGCCCGCAAGCCGCTCTCTGCGCATATCGCGACCGGCGCGGCACCGCAATCGAGGACGACGAGGGAAGGGCGGCGATGAACGGCGCGGCGGCGGCGGTCAGCCCGGGCTGAGACTGCCCGGATCGACCGCGCTCAGGTCCTGGCCGGCGGCGCCGACGCACCAGTCACGGCGCTTGCCGCCGCCATAGGGCGCGACGAGCCCTTCGCGCAGCAGGATCTTGCCGAGGTCGGGGTAGTCGGCCGTCGACAGGGTGGCCAGCACGCGGCCGAAATACTTGTCGCCGGAAATGTCGGCCAGCGTCACCGGGCCATCGCCGAGGAGGGCGGCAAGGCGCTCGGTCGCACGAGCCGCTGCGGCCTTTTCGGCATCGCATTTGCCGCGGTGCTCCGGCGCGTCGATCCCCTGCAGCCGGACCGCCACCTGCACCGCCTGCATCGGCCAGACGAACGCCTCGACCTCGACCGTATCGCCGTCGCGGACCTTGATCACGCGCGCCTCGACCGGCCCGGCGATGGACCGCGGGTAGGATTCCTGCGCCCCGGCCGGCGACAGGCCGGAGGCGAGCCCGAAGGCGATGATGCAACCCGAGAGTGTGAGGCGCGAAAGGAGCAAGAGGTTACTGCCATCGAATCAAATGCGATGACGGATAATATTCCTACCTGCCGGACGGCACAAGCCAGGGAGAGACGCGCGATGCGCTGTGTTGAATCTGACGTGGCGGCATTTTGCGACCCGGACGCGATCGGTTTCATTCACCGCTAGGACGCAAGGCACACAATCACCGGGTGAGGCACGGCGAAGCCGCGTGCGCGAATTGCGAGGCCGAAGCCGGCGGCGACATCAGATATAACGGGCGGCAACCTCAGAAATCGGAGGTGATGCCGTTCTTCTCCCAGTCGCCGTAGCGCACCGGCTCGGGCCCTTTCGGTCCGTTGACCTCGGGGGGCCGCGCGGTCGCCTCGGCTTCCCCCCGGCGCCGGCGCTCCGCCGCCTCCGCCAGCGCCCGTTGGGCGGCTTCCGGCAGTTCAGCTTTCGCCGGCGGCTCGGCCGAGCGTGCGGGATCCCCGCCATCGGGCATCTCTGTCATCGTCGATCATCCTTTCCCGGCCTGTCGGGACGTCCCTGGGCAGAAGGCCCGCTGCACCGGCGCGTTCCGAGTCCGCTCCGCGTCCAGATAAGCATTGTCGGCGGCGGGTGAAGTCCTTGGAAGGCTCGCGCGGTCGCGACCGGCCGAGAATCCCTCGCGGGTCGCCCGGATCCCCGCAAAACCCCGCACGCGGCCGCCTTCCAGCATTGAAGAAACCGCCCGCGATCCCCAGATTTGCGGCCGACACGGCGCGATTGGTCGCGCTCTACCGGACGGAGGTCGACCCCCCGCATGAACATGATCAAGACGGCGATGCTGATCGCCTTCATGACCGCCCTCTTCATGGGCGTGGGCTTCCTGATCGGCGGCCGCGCCGGCATGATGATCGCCTTCGTGGTCGCCGCCGGCATGAACCTCTTCTCCTACTGGAACTCCGACAAGATGGTGCTGCGGATGCACCATGCCCGCGAGGTCGACGCCCGCACCGCACCGGAGTTCTACCGCATCGTCGAGGGGCTTTCGGCCAATGCCGGCCTGCCGATGCCGAAGGTCTACGTCATCCAGAACGCGCAGCCGAACGCCTTCGCCACCGGCCGCAACCCCGAGAATGCCGCCGTCGCGGCGACGACGGGCCTGCTCGAGCGGCTGAGCCCGGAGGAGGTCGCGGCGGTGATGGCGCACGAGCTGGCGCATGTGCAGAACCGCGACACGCTGATCATGACGATCACCGCGACGCTCGCCGGCGCGATCTCGATGCTCGGCAATTTCGCCTTCTTCTTCGGCGGCAACCGCGACAACAACAATCCGCTCGGCATGATCGGGCTGCTGGTCGGCATGCTTGTCGCGCCGTTCGCGGCGATGCTGGTGCAGATGGCGATCAGCCGGACGCGGGAATATTCCGCCGACCGGCGCGGCGCCGAGATCTGCGGCAATCCGCTCTGGCTCGCCACGGCGCTCGACAAGATTGCCCGCAGCGCCGGCCGCATCGTCAACCCGGACGCCGAGCGCAATCCGGCGAGCGCCCACATGTTCATCATTAATCCGCTGTCCGGCCAGCGCATGGACGGGCTCTTCTCGACCCACCCGAACCCGGCCAACCGCATCGCGGCACTTGAGGCGATGGCGGCGGAGATGGGGGTCGGCGGCGCTGCGGACCGGTCGATTGCGCCTCCCGCCGGCCCGTGGGGCGGCCCGCGCCGGGGACCGTGGGGTTGAGCGCCGGGACGGACGGCAGGAAACCCCGCCGCGGCGGCAATTTCGACGCATCCCGCTCGGCGCCGCGCAAGCGCCCGCTGCCGGGCAAGGCATCGCAGGATCGCGGCGGCAATCACGCCCGCATTCCCGCCGGCGCCGACGGCTTCGTGCCGGACGGCTATTCGGCCGGCGACCGGCCGGGCCTCGGCGCCCGGCTGGTCGCGGCCAAGCTCCTGTCGGCGATCGTCGACGCGAAAACCTCGGCCGACGGCCTGCTCGACCCCACCGGTGGACATCCCGGCCTGCGCGCCCTGGAGCCGCGCGACCAGGGCCTGGTCAAGGCGATCATCCTGACGGCGCTGCGCTTTCGCGGCACCATCGACCGCGCCCTCGACGCCTGTCTCGACCGGCCGCTGCCGCCCAACGCGGCGTCGCTGAAGCACATACTGCATGTCGGCGCGGCGCAGATCCTCTACCTCAACGTCCCGGATTCGGCGGCGGTGGACCTTGCGGTCGCGGCCGCCAACATCGATTCCCGCAGTCAGCGCTTTGCCGGCATGATCAACGCCGTGCTGCGGCGCCTGTCGCGGGAGAAGGAGGCGCTGAGCGGTATCGGCCAGCCGTCCGACAATGTGCCGGAATGGCTGATGCGCCGGCTGGTAGCCACGTACGGGCCGGAGCGCGCGCAGGCGATCGCGCTGGCGCACATGACGCCGGCGCCGCTCGACCTGACGGTCAAGGCGGGTGCGGCCGGCTGGGCCGAACGCCTCGGCGGCACCCAACTCGGGCGCTCGACCGTGCGCCTCGGTGAATTCGATGGCGCCGTCACCGGGCTTGCGGGCTTCGCGGAAGGCGACTGGTGGGTGCAGGACGCGGCGGCCGCGTTGCCGGCGCAGCTGTTCGGCGACCTGACCGGGCGGCGCGTCGCCGATCTCTGCGCCGCGCCGGGCGGCAAGACCGCCCAGCTGATCCTCGCCGGCGGCAAGGTCACCGCCTTCGACATCAACGCCAACCGGATGAAGCGGCTGAAGGCCAATCTCGAGCGACTGTCGCTGGAGGCCGAGACCATCGTCGGCGACGTCGCCGCGCATGAGCCGGAAGCGCCGTTCGACGCCATCCTGCTGGATGCGCCGTGCTCGTCGACCGGCACGATCCGCCGCCACCCCGACGTCGCCTACACCAAGGACCTGGCCGAGATCGAGAAGCTCGCCGGCGTTCAGGCGCGCCTTCTTTCGGTCGCCGCCGACATGCTCGCAGTAGGCGGGCGGCTCGTCTTCTCCAACTGCTCGCTCGACCGGCTGGAGGGCGAGGATCTGGTCGAGACGTTCCTCTCGGCGCGGCCGGATTTCGTCCGCGAACCGGTGCAGCCGGAGGAACTGCCGGGCTTCGCCTTCGCCGTGACGGCGGCCGGCGACCTGCGCACGACGCCCGAGATGATGGGCGGCGGCGAGGGGCCCGGCGGCGGCCTCGACGGGTTCTACGCCGCGCGGTTGCGCCGCATCTGAGGCGGATGCCGGAAGACTCGCCAGCGGCTTAGCAAAACCTTTACCATATCGGCAGAAACTTGGCGCCAGAGAGCCGGCGTCCCGGCTTCATCGCCGCAAGGCGAGGACCCGGCGACGCTCATTTTGGGCGACGGGACCGGACATCGTCCGGAGCTGGGAAGAGGACGTGTCGACGAGCCTCGTGGATAGACCGCTGCTGGCGGTCCTGACGCTGCGGGAAGCGTGGCGGCGGGCTCGACGGCGGCTGCGCACCGGGCCCATCCATCGCTGGCGCTTCGCCGGCGGCGTTCCCGACCGGCTGCTGGTGGTGCCGCCGAACCTGCGGCATGGCGATCCGGCCGTTGCCGAGGCGATCTATGCCGGGCGGTTCCATTTCGCCGGCCAGCTGCTGGAGCCAGGGCGCTCGTCGATCTTCGAGCTGGCGCTGCCGAGCCCCGCCTATGCGGCCGAGCTCAACGGTTTCGACTGGCTGCGCCATCACGCCGAGTCCGGCGACGCGCTGGCGGTGGCCAATGCCCGCGCGCTTGTCGACGACTGGATCCGCTTCAAGGGCCGCACCATCGCCGGCCCCGCCTTCGAGCCGGCGGTGACGGCGCGGCGGGTCATCGCCTGGATGACCCATGCCGACCTGCTGCTGACCGATGCCGAGATCGGCTTCTATCGCCGCTTCATGAAGAGCCTGGCGGGCCAGGCCCGCTATCTGCGCTCGATCGCCCAGGAGGCGCCGGACGGCGCCCCGCGGCTGACGGTGCGGATCGCGCTGGCCTTCGCGGCGCTCTGCCTGCCGACGCCGAATGCCCGGATCCGGATCGCCGCGCTGCATCTCGCCGACGAGCTCGAGCGGCAGATATTCCCCGATGGCGGGCACGTGTCGCGCGACCCGGGCGCCGTGGCCCGCATCCTCGCCGACATGATCCCGCTGCGCCAGACCTTCGTCGGGCAGGGCCAGCCGGTGCCGAAGGGCATCTACACGGCCATCGACCGGATGCTGCCGGCGCTGCGCTTCTTCCGCCATTCGGACGGATCGCTGGCGCTGTTCAACGGCGCCGGCGCCGGCGACGTCCACCTTCTCTCCGTGCTGCTGCGCTTCGACGAGACGCTGGGCGAGCCGATGTTCCATGCGCGGCAGTCCGGTTATCACCGGCTCGCCGCAGACCAGACCGTGGTGATCGCCGACACCGGCTGCCCGCCGCAGCCGGCCTTTTCCGGCGGCGCCCATGCCGGCACGCTGTCCTTCGAGCTGTCGAGCGAGGCGAGCCGCATCGTCGTCAATTGCGGCCGGCCGGTCGGCGAGGACGGCGACTGGCGCCGGCTGTCGCGGTCGACCGCTGCGCATTCGACGGTGACCATCGCCGACCAGTCCTCCTCGCGCTTTGCCCGCTCCGAGAGCCTCGACCGGTTCCTCGGCACGCCCCTGGTGCCGGGGCCGACCCATGTCGACTGCGCCGAGACCGGCGACAGCGGCCTCGGCTTCGAGGCGACGCATGACGGCTACGACCGCGGCTTCGGCCTTCTGCACAGCCGCCGCATCGAGGTGTCCCGCGACGGCCGTTCGGTCGAGGGCGCCGACCGTTTCCTGCGCGGCGGCGGCCACCGCCCGCAGCTGATCGCTCGCGACGCGACGGCCCGCTTCCATCTGCATCCGTCGGTGGTGGTGGAAAGCGCCGGAAGCGCGATCCGGCTCAGCGTCCGCGACCAGACCTGGCTGTTCCGCTGCGATTCCCATTGCGAGATCGAGGATTCGATCTTCTTCGCCGACGCCGCGGGGGCGCGGCGCACCCTGCAGATCGTGGTGCCGTTCGACGCGCTGTCGCCGGAAGGCATCAGCTGGCGCTTCGACCGCGAGCGCTAGCCGCGAGCCTCCCCGTCAGCGCCGCTGCTGGACGTGATCGATCAGCGCGCGCAGCTTCGGCGCGACGTTCCGCCGGCTCGGATAATAGAGATAGAAGCCGGCAAAGTACGGGCAGAATTCCTCCAGCACCGGCACCAGTTCGCCGCGCTCGATCAGGGGACGGAAGCTCGCCTCCATGCCGAAGGTGATCCCCGAGCCGGCGACGGCGAGCCTGATCATCAGCGCCATATCGTTGGTGGTGATCCGCGGGGCGACCTCGACGCGGAATTCCTTGCCGGCTTCGGCGAACTCCCACCGGTAGGGCGCCGATTTCGGCGCGGGCCGCCAGCCGATGCAGGCATGCGTGGCAAGTTCCGACGGATGCGACGGTACGCCGAAGCGGGCGCGATAGGACGGCGCGCAGACCGCCAGCTGCCGCTCGTCACCGGCCACCGGCACGGCGATCATGTCCTGCTCGATCACCTCGCCGAGACGCACGCCCGCATCGAAGCCCTCGGCGACGATGTCGAACTCCTCGTCGGTCACGGTGATGTCGAGCGCCACCTCGGGATGGGCCTCGGCAAACGCGGCGAGGTACGGCCCTGAAAGAAAATGCTCGGCGATCGACGAGACGGCGAGGCGCAACCGCCCGCGCGGGCGCCCGGGCAGGAGCGTCGCCTCGTCCAGCGCCGCGCGGATGTCCCCGACCGCTGGGGCGATCTCCGCGTGGAGCTGCTCGCCGGCTTCCGTCAGGCTGACGCTGCGCGTGGTACGCCGCACCAGCGCGACGCCGAGACTTTCCTCCATGCGCCGGATCGTCTGGCTGACGGCGGAGCGGGTGACGCCCAGCCGGTCGGCGGCGGCGCGGAAGTTCCGCTCCTCCGCGACGATGGCGAACACCGCGATGGCATTGAGATCCAGCTGCATTGGTTAGTAGGGCTTTCCAGTGTGGTGAGTTGTCGTCCGGTTATCGCGACAGTGCCACGTGCCTATCCTTCTGGCCATCGAAGAACGTCATGAAAGGATCATCCCGATGTCCCTCGACAAGACCATCCTGATCACCGGTGCCTCCAGCGGCATCGGCGCTGCCATCGCCCTGGAACTGGGCAAGACCGGTGCCCGGCTCGCCCTCGGCGCCCGCCGCACCGACCGCCTCGAGCAGCTGGCGGAGGAGATCGGCGGCGAGGTTCTGGTGCGCCGCCTCGACGTCACCGACCGCGCCGACGTCGCCGCCTTCGCCGATGCGGCGCGGGAGCGCTTCGGCCGTATCGACGTGATCGTCAACAATGCCGGGGTGATGCCGCTGTCGCCGATGGCCTCGCTCAAGGTCGACGAATGGGACCGGATGGTCGACGTCAACATCAAGGGCGTGCTCTACGGCATCGCCGCGGTGCTGCCGGAAATGACCGCCCGGGGCTCCGGCCACGTCATCAACATCGCCTCGATCGGGGCGCTGCGGGTGGTGCCGACGGCGGCCGTCTACTGCGCCACGAAATATGCCGTGCGCGCCCTTTCCGAGGGGCTGCGGCAGGAGAACGATCGGATCCGGGTCACTTGCGTGCATCCGGGGGTCGTCGAAAGCGAACTGGCCGACACGATCACCGATCCCGCCGCCGCCGAGGCGATGAAATCCTATCGCGCCATCGCGCTGAAGCCGGAGGCGATCGCCCGGGCCGTCCGCTACGCCATCGAGCAGCCGGACGATGTCGACGTCAGCGAGATCGTCGTTCGCCCCACCGCCAGCCAATGAGGAGGCCAGCCATGTCCACGTCCACGCGTACGCCAGTGCGCGCGGCTGCCGCCGCCGCCCTCCTGCTGGCGGGCGCGCCGTCCGCCGCCGCCGAGTCCACCGAAGCCCGTCGCGAACGCGGCGCGGCGGTGGTCGCGAAGCTCAACAACGGCGTGCCGCAGCCGAACCTGGAACGGATGCGGCAGGAATTTCCGTTCCTCGCCGACGCGACCGAAGCCTATGCGCTCGGCGAAGTCTGGTCGCGGCCGGGGCTCGATGATCGGACGCGGCAGCTGGCGGCGGTGGCGGCCTTCGCGGCCACCGGCCAGACGGCGCTCATGCAGGTCCATGCCGGCTATGCGCTCAATATCGGCGTCTCCGAGGAGGAGCTGAAGGAGATCATCTATTTGATCACTGTGCCGGCCGGCTTCTCGCGGGCGATCGAGGCGTCGCAGGCGCTGTCGGAAGTCCTTGCCGAGCAACACTCGGCCCGGCCCGCCAGCGGAGGGACGACGCCATGAAGGCCCTGCCGCTCCTGCTGATCCTCGCCGTAACCCTCGTCACACCAAAGGTCCATGCCGACATGACAGCTCCATCGAACACGCAGTCCGCCCAGCAGGCCCACCCCTATGTCGGGATGTGGGTGACGGCGGACGGACATGTCCGCCACGAATTGCTGCCGAACGGGCGCTACGACGAAGCCCGTGGGACACGCGAAAGCGCCTATCAGGGGCGCTACGAGGTTCGCGGCAGCCATATCGACTACTGGGACGACATCGGCTTCACCGCCGACGGCGAGTTTCGCGACGGCGTTCTCTATCACGGCGGCATGGTGTTCCACCGCCAGGAATAGCCGTGAAGGCGGGCGGGCGGGCGGCGTCCGCCCGTTGCCCGTTCTAGCCGTGCGCGTGCGCGGCGTTGCGCTTGCGCGTCGCGGCGGCCTTCTTTGCCGATTCCGATCGCTCTTCGGCCGTGCGGGAGGCGGAAGCCTCGCCGCCCTTCTTGCCGCCCTTGTGCGCGGCGGGGTGGCCGGTGTGCGTGCCGCGGCCGGAGCCGGACTTGTTGCCCCCGCCATCGTCCTTGTTGACCGTCGCCCAGGCGCGGCGCTCGGCCTCGTCTTCCGGCACGCCGCGTTTCTCGTAGCCTTCGGCGATGTGATCGGCCTTGCGTTCCTGCTTGTCGGTGTATTTGGACTTGTCGCCCCGTGGCATGGCGTCCTCCTGTCCGAATGGTTCCGCCGCCGAAACGGGCAACGGGCCGGCCCGTTCCCGTCCCGGGCACCGCCCCGGGCCTTTACACGCTCCTGCCCCGCCCCAGCTTGGCCGGCATGATCCGCACCCTCTCCCTCCTCGCTCTCGCCCTGCTGCTTTCCGGCTGCGGCATGAACCGCGCCGTCGGCGTCCTGCCCAACACGCTCGACGATCTCGGCGAACGCTCGGCACCGCTGCGCGGCGACGCGCCGCCCGTCCGCGAAAAGCCGTAGGCGACAAGCGCCCGGCATTGCCGGGCGGACGGCCTGCGACTATCAGACGGGCTTCACCCACGATCACGGGAAGCCGCATGTCCGTCGAAGCCAACGCCACGCCCCTTCCGGACCGGGTCAAGGTGCGCCGCGCCCTGCTCTCGGTCTTCGACAAGACCGGCCTCGTGCCGTTTGCCACGGGCCTTGCCGAACTCGGCGTCGAGCTGGTCTCGACCGGCGGCACGTTCCGCGCCCTGAGCGAGGCCGGCCTGAAGGTGCGCGACGTCGCGGAACTCACCGGATTCCCCGAGATCATGGACGGCCGGGTGAAGACGCTGCACCCGGCCGTGCATGGCGGGCTGCTCGGAATTCGCGACGACGCCGACCACGCGGCGGCGATGGCGGCGCACGGCATCCACGGCATCGACCTCCTGGCGGTCAATCTCTACCCGTTCGCCGCGACTCTTGCCGGCGGCGCCGACCGCGCGACGATCGTCGAGAACATCGACATTGGCGGTCCGGCAATGATCCGCGCCGGCGCCAAGAACCACGGCTACGTGACCGTTGCGACCGATCCGGATGACTACGGAACGGTCCTGGAGGAACTGCGGCAGAACGCCGGGCAGACGACGCTGGAGCTGCGCAAGCGGCTTGCCATGCAGGCCTACGGCGCCACCGCGGTCTATGATGCGGCCGTCGCCAAGTGGTTCGCTGCGGACGTCGGCGACATGCCCGCGATCCGCAGCTTCACCGGCACGCTGGCCGAGACGTTGCGCTATGGCGAGAACCCGCACCAGAGCGCCGGGTTCTACAAGACCGGCGACGGGCGCCCGGGCGTCGCCACCGCCCGGCAGGTACAGGGCAAGGCGCTGTCCTACAACAACATCAACGACACCGACGCCGCCTTCGAGCTGGTGGCGGAGTTCGATCCCGCCAGAAGCGCCGCCGTCGCGATCATCAAGCACGCCAATCCCTGCGGCGTCGCCGAAGGCGCCAGCCTCCTCGAGGCCTACCGCAAGGCGCTCGCCTGCGACCCCGTCTCCGCCTTCGGCGGCATCGTCGCGATGAACCGCCGACTCGACAGGGAGGCGGCGGAGGCGATCGTCGAGGTGTTCACCGAAGTGATCATCGCGCCGGAGGCGGACGAGGACGCGATCGCCGTCGTGGCGGCGAAGAAGAACCTCCGCCTGCTCCTGACCGGCGGCCTGCCCGATCCCCGCGCACCCGGCCTGACGGTGAAGTCGGTCGCCGGCGGCTTGCTCGTCCAGACCCGCGACAACGGCGTCGTCGACGACCTCGACCTGACGGTGGTGACGAAGCGGGCGCCGAGCGAGACCGAACTCCGGGACCTCAAATTCGCCTTCCGGGTCGCCAAGCACGTGAAGTCCAACGCCATCGTCTATGTCCGCGACGGCGCGACCGTCGGGATCGGCGCCGGCCAGATGAGCCGGGTGGATTCGGCGCGGATCGCCGCCCGCAAGGCCGAGGACGCGGCGGAGGCGGCGGGGCTCGCCGAGCCGCTGACGCGCGGTTCGGTGGTGGCTTCCGATGCGTTCTTCCCGTTCGCCGACGGGCTGCTCTCGGCGGTGGCGGCGGGCGCGACGGCGGTGATCCAGCCGGGCGGCTCGATGCGCGACGACGAGGTCATCCGCGCCGCCGACGACAACGGCATCGCCATGGTGATGACCGGCATGCGCCACTTCCGCCACTGACGCCGCCGGCGCCCCGGCCCCCCGCCGGGCGAAAGCCTCGCGCAAGCCGGGGATGCGACAAAGACCTGTTCCGGTGGGGCCGACCACGGATGGACTGGCGGCCCCATCGTCGAACACCTTTCCCCAGGTGTTCGATCTCCGGCACCAACCCCTGTGCCCGGCCCGGCGAAGGCGGCGCCCTTCAGCGCCCGTCTTCCCGGCCACGTGCCGTTCGCGTACCTGGCGGCGCGCGCTCCCCTCAGCCTTCCTGCCGCAGCGGTCCCTTGGTGCTCCAGAGCAGCGCCAGGCCGATGGCGAAGAACACGATGATCGCCGACATGCCGATCCGCGACGCCGTCACCGGGTCGGTGAAGGTCACGGCGATGGCGGTCATGGCGGCGACCGAGGCGGGCGCCAGGAACGACGTCGCCCGGCCGATCAGCGCGTAGAAGCCGAAATAGCGGCCGGCCTCCTCGGCGGTCACCGACTGCGCCAGCCAGGACCGGGACGAGGCCTGCACCGGGCCATAGGCGAGGCCGATCAGCATGCCGTAGACGACGAAGCTCCGCTCGGCGCCGCTGGCGAACAGGCCCTGCGCCTCGACCGGGGCGAAGCTCAGCAGTCCGAACAGGGTGAAACCCGGCGCCGTCGAGGCGATGCAGATCGTCGCCGTGACCAGGCAGGCGATCGACATGACCACCACGCCCTTCGAGCCGAGCCGCGCGTCGAGCACGCTGGCGATGAGGCAGCCGGCGATCGCTGCGACATTGATGATGATGCCGAACAGGCCGCTTTCGGTGAGCGACCAGCCGAACATGCCGGCGGCGAAGGCGCCGCCGAGGATCAGCAGGCCGTTGACGCCGTCCTGGTAGAACATCCGCGCCAGGAGGAAGCGGAACAGGTCGGGCCTCGCGCGGATCTCGCGGAAGGTCGCCTTGAGGTCCTTCATCCCGTCGCGCGCGGCGGCGCCGATCGGCCGTTCGCGCTTGCGGTCGGGAGTGAGGAAGAACATCGGCAGGACGAAGACGAGGTACCACAGCGCCGCCAGCGGCCCGGTGGCACGCGCGCCTTCGCCCTGTGCCGGGTCGAGTCCGAACAGTGGCGGAAGGCCGAGCAGCGTCAGGCCGGTCTCGGTCGAGCCGGCGAGGAAGGCGAGGGTAAACAGCAGGAAGACGATGCCGCCGGCATAGCCAAGGCCCCAGGCGATGTTGGAGACGCGGCCGATCGAGCGGACATGGATGAGGCGGGGGATCATCGCGTCGTTGAAGACGATGGAGAACTCGGCGGAGATCTGGGCGAGCACGATCAGCAGCGCCACCAGCACCAGCGGCGAGCCGGGGGCGGCGAACCACAACAGCGCCAGGGCGACGATCTGGATCACCCCGAACCCGGCGATCCAGGGCTTGCGCGGCCCGGCGCGGTCGGCGACGGCGCCGAGCAGCGGGCAGAGCAGCGCGATGATCAGGCCGGCGACGGTCGCCGCGGCGCTCCACCAGAACTGGCCGGTGGCCGGATCGGGCGCCAGCTGCGAGACGAAATACGGGCCGAAGACGAAGGTGATGATGACGGTGAACAGCGGCTGCGCCGCGAAGTCGAAGGTCATCCACGCCCAGACGCCGGAGCGCCGCAGCGGATCTCGATAGGGCGGCCCGTCGCTGCGGAAGGTTGCGTCGGCCATGCTGGTGCTGCTCCTCGCCCCCGTCGCCGAGGGCGTCGTTCATGGACCCGGTCGTGCCCGCCCCGGCTCTACGTCCCGCTGCCTTCCGGGGCAAGCGGGGCGTTGCGATTAGGCTTAAGGGGGAGGCTGCACGGACGCCGCGCCCTATGCTATCGAGGGCCTTGGATCGATCAGGATCTGGAGGATATCGCCATGGCCAAGGGTCAGATGCGCAGCAACAAGGAAGTCCGCAAGCCGAAGGCGGACAAGAAGACGGCGCCGGTCGCGGCAACCGTGCCGGGCAAGTTCGCGCCGAAGAGCGACGACAAGAAGAAATAGGTGCCTGCGGCCTGCCTCTCGGCAGGAACGGGCGGTGCTCCGATCGGAGCGCCGCCCGTTTGCGCTTCTAGCCCGCGAGATCGGCAAGGAGCCCGGCGGCGACCGTGAGCCGCGCGACGGAGGTCTCGCCCGAGCCCGCCAGGGCGGCGATCTGGGCACTGATCCGGTCAGCCGCGTCGCGGCGTCCGGCGACCCAGGCACCCGCCGGATCCTCGGCATCGCCATGGGCGCCGAGCGCCTCGGCGGTCAGGCGGCGGCGCGCGCTGGCGATCTCGCTGCCGGCCCGGTCGAGCGCCAGCATCTCGTAATAGTCGGCCGTCTCGATGGCGAACAGCGCCGCCTCGAGCCGGCCGATCTGGAACAGGCCGGTGATGGCGAAATAGCATTCGATGGTGCGCTCGAGCGGCGCGCCTGTTTCACGTGAGACAGCGGCGATGTCCGGCACCAGCGCGACCAGCGGCAGCGCCGCGATGTCGGCGGCGAGATCTTCCGGCACGCCCTTCTCGACCCATTGCGCGGCGCGGAGCTTCGCCTCCTCGCGCGCCGCCTCGGTGGCGAGGTCGAGCAGCCCGGGCCGCAGCTTCGACAGCGCCTCGCGGCTGTCCACGACGGCCGGCGTGAGGCCCGCCTCGAAGCGCTCGTTGCGGACGAACCAGCGCGTGGTGCGGATCAGGAAGCGGCGGATCTCGGCGTAGAGGCCGTTCTGGACGTCGCCGTGCAGCCGGCCGTCCAGCGCGTCCACCCGCTCGTAGAACGAGCGCGCATCGAGCCCGTCCTTGGCGGCGACGAAGGCCCTGACCACGTCCGACGGCGAGGCGCCCGTCGCCTCGCGCAGCATCGTCCCGAAGGTCGGGCCGGTGCGGTTGACCATCTCGTTGGCCAGTACCGTCGCGACGATCTCGCGTGCCAGCCGGTGGCCCTTGATGTCGCGGGCGAAGTCGCGGCGCATCGGCGCCGGAAAATAGTCGGTCAGCCGGTCCTCCAGATACGGATCGTCCGGCAGCGTGCCGGCGACCAGCTGGTCGAACAGGGTGATCTTGGCGTAGGCGAGCAGCACGCCGATTTCCGGCCGGGTGAGGCCGCTGCCGGCACCGCGCAGATCCGCGATCGCGGCGTCGCCGGGCAGCGTCTCGACGGTCCGGTCGAGGGCGCCCGCCGCCTCGAGGATGGTCATGAAGCGCGCCTGCAGCGCCAGGGCCGAAACCCCCAGCCGCTGCTCCAGCGAGATCGCCAGCGTCTGCTCGTAATTGTTGGCGAGCACCAGTTCGGCGACCTCGTCGGTCATCGACGCCAGCAGCGCGTTGCGGTCCGGGCGCGGCAGGCGCCCGTCCTCCATCGGGCCCTTCAGCGCGATCTTGATGTTCACTTCGACGTCGGAGGTGTTCACGCCGGCGGAATTGTCGATGGCGTCGGAGTTGATCCGCCCGCCCGACCGGGCGAACTCGATGCGGCCCTTCTGGGTGACGCCGAGATTGGCGCCCTCGCCGACGACCTTGGCGCGCAGGTCAAGACCGGTGACGCGCAGCGCGTCGTTGGCGCGGTCGCCGACCTCGGCATTGGTCTCGCCCGAGGCGCGGACATAGGTGCCGATGCCGCCGAACCAGAGGAGGTCGGCCGGCGCCTTGAGGATCGCCGCGATGAGTTCGGCCGCGGTGCCTTGGCGGCGATCCCAGCCGATCGCCGCGGCGCCCGCCTCGGACAGGCGGATCAGCTTGTCGCGCCGCGAATAGACGCCGCCGCCGGCAGAGAGCCGGTCGCGGTCGTAGTCGGTCCAGGAGGAGCGGGGGAGGGCGAAGAGCCGCTGGCGCTCGGCGAAGGAGATTTCCGGATCCGGATCGGGATCGATGAAGATGTCGCGGTGGTCGAAGGCGGCGATCAGCCGCGTCTGCCGCGACAGCAGCATGCCGTTGCCGAAGACGTCGCCCGACATGTCGCCGCAGCCGACGACGGTGAAGGGCTCGGCCTGGATGTCGCGGCCGAGTTCGCGGAAATGCCGCTTCACCGCTTCCCAGGCGCCGCGCGCGGTGATGCCCATCGCCTTGTGGTCGTAGCCCGCCGAGCCGCCGGAAGCGAAAGCGTCGTCGAGCCAGAAATCCGCCGACTGGGCGATGGCGTTGGCGGTGTCGGAGAAGGTCGCGGTGCCCTTGTCGGCGGCGACGACGAAATACGGGTCGTCGCCGTCATGGCGCCGGATCAGCGGCGGCGTGACGACCGCGTCGCCGACGATGTTGTCGGTGACCGACAGCAGCGAGGCGACGAACACCACGTAGGCGGCGCGCCCGGCGGCGAACCATGCGTCGCGGTCGCCGGTGTCCGGGAGCTGCTTGGGATAGAAGCCGCCCTTGGCGCCGACCGGCACGATGACGGCGTTCTTGACCTGCTGGGCCTTCACCAGGCCGAGCACTTCGGTGCGGTAGTCCTGCGCCCGGTCGGACCAGCGCAGGCCGCCGCGGGCGACCTTGCCGAAGCGCAGGTGCACCCCTTCGACCCTTGCGTCGAAGACGAAGATCTCGCGGAACGGCACCGGCGCCGGCAGGCCCTCGACGGCGGCTGAATCGAGCTTGAAGGCGAGCGCCGGATCGACGCGGCCGGGCTCGGAATCGGGGACGGACGAGATGCCGTCGACGGCGTAGAAATTGGTGCGGAGCGTCGCGAGGATGACGCCGAGGAAGCGCCGGATGATGCGGTCGTCGTCGATGGAATCGACTTCGTCCAGCGCCTCGATGATGGCGGCGTGGATATCGCCGGCGCCGCGCGCTTCGGCGGCCTGGGCGCTGCGCCGTTCGGGCTCGGCCGGGGCGGCGTCGGTGCCTGGTTCTGCCGGCGCCGGGCCGGGCGCGGCGGCACGGGCCGGGTCGAAGGCGGTCTCGAAGAGCTGCCAGAGCAGCCGGGCGACGGCCGGCTGGCGCAGCAGCGTTTCGGCGATGTAGTCCGGGGAATAGGAGAGCCCGGCCTGCCGCAGATAGCGGGCATAGGCCCGCAGCACGTTCGCCTGGCGGAAGCCGAGCCCCGCCTCCAGCACCAGCGCGTTGAAGCCGTCATTCTCGATGCGGCCGGCGCTGACCGCGGCGAAGGTCGCCTCCAGCGGCCGTCCGGCGCCGTTCAGCTCGATCGGGCCGCCGCGCCGGCGCACCAGGTCCATGTCGTGCAGGTGGACGATCTCGCCGTCCGGCCGGGCGATCCGGAAGGTGCGCTCCGAGACGACGCCGAACCCCATGTTCTCCAGGATCGGCACGCGCGTCGACAGCGAGACGGCGCGGCCGAGATGGTAGACCTTGAGGCGCATGAGTTCGGCCGGATCGCCGTCGCGGCGGTAGAAGTCCATCTGCAGCGCCTGGGCCGGCTGCAGGTTCAGGATGATCTCGCCGTCGGTCACCGCCTCCTCGGGCGCGATGACGTCGCGGTAGCTGTCCGGCAGGCCCGGCGCCACACTCGCCAGCTCGGCCGGCCGGCCGGCGCGGGCGAGGGCGGCGGCGAAGGCGTCGTCCCAGTTCTTCGCCATCTCGACGATGCGGGCCTCGAGACGTGCCGGATCGATGTCGGGCGTCTTGCCGCCGACGCGGCCGATGATGATGTGGACGCGGGCGAGCGGACCTTCCGGGAAGGCCGGGTAGTAGGCCGAGACGTGCCCGTCATAGGCCTCGGCGAGCAAGAGGCCAATGCGCTCGCGCAGCCGGGAATCGTAGCGGTCGCGCGGCACGAAGACGATCACCGAGACGAAGCGGTCGAAGCGGTCGACCCGCGGCAGGATCCGCACGCGGGGCCGTTCCCCGAGTTCGACGATGGTGGCGGCGAATTCCTCCAGGAGGTCGACGTCGATCTGGAAGACCTCGTCGCGCGGGTAGGATTCCAGCGCGTTGAGCAGCGCCTTGCCGGAATGCGAGCCGGGCCGGAAGCCGGAGCGGGCGATCACCGTCTGGGCCTTGAGGCGCAGATAGGGGATGGTCAGGATCGACTGGGTGTAGGCGCTGGAGGCGAACAGGCCGACGATCCGGACCTCGCCGGCGAAGCGGCCGGAATCGTCGTATTCCTTGATCCCCACATAGTCCATGTAGGCGCGCCGATGCACGCGCGAGCGGGCGTTGGCCTTGGTGACGATCAGCGGCGTTGGCGCCTCCAGGAAGGCGCGGATTTCCGGCGTCGTGGTCAGCGGCCGGGCCGGGCGGCCGAGAATGCGCACGTCGGGATCGGCGAGGATGCCCAGACCCTCCGCCGAGCGGCGCGCCATGGCCTCGCCGCCGGCCTCCGGGAGATAGTCGTATTCGCGGCAGCCGAGGAAGATGAAATTGTCGTCCCGCAGCCATTCCAGCAGTGCGGTGGATTCCGCGACGAGGGTCCGCTCGGCTTCGTCGGGAAGGCTCTCGGCCCGGCGGCGCAGGGCCGCGACCGCGACGGTGACGCGCTCGCGCATCGCGCCGAAATCCATGTTCGCCTGGCGCACCTCGGTGAGGATACGCTCGAGCGAGGCCTTCAGCGCGGGGGCCGCCTGGCGTTCGCCATGCGGGTCCACCGCGAACTGGATCAGGCTGGTGCGCAAGGCGGATCCCGATCCCGAATCGCTCGGGTGGGAAACCGAGAAGCTCTCCAGGCTGCCGTCGCCGGCGCGGCGGACGTCGAGGACCGGATGCGAGATGTAGTTGATGCCGGGCGACTTCTCGACGACCTCGGCGGCGAGGGAATCGAACAGGAACGCCATGTCGTCACTGACCACGGTGACCAGATCCTGAGCCTCGCCGTGCCTTGCGAACGCCGTTGGGCGCTCGATCCGCACCACCGGCTGGCCCGGCCGGTGCGCCTCGAGGGCGGCGACGGCGGCCGTCGCGGCCGCGGCCAGCGCTTCCGGAGAGAAGGCGGCGAGATCGTCGGCGGGCGGCCGAGCGAAAAGCAGCGGGGCGAGCGCCGCCACCGGGCTGCCCTCCCCGGCGGCGGCCACCACCGCCGTCAGTATCTCCGCCTTGCCGATATCGCGATGGCTCATGCTGTGCCCCCTGCCCGTTCGCCGTGATGGCTCGCGAGACCTATCATAGGGGAGTGCGCCCGATGTTCGACGCCGGAACGGCGATCGGGGCGCCGGCGGAGGCATCATGGACAAGCAGGAAACGCGCCCGGTCATGGCGCTCGATCTGGTGCCGCAGGCGCCGCTGTCGGAACGGACCGAAGCCTATTTCGCCAAATGCGTGGAGAAGCTCGGCCTGGTGCCGAACGTGCTCCGCGCCTACGCCTTCGACGAGGCGAAGCTGGATGCCTTCTCGACCTTCTACAACGAGCTGATGCTGGCGCCGGGCGAGCTCTCCAAGCTCGACCGCGAGATCATCGCGGTGGTCGTCTCGGCGATCAACCATTGCCACTACTGCCTGACCGCGCACGGCGCGGCGGTGCGCCAGCTGTCGGGGGACCCTGGCTTTGGCGAGGAGATCGCGCAGAACTGGCGCGCCGCCGGGCTCGATGCACAGCGCACGGCGATGCTCGATTTCGTCGTCAAGCTGACCGAGCGGCCGGACACGATCGTCGAGGCGGACCGGCAAAAGCTGCGTGACGCCGGCTACAGCGACCGCGCGATCTTCGACATCGCGTCGGTCGCCGCCTTCTTCGCCATGTCGAACCGCGTCGCCGCGGCGACGGACATGCGCCCGAACGCCGAATATCACTCGATGGCGCGATAGCAGCGGCGCCGGCCGCGCCGCGCCGGCCGGCCGGCTGTCAGATCTCGACCAGCCGGTCAGGGATCTCGTTCGGATTGCGGTGGTCGCCGGGGAAATGTTCGGCGAGAATCGCGCCGGCGGCGGTGATCGCCGCGATATAGCCTTCGGCGAGGCGATCCTCCCGGGCGGCGTCGATCAGGCCGGCCACGATCTGGTCCCATGCCGCCTGCGGCACCTTAGCGGCGATCCCGGCATCGGCCAGGACTTCGGCATAGTGCTCGGCTTCGGACACGAAGATCAGGATGCCGGTCCGCCCCTTGGTCGAATGGAGGTTGTGGGCGAAAAACTGCGCCAGCGCCATGCGGTGTGCCCGCTCCTCGGCGATGGCCTGCGGCACGAAGGCGAGGCGCAGCCGCGGCACCGCGGCGAAGAGCACGAGCAGCAGCATGGTTGCGGCGAGCTGGCTGAGCACCAGGGCCAGCGCTGAGATGGCGAAGCCCGCCAGCGGCGCCAGCAGCACGGCGACGAGCGCCGCCAGCAGCGACAGGCCGAGCGCGACGGTCGCCGGGACGAAGACATAGGCGTCGCTGGAGCGCGCGAAGACGGCATAGATTTCGCCGGTGGTCGGGGCCTCGGCGGCGCGGATGGCGTCGGTGATGCGGGCGTGGTCGGCCGGCGTGAAGGTCAGTTGCGCCATCTACCAGCTCCCCGAGGATCCGCCGCCGCCGAACGAGCCGCCGCCCCCGGAGAAGCCGCCCCCGCCGCTGCCGCCGAACCCGCCGCCGCCGAACGAGCCGCCACCCATGCCGGAGCCTGCGCCCATCGCCCAAGTCATGCCGAGCCAGCGATAGCGGTTCTTGCCGACCTTGCGGCCGCGCATCCGGGCCAGGCGGGTCATCAGGAACATGCCGATGACGAAGACCCAGACACCGAAGAAGAACAGCGAGAACAGCCCTTCGGCGAGGTCTTCCTCGGACCAGCTTTGGTTGCGCTCCGCCCTTGCCTCGAGCTCGGCGGCATTGCCCGACAGCACCTTCAGGATGCCGTCGACGCCGCGCGAGATGCCGCCGGGATAATCGTCGGCGCGGAACGCGGGGAGGATGTCGTTCTCGATGATCAGGCGGGACAGCGCGTCGGTGAGCGTGCCCTCGAGCCCGTAGCCCACCTCGATCCGCACCTTGCGGTCGTCGCGGCTGACCAGGAGGACGACCCCGTTGTCTTCGCCCGCCTGGCCGATCGCCCATTGCCGCGCCAGGCGGTTGGCGTAGTCGGCGACCTCGTAGCCCCCGAGGTCCGGCACCGTCGCGACCACGACCTGATCGCTTGACGTCGCCTCGAAGGCGGCGAGCCGCTCGGTCAGCGCCGCTTCGGCCGAAGGGTCGAGGAGGTCGGCGGTGTCGACGACCCGGCCGGTGAGGGCCGGGAACTCCTGGGCCGCAGCGGGCAGGGCCAGCAGCAGCACCAGCAACAGCGCCGCCAGTCGCGCGGCGGCCGCCCGGCAGGCCGGCGCGACCGCTGTCGCCGGCAGGGTGCGCCCGGTCAGCCAGGCCATCAGTTGCCGAAATTGACCGTTGGCGGGGTAGCCGAGCCCGCGGTGGCGGTGAATGGCTGCATCGGCTCGGCATCGGAATAGAAGATCGCGGCGATCCAGCGACCCGGGATGGTGCGCAGCTCGGTGTTGTAGACCCGCACCGCCTCGATGTAGTCGCGGCGGGCGACCGAGATCCGGTTCTCGGTGCCTTCCAGCTGGCTCTGCAGCGCCAGGAAGTTCTGGTTGGAGCGCAGTTCCGGATAGGCCTCGACGGTGACCAGCAGGCGCGACAGCGCGCCGGAGAGCTCGTCCTGCGCCGCCTGGAACTTCTGCACGGCGGCCGGATCGGTCAGCTGGTCGGCGTTGATCTGCGTCTGGGTGGCCTTTGCCCGCGCCTCGACCACCGCGGTCAGCACCTCGCGCTCCTGCGCCGCGAAGCCCTTCACCGTCTCGACGAGGTTGGGGATCAGGTCGCTGCGGCGCTGGTACTGGTTCTCGACCTGCGCCCAGGCGGCCCTCGCCTGCTCCTGGTAGGTGGGAATCGCGTTGATCCCGCAGGCCGACAGCAGCGGCACCAGGAGCATCAGCGCAAGGCCGGTCAGGAGGGCGCGGGCGCCGGTGGGGCGGGCGCGGTCGGCAAGCTGCATGGTGGTCTCCGGACGGTCGGGGGCCGCAGGGCCCGTTTCGCGGCACTCTAGCGTATCGTCCGGCGATCCAGAAGCCGAACATTGGCGGCGCACAGTTGCCCTCGCGCGGCTTTTCCGACACAGAGTCTGTCATGACACGCCATCATGACGACGATGCACGGCAGCGCGAGGCGAAGGCCATTCTCGACCGGATCCGCCAGGAGACGGAGCCGCAGGTCGGGGCGCATACCGAGGCGATGCTGACCCGCACCCGGTCGCATTTCATGGCGGGCGACGCCGACCAGAACGACCGGCTCGAGGTCATCGGGACGCGGATCGGCCGGCTGGCGGGGGTCGTCGGCTTCGTGGTGCTCGCGCTGCTGCTCGCGTCCCAGCTGTTCGGCGACTGAGCGCCGTGTCGATCGCCGAACCCCTGCGTCCGCATGACCGCCCGGCCGTGATCTCGATTTCCAGCCACGTGGCGCGCGGCACGGTGGGCAACCGCGCCGTGGTGTTCGCGCTGGAGTCGCTGGGCTTTCCGGTCTGGTCGGTGCCGACCGTGACGCTGCCCTGGCATGCCGGGCACGGCAAGGCGACGCGGATCGTGCCGCCGCCGGCGGACTTCGCCGCCCTGGTCGACGATCTCGCCGGCTCGCCCTGGCTGAGCGAGGTGGGCGCCATCCTCACCGGCTATTTCGGCGGCAGCGAGCAGGTAGAGCCCGCGGCGCGGCTGGTCGAGGCGGTCAAGCGGGCCAATCCCCGGGCGATTTACCTCTGTGATCCGGTGATCGGCGACGAAGGCCGGCTGTACCAGTCGCAGGCGACGCTGGAAGTCATCCGCGACCGGCTGATCCCGCTGGCCGACATCGCTACGCCGAACCGGTTCGAACTGGAGCTGCTCTGCGGCCTCGAACTCGCCGACAACGCCCATATCGCCGAGGCGGCCAGCACCCTCGGGCCGGACAAGCTGCTGGTGACCTCGGCCTTTCCGATGCTGCGCGGCGGCATCGGCAATCTGCTGGTCCACGACTTCACGGCGCTGCTCGCCGAGCACCGCTCGATCGACGACGCGCCGCACGGTCTCGGCGACCTGACGGCGGCGGTGTTCCTTGCCCGCATCCTTTCCGGCCTTGGCTCGGAGAAGGCGCTGCAGACCACCACCGCCACGGTGTTCGAGATCCTGGCGCGGACCCGCAAGCGCGGCGCCGACGAACTGACCGTGGAGATCGACAGCGACAGCCTGCGCCATCCGATGGCGATGGTGCAGATGCGCCGCCTGGCCTTCCCGGGCGGCAACCGGCGAGCCTGAGCGGCCCCGTGCCGGCGGTCTTCCCGAGCGGCGCGGAAATCTGCGGGGTCAGCGCCTGCCGCGGCGGCTGGCTGGCGGTGCAGGCGCTGCCGGGATCGGCGGACCCGACGGCGCGGGTGTTTCCGCGCTTCGGCTTTCTCCTCGACGCGGCCGGCGAGGCGGCAGAGATCGTCGTCGGCATGCCGATCGGGCTGCCGGAGCGGATCGACGGGCCCGGGCGGGCGGCGGAGAAGGCCGTGCGCCCCTTGCTGGGCATGCGCCAGTCGAGTGTCTTCTCGACCCCCTCGCGGCGCGCCGTGGAAGCCGCGGGCCCGCCTTATGCGAGTGAGCTCGCCCGTCGCGAGGCGCATACGCGCAGCTGCGACATCGCGCGCCGGACCTCCAGCCCGCCCCGCGGAATGTCGATCCAGGGGTTCTCGATGTTCCCGAGGATTCTCGAGCTGGATGGGGTGCTGCGGTCCCGGCCCGCCCTGCTTGCCCGGGTGGTGGAGAGCCATCCGGAAGCCGCCTTCATGGCCCTGAACGACGGGGCGGCGATGACGACGCCGAAGCGCATCCGCAATGTCGTCGACGCCGCCGGGATCGAGGAGCGGCGCGCCTTGCTGTGCCGGTGCGGCATTCCCCGGCGTTTCCTCTATGCGCCGCCGCCACCCGGCAGCGCGCTGGTCGACCTCGTCGACGCGGCCGCCCTGCTGCTGGTCGCGGCCCGCCGGGCAGCCGGGATGGCGCGGCCCTACCCGGACCCGCCGGACAGCGATTGCCACGGGCTCCCCATCGCCATCTGGGCTTGACTTGGCGGGGTCCGATCCGGATTGATCGCGCCGCAGCAAAACGCTACTGGTCTCGCCATGACCCGCTTTCTCCCCGAGCACCTTCTCACCGGCTACCAGAGCTTCCTCGACAAGCGCCTGCCGTCGGAGCGCCAGCGCCTGCGCCAGCTCGCCGAAGCCGGCCAGCAGCCGAAGACCATGGTCATCGCCTGCTGCGACTCCCGGACAGCGCCGGAGATCATCTTCGACACCGCGCCGGGCGAGATCTTCGTGGTGCGCAACGTCGCCAACCTGGTGCCGCCCTACGAGCCGGACGGCGAATATCATTCGACCTCGGCGGCGCTGGAATTCGCCATCCATGCGCTGAAGGTCCAGCATATCGTGGTGCTCGGCCACGGCGGCTGCGGCGGCATCCACGCCGCCCTGTCGCCGGCCGCCGAGCCGCTGTCGCCGGGCGACTTCATCGGCAAGTGGATGAGCCTGCTCGATCCGGTGGCGCGGGCGGTCGGCTCCAACGACCACATGACGGATTTCGAGCGCCATGCCGCGCTGGAGCGCATCGCCATTCGCTATTCCATCGCCAATCTGCGGACCTTCCCGCCGATCGTCGCGCTGGAGAGCGAGGGCAAGCTGTCGCTGCACGGCGCCTGGGTGGACATTGCACGCGGCGAGTTGTGGGCAATGGACCCCGAGACCGGCGATTTCATGCGGCCGCTGGAATAGCCGGACGACCCACGCGAGGATGCCTGTCAAGCGTGGGGACCGGAAAATTGCTGCCGGGCTCACCGGTTTTTCGTGGATTGGGGGTCACAATCGCCACCCTGCGTCGCATTTTGGCACAGTTGAGCCTTGCGATGACGGGCCGACGCCCGCTTTATGGCCGGGAACGGTTCCGGGCAGACGGCCCGAGCCCGCAATTGACAGAATATGTCCCGGGGGAAATGTGCGATGACGCGATCGATGAAGACCGGAGTAGCGCTGGCGGCGTTGCTCGTGGCGGCAGGGTGCTCGCGCTCGATGCCGACGATGGACACCAGCATGCCGAGCGGGCCGAGCTCGCTGACGCCGGCGCCGACCGGGCAGGTGGCCAGCAACCAGCTGCCGCCGCCGCCCCCGCCGCCGCCGCCGAGCATGACCGACATGAACGCCGGCACGGACACCGCCGCGACCGAGCCGAACGGTACGGCTGGCGCCGGCGGCACGCAGGTCGCCTCGGTCGGCGGCAAGACGCTGACCCGCGGCGAGGTGCTCGGCGCCTATCGGGTCACCACCACGGGTGGCAACTGCCAGATCATCCTGTCGCTGACGCAGTGGACCGGCGGCTATCGCGCCGCCTCGCGCGGCTGCCCCGGAACGGTCGCGGACGTCTCCGCCTGGGACGTCTCGGGCAGCCAGGTGGTGCTGAAGGATTCCGGCGGCACGACGGTCGCCAACCTGAATTCGGCCGGCGGCGCGCGCTACGAGGGCACGACCACGAGCGGCCAGCAGATCAGCCTCTACCGCTGAGGCGACCGCAGCCGGCCGCGGAAGCGGCCGGCTGCGCACCAGGCCCCTGCCAAGGAGCCCGCCGGCGCGGCGGCCGATGCCGCCACCTTTCCTCTTCCCTATCCTGGAGTTTCGATGGCGAGCCCCGTCTCGCGTGAACCGGCGCAGGCCCGCGGGCCTGTCCGATCCGCGCTCGAACGCCTGATCACCGCCCGGGAGATCGAGGCAGACCCGGCACAGCGCCGGGTCGCCGACCGCCTCGACCGTCTCGACCGCGTCCTCTCCGCCGCCACCGTCGCCTCCAAGCACAGCGCCCTCGGCTGGCTGTTCGGCAAGTCGCGGCCGGCCGAGCCGATCAAGGGGCTTTACATCCACGGCGATGTCGGGCGCGGCAAGACCATGCTGATGGACATGTTCTTCCGGCAGAGCTCGGTCGCGGCCAAGCGCCGGGTGCATTTCCACGACTTCATGGGCGACGTCCACGCCCGCATCGGCGCGCATCGCGACGCGGTCAAGGCCGGCACCGCCAAGGGCGACGACCCGATCCCGCCGGTCGCCGCCGACATCGCGCGCAGCGCGCGGCTGCTCTGCTTCGACGAGTTCTCGGTCACCGACATCGCCGACGCGATGATCCTGTCGCGGCTGTTCAAGGCGCTGTTCGAGGCCGACGTCACCCTCGTCGCCACCTCCAACGTCGCGCCGGACGACCTCTATCGCGACGGTCTCAACCGGCCGCTGTTCCTGCCCTTCGTCGACATGCTGAAGGCCCGGACCGACATCGTCGAACTGGCGGGGGCCGAGGACTACCGGCTGGCGGCGATCGGCAGCGACGACTGCTACGTGACGCCGCTCGGCCCCGACGCGGCGGCGCGCATGGACGCCGCCTGGGCGGCGCTGCTTGCCGGCACCCGCGAGGGGCACGCCTCGCTCTCGGTCAAGGGGCGGACGGTCGCCGTGCCGCGGGCCGGCGCCGGCGCCGCGCGCTTCACCTACCAGGACCTCTTGACGCGGCCGCTCGGCGCGCAGGATTTCCTCGCCATCGCCCGCCGCTTCCACACGGTGATGATCGACGACGTGCCGGTGATGACCATCGCCGAGCGCAACGAGGCCAAGCGCTTCATCATGCTGGTCGATGCGCTCTACGACGCCGGGCGGCGGCTGGTGATGTCGGCGGCGGCGCCCGCCGAGGCGCTCTATCAGGGCGACAAGGGCACCGAGGCGTTCGAGTTCGACCGCACCGCCTCGCGGCTGATCGAGATGCGTTCGGACGATTATCTCGGCCGCGCGAGCGCCGGGCCGGCCGCCGCGCCGACCCCTTCGGTGCCGGCCGCGCAGCCCGGCTGACGCCGGTCCGAGGCCTGGCCCGTTGAAACAAATACCACTTCCGAATTACTCTTACGTAAGTCCTGAGTAATACAACCGGTTGAAATTGCTGGCCTTGCTTTCAGCGGTTGCATGAAAGCGCGAGCCGGTCTATTGGCTCGACCCCAACGGCGGCACCGTTGCGGCTTTCCTGCATCCCGCGCACCAGCGCGAGAGACGGACCCCTTCGGCGCAGTCCGGGTATGGGACGGGCATCGTGTGCGCCGTCAGGAGTCATCGGCGCGCCGGCCACCCATCGCGCGCGGCAGGAGGGAATGGCGTTGGCACGTAACAAGATCGCACTCATCGGATCCGGCATGATCGGCGGCACGCTCGCCCATCTGGCGAGCCTCAAGGAACTCGGCGACATCGTCCTGTTCGACATCGCCGAGGGCACGCCGCAGGGCAAGGCGCTCGACATCGCCCAGTCCGGTCCGGTCGAGGGCTTCGACGCGCATCTGTCGGGCGTCAACGACTACGCCGGCATCGAGGGCGCCGATGTCTGCATCGTCACCGCCGGCGTGCCGCGCAAGCCGGGCATGAGCCGCGACGACCTGCTCGGCATCAACCTCAAGGTCATGGAACAGGTCGGCGCCGGCATCGCCAAATACGCCCCCGACGCCTTCGTGATCTGCATCACCAACCCGCTCGACGCGATGGTCTGGGCGCTGCAGAAGTTCTCCGGCCTGCCCAAGGCGAAGGTCGTCGGCATGGCCGGCGTGCTCGACTCCGGCCGGTTCCGCACCTTCCTCGCCGACGAGTTCAAGGTCTCGGTCGAGGACGTCACCGCCTTCGTGCTCGGCGGCCACGGCGACACGATGGTGCCGCTGACGCGCTATTCGACCGTCGCCGGCATCCCGCTCACCGACCTCGTCAAGATGGGCTGGTGCTCCAAGGAGCGGCTCGAGGAGATCGTCCAGCGCACCCGCGACGGCGGCGCCGAGATCGTCGGCCTCCTGAAGACCGGCTCGGCCTACTACGCCCCGGCGGCGTCGGCGATCGAGATGGCCGAGAGCTACCTGAAGGACAAGAAGCGCGTCCTGCCCTGCGCGGCGAACCTTTCCGGCCAGTACGGCCAGCGCGACATGTATGTTGGCGTTCCCTGCGTGATCGGCGCCGACGGCGTCGAGCGCATCATCGAGATCGATCTCGAGGGCGACGAGAAGGCGCAGTTCGAGAAATCGGTCGGCTCCGTGCGCGGCCTGATGGAAGCCTGCCAGGCGATCGCGCCGAACCTGAAATAATCCCCGAGGGGCCGGCTGATCCCGGCCCCTTTCCTTATGCTCCGCCCAGAGGCCGGGAGACCCAGATGAACATCCACGAATATCAGGCCAAGGAACTGCTCAAGGGCTTTGGCGCCCCGGTCGCCGAAGGCGTGGCGATCACCGACGCGTCGCAGGCCGAGGCCGCCGCGCGGCAGCTGCCCGGCCCGCTCTACGTGGTCAAGAGCCAGATTCATGCCGGCGGCCGCGGCAAGGGCAAGTTCAAGGAGCTCGGGCCGGACGCCAAGGGCGGCGTGCGGCTGGCCAAGTCGGTCGAAGAGGCCGTCGCCAATGCCCGGGAGATGCTGGGCAACACGCTGGTGACCAAGCAGACCGGCGATGCCGGCAAGAAGGTCAACCGCCTCTATATCGAGGACGGCGCCGACATCGACCGCGAGCTGTATCTCTCGATCCTCGTCGACCGCGCGGTCGGGCGCGTCGCCTTTGTCGTCTCCACCGAGGGCGGCATGGACATCGAGACGGTCGCGCACGATACGCCGGAAAAGATCATCAACGTCGCCATCGATCCCGAAGCCGGCGTGACGTCGGCCGATGTCGCCAAGCTGAACGAGGCGCTGCAGCTCTCCGGCCAGGCGGCAAAGGACGGCGAGACGCTGTTCCCGATCCTCTACAAGGCCTTCACCGAGAAGGACATGAGCCTTCTCGAGATCAACCCGCTGATCGTCATGACCGACGGGCGCCTGCGCGTGCTCGACGCCAAGGTGTCGTTCGACGGCAACGCGCTGTTCCGCCATGACGACGTCAAGGCGCTGCGCGACGAGAGCGAGGAGGACGCCAAGGAGATCGAGGCGTCGAAATACGACCTTGCCTACGTGGCGCTCGACGGCGACATCGGCTGCATGGTCAACGGCGCGGGCCTCGCCATGGCGACGATGGACATCATCAAGCTCTACGGCAAGGAGCCGGCGAACTTCCTCGACGTCGGCGGCGGCGCCAACAAGGAGAAGGTGACGGCTGCCTTCAAGATCATCACCGCCGATCCGGCGGTGAAGGGCATCCTGGTCAACATCTTCGGCGGCATCATGAAGTGCGACATCATCGCCGAGGGCGTCGTCGCCGCGGTGAAGGAAGTCGGGCTGAAGGTGCCGCTGGTGGTGCGCCTCGAGGGCACCAACGTCGACAAGGGCAAGGCCATCCTCAACGAGAGCGGCCTCGCCATCACGGCGGCGGACGACCTCGACGACGCGGCCAAGAAGATCGTCGCGGCGGTCGGTTGACGCGAAGGGCAAAGGGCGATGGCGAGTGAGCACAAGATCCAACCGACCTTGAGCGCCGCACTCGCCATGCGCCACCGTCATCCTCGGGCACCGGCCCGAGGATATGCACACCAGGGCTTACGGACCGCCGCGCTCGGCGCGACCGGAGCACTGGATCCTCGGGACGGTGCCCGAGGATGACGACCGCCCGGGCCGGGTATTGCCGACGGTCCAGACCGCAATTCGGCGAATGACCATTCGCCTTCCGCAAGATTTTGATCAGGGAACCCCATGTCCATTCTCGTCGACAAGAACACCAAGGTCATCGTCCAGGGCCTGACCGGCAAGACCGGCACGTTCCACACCGAGCAGGCGCTGGCCTATTACGGCACGCAGATGGTCGGCGGTGTCCATCCCAAGAAGGGCGGCGAGCGCTGGACCTCGGGCCTCGACGGCACGACGCTGCCGATCTTCGCCACCGTCGCCGAGGCGCGTGACAGCACCGGCGCCGACGCCTCGGTCATCTACGTGCCGCCGGCCGGCGCCGCGGCGGCGATCCTCGAGGCCATCGAGGCAGAGATCCCGCTGATCGTCTGCATCACCGAGGGCATCCCGGTGATGGACATGGTCAAGGTCAAGGCGCGGCTCGACCGCTCCAATTCGCGCCTGCTCGGCCCCAACTGCCCCGGCGTGCTGACGCCGGAAGAGTGCAAGATCGGCATCATGCCGGGCAACATCTTCAAGAAGGGCAATGTCGGGATCGTATCGCGCTCGGGAACGCTTACATACGAGGCGGTCTTCCAGACCACCAACGAGGGCCTCGGCCAGACGACGGCCGTCGGCATCGGCGGCGACCCGGTGAAGGGAACGGAATTCATCGACATCCTCGAGATGTTCCTCGCCGACGACGCGACGCAGTCGATCATCATGATCGGCGAGATCGGCGGCTCGGCCGAGGAAGAGGCGGCGCAGTTCCTCGCCGACGAGGCGAAGAAGGGCCGCAAGAAGCCGATGGTCGGCTTCATCGCCGGACGCACCGCGCCGGCCGGGCGGACCATGGGCCATGCCGGCGCCGTGGTTTCCGGCGGCAAGGGCGGCGCCGAGGACAAGATCGCGGCGATGGAGGCCGCGGGCATCCGCGTCTCGCCGTCGCCGGCGCAGCTCGGCAAGACCCTCGTCGAGGTACTGAAGGGCTAATCCGCCTTCACGGGCGGATCACACGCGCAATTGCTCCCTGGCGCCATGGCTTTGCCGGAATAGGGACTAGAGGTGACGGACGGTCGCTGCCGAACGGGCTGCGATCGTCGCAGAGGCAAACAAGGAGACGGCGTCCCGAACCGACGCCGCGACGGTACCGATGGCACGCAATCAGGCGAACGAAACGCTCGCACTCACCTCGTTCCTCTATGGCGGCAATGCCGGCTATATCGAGGAGCTGTACGCCGGCTACGAAGAGGATCCGAATTCGGTATCCGCCGAGTGGCGCGACTTCTTCAAGGAGCTGAAGGACGACAGGGCGGCGGTGCTGAAGAGCGCCAGCGGCCCGTCCTGGGAGCGCGCCAACTGGCCGATCGTCGCCAATGGCGACCTGATCTCGGCCATCGACGGCGACTGGGCGACGGTCGAGAAGAAGATCGAGACCAAGGTCCGGCAGAAGACCGAGGAATCCGGCGTCGTCGATCTCGACAGCCCGGCGGTCCGGCAGGCGACGCAGGATTCGGTGCGGGCGCTGATGCTGATCCGCGCCTACCGAGTGCGCGGCCATCTCCACGCCAAGCTCGACCCGCTCGGCATCGTCAAGGCCGCCGACGACGACTACAACGAGCTGTCGCCCGAGGCCTACGGCTTCACCGAGGCCGACTACGACCGGCCGATCCTGATCTACAACGTGCTCGGCCTCGAGACCGCGACGATCCGGCAGATCATCGACGTCCTGGAGCGCACCTACTGCTCGACCATCGGCGTCGAGTTCACGCACATTTCCAATCCGCAGGAAAAGGCCTGGCTGCAGGAGCGGATCGAGGGCCCGGACAAGGGCATCGCCTTCACCGACCAGGGCAAGAAGGCGATCCTCAACAAGCTGATCGAGGCGGAGGGCTTCGAGAAGTTCATCGACGTCAAGTACAAGGGCACCAAGCGCTTCGGCCTCGATGGCGCCGAGGCGCTGATCCCGGCGCTGGAGCAGATCATCAAGCGCGGCGGCCAGCTGGGGCTGCAGGAGATCGTCTTCGGCATGGCCCATCGCGGCCGGCTCAACGTGCTCAGCCAGGTGATGGCCAAGCCGCACCGGGCGATCTTCCACGAGTTCAAGGGCGGCTCGTTCAAGCCGGAGGACGTCGAGGGCTCGGGCGACGTCAAGTACCATCTCGGCGCCTCGTCGGACCGCGAGTTCGACCAGAACAAGGTGCATCTGTCGCTGACGGCGAACCCGTCGCATCTGGAGATCGTCAACCCGGTGGTGCTGGGCAAGGCGCGCGCCAAGCAGGACGCGCTTGCCGGGCGCACCCGCAACGAGATCGTGCCGCTGGAGACCCGCTCGCGGATCCTGCCGCTGCTGATCCACGGCGACGCGGCCTTTGCCGGCCAGGGCGTCGTCGCCGAGTGCTTCGGCCTGTCGAGCCTGCGCGGGCACCGGGTCGCGGGCTCGGTGCATTTCATCATCAACAACCAGATCGGCTTCACCACCAATCCGCGCTTCTCGCGCTCCTCGCCCTATCCCTCGGACGTCGCCAAGATGGTCGAGGCGCCGATCTTCCACGTCAACGGCGATGACCCCGAGGCGGTCGTCTACGCCGCCAAGGTGGCGACCGAATTCCGGATGAAGTTCCACAAGCCGGTGGTCATCGACATGTTCTGCTACCGGCGGTTCGGCCACAACGAAGGCGACGAGCCGGCGTTCACCCAGCCGATCATGTACCGGACGATCCGCAGCCATCCGACGACGCTGGAGCTCTACGCCAAGCGCCTGATCGACGCGGGCGTGGTCAGCAGCGACGAGGTCGAGAGCCGCAAGGCGGAATGGCGCAAGACGCTGGAGGACGAGTTCGAGGCGGGCCAGTCCTATCTGCCGAACAAGGCCGACTGGCTGGACGGCGCCTGGGCCGGCCTGCGCAAGGCCGAGCAGGCCGACGAGCCGCGCCGCGGCGTCACCGGCGTGCCGCTGAAGACGCTGAAGGACATCGGCAACCGGCTCACCCGGGTGCCCGAGGGCTTCACTGTCCACAAGACGATCCAGCGCTTCCTCGACAACCGCGCCAAGATGATCGAGACCGGCGAGGGGCTCGACTGGGCGACCGGCGAGGCGCTCGCCTTCGGCACGCTGGTCTCGGAAGGCCATCCGGTGCGCCTGTCCGGCCAGGATTCCGAACGCGGCACCTTCTCCCAGCGCCATTCGGTGCTCTACGACCAGGAGAACGAGAACCGCTTCATCCCGCTGTCGAACGTCGCCAAGGGCCAGGCGATCTACGAGGTCATCAACTCGATGCTCTCGGAAGAGGCGGTGCTCGGCTTCGAATATGGCTACTCGCTGTCGGAGCCGAACGCGCTGACGCTCTGGGAGGCGCAGTTCGGCGACTTCGCCAACGGCGCGCAGGTGGTGTTCGACCAGTTCATCTCCTCCGGCGAGCGCAAGTGGCTGCGCATGAGCGGCCTCGTCTGCCTTTTGCCGCACGGCTACGAAGGGCAGGGGCCGGAGCATTCCTCGGCCCGGCTCGAGCGCTTCCTGCAGATGTGCGCCGAGGACAACATGCAGGTCGCCAACGTCACCACGCCGGCGAACTATTTCCACATCCTGCGCCGCCAGATGAAGCGCGACTTCCGCAAGCCGCTGATCCTGATGACGCCGAAATCGCTGCTGCGCCACAAGCGCGCGACCTCGACCCTCGCCGAGATGTCGGGCGACACGAGCTTCCACCGTCTGTTGTGGGACGACGCGGAGATGCAGAAGGATTCGCCGATCAAGCTCGTCAAGGACGACAAGATCCGGCGCGTCGTGATGTGCACCGGCAAGGTCTATTACGACCTTCTGGAGGAGCGCGAGAAGCGCGGCACCGACGACGTCTACCTGCTGCGGCTCGAGCAGCTCTACCCGTTCCCGGCCAAGGCGCTGATCAACGAGCTGTCGCGCTTCAAGGGCGCGGAGATGGTCTGGTGCCAGGAGGAGCCCAAGAACATGGGTGCCTGGTCCTTCATCGATCCCTATCTGGAATGGGTGCTCGACCATATCGGCGCCGAGAAGCGGCGCGTGCGCTACACCGGGCGCCTCGCCGCCGCCTCGCCGGCAGCAGGCACCATGTCCACCCATCTGAAGCAGCTCGAAGCCTTCCTCGAGGACGCCCTCGGCTGAGCCCGCCGAGCGTCCGACCGAAACCCGACCGAAGAGACCTGACCCACCCATGAGCACCGAGATCAAAGTCCCCACCCTGGGCGAGTCCGTCACCGAGGCCACGATCGGCCAGTGGTTCAAGAAGCCCGGCGACCGCGTCGAGCTCGACGAGACGATCGCCGAGCTCGAGACCGACAAGGTGACGGTCGAGGTGCCGGCACCGGCGGCCGGCATCCTCGAGGACGTGGCGGTGCAGGCGGGCGAAACCGTCGGCGTCGGCGCCGTGCTCGGCTCGATCGGCGAGGGCGACGGCAAGGCCGCCGGCGGGACCGCCCCGAGCGAGAAGCCGAAGAGCGCCCCGGCGAAGGCCGACGTCGCGCCCGAGACCAAGGCCGATTACGGCGGCGGGGCAGCGGGCCATGCCGCGGCACCGGCCGCGACATCCGGCGACGGCGCGGGCGGCGACATGCCGCCGGCACCCTCGGCCAGGAAGATCATGGACGAGAAGGGCCTCGCCGACGGCGATGTCGAGGGCTCTGGCAAGCGCGGCCAGATCCTCAAGGGCGACGTGCTCGATGCCATCGGCCGAGGCGCGCCGTCCTCGCCGCAGGAGACGCCGAAGGCCGCCCGCGCCCCGACCAGCCCGGCCGAGGAGTCGCGCGAGGAGCGGGTGAAGATGACCCGGCTGCGCCAGACCATCGCCCGTCGCCTCAAGGAGGCGCAGGACACCGCCGCCATGCTGACCACCTTCAACGAGGTGGACATGACGGCGGTCATGGAGCTGCGCAAGAAGTACAAGGACCTGTTCGAGAAGAAGCACGGCGTGAAGCTCGGCTTCATGGGCTTCTTCACCAAGGCCGTCACCCATGCGCTGAAGGAGATCCCGGCGGTCAACGCCGAGATCGACGGCACCGACCTCGTCTACAAGAACTATGCTCATATCGGCGTCGCCGTCGGCACGCCGAAGGGTCTCGTCGTGCCGGTGGTTCGCGATGCGGACCAGATGTCGATCGCCGAGATCGAGAAGGAGATCGGCCGGCTCGGCCTCGCCGCGCGCGACGGCAAGCTCGCCATGGCCGACATGCAGGGCGGCACTTTCACCATCTCGAATGGCGGCGTCTACGGCTCGCTGATGTCGACGCCGATCCTCAACGCCCCGCAGTCCGGCATTCTCGGCATGCACAAGATCCAGGACCGGCCGGTGGCGATCGGCGGCCAGGTGGTCATCCGCCCGATGATGTATCTGGCGCTCTCCTACGACCACCGCATCGTCGACGGCAAGGAAGCGGTGACCTTCCTCGTCCGCGTCAAGGACAGCCTCGAGGATCCCGAGCGGCTGGTCCTCGACCTTTAAGGGCGAGGCAGGCCGGCTGCCGGTACGGAAACGAAGCGCAGGAGACCGTCGATGGGCGACCGGGTGATGATCGTGACCGGCGGCTCGCGCGGCATCGGCGCCGCCGCCGCCCGGCTTGCCGCCCGGGCGGGCTATGCGGTCGTCGTCAACTACGCCACCAACGAGGCGGCGGCCGGGACCGTGGTGGCCGACATCGAGGCGGCCGGGGGGCGGGCGATGGCGGTGCGGGCCGATGTCGGCAGCGAGGCCGACATCGTCGACCTGTTCCGGGCCGCCGACCGGTTCGGGCCGCTCGCCGCGCTCGTCAACAACGCCGGCATCGTCGACGAGGCGGCCAGCCTCGCCGAGATGAGCGGCGAACGGCTCGAGCGGATGTTCCGCGTCAACATCACCGGCAGCTTCCTTTGCGCCCGCGAGGCGGTCCACCGCATGGCAACGGGGCGCGGCGGCAGCGGCGGCGCGATCGTCAACGTCTCGTCGGTCGCCGCCAAGCTCGGCGGTCCCGACCAGTATCTCGACTACGCCGCCTCGAAGGGCGCCATCGACACGCTGACCGTCGGGCTTGCCAAGGAGGTGATCGACGAGGGGATCCGCGTCTTCGCCGTGCGGCCGGGCATCATCGACACCGACATCCACGCCTCCGGCGGCCAGCCCGACCGGGTCGCCCAGCTCGGGCCCGGCCTGCCGATGAAGCGGGCGGGCACCGCCGAGGAGGTGGCGAAGGCGATCCTGTGGCTTGCCTCCGACGAGGCCAGCTATTCGACCGGCGCCATCCTCGACGTGTCCGGCGCACGGTCGATCTGGCCGTAGGCCGGGCGGGCCGCAACCAGGCCGGTGCCCGCGCCGGCCACCCAGAAGGAGCCTCGGGATGGAAACGGAAATCGCAGAAGTCTTCACGGCGATGCCGGCCGAACTGGTGCTGCTCGGCTGGTCCGCGGTGCTGGCGCTGGTCATGCTGACGATCCACATCCTGACGACGACGCCGGATCTCGGGCTGGCGACGGCGGTGAAGCCGCGGGACGACAACCCGCAGCCGACCGGCATCCTGGCGGGGCGCGCCAAGCGCGCCTGGACGAATTTCAACGAGACCTACGCGCTCTTCGTCGGGCTGACGCTGGCGCTCGTCGCGTCCGGTCAGACCGGCGGCCTCGGCCTCACCGGCGCACAGCTCTGGCTCTTCGCACGGGTTCTCTACGCCCCCATCTACTATTTCGGCATTCCGTGGCTGCGGACCGTCGTCTTCTTCGCGTCGATCGTCGGGCTCGTCCTGATGGTCATCGACCTTCTCACCTGATCCGGGCCGATCGCGCCCGCACGTTTCGAACAGGACTGGAAATGGCTGAACCCTTCGACCTCGTCGTCATCGGATCGGGACCCGGCGGCTATGTCTGCGCCATCAAGGCAGCGCAGCTCGGCCTTCGGGTCGCCGTCGTCGAGAAGCGCAAGACCTATGGCGGCACCTGCCTGAATGTCGGCTGCATCCCCTCCAAGGCGCTGCTGCACGCCTCCGAGATGTTCGCCGAGGCCGGGCATTCGTTCGGCGAGCTCGGCATCGAGGCCGAGCCGCGGCTCAACCTGCCGAAGATGCTGGAGCACAAGGACAAGACGGTGAAGTCGAATGTCGACGGCATCGCCTTCCTGTTCAAGAAGAACAAGATCACCGGGGTGATCGGCACCGGCAAGCTGGTTTCCGCTTCCGAGGTCGAGGTGACGAAGGAGGACGGCTCGACCGAGACGCTGCCCGCCAAGGCGATCTGCATCGCCACCGGCTCGTCCGTCGCCGGCATTCCCGGGGTCGACGTCGCGTTCGACCACGACACGATCGTCTCGTCAGACGACGCGATCGCGCTCCAGAAGGTGCCGGAGACGATGGTCGTCGTCGGCGGCGGTGTCATCGGACTGGAGCTCGGCTCCGTCTGGGCCCGGCTCGGGGCGAAGGTCACCGTGGTGGAGTACCTCGACAAGATCCTCGGCGGGATGGACGGCGAGGTCGCCGCGGCGTTCCAGAAGCTCCTGGTCAAGCAGGGCCTGACCTTCAAGCTCGGCGCCAAGGTCACCGATGTCGCCCGCAAGGATGGCGGCGGCGCTTCGGTGACGTTCGAGCCGGCCAAGGGCGGCGAGGCGGAGACGCTCGCCGCCGACGTCGTGCTGGTCGCCACCGGCCGCAAGCCCTACACCGATGGGCTCGGGCTCGAGGCGGTGGGCGTTTCGCTCGACGATCGCGGCCGTATCGAAATCGATGGGCACTACAAGACCAATGTCGACGGGATCTACGCGATCGGCGACGTGGTGAAGGGCGCGATGCTTGCCCACAAGGCCGAGGACGAGGGCGTGGCGCTGGCGGAGATCCTCGCCGGCCAGGCGGGTCACGTGAATTACGATGCGATTCCCTCGGTGGTCTACACCTCGCCGGAAGTCGCCTCGGTGGGCCGCACCGAGGAGGAGCTGAAAGCCGCCGGCGTCGAGTACAAGGTCGGCAAGTTCCCGTTCATGGCGAATGGCCGCGCCCGGGCGATGCTGAAGACCGACGGTTTCGTGAAGTTCCTCACCGATCCGCGCACCGACAGGGTGCTCGGCTGCCACATCCTCGGCGCCGGCGCCGGCGATCTCATCGCGGAAGCCGCGCTGCTGATCGAGTTCGGCGGTTCGGCCGAAGATCTGGCGCGGACGTCGCATGCGCATCCGACGCTGTCGGAGGTGATGCGCGAGGCGGCCTTCGCCGCCTTCGCCAAGCCGATCCACATCTGAGCCGGCAATCGGGGCGGCGGATCCGCCGTCCCACGTGAATCAGCCGTTACGAAAAGGCCCGGTCGCTTGCGCGACCGGGCCTTTGCCGTTTCGGAAGATCTGCCGTCAGCCCTTCTTGTCGGCATCCGTCGTGACGGGCGGCGTCGGGGCGGTGCCGGTGGTGCCGGCATCGGCGGTCACGACCGGCGCCGGGGCCTCGGCAGTGATGTCGTGGGAGGCGCAGGCGGCCATGGCGCCGCTGGACGCGGCGGCGAGAAGGCCTGCGGTGAGGGTGACAGCGAGAAAGGATTTCATGCGGCATGGTCTCCTTGGGCTGTTGCGGTCCGCGAAGCGTAGAGGTGATTTCGGGCGGCGAACAGGCGGGAGAGAGCGGACCTCTTCACTTTGTGGTGCGTCGCAGTGTCACTGCGGACCAAGCGAATCGGCGCGGCTGACCTCCCAGCCCTCTTCGCGCAGCAGCGCGACCAGCCCCGACTCGCCCGGCAGGTGCAGCGCGCCGACGGCGACGAATGCGCCGCCCTTGGCGAGCATCGGCTGCATCCGCTCGACCATCCGCTGGTTGCGTTCGGTGACGACGCGGCGCTCGAACTCCGCGTAGCCCTCGCCGGCCCCGACCAGCAGGCCGCCGTTCGGCACCGCCGCCTCGATGGCCGGCATGATCATCGCGATCCGCCCCTCCAGATAGAGCGCCAGCATCGTCTCCATGATGTCCGGCATGCGCTCCGACAGCGCCACCGTGGCGACGAGGCTTTCGAGCTGCAGGTCGAGCGAGAGGGACGCCAGCGCCTCCAGTTGCTCGGCGGCGGTCTCCAGCCCCTCCACCGGCTTGCCTTCCGCCGTCGCCCGCTCGGCGAGCGCGGTGTCGAGCACCGCACCGCCCTCCTCCTTGCGCGCCGTCTCGCAGGCCGGCAGCATCAGGCTGACCGCCGTGAACCAGGGCTGCAGCGTCTCGACCGCCTGCAGCGGGATGCCGCGGGCGGTCAGCCCGGCCTCGACCGTCGCGAGGTCCGCAGGGTCGAGCAGGCTCGCCAGGGTCTCGCCGCGCGGCAGATTGACGAATTCCGGATGCGCGAAGAACGCCGCCGCCGCCTTGGCCGGGTCGGCGGCGTCGGTGGTCTCGATCACCAGGCGGGCCGACGCCGCGAAGGCGGCGTCCGCGGCGGGCGGCAGCGTCAGGACGCGCGGATCGCTGAGATGCATCGTGCCGAACAGGAAGGAGGGCGCCACCCCGTCCCGCTCGATACGGAACAGCTTGCCTTCCCCGTCCGGAACGGCGGCCGCCGCCGCCTCGATCGCCGGCAGCTTTCCGTCGGCGCGCAGGGCCTCGACGAGATTGCTGCCGCGGCAGGGATCTTCCGCCGTCGCCGCCGCCGCGACGGGGCCTGGGGCGCCCAGCCAGAGACCGAGGGCGAGGGCCGCAAGGACTGTGCGGAGCCGGCGCGGCGCGGCGGCGGAACGAACGAGGCCGGGGAGCGGGATCATCAGGCAGTTCTCGCTTGATTCGGGACCGGACGCCGGCGGCGCGCGCGGGGGTGCGTATCGTCATACACCGACAGCAGCCGGGCGGCGTCGACCGCGGTGTAGTTCTGCGTCGTCGACAGGCTGGCATGGCCGAGCAGGTCCTGGATGGTGCGCAGGTCGCCGCCCGCCGACAGGAGATGCGTCGCGAAGGAATGGCGCAGCGCATGCGGCGTCGCCGATTCCGGCAGGCCGAGTGCGCCGCGCAGCAGCGCCATCGCCCGCTGCACGATCTGCGGCCTCAGCGGCCCGCCCCGGGCGCCGCGGAACAGCGGCCCGTTGGCGGGGAGCGGATACGGGCAGAGCCGGCGATACTCCGCCGCCGCCGTCAGGACCGCCGGCAGCAGCGGCACCAGCCGGGTCTTGCCGCCCTTGCCGGCGACCGGCATCGACCGGGCGGCCGGGTCCGCCAGCGCATCGCCCGGCAGCGACAGCGCCTCGGAGATGCGCAGGCCGCAGCCATAGAGCAGCGTCAGCACCGCCGTGTCGCGGGCGGCAATCCACGGCTCGGCGGCGTAGGCGCCGGCATCCTCGGCCACCGACATCGCATCGGCGACGCTGAGCGGGCGGGGCAGGGATTTCGGCTGCTTCGGCGCCCGCATCGCCTTGGCGCCCGCCGCGGAGGCAAGGCCCTTGCGCTCGAGATGGCGCACGAAGGAGCGCACCCCGGCAAGGCCCCGCCCCAGCGTCTTGGCGCCGGCGCCGTCGCGGCGCCGCGACGCCAGGAAGGCGCGCAGGTCGGTGGTGCCGAGATCGGCGAGGTCGGCCATGTCGGCGGCCCGGGCGTTGTAGCCGGTGAGGAACACCAGGAACTGCCGCAGGTCCCGCTCGTAGGCCTCGAGCGTATGCGGGCTCGCATGCCGCTCGTTCGACAGCTGGGCGAGCCAGGCGGCCTTTTCCTCGAGCAGCCGGGCGGTGGCGTAGACCAGCAGCGCTTCTGCCATCGCGGCGTCCTTCCTTCGATCCGCCGTCGTCGGGGCGGCGCGGGCGAGCCTACGCGCGCCGGGTAAACTCCGCGTATCGCCGGAACCCTCCTTCGCCGAAACGGTTGCTCGACGACCATCCGGCGTTACGCAACCACATGCGCCGGGCGCGACAGAAGCTCGAAAGGACAATTCCCATGAAACGTCATGCGACAGCAATCTGGAAGGGTGCCCTGAAGGACGGAACCGGCGCGCTCACCACCCAGTCCGGCGCGCTCCAGGACCACGGCTATTCGTTCAAGGCGCGATTCGAGGACGAAAGCGGCCGCTCCGGCACCAACCCGGAAGAACTGCTCGCCGCCGCCCATGCCGGCTGCTTCGCGATGCAGCTGTCGCATTTCCTGGCCGAGAACGGCACGCCGGCAGCCGAGTTGAAGGTCCAGGCCGTGGTGTCGGTCGAGCAGGGTGCGGCCGGTTTCGACATCACCGAGAGCGCCCTCAGCCTCGAGGCGAAGGTCCCGGGCGTCGATTCGGCAACTTTCGAGGAGCTGGCCAAGAAGGCCAAGGAAGGCTGCCCGGTCTCCAAGGCGCTCGGCGCGATCAAGGTCAGTCTCGACGCCAAGCTCGTCTAGGTCGGCGGAAGCCGCCCGGCCAAGGCCGAATCAGTCGTCCTTGCGCCGGCGGGCATAGAGTTCCAGCCGGTGCGAGACGAGTTCGTAGCCGAGTTCGCGGGCGATCTCTTCCTGCAGCCGTTCGATACGGTCGGATCGGAACTCCACCACGTCGCCGGTCTCCACATCGATCAGATGATCGTGGTGGCGTCCGGCGGCGTGCTCGAATCGCGACGGCCCGCCCTCGAAGACGTGGCGCTGGATGGCGCCCTTCTCCTCCAGCAGCTTCATGGTCCGGTAGACGGTGGAGAGCGAGATCGCCGGGTCGACCTCGGCGGCACGGCGGAAGATCTCCAGCGCGTCCGGATGGTCCTCGCCGCCGGCGAGAATCGCCAGGATGGTGCGGCGCGGCCGGGTGATGCGCACCCCGGCGGCCCGCAGGATCGCTTCGTAATTGCCGGCTGCCTGCCCGTGTCTGTCGTTCATGGCTGCCATCCTGCCGAAAGCCGGGCGCCGCTGC